>DLJZ01000030.1 GCA_002478865.1 Hungatella sp. UBA7603
GGCCAAAGATAATCATAAATTCTATAAAGATTGGCTCTATGAATTATTTAGGGATCATGAACTAAACAGGGGTAATGGTTGAAGTAACTTATATAAAGAAAGGATAGAATAAATAGGTTGAATTTTATAGATGACTATATATAGAAGAAGTAAAAGCTGGTACTGTAGTGAGTTGCTATCAAAGTAACGACTTCTAACTATGAAAGATAAGGATATACGTTGTACCTTGCAATATTGATCTCCGATAAGCAATGGTAATTGCTTCTTTAATATAAAGCCAGGTGAAGATCAACTTCAAGTAAACCTATTTTTTAATGTTCGATATTTATACGATACATAATGTAATGCTAATTATAATCGAGTCGTTTCAGTTAAGTAACTATTATCGTATTGCTTTATTATATGTAACTTTAATTTAGTATCTATTTTTTAGTAGTTGTTTTTGCGTATCTATTTTTCCGTAGCTTTTCTTGCGTAGCTATTCTTTCATAGCTATTTATTCGTAGCTATTCTTTTGCAGTTATTCTTATGTAGCTATTCTTATGTAGCTATTCTTATGTAGCTATTTTTAAGTCCTGACAATACACTTACTATTATAATATTAATATATTTAAATCAGTCCTTTATCAATTTATAACAAAACAGTTATGATCCAATTAATCAACCTCAGTTCTAACTCATGCACTTTAACTTCCGAGTCATCAAGAGAGCTATATGAATTAATAATCACCTATATTAGGTTAACCTAAAGATCAAAGTCATGGTAACAATATTTATCTTATTCATTATTCCTATTCAAATATATATTTTGTAATGAGCTAAGTATATATGAGCTAAAAATATATGACCTAAGAATATGATTCAGTGAAGATAGGGGTAATAAATAGATCAATGTAAAAGTGAATAAAATAGATTTTCTAAAATAGTGCCCTACATGATTGATACAACTAAATGCAATGTAAAAAGCACTGGTATGTTCATTCACATTCCAGTGCTTTTAGTATAATTAGATGATTCCATTAGTTGAGTTCGCAGAGTTCGTTGTATTGTCCTGACTTCCTAGACTATAAGAGGACATCTGCATGCGCATCTTCATTAGTTCTATTAAATATAGATAGTTTGTCTTATTTGCCGACAACGAATTTCCATCTGTTTCTGAAGATTGTCCAGACAATGAAGTGAGTGTTTGATATAACTCATTGATTCCAGACATACCTTGAGGTGAATAAGAACTATAATTGGAAGCTGCAGTAGCCATATCATTATTGGAGTTCTTTGAATTACTAGAGAAGTATAAGGATCCAGTCTTAGTGGATTCAGAACTACCCATATAATTCTTTACCTTCTTTACATATTCCTGTGTTTCTTTAAAAGGCGGGATTCCTCCGTACTTCTTTACATTGTTGCCTCCGGCATTATAAGCAGCTAGAGTAAGGTCTATATTTCCATCGAATCGCTCTAAATGCTCCTTAAGATATTTGGCGCCTCCCATAATATTGCTTCTGGCATCATATGGGTTCACTACACCAAGAGACTTTGCTGTGGCGGGCATCAACTGCATGATACCTGCGGCTCCTTTATTGGAAGTTGCTGAGGCATTGAAATTAGATTCCACCTTCGCAACTGCCTTAAGGAGCTTTTCTGATATTCCATATTTGTTTGCAGCCTCAGTAAATATTCCTTCCAAATTCTCTGGAACATTTGCAATTGACTTTAATACTTTTTTAAATTCATTACTAGATGTGGATGCAGTGTTTTGTGTCCGCCCTGAAGTTGCTCCCGCAAGTGCAGACATTTTTAACTGGTCTATTGTTGCCAAAATTCATTCCTCCCGCCTTATTAAGGCATTTATGAAATCCATTTTCCAGAAGCATCCACCCAGTATTCCCCTACTTTGGTGTTGCTTGCCATACTTCCGTCGGAATTTAAATAATACCAGACTTTTGGTTTACTTTCAATCCAGCCAGTCATCATCTCTCCGCCTTGAGTATTTAAATAATACCATTTTCCATTAAGCTGCTGCCAGCCAGTCATTAATTTACCGTCTGTCGGATTTAAGTAGTACCACCTTTGACCGGACTGTAACCAACCGGTCTGACGAATTCCGTTGCCATCAAAATAATACCAGTCGTTTAAGATTTGTTTCCAGCTGTTTCTTGGAACGCCTCCATCTTCCTGTTTGTATGTATTACCTTTCCATGCTCCGGAGGTGTCTCCATCATAGCTTAGAGTGCTTTCGTCTGAGGTTACATAATCTCCCTCTTTCAAGTATTTTCGATCTTCAGCGGTAAAGCCGATCGCACGCACTTCATAGTAATAAATTGCATTCTTGTCCATTAGATCAGAAAGATCTAACATATTAGTAGAAACAGAAATTCGTTTTTTTAATTTATCGTCTGCATATAGAGCTACCTGGTAACCTGTGGCAAATTCCACTTTTTTCCATACAGCTTTTGTCATTTTACTATCGCTCCAGCCGGCTTGGGAGGTCTTCCCTAGCTTCACGACTGGAATATAATCGACTTTGACCTCCAGGGTGTTATTGTCGAGAGCCTTAGCTGAAACAAATTTGGCTCCAGTCACCTTGCACTCAGTACGGTTGTAGGATTCAGCAAAGATCATATTATCAGAAGTAAAAATAACACTGACTCTTTCATTAGAAGCAGCTTTCCACTTACTAATATCTCTCTTCCAAAGGGTATCCTGAATTGTTACTCCTGAGGTTGTAGTTGTTAACTCAGGCATTAATATTTCCTGATCTCCGGTTTGACTTTTAAACGTTAAATTTAAGCTTCTAATTACAATTGATTCAGCCGCAGGAACTGTTAGAGGGGGTAGAAATGCCATCATTATCGCCAAAACAGCTAATAATATGAAATTCTTCGTGATACTGTTTTTTCTTATCATCGATCCCACACTCCATCTTCATTGATTGGATATCCATCAATTGTAGTTTTGACTGCCATGCTTCCATCTTCATGGAAATAACGCCAATACCCATCTACCTGCTGCCAGCCAGTAGCCATAACTCCATCTTCTCCTGTGAAATAAGTTTTTTCATTCCGGATAAATAGGCCTTTGATCATGACACCTTCAAGATTAGCAGGAATGGCATTTAAATAATACCATCTTCCAGCTTGATTGATCCAGCCCTTTTGCATGGCCCCTTGGTTACTGAAGAAATAAGTATAACCATCTATTACCTGCCAGTTGGTGGCAGCTGCCCCCTGAGGCGCTTCATGTCCATTATCAGGGTAGAAATAATACCATACATCTTTAATTTTTTGCCAGCCTGTCAACATGGCTCCGTTGGCATCCAAATAATATATATCCGAATCCAAGATAAACCAACCGGTTATCATCTTTCCATTCTGATCAAACCGATACCATACATTATCAAGTGCCATCCAAGAATCCGTCTGTATGGTTCCATCCTTATGGCGATAAAGCCAAACACCTGACTCTTTTTCCCAACCACTTGGTGGTTGAGTACTACTAGTGGTATCTGTTTTACGATCTGCCTCTTTGCCGGTTCCGTCTGATACATCACGGTCTCTGATTAATAGTTCATCTGATTCTACCCAGTTACTCTTTTTACCGTTCTTTAACTCTTCCTGTTTAAATGGAATGGAACGAATTTTAAAGGAATAGGTACCTTCTTCTGTCATATAAGGATAAAAATTATATGTGGTTGCAGTGACCTGCTCCTTCTTAAAGACAATTTTCTTTCCCTTATAAAGCCAGATCTCATAGGCACCGGAAGTATTATCTCCCTTCGACCATACAGCCAGGCCAAGCCTTGTGTCCTTCCAACCAACATCATCAGGTTCTGCATATAGTCCCTTTACCGCCTTAGCCCGCAGTGTAACAATTAAATCACTGCCCTGGCGCTTTGCACTGACATAGGAGCCGCCATTGACTTTTATCTTAGAAGCTTCGTAAGATGATTTAAAATAGGCATCTGATTCACTGGAAGGAGTAATCGTTACATTCATCTTGGGTTCTTCCCCAATCGTCATGTCTTTCGTGGTAGACGTTACCCATGTTGCCTCCGTCACCCTATACTCCTTACCTCCTGCCGTTACATAACAGTCTGCACTTGTTTTATCAATCTGTATATCCGGCAAACGGTCTCCCGCCTCAATATTAAGTCCTACTTTAATGCTGACCGAACTAATGGCGTCTGTCGCCATAGATTTCTCTGGGATCAAGCACAAACAAAAGGCCGTTAGTATCACCATGGCCGTTGTTCGCGTTCGCTTTTTCATTCAATCACTCCTTTTCTAAGCTAAAACAATTAATTTACAGTATATAATTTTTATCGTCAGGTTGAGTATGAAACATAAGCCATCAACGGATATTACTGTTTTTTCAGCCGCTCGGAAAGAGTGAATTTTTTAATTATTGATTCCTGATGAGGGGTCATTTCTAAGAATTGGGCACCATAGCGATAGCATAATTCCTCATTATCATCTGTAAAATCTTTCTTCCAAAGAACACAACCTTTCAAGCGCAGTAATCCATAGCTGGTGTTAATCAAAAAGGAAAAAGACTGATCTTCATTTAAACTTTCCTTGGATTCAAAACCTACGCCACCTTGACTGATATCTTTAATTTCTGCATGGATATGTATAATTTGGCCACTATCTTCTGAAGTTTCAATGGTTACAGGTTGTTCTATTCTGACTTTTAATGCCTGGCGTCTCTCATTTTCATTGACCATTTTTACTATCTTGCAAGTAGCGCGGTAGGCAGTCTGATCCGCCAGCTTCGTCATTCCTGAAATTCGACATTTACAGGTAACAAGACCTTGTTTGCCGTCATAAAATTCAATCATTGTTTCGCCACTGATATTCCAAATATCCTCTTCCTTGATGATTAGCTCAATGGCTTCCTTATTTCCATCTAATACTTCTACTTCCGCAAGCAATGAGCCGGCGAACGTGTATATACAGGCCTTTTTACATTCCATAAACATAGTTTTAATCCTCCGTTCCAGGTGATTCAAGATCTTTTGAACTTGAATCATCGGAGTTTTCTGTCAACAATTTTTCCTTGATGTCTGGTACATAGTCTAAAAAATAGAGATAAATATCTACAATTGCATGGTAAAGTTCTTCCGGAACCTGAGCCCCAAGTTCAAGTTGAGTAAGAATCGATGCAAGTGAATTGTCTTCGTATACTGGGACACCGCTTTCATTGGCCGTCTCAATAATCTTTTCTGCCATATATCCCATTCCGGAAGCTACGATGACAGGCGCTGCATTCTTGTTTTCGTCATATTTGATTGCTACTGCTTTTTTGTTTAACGTATTTTTAAATTCTGACATCGACTGAATTTTTCCTTTCCTGTATTTTAGGAAATACCTCCAAAGGAGAAGAAGGACCTCCACCAGCCTGGAGATGCAAGTTATCAATCCTCAAACGATGCTGCTCAAATATAGCCTTGATTCCTTTTTGAATGGAACCTTCTGATTTTTGCATCCCTTCGGGATAATATAGCTGCAGAGACGATGCATCACCACCATAAACAAGCAACAGTTTAAACTGCCCCAATCCTTGGATATCAAATTTTACAAAGATTCTGGATACTCGCTTTATTCCGGCTTGTGTGGTACTGCCATGTTCATCCGGATCAATCCACATCTCAGTGAAGAGTTTCTTCCCATTAATATTGATAGGAAAAGCCAGATGCAAAAGCGGCATATAAACACTTTCGTTCATAACCATGGAGTTCATCATGTTTAAGAATGTCTGTCTGTTTTCAAGACCAGTTCCTCCATTCACTCCTGTCCGTAGAAAATCCAGGAATTTGTCGGACCACTCGTTTTTGCCGGCGGCTTGATCCATGTCTACCTGATCTAATAATTGACTGAACTGATTCAGTGTCATCTCACCAAAATACTTACGAAACCCTTGGTATCCAGTCAGTCTTTGAAATGCTTGTAAGACTTCCCCTTTGTTTCCATTTTCATATCTGGATATCAATACAGTGAGTAGTGAAATCTTATCTCTTACTGTACCCATGTCATGGTTTGCTGATATATAACGAGCAAGGAATGGAATAATCTTATTTTTCAGCAAAGCGCTGTTTTCAGAAGTGTTTCCTTCCTGTGCAGTCATATCCAATTCTTTTAACATCTCTTGAATTTGTTCTCTTGTCTGCTTATATACAAAACTTTCCATTTCCCTTAATGTACGGAATATATCTCCTAGAATATGCTTTCCAGATGACATGTCATTAAATTTCTTAATAAAATTAAGCACATCTGCCTTTAAATCAACAGAATTAGTATCTGCCATTACCATTCGCATCTGATCAAATAATCCACCGCTGAATTTGACATTGGATTCTGCCTGTTCTTTTAAAAATGGTAATATGTCTTCCTCATTCATCTGAGTGGCCTTAAAAAATGCAGCAATCTTCTCTGCTGCTTCCTGCCCCATGACACCCCCGGTGAGCATCTCATCACCTTGAAAAAACAGATCGGCGAAAATCTTTGATAGGTCAGGAATATTTTTAACCATATTAAGAAATGAGCCAAAGTTGGATTTGTATTGAAATGCTAGCTGCTGCTCTCCATTTCCTCCGGAATTGGTACGGTTGTCTCCACGTGTTACTCGAGTGGGATCAACGGGGTTTTGAATCTGGGCGCCTTGGCCGGCCTGGGGATTGTTCTTAATTGTTGAATTATCATAACCCGAAAGCGGGGTTGTTACTTTTAAAACATCTGCCATAGTAGCCTCCATTTATGTGATAAATCATTTATTTTTTTCCAAACGTTCTACTAATTGCTATTATTTTTTAACTATCCATACCGATAAATAGATATATACTAATTAGACAAGGCGGTGTAAATATTATGGATAACGGCATGGATAATATGCTTGATATGTATCTCTTTGAAACCAATTCTCTACTGGAGCAATTGGATGAACTCCTGATAGAAGCCGAAAAAGCAGGAGATTTAACGGTGGACGATGTGAATGAAATCTTTCGTATCATGCATACCGTCAAGGGTTCTTCTGCGATGATGGAGTTTTCTTCCCTAATGCAGATCGCCCATCACATTGAAGATTTATTCTTCTATATTCGTCAGAATGGTTTGGATTCCCTTGACATTTCCCACAAAGGTACCCTTTTTAATTTAATGTTCCGCTCAACCGATATGCTTAGAGCAGAGGTTTCAAAGGTAGAAAACAATGAACCACTTAGTGATAATGTCGACAATCTGACCCAGGAAATTAATAGCTTCCTGAAAATAATCAGTGAGGAAGAAACTCCAAAGAACACAGAGGCACCAATTGCGAAATCATCTGAGCCGAAAAAGTCGGAAGAAACAAAAAAGGTATCTGCACCAGCCACACAGACCGCTGACTTAGATAAAATTCGAATGGAATTAGCCGAATGTCCTGATGATAACGCTTCCTATTTTCTTCGCCTCTTTTTTGATGAAGGTTGCGGAATGGAGAACTTAAGAGCTTTCATGATTATAAGTGCATTGAAAGAATCCGGTTTGGAATTCAACCACTACCCAGCTGATATAGAGACGAACAGCCAGACCTGCGCTACCATTATTGAAAAGGGATTTTATTTAACTTTTGAATCCAGTAAAGATGCAGAATCTGCCATCTCCCAGGTAAGTAATTTAAACAATATCCAATCATATGAATTAATTGAAAATGTACGTGCTAAAAACGCTACAGCGGATGAGGTTAAGACTCCTACAACTGCAGCTCCTGTACATGAAAATGCGGTTGCGAGCGCTCCTGCCGCTGCTAGCACTGGCCACCAGACACCAAATAAGCAGAATTTAATCAGTGTAAATCTGGCTAAGCTTGATAATCTTGTTGCAATTGTTGGAGAAATCGTTATTACAGAATCTATGGTAACCTCCTCTCCTGACATTCAGAACTTAAAAAACATGGATAGCTTTTTAAAAGCAACCAGACAGCTTCGTAAATTGACGGACGATCTTCAAGACATCGTCATGTCCCTGCGCATGGTGCCAGTATCCGGTGTGTTCCAGAAAATGAACCGAATTGTCAGAGATATGAAGCAAAAGCTGCAAAAGGACGTTAGGCTTACCATTGTTGGCGAGAATACAGAAGTTGACAAATCCATTGTTGATAGCATTGGTGATCCTATTATGCATATCGTTCGTAATTCCATGGATCATGGAATTGAAGATTCTGTTCAGGAACGTATTGCTGCCGGAAAGAATCCTCAGGGAGAGATAACACTTTCTGCTACCCATACAACGAATGAAGTTATTATTGCAATCAAAGATGACGGTCATGGTGTAGATCCTGCTGGTGTATTAGCAAAAGCGAAGAAAAATGGAATTCTTACCAAACCGGAAAATGAGTATACCCAGAAAGAAATTTTGGCTCTTCTTCTTGCACCTGGCTTCTCTACCAATGAAGTGGTAACGGAATATTCTGGCCGTGGTGTTGGTATGGATGTTGTAAAGAAGAATGTAGAAGCCGTTGGGGGTACCGTTACTGTTACTAGTGAATTAGGTAAGGGAATGTGTACCACATTAAAGATTCCTCTTACTATGGCAATCGTCGATGGTATGGAAATCGCAGTTGGTAAATCTGTATTTACCATTCCTATTGCAAACATCCGACAGTCCTTTAAGGTTAAGAGTGAAGATGTTATATACGATACTGAGGGAAATGAAATCATCAAGTGCATGAATCAGTTCTATCCTATTATTCGTATACATACTCTCTACAATATTGATACAAAGATAACCAATATCGAAGACGGTATACTGGTATGGGTTGAATCCGGTGACAAGTCTTATTGCCTCTTTGTTGATGATCTGCTTGGAGAACAGCAGGTTGTAGTAAAACCGCTTCCAGTTTATTTAAACAGCTTCAACATTAAGAATTCCGGAATCTGCGGTTGCACCATCCTTGGTGACGGCAATATCAGCATCATTTTAGACGTTTTAAATCTGTATGCTGCGGCACACAATCAATACTAATTGGAATTGGAGGAATACAAATGTCAGCAGAGAATACGCAAACTACTATGACCGGTTCAAACCATGCAGCATCAAGAGGTCTTGCTTCTTCCGGCTCTGAAACTACGGAACGCTACCTTACCTTCCGCACAGATAACTTGATTTTTGGAGTAAGTACCAACTATATTATAGAGATTATCACCAATCATGCCATTACTACCATGCCAATGATGCCCAATTATGTAAAAGGAATTATCAATTTAAGGGGCCAAATCGTTCCTATTATTGATATTCGTTTAAGACTTGGAAAATCTGAGATTGAATATACCAATACGACCTGTGTCATTGTCTTAAATGTAGATTCTGTTTTTATCGGAATCATTGTAGACGCAGTTGAACAGGTTTTGGATATCGATTATTCCCAGATCTCTTCTATCCCGGCAAACAACCGGGAAGAGCTTGTAAGTGGTATGATTTCCATGCCGGACAACAAAGTTGTTCTGCTTATGGATTGTGAAACCTTAGTTAATAACTCATAAAGGACGGCCTTTCTATGTTAACACTTTCACAGCAAGACTTCACACGACTGGTTCAGTTCGTGAAAAAGAATTATGGAATTGACTTGTCAAAAAAGATGCAGCTGATTATGGGACGTTTGTCTAATACAATCATTACCATGGGATATTCTTCTTTTACAGAATACATAGACCACGTTACCTCATCAAAAAATCCAGCTGATCTGGAAGTAATGCTGAATAAGCTTACAACAAATTATACTTACTTTATGAGGGAGGAAGCTCATTTTAATTTTTTCCGTGAAACCATTCTTCCTTATCTATTAAGTACAAAAAAGAATAAAGTTTTAAGCATATGGAGTGCTGGCTGCTCTTCTGGTGAAGAACCGTATACAATATCAATGATTTTAAAAGAATCCCTGGGGGCGCAAGCCGCCCTCTGGGATACCAGAGTTTTAGCCACCGATATATCACAGAATGCTTTAAATGCAGCAAAGCAGGCGGTTTATGATGAAGAGTCTTTAAAGAATCTATCTCCAGCCTGGAAATCAAAGTATTTTGTAAAAACAGCAGAACCAGGTATTTATTCCGTGGCGCCAGCCATTAAATCCAATGTTATCTTCCAGACGTTTAACCTAATGGATCCCATACGGTTTCGTTTAAAATTTGATGTCATTTTCTGCAGGAATGTAATGATTTATTTTGATCAAGACACAAAAGATGGCTTGATTCAGCGTTTTTACGATGCATCAGCACCAGGGGGCTACTTGCTAATAGGTCATTCAGAAACCATTAATAAAGAAAAAACTCCGTTTAAGTATATAATGCCAGCAACCTATCGAAAAGAATAATCTGTTTAATATAAAATCTATTTACTGCTGCTATGTAACGGTAAATGGATTTTATATTACACAGATTTATAACCAAATAGCAGAAAATGTAAAACTTACATCAGCCTGGCTATGCTTTTATCAGTGCCAAGAATGGAGTAAAATATGAACGAAAAAATCAGAGTTCTTATAGTAGATGACTCCTTGCTTTTCCGCAAGGTGTTGATTGATAATTTATCCCAAAATCCAAATATTGAAGTGATTGGCTATGCCGTTGACGCATTTGATGCGGAGCGTAAAATACCACTTCTAAAACCTGACGTTGTTACGGTTGATGTGGAGATGCCCCGGTTAAGCGGTATTGATTTTGTAAAAAAACTATTGCCTATCTATACGGTGCCAGTAATATTAGTATCCTCCTTGAATCTAAACGTATTTGAGGCACTTTCCGCTGGTGCTGTGGATTTTGTCAGAAAACCAGACATGTCCTCAGGGAACTCTTCCAGTACATTTTTAAATACATTAATAAGTAAAATATTCATTGCTTCTAGGGCCAAGATCAAGGTGCCCCAGGCATCTCCTGTGGTTTCCAAAAATTCATTAAACAACGGAAAACTATTTTCTTTAAATGCTTACAATACGGTTATAGCAATTGGAGCTTCAACTGGAGGAACTGAGGCAACGCTTCAGGTCTTAAAAAATCTTCCTCCTGATACTCCAGGAATTTTAGTGACCCAACATATGCCAGAAGGATTTACTAAAATGTATGCCGATCGCTTAAACCGATTGTGCCAAATGAATGTAAAAGAGGCTCAAAGTGGAGATGCGATCGAACGAGGTCAAGTTCTTATTGCCCCTGGTGACTTACAAATGAAAGTAGTTAAAATTGGGAGCCGCTATAGCGTAAATTGCTATTCTGGTGAAAAGGTAAGCGGCCACCGCCCTTCTGTAGACGTTCTCTTTCAATCCATTGCGGATACAGCCGGTCCAAATTCTGTTGGTATTATTATGACTGGAATGGGAAGGGATGGCGCTGATGGACTTCTCAGCATGAAAAAAAAGGGTGCCTTTACAATCGGGCAAGATGCCGAAAGCTGTGTTGTATACGGAATGCCTATGGTTGCTTATAACATTGGAGCTGTTGTGACTCAAACTTCCTGCACTAATATTTCAAATGTTCTACTAAAGCATTTATATTCTCTTTAAATAAGAAATTACTGAATCGAAAGTTAATATTTTTTTACTTATGACGATAATATAAATAGAACCTTTGGTATATAAGCTCTTAGAAAGGAGTCGTTAAATGCGTATTTCACCGAACTATTATAGTACGCTATATAATACACCCATGACACGACAAAATCAGGATACATCCGTGGTCAATGCTTCGGAATCCTCAAAAAACAAATATGATGAAATAACAATCCGTTCTGCGTCGCCGGAAGAAATAGATTCAAAGTTTGCATCTACTTTGAAGAACCTCATGGTAAAAGAGATCAAGCAGCCAACTTCAGAGGAAAAACTGGATCTTTTAAAACAGAGAATTGAAGATGGTACTTATCAGGTAAATGCCAATAAGATAGCCGAGAAGATTCTTCTATACAAAGGAGCCTAACAAGAATGAATGAATTTATTACCGTAATCGAGGATTTGACTGAGTTGTTCCAGGAACTGATACAGATTGAACAGACCAAACTGGAGGCCGTTAAAAAAAATCGCATTACTTATGTAGAAGATTGTATGAACAAAGAACAAGCTGCTATCTTAAAACTAAGAGGCCTTGAACGGAAACGCGAACTCTGTCAGGAGAAGCTAGGATTTGAGGGTGATACCTTTCAGGTAATACTCTCAAAGATTTCCGGAGAAGAACATATTATGTTAAAAGGTATGTTTAATACCCTTTCAGACCATGTACGGCTTTTCCAGGAAATTAACGATAGTGCCCGCACAATGATTGAGATTAATCTGCATAAAATTAATACAGCTATTAACAATTCCGAAGATGGAACCGCAAAAGATAAAAAACAATGGGGGGGACAATTATGACTCGATCAACCTTTGCTGGATTTACCACTGCCCGCCTGGCCATGGCTGCCAGCCAGAGATCACTTGACGTTACCGGTCAGAATATTGCTAACATTAATACAGTCGGATACACAAAGCAGCAGGTTGATTTAGTCAGCCTGAACTTAAGAGGTGGGGATGTATACAGCAGTAATCCAAGCTCAAAAATTGGATATGGTGTAGAAACAACCAGTGTCTCACAGATTCGTGATCCATTCCTAGACGTACAATACAGAAATCAGGTTGCAAAAGTTGGTACTGCTGATGCTCGTCAGGAAGTTTTGGATCAGCTTGGCGATGTATTTGATGAAACAGACAAGGACGCTTTAAAGAAGGCCCTTAGTGATTTGAGCAGTGGTTTGGATAAGTTATCAGCCAATGCAAACAGCAGTGAGTTTGACAGTATCGTACGCTCTCGCTGTCAGGTTTTAATGAATTATATTCATCAGAAAAATGCAGATTTAAAGAGCACACGCGAGGAAACGATTAGTGGCTTGGAAAAAACGACCTTACCTAAAGTAAACAGCTTGTTATCTGACATCGGTGAATTAAATGATGCAATCTATAAGAGCCAGATGCTTGGTAATCCTGCGCTTGAGATGATGGATCAGAGAAACACAAAGCTTGATGAACTGGCTGGCTATGTTCCTATTAGCGTATCGTATAAAGAGGTAAATATAGCAGACGGAGCAAAATATAATTATCCGGTTGTGAAATTAAATGGTACGAACGGAACTACATATAATCTAACCGCAGGAGATCATGGAGAAAATTTTGCTTCTTTATCTGCGGAGCGGAATAAAAACTCTCTTGGTACTGAAGATGGAACTGTTTCGATTAGCTTAATACCAGCATCTGATTTCCCGGCTTATGCTGATGTTTCTGCATTAAAGACGGACATTACCGATAAATTGAGAGAAGGCACACTGAAAGGTACGCTGGATATGCTCAATAAATCGGGTGAATTGGATAATCCTTCCTCAGATTATAGGGGAATTGGCTACTATGAGAAATCATTTGATTCCTTTGTTCAGTCCTTTGCGAAAACGTTTAATAAATTGAATGAAAATACGGTTCCTTATACAGGAATAACTAATGCACCTACCAAAGGAGTTCCAAAAGAAATGACTGGAGACGGTGCTGAGAAGATAGAATATTCCTATAATTTTGCAAACGCCAAAGGTAATTTTTTAAACCATGAAATAGTAAATATTAATGGTCAAAGTTACACCTTCGGAGATGGAAGTGGCGGTACGATTGCTCTTGGTAATACCATGGAGGATAGTCTT
Organism: Hungatella sp. UBA7603; assembly: GCA_002478865.1. GTDB lineage: Bacteria > Bacillota > Clostridia > Lachnospirales > Lachnospiraceae > Lacrimispora. The sequence continues at coordinate 13,674 of DLJZ01000030.1, forward strand.
AATAATCTAGCAAGTAAAATGCCAGCTACTACATTTAATATTAATGGCAATCCTGAGACTGGAACTTGGGAATATAAGGATAAAAAACTCACTTGGTCAAGCACTGCACCTTTGGCAACAGGTCAAACCATTGGCGAGAATAGTATCAAAACAACTTCAAGCAAGGATATCGATAACTTAACTTATTCTGCGAATCCACTAAATATCAAGAACTTTGATTTATTTAAAACCTCTGATGGGAGCAGTATCTTTACCGCAAGCAATATAAAAATATCAGACGATTGGATGAATAGCAGCATACATATTATCGCCTCTCATGATCCGAAAGCAGGAACAACTGCCAGTGATAATATTACTCTTATGATTAAGGCACTTACAGATAGTCGTGAATTCACATATGAATATAATTACACTGATTATGCTGGAAATCAAAAAAGTGGATCTACCTCTTTCTATAACGGTAGTTTCTCGCAATGCTATTCTAATATGGAGAATATGCAGGGTATCGATAGCTCAGCAAACACTGCTATATTAAATAACCATATATCGGTATTAAGCGAAACATCTAACAATAAAGATGCAGTTTCAGGTGTTTCTCTTGATGAAGAAGGTATCAACTTGATGCAATTTCAAAGATCTTTTTCAGCAGCGGCTCGTCTAATGACCACCCTTGACCAGGCATTAGATACATTAATCAATAGTACTGGCATGGTTGGCCGATAGGAGGAACAGTAATGAGAATTACGACAAGTGCAATTTTGAGAAATTATAAAAATAATCTTTCTACTACAATTAATACATTAAATAGCTCAAGGACCAAGGTAATGACTCAGCGTAGCTTTAATTCTGTAGCTGAAAATCCAGGTGCGGCGGCAAGAGCTTCTCAGCTTCACCGTAAATATTACAAAAATCAGGATAATTTAAGTATGCTTAATGATGTTCAATCCAGGCAGGATGGACAAGAAGATTCTATGAGACAGATTAATGATATGCTAAAAACCATTAATAAAGACTACGGTATTCAGGTATTAAGTGGAACTAACCAAGAAAAAGAGACTAGACAGGGGTATGCCTCAGCCCTCAAGGAATTTCAAAAATCAATGGTACTGAGCCTAAATTCAACATATGAAGATACCTTTTTATTTGCAGGCTCTGATGGAAAAAATCCGCCTTTTAATTTATCCGAAGATGGAACATTGACTTATCGCAATATCAATGTTGATGCTGCCAAGGGTACCGCAGATCACGGTCTGCTGGATACTCTTTCCAACGAAAAACTCTATGTTGACTTAGGGTTAGGACTTTCTCTTGATGAAAATAATAAGGTTGTTCCCTCTAGTGCATTCAATATGTCTCTTCCTGGTATCAATGCCGTTGGTTACGGAAAAGACGATGATGGCATGAGTAATAACGTGATAGTTTTGACTGGTCAGATGGCTGATTTATTGAGCGCAGAAACCTTTGATGCCCAGGCATATCAAAAATTATCCTCTAAGTTTGAGAAGGTGAGCGGCGGCATTCTAAATCAAATAACTGAATTAGGTGTTAAGTCTGAATTCCTGACGACTACTAAAGATCGTTTGGAGAATGCAGATATTTCTCTTCAGGAACAGATGCAAAATGTTGAAGGAATCGACTTGGCTAAGGCTCTTACTGATTATTCATGGAATCAGTATGCATATAATGCTGCTTTAAAAGTTGGTACTTCTATCTTGTCAGCCTCGTTTATTGATTTCATGAAATAACTTTGATTGGGGGGTATTATTGTGGAACCTTTATTAAGAATAACGACTGTACCTATTAAATATGAGCTTATGATTACGAAAGCCCGATTAGAATATTCAAATTCAAAGACCGAAATGGTGTCTTCAAGACAAAAAGGCGGCTTTGAAATGGAAAGCCGCCCAATTAAAGTGCGTATAGATACTTTTGACGCACGTAATTCCGTCTGTCCTACAACGATGGAAAGCGTACGCAGATCTGCCCAGGAGGGCAAATCTGCCGCTCAAGAAGCTACCGCAACCTATGCAGAGGAGGGCGCTATGTTATTAGACCCTAATATTTCAAATCCACTTGATATTATCAACCAACAGCGTGCTCAAGTACCTACCGGAGATTTTGGCTTAACATTTCTGCCTACAACTGGTCCGGAGATAGAATGGTCTAATCCTGATCTAACAATGCAGTACCAGATGGACAAACTAAATTTTGACTTTAGAGTTGCCAATGGTGACTTTGAGTTTATCCCTGGAGATGTCTCAATTTCAATTACTCAAATGCCTGATGTACAAATAGAATATACTGGCGGTCCTATGTATGTTCCACCTAGTGCAGCAGATTTTTTCAATCACTCTCCCGTAGATGTACTTGCATAAATTAATCCCGGAGGTTTCTATGGAAATCAAAACACAGTATTTTGGAACCATTTCTAGTTCAGACAAAGAGTTCATTCATTTTCGTGATGGACTATTTGGTTTCGCTGATTTAAAAAATTATATCCCTTTGGCTTTTGAGAATAACAGTGATGCTCTTATCTCTCTTCAATCTGTAGAAGATAGCTCCATCTCTTTTATTCTCATGAATCCATTCCAACTATATACCGAATATATGCCCATATTATCAGATGAGGATCGGAAGCTTTTAGATGCCTCCTATAACGATGACAACATATCTTATTATGTAATTTGCATTATACATGATTCCATGGAAGATAGCACAGTGAACTTAAAATGCCCGATTGCAGTAAATACAGATACCAGGGAAGCTCGACAGATCATTCTGGATAATGTACTTTATAAATTTCGCCATCCAGTGAAAGATTTTATAAAAAAGGAGAAATAATATGCTTATTCTTCAAAGAAAAAAAGGTCAGGAACTTACAATTGGCGAAAATATCTGCGTTACTGTTTTAGATGTCGGAAATGACTGGGTAAAACTTGCAATTGAGGCTCCTAGGGATGTATCTATATTAAGGTCAGAATTGATTGAAGCAGCTTCTACTAATAAAGAGGCTGCATCTATCTCTCTGAGTCCAGGATCTATTTCTAAAATAAATAAATTATTACAAATAAAAAAAGACAGCGGAGATAACTGAAATCATTTCAGTATTTCCGCTGTTTCTTTATCATCATCTTTATCCTGTTCACTATCTCTTATGTCAGTTTCTTCCGCTTCAGATGTTTCTATGTTATCATCTTCTTCTTGAGATGCCGCCAATTTAACTATGATATCTTTAATTATTGGTAGGCGGCTAAAACGTTGCCTCAAATTGCTAATTGGTTTTAATAGATACGTTTCCCATAATCTATGATAGCATATTCGTAGTCCATATCTTCCTAATCGAAACAACCAGAATAGGGGCAATAATGCACTGGCCTTTTCAAGCTCTGGATAGATCGTCTCCATATAACCTCTGTCAGGAAATGCCCATTCCAGTAATCTCTTGAATTCTTCTGCTCTGCGATTGCGTGCATAGCAGTCCGCTACAGTTTTTATTAAAGGTAGGTACTGAGAACTGATTTCTCTTCCTTCCTCCCCTTTAGACAGGATATATGATTCCATTGCATCATAGACCTCTGCAAACTCTGCACCAACACCAGCTCCTGTACCAAACCAACGTAGTACCAGGTATTCCATTTTTTCTGCGAAAGCTTCTATTTTTAATTTTTTTAATCGATCATATATATACTTCCATGAAAATTCTTCTGCATAACGTTTATAAAAAAACCAGAAATCAATCATTTGATTTAAGCTGATCTCACCTTTTGCATAGCTATCAGTCAGTCTACACATATAAAAGAGATACTGGTCATTAGGCCCCATCTCTCTAACATGCTTAAACCCCTCTTTTCTAGGTATGGTTCCTAAAAGATTCTTATAAAACTTACGCATAGGCTTGCTCAAAAAAATATTATAATTATAAAAAAACACTTTGATACCAGGTATCCGGTAATATAAAAAACCTTCATCTTCTAAAGGCTTCTCTACAAAATCTCTAATGCGTAGTTTATTCGCAATCAGTCCCGTGCCTTTTTTATCAGAGCCCATTTCTATATACTCCTGGCAACACATTTCTTCAATGGGGTAGCTTTTCACATTCTCAGCATAATCTACAAAAAAGCAGTTTATCTTCTCTTTTTCCATTAAAGATCTCAGCTGTTTTTCTGCCTTTCTTAATCGATCCGTTCGATAAACTGCCTCTAGATATTTCTCGAAGAAACGCCTTCGAATGGATTGAGGTATTATCTCATTTAAACCCAGAATTCCGTAATGAACAACATGAGCAACGTGATGAAAATCCGCAAGGCGAAACATCTTTTCCCAATCCAGCTGGCGCATTGGTTCAGGAGTTGTCTTTTGATTCATAACGGAAGATAGAATCATTATTAAATACCGTTCTTCGTATCCTTTTCTCATTACACACTTCCATCCTTATATGCCAAAGGTACAAACGCTTTCAGCAAATCATATATCAATGTAACTACAATATTATATTCATGATCACAAAACATTGTTGAATGAATTCCTCTGTATTTTATATCAAATAGCTGAATGAAGCTAAAGAAGGTTACATCCTACACTTATATATCGGTTTTTATATAAATATCTTAACTTTAGATGCCAATTGTACGATAGATATTGTATACATAAATATAAATCTTTATAGAAAAGGTGAATTCAGTGAGTGGATTTTATAATATCATTTTTAAAACACTATTCTTAGCTACTGTCCCTTTAACAACTACATTTACCGCTAACAATCAAAACGTAGAATCCAATAGGCTTTTGTCTGTATCTCAGATATCTGTAAGTGAAAGTTATGCAGAGGCGGAAATCCCTCAGGAAGGAAGATATGATGTAATGCTAGACAGCGTAGCTGGACCTCTTACGTATTATAATCAAGGTGATTCCAGGTGGGGGAATTATCTCTGGGGTGGGAAAGATCCTTTATCCATCTATGGTTGCGGCCCTACTATTATGGCTATGTTGATTACAAGCCTGACTGGAAATCAGGTACTGCCTGCAGATGCTGCAAACTGGGCCGCCTCTAACAGATGTTGGGCTCCAGAAGACGGCTCTTACCATTGTCTGATCCAACATGCCTCCTCTGCATTTGGAATTGAGGCTGTTCCGATCAGGGACTATTCTGTAAATGGAATTCAGCAGGCACTTAATTCAAACCGATTGGTTATTGCGCTGGTTGGCAGAGGGCACTTCACGCAACGAGGGCATTTCCTTATTATTACCCGTATGACAGAAGAAGGAAAGGTGCGGATTGCGGATCCAAACAGCTATGAGAACACTTCTATGGACTGGGATCCTGAAATCATTTTAAAGGAGTTAAACCGACGAGCCTCAAATGGTGGCCCTTTGTGGGCAATCGATCTGCCCGATTCCTCACGGTAATGTTTGATAGAAAGAATCTTTTCCCGCTAAACGCATGCTGATATGGCGGTCCAGTTCAATGGTCCGCTGCACCAGCATTTGAATGCTGTTTCCTTTTTCTACTAGTTTCTTAATTATTGGATTCTCTGGTATATTTTCCTTATTTCCCTTAATCCAATTCATGGCTTGAGTAGCCTCATCTGTTGGAATAAAAGACAAGAGTAGGTGCATATTCCTTTCACTCATCTCTGCTTGATCTATCTCTTCCTGCCTCATTCCTAATAATATTTGAACCAATGCCCGATCATTTCTTGACAGTGCGTCACCAATATCTTTTGTAATACGTTCTATTTCATTAAAACACTGATATTTCTTCTGCATTTCTTTTAATATTTCAATCAACATTTCATCTTCCATAATAACCTCCTAACACTTGAATCATTTTTAAATGGCTGGAGAGGAAAACCTCTCCAGCCTTATTTTAATTACTTAATCCCTGGGCTTCTTTAAATGTATCCCGTAAATCAACAATCAAAGGACGTACTTCTATAATAACCTGGCGATTTCTTCCTGCTTTAATTCTACTAAATTCATAGAGGAAAAAATCATAGAGCCGTTTCAGTTCTCTACTGATTTCATAATTAAAATTTAAAGTGTTTTTTAGATAAGTTACAATATCAATTGACCGCTGAATGGATTGTTCAAAAGATTCATAATCCTTTTTTTCTAAAGCAAGATCTGCTCTTGTCAAACGTTTTAACAGTTCGTCAAATAAAAGATTGAGCATCTCTCCTGGTGTCATCGTATTGACTGACTGTTCTTTGTATTGCTGATATCCATTCATATTCATTGTCTACACCGCCATTTCTAACTGCCGAATGAACTTAAGGTACTACTCTGGGAGTTCATTTGAGCAATTACATTTTCCAAATTCGTGAATTGCTTTACATACCGATCGGTTTCAGTCTTTAACTGTGTTTGAAGTTTTTTAATGTAAACATCAATGCTATCGATTGACTTCTGTATACTATTTGATGTAACACTGGTTGGCGCATATACAGAACCGGCTTTTTCAATGAGAATACCTTTGACTGCTCCAGCAGTATTAGCAAACTTATTCGTTATTGAAGTAAGTTTAGCCATAAATCCATCTTTTTCACCAGTAGAAGTATCGGCTTTTTTTGTGAACAACTTCTTTATATCTTCTGGATTCTTCTCAAGGGCTGCACGGAATTTCGTCTCATCAAAAACCAGCTTACCCTTTTCAGTATAGTCACTGCTTGTACTGATTCCAAAAGAACTTAACATAGCCTTTTCATCTGAACCAGCATCAAAAACAAACCTAAGGCTATCTGATAATGATCTAAGGTCAGTGTCGTTAAACAGTACTCCCACCTTAGCTTTATCTTCCCATTTTTTAATCTGGTCTTCTGTCATACTCTCTTTTTGTTCATCAGTTAAAGGAGAATAATCACGATTAGGCTTTTTACTTACCTGATCGCTAACTAATTGAATAATATCATTATAATCTTTTATCATATCAGTAATTGTAGATACAATCTTGTCACTATTCGTCTTTGCTGTTAATGTTACGGGATCTGCAGCCGTATCTATACTACCGTCGCTTTTATAGCCAAATGTTCCATTGACAGTAACATTAAGCCCCTCCAGGTTAAATGAATTGCTGCCGCGTACTAATTCCTGGGTTGCTCCGTCACCATACTTTACTGTAACTACAGCATCTTTGCCCTCTTTTACATCAAATCCTGTATCATTATCACCAAAAAGAGCCTCAGCATCTTCCTCAAAGTCAACTTTACCAGAAGCTCCTGCTACAGTAGACTGGAATGTAAACTTATCAGAATTTGAGATATAACTGACTTTAACACCAGCATCTGAAGAATTAATCTTATCCATTATCTCTTTCATAGAGCTCTTATATGATAATCCAGTTATAGATACACCATTGATTTTTAAATTTATTAAGTTATCTTCTGAATATCCCGGTTTACTTTTAATCGCCTTCATACTTTCTAAGCCTGAATCTGCAACAGAGGATTCTAAATTTAAACGATTAGATTCGCCTGCCGTAATGCCTAATTCCCCATTTGTTCCCAGTATACCCTTATCTGCTGATGTAATAGACAGAACTGAAGTATTATCATCTGCATTTGTTCCAGCAACTTTAGTTTTAAAAACTAGTTTACCACCATCTTCTTGAACGTCAATTCTACCATCACCAAATTGCTTTGCTAATTTATCTTTCAAATCTTTTGCTAAATCAGTAATATTTGTTTTATCACCAAACTGTATGGATTTTGTAACCCCATTGTAGGTAAAACTAATGTTTTTGCCCTTGGTTCTCTCCAGAAAAGTTTTAGGGGTAGTAAGCTCCTGAGTATACCCCTTTACCGTATCTGAGAATCCAGTGTCACTAATTTTTCGGTCTGCTTCAGAGACTTTCTTAATATCGTCAAAACCAAGAGCCTTTAATGCAGATTCACTACCACTCTCGAGTAAAACAGTATTACCAGCAGTATTCTCTGACTTTATATCCAACTTTGAGACACCACCTGAATCGTAAGAAGAAACTTTGATCACATCGGCAAGAGTCTTTCCATTCCCAATAGAGACCTGTTCTAAAGATTTATTTATAGACTTTGCAGCGTTTTCTGTATTGGAATAATCATATGTAGTTCCATCACTTGCTTTTCCAGTCTGCATCGTTACATTATAGGTTTTGCTTCCATACTTAAAAGTGAGATATTCCCCTTCTAAGTTGCTGACATCTTTCATTCCAAAATCAATGGTTTCACTACTAAGAGTAGAATCACTTACCGAATTTGCAGAAACCTTATACGCATCTTGTGCCATCGATTTTACTCCAACTATGGAAAGAGAATTGGAGATAGAGGAACTTCCTGTAACGCTTACATATTTACTATTAGCACCATTAGTCGTAATACTGCTGCTTGCCCATATACTTGAACTGGAAAGGTTAGTTGCTGGATTCGTATAGGACATATACTTCTTAGAAAACTCTACCAATTTGGAACTGACTGATTGATATGCTTCCTGCTTCCAAAGCGCGGTTTGTCTACTTTTGTTTTGCTTCGCAATCTTAGCTCTGGTAGAAGCTGTCATTCCTTCAATGAGAGAGTCTCTGTCCAGTCCACTGGCAAGTCCGCCATATCCACGTACCGTGGATGCAGAGTTGATTTTGTTCGTAGTTGATACTGATGCCATAGATAAACTCCTTTCTAATATCCATATCCAATTTTCGCCAAAAATCGGTTTTTTTCTTGTTTTTGCTATACTTATTTATCGACATATTGTATACTAAAGATAATAGTATTATCTTAAATTACGATTGGAGGAATAGAACTTGTCAACGGTAATTACCATTACAAATCAAAAGGGCGGTGTAGGTAAAACAACGACTTCCTGCTCTCTTGCCTGCGGCTTGGCCATGAAGAAGAAAAGAGTCTTAGCAGTTGATTTAGATCCACAGGGTAACCTAGGTTTTAGCCTTGGTCTTGAAATTGAATCCTGCGCTACCATATATGAAGTTTTTAAAGGAACTGCTACCCTGCAAGAGGCCATTCGTCCAGCTAAATATTGTGATGTTATTTCATCCAACATTCTTTTAAGCGGAGCCGAGCGGGAATTTACCGGAAAGCAGCGGGAAAGCATGTTGAAGGATATCCTATCTACCGTAGCAGGTTACTATGATTATATCATTATTGATACGCCTCCTGCTCTTAATATTCTTACTGTAAATGCATATGCTGCAGCCGATTATCTGGTAATCCCTATGGTTCCAGAGATTCTTAGTTTGCTTGGCGTATCACAAATTAAAGATACCATTAATACAGTACGTACCTCTGTTAATCCGAATCTTTATGTTCTTGGGATACTGCTTAATAAATACAATTCCAGGACCCTACTTTCCAGGGAAGTAAAAGAGATGGCAGAAAATATTGCTGCTCAAATTGGCACAATCGTATTTAGCACTCAAATTCGTTCCAGTGTCAGTGTAGCAGAAGCTCCTGCTCAGGGAGAAAGCCTTTTAGACTACGCTCCTCGCTCTAATCCAGCCTTAGATTACAAAGCTTTGGTAGATGAAGTTCTAGAACTAATTAACGAGCGTAAAAATTAATATATACATGATAGGGGTATGAGACCATGGCCAGAAAAAGCAGTAAGACAGCTCATGTTATGAATCTCTTGGCAGGTGATGAGCCGGAAACTTCCAAATCAGAAGCCGCAAAGGAGAACCAGGCCGCAAGCCTAAATACAGATTCCTCCGAAACCATAAAAGAGCTTACCGTATTAGCCCACAAAGCTTCCATTCAGACACAAGAGGGACCATTAGCGCCCTCCCCTATATCCATTATTGATATGTCCTCCTCCGCTCCTGATCCTGTCTCTGAAATGATTAGACAGCAATTAGAAGATGAGGAAGGTATCGGGGAAGCAGCCACGAAAGATGTGGAGCCTGATAATACCTCTGAATTAGTTTCTGATAATGTTTTTTCTGATAAGACAATGACTGACGAAGAAACAGTTAATAACTCCATAACAGAAGAAATGATAGCTGATGGAACAATGAATGACGAAACATTTGCTGGTGAAACACTAAATGATAAAACAATGGATGATGAAACTTTTGCTGGTGAAACACTAAATGATAAAGCAATGGATGATGAAACTTTTGTTGGTGAAGCATTAGGCGATAAAGCAACAAATGATGAAACTTTAGCTGAGGAAGCTATATCTAAAGAAGAAATAATCCAGCCAGAAGTTGAAAACGACTTGAATTTGGTAGAAAATTTAGAAGCCAAGAACAATTCTGATGATTTGAATCACTCAGAAGAAGACTTTAGCTCTTTAGAATCTCCCTCTGAAAATAAGGAGGAATCTCCTGTTGTTTTAACTGCTACTGAAGTTAACGTTATCGAGACAGATTTTAAAGATCCTAAGACAAATTCAGCGCCAGAAACAAAAACCTCGGAAGTAAAGGAAGAAACTTCATCTCCAGAACTTGAAAAACCAACATTTAAATATTTAAACGTGATGGAACACGTAGTTCAAAATAAAGTACATGAATATGCCGCTAAATTAGATGCTTGTTGCTGCGGACATTGCATTGCTGACATTACAGCACTGACTTTGACCAATCTTCCGCCAAAATATGTTGTAGTGGAACCACCATCTGCATCTCCGTTATTAAACTTTTATGTCAACCGGTATTCTCAGCAGGTATTTGTAGAATTAACAAAAGCTTGCTTTACGGTAAAACAAAACCCACACCATTAGGTGTGGGTTTTTCTTTCTTCTGTTAGGTCTGGCTCCTGCTCTGCACTAATGGTAAGGCTGTTCCATATACCGTTCACTGTTTCGACGCAATCCATATAGGTCTGCGCAAGAAATCCGGAAGGAAGGCCTAATTCATCAGACATTAACTTTACGTTTTTCCACTCTGCATTTTCATAGCTAAGAATGAGTTTATATAAAGTTCCACAGATTCCTTCTTTATCAATCAATGCAGCTTTGATTTCTTCCGCAACTGGTATTTCTGACAGAATTTCAGCTAATGGTGCATTAATTAGATATTGAAGGGTTGAGAACATTCCCATCATATATGCCTCTGACCGGATAATTGGGAAATCCTGTACATGATCAGAGAGAGCCATAGCAAAATTTGCTCTTAAAAACGAGAGCTTCATGACAGCCTCTAAGGCTTCATCATGGTGAGAATCATTATTAAAACTCAAAAGATAGACCCACTGCTTTAATTGACTGATTCCCATCGTTACAAGCGCCTGTCGAATGGAAGAGACTCTCCGACGCAATGCAAAATGTGCGGAATTTACAATTTTAAGCAGTGCATAACTAAGTGCTGCATCCCTGCTTATGATCTGTTCAATCTGCTCGACATCAGGCTCATCCTTTGATACCTCGACCACCAGCTGGAAGAAGTTTCCTTGTAAAAACTCCATACGGTTTACTTTCTTAGCCAAAGCCTCCGCAACATAACTTCCTTCTACAAAATCTGCATTGATCTCTAGAGCCAGAGCATAATCCTCTTTATCCTTAACACCAGTTGCAATGCACTTTTTGTCTAGGCCTTTCATGGTGTTAACTAAATTAATAAGCGAAATTTTTTCTTTGGGATCACGTTTATTTCCGATATCAATTTTAATGTAAGTAGCAAAATCCAACATGGAGAAATAACTAGGAGAAAACTGAAAATCATTGATGGCAAATTCATATCCTTCTGCCCGATATTTACGAATGATCGTAGGAGCCAGAGGGTGAATCATAACATGATCTTCAATCTGGATCACCATCTTCTCTTTATCAAAAATCTTCGGTGTATTACGAAACAGTAAAGCCGGTGTAAAAGTAACAAATGTAAGTTTATCATCTGCAAGGCTATCAGAGTTCTGCATGAGAAAATCCGAAATGGTGTCCGCTACTGCCACATCAGAATTGCTGTAAATGGAATTATAGTCCTTCTGAAATAAAACTTCATATCCGACAATCCTGTCCTCCTTCAAAGCCTTAATGGGCTGTCGGGTGACATATCTATCCATTCTTTACCCCCTTCTGAATCAAGTGATCAATTACCTCAACCAGATGTGCTATCTCAGGTTTACTCAGCTGTTCATCAGCTCCTAATTGCTTTCCTTTTATCATTAATTCCTGATTGATCATAGATGAAAAAATAACCAGAGGTATTTCTTTTAATTTAGGATCTGATTTAACCAGTTTTGTTAAACGGTGTCCATCCATTACTGGCATCTCAATATCTGTGATAATCAGATTTACTTTTTCCTTCAAATCGGAATCGTCCTTAATTTTTTCCAGATAATCCCAGGCTTCCTGTCCGTTGTTCTTGAACATCAAGTTTTCATAACCAGCTCTTTTAAGGGCTGCTTCAATCATCTTTGTTAAAAGAATGGAATCCTCTGCGATTAAAATAGGATAATTAACTTCAGTTCTCTTACCAAGCTTATTAATCTCGTCTATCTGAATTCCTGTTTCAGGTGCAATTTCAGCTACAATTTTCTCAAAGTCAAGTATAGTGACCAGATTGTCTCCACACTGAGCGATACCAGTTGCTACACCCTCTTCACCCCTGCTGATGGTGTCATCTGGCTTCTGAATGCTCTCCCATGAAATACGACTGATGCCAACTACGCTATGTACACGGAATGCAATGTGAATTTTGTTGAAGTTGGTAACAATAAATAAATCCTTAGGCTGCTTCTCAGAAACACTTCCTGTCAGATAGTGGGGAAGATCAATGACCGTAAGTAAGAGATCCCTTGGTTTAAAAATACCTTCTACGGAAGGATGGGAATGCGGAATCGGTTTTACCTTCTCTGACATCATAATCTCACGTACTTTGGCAACATTGATTCCATACAATTCACCATATATGGTAAATTCCATTATTTCAATTTCATTCGTCCCTGATTCTAACAAAATTTCTGTTTCTGCCATACTCATTCTCCTTTATCCCAATATAATCCAGCAAAAACAACTGCTTACCTGTTTATCGACATTTTTCTGCTGGTTCATAATGCTTACAAAACAATTTCCGCTCTCCCGTAGGTACGGATTTTTACCGCCCCAGTAGTGATATCAACTGACATTGTACGGGCATAATTCTCTCCAACATCCTCTGCAGCAAGCCGTACACCTGAATTTTTTAATATCTGTTTTACACTGACTATATTCCTGGCACCAATATTACCCAGAGTACTGTTTCCCTGCAGCTCAAACATCTTGGCTCCTCCAGCTATCTTGGCAACCAGACGTGGTTTTCTCGCTCCCATAATCTCTATCTTTCGAAAGGTTTCTGCAAGAGCGGTATCTGCATACTTAAAAGCATTACCATCACCAGTTCCGTACACTTCTGGGAGCATGATGTGTACCAGCGCCCCCAGCTTAATCATGGGATCGTATAAGCTGATTCCAATACAGGAACCAAGTGCATATGTGATAAGAGTTCCCTCTTGTCTGGCGAACTTCATATCTGCGATCCCTACAGTAATTTGTTTATCCATTCGTAATCCCCAGTTTCTCCATCAAAAAATTCAGTGATTCAATATCTGGCATCATGAGAAGGTCGCTGTGAAGTACTTTTCCGCCAATAACAAACTGGCCGCTAATCATCATCATTTTATCAGTTTGATAACCAAACTCTACCATCGGTACACTTAAAATTCCTCCCAGCATGTTAACAGCAATATCTGGAACGGACAAATTTATTGTCACCTCACTTAATGTGGACATTGCATTTACATAAGATGAGATTATTATATTTCCAATTTCCTCAAGAGCGGATGTTTCCAGCACGTTTAACTGATAGTAGTCTTCAATTTCTTTATCCATAACACTACTAAGCACTTCATTGATAAAATCCAGCTTCAAAATAAATAGCATCAATCCATTTATTTCACCTGTCATTTTTACCAGAACTGCAGCTACGATCTCTTCTGGATCACCGAGGAATTGAATGGCTTCATTGTAACCAAGGATCTGGACATCTGGAACCGTCATACGTACTGATTTTCCAAGCATAGAAGATAATGCAGTTGCTGAATTTCCGGTACCTATACTACCGATCTCCCGAATTAAATCAAGGCCTAATCCATTCATTTCATCATAACGTCTAATTTTCATTTCATCGCCCTCTTTCCTTAACGCCTACGATCTTTACCGCAGCGAATTAATTGTGGTTTCTACTTCATCTGAAGTCTGTACCATCTTAAGTGCATAGGAATAGGCTCTTTGCGCCTCCATTAATCTTGTCATCTCAGTGGCAAGATCCGTGCCGGAATTCTCCAGAGCGCCTTTTACAACTTTTGCTTTTTCAAGAAGAATGGGCTCCCCATTTTTTTCTGAAGCCACATAACCGTTCCCGCCTACCTCTCGAAGTCCATCCATTCTGTTAAATGTATATACTCCAATCGCTGTTGGGTCATGCTCTCCCTCATTCAATTCTTCTTTATCTTCTACCTCTTCATCTTCCTTGTTTTCAGGATAGGAAGCAGGCTTCACATCGTAGGATACTTCTACCTTATCCATATTCATAACTCGCTTTCCGTCTGTGTTAACAAGATAGTATTTTTCTTCTGTTCTCGCAAGCTGAAAACGTCCATCTCTGGTATAGGTAACCTCTCCAGTTACAGGATCTTTTAACATGAAAAATCCTTCCCCAGGAATGGCATAATCATGTTCAAGACCCGTTTCGTTATATGGCATCGCACCCATATTGGTTTTTACACTATCAACGATTGTACCACTTCCGGACTTAGCTGCATTTTCTCCCTTAGTATTTCTCACATTTTCATATACTAAATCAGAAAATACACCGTTTTGAGATTTATAACCAACGGTGTTGACATTCGCAATATTGTTGGACACAATGTTCAGCTTAGTCTGCTGATTCAATGCGCCCAGCGCTCCTATGTAAAAAGATTGATTCATCCAATATCCCTCCCTTAAACTCTGCCTATATCACTTACGATTTTTCCCATAAGCTGATCATACATTTTAAGTACCTGAGCCGCACTTTGAGATGCTCTTTGGCTAGTCATCATAGCTGTCATCTCTTCCATTGGATCAATGTTAGACCGCTCAATGGATTTCCACTGGATTCCGCCATTCACTGCAGTTCCGTCTTCTGTTGATTTAAAGGTACCATTATTTCCTTTTACCAGCTGAGTGTAGTCATTAAAATTAAAAACTCCTATTTTTCCAAGTAGTACTGGCTCTTCTTCTTCGGAATCTGTTCCTTCCTCATCGCCTCCTACTCCCTTTAATGGCAGTTCATATATATTACCAGATTTGTCAACTGTGATTCGATCCGTGGTCATCTCAATGGGATTTCCATCTTCTCCAAGGACTCTCCCTTGAGAGGATAAACTTAAATATCCCTCCTGATCAATACCAAAAGAGCCGTTCCTCGTATAAAGACGGTTTCCGTCCTTATCTTGAACAGCAAAAAAGCCAGGTTGTGTCAGTGCAAAATCCAAATTGTTTCCGGTTTCTTCCACATTTCCCTGATTATAGCTAGTTTTTGTAACGCCTACAGAACGAATCATGGATACTGAACCAATCTGTGTCGGATTACTTTTATTACGATTTCCATTGCGATAGAGCATTTCATCTTTAAATGTAGTACTGACTAAACGGTCAGACTTATATCCTGGGGTACTCACGTTTGTCATGTTATTACTGATTGTATTCAAGTTCCGGTTCTGATATAGCATGCCAGACGCCAGATTATAAAACCCGTGAAACATATTTTATCCCCTTCCTTATTTCCCATTTATAAAATTGGTCAAATTAAGCCTTAGCTTTTGTATGGCATTTGAATGAATCTGGGAGATTCTGGGCTCACTAACACTCATAACCTGAGCAATCTCCTTCATATTTAATTCGTCCATATAATACAAAGAAATAACCTTTTGCTCATTTTCTTTTAAATTATTTATAGCAGAGACAAGAACCTGCTTAAATTCTTCCTGGAGATAATGATCCTCTGGTTGATCATTTTCATTAATAGATGGAAGTTGAACAACCTTTTTATTCTCACTTCCGGCCTCCAAAACCATATCCAAAGAAAGCACACTGTAAACATTAGTCTTACCCAATGCTTCTTGATATTTATCCAAGCTAATATTCATGTGATCTGCAGTTTCCTTGGGTGTTGGAAATCGCCCTAGACGGTTACATAATTCCATAGATGCACTGTCTAAATCTTTGGCGTTCTTTCTTACACTTCTTGGTATCCAGTCCTGTTTTCTTGCCATATCAATGATCATACCGCGTATCCGTTTTGAAATATATGTCTCAAACTTAACATTCATATCTGGATCAAACTTTTCCAACCCACTCATGATTGTAAGTACTCCTTCATTTACGATGTCTTCCACCTGAGCAAAGCTTAGGTATACGTCACGCATTTGAATGGATATACTCTTGACCATATACATATAACGCAGTACCAGCTCATGCTTGATCTTAATATCCTTATTCCGCTTATATTTAACTAGTAACTCTTCATTGGTAAATTGACTAAAATCCTGTTCCATTCCGACTAACACTGCCTTTCTGACATAAGATTCTGTCAAACGGTAATATTTCCGACTGCCTGAATCTGAATATTATTTGCAATCTCATTAAACGAAAGGACATATACATTGGGATAGAACTGCTCGATCAAGCGATAAAAATACAGCCTGACAACCTGGCTTGTTAATACTACAGGCTTCTGATTTAAATCACTGAACTTTTTAATGTGTTCCCCCATTTGTCCAATTACCGATTGCATCACATCGGGGCTGAGGGCAAGATATACTCCTTGTTCGCCCTTTGCCATACTGCTGATAATATTTTTCTCCAGATCTGCATCCAGGGTTAGAACCTTCATCTGTCCTCCGTCACAGAACATTCTTGTAATAGTTCTCTTTAAGGCGATTCTAATATTTTCAGTTATGACATCGATATCCCTGGTAACAGGAATCGAATCTACGATTGTCTCCAGAATTGTCTCCATATCCTTAATTGGTACGCCCTCTTTTAAAAGATTATTAAGGATCTTTTGAAGATTTCCATATGTGAATTGGCTGGGGATCAGTTCATCCACCAGTTCTGCAGAATGCTTTTTCACATTCTCAAGCAACTGCATTACCTCCTGCCTTCCAAGCATTTCATAAGCATGCTGCTTGATGGTTTCAGACAGATGAGTGAGCATAACAGACAATGGATCAATAACCGTATATCCGTAAATCTCTGCCATCTCTTTATTCTCAGGTCGAATCCACTTGCTGGGGATTCCGTAAGCTGGCTCTACCGTTTCAATTCCATCTACCTCTCCAGAAAGCGTCGGAGGCTCCAGGGCCAGATAATAATCCACCAAGATCTCTCCCTTAGTAACTTCCTCACCTCTGATTTTAATCACATACTGATTGGTATTTAAGCTGGAACTATCTCTAAGCCTGACCGATGGTATTACAAATCCCATATCTTGTGCATATTGCCTTCGGAAAATGACGATACGGTTAATCATCTTTCCACCGCTGCTCTCATCAATCAGTGGAATGAGACTGTAACCAAATTCCATTTCTATCGGTTCAACATTTATTAAAGAATATACATTATTTACATCTCGATAATAAGATTCCTCATCAGAAGGTGCTTGGGATGCCTCTTCCACAGCATGTGCTGCTTCTAACATCTCTTCCCTAGCTGCCGACTGTTTTACTTTTCTCTCCAGATGTAAACCGGAAGCAACAAGTGCCACCGCCATAATTGCCAACTGAATCTTAGGCATACCTGGAACTAGCATAAGCACTATCATAACAGCTCCGGTCATCATAATTGCTTTGGGCTGTGCTAAAAATTGCGCGGATACATCTTCGTTTAAACTGCCTTCTGATACCGCTCTGGTTACAATCATACCGGTCGCTGTAGCAATTAAAAGAGAAGGAATTTGACTGACCAGTCCATCACCGACTGTAGCGATGCTGTATACCGTCATAACCTCGGAAAATGGCATAGTGGCCTGAACCATACCTATTACCGCACCACCAATGAAGTTAACCGCTGCGATGATAAGGGACATAATGGCGTCTCCCTTAACAAACTTAGTAGCACCATCCATGGCTCCGTAAAAATCGGCTTCCTTCTGTATCTTATATCGTCTCGTCTTTGCTTCCTGCTCATTGATTAAACCAGAACTTAAATCTGCATCAATGGCCATCTGCTTACCAGGCATGGCATCCAGGGTAAATCTGGCTGCAACTTCTGATACTCGCTCAGTACCTTTGGTAATAACAAGAAAGTTCATCAAGACAATGATAATGAATATGATAAAACCAACTACAATATTTCCCTGTAAAACGAAATCACCAAATGCTTTGATTACCTGACCTGAGGCTCCGTGGTTCGACAAAATATTACGGGTGGAAGACACGTTTAAACCCAGACGTAAAAGGGTGGTGACGAGGAGCAGAGAAGGGAATATGGAAAATTCCAATGGCTCTCTAATGTTCATGCTTATCAGCAAGATAATCATGGACAGGGTTATATTTATGATAATCATTACATCCATAAAGAAGGGAGGCAATGGAATGATCAACAGAAGTACAATAATAATGACAAATACCACTACGGAATTCTTCAGTAAGTTCTTCATTCTTTTACACCATTTCTTTCAAGTATCTCTGCTGCTTTTTCTATTCGATGATTTTGTTATTCATACGGTATACATAAACCAGGATCTCTGCAACCATACCATAATACTCCGGAGGAATCTCCGCCCCAACCTGTGTGCTGGCAAAAATGCCTCTTGCCAAAGGTTTATTTTCTAATACGTATACTCCGTTCTCTTCACCGACTGCCACGATTCTAAGAGCTAGCTCGTCTTGCCCTTTTGCGACCAGCATAGGAGCACTGTCCTTTTCCAGATCATAGCGCAGGGCTACTGCAAAGTGGGTGGGGTTACGGATAATTACGTCTGCAGTGGGTACTGCCTGCATCATACGGGATCTGGCTCTTTCTCGTTGTAAGTTCCGAATTCGTCCCTTAATTTCAGGATTTCCCTCTGTCTGCTTAAATTCTTCTTTTAAATCTTGCTTTGACATCTTAATCTGGCGCTCATAATCCCACCACTGATAAAAATAGTCAAATGCTGCAATTGCTAAAAATACAATGGTAACCTTAAAAACCATACTCATTACGGAATTAAGTACAAAAACTGATGAATCTAGGAAATCCATATCAATGGTTCTTGCAACTCCACGTAATTCGCCCATAATAATCTGATACAAAATAATAATTAAAATTGTAATTTTAATTATATTTTTTAGTAACTCGATCAGGCTTTTTAGTGAGAACATGTTCTTGATGCCTTTTAAAGGATTTAGTCTATTAAACTGAGGCACCATATTCTTCTTTGTAAATATAAATTTAGTCTGCAATCCTGTGCCAAAGATAGCCAACAACATGGAAACAACAACAATGGGTACCGCCCCTTTTAATACGGCTGTTACCATATCCAGGTATGCCCTTTTCGCATGATCAGACAATGTTTCTGCCATAGGTGCCAGACTGATGTATTTAATCATGAAATCCCGCATCGTACGGTACATGAGAGGAAACAGCATCTTTAACATCAAAAACGTTCCAAGTAGAGAACATATCATTACTACATCTTTACTGACTGCAACATGTCCCTTTTTCCGTTCGTCCCGCCGCTTTTTCGGGGTGGCTTTTTCGGTCTTTGAACTATCTGCCATGTTTCGTTTCTCACATCCTTTGCGCTTATAAAAGCTTTATTATATGCTGTACGGTTAAAAGCATCTGATTTATAATATCACTCAAATACTCTGACATAGGGGAAAACAAGAAGATAAGCATCAATAAACCAACAATGAGCTTCGCCTGTATATTGACAACAAATATGTTGATCTGCGGTATGATTTTCATTAAGATTCCAACCGCGATTTCTACTAAAAATTCTATTGCGACAATTGGGAATGCAAACTTAACAGCCATAACCATACATTGGATAAATACTTCTAACATTGCCCAGGCTACTTGCGGGCCAAAAACCACCTGTCCGTATGGAACAAATTCAGCCGATGTAATCAAAAGCTTAAAAAGTGCCAGATGACCATCAACTGCGAAAAACAGTAACATGAAATAAGTATGGTATAGACTACCGCTTAATGCAATTTGTGCATTGCTTTGAGGGTCAAATATTGTAGCCATAGATAGACCCATCTGATAGTCTATCACGGAGCCTGCAAACGTGATGACCAAAAAAAACAAATCAATCACAAACCCAACTGCATATCCCATAGCAAATTCTTTCATGAGAATCACTGCATACTCAATAGAATTGACCGGTTCCGGTACTTGTGCAGAAGAAAAGGAGTAAATAAGAAGCGTGAACACCATCACCATTCCAGCCTTCACCTGCACCGGTATATTCTTTCTTCCTAAAATAGGGTTCAGCAGAATAAATCCTGACATTCTCATAAGAATCAGGGAAAACAGCGTAATCTGTTCTATCTGCGGCATTGAATTCTTCCTTTCTTTGCTTTTCCCTATCCCAGCATGGTATTAAAGATTTTTATTGTAAAATCACTAAGCATGTCCATCATATTGCTTCCCATAATTAATAGCATTAGCCCTATGACAAGTAGCTTTGGCACAAAAGTTATGGTCTGCTCATGGATCTGGGTTGCTGCCTGTAAGATGGAGATTATAATACCAATTATCATACTTACAACTAATACGGGACCAGCTAGCTTTACCGCCGCCCCAAACATCTCATACATCAAACTGCTAAGTGCAACTTCTGTCATAATAATACCTCCTGTCAGTAATGAAAGCTTTTAACCAGGTTTGTAAACAACAGCTCCCATCCATTAATCGTCACAAATAAAAGAAGTTTGAAAGGAAGTGAGATCATTGCCGGAGGTAGCATTACCATACCCATAGACATAAGCGTACTGGATACAATAATATCCACTAACATAAACGGCAGGAAAATCATAAATCCTGCAGTAAACGATCTCTTTAGCTCAGAAGTCATAAACGAAGGAATGACTACCGTCATTGGAAGATCTTCTAACTTCTCTGGCTTATCTATCTTAGCGAGATCACTAAAGACATTTAGAGTTTCTGTTTCCGTCTGTTTTAGCATAAAACGTTTCATCGGAACCTCTGCCCGTTTCAGAGCCTCATCTTGTTTAATCTCTTCCTTTATATAAGGCTGATAAGCATTTGTGTTGATATCTTTTATGACTGGATCCATGATAAACAAAGTTAAAAACAATGCAATTCCTACCAAAACCATATTAGGTGGCGTTTGTTGGATTCCAAGAGCATTCCTTGTAAAAGACAAGATAATGACAATCCTTGTAAAGGATGTCATCATCACTAAAATAGAAGGCATCAACGAGATGATGGTCAGAATGAGAAAAATTTCAAGGGTTGGCATTCTTCCCCCATTGATATTAACCAAGGCATCTGTATTCATTCTGTTCCTCCCTACTCATCTTTCCTGTGTCTATCTGTATATTTCTTAAGTATTTTTTTAAAATCCAGATACCCCTCAGCGTCCGGAAACGGTGAGGATTCGTACCCTTCTGCATCAATATCATCTTCTGGTATTTCAGCAAGAAGGGTAATCTGAGAAGCCGCGATGCCGATAAAATAGTAATGACTGCCTAATCGAACAATAGCAACCGCCTTATCTTGACCCAGCGGAAGTCTATCTAGCATCTGCATATGTGTGCCCCCACGCTTTAACCCGATGCCCTTCCCAAGACTCTTTGTAAATACATAGCTTAAGTACAAAATTAAAATCGTGAGAATCAATACCGATGCCAGACTAATAACACTGTTCAACGACTGCCACTTCCTCTCTACTGCATATTTCCTTTTACAATTTCTGTAATTCGGATACCAAAATTATCATCTATAACTACGACATCACCTTTAGCGATACAGCGACCATTTACATATAAATCTACCTGATCTCCGGCTAATTTATCAAGAACGACCAGGGAGCCTTTCGTAAACTCAAGAATATCCTTCACAAGTTTTCTGGTTCTTCCAATTTCTACGGAAACTTCCAGAGGAACTCCCATGATTAACTCTCTGTTTTCTTCCTGCTCTTCGTAATTACCAGCGCTATCTTTTAAATTCTTCTGAGGAATTGGTTTCACATTGATTGTTTTAGGATCTTGAATCTCCTTTGTTACATTCTGCGCTCCACTCTGAAGTTGTGAAATCATCTGTTGCATCTGGTTCATCATCTGCTGTTGCATCTGTAACTGGTTCATCAGATTCTGCATGTTTGTTTGATCTGCTCCTGACATCTGCCCTCCTGCTGTAGGTACTGCTGTTAAAGGCTGTTCCAATTTAGGGGGCTCAGTATTTTGAGTGCCAGCCAGAAGTTTTTCAATTTCTGCCTGAGATAAAACTCCGCCTGACGATTCCTGAACCGGCTGCGGTTTTTCCACTGGCTGTGGCTCTACCTTTGGTTCTGGAGTTGTACTGCCTGACAAAAGCTTTTCAATATCCGCCTGAGAGAGAACGCCTCCTCCGGATCCTGCCGCTGGTTTTTCCAGCTCTTTTACTGGTTCCGGCTGTGATTCCTGACTATCTGGAGTGAAAAATCCACCCACCAATTCCTTCGCGAGGCTTGGAGGCATCACATTTATAAATTCACTTTCCATCTGATCTGCGATTTTTAATGTAAAGCCGACGACCACCATAACATCATTTTTATCGTAATATTTCTCCTTGAAATCATTAAGATCCCCAATTTCAAATGAGCTAGGAGTGGAAATATTCACTGCTTTTGATAAAAACTCAGAGAGTGCTGTTGCTGATGCTCCCATCATCTGGTTCATGACTTCGCAGATCGCACTGATGTTCAGTTCATTTAATTCAAAATCTTCCTCCGGGGTTGTCATACCCATCATCATATCAACGATAATCTTTACGTCATGCTTTTTCAATAGCATGATATTACTTCCGCTTAATCCTGCAGTATATGTAATCTCTACGCCTACGGCAGGCTCCAGATTTGAAATCTCAAATTCTTCCCTTGATAATACCCTGACCACTGGTGTCGTAATGTCAACTCTGGCATTGAGCATGGTAGATACTGCAGTGGCTGAGGCACCCAGGCTTATGTTAAGTATTTCGCCTATGGCATCAATCTCAAATGCGCTAAAATTCTTCGAATCCATACAACTTTTCTCCCTTTATACTCATTTAGCCCTCTATGCCATATTTTGCCTTATTTCCCGATATCCAACGCCTTGGAGGCCATCATCTTTATGGCATTAAATGCTGTAATATTGGCCTCATAAGATCTAGTCGCAGACATACTGTCCACGGTTTCTTTAATCAAATCTACATTGGGCATCTGCACATAGCCGTTTTCATCCGCATCTGGATGCTCCGGGTTATATACTGGCTTTAGAGGACTAGTGTCTTGCACAACCTGTGAGACTCTGACACCCCCTGTACTCTGTTGCCAGCTTTTACCTGCCGCATTCATAAGTACTTTTCTAAAACTGTTTTCGTTTTTGGCTTCAAGTACTACCATTTTTCTTCGATAAGGACCGCCAGCTTCTGTTCTAGTCGTATCAATATTCGCAATATTTTCAGATGCGACATCAAGGCGAAGACGCTGCGCAGTCATTGCTGACGCACTGATGTTCATTGAACTCAAAAATGACATAGGTACCCTCCTCAAATATCAGCTTTAGCCGATAATGCCAGTTACTGTCTTAAGGATACGATCTGGCTTGAAAGGTTTTACAATGAAATCTTTTGCTCCAGATTTAATTGCCTCAATGACCATACTTTCCTGTCCCATAGCGGAACACATAACAATAGCCGCATCTGGTGCTTTTGCTCTAATTGCCTTTAGTGCCTCAAGTCCATCCATATTTGGCATGGTGATATCCATAATAACAAGATCAGGATTAATCTCTGAAAACATTTGTACTGCCTGAACTCCATCAGAAGCCTCATATAAATCCGTATATCCGTTCTTAGATAACGTGTCCTTAATCATCATTCTCATAAAAGCTGCATCATCTACTAATAAAATTTTTGCCATTTTCAACATCTCCTTTGTTATCCTATGTTACTTTATATAATCCCTGACTCAGTTTTCACCGGTCTGGTAATTTCCTGTTTCAATCAGATCATCAATCTGTACTGCGACATTCCGCTTATGGACTCCCAACTGGCCTTTAAACCATGGCTGACTTTCTACATAAAGCTGAATATCTGATTCTTTTGGCGTATTCAGATTAATGACATCGCCCACATGAAGATTATAAATATCATCAAGAGTGATTACTGCATCACCGACTTTTGCCTGAACCAATAAATCAGAACTCTTAATGGTGCTAAAGATATCATTTCTGTTATCCTGACTCCTAAGCTCATCTCCCAGTGCATTATGTTTTTTCTTTTCCATGATTTCGAATATATTCAAAAGCAATGTTCCTGGTATGCAGACATTCAGCCTTCCAGTGCATTCTTTTAAATCCACATCAATCACCACAATAACAATGGTTTCATCAACACCAATCTCCTGAAACATTCCAGGGTTTTCCTCTAGTCTGTCCAATTTGAAATTAAGGTTGATATAACTGGACCAGGAATCCTTAAGTGCTCCAATTAAATACTGAATCACCTTTCGGTAGAGGGCCATTTCGATCTCTGTATATGTATAATATTCATCGATATCAGCTTCTTC
Organism: Hungatella sp. UBA7603; assembly: GCA_002478865.1. GTDB lineage: Bacteria > Bacillota > Clostridia > Lachnospirales > Lachnospiraceae > Lacrimispora. The sequence continues at coordinate 38,383 of DLJZ01000030.1, forward strand.
CCCTACACCTCCAAGCATACGGTCAATAAGGCTTAGCATCAAGCTCATGCTGGCATTGATTAAAAGAGGCGGACTCTGGGAAATATTTGGCACCGTTACATTAACAATGGTAAGTATATCATTATCATTTAAAGCATTCGCAAATTCATAATACCGCTGCTCTTCCACCGTAATAACTGACAATTCACTCGATGTGCGGAATAACCCGTTAATCTGAGAGCCAGCCATTCTGGAATAATTGTCAAAGATACTCTTTAATATTTTCAGTTTGTCTTTTGTAAACTTTTTAGGACTGTAAAAATCATACTTCCTATATTTTGCGTCATTTGCTTTTTTATCAATCTCATCGATAGGCTCATCGCTTCCCTGAAGGGAATTGAGCAGTGCATCAATTTGACTTTGGGATAATACTTCAGCCATCTGTTTCACTCCCGCTTTTTATTTATTGTCCGTTTCTTGCTGATTCTGATGATATACCTGGCGATAGTATTCCTCCAGGGATTTCTCCACCTTGTTGCTTTGGGTGATCAGGATCTCTACACGACGATTTATCTCTCCCCCATTTTCCGTGCCAAGTGGTGCGATAGGACGGTACTGACCAAAACTTATACTCACCAGTTTTTCTGGAGAAACAGCATTCCTGCTTTGTAGATAGATGACCACTTCCGCGGAACGCTGGGCAGAAAGCATCCTGTCATTGCGAATATTATTAGGCCTTTCAGGATTAACCTGGGAAGTGTGCCCCAAAACCTGTATTCCTTTAATGGTACTGTCCGCTCTGGATAATACCCCAGCAAATTGATCCAGCAGTTCTTTGCCTTCCTGGCGAAGAATGGAGCTGTCACCATCAAAAAATACTTTATCATGAAATGTTATAAAAGTGAAGTCATCTCCTGAAGTAATCTTTACAGAATCTTGTAGACTCCGTTCTTCAATCACCCGCGTTAACACATGATTAAGCTGGCCAAAATCTGTAATAGTGCCGGCATCAATAGCAGAATCAGAAACGGGATCTCCTTGCGTTCCATTCATTGGAGGAACTTGCTGGCCCTCCTTTTCAGTCACGCTAGAGTTTACACCCTCCACAAGTATCTTCCATTTATTCTGGTCAATGTAAGAAACAGAATACAAAAGGATAAAAAAACATAAAAGCAGAGTAACAATAACGCCATATGTATCCAGCCATCCTCCAGGCTCTTCTTGTTTCCTGTCCTTTTTTATCATATAACCACCTGTTTTTTTCCTTGTAGCTGGAACCGGTCTTATGAAACAGCACCTGTGTCGTCTGCCCCGGTACTTCCATTTCTCATATATTTTTTCTGCTGGTTCTGCGATAAATAAGAGAAAAGCTTTTCCACCAGAAATTTCGGATTATCTCCTGCTTGTATCGACAATACACCTTCTATAATAATCTGCTTATAAAGAACTTCTTCCTCATTGCGGATTCGAAGTTTTTTGGCCATTGGTGCAAATATCAGATGAGCCAGAATGCATCCATAGAACGTAGCTAACAGTGCAGTGGACATATCTGCTCCAATACCGCCTGCGCCTTGCTCTATATTAAGTCCCTTCAGCATATTCACCAGTCCCACAAGAGTTCCCACCAGACCAAAAGCAGGTGCAAGTGAGGTACATCTCTCATAAATACTGATCTGCTGTTCGTGACGATCAATCAACGCATTCACTTCCCCTTCCAATATCTCCCTGATCCGCTCAGCATCCACTGCATCTACGATGAGCATAACACTTTGCTTTAAAAATGGATCACGTATGGAACCCGCCTGTTCTTCTAAAATAAGAAGTCCTCTTTTTCTGGCAGTCTGGGCCATGTCTGCAAATTTATAGATAACCTCACCATGATTGTATTTCTGAGATCCAAACATAATACCAACATGCTTAGGAATTTGGGCTAGCATTCTAAATGGATAACTGGCAATGAGCGCAGCTGCAGTCCCTCCGATAACAATGATAACACTGGGTATATCAATAAAATTGCCTACTTTATCTGCCCCAATTCCTATAACGATCAAGACAGCGCCCAGTATCCACCCTATGATCAAAGATACATCCATGAATACCCTCCCATTTTCATTTAATCTTAGATCAGTCTTCCATCTTCCGTGCGCTTGCACAGATTCTTGCATTAAATTCTACTGTCCGGGCAATGATCTCATCCACACTTTCCTGTACAACATAATGCTTTCCGTTTACCAGTATCACATTGGATTCTGGTATGGATTCAATCCGTTCAATCTGCATGCAGTTGATTACAAACTCTTCCCCATTTAGTCTTGTCAAATGAATCACAGCTTGGTCCCCTCCCCTTTTGTCAGGAGAGGCATTGTATGCCTCTCCATATTATGAAAAACTTATCGCTTCAGATTCACCAGTTCCTCTAACATTTGGTCTGTTACCGTGATGATTTTTGAGTTTGCCTGGAAACCTCTTTGGGTGGTGATCATATCTGTCATTTCAGTTGAAAGATCTACTTTTGCCATTTCTAAGTAGTTTCCAAGGATTCTTCCTTGAGAACCACCAGCTTCATATACACTTACATTACCAGCACTGGCGCCGACGGTGTAATAATATCCACTGTCCTTTTCAAGACCTCCGGTATTTGGTACGCTACCTAATGCTATCTTTCCAATGACAACTGTAGCATTATCGCTTGTTGTTCCAACAATGGTTCCATCTTGTTGTATTTTATAGTTTGAAAATTCAGCTACACCATCTGTATCAGAGGTAGAAGTTCCCTGGCTTTTTGAATTAGCTTCCAGAGCAGTTTTGTATGTGCTATCTGCTGATTTTAAGGCCTCTTGTGCAGCTGTTAATTTAGAATCCTTGTCAGCAACATTTAATTCTTTCGTAGTCAAAATTCCCTGCAATGAATCTGATTCTGTACCTGAAAGAAATGTTTGCGCTTTTTCTAAATCCACTGTTGAATTTGCTAAAGCAGTCTTTAAAGCAGCATAGGCTGTTGTGTCAGTTGGATCCCCAGCTTGAAGAGCATTGTAATCTGAAGTATATTTGTTAATGATAGCCTTAAGTCCAGCATCATCTGTATAAGAACCGTAAGGATTTTTTAAATTTACCTTAGCCTTTGCACTGAGTAATTCAAAATTCTTTTGATCATATTTTAATTTGGCTTCAGAGTAAGCTTTTTGTTTAGTTCCAAGCGGATCCCCGGTAGTATCATTTTTATACTCAGAATATAAGCTATCCATGGTTGTTTTTAGAGTATTTAATTCAGTATTGAGCGTTCCAATATTATTCGCTTTGTAAGCTGCATCATAAAGTGTTTTTGCTTCAAAATATTCCTGCCTTGCAGTACCTGCTGCAAGAATGGCGGTATTTACAGCTGCTTGGGCTTTATCTAATGCCGTTTTCGCATTTGCAAGTGCAGTACTGCTTTTACCTTTCGTAACTGCCTCCATATCTGCTTTGGTAGGAAGTTTTAGAGGTGATAACGACCCTTTTGCCAGGTTTGGATCGCCCGTATACTGATTGTTTTGGAATCCATAGACATAATTACCACCATCATCAACCAGATAACCATTTGGATCCACTTTAAATTTACCAACTCTGGAAAGATACAAGCCACTGGACTTAACCGCATCTTCCGTGTCAAGAGAAATATTACCATCACTTAACATTGGCCCTACCAGGAAAAAACCAGTTCCATCAATCATACAGTCCAATCCGTTTGAGGACGGTGACATACCACCTGTACCAAAATCGTAAGCAATAGAACCTGTTGTTACACCATAACCAACCTGGTTTGCATTTACTGCACCATATCCTCCGTTCTTTGTATCACCTGAGGAACCTGAGGAAGTGGACTGATACATGGCATCTTTAAAGGACATGCTCGCAGATTTAAACCCCCATGTATTAACATTCGCAATATTATTACCGATAACGTCCATCTTTGACTGATGTGCTTTAAGTCCTGCAACACCAGCGAACATTGATTTAACCATATGCTTTTTCCTTTCTTTACATCACCGTTCTCCTTATGTCAATCGGACATATAGGATAAGCCCCCTTAACGGTCCGGCTATAGCAAAACGGCACTGTCGATCTTAGTAAATATATTTTCTTTCATTTCATTGCCAGACATCGTAGTTACAACCGTGTTATTGGGAACATTCACAATAAAAGCTCCCCGCTCACTTATGATTACTACATCCTTGGCACCTTTTAACCGGGCTTTTTCAACTGCGGACTTTAAGTCATTTAAAAATGCATCAGACATCTCAATCCCTCTTTCATTCACCCGTTCTGCCGCATGACGGGAAAAATGAAGATCACCGCTTTTATTAATGCGTTCCTGAAGCATATCACCAAAGCTACTGCCACAACCTGACATTGCTGTAGAACTGCGAAGCTTAAGCTGCCTGACGTCCTCATATTGGTTTATTTTTTCAATCATGTAGCATCACCTGTCTAATCTTTGGCCTTATTATCAGTTGTTTCTGTATCAGTGCTCGTATCATAAACAGTGACAATATCGGAAACAGCATAGCTATTCGTTGTATCTCCCTCCAAGTATAACTTTGGAATACCATCATGGATTTCAATTTTAGCTACAGTTCCTTCTTTTTTCACCGCGATTCCATTCGCGTCTTTACCAGTCACCATTACTTTTTTTCCAACCATAGAAGTTCCGTAATTAATGGTGTTTATTTTTGAAAAATCATCCATCGCTGTCGATGCATTATCATAAACAGACATAATACTTGAAACGGCATAACTATTGGTCGTATCACCACTCAAATACAGCTTAGGAGTGCCATTATAAATATCTACTCTATCTACAGTTCCTTGTTTATTTACCAGACTGCCATCTTTATCCGTATAAGCTATCGACACCTTCTTACCCATCATTGAAGTACCATAATTAATCGTGTTGACCTTCGCAGAATCATCCATTGCAGTTGAGAAATTTTGCATCGCCTGCATCATGGCAATCTGGGTCATCTGGGTCATCATCTCTGAGTTGTCCATGGGGTTTGACATATCTTGGTTCTGAAGCTGAGCTGCCAAAAGTTTAAAAAAGCTTTCTGTGCTTAGATCGCTGTTCTTTTTGGCTGTCGTTTCCCCTGTTACCTGGTTCGTTTTCGCTGCTGCCGCAGTATTTATTGGATCCACTGCCATTGTTTCATCTCCTTATCCCTATTCTGCCTCTTTGAATTCTCCGCTGTAGGAACCAAACATTCCCAGTCTCAGCTTTTGGGCAAAATCATCGCCACCGTCATCAGATTGCTTCTGGTTTTGCTGCTGACGCTGTTGTTCCTGTCCGCCACCTTGCTGATCCTGATTGCGGTTATTCAAATAATCCACGTCCGCCTTATCCACAACCACCTGGAATGGACGTTCCACATTGGCTTCCAGTATGTTTCCTATTTCAGTTGCTGACTGAGAAATAAGCTTTAACGTCTTACTCTCGGAACAAACAATGGATACGTGCACCTGATTGTTTTCATAAGAAACCTTAAGCAGTATTTTGCCTAAATTGTGTGGTTCCAGCTGAAGCTCCATGCTGTCTTTTCCAGTTTTAATCTGGCTTAGGATTTGCTTAGATAATCTGTCTTCCAATTCTTCCGGATTGTTTTCATTCACAGGCATGGTTACGGTTTTTTCCTCTTGTCCGTGTATCGCATGAACTGGCTCCGGATTCCGACTGTGTAGATTTTCAAAGGCCTTTAAAGTAATTCCGTCTTCTTCTTTAACTTCTTTTGCCTCTTTTGGTTCGGTCTTTTCATTTTTTACAAATGCTGGTCCAACCGATTCCTTAATAGCCTCGGCAAATCCCGGTCCGGTTAATGTCTCTTTTTTTACAACACCTGGACCTTCCAATACCATTTGACTCTTCTCTGGAGTAATAGTTTCAGTAAGTTCTGACTTCTTTCCCATCAGAGCTAAGCCGGGACCTTTTGGTAAAATAACGTTTGTTTGTTTTTTTGATTCATCTGAAATCAGATTTTCAAATCCCTTTGCTACCAAACCCGGGCCCTTAGTTTCTTCTGTTTGCTTATCTGGGTTAAGTGATTTTAAAAGCTGAGTTGGGTTGATTTTTCCAGATAACTCAAGAGAGTTTTTATTTCCCTGAAAGATTCCAGGTGATAGAATACTCTGTGTAAATTCTTCCGGCAGCTTTTGCTCCTGAACAGGAACATTATCTTCAGCAACTTTATTATTAGAAGCATTGTTGCCTATGTATTGAATACCTGCTTCTTCTCCGTTATTCTTTACCTCTGTTTTGGGATTTTCGGAGCCTGTACTTTTCTTCTGGGTTTTGTCCTTCAACAGATTTTTGAAACCAGCGATCCCCTCCTCTGTCTTTCCCTCTTTTTTAGAGGACTCTGACTTCGGTTTGTCAATCAGGTCTACATAACTTGTATTCACATTCATTTCTTTGCCTCCTTTCTTACCTGCCTATTGGCATTATTTTCTATGGTAACTGACAGAGTTATCTCTGACAGGACTACCTACTGTTACGTACTGACATTGTGTTTGATACAAATTCTTCAATAAACAACTCTTCGCTACGAAGGACTTCTTTATTGTACTGGTCAAGCTTTTTTTCCTTTAACTTTTCAATAGAAGACTTTTCTTTTTTGGCTTCTACTACTTCATTACGCTTATGCTCTTCTTTTTTCTTCAGCTTTTTTAAAGTTCCTTCTTCAAAAAGAATTCTCTGCTGCATGTAAGTGATATATGACTCATATTCACGCATGGCGCTTACTGCCATACCACAGTGAGTCTCTTCCCGAAACCGGGTGCAGGCAGCTCCTCTTTGTTCAGACAAAGAAAGGATCTTTTGCTCTTGCTGGGTTACCTGAGCGAGGATAAGGGCATGTTCGCTTTTCAGATTATCTAAAATCTGATCTTTATAATTTAAAACTGTGTCTAAAGGAAAACTGAATTTTTTCATTTGCAGCTCGCTTTCTCAACCTTACCCTAAAATTTCTTTCATCTTATCCAGGATTTCTTCATAGCTGTTGTTTTCCTGTATTCCCTGACAAAGGAATTCATTTATCTTATCAATTTTAGCAATTGCAAAATCTAGTTTTGGATTGGTACCGCTTTTATAGGCACCAATAGAAATAAGATCCTCGTTTTTCTCATAAACACTCAAAATATCTCTGACCCGAGAGGCCATCACACGATGTTCCTCTGATACAACATTGTTCATCAACCTTGAGATACTTGCACTTACATCAATAGCTGGAAAATGGTTTGCATTTGCTAATTTTCTGCTAAGTACAATATGACCATCTACAATACCTCGAACCGTATCTGCAATTGGTTCATTCGTATCATCACCTTCTACCAACACCGTATAGATACCTGTAATAGAACCTTCCTCGAAATTCCCGCTACGTTCTAGAAGTTTAGGGAACTCAGCATATATAGAAGGCGTATATCCACGAGCCACGGGAGGTTCGCCGATGGCAAGTCCGATTTCTCGTTGAGCCATAGCAAAACGGGTAAGGGAATCCATCATGAGCAATACATTCAAGCCTTGGTTTTTAAAATATTCCGCAATGGTAGTCGCTACCAGTGGGCACTTCATACGTAACATGGCTGGCTGATCCGAAGTGGCAACCACCAAAACAGATCGCTCCATTCCTTCCGGTCCAAGGTCCTTTTCGATGAACTCACGGACCTCTCTGCCTCGCTCTCCAACCAGTGCCACAACATTAATATCTGCTTTGACATTCCTGGCTATCATTCCAAGCAAAGTACTCTTACCAACACCACTACCCGCAAAAATACCAATACGCTGTCCTTTTCCTATGGTATTCATTCCATCAATGGCTTTAACTCCAAATTCCAGCTTTTCAGAAATAGGAGGACGTGTCATGGGATTGATGTATGGATTTTCAACATAGTAAAACTTGGGTGATTCAAAAGGGCCTTTCCCATCCATGGGTTCTCCCTTTGCATCAATGATACGACCTCTCAAAAAATCGCCTACAGGTATTTTTAAACGGCGCTTCGTATTTCTTACAAAACTGCCTGCAGCAATACCATTCATATTTTCATATGCCATAAGCTGTATCTTATCATCCTTAAACCCTACTACTTCTACCGGTATCTGTTCCTGCTTGTCCTCATTGTAGATATAAGCAATGTCACCGATACTGGCTTTACCGCCCGATGCTTCCATGGACATTCCAACAATATTTTCAATTTTACCAATGTGGTCAATTGTCTCTGTCTTCATTATAAGATCAGAAAGTTCCTTAAACATGGGGGTTCCTCCTGCTACAGTCTGGCATTATTGAGTATTCCTTTGATATTTTCAATCTGAGTATTGACACTTACATCGATAATTTCTTCTGGAAGCTCAATGATACAACTGCCATCTTCTGCATGATCCATGGAGATAATTTTAATATTACCTGAAATATGGGACAATTCGTTTAACAGTCCTACATCTCCCTGCATCATCATCCCTGCATCCTTTTGTGATACATAGATTTTTACCCATTGGGTTTTTTTCAGCTTTCCTGCCGCTCCTACAATCATTCGTTTTATGATCTCACCGCTTGATTTCAGACTGGTCTGAATTACCTTTTCCGCTATGGTCAGGGTAATTCTCTTTAGGTCGTCCATGTATTTTTCAAGAAGTTTGTCCTTTTCCCGAGTAATACTTTCTATGGTCGTCCTGACAGTAGTTTTAAATTCTTCCAACTGTAGATCTAACTCGGTCTTATGATCCTCATAGGCTTTGTTGGTTCCATCAAGCAATCCTGCTTCATAACCTTTTAAGTAGCCGTTCTCTCGCGCTTCCTCTTGAAGCCTTCTAGCCTCTTCCTCTGCCTGTAAAAGTATCTCTTCTGACCGCTTTGTTGCTTCCTTATATGCATCTGAAGCCTGTTTGTAGATCGATTCTGCTTCTTCTTTCAGTTTATCTGTTACCTGATCTACAAACGCCTCAGTTGCTAATTCTTCCAATTGTTCCTGTTGCTTAGAAATCTCAATGATATCATCAAACGTTCTGTCAAATGCGTATTCCAGAACACGATCACCTGTCCGTGTCCCTTTCATAATATTAGGCAATGATATCATCCTTTCCACCCTTGCTAATGATCAGCTCGCCTTCTTCCTCCAGACGTCTGATGGTCGCAACGATTCTCTGCTGAGCTTCCTGTACATCCTTCACACGAACATTAACGGTAACTTCCATATCAGACATAATACTTTCTCTCATACGGCTGGACATATTAGCAAAGATTGCCTCAGAAATCTGCTCATTGGTTCCTTTAAGAGCATAAACCATATCTTTCATATCGCACTCGCGAATGAAACGCTGAATGGAACGATTGTCCATGGTAACAATATCCTCGAACACGAACATCTTTTTGCGGATTGTGTCTGCCAGATCTGCATCCTTTTTGCCCAATTCTTCGAAGATAAGTTTCTCGTTTCCTCGATCCATACGGTTCATTACGTTTGCGATGTAATCGATACCGCCCACAGTTGTGTAATCGGTAGTGATGATGCCTGAGAACTTTCTTTTAATCTCATCTTCCACAATCTTAATTCCATCTGGAGATGCACTTTCCATTCTCGCAATGGCTTCTACCACTTTAAATCGTTTTTCAGGAGGCAGCTCAGAAATTAGCTCCGCTGTCATATCCTCTGTGGTATAAGAGAGAACCAGAGCAATGGTCTGGGGTCTCTCATGCTGTAAAATAGAAAATAAGTTTTTTGAATCACTTTTTCTAATAAATCCAAAGGATCTGGATTTTAACGACTGCGTCACCTTCTGAAGAAGATTATTCGCAGTGCTCTCCCCAAATGCTTTTTCTAAAACTGTCCTGGCGTATTCAAGACCGCCATCGGTTACGACCTTCTGTGTTAAACAGGTCTTATAAAAATCATCCAGTATCTCTTCTGTGGCTTTGGCCTCTACGTGTCCTAGCTTTGCCACTTCCACTGTGAGTTTTTCAATTTCCTCTTCGGAAAGATATTTATAAATTTTAGACGCTTTGTCTACTCCGAGCGAAACAATAACAGTTGCCGCTTTTTGTTCTGGTCTCAGACTAGTTGTCATTGTTCTCCCCTCCGTTCAACCACGCTTTCAGTAACTGAGCTGAAATCTCAGGATTTTGATCAGCAAAATCACGAATACTCTCACGCAGCTCTGCGCCTCGATCCACCTCCGGAACGAAAATCTCAGGTTCAACCGGTTCAATTTCTTCCACAACCTCTTCTTCCACAACTTCTGGAATCTCTCGAACGACGGGAACGTCTTCTTGACTATCCTCCATATCGGCGAGCATGGCTTTCTTTTTGTTTGCACTTCTTATCGCCAATATAACGATTAATAGAAGTAATACGACTCCGACTGCTGCCGCAATTAGTACCCACTGATTTATAATCATACCCTTTGCCCCTGCCTCAGCTGTATCTTCTGGCTGCTTTGGCACATCAATAGTATAAAACGGTGCTGCTACCGCTGTAATTTTCTCCGCCCGTTCTGCCTGGGTAATGCCTGCTGCATTACCAGCCAGATTGCGAATATCGTCCACAGTGAGCGTACCAAAATCAGCCCCGTTCACAACAACGGAAACCGTAAGATTCTCAAGACTTCCAGGACTAATCTGTCCCTGCTCCTTAATCTGGTTAATAAGGTACTTTCTACTAAGGCCATTGGAAGCATAAGAACCATCTGCGCCAGTTCCAGTACCTGCTGCATTATATTCCGGAATATCAGCATTTGCTTCTGATCCGGCAACACCGGAGGCTGTTTGCTTATCACCAGAAAATTCCTTATTAATGGTCTCTTCTGAAATAATACCGGTTTTGTCCTTCTGATCAATCTTATCTGGAGTATTATAAACAATGCTCTCGCGGATTAATTTATCCATATTGACCGTAACTTTTGCAGAAACTTTTACGTTTCCATTGCCATAAACAGGACCCAGTACATTAATTACTTTCGCTGAAATCTGATCTTCTATTACTTTTGCAATCTCTTCGTTCGCTTTTCCAGTGTTAAGATCATCCTCTTCGGAGTCTACGGTGATTTCTCTACCATTGCCATCAAAAACAGAAACGTTATCAATGACCATACCAGGAATACTTCTGGATATAAGTCTCTGAACGGATTTCGCCTGTTCCTCTGTGGGGGAACCTCCATCTTTCATCACGATAACAGCCTGGGCACTCGCTTCCTTTGCACTATCCTCAGACAGCGCATACTTGGAAGTTTCTCCCAGGGCTATCGTAACATATGCTTCTTTTACACCATCAAAAAGCTGGATTGTGGAACCAATTCTGGTCTCCAAATCATAAAGCTTAAAGGTCTTCCGGTCTGAATCAGTCGTCATTAAGTTGACATTATTCTTAAATACATCGTATGTAAAACCGCTTTTGGGATATCCTGCTGAAACTAGCTTCGCTCTGGTCGTATCCATCTGTTCTTCTGGTACCAGAATATTTCCACCTTCATACTGATAGGAAACGCCATCTTCCTGTAGCTTTCCTATGATCTGCTTCGCTTCCTCGCTGCTAATGCCTGTAAACATTACATCAAAAGGCTTCTGTCTCATGGATAATGCCAGAACTACCGCTCCGGCAACCACTAAAACACCCACAATTCCAGCTATAATAATCTTTTTCGTCTTACTGCTAAGACCATTCAAAAATTCCTTAATTTTTTCCATCGACTCTGTCCGCCCCGTTATCCATCTTAAATACTAATCCTCATTACTTCGTTATAAGACTCCAGAGCCTTATTACGAAGTGCCGTTAAAAGTTCAACCGATAACTGGGCTTTTGCTGCTGCTGCTGGCACGGTGTGTGCATCATCAATCTGGCCTGTGGACAATAAGTATTCCTGGGTTGTCAGATTCTTGTCTGTCTCTTTTACATTCTGAATGGCATTTTTAAATACATCCTGAAAAACTGAATTTCCAGCATTACCGGATGCTACCTTCTTGTCACTTCCTATATTTCCAATGGAATTCAAGGGAATAATGGGTGTTATGAACATCTGTTCCATGTTATGTACCTCCTGGTTTAACCTTTAATTATCGTACGTAGTCTGCTTATCTCGCTGTTAAAAGCATTAAGTTCATATTGGTACTGCAACGTTGTTCTTGCTAATTCCACATTCTCCACATCCATATTAACATTGTTCCCATCCATTCTTGCCGATTCATTATCCGTATTCCTTATGAAATGCCTGGAATTTCCAATGATATTACTTATGTCCTGGGATGTGCCGTTTTTTCCTGCCATAAGACGTTTGCGCAATTCATCCTCAAACGTTACATACTGGGCCTTATATCCCGGGGTATCTCCATTGGCAATGTTGTTAAGTGTAACTTTCTGTTTCGACCACAGATAATCCAGAGTCTTCTCCGCCATGGAAATATTGTTTCCAAATATTAAATTCATCGGATCTGTTCCTCACTTTCACTTCTTTCAGTAAAATGTTTTTCATACGTAATACGGGTTTAAACATCTAAATGTAGTTAAATTTCGACAAGCAATTCCAAAATTATATATTTTTTGTAATTTCAAACTTACTTTATTTTACATTTTATTACATATATTGTCAAGAAAGTTCTATTATGCCAATATCCAAATACTGGTTATAATTATGCGCTCTATCCGGCATTTTGCATAATTTGATTTTTCTTAGATAGAATCAGACCTGCCGCTGCATTTCTTTCCTTATAATTGGAAGTACTTCCCAGGTTTTTAAAAAGGCCCAAACCACCTCTGGATCAAACTGTTTTCCACTACCTCTTAACAATTCCTTACGAATTTGCGCAGGATTAAGCCTCGGCCTGTAACATCGGTTACTGCTCATGGCATCAAAGGAATCTGCCACACATATGATTCTTGCAAGCAGGGGTATTTCGGTACCAAAGAGCCCATCAGGATAACCTTTTCCGTCAAAGCGTTCATGGTGGTATCTAGCTCCTAGTTCCAAATCTCGAAATGTCGTGATGTCTTTTAGGATTTCCGCTCCCATTACGGTATGGCTTTTCATAACTGCCATTTCTAAGGATGTTAGCTGCGTCGTTTTTAATAGGATCTTATCAGGCACCCCCACTTTTCCAACATCATGGAGCATCGCAATGTCGTATAAGCGCCTGATCTCCTCCTTGGACCAGTTCATATTCTCTGCTATTAATACGGAATATCTGGCTACTCGCTTGGAATGTCCTTTTGTGTAAGAATCTCTCGCATCAATTAAGGCTGTCATTGCACTTATCGAGGCAAGGGAAACCTCTTCCAGCTCTTTCGTCTTTTGCTCCAGCTTTTTCTTAAGCTCTTCGCTGTAACTTTTCACTTCCAAAGCTTTTTTGACACGACTTAAAAGAACCTCTTTCGAAACTGGTTTTGTAATAAAATCATATGCTCCCAGCTTTAAGCATTCTGCCTCTATTGCCTTATCTGTTTGTGATGTTATGAAAATAACTGGTATGTCAGAACAATCCGGTCTCATTTTCAACTGTCTCATGGTCTGCCAGCCATCTACCTTTGGCATTGCGAGGTCTAAAAGAATCAGATCCGGTTTTAACTGTTCCATATAACGGAACGCAATCTCACCTGAAACAGTAGTAAACACCTCGTAATATTCTGAGAGTATATCTTCTAATACTCTTAGAAAAAAGGAAGTGTCATCAATTGCCAATATTCTGTACAAGCCTCTCCCCCCTCACTTGAAAGCCGCCTTCAAAATCACCCCAGAAACTGCCGAAACCTCATCCTCCAAAAAAACTCACCCCATACTGACAGAGGAAAAAGGGTTCGACCTATAAATCCCTTATATCTTACCTAACAAATTCATGGCTCTCCAGACAAGCATGCGTACATACAAAAACTTATGTATGAAATATGATCATTCAATGTTTTATCTTATTCTATTGTCCATACTAGAAATTTTTCATGGAACAACAAAAATTTACACTGAAATTTTATATCATATTATCAGGCTGTTTCACTCTTCATGGGCACTTTTTTTAATTTGCCCGTAATATCTGGCTCCATGATTTGGTTATATTTTATCTTTTTATTATCATTTCTATATTTATATCGAAACCAAAATGAAAAAAATAAGCAACTTTAGTCGATTTTTGTCATTTTATCGATATCTTAATACTTATCATACAGGAATATATGTTAAATAAAGAATGGACCACTAAAAAGTGCTATAAAAATAACAAATGACTTATCATCGAATGTCCCTTTGTTCGAAATAATCCGGATTCAAGAAATGTGCATTCCTTTCATATAATAGAACGATAAACAAAATTATAAGATTTATAATCATTCGCATCTAAGCGAGCAATCAAGTCTAGATCCTAATCAACAAAATCTTCTGATTAAAAGCTTAGCTCTGTTGATATTTTATAATGAAAGAGGAAGTCATAATGAATATAGAAGCTTTGACCACAGATGACATTAACAAAGAAAATCCTGAAACTCCGTATACGGAGGCTGTCAGGCTTTTAGAATTTCTTATCTCCATTGCAGACCAGCTGCCTTCTTCCATAAGAAATGAGAAGCTTGACTACAGCAGAAGTCATTTAAAAATTATTTCCATTGGTCTATTAAGATTAAAACCTCTTTGTCAGGACCAAAAAATTGCAGATATTCCCGTGTCCTATCTGGCAATGTACGAAAATACGAAATGGACAGTTGAGAAACTATTGGAATTGATAGAAGATGGCCATTTAAAAGAGGCCGAGGATCTTACAGAATTTCAATTGATTCCATTTCTAAAAGAATGGAAAGAGGATACCTATTTCTGGCTTACCATTTATCCCGACAAAATAAAAATGAAGCATTACTATGACTGCGAATTCATAGAAAATCATAGGAATACGTATGAAAATAGAGGAGAGAACTATCTAGTTTCCATATTTATTCCAGTTTACAACAAAGTGGAATATACAAAGAAGTGTCTAGAAAGCCTTTTTAGAAATACAGATCTTACCAGCCATTCCTGCGAACTGATTCTTTTAAATGATGGCTCCTCCGATGGAACAGAGGATTACTTTAAGGAACTTGGCATCCGTAAAGTTTTGACTTTAAAGCATAACGTAAAAGCAATGATTTTTTCGCTTATGTACCGGGTGTGTGAAGGAAAATATGCCGCTTTCGTCAACAATGATACCATATTAACAAGCAATTGGCTGGATAACCTCCTTACCTGCATACAATCTGATCCAGATATCATCTCCGTATCTCCAAGTACTCCAAACACCAGTAACCTTCAGGGAATGATTGATGAGTTCACGCCAGAAAATGCGGAAGAGAAAGCAAAGGCCCATAACGTCAAATGTCCCTACTTATGGGAAGAACGCTGCCGGCTTATGCCTGTAATTGCCCTTTATGATGTTGACAAGGTTAATACCATTGGATTTGCAGACCGATATTTTTATACAATGGAATTTTGGGATGATGATTTTTGTCTCCGAGCAAGAAGGGCTGGTTACAAACAGGTATTATGTAAAGATACCTGGTGTTATCATTTTGGAAGTGTTTCAGGAAAAGAAGATCAATTGAAATATCGGACATTGCAAAACGGAAGAAACTTATTTATTGAAAAACATGGCGTGGATCCTTGGGGCCATAACTTCTGCTACGATCCTTACCTTCTCACTCATCTGGAAACTACGTTTCAGGATTTGCCAGAGAACACTCCCATACTTGGGATTGATTCTGGTTATGGTGCAGATGTGATACAACTTATGACCGGCTTAAGAAGACTGGGTAAAAACGTATCTTTTTCCTTTGCCATAAGCGATCCAAATCTAGCAGACGACTTAAAGCCATTAAAGGGTGAGGTTTCCATAGCAGATTCCCCGTATAGCATACACCGTTCCCTCCCGGAAGGAAGGTTTCAGTTTATCTGCATTGGTAAGGAATTGTCTCTTTACCCAGATTATTCGGAACTTTTAAAGGAATGTGCATCACGTTTAGTTGCTGGAGGCGTCATCTCCTTTTATCTGAGAAATCCTTATTCACATGTTCTAAAAAAAGAGTTAGAGGAAGAACGGTTATTAATTGGAGCGCATTCCATCACACTGATCCCCATTGAAGAACCAGTCAGAATCTTAAGAGATCAGGGATTAATTCCAAATGGGAATGGAATTCTAGAGCCTATTTTGCCTGCCGAGTTAAAGTTTAACCGATCCGAACATCTAAACCGGTATCTGATTCTTGCAACGAAACCAAAATAATTTAAAAACTCCCTGTTAAGGTCAGATTTGTAATCCGCCTCAACAGGGAGTCTTTCGTTACTATGCTCTTGTATCTATATTTTGTCCAACACCACTATGAGGGATCTGACCGGGATTTGCCCGGCTTACCATATCAAGAAGCCCGGCAGCCTGCTGTTCTTCCTGATTCATCGCTTTCTTTGTAATGCTTAGACCTACATTTTGTTGTAGCTTTGTCATACTCATATCCATGCTAAATGCAGCAACGTCCATACTGTTTTCTCCTTTCATGATGCACCTATTTAAGTAAATCGCATCCTATGTTTTCCTATTATATATCGGATTGCCTAATCACTTTATAAGAGGTCAGATGAAATCAACTTTCTCTATGGCTATTCAAGGTAAACCAAAACTCAACGCCTCCTGCCACATTGTGCACTCCACATGATTTCTTATGAGAATCCATGATTGCCTTAACAATGGACAGGCCGATGCCGCTGCCTCCGTATTCTCTAGTATGAGCTTTATCAACCTTGAAAAATTTAGTCCAAAGCTTAGAGAGATCTTCTTCTGGTATGTTCTGGCCAGTGTTAAACACGGTAATAAGTGCTTCTTCCCCATTATCCTCTGCGGTGATGACTATCTTTCGATCTCCTCCCACATGATTTAAGGCATTGTTCAAATAATTGGTTATGACTTCTTCAATCTTAAACTCATCTGCGTAGACATAAATAGGGCCCTGATCTTCAAACTTCACAGAAATATCCTTATGCTGTATTAAGATCCCAGCAGAACTAATCACTCCACGGATCAATTCGGTTACATCAAATCGGTCCAATTGAGGAGTATCGTTTCCAAACTCAATCGCGGTAAGATTTAAAAGTTGACGCACCATCTTATTCATCTTATTTGCTTCATCCACAATGACTTCGCAGTAATAATCACGGCTTTCCGGATCTTCTGCCATTCCCTCCATAAGACCCTCTGCATATCCTTGAATGAGAGCAATAGGAGTTTTCAGTTCATGAGATACATTGGCAATAAAATCCTTACGCATATCGTCAATCTTTACCTTTTCTTCTATATCCTTTTGCAGCTCTTCATTGGCCTCTCGCAGCTCTCCAATGGTATCCCTTAGCCGGTCTGAAAGCTTATTCATACTGTTTCCTAAGATACCGATTTCATCCTCTTCTTTTCCTGTATACTTGGCATCAAAATCAAGATTTGACATCTTCTCTGATAAAACGGATAAAGACAAGATTGGAGAGGTGACTCTCTTAGTCGTAAAGAATATGATAATGCTTCCTAATAAAAGGGCAACACCGCCTACATAGGCAAGAAAACGGTTGGAAAGAGATACACTTTCCCGAATACTAGCAAGAGGGATTGATATAAGAAAAATAGTCTTATTGTCTGAAAAGTATCCCCAACTTTCTAAGTAATAGGAGTCTGATCTTGAATCATAGGTCTTTTGGATCACGTAATTATCATATTTCTTTAAGATACTAGCATGTGGCATATCCTTTCCAAAGATATAGTCCTCAACCCTATTTTTTAAAAACTGCCTGTCACCGTTGGTTGACATAAGTGCTTCGTCCGTGGTGCTGTCAATTAGGACCATCATCAGATTGTATTTTTCTCCCATTATGCGAAACATCCTCTGGACAGGACCTTCATTCTTAAAATCCACATCATAGGATTCCTTATAATACTCAATGATGCCTTTGCCGCTTTCATTGGCCTGAGCCACCACCTGATCAATCTCGGTATAGGCGCTTTGTAAAATACGCACCTTATCACTGGTATAAAACCGTTCCAAAAACCAACTGTTCACACACCAGGTTGAGATAAACACAAACGCCATTAAACCTACAAAAATTATGGCGTACCGTGCTTTTATGGAATGTTTCATTGACTCACCTCAAATTTATATCCCATTCCCCATATGGTTTTAATATAGTCACCTTTTTCGCCCATCTTGCTACGTAACTTCTTCACATGAGTATCTATGGTTCTGGCATCTCCAAAATAATCGTAATTCCATACATTATTTAAGATCTTTTCCCTGGAAAGAGCGATTCCCTGGTTTTCAAGAAAATAAGCCAGAAGTTCAAACTCCTTAAAACTCAGTTCAATGTTTTTCCCATCAATAGACACCTGATGGGCCGCCTTATCAATGCAAATACCACCAATCTCCATCTCATCAGCAGGTACTGAATTGCTTCTTCTTAATATCGCCTCTACTCTGGCAACTAAGATCTTCGGGCTAAATGGCTTTGAAATATATTCATCCACACCAAGGTCAAAACCCTGAAGTTCATCCCGTTCTTCTCCTCTAGCTGTCAGCATGATGATGGGAACCTGGGAATATTTACGGATGGTTTTAAGCGTCTCCCAACCGTCCATCTTTGGCATCATAACATCAAGGATGATTAGCACAATATCTTTTTGTTCAAAAAATACGTCTACTGCCTCCTCGCCATTGGATGCCTCCACTACAGTAAATCCTTTAACGCTAAAAAAATCCTTTACCAATTTTCTCATTCTGGATTCATCATCAACCACTAATATTTTCAACTGTTCCATTGCAACCTCCTGAAATCAGACCCTTTTTCATGTATTTATGAGTCATATTGTATCAAATGAAACGAGATATTTCTACATTTTCACAGAGATTTCACATCATTGGAGTTGAAATAACTGTCTATAGGATAATTCCCTCAATCTACAGGTCATATTCCTGATTTGGGCAGTAAAAAAGCAGATGCTAAAAATGGCTGCATCTGCTTCTTCATCTATCATTATTATCTTAATTCAGTTGTAGGAATGTTATCCATATCGTCAAATGCCTGATTCTCTCCACCCATTGCCCAAACGAAGGTATAGTTGCTAGTACCTGCGCCGGAATGAATGCTCCAAGATGGGCTGATCACAGCCTGCTCATTCTGCATTACAATATGTCTTGTTTCGTTGCCTTCTCCCATCATGTGGAATACTACATTGTTCTCAGGAATTTCGAAATACATATAGATTTCCATACGTCTCTCATGTGTATGAGATGGCATGGTGTTCCATACGCTTCCTGAATCTAAAATAGTCATACCCATAGAAAGCTGGCAGGTCTCCAGTACGTCTGGATGAATAAATTGATTAATGACACGTTTGTTGGCAGTCTCCATCGCACCAAGAGGCTTTTTCGCTGCTTTTTCGATTGGAATAAAGGTTGTCTTACATGATTTATGAGCTGGTGCACTTACCATATAAAACTTAGCTGGGTTTGATGCATCTGCACTAGAGAAAGTAACTTCTTTTGTTCCCTTTGTAATGTACAAACAATCTTTGTAGCCCATCTTGAACTCTTCCCCATCTGCAACAATGGTTCCTGCTCCGCCGATATTAAAAATACCGATTTCGCGTCTCTCAAGGAAAAAGCTTGTACCGAAGTTTTTCCAAACATCAATACCCTTGTCAATAGAAACTGTTTCTGTTGTTGGCATACAACCTAATGTAACCATACGATCTACGTGAGAATATACAGCAACCACTTCATTGGCAACGTATAAATTTTCTATCAAAAATTCATTTCTTGTTTCTTCTGTTGTGTAGCGTTTGAAATCCTTTTGATTTGCTGAGTAACGGATATCCATTTATTAAAACCCTCCTTGTTGTATTTAGAAATAACTGACCACTCTCATGGTATCACAAGCAGGTTTTTAATTCAATATGTACTTAACTTTATTGTGAAAAAGCCACAATATATCTTATTATACGGCACGCATATTCATTCATTTATTTAAGAATATGAAATTTTGCAACCTCATCACGCAGCAGATTTGCCTGAGCAGATAACTCTTCACTGGAAGCGGAACTTTGTTCTGCTGTGGCGGCGTTGCTTTGTACCACTGCAGAGATTTGACCAATTCCATAGGTGACTTCTGCCATTGCTTCTGTCTGTTCCCTGGAAGCTTGTTCTACGGTTTCCATAATTGCTTTTACGTGCTTTGCATGACCTGATACATCGGATAAAATATCTGCATTTTCCTTTGCAGTGGTAAGTCCATCTTCCACGGCTCGGGTTGCATTCTCAACCAAGAGTGAGGTATGCTTAGCCGCCTGAGCTGCTTTTGCTGCCAGGCTTCTTACTTCCTCTGCCACCACTGCAAACCCCTTGCCAGCATCTCCCGCCCGTGCTGCCTCAACTGCTGCATTTAAAGCCAGAAGATTTGTTTGAGACGCAATGCCATCAACATCCTTTGTGATTTTTCCAATTTCGTCTGAGGTGGTTTTGATCTCATCCATTGCTTTTAACATCTGTTTCATTTTAGCATTGCTTTCTTCCACCCGGCTTACGGTTTGTTCCACGTATCCTGCTGCTTCTTCGATATGAGTTGTGCTCTGTTCTACCTGAATGGAGACCTCTGTAATGGCTGAGGAAAGCTCTTCTATGGTTCCAGCCTGCTCCGTAGCTCCTGCTGCCAGCGCCTGGGCGGCGGATGCCACCTGAGTGGATCCAGCATTTACTTGATCGGCAGACTGTCGTATGATTTTTAATGTCTGGTTTAACTGCTGATAAATAAGAATAAGGGATTCATGGATCGGTGCAAAATCACCTGCATATCTCTTCTCCACAGGGAGTGTCATATCTCCCTGTGACATGTGCTCCATGTGTCTGGCAATGTCTTTCACAACTTCTGCCATTTCAAAAATCAGTTCGTCCGTAGCCCTAGAAAGCACTTCCATCTCATCGTTGGTCTTAATGACGTTTACTGGGGGCGTATGTACATCTCCTTCTGCTAGAAGCTTAAGACGTTTGGCAATGGGACTTAGTGGTGCTGTAATCTTACTCAAACGGCCGGTTAAAATAAATAGACCTACTACAGAAATTCCAATTGATACGAAAAGGAGAAAGACCATTTCCATGATCTTCTCTCTTTGTTGATTAACCACCGCCTGATCTATGTCGTCAATGTAATTTCCAGTGCTGATATTCCAGTCATAAGGTTCAAATCTAAGAGTATAGGCTCTTTTGGCAAAGACTCCATCCTGACCTGGTTTGGTAAAATAAAAATCCGTAAAACCGCCACCTGCTTTCACACCATTTTCAATAAAACTGCGTACGTAATAATTGCCCAATTTATCCTGTTCATCGTACCTTGCTTTACCTTCATATTCAGAATTCATATGTACCGCACAAATTCCATCTGTGGTATCTGCCCAGAAATAGCCGCTGCCCCCTCCATACCGGGCATTGCGAACAATGCTCTCAGCATTTTTACGTGCCTGCTGCTCCGTGATTTCCCCACTTTCATAGCGCTTATAATTGTCACTTAGGACGCTCACTAAATTTTCTACTGCTGTTTTGATATTTTGGTCATAACTATCATAACTTAACTGAATCCAGTTCTGGTATGCTCGGTCCAAGCCGATGTAAAAAATTGTGGTTAATACAAAAATCGTGGTAAACATCAATGCACTGACGAATAAAATCAGTTTTCCCCTTACCTGCAATTTGTATTTCTTCTGCCTCTCCATTATGCTTTCCTCCGTTATTACATAGACTTGATGATATTCAAATATAATAACTCCGTTGCATCTTTATCGCAATGCGAGTTTGAGGAAATAGTGCGTGACTTCTTCTCATTTTGTCGATTTTTATCTTTTTAAACACATACTATTTCTACACTTGTAAAATAATTAAGATTCCAGTCTAAATATAAGCTGTTTTATTATATTAATCACTTGAACTTAGAGATTTCAGACAAATACTACTCAGTTACTAAAGTATAACAAAAATTTTGTTTTTATGGGTTTTTATAACTATAGCCAAGATACCCTTTTTCTGAAATTCAAGATCCCGATGTCATATCGTATCTTTAAAAGGTGCCTTTTACAAAGAAAACACCTTGAACCTCAGGATACTATGGGTTCAAGGTGTAACTTATAATCACTATGATGCACTTTTTTTAGAAGCAATGACTAAATTCAAATTGCTTTTTAAACGAGGATCCTCAGGAGAATGCTCTAAGGCTTTTATTGCATGTTCCTCTGATTCATCAAGCATTCCCATACGGTATGCCGCAATGGAACACAGATCATCTGGGGTATGATCCCAGGAGTAGCCCATATTTACAAAAGTCTTTGATTTTTCATTTATTTTTAACGCTTCTTTCGCTGTATAATAGCTCATGGTCCAGTCTTTTAGTTCATAACACATTCTGGAGAATTCCACGTAAGGATCTCTCATGGTGGGCA
The DNA here is from genome assembly GCA_002478865.1 of Hungatella sp. UBA7603. Lineage (GTDB taxonomy): Bacteria > Bacillota > Clostridia > Lachnospirales > Lachnospiraceae > Lacrimispora. The sequence goes on from DLJZ01000030.1 coordinate 60,837, forward strand.
CCTCTGCAATTGCGCGGAAATACCAGCTATATGCTTCCTTTATCTTATCAAGGCGATAATAGGATTTCGCAATCCACCGCATAGCGGCACATCGTTCGTCTGGCCAGTTTGCGTTTGGCAGATTCAGATAATCATTTAATGTGTCAATACTCTTTTGCCATTCACCCTTATACATATATTCTCTACCAAGATAGTAGCGCATCCGTTCATCGAATGGATCTTCTTCCACTGCCAGCTCTAATAGGGGCAGATAAGATCCTCTTGATTTGGTTGGATCAGGATGATGGTTTAAAACCATGCCTTCAATATATACGGTTTCAAGTGGCAAATCGCTGACGTATTGAACAAATTCATGAATGGGACATTTCCAACGAAATCCCTTGCGTCCATGCACTTTGAAATAATAGAACTGGATATCCGGTGTTCCGTCTGCCTTAAGACTCCAGTTATATAGATATCGACCAGTTTTTGATATAGGACCTTGGTGAATGGGCTTATGATTTAGCCATGCTTCCTCCAGCTTTTTTCTCCACCCCGGTTCAAAGAGCTCATCTAAATCTGTGCAGACACAAACATCCACATCATCTGGAACGTGTTCCAGGGATAAGTTTCTGGCTTCATCAAATCTCCATGGTTTTACGATATCTACGTAAACAATGGCTCCTCTTTCCCTTAGCCTCTCCACAGTACCGTCATCTGACCCTGTATCCGTAACAACAATGAGATCTGCCTCATTCATGGAATCCATCCATTGATCTACGAAATCAACTTCATTTTTACAAATGGCGTATACGCATACCTTTAATTTGCTCATGAAGATACCTCCTCATTGGATTTCCGTTGGCATCTATCTTCTATCAAAGCAAGATTGCTCTTAAGTCGTAGATTTTCAGGTTCCATCTCCAGAGCTTTTATGGCATACTCTCTTGCTCTCTCAAACATGCCCATACGATATCCGCTGATGGCGCAATAATCATAAAAAGCGTATCCCCAACTGGCCGGATCTACCAAATAGCTTCCGGTACTTTCTGTAACCGTAAGACCTTTTTCAGCCATGGCAAAACAAAGAGGCCAGTCTGCTTCCAAGTAACCGGCTTTTGCCAGCGCTAGATATGGTTCTCTTACATCAGGATCTTCCGCAAGGGATTTGAAAAGCCAGGCTCTTGCCTCTCTTTTATTGCCAAGCTCTTCATAACTATGGGCAATAAATCGCATGGAAGCGCTTCGTTCCTCTAGCCAACTTGCAGTTGGAAGGGAAAGATGACGTTTTAGTGTGCTGATGGCTTTGTCATACTCTCCATGAAATACATATTCTCTGCCCAGCCAAAACGTGGCTCTGTCATCGGTTGGATTTTCCTCTACAGATAATTCAAGGAGAGGGAGATATTGGCTTCTGGGCTTTGATTCATCTGGGTAGTGGTTTAATATCATTCCGCTGACCCAGCCTGAGTTTTCAGGCAATTTCCCGCTGTATTCCAAAATCTCATGTACGGGATGAATCCATTGGTATTCCTTTCTTGAATGAATTTTCTCCATAGGAAACTGTTTCTTTGGAGTTCCATCAGGATTACAGCTAAATGTAAACAAATAACGCGCCCTGGTTTGGCCAGGCTTCCAATGATCCTCTAGTTTCTTTCTCCAACCTGGCTCAAATACCTCATCAAGGTCATTGGAAACGCAGATATCTGCATCTTCCGGAATATGACTCATTGCCACGTTGCGGGCGGTATCAAAACGCCAGGGAGAAATACTTTCCTCGTAAACAATTGCTCCTCTTTTTCGAAGCTTTTCCACGGTGTGATCTGTTGATCCAGTATCGGTTACAATTACCTCATCTGCTTCCGATACCGCATCCATCCAGCGGTCCACAAACTGTTCCTCATTTTTACTGATGGCGTAAACGCATATCTTATATTTATTCACTTTGACCTACTCCTTCTGGGGATCTATACCTACGTTCCATTATACGCATCTAATTTCCTCCAGATAACCGGATTCCTACCCCATTTTATTTGCTAAATTCAATATATGCGGTTCGGACTTGTACCGTGAAAGGACTCGAATTAAAGACTTGCTTCTACTCTGTAGACGATATGATAGATCTCTTTCTTATATGGAAAAAACTCTTCCTTTGTAAAAGGGATTCCATAGCTCATGATCATAAGCCTAAGAGGGTTGTCTTCTGGCTTAAGAGGCATCTGCTGGTAGTAAAAAGGATTTAAATGAAACCCAAGCCTTTGATAGAAACCAGCCCTACGCTCTGTCATGGGGTCATCTTTCGTTACTGGTTCTATCTCAAGAAACACAGGTTTTGCAGTTTCTTTTAAAACCTCCTCTACAAGCTGCTTACCTAGTCCTTTTCCTCTTGATTTTTCTAAAGTCGCCAGATGTTCTAAAAATACACAGCCAGGAAGTTCCCAGTATCCTAAAAAGGCCAAAACCTCTCCTTGCTCTTCTATGATTCGGACCTGGTAGGCAGGATTTTCAAACACTTTTTCCTGTCCTCTTCTGGTTCGCCTCTCAATGGCTGGAAAGGCTTCTTCATAGACTTTGTATATTTCCTCAAAACGGGATTTCGGGTGTTTCAAAAGCATAATTTTGTCTCCTAACATTTACAATCTACTTATCAGTGTATCATCCCTTATAGAAAGAAACAACTATAAAAGCCTGCTCCGGTCAGACCAAAACAGGCTTTTATCATTGTTTACTTTATGGAAATTCTCCCCTGACCGAGAGGATTAGCGTAATCGTTCCCTACATTGCCACCTAGCTGATTGCGGATATAGGAAGATAACAAATCAACGTCAGTGATCACTTCATCCCGAATCACTTTACTTCCCTTAAACATGGTCAAACCATCACCGCCTGATTTTAGCATGTAATTATGGGAAGCTACGGTATAGGTTTTATTTACATCAAGGGTTGTACCACCTACCTTAATATCAGAAACCCGATAAGCTCCATTCACCTTAAGGAAGTTTCCTTTTTCATCTACCTGGACATTGGTGGGAACCTTTGAATCGATGGTATAAGTGAGTCCGGATACCTGGAGGAAACCACCACTTTCCTTTGGATAGTTCTTGGAAGCCATCTCAAGGGCATCTTTAATCTGCTGTCCTTTCACTTCTGCTACACATCCCATATTTCCAAAGGGGAATACAGTAAGGGTGTCATTGTATGTAATATTACCAGCCTTTATATTAGCTCTGACTCCACCTCCGTTAGACAAGCCAATGTCAGCTCCCAGAACGAGACGGTATGCATCCGCGCAAAGATCTCCAAGGTTGGTTTCTCCACTTCTGACCGCGCGGTTTCCTGTTGCCGGATCGTTAACGGTCAGTTCTGTATCAGTATGTCCGATGACAGTTTTGAGAGTTTCATTGTATTGGGATTGAATTGCTTTTATGTAACGATCGGTATCGTAATCAATGGCTTTGCCATCGGTTGTTACGGAACTCTTTGCGGGAATTACAAGCTGAGAACCTACAGTTAAAACATTAGGGTCCTTGATAGCACCTCGGTTGGAATCATAGATTTCACGGTAACGATGATATGAGCCTAATTCCTTCTTTGCGATTCGGCTTAAGGTATCTCCCTTCTTAACGGTGTAAGTGCTTGCTACAACTCCTTCTGGAACTTTAGTTACCATCTCACCGGTTATAGTTCCATCAGTTTTAATCGTAAGCTTACCAATATTTTTAAGTTTGGTTCCTGTTTGATTAAGAAGTACATCTTTACCGTCTTTGTTCTTCACGTACTTATTGTATACTTCATGAGAATGACCATCGATGACTGCGTTAATACCTGTGGTGTTTTTAATGACACGATCAGAGGTCCACTGATCTGTAGTTCCGTTCTCACCCAGGTGACCGACTAGTACAACGATTTCTGCGCCTTCTGCTTTTGCCTGATCCACAGAAGTCTGGATTTGGGTGTATAATTTTTTGCCACTTTCATCTTCGCAAAAACCATAGATGTAATTTCCACTTCCATCCTGGAAATAAGTTGGTGTGGACTTAGTAAAGCTTTCCGGTGTAGTCGCTCCTACAAATGCAACCTTTGTATTGCCATAGGTAAACATTTTATAAGGTGCAAATACAGCAGATCCTGTCCGAAGATCCATAAAATTGCTGGAGTAGTAGCCGCAGTTTAACTTTCCTGCCAGCTCTAAAAAACGGGGCATTCCATAATCAAATTCATGGTTGCCTGGGACGGCGAAATCATAACCGACTTTATTCATAATGTCAATTAAATAACCCCCGTCTGAGAGTGTGCCAATTGGCGCACCTTGAATGGCATCTCCCCCGTCTACCAGCGCCACATAAGGGGTTTGGGCTAACATCTCTTTTTTATAGAGAGCTAGTCCTGCATAACCAATGTTTTCATCAACTCCGCAGTGGACATCGTTGGTGTAGAGAACCACAATATCCTTGTCCGCAGCCAATGAAGTGATGGATATACCAGTAGTAAGGGAAAGAACCATGAGAAGTGCCATACAAAGTGACAGAAACCTTTTTCTTATACTTCCTTTCATTGCTTAAATCCTCCTTTGGGAACGCTTATTTTCCCTTATTATACCAGATTCATGTAAAGATAAGATATAATTTTCTTCAAATTTTTCTTTTTTCTGATGATCCAAATATTTTTCTTTTGTAATTAATTATTTATAGCAAAAAAGTGCCCTCTGCGCCTTTAAATTCGTTCCGCAGAGAACACTTTTTGTCTATTTCTTATTCACTATCTTTACTAATTCCAATTCCCAACTCTTCAAGCTGTTTTGAATCTACTGGAGCTGGTGCTTCTGACATAAGGCAAGAAGCGTCCTTTACCTTCGGGAATGCTATCACATCACGGATGCTATCCGCGCCAACAATTAACATAATTACACGATCCAGCCCGTAAGCCAAACCTGCGTGAGGAGGAACTCCGAATTTAAAAGCATCTAACAGGAAGCCAAACTGCTCCTGCGCCTGTTCTTTGCTAAAGCCTAAAATCTCAAGCATCTTGGACTGAATATCTCCTTGATGGATACGGACAGAACCGCCACCAATCTCAGTACCATTTAATACAATATCGTATGCCTTTGCACGAACAGCACCTGGATTGGTGTCGATCATTGCCCAATCTTCATCCATTGGCATGGTAAATGGGTGATGCATGGCAGTGTAACGACCCTGTTCCTCAGAATACTCTAAGAGTGGGAATTCCGTTACCCATAAGAATTTAAACTCATCCTTTTTCAAAAGATCAAGCTGTCTTGCTAGCTCAAGTCTTAAGTTTCCTAATACATCAAACACAACTTTGTCTTTGTCCGCTGCAAACAAGAGAAGATCTCCTGGTTTTCCCCCCAATGCTTCTGCCAGAATATGAAGTTCTTCCTCTGTCATGAATTTAGAGAAAGAACATTTATAGGTTCCATCTTCATTGATTGCCAGATAAGCAAGTCCTTTGGCTCCAAAGCCTTTTGCATATTCTACGAGGGCATCAATTTTCTTACGAGGCATAGCTCCCTGACCTTCGGCATTGATTGCACGTACCGATCCGCCCATTTCTAGCGCACCCTTAAATACAACAAATTCAGTATCCTTAACTAATTCAGATACATCATTCAGCTCCATTCCAAAACGCATATCTGGCTTATCAGAACCAAAGCGATCCATGGCTTCTCTCCAGGTCAATCGTTCAATTGGAAGAGGAAGGTCGTAATTACAGGTTTCCTTAAATATCTTTTTCAGCAGTCTTTCATTGACATTTAATACATCATCAACATCAACAAAGGATAGCTCCATATCGATCTGAGTAAATTCTGGCTGTCTGTCTGCTCTTAGATCTTCATCACGGTAACATCTGGCAAGCTGGAAGTAACGGTCATAACCAGAGCACATTAAAAGCTGCTTATACAACTGGGGAGACTGAGGAAGCGCATAAAAAGAACCCGGATGAACACGGCTTGGTACCAGATAATCTCTGGCGCCTTCCGGTGTACTTTTAATCATGGTAGGTGTCTCGATCTCTAAAAACCCCTCTTCTGCAAGAAAAGCTCTTGCCAGAGTAGCTACCTGGCTTCTGATCTTAATATTTCTTTGAATGTCAGGTCTTCTAAGATCCAAATAACGGTATTTTAATCTCAATTCTTCTTTTGTCTTGCTATTCTCTTCAATAGGGAATGGCGGAGTCTCGGATTCAGAGAGAATTCGTAAGTCTCTTGCGCGCACTTCAATGGCACCAGTTGCCAGATTTTCATTGACAGCGCCAGCCCGGCTTTCAACCACGCCGGTAATTGCAACAACAAATTCACTTCTTAATCGTTCTGCTTTTGCAAAGCTTTCTTCTCCGCAATCGCTTTCTTCAAAAATGATCTGCAAAAGTCCGGAACGATCTCTTAAATCTACAAAGATGATTCCTCCCTTATTTCTGCTTTTTTGAACCCAACCCATAACAGTCACTTCTTTGCCTGCATCTGCTGTGGTAACCTCTGTACATCTATGGGATCTTTTTAATCCCAGCATTGACTCTGCCATAATTTCCTCCTGAATAAATTTATTTCATATTATCTTTATAAAATTCTTTAAACTGGGTATAGCCTTCTTTTAAAAGACCATCCTTCTGGAATTTTTTATTCTTGTTCATCTGAGAGACTAATACAGTCACGCCCTTCGCCCGTTCTTCCATGGCTTCCTTCATGACTTGATTGGTCAATTCGTCACTGACACCCTTTTCCAACAAAAATGCTGTCTTTTCCTGACTTCCTGGAACCGTAAAGCCTTCCTCCATTAAAATGGTGACGATACGTTCAAAACCAATGGAAAAACCACATGCTGGAGTATCCATTCCAGTAAATTTCCCAATCATCTTATCGTAGCGTCCGCCGCCACCCACTGATCCTGGGAAACCCTCTACCTGAATCTCAAATATGGTTCCAGTATAGTAAGACATTCCTCTTACTAAAGTGGGATCAAACTGAATGGTAAACTGACTGGTCGCAATTCCTGTCACACTGTCAATGATCGCGGCCAGGTTCTCTGCCTGATCATCTTCCAATGAGCCTTTTAAGGTTTCTCCAAGGCTTCTAACCCCAGACGCATCCGGAGTTGTTGACTCGAAAAGGGATAAGTATTTCTTAACTTTTTCTTCCTCATAGCCAGCTTCAATGAGTTCTTTTTCCACGCCATCCATGCCGATCTTGTCCATCTTATCCAGTATAATAAATACCTGGTCATAAGACTCCTCCGGAAAACCGCAAAAAGCCGCCATTCCTTTTAGGATGTTTCTGTCATTGATTCTAACCGTATATCCTTTAAAACCAATTTTTCCTAAGAGTGTGGTGGTTGCCAAAATCAAATCGATTTCTGCCAGCCTGCTGCCGTCTCCAAGGATATCGATATCACACTGAACGAACTGTCTGAATCGTCCTCTTTGAGGGCGGTCTGCTCTCCAAACACTTCCCATCTGAAGGGATTTAAATGGAGAGGGCAAAGAAGCGGCATGATTGGAATAATATCTGCATAAAGGAACGGTTAAATCATAACGAAGTCCGCTGTCAGTCAGATCAATTTCTTCTTTGGCTTCCTCTATATTTAACTTTTCTCCACGCTTCATAATCTTAAAAATCAACTTTTCATTGTCACCGCCCTGTTTACTGGACAGATTTTCTATATGCTCCACGCAGGGAGTTTCAATGGAATGAAAGCCAAAGCCACCGTAAGTTTCACGTATCTGGTTCGTTACGTATTCACGCACCTGCATTTCTGCGGGCAGAATATCCTTCATTCCGGTAACCGGTTTCTTTTTCAATGCCATCTCATTCACTCCGTTTTTCTTAATTTAATGATGATTCCTGCTTTTATTTTAAATTACATTTCTAAATTTGCAAGCATTTTTTCTTTTCTTTCTATCATTTCGTCGATTCGATTGATATACAGGTCCACGTCTTTGACATTTTCCACTCGTTCCAGGCGGTTTTCTTTGGGAAATACCACCTTAGTGCTGGTTCCGGCTCCAAGAGCGATTATGGTCTGTTTTTCTTCCATAATCAGAATGTTGTAAATGCACGCCTTTCCCGGCCTGGAGTATCCTACATTTTCAAAATTCCCCGCCATGTTTTTCTGACGGTATAAGTAATATGGCTCCTGACCCATCTTCCTTGCATACTCTGCAGTTAGATCAATCATCTCCTGGGTATTCACCATTTTCAAATCACCGTACTTGTCCTTAAACATGTTAAGACGAGCCGCACGTTTGATTGCCAGGGAATGAACGGTGATGCTGTCTGGGGATAATGCCTTTATTTCTTCCATGGTATTTCTCACATCTTCTATGTCTTCTTCTGGCAAACCAATGATGAGATCCATGTTAATGTTATCAAATCCCAGTGACCTGGCAAGGGCAAATTGTTCCTTTACCATATCCACCGTATGCCTTCTGCCTATGATAGCAAGGGTCTCCTGCTTCATGGTCTGAGGATTAATAGAGATTCTGGTCACTCCATGGGCTTTTAAAACCTTAAGCTTGTCTTCCGTGATACTGTCAGGCCTTCCGGCCTCTACGGTAAATTCCTTTACCGTACTAAAATCAAAAGTATCATACAGCCTTTGAATCAGCACATCCAGATGATGGGCGGAAAGAGAGGTAGGAGTGCCCCCTCCGATGTATACAGTATCCAGGGTTCTCCCCTTCATCCGTTTGGAGGTATATTCCATCTCCCGAAATAATGCATCTAAATACAGATCCATACGTTTTTCCCACTGAGAGATAGGGTAAGAGGTGAAAGAACAGTAAAGACAGGTGGTCGGGCAAAATGGGATTCCAATATAGAGACTGTAGCCACGTTCAAAGTCAATTTCTGAAAGAAGGCTAATTTCCCGGCTTGCAATCTCAACGCTTAGATTGATTTTGGAATCACTTGTTAAGTAAGCTTCCTTCATATAGGCGCTGACCTCGTCCTTAGAATGTCCCGCCAAAAGCTCTGTCATCGCAATCTTGGTTGGACGGATACCCGTTAAGGTTCCCCAAGGGAGGGTTGCTTTTGTATGTTCCATCGCCATCTTATAAAGCATGCGCTTAATTCGGTTCTTCGTCTCAAACCGATCAGGGAAATGGACTTCAACGGAGTCTATTAATTCCTTACCGCTTTCCATATCCCTGATGTTAAGTAAAAAGCTATTCTCATCCGTCTTGCTTCGTACCACAAGCCGGTACTCTTCCTCTGACGTCTCTTGGTGGGAAAAGCTCTCCCCTGGATAAAAGGCCATTAATAATTCCCTGATATCCTGCTCAAAAGACTGGTCATCTAAAAATAATCCTATCATATTTTTTCCTATTCTCTGTATAATGCCACTGGATTGTAAACTAGTTCATGGCCGATGGTGGTCTTATCTCCATGTCCAGGATAAACAAGCGTATCTTCTGGTAGTACAAACAGCTTTTCTTTAATGGATCTGATAATAAGTGACTGATCTCCCATGGGAAAATCCGTTCTGCCAAGGGATTCTAAAAACAGAGTATCTCCGCTTATGAGAACCTCTTCATCCGCAATAAAGAAACAGATAGAACCTCTGGTATGACCTGGTGTATGAATTACCTGAAAGTTTATTCCAGATAGGGTTATACTCTCCCCATCTTTTAAAAATACATCAGGTAAAAGGGTATACGCCCCTCCAAATCCACCCGTTAAATTAATAGACGGATCCATCAACGTCATCTTCTCATGTTCGCCTGCGTAGATTTTTATATCCGGATACAAAACCTTTACCTCATCCACACCGAGAATGTGATCAAAATGTCCATGAGTGAGGAAAATAGCTTTTGGCGTTACACCAAGCTCCTTGCACTTTTCTACCAGATAACCACCCTGTGCACCAGGATCTACAATGATCGCCTCTTGAAGTGACTCTCGGTATAAAATATAGCAGTTTGTGCCAATCTGTCCTACCGGATATGTCTTTATTCTGAAATCGCTCATGTTCTCTCTCCTTACTAATCTTGTCTGTATGTATTTATTTTATAAGGAAAATACCGGAATGTCTGTGCCATATAAAAGCTTTGTGCCATAATGGTCTGCATATTCCGTCCAAAGCAGATTCTTTTCCTGTCTTGTAGTGATAAAGTAATCCGCCGATGCAAACAGGCTTCTTACATCCTCAGAAGGTATGGAATCCATGATTATGATGTCATCTCCCAAACCTTTATAATCCTTTAATACATCAAGTAACATCTCTTTGTGCCCTTGTTCCACCGACAAGGAAGAAAGATAAAGAATCAGCCTTGACTGATAACCGGTTTCTCTTAGGGCGATATACTCTTTTACTACCTTTTGCCAAACCGGGAAGGGTTCCTTGGCATCCATGATAAGAAGTAGATTTTTTCTTGTATCTTTCTCATATGCAGGTACTACCTGATCCCATGCCTCTCTTGCTTCTTTTTGAAATTTCTCTATAAAAAGTTCTACGGGTTGAAATAATTCCTCTTTCCGCTCCAGAAGTTTTGCAGATTCCCAATTCCACCAGGCAATTTCATTTAAGGCCGCTCGCTGTTCCTCTGGAAACCGATATCCAATGATCTTAGCCGGATTCCCCGCCACAATAGCGTAGGATGGAACGTCCTTTGTCACTACACTTTCTGCACCGATAATGGCACCGTTATGAATGGTAGTACCACTAAGTAAGGTAACGCCGTGACCAACCCATACATCGTTTTGAATGAGTACACTTCCCTTTCGTTTCAGCTTGCTGGGTCTGGTTTCTGAGATAAATGACGGACTTCCCTGAAAAACGGATTTGTAATCATGGTTTAGATTAATGAGAAACGTAATCTTCTCTGCAAGAGCGGAGTACTTTCCAATCTGGATACAATGTACACCTTCCGCATAGTTAAAATTAATTCCGGATTGAATCTCAGCGCCTACAATGTAACTGTCTATATCTAACTGGAGCAGAGGAAACTGCAAATCTGTTCCTGGAACTGGCAGCGGGCATACCGTCGCCTGTCTGATCGTAAATGGATTGTATTGAATACCTTGAATCATAGAGATTCTCCTTTCGATCGTGAAACATCGGCTTAAAAAGAGAAAACTGCGCTATCCCGCAGTCCTCTCAATGTCTATTACTCCTTCGATTTGTCTCAGCTTATCTACTAGTTTTCCAAGTTCCTCCACACCATGAATATCAAAAGTCATGGTAATCGTAGCTTTACCCTGCTTGTTGGTTCTGGAATTCATGGAGGTAATATCAATCTGACGTTCCGTAAATACCTTAGAGATATCTACAAACATACCAATACGGTTGTTGGCAAATATCTTAATCTCAGAGGAGTAACGCTCTTTCGTCGCTTCTCCCTCCTGCTCCTGCCATTCGGCATCAATGAGACGGTTTCTTTCATCTTCCGGCAGATTAAATACATTCACACAATCGGTTCTGTGAATGGAAATTCCTCTTCCTCTTGTAACAAAACCCACAATCTCATCTCCAGGTACTGGACTGCAGCATTTGGAGAAACGAACTGCCAAGTCATGGATGCCTTTTACTACGATTCCACTGCCACTTCGTCTCTTAACCGGCAGTTTGTTGCTCATATCTTCAATGTCATTTAAAATCGTTTTGTCGGAAACACTCTTCTTAAGTTTCTTCTCCCGCTCATCAATCATCTTATTGATGACCTGGCCTTCTTTTAAACCGCCATGTCCAATGGAAGCAATCACGGAATCCCAATCACGGAAGGCATAACGCTTCATGACTTTTTCTTGATACTCCGGCTTGTTGATATCCGAATAAACAATTCCCTTTGTCTTGCAGTATCGATCCACCATCTCCTTACCGCGGAGGATGTTGTCTTCCTTAAGCTCAGTCTTAAACCACTGGTTGATCTTATTCTTAGCCTGAGTACTTTTTACGATATTCAGCCAGTCCCTGCTTGGGCCCCTGCTGTTTTGGGAGGTAATAATCTCTACCTGGTCTCCGTTTTGAATCACATATTCAATGTTAACCAGCTTTCCGTTAACACGGGAACCAACCATCTTATTACCAACAGCACTATGAATGGAGTATGCAAAGTCAATTGGAGTTGAGCCGCTTGGTAAGTTCTTTACATCGCCAGAAGGCGTAAAGCAGTAAACACTGTCTGAGAATAAGTCAAGGTCGCCCTTTACCATGTTTAAGAACTCCATGTTATCAGACATGTCCTTTTGCCATTCCAGAATCTGACGCAGCCAGCTTAACTTCTCTTCCTCTTTGGCCGCAGCCACCTGTCCGCTTCCGCTTTCCTTATACTTCCAGTGTGCAGCAATACCGTATTCCGCTGTGCGGTGCATCTCATAGGTACGAATCTGAATCTCAAAGGGCTGACCGTTATTACCGATCAGCGTCGTGTGAAGGGATTGGTACATATTTGGTTTTGGCATTGCGATATAATCTTTAAAACGGCCAGGAATCGGCTTATAAAGCTCATGAATAACGCCTAGTGCTGCATAGCAGTCCTTTACGCTCTCCACGAGAATTCTTACTGCGAACAGATCATAAATCTGATCCAAAGTTTTATTTTGATTCACCATCTTTTTATAGATGCTGAAAAAATGCTTGACGCGGCCGTCCACTTTGCCTTCAATCCCAGAAGTAAGCAGATGTTCCTCAACCTCATCTACAATGCTCCTTACAAAGTATTCCCTGGTTTCCTTTTTTAGAGATATTTTCTCTGCCAGTTCATAGTAAGTATCTGGATGAAGGTATTTGAGGGACAGATCGTCAAGCTCAATCTTTATCTTTGAAATACCAAGACGGTGGGCAATCGGAGCATAAATCTCCATGGTTTCCCTGGCTTTATCCTTTTGCTTTTCCGGTTTCATGTACTGAAGAGTACGCATGTTATGAAGACGGTCAGAAAGTTTGATAATAATCACTCGGATGTCTTTTGCCATAGCTAAGAACATCTTTCTTAAATTCTCTGCCTGCAGCTCCATCTTATCCATAGACCAGGATATCTGAGTCAGTTTTGTTACGCCATCTACCAAGAGGGCGACTTCTTCGCCAAACTCTGCCTTCAGTTCATCTAAGGACATGACCGTGTCTTCTACCACATCATGAAGAATTCCGGCTGCGATGGTCTCTTTGTCCATCTCCAGATCTGCCAGAATGATCGCAACACAAAGAGGGTGAATGATATAGGGTTCACCCGATTTTCTCTTTTGGTCTTTATGGGCATCGTGAGCGATCTGATATGCCTTCTTAATCATGGTTATATCATCGGAAGGATGGTATCGTCTGATGCTTTTCACCAGCTCTTCATAAAGCACCTCAGGACTCGTAAAATCCGCAGGGGCCTCCAATTCCGTATCGAGTCCCTGCTTCTCACGCTTTGCCATCTCCAAAGCTGCCTTATTATTATTTTCCATCAATGGATAATCCGCCATATGCCGTCACCTTTTTCTAGCATTCCAGTATTTATCGTTTTTTAAACGTAGTTATCATTCATTATAATTATTATTGTCGAAAAATGCAATTATTTTTTCTTTCTCTTCCTGTTTTAGGAAAGCACCTTCCAGCGCATATCGGTTCATCTGCCTTAAATCCGCCTCTGTAAATCCCATATGCTCTTTTATCATTTCTGCTTCCTTTAAAAGGCTTGTGTCAGAAACGGTTGTGTTATCCGTGTTATAAGTTACACGGATTCCTCTGTCATAAAATGCCTTTAGAGGGTGTTCTTTAATGGAAGGGACTGCCTTCGTCTGAAGATTGCTGATCACACACATCTCTAATATAATCTTTTCCCTTTTTAAAAGGTCCATACATGCTTCAGATTGTATCGCAGCACAACCGTGTCCAATTCGTTTCGCACCGTAGGCCACTGCTTTGATTATATTCTCGCAATCTCCGCATTCTCCTGCATGAATGGTAAAGGGGATGTCCATTTGATAAGCCTTTTTAAAGAGAGGTTCAAAATGTGCCATAGGCACCATTCCTTCCGGTCCGGCAATATCAACTCCTGCCACTCCCTTATTTAAATAGCCACCTGCAAGATCAAAGGTTTCCTCATTTTCCTTATCAGAACCATTGACCATAGAACAAAGCAAAATACCTGCCGTAATGGATGGTGCTTCCTTCGTTCCCTTCTCCACTCCACGAATAACCGCCTGAACCACCTTTTCCTTCGTAAGTCCTTTTCTCATGTGAAGCTGGGGTGCAAATCTTATCTCTGTATAGATCAGTCCTTGCTCCGCCAGGCGTATTACAAGGTCCTTTGATGCCAACTCCAGTGCGTCTTCTGTCTGTAAAAGCTGTGCTGGAAGATCAAAGCACTTTAAATATTCCACCAAGCTTTTGCAATCGTCTCCTACAGAGATACTTTCCTTTACACTTTTTCCTTCAAAATCATAGCCGATTTCAGCTGCAAGCAGCCTTACCACATCAGTTGATAAGGAGCCGTCCAAATGCAGATGGAGATCAGTTTCCAGTCGTTTCATAACGATCCCTCCTTTCTTCAATGCAAATATTCTATCATATTCCTGGGCATGCAACAATTAGTTTTATTGATGATTTAAAATGGCAGACGGTTTTAGCCGCCTGCCATTTAAAGAAATATACACCACAAAGGTATGGTGAGCAAGGATAACAGTGTTGTCACTACCACACACTTGGTGGCAAAAATATAATCTCCGTTATATTTTGCTGCCAGTATGGCGGTTGTACTTCCTGCTGGCATTCCAGCTAAAAGAATGGACACTCCTGATAGCACTTTATCTACAGAAAAGAGGCGGCAAGCGATAAATACCATAAAGGGAATCAGGAATAACCGGATTACCGTATATTTCACAATTCCCCAGTCCAGCATACTCTTAAGCTTCACTTCAGCCAATATGGTACCGATTAACACCATGGATACTGTGGTGGTACAACCTCCCACCCCTCTAATGGTGTTTTCTAAAAACTCCGGCATCTTTAACTGAGTGACCAGGAAAAACACACCAATATAAACTGCTATGATACAAGGATGCGTCAAAACCTTTTTTACAACCGTCTTCCGATCTGGACTTTCTGTAAAATATGAAACTCCCGCCGACCACATGACGATTCTTTGTGGGATAAGGAATATGGAGGCAAACATGAGTCCCTGCGCTCCATAAACACCTTCGGCAATGGGATTACCCATAAATCCCGCATTGGAACAGACCGTGCCGTATTGCAGTACTTTTTTCCTGCTATCTGGTTCCTTTTTGTAGAGAGTATTTGCAAGAATCAGGCATACAACCTGAATTAAGGAAGCGATCACTAGTATGATGGCAAACTCCATTAAAACTTTTCTATTAAACTCAATCAAAAAGGAGCTGATAATATTGCAAGGCAGGATAAAATAAATGACTAGATCCGTTAAGACTGCCTTTGCCTCCTCGTGAAGAATCCCTTTTTTTCGAAGGATTATGCCTGCCGCCACGAGAAGGAATAACATTCCTTGAAGATTGATCAAACTATTATAATTCATGTCTATTGCTCATCTTTTGATTTCATATATTCATCCATAGCCTGAGCTACTTTCTTTGAATATGCCACAGCCTCAACTACCGTTCTAGCTCCCATAACCACATCACCAGAAGCAAAGACACCTGGAATTGTAGTACGCCCTTCTTCATCGGTCATAAGAAGACCATTTGCACTGGCCTTTAAGCCTTCTGTGGTGCTTATGAGCTTGCTTTTTGGTCCCTGGCTGATGGAGATGATAGTGGAATCCGCATAAATCTGCTCCCGTTCTTCCTCCATGCCAATCTGCTTGCCTTCTTCATCATAGATTACAGTCTCAAATACTGGGCCATCGTCTGTAATCTCATAAATCTGTTTTCCATACTGGAAGTTGGCACCGTCAATCTTTGCATAAGCAGTTTCATGATCGCTTGCATTGCTGTGCAGACCTCTTGCATAAAGGGTTACCTTTCTTGCTCCATGACGAATTACGGTTCTAGCCACATCCATGGCTGAGTTACCCATACCAATAACCGCTACGCTCTCTCCCAGATCATAAGCATCTGGATTCGCCAGATAATCAATGGCATAGTGGACATTACCAAGAGATTCTCCTTTAACGCCAAGAGTTTTAGGTCTCCATACACCAGTTCCAATAAAGATACTCTGATAGCCATCTCTTACTAAATCCTTGATCTCTAAGGCAGTTCCAATGGCAGTATTTGGACGAATCTTAACTCCGATTCCTACAAGCTTCTTTTTGTAACGTTCCAGAATGGATTTTGGAAGTCTAAACTCGGGAATTCCGTACTGCAGAACTCCTCCGACCTTATCCTTTGCATCGAAAATGGTCACGCTATAGCCTTCCTTCGTCAAAAGGATGGAGATGGTAATTCCAGCTGGACCGGCGCCGATAACAGCAACCTTTTTCCCGTTTTTCGGTTTGCATTCAATCTTTATTTTATCAAAAATAGTATCGGATATATAGTTTTCAATGCTGCTGATGTGGACGGATTGTCCTTTTTTTCCAAGAATGCAGTGACCTTCGCACTGCTTTTCATGGTTGCAAACCAAAGAACAAACAAGAGACAGAGAATTATTTTCAAATAACATCTCTCCTGCCGCATTAAGATCTCCCCCCTTAAAAGCCTGAATCATCTGAGGAATTGGAGTATTAATAGGACAGCCCTGACGGCACAAAGGCTTTTTGCAGTTTAAACATCTATTTGCTTCATCAATAACATGTACGGCCATTGTAATTTTCCTTTCTCTAACTGTGTGAATGAGACTGCTGCAATATGGTCATCATATGTTTTAGTTCATATCATAGCATAGTGAAAATCATAAAATCAAGACTCCTATTAAATGTATCGAAAAAAATAAATTTTGATAAAAATATATCGATACAAAAAGCGACCAGGGGATTCCCAAATCAGGTGTTTACACACTCTGCACTTGGGAATCCCCTGGTCTTTTTATTTATTTACCTTCATAGATAATCAGAGATTCTACATCATAGCCTTTCAGCTTTTCTCTTCCCTGTAATCCAGCAAGTTCCATGATAAAGCAGATCTTTACTACTTCTCCGCCCAACGCTTCCACCAGCTTTATAATCGCTTCGATGGTTCCGCCAGTCGCGATAAGATCATCAATGATAACAATCTTCTGGCCTGGCTTAATGGATTCTTTGTGAAGTTCAATGGTTGCAGTGCCGTATTCTAACTCATAATCCATGGAAAGAACTTCTCTTGGAAGCTTTCCTTTTTTACGTACTGGAATAAAGCCTTTTCTCTCTGCATAAGCAACTGGAACTCCAAAGATAAATCCTCTTGACTCTGGTCCAATGACGGAATCGTATTCTACTCCTTCAAGCATCTTGCGAACGCCATCAACAGCCAGACAGAGTCCATCTGGATCTTCCAGTATGGTAGTCACGTCACGGAATACAATTCCCTCTTCTGGGAAATTTGGTATACTTGTGACATAATCTTCTAATTTTTTCATTTCCTATACCTCATATTGTTATTGTTTTCATATGTGTTACAGCACAACCTTACCTATTATAGCGCAAACCTTGTTTTCAGGCAAATATTGTTTTTACCATTTTGTAATTTTCACAAAAAGGAATGCCTCCCGCAATATATGGCGGAAGGCATGTCATTGTTCCATTAAGCCTTAACCTCTGGGATGTACTCCTGTATAAGCACGACGAACGGCTTCCTTTTGAGCATAATTCATATACATCTGGGTAGTTGCCATATCAGAATGTCCAAGCATAGCTTGTACTACATGGATGTCTGCTCCATTGCGCAATAGATGGGCTGCAAAGGAATGTCTTAAAGAATGAGGCGTGATATCCGCCTTAATCCCTGCCTTATCTCCGTAAAACTTAACAATCTTCCAAAATCCCTGACGACTCATAGGTCTTCCGTTACAATTAGTAAAGAGCCACTCACTATCTTGTTCCTTTAAAAGATGTTCTCTTCCCCGTTCCATATAAGCGGAAAGGGCCAGTTTTGACACCTTACCAAACGGAATCATTCGCTCCTTATGCTCGTCCTTACAGGTAATATAACCTACCGTAAGATTCAAATCAGATTTTTTTAAGTTAATTAATTCGGATACTCGGATGCCTGTGGCATAAAGAAGTTCCAGCATAGCCCTGTCCCTAAATTCCTTTGGAGTCTCCCCATCAGGCTGACTTAAAAGACAATTTACTTCGTCCACAGTCAATATGATTGGTTCCTTCTTTTCTACCTTTGGCGCCTTAATCAGTTCTGCCGGATCTTTACCGATATTGCCCTGAGTGCATTCATAATGAAAGAAAGCCTTCATGGATGCCAGTGTTCTAGAAATGGTAGTGGTTGCCCTCCCCGCTTTTTCCAGGTACAGAATATAAGAGTTTAGGCTAGTCTTTGTGACTTTCCCAACCTCTATAATTCCCTGCTGTCCTAAAAAGGAAGCCAACTGCATCAAATCCCTCTGGTATGAAACCTCTGTGTTCTTTGATGTTTTTTTTATCTCTCTTAAATAAATTATAAAGTGATTAATCTCAACTACCATTTCTATATCCCCTAACCGTTCGGTTTAAAAAACGCCTTAAAATAAGGCTTCTGTCTCTTATTATATAGACTATTTTCGATAAAATCAAACACATTTTTCCCACATCATCCTGGATGCAAAGTAAATTTACATAATACATACAAGATATTGGTCATCTAATGTATTAGTTCGCAAGATATGGTAATATTCCCAGTGTTATTTTCTCATTTATTTTTGCCATTTAAAGGACAGACTTTAGGAAAAATGGGTTTATCCATGCTTCCAGACCGCTTCCGGCGGCAGTCAGGAGCAGGAGTAAGATAAATGCAGGAATTCGAAATCTCCGCTCCTTTTGTATTCCTAGTAACAATAAAATACCAAAAACTGGAAGGTAGAACAGGCATTGTGGCATCACTGTCATAAAAAAAACCGGAAGTCCCATAAGTCCTTTTTGAACGGTTATAACAGAAAGGACAAATCCCATGGAGAATCCTGCCATAGACATAAAGACACAAAACAACGGCAACGCATAAGCGGTCATGCCAATAAGCCAGATGATCCACACCTCCATGAGCCTCTGACTTAGAACCTGTCCGAAAAGCTGCATGCGTTCCCCTTTTCCCAGATCAACATTCCGGTTTAGGAGGCCTAAATAATATACTGCTTCATCGGAAAAGGAAGAGTACCAAAAATTAGCCATAACCGTTCCAGCAGTCAGTCCAATGAAAAAGCAGATCAGGTAGATATCCCATGTCCTTGTGCTACGGTATACCTTCATATAATTATTTTCCGTTCTTCTGCCAAAACGGATTCTTAACGTATCGAGTAATCTAGCCATAAAAAATCCCCCTACAGGTCTTGTCACAATTTATGCCTGCAGAGGGTTATTTATTCAGTTCTTATTTTACATCGTATTTCCTTGCATAGGCTAAGATAGCGGCTATGGTCTTTCCATCTGTAATCTCGCCTTGAAAGATCTTTTCTTCTAGATCTTTTACGGTCCACTCCTCCACTTCGATGCACTCTTCTTCGTCCAGATTTTGCTTGGATGGAACTAAGTCTCTTGCAACAAAGATGTCAATGGCCTCGTCACAAAATGCCACGGTGGTGTTGACGCTGATTAGATATTCAAGTTTTTCTTTCTCTGTCTTAAATCCGGTCTCTTCTTCCAGTTCCCTATGGGCACAGTCGATCTTTGGCTCATCAGGAGCATCAAGGGCTCCAGCAGGGACCTCTAGGGTATAGCGGTCTAGGGCGTTTCTGTACTGGCGCACCATTAAGATTTTGCCTTCCTTTGTCACTGGAACCACGGCAGCAGCTCCAATGTGGTGAATAAAATCCCAGTGGGCTTCATGGCCGTTTGCAAGGATGGTATCCTGATACATCGTTAGGATACTTCCCTGGTATTTAAAGGTTCTGTCCAAACGCACAACTGGCGGTTGATTCATTTAGATTCCTCCGATTTTTCACTTAGATTTCGGTGCATTTTTTATAGCAGGCATCGGCTGCTTTTATAACAGCACTGCGAAAACCTGACTCTTCTAAAGCAGATACAGCAGCAATAGTGGTTCCTCCTGGAGAACAGACTTTGTCCTTTAATGCGCCCGGATGCTCCCCCGTTTCTAAAACCATCTTTGCGCTTCCAAGAACCGCCTGAGCAGCCATCTCATAGGCAGCATCTCTTGGCAGTCCGTACTTTACCGCACTGTCTGCTAAGGCTTCAATAAACATATACACATAAGCAGGAGAACTTCCGCTGACACATACTACAGCATTCATCAACCGCTCTTCCACGATTCTCATTCTGCCCAGGGAGCTAAAGATATCTTCAATGGACTTTTTCTCTTCCTCGGTAAATGCCTTTTCCTCATAGCAGACGCCTGTCATTCCTTCTCCTAAGAGTGCTGGAGTGTTTGGCATGGCACGAACCACTCTTTTTTCATCTCCAAGCTTTTCCTTTAACTGAGTGGTGGTTATTCCTGGAGCAATGGATATGATGACATTCTTTTCCGTGACACTGTGACGGATATCTGCAAGAACCGGATTAAAGTACTGAGGTTTAACAGCCAGTACGATATATTTAGCCTGACCTGAAAGCTCCATATTAGTTTCTGTATGGGCAACCCCCAGATCCTTTGTAATCTCTTTGCACCGATCCAGGTTTACATCTGTAAAGATAATTTCTTCTTTCGAGTATACGGCAAGCAAGCCTTTTAGTATGGCATAGCCCATATTTCCGATTCCAATGATCCCGATTTTAGCCATAGGATATTCCTCCTCTTTTTTGTATCAATTTTGCATTCAATTAGCACCATTCTACTCATCCTTTTTCCAAATGTCAATGTCCCAGATAATTTAAAAAATAAGTATTGACATTTTACTTTTCATCTCATATACTGTAGCAAAACAAAGTGATAAACTGATGAGCAGGAGTAAGTAAGATTTTTTCATCATGCACAGAGAGCTTCCGGTTGGTGAGAGGAAGCGTTGATGTTAGATCCCAATGGACCTGCGAGGGTGGCTTGAAACCAGATTCTGGGAGTAGATGTCAACGGGTTTCCTATCCGTTATCAAGGGGAGACACATGTTCGTGTGTTTAAAGTGGGAGAAGTCTAACTTCTTCAATCAGGGTGGTACCACGGAACCGTAATTTTAGCTTCCGTCCCTCTTTTCCATATTTATGTGGAAAGAGGGACGGGAGCTTTTTTTATTTTATTTTAATCTCATACAATCACAGAAAGGAGTTTATCATTATGAATCTTACACCGGACTGCAAGGAAATCGGGGCACTGGCTGCCTCCTATCCCGTAATCCCGGTCTGCAGGGAAATATTTGCAGACATCGTTACACCAATTACCCTGCTGCGTAAAATCGCAGCCTTAAGCAGCCGATATTATCTGCTGGAAAGCATTGAGGGCGGTGAAACCTGGGGCCGATACTCCTTTCTGGGATATGATCCAGTCATGAGTGTTTCCTGTAAAAATGAGGAGGTAACTATCCATTCCTACCGGCAAGAGGAAGCTGCTATCCATGATCAGGTTATAAAGACCAAACAGCCTTATGATGTCTTAAGGGAGATTCTAAAAGAATACAAATCCCCTAAGATTCCTGGTCTTCCACCTTTTACCGGTGGCTTTGTGGGATACTTCGCTTACAGCATGATTGGATATGCGGAGCCAGTACTCTCCATAAAAAAAGGGGACTGCAACGATTTTGACTTAATGCTGTTTGACACCGTCATTGCCTATGATCATCTGACTCAGAAAATCAGCATTGTGGTCAATATGAAGACAGATCAGGTGATGGAAAACTACGGAAAGGCGTGTACCAAGTTAGAGAGCATCGCCCGAATGATTGGGGATATGGCACCCTTAGAAAAATCCACGGTTTTAAATACCCCCTCTTTTCATTGCAATGTGACCAAAGAAGATTACTGCCATATGGTGGAACAGGCGAAGGAACACATTGTAAACGGCGACATCTTCCAGGCCGTTTTATCTAGAAGGTTTGAAAGCCAATACCCGGATAGTCTCTTAAATGCATATCGGATTTTAAGAACCACCAATCCATCTCCTTACATGGTTTATCTGAGCACCGGGGATATGGAAATTATGAGCACCTCACCAGAGACCCTGGTCCGGTTAAAGGATCAAAGGCTGACTACCTTCCCGGTGGCAGGTTCTAGACCAAGAGGAAAAGATCCAGCAGAGGATTTGAAGCTGGAAAAAGAACTCCTTGCCGATGAAAAAGAATTGGCTGAGCACAACATGTTAGTAGACCTTGGAAGGAATGACCTTGGGAAGATCTCAGAGTTTTCCTCCGTAGAAGTAACCGGATATCAGATGATCCACCGCTATTCCCGCATAATGCATATCTGCTCCCAGGTGGAATCCAATATAAAAAAAGACTGCGACGCCTTCTCTGCCATTGAATCCGTCCTTCCTGCCGGTACACTCTCCGGTGCTCCAAAGATTCGGGCCTGTCAGATTATTGAGGAGCTAGAGACGGAACCAAGAGGAATCTACGGTGGAGCCTTGGGATATGTGGATTTCACAGGAAACATGGATACCTGCATTGCCATACGAATGGCGGTAAGGAAAAACGGCATTGTCTCCGTCCAGGCAGGAGGCGGCATTGTTGCAGACAGCATACCAACGCTGGAATACGAAGAGTCGGAACACAAAGCCAAAGCAGTGATAAGTGCCCTTATGAGAGCCGGGGAGGTAAACGATCTATGATACTATTTATTGATAATTACGATAGCTTTACCTACAACCTGGTTCAAATGATTGGTGGATTAAACCCGGATATCAAGGTAATCCGAAACGACGAATTGACGGTGGAAGAAATAAAGGAGTTATCTCCAAGCCACATTGTTCTCTCTCCTGGCCCTGGTTACCCAAAAGATGCCGGTGTTTGTGAAGACGTAGTAAGGAGTCTGGCTGGAACAGTTCCAATTCTTGGAGTATGTCTTGGACATCAGGGAATTTGCGAAGTCTTTGGTGCAGAGATCACCCGAGCGAAAAAACTGATGCATGGAAAGCAGAGCATCCTCTCAATCGATTCCTCTGACCCCTTGTTTCAGGGATTAGAAAATAAGATAGCTGCTGCCAGATACCACTCTCTCATTGCCAGGAGGGAAACCCTTCCTTCTTGCCTTACCACCATTGGCACCGACGATATGGGAGAGATTATGGCGGTGAAGCATAAAGACTACGCCGTTTACGGCTTACAGTTTCACCCGGAATCCATACTGACTCCAAACGGAGAATCTATCCTTAAAAATTTCCTATCCATAACCACTCATGATTAGAAGGAGGCAAACGAAATGATCCAACAGGCAATCCATGATGTAATCGAAGGGCAAGATTTAAGCTTTGAAGCCGCAAGGGAAGTTATGAACGAAATCATGAGCGGTGAGACCACGCCAGCACAAATGGCAGCATTTCTAACAGGACTTCGGATGAAAGGGGAAACCATTGACGAGATCACAGCCTGTGCCACCGTTATGAGGGAAAAGGCGCTCCGTCTGGAACCTGATTTTCCAGTCATTGATATCGTAGGCACTGGAGGAGACGAAGTAGGAACCTTTAATATATCCACCACCAGCGCCTTTGTAGTAGCCGCAGGTGGCGTTCCAGTGGCAAAGCATGGAAACCGCAGCGTATCTAGTAAAAGTGGTGCCGCAGACGTGTTAGAATGCCTGGGCGTTCAACTAAACCTTACGGCGGAGCAGTCAGGGCAAATTCTAAAAGATACTGGCATGTGTTTCCTGTTTGCACAGACCCATCATTCTTCCATGAAATACGCCGGACCTGTAAGAAAAGAGCTAGGCATCCGCACGATCTTTAACATACTCGGCCCTCTCTCCAATCCGGCAGGAGCTACCATGCAACTGCTTGGAGTTTATGATCGAAAGCTGGTGGAACCTCTTGCACAGGTCTTAAGTAACCTTGGAGTCAAACGCGGGCTTGTGGTATGCGGCGATGATGGGCTTGATGAAGCCACAGTGACCGGAATCACCCATGTCTGTGAAATCCGGTTTGGAGAACTGATTCCGTATGAAATCACACCAGAGCAGTTTGGTCTGAATCGGTCCTCACTGTCTGACCTCCTGGGAGGAACCCCTGAGGAAAATGCCCAGATCACCAGAGATTTATTAAGCGGAACCATAAAAGGTCCTAAGCGTGATATCGTCGTCTTAAATTCAGCTTTAAGCCTGTATCTTGGCATTGATGACTGTACCATTTCCCAGTGCATCAAAATAGCTGAGGACCTGATTGATTCTGGAAAGGCACTGGAGAAGCTAAATCAGTTTGTAAGTGCCACTACGGAGGTGTTGCTATGATATTAGATACTTTGGCTGCTGCCTCTAAAAAAAGAGTAGAGGCAGCAAAAGAAATCTTTTCCCTTGAGGAAATGAAAAGACAGGCAGAGGCAGCGTGTTTGGCCTCTCAGGATGAAACCAGAAGTTCCCCACTGGAGAGAAAGCTGAAAGCTCCTGGTATCTCTTTTATCTGCGAGGTGAAACGTGCTTCCCCCTCTAAAGGTCTGATTGCACCTAATTTCCCCTACCTTGAGATTGCCCGGGAGTATGAAATGGCAGGGGCTGATGCCATCTCAGTTCTTACGGAACCGGAATATTTTATGGGGAGCAATGCGTACTTAAGCGACATACAAAAAACCGTATCCCTTCCCCTATTAAGAAAAGATTTTACTGTTGACCCTTACCAGATCTATGAAGCAAAGGTAATTGGTGCCTCAGCCGTTCTTCTCATCTGCGCTCTCCTCTCCACGGATGAGTTAAAGGAATATATAAAAATCTGTGACAGCCTTGGCTTAAGTTCACTGGTGGAGGCTCATAATGAAGAAGAGGTCCATTCCGCATTATCAGCTGGTGCCAGAATCATTGGTGTGAACAACCGAAACTTAAAGACTTTTCAGGTAGACTTTGAAACCTCTTTAAGATTGAGAGCCATGGTGCCTGAAGAATTACTTTTTGTAGCGGAAAGCGGAATCAGTACCCAAGAACAGATTAAAACTCTGGCCCAGGCAGGTGTCAATGGAATCCTCTTAGGAGAAAGCCTGATGCGGGCGTTTAATAAGCAGGCGCTGATCCACCATTTTAAGGAGGCTTGCACGTGAATGAAAGGAAAAAACGGATTAAAATATGCGGTCTCACCAGGGTCGAGGACATAGAAGCGGTCAATCTATGGAAACCAGATTATGCTGGCTTTGTATTTGCCCCTGGAAAAAGACAGCTCACCCCCTATAAAGCAAAGCAGCTAAGAGAGGTTTTACTGCCGGAAATTCCATCTGTAGGAGTTTTTGTAAATAGCCCCATAAAGGATATCTTAGCTCTTATAGAGGACGGAACCATTGGAATGGTACAGCTTCATGGAGATGAGGATCCGGACTACGCCACTTCTTTGAAAGAACAAATGGAGATTCCGGTCCCCATGATAAAAGCCATAAGAGTCCGGTCTGAAGACGATATGTCGAAAGCAGAACATTTTCCTTCGGATTATCTGCTCTTTGACACCTATTCCAAAGATGTATACGGAGGAAGCGGAAAAAGCTTTGACTGGTCTTCCATTCCCGTCATAAAAAAGCCCTGGTTCCTGGCAGGTGGAATTGGAGCCAAGAACATGTTAAGAGCAGCAGCTACAGATGCTTTTTGTCTTGACCTAAGTAGCAGTCTTGAGACAGAGGGCAGAAAAGACCCGGAGAAAATAAAAGAAATCATACAAATATTAAGGAGTGAATGAAAATGTCAAAAGGAAGATTTGGACAGCACGGCGGACAATTTGTCCCGGAAACGCTGATGAATGCAGTAGAAGAACTTTTAGAAGCTTATGAAAAATACAGTCACGACGAAGAATTTCTCAAAGAGCTACAGACCCTTCACGAAACTTTTACCGGACGTCCCTCTCTGCTTTATTACGCCGAGAAGATGACAGAGGACCTTGGTGGGGCAAAAATCTATTTAAAACGGGAAGATCTAAATCACACTGGTTCCCACAAAATCAACAATGCCTTAGGGCAGGTTCTCCTTGCCAAAAAGATGGGAAAGACCAGAGTCATTGCAGAAACAGGGGCAGGTCAGCATGGCGTAGCAACCGCTACCGCAGCAGCCCTGATGGGATTAGAATGTGAGATATACATGGGAGAAGAGGATACCGAGCGCCAGGCTTTGAATGTATTTCGAATGGAGCTTTTAGGGGCTAAAGTCCACCCGGTAACAAGCGGAACGAAGACCTTAAAAGATGCCGTCAACGAAACCATGAGGGAGTGGACCAACCGAGTGGAGGATACTCACTATGTCCTTGGTTCTGTCATGGGCCCTCACCCTTTTCCTACCATAGTCAGGGACTTTCAAAGCATCATTGGCAAGGAAGTTCGCTCTCAGATCCTAAAAGCAGAAGGCAAGCTCCCGGACCTTTTAATCGCCTGTGTGGGCGGTGGCAGCAATGCCATGGGACTTTTCTATGAATTCCTGGAAGAGCCTTCAGTCAAGATGATTGGCTGTGAAGCGGCTGGACACGGCATTGATACCGATCAACATGCGGCTACCATTTCAAAAGGGACTCTTGGTATCTTTCACGGCATGAAATCCTATTTCTGCCAGGATGAATACGGACAGATTGCTCCTGTTTACTCCATTTCCGCAGGTCTTGACTATCCTGGTATCGGGCCGGAGCACGCAAATCTCCATGATTCCGGACGTGCACAATATGTGCCTGTAACGGATTTGGAGGCGGTAGAGGCGTTTGAATATTTATCCCGAATAGAAGGGATTATTCCTGCCATTGAAAGCTCTCATGCAATTGCTCACGCTAGGAAAATTGCGCCTTCCATGGGAAAAGATGAAGTCATTGTTATTAATTTATCTGGGCGTGGCGATAAGGATGTTGCTGCCATAGCCCGTTATAAGGGGGTACAAATCTATGAGTAGAATCACAGAAGTATTTACAAAAGGGAAAGCTTTTATCCCCTTTATCACAGCAGGAGATCCGGACCTTTCTATAACAGAACTATTGATTCCAGCCATGGCAGAGGCTGGCGCAGATTTGATTGAAATAGGGATTCCATTTTCCGACCCAGTGGCAGAAGGCATCGTAATTCAAGAGGCTGATATGCGTGCTCTCTCAGCCGGAACCACCACAGATAAGATCTTTGAATCTGTAAAAAGAATCCGCATGAAAACCAATGTCCCTCTGGCTTTCATGACTTACTTAAACCCAGTTTTCGTTTACGGAAGTGAACGGTTCATAAAAAATGCGGCTGAATGCGGAGTGGACGCCCTCATCGTACCTGATCTGCCCTATGAAGAAAAAGAAGAATTAAAGCCTTATTGCAATCAGTACGGCATTGATCTCATCTCTTTGATTGCGCCTACCTCCAAGGAAAGGATCAAAACCATTGCAGCAGAGGCAGAAGGATTTGTCTACTGCGTCTCCTCCATGGGAGTAACTGGAGTTAGAACAAAAATCAACACCAACATCGGGGATATGATCTCCCTGGTTAAAGAGACAAAGGATATTCCCTGCGCCATTGGATTTGGAATTTCCACCCCGGAGCAGGCAAAGGAAATGAGCCAATATGCAGATGGAGTGATTGTAGGCAGTGCCATTGTAAAGCTTGCTGCCAAATATGGGACTGACTGCATAGAACCCATCTGCTCCTATGTAAAAGAGATGAAGGCCGCCATCTCCTGACCGCCAATTACATCTTGACAATGATTTGACCCGGTGTTACACTAATGCCACAAGAGGGAGCTCGTAAGCGGGCTGAGAGGAAGTCATCAAACTTCGACCTTTATAACCTGATTTGGGTAATGCCAACGTAGGGATTTATACGAGACGAATCTATTCTCTGAGCCTATACCTGTTGGTATGGGCTCTTTTTATTTGCACAAGTTCTCGTCAGTCCCTCCGGCAAGAAAAAGGAGGATTACAAATGAGTTACACCACGCAGATGGATGCTGCTAGAAAAGGCATTCAGACGAAAGAATTACTGGCAATTGCAGAAAAAGAGCAGTGGGAACCAGACAAGCTGATAACCCTGGTAGCAGAAGGTAAAGTAGCCATACCGGCGAACAAGCTTCACACCTGTTTAAATCCCAACGGAATTGGATCTATGCTAAAAACCAAGATTAACGTAAATCTTGGTACCTCCAGAGATTTAAATGATCTAGACCTGGAGCTTGAAAAGGTTCAGGATGCCGTTTCCATGGGAGCAGAATCCATCATGGACTTAAGCTCTTTTGGTGACACCAGAAAATTTAGAAGAAAATTAACCACGGAATGTCCTGCTATCATTGGTACCGTTCCCATATATGATGCAGTTGTTTATTACCATAAAGCCCTAGGAGACATTACCGCAAAAGAGTGGATTGACATTGTAGAAATGCATGCAAAAGATGGGGTTGATTTCATGACCATACATGTGGGCATTAACAAGCAGACTGCGCACCGGTTTAAGGATTCCAAACGACTGACCAACATCGTATCCAGAGGTGGATCCATCATCTTTGCCTGGATGGAAATGACCGGAGAAGAGAATCCATTCTATGAACATTATGACCGGATTTTAGAAATTTGTGAGGAGTATGATGTCACTTTAAGCCTTGGAGATGCCTGTCGTCCCGGGTGCATTGAGGACGCTTCTGACATTTCTCAAATCGAGGAACTGGTCACGCTTGGAGAACTAACCTGCAGAGCCTGGGAGAAAAATGTTCAGGTCATCATCGAAGGTCCAGGACATATGCCATTGGATCAGATCGCTGCCAATATGAAGATTCAGGAGACAATCTGCAAGGGAGCACCATTTTATGTCCTTGGCCCTCTTGTAACTGACATTGCACCTGGATACGATCACATTACTTCTGCCATTGGTGGAGCCATTGCCGCTGCTGCCGGTGCTGCCTTTTTA
This sequence comes from Hungatella sp. UBA7603, assembly GCA_002478865.1. Taxonomy (GTDB): domain Bacteria; phylum Bacillota; class Clostridia; order Lachnospirales; family Lachnospiraceae; genus Lacrimispora. The sequence goes on from DLJZ01000030.1 coordinate 89,753, forward strand.
TGTTATGTCACCCCAGCGGAACATCTGAGATTGCCCAATGCAGAAGATGTGAAAGAAGGGATCATCTCTGCCCGGATAGCCGCCCATGCCGCTGACATTGCAAAAGGAATTAAGGGTGCCAAAGAATGGGATCATCAGATGAGCGATGCGAGAAAACGTCTTGACTGGGAAACCATGTTCCGCCTTTCCATTGATCCGGAAAAGGCAAGACGCTACCGGGAAAGTTCTAAACCTGAAAAAGAGGATACCTGCTCCATGTGTGGTAATTTCTGTGCCATGAAAAATATGAACCGGATTATGGACGGAGAAAAGATTACTATTTTTGATGAATGATGAATTTTATATACATTTTAAAATGGAGGTATTTTCATGAATCATGACACACAGGCAGTTCTACATAAAAGCACCTACACCAATCAAAAATCAAGAATTAAAAAAATAGCACTAAGCGGTATGCTAGTTGCCCTTACCGTATCCTTATCCGGCTTTTCCATCCCAATTGGAGCATCCAGATGTTTTCCCATACAGCATCTGGTAAATGTATTAGCTGGTATATTCCTGGACCCAGTTTATGGAGTCTTAACTGCCTTTTGCACCTCACTCATTCGTAACTTAATGGGTACAGGTAGCCTGCTGGCATTTCCAGGCAGTATGATAGGTGCCTTTCTCTCTGCCTTTCTTTTTCAGAAGACGGGAAAGCTACTTTTTTCCTACCTTGGAGAAATAACGGGAACCGGTATCCTTGGAGCACTGCTCTCCTATCCGGTGGCTGTATTTTTTATGGGGAAAGATGTTGCAGTTTTCTTTTTTGTAGTTCCATTTCTCTTAAGTACGGTCTGTGGCACACTTATGGCAGCGTCTTTATTTGAGGTTCTCCGTCGTCTTGGCCTGGTTTCTTATTTTCACCGGCTTATGAATGAATAGAAAGGAAACAGATATGGAAATAAACTTAGAAAAAGCAGAAGCCCTGCCCCGACTCGTGCGAGAAAAGAAGCCCTTAATCCATTGCATCACAAACTATGTTACAGCAACAGATTTAGCCAATGTGATTCTTTCCTGTGGAGGGTCACCTATTATGGCAGACCACCCAGCAGAAGTCAAAGAGATGACCCGGTTATCAGATTGTCTTTTATTAAATATTGGTACACCAAAACAAACCACCCTTGATGTCATGATAGAAGCAGGAATGGAAGCGAATCGCCTGGGCATTCCCATTATCCTTGATCCGGTGGGAATTGGAAGTACTCCATTTCGAACAGAACTAATTCTTGAACTTTTAAAAAAAGTGACCATGACCATAATCCGGGGAAATACCTCTGAGATTAGCACTCTGTGCAGTAAATTATCAAAGACCAACGTAAAAAAACCGTCCCACCTCCCCCGAGGAGTAGACGCTTCTGATGAAGATCAAATGACAGATGATAATATCTCTGCCTTTTCGGAAACTGCTGTGCTCCTAAGTGGTATCACAAAAGCTGTTATAGTTATGACGGGAATAACGGACATCATTGCTGACCAGGAACATATTTATCTTGTGAAAAATGGCTGTCAAGAGATGTCAGGAATCACTGGTAGTGGCTGTATGTTAGACGGCGTTTTAGCTTCTTACGCAGCCACTTCTAATCCAATCTTTGAGTCTGTTACCATTGCCACTGCCCTCTATGGCTTATGTGGAGAGCGTGCCGCTATTAAAACAAAGGAGTGCAAAGGAGGAACTGGAAGCTTTCACCGTTATTTTATGGATGAAATTAACCTTTCTTCTCAAGCCGAACAAAAAGGAGGACTTAAAATTGAACTTCCATAAAGATATGCTTCTTCTTTACGCCGTAACAGATCAGTCCTATACGGGCGAGAAACATATATTGGAACAAATTGAAGAAGCACTTCGTTCCGGTATCACTCTGTTACAGCTTCGAGAAAAAAATATGGAGAAAGAGGAATTCCTAAAAGAGGCAAAGGCTGTCCGAATGCTGACAAAGCGTTACGGTATTCCTTTAATTATCAACGACGATGTGGATATCGCACTTCAATGTGAGGCCGACGGCATTCATGTGGGACAGGATGATTTAACTGCTTATGAAGTTCGCAGACTCATTGGGCCAGATCGAATATTAGGAGTGACTGCTAAAAATCCGGAAGAGGCAAAGAAGGCATTTCAAGACGGAGCCGACTACATCGGATCTGGAGCCGTATTCCCAAGCCCCACAAAAGCAGATGCCCTTCCCATCACCATGATACAGCTATCTGCAATCTGCGCAAGTGTTCCCATTCCGGTTACTGCTATTGGAGGTATTACGCTTAGTAACGTAACCAAACTACAGGGAACTGGAATTGCAGGGATTTCCGTAGTTTCTGGTATCTTTGGAGAAATGGATATCCCTAGAGCAGTCCGTTCCCTAAAAGATGAAGTAAGGAAGGTGGTGAGGTTATGAGCTTCTCTCTGCCCTCTGTGTTAACCATTGCAGGTTCTGACCCCAGTGGAGGTGCTGGAATTCAGGCTGATTTAAAAACCATAGCTGCCTTTTCCCTTTACGGCTCCAGTGTTATCACTGCCCTAACGGCCCAAAATACCACAAAAGTCTATCTGGTGGAAGACGTAAGCATTGCCATGCTTACCAATCAGCTTGATGCTGTGCTGTCTGACATTCCTCCACAGGCCATTAAAATCGGTATGGCAGGCTCTCCTTCTTCCATTGAAGTGATTGCAAGTCGGCTAACTAAATTCCCTTCCATCCCTGTTGTGTTAGATCCTGTTATGGTCTCCACCAGCGGGGGCACACTATTTGATAAAGAAGGAATTAAAAATTTAACAAAGCTGCTTTTTCCCCTCGCCACATTGGTTACCCCCAACATACCTGAGGCACAGGCACTCTTATCCACAAAAAGCCCTTTGGTTTCCAATCAGGATATGGAAAAGGCGGCAACTGAATTATGGGATAAATATAAGACTTCCTTTCTATTAAAAGGGGGTCACAGCGATTCGCATTCTAGCGATGTCTTATGTCACAATGGTTCTATTAAATGGTTCAACGGAGAACGGATCCAAACCCAAAATAACCACGGAACCGGATGTACGTTGACATCCGCCATTGCCTGTGGTCTTGCAAAGGGAAATAGCCTGGAGGAAAGTATTTTATCAGCCAAGGATTATATCAACGGTGCCTTAATGGCAGGGCTAGAACTTGGGAAAGGCAATGGGCCTATGTGGCATGGGTATAAAGAGTCTTGATTTTCTGTTCTGATTTTCAGACTTAATCTATTAAGTGAGATAAGCGCTTGGGCTCCTATTTAATAACATTAGATAAAAAGGATATCAAGAGTGGCCATTTCTGATCTGTCCTTCTTAAGTTAGATTTATTAGGCTCTATACTCAATGTTGGGATGTGCTTTAAAAGCATACTTCCAACATTAAGTATGGAGTCATTTATTAATCTATCTTATCGAGGAAGTTCACAATGCCATATTAAGGTGTTCCTTTTTAAGCAATCACTATATTGCATCAGCGAAAGGAACTATCATGTCCAACGCTTTAATAAATTAATAGGATTCATTAAATTCGCTGGCTTCACCGACTTCACCGACTTCACCGACTTCACCGACTTTATTCTATTTCAAAGGTCTCCGAATGGAAGTTACTATAGAATCTGCCATCTTTCGCAGTAAACTTCAACACGCAATAATCTGGATCAGTGACTCCTTTAGGATAATACATGGTATCTCCTTCTCTCCAAATCATCTGTTTGCTTTCATCATCGTCTAAAACTTCTATGGTTCCCCTTAACATAACGCCTCGGTAAAACCTTGTATCGCAAAAATAAATGCAGGCATTTGAGCACTTTTTATATTGTGCGACTCTCATTGAGGACGTATTGGTCGTAAAATAAAACGTCTTGATTCCTTCTCTGATCCTAGGTGGCAGCATTGCTTTTGTATTGGGAAATCCTTGCTCATCTATGGAACTTATAAAAGAAACATTACGCTTTTCAATTAAATTCCCAATGGTTTTTTCAACATCTCTCATATTCTTCTTCCTCCTTATACCTCAATCATAAAAGAGTCAATGATGTTTGTACATTACCCACTTTTTTGTGGGTATACCATTCCTTAAACTCTTTTCTTAAACCATTTCTTCTGTATTTTAATTTAGCGTAAACTACAAAATAAATAGAAATTTTCTTAAAATGGTTGAAGAACTAGATTCTAAAGTATCAGAAGACATTATTACTTTACCATTTTCATAAAATTATTTATAAGATTTTAAATCTATGTTATAGTTGTTTCATTGAGAAAAAAGGAGAAATTAAAGTTGAATCAATTAGCTTACTTAGATTATATATTAGATCAGACACAAAAAATTTTTCCATAGATAGCCCAACTGGATTCACAAAAAATGTAACAGATTATGTTATGGAAGAATATAGAAGCCTGGGATATTCTCCAAAACAAACCATAAAAGGTGGAATCATTTGTGAAATAGGTGGAGATGAAAATTCCAATGATGCTATATGTTTAGAAGCTCATGTTGATACGTTAGGTGGAATGGTGTCTCAGATTACAGAAACAGGTCGACTTATATTAACTCCTCTTGGGGGACTTGAGCCAAATAATACAGAGAGTGAAAACTGCAAGATATACACTCGTTCTGGCAAGATCTACAGCGGAACCATGCAAATGAAAAATGCTTCCGTACACGTAAATAAAAATTACAGATCTACCGCACGAGAATTTGATACAATGGAAGTGGTAATTGATGAAAAAGTAAATTCCAAAGAAGACGTTCTTTCCCTCCATATACGTGTTGGTGACATTGTCTGCTTTGATCCACGTACGGTATTAACAGAAAGCGGATATCTAAAAAGCAGATTTTTAGATGACAAAGTTAGCGTGGGGATCTTACTTGGTTTTGCCAAATACGTAAAAGAAGAAAATATTAAACTTCCTCGAAAAGTATATCAATATTTCACCGTATTTGAAGAAGTTGGACATGGTGGTTCTGGCTCCATTCCAGCAGATGTCACAGAAGTGATATCCGTCGATTTAGGTTGTGTGGGTGACGGATTAACCTGCACCGAATATCAGGTGTCTATCTGTGACAAGGACAGTGTGGGCCCATACCATTACGATGTAGTTAGTGGATTGATTGAAGCCGCTGAACATGGCAAGATTGACTATGCCGTTGACATTTATCCACATTATGCTTCTGATGTTGATTCTGCATTGACAGCAGGCCATGAAGTGAGGCACGGTCTAATTGGACCAGGAGTCTATGCGACCCATGGATATGAAAGAAGTCATAAAGATGGTATTTTAAATACCTTTTTACTTTTAACAAAGTATTTGGCCTGAGTTATCTAAGAGGATCAAAAATAGCAATGAATCTAGTTGATAAAAGATTCATTGCTATTTTTATTCATTGATGTTATTAGAGATTAATTTCTTCCTGGAAGCAGTCTCACTTCAAATGTGAATTCTTCTTCCTCAAACATATACTCTTTTCTTAAATCCGGACCGCAGCTTTCAGAACCAATGCCATTCTGACGATAATCTAGACAAAGAACCGTGTTACCTGCTGGAACCAGTTCAAAGTTATGCGCTTTTTGTGTCAATTCTTCCTGTGTATAAATGGAGGCATTAAAGGAAAATGGCTTTTGAGATGCCACTGACATTCGATTCCTGCTTCCCTCTACGGTAACAAAATCACAATCCCCTCTACTTCCATTTTCCTGTGGCCGCAAATAATCCTCGTGCATTTCTTTTACATGGACCTGGAACAGTCCGTGATAACTGGCTCTCTTTTTATCAGAATAATTTTCAGATGGACCCATACCAAAGTAAGTCACCTGATCCATCTCTTTTGGAAGGAAAAGTCGAAGTCCAAATCTTGGAAGTTCAGGGAATTCTCCGTCCTTTTTTACCTCCAGCTTTGCATCCACTGCACCATTTTTCCGAATGGTCCACAAGGCATTGATGTTTAACATTCTCTGTACCGGTGCTGCAGTAATGGACATAACCGTCTTAATTTCCACCCGGTCTTCATTTACCTCTACCATGGTTTCATAAGCTCTTGATATTGCCTTATGATAATGTGCCTCCAGCCATGCTTTCTTGATGTCGCTGTCATTATCTGTAGGTGCTCTCCAGATATTTATTTCCATAGGGCGGTCTAATAGACTTCCATTTTCAAAGAACATATCTTTAAAACAGCCAGTAAACTTATTGTAAGTATAGGAAAAATCTGCTGTTTCTATTGTCAGGTAACGGTCATCTTCATGAATCTCAAAGGTTTCTGTTGAAACTTTTTCTGCCACCGGATTGCTTAAGATCCCTGCTGCCGTCTGATTTCTACCATCTTTATTTTCCAGAAGAATTTCATCAAATCCCAGTACGCTTCCAGCCTCTAAGAATGGAGATTTATTCTTTAACAGGTAGTTTAGTTTCAAATAACATACGCCTGCTTCTGGTACTGTAACAGGAATGACCGCCTTTCCTTCTTCATGAGGAAGAATATTATCCACTGCCCCTTCGGAAAGAACTCCAGTATCTATTACCACTCCGTCACATGTCACTTCGTAGGAAAAGCAGACATAATCCTCCAATGTTAAGAAATCCATATAATTGTGGAGTACTATTTCCTTTGTTTTCTGGTCAAATGATACCAGTCTTAAGGGGCGGTATACGTTCTTAAACTCCTTAAGGCCTGTGTGTGGTCTGCGGTCAGGATATACCAAACCATCCATACAAAAATTGCCGTCATGAGGATATTCCCCATGGTCGCCTCCATAGAGATACATTGGCTTTCCATCTGTATTTTTACCCTGATAAATTGCGTGGTCACACCATTCCCATACAAATCCGCCGCACACTTCATCGTGCTGTTCAAATACCTTAAAATAATCTTCCAGGTCTCCCGGTCCATTGCCCATGGCATGGCTGTATTCACATAGAATAAATGGCTTTCCTGTATTTCTTTCTGTGTATTCATGAATTTCTTCCAGACTCGGATACATACGGCTGTACAAATCCAGATTAGAGAAATCATATTCTTTGCTAAGAACTCGGTAACGGGCTCCCTCATAATGAGTCAATCTAGTTGGATCAAATTCCTTGGTCCATTTTAAGGCAGCCTCAAAGGTGCAGCCATAGGCGCATTCATTTCCCATAGACCAGATGACAACAGAAGTACGGTTCTTATCTCGCTCCACCAAAAGTTTAGCGCGGTCTACGGTTGCTTCTGTAAACTCAGGATTGTCTGCAATAGCACGGTTCCAGCGGTCTCTCCACACTTCTGTTGCACGATTTTTCATGTATACATAGGCGGTGCCATGGCTTTCATTATCCGCTTCATCAATGACATAAAACCCGTATTCATCGCAAAGCTGATAAAACTGTGGGGCGTTGGGATAATGGCTGGTGCGTATGGCATTGACATTATGCTCCTTCATCAGTTTCATGTCCTTTTTCATCTGGGAAATATCAATGACAAAACCTGTCTCCGGGTCACTGTCGTGGCGATTCACTCCATGGAATTTAATCTTTTGTCCATTTAAATAGATGACACCATTTTGAATGGATATCTCCCTGATTCCTACCCGGTCTACGATTACTTCATTCTGAGTCTCTAAAATTACGGTGTAAAGATAGGGGTTTTCTGCATTCCAAAGGATAGGGTTTTCAATGGTCATATCAATCTTGCCACCTGGCAGGTAGCCTTCCATTCCAGAAGTTATATTACCGCTGCCATCAAGAACTGTGATTTTTACCGGAACCTCATTTCCTGTAAATGTTACTTCCCCGTGAACAAAGGCTTTTCCGTCTTTGTGGGTTGTTCTTAAGAAATAATCAAAAATCCCCTCTTCTGGACGCTTTAATAAATATACGTCACGGAAAATACCTGTCATGCGGAATTTATCCTGATCTTCCAGGTAACTTCCGTCACACCATTTTAAAACAAGAACAGAAATGGTATTGTCTCCATCTCTAATTAACCCTGTCACATCAAATTCACTGGTCCCATGGGAAACCTGACTGTATCCTGCATAGCTACCATTTAACCATACATAGAAACAGGAATCCACTCCTTCAAAGTTTAAAAATGCCTTTGGAGCGTTCTTATCTCTTTCATACATAAAGTGGTGAACGTAAGCCCCGCATGGATTTTCTGCTGGAACAAAGGGAGGGTCCATGGGAAATGGGTATCTGGTGTTTGTATACTGGTGCTTATCATAGCCATAATTTTGGAAACAACCAGGAACTGGTATCTCTCCAAAACTTTCTGTATTATAAACTTCCAGGAAAAACTCTTCCTTTACATCGTAAATACTGTCAAAATATTTAAATTTCCAAGTTCCGTTTAAAAGCTGAAACCGGTCAGATTTCTCTCTTTGCTCTGTTAAATCAAAACTCGCCTTAGAAGCCGGGATATAGTAAGCTCTGTTTGGCATGGTGTTCTCATGAAGCAGATGCAGATTTTCATAGTGTTTGGGTACGATCATGGTCTCTACCTCCTCATCTTTCTAATATTAATTATAAAATGAACCAGTTGAAAATCCATATCACCAATTAGACAAAACATGCACAAAATGATACAGTTATAGGAAAGCATTCCATAAATCACGTGGCTTTTCCTATGGAATTATAATTTTCTAATTTTTTGCCATCCTAATCTGAGAATTTCTAAATTCAAATACAATATAATACAACCTGCTCTATGTAAAAAGGCGGGTCCGGAGAACCGGATACCCGCCTGTTTTTTGATTAACAGCCACAATTGTCGTTATTATTCCGCTGACTATTTGCACTGTTACAGCCATCGCGAAAGCCTTCACAATAACATCTTCTTTTTTCCTCAGCACAAGGATCGTTGTTGCATCTATTATTATTGCTACAATTACTGTTGCAATTGTTATTACAATTATTATTTGAATTGCATCCGCAATTATTTCTACTACCCCAAGAACAACTCATTATAAAGCACCTCATTTTTTTTAATTATAGAATAGTATATGGGACGCGAAGACTAGTTGTGAATGGTTCATAAATTAGGATGTCCTACGAATAGGCAAGATATGCTCGAAATGATACTGCCGTTCTTAGATATTTTTATAAAATCGAAGTCTTTGGCTTAAAACTTAGGTTTTGGCGACTTATTCTTTCACAAGATATTACTACTTAAACGCAGTCCGTAAATAATATAATCTGTTCCAGGCATTAAAGTGGCACTGAAATGCTGGATTGCCTGCTTTTCAAATTATTTGTGACTAGAAATTCAGAGTATTTTTTTAAGAGGTCGGGGGAATAATATAATTAATGTTATTTTCAATTTTCAATATAATCTTTGTTATACGATTCAGATTATATTACTATTTTTAATGATTTTATTGACATTATGTGTTTTTACATGTTATAATTTAGTTAATTACTGGAAGAATGAGGTGAATTATGGGAATTGTTGGTTGGATTATTATAGGTGCTTTAGCCGGTTGGCTTGCAAGTATGGTTACTGGTAATGATGGAAAGATGGGTGCATTCGCAAATATATGCGTAGGTGTTATTGGTGGTCTTATTGGTGGATTCGTTATGAATTTACTAGGCGGGACTGGCATTACGGGATTTAATCTTTGGAGTCTTTTGGTTGCGTTTATAGGTTCATTGATTTTATTGTGGATCGTTAATAAAATTCGCAAATAAAAAACAATGTTCTATTGATCCACTTTGAAAAAACAAAATGACAAAATATGTAGATATAAAGTCATTTTGTTTTAAACATATTTATTTGAAGATTTGTAAACTTGAGGATAGATTCACTTAACTAAGGAGGCGTTACGAATGAATAATTCAGTTAAAAGCAAAATAGATAAAGCGGTAGGTAGTGTGAAAGAAACTATTGGAAAATCTGTAGAGTCTGAACAGATGGAGCTAGATGGTAAATTGCAAAAACTTACTGGTGAAGCCAGGGAGAAAATGGAAGAGACTAAGGAAAAAGCGGCTCATATCGGCGAGGATATGAAAGAAAATATAGCTGAGAAGGCTAATGACCTGATTGATTCGATGAAGAAAAAAGATAAATAATGTTTGTTTGGGCACTGTTAATGAAAACTGTTTAATATTATAATGAGGGACCGACTATTAGCGAAGAATTAAATGCGTAGCTAATAGTTGGTTTTTTCATTTTCGGGATGCTATGTAAGCTCTACGGGGTCATGACCCCTAATAAAAAATGCTCACAAGTTCATAGGATATGTAAAGCAGCCCGAAGAATTCGACCAGCCAATACTGTCCACTGGTAGATATGCCCTCCCCGCTTCTGGAATGGAATCGATTAGTTTTAAGTGTACAATTCAATTGAACAGCAACAGAAACGCAAGTGAGGCTACTCTACAATGATAACCTCGACCTAATCTCCTTGTTTATGGTATTTTAACAGGACACGATTCGGACGAGGTCTGGCAATACTTAATCCAAAATAATTGCATCCGATCCAAACAGATAAACACTTAAGATATCAGTTACTTCCGAAACCCATCGTCGAACCGTTCGATCTGTACTACATAGCATTTCTGCAATCTCCTCTTGAGTCACACCATCGATATAAAATAACTTAAAGGCTTTATACTTCTCAGGCGCATTTTTCCTTAACTGTTCCTCTTCCAAAAGTTTTAGACACTTATCAATATGCGCAATTGTAACACTGCTTCGAAGCTTGTTTTTCAAAATACTATTTAGGTAGATATCCTCTTCTAAAGATTTTGCTAATCCATTAGGATTCATATCCGTTATTTCAGATCCATCTCCCCTCATGCTCTCACGTATCCGGTTATAATTCTCCATTAACTTCTTTGCATTATGTAGTACCTTTGCCTTATTACTTTTCTTCTGGGATTTCTCAAATAGTTGAACTGCTTCCAGAGCTGCTGTTCTTACTAATTGTTCTACCACTGCCTGCTCCATGTTTACACCCACCTCTCGTCAAAATTTCAATTCTTACCTTATCCCACTCCTCGGCAAGTAAATCCCTCTTGCTAGAGGGTTCAATAACCTCAACCGTGAATCTGCCAAGTATCTTGGCTCCCGAATTGCCATATGATGAGATTGTTGCGCTGGGAATCTTTAATAGTGCTGATGCTTCTGGAGCGCTATATTCTCCCATGTAATAACCTCTGTCATACAAGGCATATAACTTTGTCACTTGTTCACTCATGATTCATTCCTCCTTCTTTTTGTTACACTGTCTAGCTACTGTTTTTATTAGTGGTGGTTTCCGCCCTATGATCTTAATCTGTTTGGCTGGTGATTTTAAATCATCTAACCACAATATATCACTCAGATGATTTAAAGTCAACTTTATTTTTCATTTCTACTGGAATTATTGATTTTAAATAAACTATGTGATATATTTAACCTATCATATAGGAATCGAGGAATTATGATGGCTCATATTGGTAAGAGGATAAAAGAAAAAAGAGAAGCTATAGGCATGACACAGGAAGAATTGGCAATAGCACTTGGATACAAAAACAAATCCACGATCGCCAAAATAGAAAATGGTACGAATGATATTGTCCAGAGTAAGGTGGTAGAATTTGCAAACGCTTTAAGTACAACAGTCCCTTATCTTATGAGTTGGGATGAGGAAGACCTTACACAAACAACACCTGTGGAGACCTTTGGACTAAATATACTTGGCACTGACTTTACTATAAACCCGTCTGAGATAGAGCATATTAAAAAATACCGCTCTCTGGACTCTTACGGACAGGAAACAGTATCTTATCTATTAGAGAGAGAGACCGCCCGTGTAAAAGAAATAGCAAAACAAGAGAAACGGATCATAAAGTTGAAAACTGAGACTCACACATCAGAAAAAGAACAGGCCTTATTGAAAAAGCCACATCTCATCCCACGTGCCTCTCATGAGCGCACTGATTTAAAGGTTACGAAAGAAATGAAGGATTTTGATGATGCCTTTTTTGATGAATGATTAAAATAGCCAATGGATGATTAATAAAATTCAAAAGGAGCTCCTGGACATGTACGCAAACACCGGCTATATGGATCTAACCGACGACCAACTGGAAAACCACAATATCCCCTTAAGAGCCAACTGCTGCGGAGTCTATCGTCTCCTCACTCTCCCAGTCATGTCCACAATCCGTCCAATTGGCCGCCCTGACTATCAGATTTTGTACATAGCATCCGGAAAAGCAATTTTTCATATAAACAATGAAATCCAAGAAGCATCAGCAGGAAACATGGTTATCTACCTCCCCCATGATTTCCAACAATATGCTTATTACCTAGAAGACACCCCCGAAGTATACTGGCTTCATTTCACTGGCGAAGAGGCAGCCAGCCTAATCAGGGAAGCAGGTTTCTTAAAAGACCAGATTCTATACACAGGAATCTCTGCCAAATATCAAGACCTCTTCCTGTCCATCATCAAAGAACTCCAGCTTCCAAGACCTTGTTCCGAAGAATTATCCTCCCTGTATATAAAACAGCTTTTTCTTACGCTCAAACGGTTAAAAGAAGAAGGTGGTTATAAAAAAACTGAGATTAAAGAGGAAATGGAGCAGGCAATCCACTTTTTCCACGAGAATTTCACCAAAGACATACAAGTAGAGGAATATGCCAAAAGGCTTCATATGAGCACCTGCTGGTTTATCAGAAGCTTTAAACAATATGCCGGTATGCCTCCAGGCAAATACATTACTTCCATACGGATTAATAAAGCAAAAGAGCTCTTAGAAAGCACAGACTATACCGTAGGGGAAGTCGGCACCATCATAGGATATGAAAATCCCCTCTATTTCAGTCGTATCTTCAAAAAACAAACCGGCATTTGTCCGGCAGAATACAGAAAAGCGGCAAGATGAGCCCTCTCATCTTGCCGCTTTCTTATCTTCTTCCTACCAAACTATAAGTCTGACGGTATTCCTTTGGTGTAATTCCCATGTACTTTTTAAATATCCTGCGGAAATAATCCACATCTTGATATCCGCACTGATAAGCGATCTCATTTCCAGTCAAACTGGTCTCCACCAGCATTCTACATGCTTTATTTAGCCTTGCTTCATGAATCCCTTCTGTAAGTGTCTTTCCATACACAGCGTTATAAACCCGCCCCAGATAGTCCGGGCTGCAATCCAGCTTTTCTGCCAGTATAGAGGATGATAGAGGTTTCTCTAAATGATTCCTGATATACTGTCCTGCCTGGTTCGCAAGAAGGACCTTTTGCCCATTGACTTCCATCGGAGACAAGGAATCACTGAGCTCACAAAGAAGCTCTAACAGCACCAGATTTAAAATCCTCTTATCATCCTGACAAACATTCTGCCGTTTGATAAACCGGCGAAACAAGTCTTCAAACTGCTCAGGCTTTCTAACTCGTATTAACTGAGGCAAAGACATTACGTCTTGTCCCGTTCTAACCGCTTCCTCTTCCAGATGAAAATGAAGCCAATAAAAGGTAAGATTCTCATCAAACTCCCTGGTTCCCCAATGATGCCTTCCAGGAAACAAGATAAGAGCCTCCCCTTCCTCCACATTATAAGAAACCTCTTCCTCTGCTATCCCCAAAACCCCTGAATTTACATAAATGATCTCAAACGAATCCATGACCCGGTCTGCGTGACACCCCTTGCCACCCGTCACCAAGTATCCTGCATTAAGCGCTTTAACCGGAAGTACCGCTTTTAGCTGTAAAAAATGATCCATAACTTCCCCCTGTCACCCCTGAGTCGGAATTCTCCAGTTTTTAGCTTCTTTTTCCTCTTGTATCCTTTCCATTCTACTGGCAATATTAAGAAAGGCAAAAAGACGGTAGCCATACATTGCTACTTCTTCTTTTTACCCAAGAATAGCAGAAAATTCACAAAATGAAAAGGGGATTGCGGCAGATTTGCCGTCTAAATATCATGAACTTCATGTTACAACTGAAAGAAAAGATTTTCCGCAACCAATCTCAGGATGCACCTATGACAGATTCAGACTATCTAAGAAGCAGAAGATTTTTTATTGCAGAAGGCTGTTGTGCCAACGGCATCGTCACCTTGACTACTGGTGCATTTCTCTCCGGATATGCAAACTCACTGGGGGCCACGGACTCTATCAATGGGATTATCGGCTCACTGCCTCTTTTGTTATGCCTGCTGCAGATGTTCTCCGCTGTCTTGTTAGAAAGTATGCGCAGAAAAAAGGCCATTCTCACAGCCTTTTCCTTGATTCACCGACTTTTACTTGCATCTGTGTTTTTCGTTCCGCTTATTATTGAGAACCCGGCTTTTCGCCTGCTCGCTCTTATTGTGATCTATGGTACCGCTCATTTTTTCGGTGCATTCATTGGTACTGGAATTGGAAACTGGATTCTTCAACTGGTTCCCTCTTCCATTCGAGGTAAGTATCTTGGAAAGAAAGATTCCTTTGCCTTTGGTATGTCCACTGCCATCAGCCTGATTATGGGCCGAGTCATGGACTTGTTTCGAAGCGCAGATAAGGAACAACAGGGATTTTTAGTGGTCGGTTGTGTGGTGTTTGCCCTGGCATGTATGGATTTTTGGTGCCTTTCCTCAATAAAAGAACCAGAAAGTGTTCCCCATGTGCAGAAGCTTAAGGATTCTATTCTTTCTCCACTACTGGATAAAGAATACAGAAAAGTCATGTTCTCCTACATGTTCTGGAATGTGGCCTTGCAAGTGGCAGGACCTTTTTTCAGCGTATACATGGTAACCGGACTAAAGCTTGACTATACTTATATTACCTTCCTGGGGCTTATTTCTTCCACACTTCGAATTATTGCCTCATGGCTTTGGGGAAAACTAGCCGATGCTACCTCATGGCTATTTGTTACAAGGGCCTCTATGGGGCTTCTAGGGCTAATTCACGCTGGCTGGCTCTTTATGACACCTGATACCTGCTATATCCTCCAGCCTCCAATGCAGGCACTCTCAGGCATTGCCTGGGGCGGAATTGCCATCTCCGTCTTTCATCTGCAATACCACTATGCCCCTACCGATAAGCGGGTTCCATATGTCAGTGCCAATTCTTCCTATGCCGGACTTAGTGGATTCCTTGCAACCTTACTAGGCGCTTTTCTCTTAAAAGTTCTCCCCTCCATCCATGTATTTGGTTTTCCAATGGGAGGGATGCAGATGTTATTTCTTTTATCCGGAACACTGATCTTAGGCTGTGTCCTTTACATGGGTAAATTACGCACCCATTGACCTTTTTCTCTTCGGTCCCTACAAGATTCACGAATTACAAGCTCTGGCTTTAATATCCGCTCTACCCGGCTTTCCTCATCTGGTATGCCGTCAATTTTCTCCAATAAAAGCTCCGCCGCCATAGCCCCCAGTCGTTCCTGGGGGTGGGCGATGGTGGTCAGCTTTACCATTCCATTTTCCGCAATAAAGGAGTTGTCGTACCCCGTAACTGATATGTCACCAGGCACTGACAGTCCATTTTTTTCAAGAGTCTTTATAATCTCCAGAGCGATCTGATCGTTATAGCAAACAATCCCATCAATTTCTTTTTCCTCTTCCAGCAAATACTTTAAGATCTCCGAAGGTTTGACCGTGCGATCTTCCGTATGAAACCAGATGACCATATCAGGATCATAAGATAAACCAGATTCCTGCAGAGCCTTTACATACCCTTTATGCCTGTCAATTCCCTGAATGTCATCTGCTTTAAAGATGCCAAGGATATGCTTATGCCCCATATCTCTTAAATATTTGGTCACCAGATATCCTCCCATACAGTCATCCATGAGAATATGCGGTTTCTTCTTCATCTGAGAATAATATCCCTGAATGAATACATAAGGAATCTTATAGAAGTCAAGCTTGTCGTAAAGCCCCTTGTGTCCGCACATGATCTCGCTTTTGCTGGGCTCAATGATGAGGCCGTCAATATCTTTTTCCAGTATTTCTTCCAGGCTTTTGCTCTCCTTTAGCCTGCTGTTTCCAGTATTCTTAAGGATAATGCTATATCCGCCAGCCGTAAGCACGCTGTCGATTCCTTGAATCAACCTGGGGAAGATGTAGTCGGACAGATAAGTGGTAATGACCGCTATATTGCCAGACCCCTTCTTTCCCCCAGCTTTTCTGGAAACAAAGGTTCCCCGCCCATGTTCCGCTTCGATAAATCCTTCCTGTTCCAGAATAGAGAGTGCCTTTCTGACGGTGTGTCGGCTTACGTGACAGGAGGCGGATAATTCATTTTCAGACGGCAGACGATCTCCCGGTTTTCTTTTCCCGGATACGATATCCTGCTTTAATTCTTCCATCAATACATAGTATTTTGTCTTTCCGCTGTCCTCTGCCATAGAAAACTCCTTACGATTTTTTTTGCCCGTAATACGCATTGGGGCCATGCTTGCGCATAAAATGCTTATCCTGCATGCACTGAGGTGCAGGTATTATGGAAGGGTTCAACAATTCGGTCATGAGATTCATTTTTGCAATCTCTTCTAATACCACCGCATTGTGAACAGCATTGTCCGCATCGGTTCCCCAAGTAAAGGGGCCATGATTCTTACAAAGAATTCCGGGAACGTGCATAGGATTTCTTCCCTGAAGGGTCTCTATAATCACTAGTCCTGTGTTCTTTTCATACCCCTCTTCAATCTCTTCCTCTGTCAGATTTCTGGCACATGGAATCTCTCCGTAGAAATAATCGGCATGAGTGGTCCCATAGCAAGGAATCCCTCTGCCTGCCTGTGCCCAGGAGGTCGCCATTGGGGAATGAGTATGAACAATTCCTCCCACTGTTAAAAATGCCTTATAAAGCTCCAAATGAGTGGCCGTATCGGAGGAAGGGTTTAAATCTCCTTCCACCTTATTTCCAAGCAGATCCATAACTACCATATCTTCTGGTTTTAAGATGTCGTAATCCACACCACTTGGTTTGATGACAAAAAGCCCCTTCTCCCGGTCAATTCCACTGACATTTCCCCAGGTATATGTAATCAGTCCTTTTCTTGGGAGTTCCATATTTGCTTCGTATACCGAGCGTTTCAATTCTTCCAGCATGTTCTCTCCGCCTTTCCAAATGTATTATTATTTAAAATAATCCAGGGCAGCCCGTTCTATGGAAAGTCCCTTTTTATATCGCTCCATAAATACGCTAAATCCCGCCTCATCTTCTGGGTCCGGCTTTACCACGGTACCAGCTTCACCATGAAATACCTTTTGAGCCAGGTAATGGTCTAAGGATTCCCCTTCTTCTTTTCGAATTAGATAGGAGGCCAAAAGTGCTGCTCCCCAGGCGCCGCCCTCTCCTGCCGTCTCCATAACAGAAACCGGCACATTCATAGCTGCTGCCATGATGCTTTGACCAACTCCTTTTGTCTTAAAGAGTCCTCCATGGCCTAATAACACATCAAGCTTTACGTCCTCTTTATAGAGGATTTCCATACCTACCTTTAAGGCCCCTAAAGCAGTATAGAGATGAACTCTCATAAAGTTGGCCAGGTTAAAACGACTCTCAGGTGTGCGGACAAACAAAGGTCTTCCTTCTTCAAAATGGGTAATATGTTCCCCAGAGAGATAACCATAAGACAATAAATTACCTCCGTCTTTATCTCCCTCCAAAGCCTTTTGATAAAGGGTAGAAAATAAGGTATTCTTATCCGTTTTCATTCCCATGGCATCGGCAAACTCTTCAAACAGAGATACCCAGGCATTTAAATCAGAAGTACAGTTGTTACAATGCACCATTGCCACAGAATCACCTGCTGGAGTAGTGACCAGATCGATTTCCTCATATACCTTGGACAGCTCTTTTTCAAGAACCACCATGGCAAACACACTGGTACCAGCGGAAACATTACCGGTTCTTCTTGCTACACTGTTGGTCGCTGTCATACCGGTTCCTGCATCTCCTTCTGGCGGACATAGAGGAATTCCAGCTTTTAGATTCCCGCTAACATCAAGAAGAGCCGCCCCCTCTATAGTCAGTGATCCAGCCTCTTCTCCAGCAGTCAATACCTTAGGCATAATATCCTTTAGCTTCCAGGGAAGGTGTTCTCTCTCAATCAGGGAATCAAACTGATCCACCATGTTCTCATAATAGTCCTTTGTGCTGCTGTCAATAGGAAACATGCCTGCACAGTCTCCAATTCCAAGAACACGTTTTCCTGTAAGCTTCCAGTGGACATACCCCTCTAAGGTGATGAGGTAATCAATGGATGAGACATGCTCTTCTTTATTTAAGATGGCCTGATACAAATGAGCGATGCTCCATCTCTGAGGAATATGATAGGAAAATAACTCCGTCAGCACGTTAGAAGCATCTTGTGTGATGGTATTTCTCCACGTCCGGAATGGAACCAGAATCTCTCCTTCCTTGTCAAAAGCCATATATCCATGCATCATGGCAGAAAAACAGATGGCTCCAATGTTGGTCAGTGTTTCTCCATAAGTTTCCTTCACTTCCTCTGCCATTTTCTGATAGCTGTCCTGGACGCCTTTCCAGATATCAGAGATGGAATACGTCCAGATTCCATTCTCATACTTGTTTTCCCAATCATGACTGCCAGAGGCAATTGGGTTGTGGTCTTCATCCACCAGTACTGCCTTAATTCTTGTAGAACCAAGTTCAATTCCAAGGGCTGTCTTACCTTCCCGGATTGATGCTGCGATTTCTTTTCCTATCATTTGGACCCCTCCTTTTAAAATGGGCCCGCTCCACTAGGAGGCGGACCCCATTATGTTCTTAGCGGTACACAACCGAATTCCACTTTAATTCGTTCTTCAAATCACGTATGGTGGTCTTCTCATCAATATAGATTGCTTCAATTCCCATAGCCTCCGCCCAGTCACCCATCTGCTCTGCCGTTAAATCGTATGAGAATGCCGTATGATGGGCACCTCCAGCCAGAATCCAGCTTTCAGCCCCAGTGATAAGATTTGGCTCTGGAGTCCAAAATGCAGTGGCTACAGGAAGCTTTGGCATAGGCTTTTCTATCTTTTTACAGTTCACGGTATTAATAATAAGGCGGAATCGGTTCCCAAGATCAATGAGAGAAGTGGCAATTCCTTTTCCCTCTTTTGCCGTAAATACAAGGCGTGCCGGATCTTCTCTATTACCCATTGACAATGGATTCACCCTGATTGAAACCTTGCCCTCTGCAATGCTTGGGCACACCTCCAACATGTGAGCCTGAAGAATGCCTTCTTTTCCTGGAACTAGGTTATAAGTATAATCCTCCATAAAAGAAGTTCCCTTTGCATTTGGTATCCCAGAGGTCATGATCTTCATTAAGCGAACCATGGCAGCCGTCTTCCAATCTCCTTCTCCGCCAAAACCATAGCCCTTCTCCATCAGACGCTGAATGGCAAGACCAGGAAGCTGCTGTAAGGTACCAAGATCTCCAAAATGAGTCACAATGGCCTGATAATCCTTTTCCTTTAAGAACTGCTCAAACCCCAGCTCAATCCTTGCCTGAGCCGCTACATGCGCCTTAAATTCCTGTGGATCTCTTCCTTCTGTTACCATTTCATACAGGCTGTAATATTCCTCTACCAGAGAAGATACCTCACCCTCTTTAACATCTTTTACATAATCTGTTATCTCATTAACAGGATAAGCATCAATCTCCCAACCAAACTTTAACTGGGCTTCTACCTTATCTCCTTCGGTTACGGCTACATTTCTCATGTTATCTGCAAAACGAACTACACGGACATGACTGCTTTCCATAACACCGACTGCCGTACGCATCCAGTCTCCGATTCGATTCTGGACACTTTCATCATCCCAAAATCCTGCAATCACCTTTCTTGCCATTCCCATTCTTGTTACCATATGACCAAATTCCCGGTCTCCATGGGCGGATTGATTTTCGTTCATGAAATCCATGTCAATGGAGTCATAAGGAATTTCCTGGTTGAACTGGGTATGTAGATGAAGCAGTGGCTTTCTATATTCCTGCAATCCTAATATCCAGGATTTTGCGGGAGAAAAGGTGTGCATCCAGGTGATGACTCCAGCGCAGGTCTCATCATCATTTGCCTGATGAAACAAGGACCGTATGGATGCATTGTCAATAAGAACCGGTTTTAGTACCACCTGAAATGGCAAAAACCCACAGGCATTGAGCCGCTCCGTTATAATAGCAGAATGCCTTGCTACATTGCTCAGACACTCTTCCCCATAGAGGTCCTGGGAACCAGTTGCAAACCAGAATTTATATTCTTTCCTTACCATAAGATTACCCCCTTATTTATATTTATTTTCCAAGACGTATTACGTTCCAGGAAGCTTTGTTTAGTTTACTTGTTACAATTCCACCGTCAATCACAGACTGGCTGGTCTCCTTTGGAGCTACCTTCTGATTGAATGGCCCATTCACTGCCTGAAGATCATCACATTCTAAAACCGTATGCTCAAGAACCTGGTAACCTTCAAAGCTTCTCATATCAATGGTCATCTCAGCATCTTCCTTAATGCTTCGATTGACTGCAAAGATGGTAACCTCTCCCTTTTCCTCATTGTAAACAGGAACCGCTTCAACAGCTGTTACATTCGTATGAGTTGCGGTATCAAACTTAGGGGTGCTGATAACAGGAAGAAGTGCTGTTCCTCTGCCGTATTTGGAAGCGTGCATAAATGGATAGAATATGGTCTGTTTCCATGCAGCTCCACCGCCAGCTTCTGTCATAATTGGTGCGATGACATTAACAAGTTGAGCCAGACAAGCCATCTTCACACGGTCCGCATGTTTTAACATGGTAATTAACATAAGACCTACCAATAAAGCATCTTCAAAGGTATAGATATCCTCTAACATAGGAGGAGCCACCTGCCAAGGGTGGTTTTCTGTAATATCATTATCCGCTGCATTGGAATGATACCAAACGTTCCATTCATCAAAGCTGATCTTAATTTCTTTTTTACTTCTCTTTTTCGCCTTTACGTAATCACAGGTAGCGATTACAGTACGGATAAACTCATCCATATCATCAGAACAAGCAAGGAAATCTTCCGTATCGCCCTTCTGATTTCCATAGTACTGGTGCATGGAAACGTAATCCACGTAATCGTATGTATGCTGAAGTGTCACAGCCTCCCAATCAGGGAAAGTAGGCATGGTTAAACTAGAACTTCCACAAGATACTAATTCAATGGTAGGATCGATCAGTTTCATAGCTCTTGCTGTTTCCTCAGCCAGACGTCCATACTCTTCCATTGTCTTATGTCCAAGCTGCCATGGGCCGTCCATTTCGTTGCCAAGACACCAGGTCTTTATATTATGAGGCTCTTTGTATCCGTGGCTGATTCTTAAATCACTGTATTTGGTGTTGCCCTTGTGATTGCAATATTCTAAGATGTTGCAGGCATCTGCGATTCCTCTGGTTCCCAGGTTCACCGCCATCATAACATCAGAGCCTACATCTCTGGTCCATTTGGTGAATTCATTCAGGCCCACTTTATTTTCTTCAATGCTCTTCCAGGCAAGTTCCAGACGTCTTGGGCGCTCATTTAATGGTCCCACACTGTCTTCCCAGTTAAAGCTTGATACGAAATTACCGCCTGGATAGCGGATGATTGGAACATTCAATTCTCGAATTAAATCCTTTACGTCTCCACGAAAGCCGTGCTCATCAGCTGTCTCATGCCCTGGGGAGTATATACCGTCATAAACGGCACGGCCAAGATGCTCAATAAATGACCCGTAAATTCTTTCATCAATCTCCGCAATACGAAATTCCTTATCAACTACCATCTTAACTTTGCTGTATGCCATTTTGTTCCTCCAACCTTTCTGTAATTGCTTCTATTTTATTATTCACCAATGCTTTACGGCAATCGTTCTGAGATATGCACAAAAATCTCATACGATATACCTCCTGCTTTTTCCATAAGATGGATAAGATATCCTCTTACTACCAATTTATAACTTGTACGCACCATTGCACAAGTTGTTTTTCATTATTCTATCATATTCAGCACTTTTTACAAGAAACTTAACGATTCCTTTATTATCTATATTATAGGAAAAGGTAAGACATGCAGGTCTTACCACGGGAAAGGTTAAAGTCAATAAGGGGAGAATAAAACAGCAGAACGCTATTTTAAGAATGTTTAATTAGTTAATTTTTTATCAATATGCCATATGCCAGATTCTTTCAAGTGTAAACCATAAAATAATCACAAATACATCAAATACAGATCATATAGTTTCCTTTTACTAGGCAAATTGACAAAGTCATAGACATAATATACAATTTATTTTTTATTATTTATGAATTTTTGTTGACACTTTTTCTCACATTTCGGTTATATTATATTTGTAACCCCCCCCAATACATTATATAGTTTTTGCTACACCCCATAAGAAACGAAATACCTTCTCCGAAAAAAGACCAGCTACCCCAGCTGGTCTTTTTCATTGTTCTTTATGTTATTATTTACTTTTTACCCTTAGTATTACGGCGATCCTTTAACATACGCTCAAAGGCTTCCCCGTCGCCATCTTCTCTCAAACGACGTCTCCGCTCTTCTCTGCGAATCTCGCTTTCTCTAAATTCCTTTTTTCTTTTATATACAACAAATCCAATTCCAGCTCCAGCTACTAACAAGATGGCTGCAATTACGGCGGCTAAAATTCCCACGCCCTTGCCGCCTGACATCTTGACACCAGAAGCAGGTAGTTCCTTGCTTCCTTCGGTAGTAACTGCCTCTTTCGTACCTTCACCAGTTGCCTGGTTGGATTCTGAAGTGCCGTTTTTGGCTATTAAATAAGCCTGACCCACGTTTCTATCATTATAAGTATATTGAATCAGTGCAACGGCTCCCTTTGGACTACCTTTCGGTAACTCCGTTACGAGAGTCTTGCTTGCATCAGAAAACTTAGCATCTTTTGGAAGGGTAATGATCTGGCCTTGCTCTAGTTCCAACTCTGATGGTTGAAAGTTCTTCTCTCCAACCACAACAGGTTCTTCCCCTTGAATGTAGGAGGTCTCATTGCCATCTATTTTGAAATTCTCAAAACGATCGTACCCAAACTGTAACAGATTTTTTCCGTCTATAAAATACTGTCTTGGGCTTCCCTTTAAGATGACAGAGATAAGCCTTCTTCCATCCTGTTCTGCATAAGTTACCAGTGTATTGCCCGCCTTAACTAAGTAACCGGTTTTCCCCGCAACAGCCGCTGGAAAATAAAACTCACTTGAGGATTCACTTGTTTTCACCAGACGGTGCTCATTATATATGGTAAGTCCTTCTGGGTTATTGGTGGTAGGAGGAATCTTATGACTTAAAGCGGAACCGATCTCCACAAGCTTCTTATTGTTGTATGCAGCCTTGGCGATCAGTGCCATATCATAGGCAGATACATACTGGGTATCCCCATTTAAGCCAGAGGGATTTTCAAAATGGCTCTCGGTGCATCCAAGCTCCTCCAGCTTTTGATTCATCAGCTTTACAAAATCTTCTCTGCTTCCTGCCACATGCTCCGCGAGGGCATTGGCTGCCTGATTACACGAGTGAAGAATAAGAGAATAAAGACAATCCTCCACAGAAAGCTTATCTCCATCCGTTACATTTAACTTGTTCCCGCTTCCCGCTTCCACGTTTAATACAGAATCTTTGGAAAAGGTGACCATATCATCAGGTTTGGCCCGCTCCAACACGATTAGTGCGGTCAATATCTTCGTAATACTAGCGGGGGGATATTGTCCATGCATATTCTTTCCAAATATCACTGCTCCCGAATCTGCATCAATCACGATACCGGATTCTGCCTGGATATCAGTATCTGAGGGCCAGTCCGGTTTTGCGTATACCGTTATAAGAAATAGCTGACTGATCAAAAGACAGCACAGCAATGTTTTCAATCTTTGTTTCAAGCATTTGCCCTCCGAGATTAAAAATGCCCTAAAACCGCACATAGAATATTATACGGTTTTAGGGCACCATTTTTATTTTGCGTAATCTGTTACTCTGGACTCTCGGATCACATTGACTTTAATCTGTCCCGGATATTCCAAGGCTTCTTCAATCTTCTTAGAAATATCACGAGCCAATAATACCATATCGTCATCGTTGATCTGATCGGGAACTACCATAATCCGAACTTCACGTCCTGCCTGAATGGCAAAGGACTTGTCCACTCCCTTAAAGGAATTGGTGATATCTTCTAACTGTTTTAATCTGTTTGTATATGTCTCCAGAGTCTCTCTTCTGGCTCCAGGTCTTGCCGCAGAAATTGTGTCT
Organism: Hungatella sp. UBA7603; assembly: GCA_002478865.1. Lineage (GTDB taxonomy): Bacteria > Bacillota > Clostridia > Lachnospirales > Lachnospiraceae > Lacrimispora. The sequence goes on from DLJZ01000030.1 coordinate 113,969, forward strand.
GCCGCCTGGCAAATACAGGCAATAAGGCTCTGTGGTTCAACGTCACCATGATGAGATTCCACCGTGTTCAGCACGATCGCAGGTTCTTTATACTTTCTACAAAGCTCCACACCTAACTGAATATGGGATCCTTCCATCTCATGGTCAACGGCTTTACCGATGTCATGTAATAAACCAGCACGCTTGGCCATACGAATATCCAAACCGATCTCTCCGGCTAATAAACCGGATAACTGGGCAACTTCCATGGAATGCTTTAATGCATTTTGTCCATAGCTTGTCCTGTATTTCAGCTTGCCAAGCAGTCTGATGAGTTCCGGATGAAGACCATGAATTCCCACTTCAAGAGCGGCGGTCTCTCCTTCTTCACGCATATTGGTTTCTACTTCTTTCTGTGCCTTTTCTACCATCTCCTCAATTCTGGCTGGGTGAATTCTTCCATCCACAATGAGGCGTTCCAATGCAATTCTTGCCACTTCTCTACGAACCGGATCAAATCCGGACAATACAACTGCCTCAGGGGTATCATCAATAATGAGTTCTACGCCTGTAAGGGTCTCTAACGTACGAATGTTACGGCCTTCTCTACCAATGATCCTGCCTTTCATCTCATCGTTAGGAAGCTGTACAACAGAAACTGTCGTTTCTGCTACATGATCCGCAGCACATCTTTGAATGGCTGTAACCACGTATTCCTTTGCCTTTTTATCGGCTTCTTCTTTTGCTTTGTTGTCAAGTTCCTTAATTAATTTCGCAGTGTCATGTTTTACATCATCTTCAACAGATTTTAAAAGATACTCTTTTGCCTGTTCGGAGGTAAGTCCGGAAATTTTTTCCAGTTCCTGAATGCCTTTTTCATACAGTGATTCAACTTCGGCATTTCTTTTATTTAACCCGTCCTCTCGAGCAGCAAGACCTGCTTCTCGTTTTTCCATAGTCTCAGACTTCTTGTCCAAGTTTTCTTCCTTGCTTAATACTCGTCTTTCATAACGTTGAAGCTCAGCTCTTCGTTCCCTGGTTTCTTTTTCCAGTTCATTCTTAGTCTTTAATGACTCTTCTTTTGCCTCAAGGAGAGCTTCACGCTTCTTTGTCTCAGCGGTCTTTAATGCTTCATCTATTATTTCCCGAGATTTTTCTTCTGCTGAACCCATCTTGCTTTCATAGGTATTTTTTCGATATGAGATCGCAGCAGACCAGGCAATAAAAGCTACTACTATTGATGCCAAAATTACAACCAATACAGTTGTGAATACTGATACTGACACAGGAGCACCTCCTTATTAGATTTTCATTGTACAACAATACAACACTTCAATTTTAAACTGTTTTATACATTATGTCAAGTATTTAACCCTCGTTTCCGGTATACTTATACACATTTTCCTTATTGTCAATTATCGGAATAAATACATCCCAAAGCACGGGTTACCGCTTCATAGGAAAATCCTTTTCTAGCCAGGGATGATATGACTTTTGCACGCCCTTTTCGGTCCAATTCTTCCGGCACAATCCGCTTCTTTCTAATATATGCCTGTATCTGTGCTTCTTCGTCCACAGGCTGTTCCTCTAATATGTCCCGTATCATCTCTTTATCTAAGCCCTTTTTCTGAAGCTCGTACTGGATTTGTCTTTCACTTTTTCTTGTGGAATTGTATTCCACATACCTTTTTCCGTAATTTTCATCGTTGATAAAGCGATGCTCCTTCACAAATAAAATGGCATAATCGATAGCTTCCTGAGGGTATCCCCCCTCCTTTAGCTTTCTCACCAATTCCTGCTCTGTTTTATCCGAAGCTTTTAAAAGATATAGAACCCGCTCTCTGGCTCTCTTTAACAAAACATCTTTAAGAATCTCCTGATACGTATCCTCCGAAAGTTCCTCTCCTTCTTCGATACCAAATCTTTTTATTTCCCCTCTATAAAGAACAAGAGTAAAGTCTTCATCTAGAATGACTTTACTCCTGCGCTTATCGACGGGCACAATCTCCATTACAATCATAATGCCCCTTATTCTCTCTGTTATTCTATTATCGCCTATCAGGCGTATAAAGCCTTATTCCTTTGGGGAAGCATTCTTATTCTCTTCCGCTTTAATCCGTTTGCTTTCCTTTGCACTTACTGTATCTGCTCCCGGGGCTGCTGCTGCTCCGCCTTCTGTGATCAGACCGTAATTAGCACGTACCTTATTCTCAATTTCCAGGCAGATCTCCGGATTGTCCTGAAGATAGATCTTTGAATTCTCACGGCCCTGACCAATCTTTGCATTGTTATAAGCAAACCAGGCTCCGCTCTTTTCTACGATGTTCTCTTTTACGGCAAGATCCAAGACATCGCCTTCTCTGGAAATACCTCTTCCAAACATGATATCAAACTCTGCTTCCTTAAATGGAGGTGCAATCTTATTCTTAACTACTTTAATTCTAGCTCGGTTACCTACTACATCGCCACCCTGTTTCAGAGTCTCGATCTTACGGATATCCAAACGAACAGAAGCATAAAACTTAAGAGCACGTCCACCTGTGGTAGTCTCAGGACTTCCAAACATAACACCAACCTTCTCACGAAGCTGGTTGATGAAAAGGACGATACAATTGGATTTGCTGATAACTGCGGTTAACTTTCTAAGTGCCTGAGACATCAGTCTCGCCTGAAGGCCAACGTGGGAATCTCCCATATCTCCCTCGATCTCCGCTTTTGGAACCAGGGCTGCAACGGAATCCACAACCACGATGTCTACCGCTCCGGAACGAACCATAGTCTCTGTAATCTCCAACGCTTGTTCTCCGTTATCTGGCTGAGATATGTATAGGTTGTCGATATCGACTCCAATTTTCTTTGCATAAACAGGGTCAAGAGCATGCTCCGCATCAATAAATCCTGCGATTCCACCACGCTTTTGAACTTCTGCAATCATATGAAGTGCGACAGTCGTCTTACCACTGGATTCTGGTCCGTAAATCTCTATCACTCTACCTCTTGGAATTCCGCCTAACCCTAAAGCAATATCAAGGCTAAGGGCACCTGTAGGAATGGTCTCTACATTCATATCAGTTCCAGTGTCACCGAGCTTCATAATAGAGCCTTTTCCATAGGCTTTCTCTATCTGTGTAAGTGCGGCATCTAGCGCTTTCAATTTATCATCTTTATTCATCTTATCCTCCAACACGAACAAATGTTCTTCTTATATTCATAATAATAGTATATTTCACCACAATTGTCAACCAGAAATTTATGCAATTACGTTCAATAAGCATCACACTCCCTGCCTGTCCGGCTATGATTTTTACATAGAATGGAAATCCTGGCGAACTGCCAGAGAAACGTTTCATAAAAGGCAAGATACCTTTTGAATGTATGGTAACTATATCACAGGCATGTCCTGACTGCAAGGTTTTTATCATCCGGGCCTGCATATCGACACAGGCCCGGATTGCAAAAACCTAACGGAAAAAATTTAAAGCAAAAGACGCTCTACATCAAGAAGTCCCCAGCCCTGCTGATTAATTGGGAGCCCTAAATCCACCGCTCTTTCACGAAGCATCAATTTCACATCCCGATTGTTCATATAAGGATATTTTTGCAAGAGCAGCGCAATTGCACCTGAAACTAACGGCGTCGACATGGACGTACCGCTCTTACTTTGGTACTGACCCTCTTCATTGGAACAGCTCATAATTCCAGCGCCGGGAGCGATAATTTCCGGCTTGCAGATGCAGGCGCCCGTAGGCCCTCTACCTGAATAATCAATCATGCGATTTCCCATTACATTTACTTCTTTATAGTCGTCGGAACAACCCACTGTAATGACCTTACGGCTAATGCCGGGAGTTGTAATCGTATTGGTCCCCGGACCCATATTTCCTGCTGCCACACAAACCACTAGCCCGTCATCCCAGGCCGCATTGACGCCACGTACAAGAACTGAATTTTCCGTCATACCTTTTCTTGAAAAGGAACCTACGGAAATATTTACAATACGAATTCCATATCGTTCTCGGTTATCGCGGACCCATTTTAACCCTGCCAGCACATCAGAAGCATACCCGTTTCCCTTTTTATCCAAAACCTTAAGCATAATGATGTGGCACTCTGGTGCGATTCCCATATATTTTCCATCGGAAGCACTGCCGCTCCCTCCAATAATTCCAGCTATATGCGTTCCATGACCATTGTCGTCATAAGCATCCCGTCTGCGGTGAACAATATCCACGAAATCCACTACTCTATGTTCGAAGTCCTCATGAAGATAAATTCCCGTATCAAGCACTGCAACTCCTACTCCCCGCCCAGTTAGACCCATACGGTAAGCCATGTCACAGTGTATTGCATCTCTTACATGATTCACAGTCCACTACCTGATTCCCTTTTTATTAGGATATTCCGCAGTGACTTGCATGGTTTCATTTCGGGGGTAAAATTTTCATTTCCGCCTCAACTTATGAAAATGATATTAAGAAAATCTTCATAATCTATTCAAACAATATACAAACTTTTACCGAGGGGGTGTGTTATACTAATGACATAAGAAATGCACAATGTATAGAAATATCCTTTTACCCTTTTTGAAATCCGAAAATCCTAAGAAAAAACCCTGTGTCTTACGGCACAGGGTTTTTTCTGTTCAAATATTGAATTAAAAAGGCAAAATTATATATCGTACTTCGTATTTTTTAAAATATCGCAGAAATCAAAGGTAGCAAAGTAATCTTTTGGAGTCTCGGCTCTGCGGATTAATTTAACTTCACCATTTTCTTTTAAAAGCAGCTCTGCAGATCTTAACTTTCCGTTGTAATTATAACCCATAGCATACCCGTGAGCACCCGTATCATGGATGAACAGCAGATCTCCCTTTTCTATCTCCGGCATCATACGGTCGATGGCAAATTTGTCGTTGTTCTCGCAAAGAGATCCAACCACATCGTACTTATGACTGCATGCTTCCTGTTCTTTTCCCATAACCGTAATGTGATGGTAAGCTCCATACATGGCAGGACGCATCAGGTTGACTGCACAGGCATCCACTCCAATGTATTCTTTGTGGGTGTGTTTTTCATGAATGGCTTCTGTCACCAATCCACCGTAAGGCCCTAACATAAAACGTCCAAGCTCGGTATAAATCGCCACATCTCCCATATCATTTGGTACTAAAATCTCTTCATAAACTTTTCTTACACCTTCTCCAATGGCCATGATATCATTGGACTCCTGTCCTGGACGATATGGAATTCCGATTCCGCCAGACAGATTAATAAAGGTAATCTCAGCACCCGTCTCCTCTTTTAACTTCACTGCAAGTTCAAACAATACCTTTGCAAGCAGAGGATAGTATTCATTGGTCACTGTATTACTGGCAAGAAATGCATGGATACCAAATTTCTTAGCACCCTTGCTCTTTAATATCTTAAATGCTTCAAAAAGCTGCTCTGTGGTCATTCCATATTTGGAATCCCCTGGATTATCCATGATATCATTGCTGATTTTAAATATTCCACCTGGATTATAGCGACAGCTTATAGTCTCAGGAATATGGCCAATGGCTTTTTCCAGAAATTCAATGTGGGTAATATCATCAAGATTTATAATTCCACCCAACTGATCTGCTAACTGAAATTCCTCTGCAGGTGTGTCATTGGATGAAAACATGATATCAGAGCCGGAATAACCAATGGCATCAGACATCATAAGTTCTGTCATGGATGAACAGTCAGCCCCGCAACCATAATCCTTTAAAATGTTAAGGATAAAGGGATTCGGCGTAGCCTTGACTGCAAAATACTCCCGGTAACCTTTATTCCAGGAAAATGCCTGTTTCAGTTTCTCTGCATTCTCCCTGATTCCCTTTTCATCATAAATATGAAAGGGTGTTGGATATTCTTTCACAATTTCTAATAATGCTTCCTTGGTAACAAATGGTGTTTTTTCCAAAGCTTTCCTCTCCTCTCTTAAGTTAAACTATGCAGAAAGAGCCCGTCTCCGGCATGCCTGCTAGTAAGCTACATTGTACCGGGGATAGACTCTTTTGTCCACACTTTTTTTGTATATTTATTCAAAAAAATTTATTAATTAGTTTACATTTACTACACGCATGATATTGGTATGAGCCGCTGCTTCATGCTTTCTAATTGGATTTACAACTCCTGCAGTAACTACCACAGTGTCGTTCACCTCTACAATTCCTTTTTCCTTTAAAAGTTCCATGGAAGAGTAAATTAAAACGTCAGTGGATTCCGCACGTTTTGCGTGAAGTGGCAAAACACCCCAGTAAAGCTGCATCTGACGAAGTGCAGAAGAGCTTGGGGACAAACCGATGATCTGGCATTCTGGTCTCCATTTGGATAACAGTTTTGCAGTAAAACCGCTGATACTTGGTGCTACGATAGCCTTTGCCTCTAGATCTCTAGCAGTTGCTACAGAAGAGTAACAAACAGCATTGGATACGTTGTGTTCATTGGCAGCAGATACTCTACGCTGACGGAATGCATTGTAATCCAGATGTTTCTCTGTCTCTTCTACGATAGAAGCCATCATGGAAAGAGCCTCAACTGGATATTTGCCCATTGCAGTTTCACCGGAAAGCATAACTGCATCGGTTCCATCATAAACTGCGTTTGCTACGTCTGTCACCTCAGCTCTTGTTGGACGAGGATTGCGGATCATAGAATCTAACATCTGGGTAGCAGTAATAACTGGCTTACAAGCTACATTACACTTATCAATGATTTTCTTCTGAACAAATGGTACTTCCTGAGCAGGAATCTCAACACCCATATCTCCACGGGCAACCATGATGCCATCACTTACTTCAATGATCTCATCTAGGTTCTCAATTCCTTCTGCATTCTCAATCTTAGCAATAACAGCCATATTAGAACCGTTAGATGCCAGGATTTCTTTAATCTCTTTGATTGCACCTGCTGTACGTACAAAAGAAGCAGCAATAAAATCAAATCCCTGTTCAATTCCAAACTGGATATCCTGCTTATCTTTCTCTGTCAATGCTGGAAGTTTGATTTTAACGTTAGGTACGTTAACACCTTTTCTTTCTCCCAGCTCTCCACCGTTTATGATGGTGCAAATGATTTCTTTGCCCTTAACTTCCAGAACTTCCATTTCAATCAGACCATCATCAATAAGTATGCGGTTTCCAGTAGTAACATCTTTTGCAAGGCCCTCATAAGTAATATGACCTCTGGTAGCATCACCGACAATATCTGCAGTTGTTAAAGTATAGGTATCACCTTCCTTTAATGTAACCTTCTTACCATCTTCTAAAACACCGGTGCGGATCTCCGGTCCTTTTGTGTCAAGAAGTGCTGCGATTGGCAGATCCAATTCTTCACGAACTCCCTTTAACATATCAAGGCGTGCCTTCTGCTCTTCATAGTCACCATGAGAAAAGTTAAATCTGGCAACATCCATTCCATGTAAAGCCAGTGCTTTCATCAATTCGCGGTCATTCGTATTAGGTCCCATTGTGCAAATAATCTTAGTTCTCTTCATTATTATCCTCCGTAACTAGTGGGTCGTATGGTCGGTCGTGGGGTGATCCGACGTGACGTGTTTGTGTGTATACAAATGCTCGGAACAGTATTCAAAACTGCCCTCACATTTTGAACAATAACGGAATTCCAGGTTAGGAGAATCTTTTTCGGTCCGTTCGCAAACGGCACACTTGTGGTGTGTCCCCCCCTGAGGCATAATTTTCATCTGTTTCTGAAAATTATGTTTTCTTTTGATCTCTTTCGGATTAAACCGGCTTGTATTCCGGGTTAAAATGAAAAAGAGGATAAAGTTAAATAAAGACATAAATATTGTGACTCTGGTAGTCATGCCACCGGTGATAAATCCATATAGGAAATATAACCCATTAAACATTGCAAGCCATTTGGCTTTCATCGGAATCACAAAAAACAAAAGGAATTCCAGATCCGGAAATGTTGCAGCAAAAGCAAAAAACAGGGAATAGTTTAAAAATTCTGTTGTCAGGTAAACTGTCTTTCCCATAAAGATATATACAACAAGGGCTGCTGCCACATGTCCGATGACTCCCATAAAGAAATAAACGTTAAAACGAAATGCGCCCCATATTCTTTCCAGGTTCTGACCAAGCATATAATAGAGATACATACTGATCAGGCTAAAGAAGATATTAGTACTTCCAGGGGGGTAAATCATAAATGTAACGACTCTCCATACCTGCCCGCTTAAAATCCTTGATGCATCAAGAGAGAGATACTGCTCATAAAAACCTGGTGCAGTTAGCGACATAAGAAGCCCCACACCATACATCCCAATAATATAGTACATAAGATTGGAAATCGCATATTTTTTAAATTTGCGTTCCATATTGTAGAAAAATTTCATGCCTTCTTCCTTTACTAAAAACTAAAAGAGATCTTTTTTTGAAAAAATCCACGCTACAATCAGTGTCAAAACCAGGGTGAATCCTAATACTATGACAAATCCGTGGGGATTGCTTGCAAATGGCATTCCATTTGCATTTACATTCATTCCATAAAAGCTTGCCACCATGGTGGGTATGGACATAACAATAGTAATGGTAGCCAGAAACTTCATTACAATATTTAAGTTGTTGGAAATTACAGAGGCAAATGCATCCATGGTGCCACTTAAAATGCCGCTGTAGATATTAGCCATCTCGATGGCCTGCTTGTTCTCGACAATAACATCCTCCAAAAGCTCCGTGTCTTCCGGATACTTTTTGATTTTTTCATTGCGCATGAGTTTCTCAAGCACCATCTCATTAGATCTTAGTGATGTTGTAAAGTACACAAGACTCTTTTCCAGCTCCAAAAGCTCTATTAGCTCCCGGTTCTTGGTAGACTTGTGAAGCTTTTCTTCAATCACTCCGCTCTTTTTATCGATGATTCTTAAATATTGCAGATAAAGCGATGCGTTCTTATAAAGAATCTGCAGAATAAAACGTGTTTTCATATACGTGTGAAAATCCCTGACCCGGCCATCCATAAACGCATTTAAAACCGTAGTATCTTCCAGACACACCGTAATAATCGCATCATCCGTAGTGATAATACCCATAGGTATCGTCACATACCAGTCTTTGTCGTTTCGTTCCTCAATGGCAGGTACATCCACAAGAATCAAGGTGTAATGATCCTCTGTCTGAATTCGGGAACGCTCTTCCTCATCAAGCGGAGCTCTTAAATCGTCCGGGTCGATCTTGTAGGTATTAGCGATTTCCAAAATCTCGGTCGCGGTGGGGTTAGTGAGCGCTATCCAGGATCCTGGAGAAAGTACATCCTTTTGTTGAATCAAACCGTCCTCAGTCTTATATATCTGTATCATAGCGTTTCCCCCTTCCATTGAAAAAATATTATGAATCCTATGGCAGACTTTGACTTATACATTATAGAATCCCTATTGATTTTTGTCAAACGAAATGAAACCGTTTTTTGTGATCTTAAACAAATTTTGCTAGTTTTAACATTAATTTAGCATGTTATGACAATTGAATTATTTCTTATTTTATGTTAAACTGATGTTCGGTGAGCCAGCAACTTACTTTTACACAAAAGGAGGCAGGGGATACCCCCGCACATATGATTACATACAACACATTAGGAATTGATATCGGTTCCACAACTGTAAAAATAGCGATATTAAACGAGAAGAATGAACTTTTATTCTCTGATTATGAACGCCATCTTGCAAACATTCAGGAAGCACTGTCTGGTTTGCTTAAGAAGGCCTATGATAAACTTGGTCCAATGGACCTACGACCGGGCATTACAGGTTCCGGCGGTTTGACTTTATCGAAACATCTAAAGGTCCCCTTTGTTCAGGAGGTCGTAGCAGTCGCTACCTCTCTTCAGGATTATGCCCCACATACGGACGTGGCAATCGAACTTGGTGGAGAAGATGCAAAAATTATTTACTTTACCGGTGGCATTGACCAACGTATGAACGGTATCTGCGCAGGTGGAACCGGGTCCTTTATCGACCAGATGGCATCTCTTTTACAGACCGATGCTTCTGGACTGAATGAATACGCAGCCAATTATAAAGCTATTTATCCCATTGCAGCCAGATGTGGCGTATTTGCAAAGACAGATATTCAACCACTTATTAATGAAGGGGCTACCAGGGAAGATCTCGCGGCTTCTATTTTCCAGGCAGTTGTAAACCAGACCATCAGTGGGCTGGCTTGCGGAAAGCCAATTAGAGGTCACGTTGCATTCCTTGGCGGTCCTTTACATTTTCTACCAGAACTTAAGAAAGCTTTTATTCGCACCTTGAATTTATCCGATGACGAAATTATCGCACCGGAACATTCACATCTTTTTGCAGCCATCGGTGCGGCCATGAATGCCAATGAAAGTTCTGATTCCTCCGTTTCTTTAGAGGAAATGATTCAAAGACTGTCTACTGGAATCCGCATGGAATTCGAAGTGAAGCGTATGTTACCCCTATTTGACAGCCAGGAAGATTATGATTCTTTCATGGCCAGACACAGCAACAACTCCGTTAAAAAAGGGGAACTCTCCTCTTATCACGGAAAGTGCTTTTTAGGAATTGACGCTGGATCTACTACCACCAAAGTGGCAGTGGTAAGCGAAGACGGAACCCTTTTATACAGCTTTTACAGCAGCAACAACGGAAGTCCGCTTGCTACCGCCGTTAAGGCAATCAGCGAGATCAAAGAGCAGCTTACCAGTGACAGCGAGATCGTATGGTCCTGTTCCACTGGATACGGAGAGGCTCTGCTGAAAGCAGCTTTCCTTCTTGACGAAGGGGAAGTGGAAACAATCGCCCACTATTACGCGGCAGCCTTTTTTGAGCCAGAGGTGGACTGTATTTTAGACATCGGCGGTCAGGATATGAAGTGCATCCGTATCAAGAATAACACCGTGGACAGCGTTCAGTTAAACGAAGCTTGTTCCGCTGGATGCGGTTCCTTTATTGAGACCTTTGCCAGTTCCTTAAATTATAACGTTCAGGATTTTGCAACGGAAGCTCTATTTGCAAAGAATCCTACGGATCTTGGAACCAGATGTACCGTATTTATGAATTCCAATGTAAAGCAGGCCCAAAAGGAAGGGGCTGAGGTTTCCGACATTTCTGCCGGCCTTGCCTATTCCGTTATTAAGAATGCTTTGTTTAAAGTAATTAAAATAACTTCTCCGTCAGACTTAGGCAAGCATGTGGTAGTCCAGGGCGGTACCTTTTATAACAATGCCGTTCTTCGCAGCTTTGAAAAGATTTCTGGTTGTCAGCCTGTACGTCCTGATATTGCAGGAATTATGGGTGCCTTTGGAGCAGCTCTTATTGCAAGAGAACGTTATGAAGAATCCGGGAAAACCACCATGTTAAGCCTTGACGATATTTTGAATCTTCATTATGAGACTTCCATGGCCAGATGCAGAAAGTGTACCAACAACTGTGTTCTTACGGTAAACCGCTTTGACGGAGCACGTAAGTTTATCTCTGGTAACCGATGCGAACGAGGACTTGGAAAAGAAAAAACAAATACTGATGTTCCAAACCTTTTTGAATACAAGAACCAGCGTATGTTTGATTATGATCCTCTGACTGAGGAACAGGCAGAACGTGGAACCATCGGTATACCCCGAGTTTTAAACCTGTATGAGAATTACCCTTACTGGGCTATTTTCTTCCGGGAATTAAAATTCCGCACCGTAGTCTCCCCTCAATCCACCAAAAGTATTTATGAGATGGGGATTGAATCCATACCAAGTGAATCCGAATGTTATCCTGCAAAGCTGGCCCACGGTCATGTGGAATGGTTGATTCGAGAAGGAATTAAAACTATTTTCTACCCCTGTATCCCATATGAGAGAAATGAATCTCCTGATGCAGGAAACCATTTTAACTGTCCGATTGTCACTTCCTATGCGGAAAATATAAAGAATAACTTAGAAGCAATCCACACGGAAAATATAAGATTTTTAAATCCATTTATGGCTTTTACCAACGAAGATATATTAACATCACGCCTGGTTGAAGTAATGAAAAACGAGTTTAATATCCCAGTATCCGAAATCAAGGACGCTGCACATGCCGCTTGGGAGGAACTCATGGCTTCTCGTGCAGATATGGAACGAATGGGTGAAGAAACTATTTTATGGTTAAAGGAAAATGACCGCCACGGAATCGTTTTGGCAGGACGTCCCTACCATGTGGATCCAGAGATCAATCATGGAATACCAGAACTCATTAACTCCTATGGTTTTGCAGTCTTAACGGAAGACTCTGTTTCCCATCTGGCTGAAATTGAACGCCCCATGATTGTAACAGATCAATGGATGTACCACACCAGACTCTATCAGGCTGCCAGTCTAGTAAAAAGAGAGCGGAATCTGGATTTAATTCAGCTTACCTCCTTTGGATGCGGCTTAGATGCCGTAACAGCAGACCAGGTTAATGATATCCTTACCGGATCTGGAAAGATTTATACGACTTTAAAGATCGATGAAGTGAACAACTTAGGTGCTGCAAGAATCCGTATCCGATCCTTAATCGCAGCCTTGAAAGTACGTGATAAAGGGCATTATGAGCAAAACGTCGTATCAAGTGCTTATAACCGAGTGACCTTTACCAAGGAGATGAAGGAGGATTACACCATACTCTGCCCTCAGATGTCTCCGATCCACTTTGACCTGATTGAGCCTGCTATCCGTGCTTTTGGTTACAAGATCGAAGTACTTCAAAACCATAACCGAACCGCAGTTGATACTGGGCTGAAATATGTAAACAACGATGCCTGCTATCCTTCTCTTATTGTAGTTGGCCAGATTATGGATGCACTTTTATCTGGCAGATACGATTTAAACCGGACTGCAATTTTCATGAGCCAGACCGGAGGCGGCTGTCGTGCTTCCAACTATATTGGTTTTATAAGAAGAGCTTTAGAACGTTCTGATATGGGTCAGATCCCTGTTATCTCGGTTAATGCCAATAACATGGAAACGAATCCAGGCTTTCAGATCTCACTGCCTATGCTGACAAAAGCCATGCAGGCAGTGGTTTACGGCGACGTATTTATGAGAGTGGTATATGCCACCAGACCTTATGAGAAGGTGCCGGGCTCTGCCAATGCCCTTCACGATAGGTGGAAACAGCGTTGTATCCAGGCTCTGTCTAAGAAATCTGCGGACATGATAACATTCTCCAGTAACATTAGGGGAATCATCAGAGACTTTGATCGTCTGGAACGTGATGCAATCACCAAACCTAAGGTCGGCGTCGTAGGAGAGATTCTAGTCAAGTTTTCTCCTCTTGCAAACAACAACATAGTCGATCTTTTAGAGGCAGAAGGTGCTGAGGCAGTTATGCCTGATTTAATGGATTTCCTTTTATACTGTTTCTATAATAATAACTTTAAGGCCGAGAAACTGGGCGGGAAAAAGTCTACGGCAATCTTATCTAATATGGGAATCTCCCTGTTGGAGTTCTTCCGCAGAACTGCGAAAAAAGAACTGGAAAAGAGCAGCCATTTCACAGCTCCTTCTCATATCGGTAACCTTGCAGATATGGCCAAGGAATTTGTTTCCATCGGCAACCAGACAGGGGAAGGCTGGTTCCTTACCGGCGAGATGTTGGAACTGATTCATACTGGAACCAACAATATAGTATGTACCCAGCCATTTGGCTGCCTTCCAAACCACATAGTGGGAAAAGGTGTCATCAAGGAACTTCGTAAAGAATATCCAGGTTCTAATATCATAGCCGTTGACTATGACCCTGGCGCCAGTGAAGTAAACCAGTTGAACCGAATTAAGCTTATGCTTGCTACCGCTCAGAAGAATCTTTCAAAAGAGCAGTAAATTATATGTAACAATAGAAAACGGTAGGTGAAACTGGGAATATCCCATGTTTTATCTACCGTTTTTAATATTGCTTCATTCCTATATTATTTGTTTTTGGAGACTGAAGGAAAGAACGAATTTTTTTGATTTCTTCTATTAATAATGTTTCCTTGTAAGCGAGAGATCATATACCCAAGTTTTGACCGTGTTGAACATCCCAGAGCACCTGATTGGTGTTGTCATTTGCAAAAAAGCATGGACACCTCCGGAGACTTTCCCTGGGAAGAAGAATTTAACTTCTAATTAAAATAGTAGAAAGGCGGAGAGGCCCATCTCTCTCCGCCTTTCATGTAATAGCCAGAACAGATTCCAAGCAGTCGTTATCCACTGTATTCTTAAGCTCAAAGCTAAAATCATGCATATCAGACACTAGATAATTCCCCAGCTCTTTATTCCCATCAAGTAGAAAATCCATAAGCTTAAAAATCCCTTCTTTTAATACCACTTCTATAACTTCTCTGCTATTTCCTCTCACAAACTCTTTTACTCGTTCCTGTTCTTTCTTAGTATACCCTCTGGTATTGATTTCTTTTCCTGCAATCCAGCCCCCTAATATATTTCTTACTGTTATCGCCGCCACATTGATAATAAGCTCATCACAGTCCACAGAATAAGCCGTTAGCACATGCCTGATATATTTCTCTGGAAGCTTCCTTAAAAACAGTTGCTCTAAATATATGCAATTTACATAAATCTGTATGGCATTGATTCCGCACAAGTTTCCCATCGGGAAAAGAACCGGATAATCCAGGGTAAGGATATGGTTCTGGGGCTGAAAACGAAAGTCATAATAAAGAAAAAATCCTGGTATTCCTTTTACAAAGGTTTCATAATAACAGCGATTTCCGTAGGAATGAAATTCTTCCATCATTTCATTGTACTGTATTTTGGTGTCCTTTGTCTTTTGAACCACCATCTCATATCCCATATTGTATGCATTTTTTGCATCTGGAAAATCCCCTCTGGTTATTAGTTCCCCTCCCTCCGAATCCTGATCCTCATACTCATGAATGCAGTATAAGACTGCTTCCATAAGCTGCCTGGCCTTTTCATAGGTAATGGATGTGCTTTCCTTGGAGGTATATTTTGCTGCCAGCTCCCCCACCAGAGGCAATAAATCCTCCGTTTTAAAATTCATCTTCCTCTTCCTCCTCCTCTTCCTCATCCATACACAGACCATACCTAGCTCTTTTTGCAAGCCTTTGAAGGCCTGTATCCTCCAGATAATCCAAAGACCCCTGGCATGGCCCATCAAATAACTCCTTCATGGCATCCACCAACTCATCATCTGTATATTCATCTAGGGATTCATTTTTGTAGAAATAAAATATTTCCTGTAACCTTCCCAAAGTCTCTACGTAATTGTCCTGGTGAATATAAGGGGAATCACAAAAAGCAAATATTAATTTAGGTAAAATACCCTCTCCAAATTCAACTCTCTGCTCTTTTTTTAAGACATCTCTTCTTTCATTTAATAATAAAGATGTCTCCTCATCACTTAAAACCAGCCCGAATTTAGCCGTATACTCATTTGCTGCCTTCAAAACAGCTACTTGATTGCTACGATTGCTCACCTGGAACCATTGCTCTTCACCCATAAAAATCTCCTCTCCTATTTATAAATTCAAAGTTTACGCCTACCCCGGGCAAATTACAAGTCTTGAAAAAAAGTTTATTTTGTGGTAATATAAATACTAAGAAAGGCAGAATTTCCTGTCTTTTTTTCTTTTATTTTCCAATCTCCTTCTTTCAAGAAAGGCTCTGCTACCCTAACTTTAATGATAAAATGGGCATTTCTTCATAACTCTTAATATTCTCCATTACCATAATACGGAAATGTTACAAAAATATTAATTTTTTGCGCATTTCTTACGCATTCTTACGCCTTTTTTACTTGGCTTGACCTTGGACCTACTCCATGGTTTAAAGTCACACTATCAGCGAACGACGCTGGAGAACAATAGGAGTTTGAAAGGAGATTGAATATGAAAAAACAGAAACTGAAATGGATTGTACCCTGCGCGGCTGCGCTTTTTACCATAGGTGCCTCAATGACATCCTTCGCAGCACAGGGTTGGGTCGAGGAAAACAATTCTTGGGTTTATTACAACAATGATGGAGACCGTGCATCTGATAGTTGGAAGAAATCAGGAGATAGCTGGTTCTACCTTGATGATGACGGCCAGATGGTTGACAATCAGCTCGTAGAGTCTGATGGCAACTACTACTATGTAAACTCTAATGGTGCAATGGTAACCAACGAGTGGCGTGAGCTTCCTTCCGATGATGATAATAGTGACGAAGATGGACAGAGCTCATACTGGTATTACTTCGGAAGCAACGGTAAAGCTTATAAAGCAACCAATTCCGGAAAGACAAACTTTAAGTCTGTAAAGATCTCTAATGGAGAAGTTCGTGACTACGCATTCGATACCGAAGGCAGAATGCTTTTTGGCTGGGTAAACGAAGATGCAGCACGTGTTACCGGCGATGACGCTTGGAAAGAAGGAACCTATTTCTTAGGAGCTGCTAACGACGGCGCAAAGACAAGCAATGCTTGGAAATCTATCGATGTTGATGATAATGACAATACAAAAGAGAACTTTGACGGAAAATACTGGTTCTACTTCGGAGCAAATGGTAAGAAGATGAAAGATACTTCTAAGACCATCAACGGACGTAAATACCGTTTCAATGAATTCGGTGCTGCAGAATCTGAGTGGTATGAGAAGGCAACTTCTGCTACTGCAACCAATGCAAATCAGTATTACAACCTTCCAGAGCAGTCATGGCTTGCTAAGGGCTGGTTCAAAACAGTTCCTAGTGAAACTATTGACGCAGAAGCACATGATAATGGCGATGAGTACTGGTTCTACTCAAACACTAGTGGTGATTTAGTAACTAGCCAGATCAAGACCATCAATGGCTTAAGATATGCATTCAATGAAAAGGGAGAAATGCTTGACGGACTTTACAAGCTTACCTTTGATTCCAGCAAAACGATCACTTCTTATGATGAGATCGAAACAGAAGCAGATTTCCCAGCAGTAGGCGATGAAGGCGAAGTTTACTACTTCGGTACCTCTCCAAAAGAAGGTGCTATGACTACTGGTAAGACTACCATTGATATCGATGGCGAGAAATACACTTACAACTTCCGTAAATCCGGAAGCAACAAGGGTGCTGGCTACAACGGTATCAACGATGACAGTATCTACATCCAGGGCCGTATGTTAAAGGCTGATAAAGATGATAAGTACAAAGTCATTGAATTCAACAGCAAAGAGTACTTAGTTGGTACAAGCGGAAAGCTTGCTAAGAATAAGTCAAACGTTCAGGATGGCGATGGCAAGTACTACAAGACCAACAGTGACGGAACTATCAAAGAATCCGGTTACGACAAATTAAAGTAATTCACTAAAAGCAGCCCTCGGCACTCTCCGGGGCTGCTTTTTTTTGCGTTAATTATCTGTTCCTTTCTAAATCCAACCACTTGCATGGCCATTTTACAAGTGATAAGATAGAAATAAAAGGAAAAGGATGGATGCCCTTATGAATCAGGCATATTTGTTTGTTCATTTTAAAGAAAAAGAAACCCCAGATGGAGAACAGGTTTATTTTGGATTAAGCCAGGACGGCTTTCACTGGGAAGAGACAAATGGAGGGGCCCCAGTTCTCACTAGCACCATTGGTGAGCAAGGTGTCAGGGACTTTACCATCTTACGAAAAGAAGATGGGACTTACTGCATTCTGGCCACGGATCTAAGTCTCGCCAGAAATTTTAAAACAAAATATAAAGAAAGTTGGGACGAGGTCGGCAAAAATGGAAGTAAATCACTCATACTTTGGCAGTCAGTCGATCTAATCCATTGGTCTAAACCTCAGGCAATTTCATTTGTTGATGAATCCTTTGGCTGCGTTTGGGCACCTGATATCATAAAAGACGAAAAAACTGGAGAATATATCATTCACTGGTCCTCTTCCCATTCTTCCAATCATTACGGATCTAAGAAAATATATGGCACAAGAACCAGAGACTTTGAGCATTTTACCCCACCTTTTATTCTTTTCGAGAGGGATGAAATCGGAATCATCGATTCTGCCATGTATCAGGAAAATGGCAGTTATTATCTTTTTGTTAAAAGCGAAGCAAACCCGGAATCTATCATGTTGCTGCAATCAGATTCTGTCACAGGTCCCTTTACTCCCATTCCAGCATTTTCCGAAGAGATGAAAAAGCTGGAACAGGGCCAGTACGAAGCCCCTACTGCATTTCGTACGGAAGACGGACGCTGGTGCCTGTTTTTGGATTTTTATGGAACCGTTAAAGAAAAACAGGGATACATTCCATTTGTTTCTGATGATATACATACCGGACGTTTTATTAGAAGCGATGAATCTTTTTTCTTTCCCTATGGTTTTAAACATGGAACTGTGCTTACACTTACAAATCAGGAGTATGAACGCTTAAAAAAAGCATATTTATAAAGAAAAATTTGGCATAATAAATTTCGTCATTCGGTCTACAATAATAGACGTAACAGTCAATGAAGGAGGGTTTATCTATGTTAGTAGGCGGAAAAAACGAATGTATCGCATGTACCATTGACAACTGCACCTATCACGCAAAAAGTGAGGATTACTGTACTCTGGAAAAAATTCAGGTAGGTACTCACGAACAGAATCCAACAAAGAAAGAATGCACCGATTGTGAATCTTTCAAAAACCAGGCATAAAAGCCAGATTTAATTTCCTCCTAAAACTGCGCAGAAGTCACTGCGCAGTTTTTTTTAAAAAAAGCTGCAGGAAAAATTCCCTGCAGCTTCTAATATTTCTAATTTATGCTTCGTAAAGAGGGTACTTGTCACAGATCTTTGTTACTTCACCTCTGATATAATCTGCTTGTTTCTCAAAATCTGTAGCAACCAGCCAGATGCATTCTGCAATCTTTTCCATGTCCTCTTCCTTAAGACCTCTTGAAGTAATAGCTGGAGTTCCGATTCTTACAC
This sequence comes from Hungatella sp. UBA7603, assembly GCA_002478865.1. Taxonomy (GTDB): domain Bacteria; phylum Bacillota; class Clostridia; order Lachnospirales; family Lachnospiraceae; genus Lacrimispora. Next base: position 132,846 of record DLJZ01000030.1, read on the forward strand.
CAGATGTAACAAATGGACTTTTTGGATCGTTTGGTATGGAGTTTTTATTTAAGGTAAGGTAAACCTCGTCGCAGCGGTTTTGAAGCTCTTTACCGGTCACTTCCATGCCTCTTAAGTCAATCAGCATAAGATGGTTGTCGGTTCCTTCTGTAAGAATGTGAAAACCCTGTTTCATCAGTGCTGCTGCCAGTGCTTTTGCATTCTTTACTACCTGCTCCTGGTAGGTGGTAAACTCAGGTTTTAAAGCTTCGCCAAAGCAAACTGCTTTACCTGCGATCACGTGCTCCAGTGGGCCACCCTGAATTCCTGGGAAAATGGCTTTATTAAAATTAAATTTATCTGCTGCTTCCTGGTTGGCTAAAATCAGTCCGCCTCTTGGTCCACGAAGTGTCTTATGAGTCGTAGTAGTCACTACATCTGCATAAGGAATTGGACTTGGATGAAGACCTGCCGCAACAAGACCAGCAATATGAGCCATATCAACCATTAAGTAAGCACCAACCTTATCTGCTACCTCACGAAATCTTTTAAAATCAATAACTCTTGCATAAGCACTTGCACCAGCCACGATTAATTTTGGTTTATTCTCAATGGCAAGACGCTCCATCTCATCATAATCCAAAAATCCATTATCATCAACGCCATAAGGAACAATATTAAAATAAAGACCGGAGAAGTTCACAGGGCTTCCATGAGTCAGATGTCCACCATGGTTTAAGTTCATACCAAGAACGGTATCTCCATGCTGAAGCATGGCAAGGAATACTGCCATATTAGCTTGTGCACCAGAGTGAGGCTGAACATTGGCATAGTCGCACCCAAACAGCTCTTTGGCACGCTCTATAGCGATAGTCTCAACGACATCCACTTCTTCGCAACCGCCATAATAGCGTTTTCCAGGGTAACCCTCGGCGTATTTATTGGTAAGAACGGAGCCCATTGCCATCATAACTGGTTCTGAAACAATATTCTCCGATGCGATCAGCTCTAAATTTCTTCTCTGACGCGCGCATTCCTTCTCAATGGCTTCACCAACTTCTTTATCATAGCCGGTAATAAACTTCATTACTTCATTTACCATGTCCATTCCCTCACATTCCTTTAAATAGTGCCACTTTTGTATTTTGGTCGATTATATAGCTACTTCCCTATTATGTCAAGGCTTTCTATGATTCCTTCAAAATCTTATAATTTTTTATAACGATCTGCAACGATTTATTTCCATTGTACTCATTTACCGTAGGATAATAAATCACATCCAACTTACGGCTGTCCAAAAGTTCCTCAAGAAAAGAATCTCCGTTGGTAAAAAGCAGCGCATCCATTGGCATACCCTGACCAGAGGCAAGAGAAAACTTTACCACATTTCTGTTCTTTCCAAGGACTCTGACACTCCTTATAGACAATCCTTTTTGGGCAAACAAGGGCTTTTCATTCCCTTGTCCAAAAGGTTCCAAAAGATCCAGTTCTTCTATTAGAGGTTCATCTATGTAATCAAGAGGCATGGGGACATCAATCCATATCTTACGGACGAAATCATCTTCCCCAAGCTTTGCAAGCTCGTTTAAACGGTTACGAAACGGTTCTACGTTTTCTCTTTCAAGGGAAAGTCCCGCTGCCATTGGGTGGCCTCCAAATTTTACTAAAAGATCCTTAACTTCTACCAAGGCATCAAACATATGATACGCCTCAATGGAGCGACCAGATCCCTTTACCCCCTCCTCTCCATCGGTTAAAACAAAGGAGGGCTTTTGGTATTGCTCCCGCAATCTTCCTGCTATAATTCCTGCCAACGACTCATGACAGTCAGGCAGATAAACCACCAGCACTTTGTCATTTTGGTGTAAGGATTCCACCTGCTCTATAGCTTTTTCCGTTCCCTCTTTGGTCATGGTCTTTCTCTGATCGTTAAGATCCTTTAATTCCTGAGCCATACGGTCCGCTTCTTCTTCACTTTCACTAAGGAGCAAAGATAGGGCAAGCTTTGCCGTATGAAGACGCCCTCCTGCATTTAAGCAAGGGCCGATGACAAAGCCAATCTGATATCCTGTAATGGCATCCGGATCCAGGTTATTCTTTTCAATCAGCTTTTTAAGACCAAGGCTTTTTGTCTGGCCCATTCTCTTTAAGCCTTCCTTTACGATGATGCGGTTCTCATCTTGTAGCTTCATCACATCTCCAACCGTAGCTATGGCTGCAAACTCTATCATCTCCAGCCATTTCTCCTCTGGTATGGAATAAGCTTCATAAAGAGCCTGTACCAGCTTATAAGCCACCAGTCCGCCGCAGATCTCTGGGTATGGGTAGGAACAGTCCATCTGCTTGGGATTGATGATGGCATCTGCGGGAGGAAGAACTTCCACTCCATCTTCCTTCCTGATATCATGATGATCCGTGATCAGTACCGTTAAACCCAGTTCCTTTGCAAGGGCTATCTGAGTTGTTGCTGCAATTCCATTGTCACAGGTTAAGATGGTATCAATCCCGTCTTTGGCCGCCTGGCGGATAATAGATTCGTTAATCCCGTATCCATCCTTAATACGGTCCGGAATCTCATAATCTGCATGAGCTCCAATCTCATTGAGTGCACGGTATAAAAGATAGGTAGAACAGACTCCGTCAATATCGTAATCTCCTACGATTCGAATTCTCTTTTTCTCACGAACCTTTGCCATTAATATCGTAACTGTAAGTTCCATGTCTTTTAAAAGAAAGGGACTGTACAGATCCTTTAATCCGCCCTTTAAATATTTATCCATGGATTCCATTCCAACTACATCCCGATTTCGTATGATTCTCGCCGTAACCGGAGAAATCCCATGATACTTTGCCAACTCCTCAAAATCAGCCCGTTTTGTTTGAAGCATCCATTTTTCTGCTGCCATGTTTTAATTCTCCCTGTCAGCCGAATAAAACCGGCTTTTCTTTCTCTTTTTTGTCGCTTACCATAGAACTTAGAAAATTCCGTCTAGCTTTTCTCCCCAAGATTTTAGCTCTTTCCGTCTTTCCATGTAATCTGGAAGTACCTGTGCCACTACGCTCCAGAATTGCCTGGAATGGTTCATATGGAGCCGATGAGCCAGCTCATGGACCACCACATAATCTGCAAGGGCCTCTGGAAGAAGTACAAGCCGCCAGTTAAAATTTATATTTCCCTTTCCGCTGCAGCTCCCCCAACGAGTTGCTTGATCCCTTATGGAAATTCGCTCAAAAGTGACTTTCATAAGCATCGCCCACTGTGCGGTCTTTTTTTCTAAGTATCCTTTTGCCTTTTTCCGGTACCAAAGCTTCATAACTTCCTTTACTTTTAATTGACATTCCAATTCTCTGCCTTCACAAGAAGGACCTGTTACCGAAATTCCTGCTGCCGTCTCCCGAACGATATAACTTTTCTTATATGGTTCAGCAGACACACGAAGAACCACACTGGTCCCAAAAAGCAGGACAGATGCTCCATCGATCCACTGAAATTCCTGCTTTTCTACTTGTTTTTTATGTATTTTCCACAATTGCTTGTAAAGCCAGTCCTTGTTTTCCACAATCAGACGATGTCCCGCTGCCGCAGAGACTTGGTAGGGGAGTCGAACAATAACTTCTCCCTCCTTATTCACCTGAACTGCCATGGTACAGCGTTTGGAAGCAATTATTTTGTAATCACAGATACTTCCATCATAAAACGTAATACTTCCGGATTCCATATTTCTCAATCACAACCTTCATCTAAACTTTTAATCCATCTATCATTAATGATACGCTCAATCATTTCGTTTCTATCAACTATAAGTCAAATACGTTACAAACATCTTATTATAACATAATTTTTCTTCTCGTCAAATTACCAGACACCCACGCATCTTTACTATAGAAGTAGTTGAGCCAACAAAAAAAGCGGTTGGCCCTCTGCCCGCCGCCTATCCATAACAGCCTTACACACCACTATCAGAGATCTCTTTTAATCGTTTCTCATTCACAATACGGTATCCTTTTTCTTTGGCGATCAGCCCCTCATTGCAGAACTTCTTCATGACATACAGCACATGACGATAGCTAACGTTTAAATACTCCGAAACATCGGTATGAGATAGATTATATTTGCCTCCCTGCTGATGCTCTAAGATAAACCCAGCCAGTCTTTTTTCTAATGAATAGTTTAGATACTCACTCATGCGACCACTTCTCGCCATCAATTTCTTAGAGATATTGGAAGCAAAGTAATAAGAAACCTTCGCATCTTCTTTGCAGATTCGTCTTAATTTACCCAAGTTAAACTCCAGGCAAACTGCATCTTCTACCGCTTGATTTTCTTTGATATAATCCTCTTCACAAAACAGAGACAATTCTCCCAGCCAACTCCCACCGCTGGCAAAATCAAGAATGGACCTTCTTCCATTTTCATGATCAATGTAAATTTTTACCGTGCCATTTAAAATAAAATAGCAATTTCCAATGGCCTCACCAACACGAAAGATATGGTCTCCCTTTAAAAATCGCCGTTCCACTCCCAAGGCCCCTAATTGCTCCGGAAATTTGCTGTTGCTATCCCCTATCATATTTTTACCCTCAATGTGATATTTCTCATATTCAATCTTACAGTCCTATGGTATCATAAACCCGAGGTGAAAACAATGTACAAAAAAAACAGCACACGAGCAATTATATCCATTTTTTTCTTTATTCTATTTGGTTTTGGAGTATCACTACAATTAAAAGCATCCATTGGACAAAGCGTGCTCAACGCTCTTGCGGTCACGCTTTCCTATGGCATTGAAATGAAAGTGGGAACCATTTTAAATGTGATCAATTCACTGTTCTTTCTTTTTTATCTGCTTTTAAGGCGAACGAAGTTAAATCGATCTGATGCCATTCAGATTTTGGCTACCATACTAAATGGCTACATCATTAATTACTTTCTGTATCAAGTATTATCTTTCTGGACCCCTAACCATTACTATCAAAGAATCATACTCTATTTTACGGGACTGATTTTTGCCTCCATCAGCCTGGGAGGGGTGCTGGCTATTGGAATTATAAAATTTCCACTGGAAAGCCTATGTCTTACCATCAGTGAAAAATACCATATGAATTTCAGCAAAATCCGTATGAGCTGTGATGTGATATTTTTGGCTGCTGCACTGCTCCTTACCTTCCTTATGAAATCTCCCCTGGAAGTCAGGGAAGGAACCGTTATCAGCATACTTTTATTGTCTCCGTTGTTAGGAGTATGCTATAATTACTATACTAAAATTTTCAGCCTGGAGGAATGACCCTATGTACCAAATATACTTACTTGATATTGACAATACATTACTCGACTTTGATGCCACTGAGATCAAGAGCTTTCATACTCTTCTTAACTCCTACGAGATCACTTATGAGGAGGAGTTATTCACTCAATATAAAAAAATCAACAAGAATTTCTGGGCTCTTCTTGAGCAAGGAAAGGTAGATAAGGATACCGTCCGGACAGGACGTTTTATCGAGTTTTTCGGTTCCTTAAATCTTTCTTACGATGCTGATGAAGCAGAACGAAGATATCAAAGCTACTTAAGCGATGGAGCTGATATGATGCCAAACGCAAAGGAAACCCTAATCAACTTAAAAGAAGCGGGCAAAAAAATATACTCCGCCTCAAACGGAGTATACGAAACCCAGGTCAAGCGATTAAAGACTGCTGGCCTTTATGATTATTTTGAAGAAATGTTCGTATCCGAAAAAATAGGGCATGAAAAGCCAGATAGAAGTTTCTTTGATTACTGCTTTGATCACATCAAAGACTTTGACGTGGAAAAGACCATAATGGTTGGAGACAGTCTGACCTCAGACATTCAAGGTGCGATCAATTCCGGCATAGACTCTTGCTTTTACGATCCAAAAGGTGCCATCACTGCTGCGAAAGCCACTCACACCATTTCAAACTTAAACGAACTTCTATCCCTTTAGGGCAGGATAAAATCTACCCTCCAAGGCCAGATATTGATCTAAGATCATCCGGCTTACTCTCGCCCCAAACAACGTGGCAGGGTGGGCCGGATAATACATGGCATCGGAAAACTCCTTATGAAACATAACGATCACATAAGGCCCATAAGGGGTGAATACAATGCCCCCATCGTTTCTGCATCGATCCATGCTTCCGCTTTTAGAAGCAACGGAAAAAAGGATATCGTCCGTATTATCACTGTCCATAAAATAGGGAGGAAAATCCTTGGTAATCATGCTGTTGTAGTGCTGCTTTTTTAGTATCTCCAGCATCTTTTGGTCCGCCTTTGGACTGATCAGTTCTCCCTTTACCAGTCGAATAAATATACTAGCATAATCTCTGGGGGTACTGGTACCCAGCTTGTCATACTGATCAAAATGAATGGGGTTATGAAGCATCGTATCCATACAGCCAAGACCTTGGATGCAGCGGTTGATGGTGGCAAGTCCCAGATAATCAATCAGCATATTGGTGGCAATGTTATCGCTAACAATGATCATATAAGTTGCCACATCCTTAACCCGCAAGCAGGCCCCTGGCTCTAATGCCAAAAGAACGCCACTTCCGTCCACTGAGTGTTCTTTCTTATACTCAATCATATCTTCAAGGCTAACCGTTCCCTTTTCTACTTCCTCAAACAGACATGCCAAAATAAGTGTCTTAATGGCACTGGCTGTTTCAAAGGTTTCCTCTGCCTTAATCTCTATAGTCGTTCCCTGAAGATCATCCAAATAAATCCCCATAATTCCATCGTAGCTTTTAATCTCCGCTTCGATCCGTTTCTCCAATGTAAGCCTTCTATCCATAAATTCCCTCCACTAGTTTTCCCTTAATCCATACCCCATTTTTGTAAAAAAACTTAGCTCTGATAGTCGATACCGTTTCTCCAGCCTGTCCAATATAGATTTTCAATACAAGTTTTAATATCTGTTTGCATGGTTTCCAGAATATCAGAAAATTCTAACAGCGGTTTTGAATGGGATATCAAAACCGCTATTTTCCTTTAAATTCATCTAAATAAATTTCCATAGTTCTAACGTAGTTTTTTTATCTCTGCTTCTATCCATTGTGCCTTCCATTTTTATCTTCTCGCTAGAATATACTTCCTGACGCATACCAGCTTTCCGCCAAATCTGCCCGGTAATACGGTGAAGCAGGGTCTAAGCTATTAATTACCACGCCACTGTTTCCTACCTTTGCCGTGGATTGAATATAAGCACCATCTCCAAGATACATGGCAATATGTCCTGGAAAATACATCAAATCCCCTGGGAGCATACTTTCCGCTGGAATTTCATGAACTGGAAAGCCCTCTTCAATCTTAGCATCTCGGTAAATTAAGATTCCATTTAAGAGATAGCTTTCTGAAGTGAGTCCAGAGCAATCAATCCCATTGGTAGATCTGCCCCCCCATCGGTACTGGGTTCCCATATATTCCATAGCAGTTTCCATAACACCTTGCCGAAATGCCATCTCATCCACAATATCTGTTTGAGGCAGGATCTCCGTCCACAGAAAAGACTGAGAAAACTCTTTCTCCCTTAAATACTGACTTCTTATGTATCCGCTTTCTCCAGAAAGAAGCTCTACCTTAGTCCAACCTATCTTTTCCGTTTCCGGTTCCAATACCTCAATAAGAGCCCCTTTTGGAAGGCTGATCAGCCGTACCCCCTGAACTCTGGGTAAAGAAAGAATGTCTACATACCTCCCATTTACCACCATAAGCTCACTATCTTCATAAGCTTTCATTTGTTCCAGAGTAAGGAGCAACAAATCCTCCTGTCTTACAAAACCCGGGTAATTATAAAAGGTAACAACCGGATAAAATCCATCCACTGGTTCCCCAGTAATCCTTACCCCCATTCCGTAAAGAAGCTCATCTCCAATTGCTGATACGGTTTCTTTTCCCTTGTTCTTCTTTGATTCCTCCGGCTTATCCCATATGGTAACCACTGGCATCAAAGCCAATCCATACTGCTTCATGATTAACCTCCTAAGAGTTTCTTTTTGCTATCCCTCGTACATTCTCTTATAATCCCCTGCCTCCCGCTGGTTTGCAAGCACATAATGACCAGGGCGAACTTCCTGCCAGGTTGGTTTATCCTCTGAATAGTCATGAATCGCCGGGTCGTAGATAAAAAGCTTTTTCTCCTTTTCCCTTCTTGGATCCGGCATGGGAATGGCCGATAAAAGCGCCCTTGTATAAGGATGCATCGCATGAGCAACCAAATCCTCTGTTTCAGCCATCTCAACAATCTCTCCTTTACGAATCACCGCTATCCGGTCGGCAATAAACCGCATGACAGACAAATCATGGGCAATAAAAAGATAGGTGATCTGCCGCTTCTTTTGCATATCCCGAAGAAGATTTAAAATTTGGGCCCTTATAGAAACATCCAAAGCTGAAATAGGTTCATCTGCAACAATAAAATCTGGATTCATAATCAATGCTCTGGCGATACCAATCCTCTGTCTTTGACCGCCTGAAAATTCATGGGGAAAGCGAGAAGCAAATTCAGGTAAAAGCCCTACATCCTTTAACGCCTGCTCCACTCGTTTTTTCCGTTCCTTTTCTCCAATACCATGCTCCAAGTTCAAAAGCCCCTCGCTGATAATATAATCGACCTTAGCCCTTTCATTTAAGGAGGCCAAGGGATCCTGGAAAATCATCTGGATCTCCCGCATCACCGTCTGGTCCAATTCCTGAGAAATGGTCCCATTAATCTTCTCTCCTTTATAAAGAATGTCACCGCCTGAGCTTTTTACAATTCGCATGATTGCCCGACCTATGGTGGTCTTCCCAGAACCAGATTCCCCCACTAGCCCAAAGGTCTCTCCCTTATAAATCTTAAAATTTACATTTTTAACTGCTTCATATTGTTTTCGGTGCTTCCCAAAGGTCACATTTAAACCCTTTACATCCAATAATACTTCTCGTTTCATCAGAACAGACCTCCCTTTCTGATTTTCTCAACAATAGGCGGTAAAGTTACCTTCGGCGCCCGTTTATCCAACAGCCAGGTTTTTGCCTTATGAGTGGGCGAAACTTGAAAATAAGGAGGCCGTTTTACAAAATCAATTTTTAATGCTTGGGGATTTCTATTTGCAAATGCATCTCCCTTTATATCCACATAAAGGCTGGGAGGCGTTCCAGGAATGGAAAAAAGATCACTCCCTTTCTGCCCCGCCTGAGGCAGAGAAGACAAGAGAGCCCAGGTATAAGGATGCTTTGGATCATAAAAAATCTCCTCACTGGTACCGATTTCCACAATATCCCCTGCATACATGACCGCCACCCGGTCCGCTATATTGGCAACCACTCCTAAATCATGGGTAATTAAAATCACGGAAAGATTGTATTTATGCCGCAGTTCCTTTAACAGATCAAGGATCTGGGCTTGAATTGTTACATCAAGTGCAGTGGTAGGCTCATCACAGACAAGAATTTTGGGATTACAAGCAATGGCAATGGCAATGACCACTCTCTGTCGCATCCCTCCAGAGAATTCATGAGGATACTGTTCAAACCTTTTTTCCGGCTCCTGGATCCCCACATCTTCTAAATACTTAAGAGTCCTTTTAATGGCCTCCATACGGCCTACCTTCTGATGAAGAAGAACCGCCTCCATAATCTGACTGCCAATGGTCTTAAGAGGATTTAAACTAGTCATAGGATCCTGCATAATCATAGCAATCTCATGCCCTCTGATGCTCCTCCAGTCACGTTCCCTGCTAATGGCGGTTAGATCCACTTCTTTTTCCTCCCCGCCAAAGTAAACAATACTTCCTCCTGCCACATACCCATTTTTATCAAGGAGTCCCATAAAGGACTTGGTAAATACAGATTTCCCGCTTCCCGATTCCCCTACAATTGCGAGGATCTCCCCCTGATACAACTCCATGGAAACATCTCGAATGGCATGAAGCACCTTTCCCCTTAATTGAAAACAAATATCCAGATTAGTAACTTCTAAAATCATTTCACGCTCCATATCATACCTCCTTATACGTGATTTTTCGGATCAGCCGCATCAGAAAAGGCATTGCCGATGATATAAAACGATATAGTGACAAAGGAAAGAATGATCGTTGGATAAATAAGCTGATACCGAAGTGCCGCACTGGTAATTAACACCCGACCTTCATTAATCAGATTACCAAGGCTTGGAATATCCACAGGAAGCCCCAAACCAATGTATGTGATAAATACCTCATTTCCAATGGCAGCAGGAATGGTGAGGGCCATACGAAGCATAATTACGGATACCAAATAAGGCAGCAGGTTCTTAATAATAATCCGCCCCATAGGCGTCCCCAAACAGCGGCTGGCAACATTATAATCCCTGTCTCTTATAATCAGGATCTGATTTCTTATAAACCTTGCCATCTGAATCCACCCCGTCAGACACATAGCAAAAACAAGGGTTTGAACACTGGGCTTTAAGATATAGGAAATTAAGATGAGTATAATGGTATTTGGTATGTTATCAATAATATTATAAATTTCTGTAAGGATAAAATCCGCCTTTCTAACATATCCCCAGATCACACCAACTGAGATTCCGATAATCGCTTCTGCAATTGCCACCAAAATCCCAATAAGAAGGGAAGTCCTGGTGCCTGCCCAGATTCTGGCCCAGAGATCCTGACCAATGGAATTGGTCCCCAAGAGAAACACCTTCCCAGGCGGTACATTGCGGTAATGCATCCCATTGGCATCATTTAATATCTTGTTGGGATCATACTGCCCTGGCAAATAAGGCTGAATAAAAGTAAAGATAAGCAAAAGAATCAAAAATACCAAGAGAACCACTGCTCCCCGGTTCTTAAAAAAAGCCTCAATCGTACTCTTCCAATAGGAATAATTGCTGTATCCAGTTCTCTCTGCTTCTTCTTCCTTAAATTCAGCAAACGTGAACAGATCTGATTCTTCCATGTGATCCATAAGCTGGGATTCCTTCGCATGACGGTAAGAAAATTGCTTCATCATCTGTCACCCTCTTTCCTTCCAAGGCTGATTCTAGGATCAAGCATGACCATGAGTATATCCCCTAATAATAACCCTAGAACTCCAACGCAGGCATATAAAAGCACAATTCCCTGAACCATTGCATTGTCATGTTTTTTAATCACCATCACAAGCAATCCCCCCATTCCAGGAATGCTATATAAAGATTCTATATAAATGGACCCGATAACCGTATTTAAAAATGCCGTAGGTATGTACTGAACCAAAGGAACAAACGCATTTCGGAAAATATGTTTAAACATGATCTCACCCTCAGACAACCCCTTTGCCTTTGCAAGCTTCACATAATCTCTATTGCTTTCATCCACCATATAACGCCTCAGCCACATACCATAAAACGCGATATTTCCAAGAGACATAGAAAATACAGGAAGCAACCAGTATTTCGGATCCTCCATCTTAAACAGCAAGCCAACATCCAAAAGACTGGTTCCATAAAGCTGAAGGTACAGATAATACACCGCAGCCGGTACCGCCTGGATACATACAATAAATAATGTTCCAAGCCGGTCAGGCCAGCGGTACTGATATCTCGCCATCACAGCCCCCAGGGGAAGTCCTATCACAAGAGAGATGACCATAGACCACAATCCCAGCTTAATGGAAACAGGTACCTTATCCGCCAAAATCTCAGTAACTGATACATTAGCCCGGTAAATTCTAGAGACTCCAAGATCACCATGAAACAGATCATTAAAAAAGCGAAGGATCTGCGCTGGAAGAGGATCTGTCATCCCCATCTCCTTTAGCCCTACTTGAATCTGTTGAGGTGTCATCTTATCAAAGTTCTGAAAATATCCCTCTATCGGCATAAAGCGAAGCAGACAGAACACCACCGTTAATATCACCGCTAGGGTAAGAAAGGAACGTGCAATACGTTTTGCTAAATAATTTACCATCAGCTTTCAGTCTCCTTTGTTCTCTAAAATAAAAATACTCTCTAAAAAAGACGTAGGTAATTCTACCTCTATCTTAGACGGTATTTTTCCACCGGATCAAATCATGCTTTGATCCGGCGTATGAATTTTTTCTTTTATTTCAGATTTTCCTTTTATTTCGGATATTCCCTTTATTTCAGATTTTCCTGCTTGTTTGTCTTATACTTCTCCATGGAAACGTATTGATCCAATAGGTGCTGACCTTTATACCTTAAATTTGATACCCCAAAAGGTGCATACTGCCCCTCAAATACATTCAGTTTCGTTGCTACATATTTGCTGACTGAGATACTATAAGGCAAGACAAATGCATGGTTGATAAGACTTGCTTCTGCTTTGGCAAATGCCTCATACCTGGCATTGATATCTACTTTCAATCCCTTTGCCTCATCAACAAGATCAAAGTACTCCTTTGCAGCCTCTGCGGAAGGGGTCCCTTCTTCTATGGTCTTTGCAATATTCCCATATTTGTAACCAAGGTCATAGCCTCCGTCACCTTTTGACTGATAAAATGGATCTGTCCAGGTTTCCGGATCTGCATAATCAGCTCCCCAGTTGCATTTCATGAGAGCAAACTTCCCACCTCTTCGTACTTCTGTTAAAAATCCATCTGCAGGGCCAGCTTCCACCACTACATCAATAAAATCAGTTCCAAGAAGACTTTCCATCTGCTGTTTTACTACCTGACACTCTTTATCCCAGTTAATTTCGGAGGGATTATAAGGCATTAAAACTTTAACCGGAAACGATACTCCCAAAGCCGAAAGCTCTTTCATTGCTAGATCCTTATACCCTCTTGCCTTCGCCTCATCAAACGTCTGTTCAAGAGTTTTCATACTTCCCACCGTGGTATAATCCACACCTTCTGCATTAAAGGTAAAGTCAGGAGGAGTAATAGAACGAATCACAAAATCTTCTGGATTTGAAGGCTCAATCACCGCTACTTCCTTTGTTTTATTCAGACCATAAAACAATGTCTTTCTAAAGTTTTCATTATTCACTGCCTTTCTCCAATTGTCTGGTTCATACTGAGCATCAAATTGGGGATTAAAATTAAAACAATAGAAATAGGAATAACTGGTTTTAGGTCTTTCCCTGCTAACTAAATTCTTTGTATCCTCACCCTTTAACCAATCATCAAGAATATCGGCTGAAATCTCTGCGTAATCGATCTCCCCACGCTTTACCATCTCCGGTCCGATGGTATTATACTCTGCATTATAAATCTCCTGAATCTCATCTATGTAAACAGAATCCGCATCATAATTTAATGGATTCTTTTTCAACACATGTTTTTCCTGAGGTGAATATTCCTCCAAATAATAAGCTCCATTGTAATACATCTTATCTGCCCCAGTGCCAAATTCCTTTCCCAAAGATGTAAGCTGTGGCCCATAGGCTGGCATATAAACAATGTATGCAAGAGAAGAAAGGAAGTAAGGAACCTCCTTATCAAGAGTATAGGTAAGTGTATGGGGATCCACTGCCTTAACCCCGACCGTAGAGAAATCTACTGTCTCCCACACTTTTCCTTCCTTATCTGGTCCCCCCTTGTAGACTTGACCATTGTAATAATTCTCTGCACTAGCGATAATTCCAAACAGGTTTTGTACATTTGCACTCTCATTTTCCGGAGACAATTGATACTTCATGGCATCTACAAAATCCTGTGCTGTGACCTCTCCTACTTCAGCTCCCGTATGATCCACCCACTTGGCTTCCCGAAGCTTAAAGGTCCAGGTAAGGGAGGCATCGTCAAAACTCCATTCCGTAGCAAGCCCTGGTTTAATCTGCCCCTTGCTATCATATTCCACAAGAGTATCAATACAGTTTGCACCAATTTTATAATCACCCTCCGAGGACGAGACAAGATAATTTAAAGTCGATGCTTCCGCCCCATATAATTTTGTATACACCGCTCCGTCTTTGCTCGCTCCCCCTTTAGACCCGCTTTCTTCCTTTCCTGCCCCCTCTTTCACTGTCTGCTTTGAGCTGCAGCCACTAAATACTATGGAAACTGCAAGAACGGTACCAAAGACAGCTGCCAACATTCCCTTTTTCTTCATTCCTTATCCTCCTTGTCTTCTAATATATATTCACCCTGAAACAGATTCATCAACCAGGTAATTCTCTGTATTTCAGGTTGCTTTTCAATATCTAACCAATCCTTTTTTTTATCTACCAGCAAAATTACTTGGCTATTTACTATTATTTTGTCCAACACACTAAGCATACTTTCGAATATTTTTAAAGTGATTTGGCGTTTTTTTATTATTTATTTATCATATTTTTATCCTTTACTTATCACATTTTTACCATTTACTTATCACATTTTTACCATTTACTTATCATGTTTTTATCCTTTACACATCATGTTTTTATCCTTTACTTATCATTTTTTATCCTTTACTTATCATCCTTTTATCCTTTATTTATCATATTTTTATCATTACTTGATTCATATTTTAATACTCTTACCTATTTATTAAACATCTGATAAAGCTCCAAAGAAATATCAGCCATTAGTCTTTCTAAACGGGGAGTATCCGTCTCATTACCGCAAAAACATACGATAAAAGGAACTTTTCCAAAAATAATACCCACATCATGGCTAATGCCTATATCTTCCCCTGTCTTATGGGCAATTTCTGGTCTTTCGGAAACCGCTTTTAAATAAAATGGTATCTTACCTGCAAGCTGCTGATTTTTCATAATAGATAACATGGTATCACTGGCACGCCTGCTGACTAAAATACCTTCAAACATCATTTTCAACAACCTCCCTATCTCCCCCGCCGTAATATAATTTTGTATTCCCAACTTAGAACTCTCTAAATCAAACATTTTCCGATTAAGTACTGTTTTTTCAAATCCTAACTCAATAATTGTAAGGTTAATTGCATCAAATCCTATAAAATCAATCAAAACATTAGTAGCCGTATTATCACTAAAGATAATCATCAAAGTCACTAAATCCATAAGTGTCACTTGAATATGTTCATGAAGATAGGTAAGTGCTCCACAGGATGGCACACATTCCTCCCTCTTTATTTCAAACATCTTATCCAAAGGAAATGAATTTCGTTCCACTCCTTCAAAAACAGAAACCATAACAAACAACTTAATCACACTAGCCGCCATCATAGGTTCATGTTCTCTATAACCAATTGATTCCCCTGTATCCAAATTCTCAAAATAAAAGCTTATTTTCCCTGGGAGTAGCTCCAATCGCTTTATAATTTCAATTTGCATCCCCATAAGATCCCTCCACTATGAATGTATGACCATCTGATATAAAAAAAGAGGCACTGGACCAATTGTCTGCAGCTACCTCGTCGCGTCTGAATTTAAATTAACTTACTCATATTTTTAGTATAATAAAATTAACAAAAAAATCAAGTTGTTTTTATCGTAAGTGCAACATCTAATGAAAAAACATTGTTTTTACTTAATTAATCAAGTATATTTTTCCATTATCCTACTCTTAGTATAAGTTTACGTAATAGAATAGAAATCAATGATTAAAAATGCCCACAAAAAAAGAACAGTTTTCATAATTTATCAAACTGTTCTTTTCCATGCGCCGGACAAGATTTGAACTCGCGGCCTTCTGGTCCGTAGCCAGACGCTCTATCCAGCTGAGCTACCAGCGCATCCTCTTGCAATTGCTACTATACACCTGTTTTATTTATTTGTAAAGCTTGATTCCTATGAATAAAATTCTTACAGATCAAACTATATTCTTACCAATCATATCAAGAACCCACTGAGGTGCTAACTGTGGTAATTCCGTACCATTTTGTTTCGCCTTTTTATAGGCATCAATCGTACGTCTTCTCTCCAACTCATAAGCCATCTTTTCTTCCGCTGCATCAAGTATTTGTTCTATATACGCACTTGGAATCACACACACTCCATCAGAGTCACCTACCACCAGATCACCCGGACAGACTCTAATACCCCCGCAAGTAATTTCTGTATTCACATTTCCCTCTTCCTTTTTAATAGGACCATTTGGCATAAATCCCCTGCTGTACACAGGAAAGCCAAGCTCGATATTTCCAACTCTATCTCTGGTATATCCATCTATCACCATTCCCTGAAAGCCCACCGCCTGGCATGCTCCCATAATAAGATCGCCGAAATATGCCTTATGGGAATATCCTTTGCCATCAATCACCATAACATATCCCTCAGAAGGAGTACTGTAGCTAGCCAAATGAATCGGAAAGTTATCACCCTCCCTAGTCTCCACCGTCAAGGCGGTACCAACCATAGCCATCCCCCGATCCACTGGCATAATCCCAGCCTCCATACAGCCACAATTAGGAATATCTAAACCACTCTTTTTCACCCCATCACATAACAGTGCAACGCCAAGGCTTCTGGCTCTATCCAAATATTTTTTCTCGATTAATTCCGCGCAATTATTAATCATAACTTTTCTCCCTTATCATTGGTTTAATCTTCTATTATTCGTTATATCTTCTATCATTGGTTTTATCTTCCACCATTCATATACCTAATTCATTTTTAGATCAGCTTAGCTACAACAGAAGATGTGATCAATAGTTGAAACCTCAAATTCATCTCTATTTCTATAAGCACAAATTCCATGATTCAAGAATAAAGGAATAAGTCCTATGTAAAATCACGGCAAGTATATCACAAAAAAAACACCCTGTACAGGATGCCTTCTATGTGAATTAATTATTTCATTAAATATATCTAGAATATGTTTTCAACTCCCCTAAGTCTTCACAAGTTGTTATTGTATCATTAAAAAACTTTTCTCTCCAATATTTGCGAACACAATTATCACTGACAGTATAAGGGTCTCAAGCTCTACTAGTTTTAGAATTATAATCTAAAAGTTATAGATTTAAAGTTATTATTCACACTAACTCGTTTCCATCTTTTATAATCTCCAATGCAAAAAAGAGACATTCAGTAAAGAACGTCTCTCTTTTGTTGACCCTTGTAAACAAAGGTGCTTGTACGTGCGTGAGAAGATTCGAACTCCCGACCCCTTGGTCCGTAGCCAAGTGCTCTATCCAGCTGAGCTACACACACATATTCACTTAGTTGCCTTATTAGGCAAATGCCGGCGACCGGAATCGAACCGGTACGGGCGATTAAGCCCGCAGGATTTTAAGTCCTGTGCGTCTGCCAGTTCCGCCACGCCGGCATTCTCATGATTTCTCATGGAAATGGGACCTATAGGGCTCGAACCTATGACCCTCTGCTTGTAAGGCAGATGCTCTCCCAGCTGAGCTAAGATCCCAAAAACATTTGGTAAACATTACATTTACCCGCTGAATTACAAAGTCTGTATTTGCATACAGAACGACCCGGATGGGACTCGAACCCACGACCTCCGCCGTGACAGGGCGGCGCTCTAACCAACTGAGCCACCAGGCCAGATTATCAAATACTTAGTTCAGTGCTAGTGGACCTTCGGGGACTCGAACCCGGGACCGACCGGTTATGAGCCGGTTGCTCTAACCAACTGAGCTAAAGGTCCTAAACATAATAATCTGATATATATATTTAGCTAAACAAAAGCCGATGATCGGACTCGAACCGATAACCTGCTGATTACAAATCAGCTGCTCTGCCAATTGAGCCACATCGGCATTTCAATGACCCCAACGAGATTCGAACTCGTGTTACCGCCGTGAAAGGGCGATGTCTTAACCGCTTGACCATGGGGCCAAAGCTCCCCGAGTAGGACTCGA
>DLJZ01000022.1 GCA_002478865.1 Hungatella sp. UBA7603
CTTCTGTTTTCAAAGTGCTTTGTTGTGTCTCTCGATCAGCAACTCATGTAGTATATCACGCAGCGTTTCGTTTGTCAACAACTTTTTTTATCTTCTTCAATCGACTTTTTTCGACTGCCGATGTGAGTTGTTCTCCATCGGATCTATAATATATCATGTCCCAAAGTGAATGTCAAGGGAATTTGTTGCATTTGTTTGAACAATTTTTCAGATTATGGTTTTTCTCTTGTATTATGGACATATTCTGCTATTTTCCCTTTGAGAATGGGAAAAGAAAAAATCTACAAACCAAGTTATTCCTACCTTTGTTTGTAGATTTGTTTTAATTGCATATTGGATAAATACAACTTTTTCGTTATTTGAGCCCCCGCAGGACCCCTAGAACCATAAGATTCAGGAAGTTATGATTGTATAGGTAGGAGAGCCACTTGCTAGCTTCTATTTGCCGAGATAGCGTAAGTCCCCATGTTGTACCTGAGAATGCGGTTATGAGGATGCAGGCGAGCCAAAGAAAGACAAGACCTTGGATTCCACCTAGCAGAGCCCCCGCTATCTTATTCATTCCGGATATGATAGGAAGTCTTGCTATGATATCAAGCCAGCTCACAATCAACTTCATGGCTAAATAGACCACTGCAAACAAGATGACAAACCCCACGGAATTTAATATCTTATTTGCAAGGAAGTTTCCAATGTAGTCTGTAAACCCCTGCACTCCAAGGAGCTGATACATCTCGCTGTTGTTGTTTTCAATCAGAGCACTTTTCATATTCTGAGGCAGATCAAGCTTTTCGATGACTGTCCGTTGAATGGACGGGACCTCAGAAGTGGTCTCACCTGTGTTATCTTCTCCCTGAAGGCCCACAGATTTTTTCATACTCTCGGATATCGTCTGCTGGAGCTTTGTGTTCTCTTTTATATATCCTGTTACGGTTGGTAATGCAGCACGGACTATGGTAAGTGAAATAATCACCGCCAACATTGATACAACCAGCCGGATAAATCCTTTGTGATGGCCATATAGAACCATTCCCAATAGGTAAATACCAGCTAATATTGATAACCAGTTTTCCATATAGAGCTTCGTCATAATCGCCTTCCAAATACCAGGCGGTTGATAGCAGCTGCTACCCCGTCCTCATCATTCGTCTCTGTAATATAATTTGCTTCTGCCTTCAGTTCCTCACTTGCATTTTTCATCGCGACTCCAACTCCTGCCATTCGAATCATGGTGAAGTCATTTTCTCCATCTCCAATTGCCATGGTCTGATCTCTAGAGATGCCCAGATGATCTGCAAGACGGTAAATGGCTTCTCCTTTTGATGCACCAAGAGCGTTGATCTCTAGGTTGTTAGGAATGGAGGAGGTAACTAAAATATTATCCCACTTATCCAAATCTGCCCTTAATCTAGCTCGTCCCTCCATATCAGGGAAGAATAGGTTGATCTTCTCTACGGGCCTACCGGCTTTCTTTACATAGTCTATGATATTAGGATGAATGTCTCTGGTGTTTTTGACCATCTCCTGCAATGCTTCTGATAGGCAATAATGGGATAGGTTTTCAAGAAACCTTCGTTCAGTGATTCCTCTTCCTTCTATATAAGGATCATACATGACTGGATAGTCATTCACAAAATTCAGCAGTTCCATGGCCAGTTCCCAGGTAAGCATACGAGTATCGATTACGGTCTCTTTTTGCAGATCATGAATGACAGCACCATTGGTGGCTATGGCATATCTGATACCTTCTATACTTTTTAACTCTAACGGTATACCGTCTGCTGTACGTCCGGTACAGGGAACAATGATAATTCCGTTCTCAATACATTCAGATAGTGCCTTAAGATTGGTGTCTGAAAGCTGTTTTTTACTGTTTAACAATGTTCCATCCAAATCTAGTGCAATAAGCTTAATGTCCAATTTTATACTCCATTAATATATGAAATGTTCTTCTTGTAATACTAGAAGTCCGTCTTTATCGTATTTGGAAGAAAATAGATTCTTGAATCTCTTTCCAAAGGATGGTTTCTCTGCCCGGTCTGCAGCTTCTTCAATGAGGCCTTCTGCTGCCGATTTGCTCAGTGAGATACCGTCTTCTTCCATGATCTCAATTCTCTCATAAAGAGCGAGCATACTTTTGCCTGTAATGCTGCAATCGATTTCATTGGCGTAGCGGCAGGCATATTGAGCAAACTCATCAATATCCATCTCCTCATTAGGAGCATAAGAAGCGGCTTCTTCACGTACGGATTGGCTAACTTCCTGGCTATTTGGCCTGCTCTGGGATTCTTTTTTGTTTTTGGAAAAGAATCCTTTCCGGGGAGCTGGTTTTTCTTCTATGGGTTCCTGGGAATTGTAATCTTCCTCAGGGGGATAATTGTTTTCATCTTCGTACCCATAGTCTTCCTGATAAGCGCCCTGAGAGTCATAAGAATTCTCTGTTTGGTAACTGGATTCTGGATTATAGGTTTCGACTTCCGCGTAATCAATCTCAGGCTGTTCTCTTAAGATCTGAGGTTGAGAGATGGGGCGCTGGGGTGCTGAAACGGGAGCTGCTTCTCCGCTTCCAATGCACTCAAACTTACTGGCAAGGGCGGGATGCTCTCTGTGAAGAAGTTCCATTTGCTTTGGGTTGTCAATCAAAACGACAATCATTCCGCTGGTGTCCTGATCCATGATCTGATTTAGTTCAATCAGGGCATCGGAAGTAAGATCTCCGGCTTCCTCAACAACAAGATCTTTTCCTGCAAGTTTATCTGCGCAGGCCAGTACTCCACGCTTCGAAAGCTTGGAACCGGTGATCTTAGCAACTGGATTATTTACACCGTTTTCCTTATGAATCTGCTTTAAGGCTTCTACTGCCATGGAAAGACCCTTTTCAGGAGTTCTCGCTTCTATCATAAGATGATTTCTTACAGGTGTCTCATCTAGTTCATCTTCCTCATAGAGGTCTTCAAACTGCAGATGGTCTGCCTGAGTGTAATTAGATTCTTCCCGAATGGGCTCAAAATAACTTTCCTCTGAGAATTTATTTTCTAAATCGTATGATTCATAGGAAGGTTCTGCTTGGGCGAATGATTCCAACTCATCTTCTACCGTTGCAGCGGACTGTTCTTCGGCATTCAAGTTGCCTTCTTCGTAACTGTTGGCTTCCCCATAATTGTCGTAATCCAACTCCTGAGCATCCACTGCGCCGTACGGAAGAACACCGGATGCTTCCTCCAGATCATTCTGAGACAGTTCTGATTCTTCCATATTATAATGGTAAGCGTCAGATTCCTCTAAATTATAAGGGTGCATCTGAGATTCAGATCCTTCTATGTCATACTGAGACAGCTGAGACTCATCTAGTCCTGGGCCTGTCAGGTTTTCTTCTTCGATCATAGGTCCCAAATTGGCTTCTAAGGATTCCTCTTCCTGTGAGAAATAAGATCCTTTTGGTCTTTTCACAGAGGTCATTGGACGTCCGACTCTTCGGATGTCTTCTAAGACTCTAGTGTGCTCCAGCTTTGGTTCCTCCTGAAGGACTGGTTCCTCATAGGATATCTTTGATAACTCTCTTGCCAAAGTTTCCTGAACATCGGCTTCCTCAATGGAGGTTTCTAAGTTGGAGGCCATAGAATTTTCTTCATATTGGAATTCAGGTTCTTGTGGAGCTGATTCTTCGTCGTAATATTCTTCCTCAGGTTCTGATTCTTCTGAAAGCATACTACCACTTCCATATCTCTGTTCCACTGCACGAAGTCTTGCTTCGTATTTGTCCCTATTTTCTACAAGGTCCATCTGATAATGGGTGAGAGGGGCATACTTAATCTTTAAGTCCATAGCCTTATCTACATATTTGCCAAGACCGAACATAAGCATTATCCGGTCACATGTTTCTACGCAGCGATCAGGCATACCAGCCAGGCTGTATAATTCTGCAAGCTCATATAACCATTTCTCGTCAAGCTCTACACTTGTGTAGGACTCCAGAGAATGAATGAGCTGCTGAGCTGGGGCTCCTTTTGATTTTAAAATCATGTAACGAAGTAGCTGCTGTCTGGGATCATCAGATGCCAGATCACCAAATTCTTTATAATATGCTTCCGCTTCTTCGATATTGCCTTCTTTAATTGCCAGTTCTGCTAACTTATATAACAGGCGTTTTCCAATCGGTGCGCGCTCATAAGCCTGCAAAAGAATCCCTTTGGCTTCCTGATATTCTTTGTTTTTCTCGTATACCATGGCTACCATGGATAGCAGATTGGTGTTGCGTACTCTTCTCCAGTCAATGGTATCGGCTATCTTCATAGCCGTCTCATAGTCTTCTTTGCCGACCAGTTTTTTGATCTGTTCAACCTTTATATTAAACTCGTACTTATCCATTATTTGCATCTCCTAACAAGGCAAATGAGTTACAGTTCGATCCTGCCCTCTAGGGCCCGTAACAATGTAACCTCATCTATGTACTCTAAATCTCCTCCAACGGGTACCCCGCTGGCTATACGGGTAACTCTAATTCCGGTGGGTTTGATCAGCTTGCTGATATACATGGCTGTTGTCTCGCCTTCAAGACTGGAATTAGTGGCAATAATCACCTCTTCTACATCTCCTTGCAGCCTCTGCATCAATTCTTTAAGCTTAATGTCTCCAGGTCCGATTCCCAACATAGGGGAAATGGCTCCATGAAGAACATGATAAACACCTTCAAACCTCCCGGTTTTTTCATAGGCAGCTAAATCTCTAGTATCTTCCACCACCATAATTACCTTATGATTGCGTTTTTCGCTCATACAAATAGGACATCGTTCCCGATCTGTCAGGGTAAAGCATTCCTTGCAGTAATGTACATTGCGTTTTGCTTCTGTAATGGATGAAGCAAGGCCTGACACTTGTTCCTCCGGCATGTTAATAATGTGAAACGCCAGACGTTGTGCGGATTTACTGCCAATGCCCGGAAGCTTTGACAGCTCTTCGATTAATTTTGTTATCTGACTGCTATAATAATCCATAATTAGAACGGAAAGCCTCCGCCTAAACCACCGCCAAGCCCTCCGGTAAGCTTAGCCATTGCTGAACTGTTCTCTTCCTCCATCTGGCGGAAAGCTTCATTGGTGGCTGCCATAATTAAGTCCTCTAACATCTCAATGTCTTCTGGATCAACGACTTCCTGGGATAACTTTACAGCTGTCACTTCTTTTTTACCAGATACTGTGACACTCACAGCTCCGCCGCCTGAAGTTGCAGTGTATGCCTTATCCTCAAGAGTTTTTGTTGTCTCTTCCATCTGACGCTGCATCTTCTGTGCCTGCTTCATTAAATTGTTCATATTACCAGGCATTGCGCCTGGAAAACCGCCACGTTTTGCCATGGGATTTGTCCTCCTGATTTTCTTTTTTTAGTCTTCTATTGTAACTTCCATTAAGATGTTTGTCTTTAAATCTTCCTCGCTGACGTAAATGGTATCCAGGCGTTCGCCTCCGCCGCGAAGTCTTGTCTTAAAGTCAATGGACTTTTTGTAATGATCTTCAACGTATCGTTTCAAATTAGTGATAACCGCTTCCCGGCTTCCGATCAGGTAATTGCTCTGGTCGTCAAAAACAATACATAACAAGCTTTCTCCGGCTGGTTCCACTACCGTATCCCGAAAACTGGCTCTGATTGGGCCTCCTAATTCTCGGGTGATCTTTCCCCATTCGCTGCGGACTAAATTCAAATCCTCTAGCTGGCCTTTTGGCAAAGTTACACGCTCCGAAGGAGTCATCTCATCTTCTGGTACCGATGCCTCTTTTGGTGTGGCACTTACCACGACTCCATGTTCCATCT
Organism: Hungatella sp. UBA7603; assembly: GCA_002478865.1. Lineage (GTDB taxonomy): Bacteria > Bacillota > Clostridia > Lachnospirales > Lachnospiraceae > Lacrimispora. Next base: position 5,809 of record DLJZ01000022.1, read on the forward strand.
GCTTTTCTATCAATTTGATTCTCTCAATGAGGGAGTCTAAGTTCTCTTCCATCTGAGGGCGGGTCAATTTTATGAGTGCGACCTCAATGAGGACCCGTTTCTGAGAAGCATATCTAAGCTGGTTTGAGAGATCTGAAAATATCCGGATATAACGAAGCAGTGTCTCCTGGTCAACCTGGTTGCTATCCTCTTTTAAGAGGCTTTGGTTTTCCGTTGACATATCAAGTAAGTTATCTGCATCGTCTACGGATTTTAGAATGAGAAGATTTCTCAAATACCAGATGAAGTCTACTACGAACTGACCGAGTTCTCTTCCCTGGATTACCATCTCCTCAAGACAGGTGATACAGTCCTTTGTCCGGTTCTCTGTAACTGCACGAAACATCGTTCCAAATACAGTTGTATCCACAGCACCTAGGACGTCTAAGACGTTATCATAAGTAAGCATCTCTCCATAATGGAACGCAATGCACTGGTCAAGCAAGCTTAAGGCATCTCTTAAGGCACCGTCAGCCGATTTAGCGATATAGGTTATGGCTTTTTCTTCTACCTGTATGTGTTCGGCGGCAATAAGTTCCTTTAAATGATCTGCAATGGTCTCTACTGTAATTCGTTTAAAATCATATCTTTGACAGCGAGACATTACCGTTACCGGAATCTTTTGCACCTCTGTGGTAGCTAAAATAAATATAACGTAGGAGGGAGGCTCTTCTAAGGTCTTTAACAGTGCGTTAAAGGCTCCTGTAGATAACATATGAACCTCATCGATGATATAAACACGGTATTTGCCTTCTGTAGGCGGATACTGGACCTGATCTCTGATCTCCCTGATGTTCTCCACGCCATTGTTTGATGCTGCATCGATCTCTGATACATTAAGAGAGGCTCCGGCTGCGATGTTCTTACAGGTGGCGCATTCTCCGCAAGGACTTCCGTCCTTTGGCTGCTCACAGTTAACTGCCTTCGCAAAGATCTTTGCTATACTTGTCTTACCGGTACCTCTGGTCCCGCAAAACAAATATGCATGTCCAATACGCCCGGATACGATCTGGTTTTTTAATGTTTGTACGATATGGTCCTGACCCTTTACATCCGAAAAGGACGAGGGACGCCATTTTCGATACAATGCCGTATATGACATGCTGATTGACTCCTTATTCGTCTCCAAAGCTTATGCCTATCATCTTGGCTTGCTTGACGATAGAGCATTGGGGATCGACTGTTTTTAATTTACCGGCAACTTCGGCTAGCGGCATCTTCACAATATCATTGTTTTGTACCGCAACCATGTTTCCAAATTCTTTGTTTTTAATAAGCATCGCTGCTTCTGCTCCAAGCCTGGTGGATAGAACACGGTCATAAGGACAGGGATCTCCTCCCCTTTGCATATGGCCTGGGACGGTAACTCGTACCTCCTGGCCTGTCCGCTCCGTGATCATGGCTCCAATTTCGTAAGCAATGGATGGATAGACAACTCCGCTTTTCTTTTTTTCTTTCAGCTCTTTTTTGGAAAGAGCTGCATTCTCTTTTGAAATAGCTCCCTCGGCAACGGCTATGATGGAAAACTTCTTACCGTTTCTCGTTCGGGCCTTAAGGGCCTCGATTACTATATCGAGATCATAGGGGAGCTCAGGAAGGAGAATGATATCAGCTCCTCCTGCAATGCCGGCATGTAAGGTAAGCCAGCCTACCTTATGCCCCATAACCTCCACGATAAAAACTCTGCCGTGGGAAGCGGCTGTGGTATGGATGCAGTCAATGGCATTGGTTGCCACATTCATGGCGCTCTGGAATCCAAACGTCATATCAGTTCCCCATAAATCATTATCAATGGTTTTTGGGAGTGAAACTACGTTAAGCCCCTCTTCACGAAGAAGATTGGCTGTCTTCTGGCTTCCGTTGCCTCCTAATACCACGAGGCATTCCAGTTTCAGTTTTTTATATGTGTGCTTCATGGCTTCCACCTTGTCAAGGCCGTCTGCATCTGGTGTTCGCATAAGCTTAAACGGCTGTCTTGAAGTACCAAGGATGGTTCCGCCTTTTGTCAAAATTCCGGAAAATTCTTCGGGTCTCATAATGCGGTAAACCGTGTAAATCAGACCCTTATAACCATCTTCAAATCCTATGATTTCTATATCTTCGAACATCCGGTAAAGTGCTTTTGCCACGCCACGCATGGTTGCGTTAAGGCTTTGGCAATCTCCTCCGCTTGTCAGCATTCCAATTCTCATCATGAAAGCACACCTCTTCTTAGATTAGATTTGTCATTATAAAATAGGTACTATTATACCCATTTTATTCTCAATTATAATACAAAGGGGAATGGCGAGCAAGGGAAAACTTCATTATAATAGAAAAATAAGAAAAATTTAAACTAGATATCATGGAAATGTAAAAGACACCGCAAAACAGAGTCTGTTTTCGGCGTCCGATGAACTTTATATTTAATCCGTGCGTCTCACTTTGAACCGCTACCACAGGCGTTACCCTGATAGTTAACTCAGTCCAGGCACCCTCACGGCACACAGTAACATTCATTTAGTGCTGCTGCATTCCTGCCCTGACACGGTTCACGAAGTACTGTTGCGTAAGACCCAAACGTCATCGCCACTTTTCAGGGGCAGCCCTACAGTAGCCGGCCCTGGGTGAGACATCACCCCTGCTAGAGCGGATTGCAGGTACAGGGCACCGCTATCTCCCCGGCTGCACGGAAACTTTATGACATTTTAATGTATAACCGCTGTTAAGTATACATGGTAACATGAGTATTGTCAAGGTTTTACAGGGCATTTGCCTCTTCCAGTTTCTGTTTTTTCTTTTCCCTTAATTCCCTAAAAAACTGTTTCATGGTCTGGGAACATTCTTCTTCAAGAATTCCAATCTCTGTCTCAACCTGATGATTGAACCGCTCCTCATGTAGCATGTCCAAAATGGAGCCAGCACAACCTGCCTTTGGATTCATGCAGCCAATCACCACCCTGGGAATTCTGGCCTGAATAATGGCCCCTGCGCACATAGGACATGGCTCTAAGGTCACATACATGGTGCAGCCTTCTAATCTCCAGTCTCCCATATACTTGCATGCCTTTTTTATGGCATTGATCTCAGCATGTGACAGGACATTTTGATCGATGGTGCGACGGTTGTAGCCACGGGCAATGATTTTATCTTCATAAACAATCACGCAGCCGATGGGGACCTCTCCGATGGCACTTGCTTTTTTCGCTTGTAAGAGAGCTGCCCTCATATATTTTTCATCACTGGTCATGGTAATTCCTCTTTGCTTTTTATTATGGTATAATGAAAGTATATCATGAAACAAAGGAATGGTGAAGACATGAAACTTTGCGGTCTCCAAAAAACCACTCTTCTGGACTATCCTGGCCATGTTGCCGCTACCATATTCCTTGGAGGCTGCAATTTCTTATGTCCCTTCTGCCATAACAGCAGTTTAATTGGCGGAGATGTAACGCCTTCTTTTTCAGAAGATGAGATTATGGACTTTCTTAAAAAACGAAAGGGCATCCTGGAGGGAGTCTGCATAACGGGCGGTGAACCCACCCTAAATGGAGACTTAGAACCTTTTATTGAAACAATCAAGGATTTGGGATATCTTGTGAAGCTGGATACCAATGGGCATCAGCCTCAGGTTTTAAAAACCTTGATTTCTCATGGGCTTCTTGATTATGTGGCAATGGATATCAAAGCGGGAAAAGAGAACTATAAAAAGGCTTCTGGTGTCACTGGTATCCGTATGGAGCAACTAGAAAAAAGTGCTGCATTTTTAATGGAGGGACAGGTTCCATGGGAATTTCGTACCACCACAGTAAAGGGAATTCACACCAAGGATGATTTTCTAGCAATCGGGCAGTGGCTAAAAGGATCTTCCCGTTATTACCTTCAAAATTATGTGGAATCCGAGGATGTTTTATGCCCTGGATATGAATCTTTTAGCAAGAGGGAATTGGAAGATTTTATTGACATTTTAAGGCCATATCTTCCAAATGCATCGCTTCGGGGTGTAACAGAATAAGGATAAGAGCAAAGAGTAGGGATTTTATGTAATAGGACACAATTTATTATTACAAAAAAATAGGGGGCTGAATCAGCTCCCTATTTTTATATCCGTATACCAGAAACCAAATCTTCCATCTTCCACCGGCTGATCTTTTGACAAAACGAAACTGGGGAAACCGAACATGGAAGCCATGTATTGTTCATTGCTGTAATAATGACCGGGAACGCCCAAAAGGTAGCGAGGGGATCCGTTGGCATTGAATAGTTTTGCTAAAATTAAGTAACGGTAATTGTAAAATCCATGAAGCAAGAAACTGTTGTTGCCATATACCCAAGAGTCTCTTGGCAAAAGGCCAATGTCCTGGGGCTTTATGGTTAGGATCTCACAACCTTCTTCGTAATCAAACGCAAGTATTCTCGTATGCTCTCGTCTTAGTTTATCCCAGACAACATCATGAGAACTCTCTTCCTGACCTTCGTTTTTAAGAAGACGTTCCAGGTCTGCCGGGTTTCCAAGGGTCGGTAAAACAGGTTCTTTTTCTAGCTCCTCTTTTAATGGAGCATCGGATCGATAGAGCAAGGTCTTGCCAGGTGAAACGGACTCTTCATAGGATATTGTTTCTGCTGGAAGTGCTTCTGCTTCTACCTGACCGGTGGCTCCAGGGCCGGTTGGCCGTGGTACACCTGGTGTCGGGCCGGTTGAAGAAGATGCAGGCTGTTGCCACCAGCCCGGAATTGGACCAGTGTTAAAGGGAGGAACTCCCTCATTCCATCCGGCAGTCGGACCTGTAATTGTGGGGCCAGGAGTCCTAGTGCCTGGAACTGTAGGTCCTGTAGTCCTCGGACTGGTTCCTGGAGCTGCGGGTCCTGGAGTTGTAGACCCTGGAGCTGTGGGTCCTATTGTCCTTGGACTGGTTCCTGGAGTTGTAGGTCCTGTAGTCCCCGGACTGGTTCTTGGAACTGTAGGCCCTCTGGTTCCTGGAATCGGGCCTATGAATACAGGACTCGTATTGGGAGTTGGACCTGTGGGTAATGGGCGCGTTATGTTCATTGGTCCTGTCAAAGTCGGGATTGGTTCACCAGGGGGCATTGGCACTGGACCTGTTGCACCTGGACCTGTCATTCCAGGCATGGTTCCCTGCTGCTGTGCGTCCAATAATGATTCCAAAGGATCTGCTTCTGCAAAAGCACCTTTTGTAATGGCGTCATCCAGAATATCCTTTTTTGCATCACTTTCCAGGGAGGCAACCAGGTTCTCCTCCCGAACTCCTTCCTCAGCGTACTGCTGAGACATTTCTTGATTTTCTGAAGCTTCGTTGGGCTGCAATGGAAATTCTTCTTCAATTTCCTGGACAGCCTTTTTTATCTGCTCCTCTGAAATTGCAGGTCTGTCATCATCATGATCGGCCTGAGATGCTTTTTTTAATTCCACCTCCGCCGCATGAGCAACTGCGTCCTCCCATATGGTTGTATAGGAGCGCCATGTATTTTTCACGTCGTGGATGGTCAGTCCAAAGCACTGATCCACGGCAATGCCGGAATGCTCGATATCACTTGCTGATACTGCGGCTCTAAATTCTCCAGAACCACCACGTATGAAAATATTACCGAGGTAAATTTCCTGTTCTCCAGCTAATAAGTAAACCCCTATATCATTGCCACCCACATATACCCGTTTAACATTTACCGTAATCTTGCATTGGATTCCTCTAGTCTCTATCTTGGCAAATCCGATGTTTTTTCCTTTGACTCCGCCTTCGTAGGCATAAATATATGAGATTAGTCTTCGATAGTTAGACATGCCACCACTCCTTTATAATTATTTTATGCCGAATGCCATTGCATCTATGACATAAAAATGTTATCCTGTTGGAAGAAATAAATAAAAATTTTTTCCAATTATACGGAGGAATAAAAAATGAAGCTTTATCGCGCGATGGATTATAACGATATGAGCCGCAAAGCTGCCAATATTATCTCAGCACAGGTTATTATGAAACCAAACTGTGTACTGGGTCTGGCAACAGGTTCTACACCGATTGGCATCTACAAACAATTGATTGAATGGTACAGTAAGGGCGATCTTGATTTTTCCAGAGTAAAGACTGCAAACCTTGATGAATACAAAGGCCTTACCAAGGAAAATGATCAGAGCTATTATCATTTCATGCGTGAGAATCTGTTTTGCCACGTAAATATCAACGAAGCAAATACCAATATACCTGATGGAACTGAAACAGATGCGAACAAGGAAGCAGCCCGCTATGAGGAGACCATAAAAGAGCTTGGGGGCATTGACTTACAACTCTTAGGACTGGGACACAACGGACATATCGGCTTTAATGAGCCTTCTGATATCTTTACAAGGGATACTCACATCGTGGATCTTCAGGAAAGCACCATAGAGGCCAATAAACGGTTTTTTGATACCATTGAAGAGGTTCCAAAGCAAGCTTATACCATGGGAATCGGCACCATTATGAGCGCCAAAAAGATTCTTCTTGTGGTAAGCGGCGAGGATAAAGCTGAAATCCTCCATGATGTCATCACTGGACCTGTAAGTCCACGTGTACCTGCATCCATTTTGCAACTTCACCCAGATGTGATCATTGTTGCTGACGAGGCTGCATTAACCAAATTTTGATAGCAAAAGGACCATATTGGTATACTATGATTGACTTTGTAATATTGGAATGATATGATAACATAAATTATTTTAAGAGGAGGTGAGACGCATGCAAACGATTTCTATAAGATTAACTTCATTATGGCAAAATCTTATGTTTATTACTGTGATTTTCTGTAATATCGCACAGTCCGTGTATCAGTGCGCCTTTTTTTACGAAAATCGCAGCGTCTCATCTCAGATTCTGTCTATCGACCGGTAGCTAATTTTGCTGATCTTTGACTGATATTCTGCCCGGACGCGATTCGTACCGGGTTTTTTTGTGCGTTTTTTCGGGAAATAAGGGTACAAAGCGGACTTCACTTTGTGTCAATGCGACTTATTTCAGCCACAATTTGGAGGAATCTCAATCATGAATCAGAACAAAAACGTTCTTACCGGCTATGGCTCCCTTCTAAAAGCCATACGCTCCACTATGTCTATTTGTGCAAAACAGATCTTTGACGGCGGCTTCCTGTTCGTAGCAGGAGGTTATATGATTCAGGCCGTCCAGTTTGTTATGCTTATTTTTATCTGGAAGTCTCTAAAGCAAGGGGAAGAATTGATGACCTATACACTTATGGCTACCATATTACATCAGGAACTAAACATCATTTCTCCTGCCACAGCTTCCCTTTGGGAGGGCTCTGTCATTGGGCGATTCTTAAGACCTATACCAGTGGAAGTAAGCTTTTTTGCTGAAACCGTCGGTAAGTGGTGGGTCCCTCATTTCCTGTTTTTCGGGCTTCCCTTATGGCTTTTAGCTCCGGCTTTTGGCATAAGTCCATTGCCGGCTTCCGCTATGCATGGGCTCTTGGCCTTGATAAGTCTTATTCTGGCAGCGTCCTTGGGATTTGCTCTGGATCTTATTTTTGCCTCTTTTGCCATGCATTTAAAAAATGGCTGTTTTGCGGCTTTGGCAATAAGAGAGGCAATTTTTGTACTGTTATCCGGGGAAATGATTCCGTTTTCCCTGTTTCCCAAGGCGGTGGGACGGTTATTTTCCCTGATGCCACTTGGGTCTATTGCTCATGGACCATTGACTATTTATACAGGTCTTGCAAGCAATCCGCTATCCGTAATGGGACTTCAGTTATTTTGGAATCTTGTGTTATGGACCGTGGCAATTGTGTTTTTTAGAAAAAGTAAAGAAAGGATGATATCTTTTGGTGGATAATTTAAAAACGCTTTTTCGATTGTATCGACGGTATGCGGTCATGGATCTTTTATGGCTTCTTCGTGATACCAGATATTTTTTCATACAAGTTTTATCGGATGGGATAAGTGGAGGGTGTACGGTTGCTGGAGTTTATCTCCTGTCACTGAACTTTGACCATTTTGCGGGTATGAAACAGAGTGAAATTTTATTTATGATGGGCTACGCTCTTTTTGTAGACGGGATCTTTAATTTGTTATTTATTGGTAATAATTCAGGTTTTATTAGCAGGATTGTAGGCAGAGGTCAGCTTGACCACATAATCATACAACCGGTTCCTTTATGGGCAGAGCTTTTGGCGCAAGGATTTTCACCCTTTTCTGGTTCCCCACTCTTTTTGTTCGGGACTGGTCTTGCTATTTACGGAGCCATAAAGGCTGGAATTGTGATAAATGCAGTTTGGATTTCCATATTTGTTTTCTATGGAATCTGTTCCTGCCTTTTAATTATGTCTTTTTTGTATATTATCTCTTGCATGGCCTTTTATGCGCCGGCGGCGGCTGAGGAGATTTCCATGGTGGGAAGGGATTTATTCTCCACCTTAAAGACTTATCCTTTAGGAAGTATGAACCCAGTAGTGAAACGAATGTTTCTCACGGTTCTACCCATTGGACTGTCTGCCTGGTTTCCCTCTCTTTTGCTGTTAAAGGCTGGGACAAAAGGGATTACTGCACTAGCATTTTTGCCGTCCCTGTATCTTCCGGGGGTGACCTTGGTATTTATGCTGACAGCATTATTTTTATTTAAGAAAGGAATGAAACATTATGAACGATATGGCTCGCCAAGATACACCGGCTTTGGTTTTAGATAAAGTAACAAAAGAGTATTCACAGTGGCAAAGAAGTGGAGAAACAAAAGATATTATAAGGAATCTCTTGCGACCAGAAAAAAAAGTGGTGACTGCCTTAGATCAAGTTTCCCTGGTTATTAATTCCGGAGAATTTGTAGCATATGCCGGGGCAAACGGTGCGGGAAAAAGCACAACCATTAAAATCTTATCCGGTATTCTTACACCAACGAAAGGAGGGGTGACCGTACTAGGGCTTAATCCTTTAAAAGACCGGATTCCACTTATGCGCCGGGTCGGAGTACTTTTTGGTCAAAGAACTGAATTATGGTGGGATCACCCGGTGATTACAAGTTTCCAGTGGAAAAAGGATGTGTGGAATATCCCTGACCAGGTATATGAGAAAAATCTTCATATGGTTACGGAGCTTTTAGACTTGTCTGATATCTTAAAAACGTTTGCAAGAGAGCTAAGTCTTGGACAGAGAATGCGAGCAGATATTGCCATGCTTTTATTGCACGGACCGGAACTGATTTTTCTAGATGAGCCGACTCTTGGCCTTGATGTATTGGCAAAACAGCAGATGATCGGCTTCTTAAAAAAGCTTAACAAGGAATATGGAACGACTGTGGTTGTCACCAGCCACGACATGGATGATCTAGAGGAGATGGCTCAGAGAGTGGTCTTTATTAACAAGGGGAAAATCGCTTTTGATGGAGATTTTGATTCCCTAAGAAGCGTAATGGGTGGTTTCTATCGGATCTTAGTCACCACACAGCCAGGAATACCGGCTCTCTCTCTGCCAGAGATGAAACTGTTACATTCAGAAAATGATGTTCATGAATATGAATTTGACCGTACAAAGGTTCCAATCCATGAGGTTTTGGGCAATCTGTCTAATTATAGTCAGATTCTTGATTTAGAAATCAAAAAGGCTCCCATTGAAGACGTTGTAGCTAGTCTTTATTTAAGCTGGAAGGAAAAATAATAGTTGGATTATTATGGGATATAGTGTAGAATAACAATAAAAAGTGGGAAACGGAGACGAATTATGGCATATGCATTTACGAAAGATTTAGAAACAGGAAATCAGTTAATCGACACGGAACATCGTCAACTTATCGACGCAATTAACAATCTGTTAACAGCATGTTCTACCGGAAAGGGACGTACTGAACTGGCTAATACCACAAAGTTTTTGCAGGATTATACTGCAAAACATTTTGGTGATGAGGAGAAATTACAGCTTCAGAGTCAGTATCCTGATTACGCAAACCACAAAAAATATCATGAAGATTTTAAGAATGTAGTTGCTGGCATCTGCCAGAAGCTTGAAAAAGACGGCCCTACTGTTGCATTGGTTGGAGAAGTAAATGGTGCAATTGCTGGTTGGCTGATTAATCACATCAAACGTGAAGATGTTAAGGTAGCAAACCACTTAAAGAGCAAATCCTAATTAAAATTTATTAAAAACAGCAGACTCCTCTTATGTTGCTTTGAGGGATCTGCTGTTTTTTTGTATTTTGGTGAAATTATTTTTCTCTTCTCTTTTAATCCTGATTACTTTTTGATAGAATAAGCATTATGCATAAACTATTACACACTCTCAGAAAGAAGGTACATGATTATGAAGGATCCAAACTGCGCATACTGCATGAAGGGTGACCTGGTTGCTAAATTCGGTTATCCCATCTGCGAGATGGAAACAGGCTTTTTATATTTATTTAAGGAGCAAAGCAAAAAGGGCAGAGTTATACTTGCCTATAAGGATCATGTAAGCGAAATGATCGATATCAGTGATGAAGAAAGAAATGCATTCTTTGGCGAGGTTTCCAAAGTTGCAAAAGCCATTCATACTGTATTTCACCCAGATAAGGTTAATTATGGGGCATACGGAGACACCGGCTGCCATCTTCACATGCATATCGTTCCCAAGTATAACGGGGGAGACGAATGGGGCGGTACTTTTACCATGAACCCGGACAAGGTTTATCTTACTGATAAAGAATATGAGGAAATGGCTGCTGCCATTCGGGAAGCATTATAAAGAGCAACACATGTTTTGTTTAAAAGGAAGGGCTAAGTAATGTTAGAAGAACTGAGATTACAGGCATCAAGCGCTGCCAAGGAGCTTTTGGAGGCCGCACATTTAAAAAAGGGTGACTTGGTTGTCATCGGCTGTTCTTCTAGCGAGATCGCCGATCATCAGATAGGCTCTCACTCCAGCGAAGAGATTGGTCAGGAAGTGTATTCTGCCATATATCAGGTGTTTCATGAGCAGGGAGTCTATGTTGCTGCTCAGTGTTGTGAGCATCTTAACCGGGCTTTAATCCTGGAACAGGAAGCCGCCGAGCGTTACAATTACGAATTAGTTAATGTAATGCCCCAGCTCAAGGCAGGCGGATCCTTTGCAACAGCAGCGTATAAGACCCTGTCTCACCCTGTAGCGGTGGAGTGGATTAAAGCTCATGCAGGGATTGATATTGGTGATACCCTCATCGGTATGCACTTACGCGCCGTTGCCGTTCCCATACGAATTGAGACAAAGTATATTGGCTCCGCCCGTGTGGTTGCCGCTCGTACCAGACCAAAATACATTGGTGGAATGCGTGCCTGTTATGACGACACAATTGGATAGAATATAAGATTTTGAATCTAAAAAAGCTTTAAATGGCACATAAACTTGCCATTTAAAGCTTTTTTTATTTCTCTCAATCTGCCATTGCTATAATTATGATATGACTGAATTATTTTGTTGCGTACATAAAGAACCAGTATCCATATGGAGAATGCCATGTTCCTTTTATGTCTGCATTCTGCAGATAATAATCATTTGAATAAATAAGAGGAGAAACTGCTGCATCTTCCATGATCATTTTTTCTGCCTGATGAAGCTTTTCATAATGTTCTTTCTTATCAGCCGTATCACGAGACTGATCTAAAACAGCATCCACTTCAGGATTAGAATACTTTCCGTCATTGTTACCACTTGTGGAATGAAGCAGTGTTAACATGTTGGAAGGATCATCGTAATCGTATACCCAGCCGCCACGACAGATCTGGAAATCTCCGGCACGACGGGTTGGGGTGAAGGTGGACCATTCTACAATCTTAATATCCATCTTTACGCCAAGTTCGCTCCAGGCATTCTGCAAATACTCTGCAACTGGCTTATTATATCCTGCATCGTTTGTCATGTATTCGATAAATGGAAGACCTTCTCCGTTAGGATATCCTGCTTCCGTTAAAAGCTCTTTTGCTTTTTGAACATCTGCCTCATGGTTATCAATGTTGAAGTAATCTCCACCGTTGTTTTTACGGGTTACTTCTTCAAAAGAAGAATTCTCTTCTACATCTGAAACACCAGGTCCTACAAAATTAGATGCAGGTGTTGCAGTTTCCATCATCAAGGTGTTTGCAATATAACTGCGGTCAATTGCAAGGCTTAATGCACGGCGAACTTTCACATTATCAAAAGGTGCCTTCTGAACGTTGAATATTGCATAGGTTGTTGCCATACGTGGCTCTATGTGGAACTCAGCATTTCCTTTAAGACTTGGGATTTCTTCGGTAGGTACATCACGAATCATCTGTACTTCACCTGTCCGGTATGCACTGTAAGCCGCATTAGAATCTTCCATTAGGACGAATTTAATGGTGTTTACTGTGATTTTATCTGCATTCCAGTAGTTTTCATTCTTTGCAAATGTAATATGAGAGCCTGGAACCCATTCAATCATCTTTAATGGACCGTTTGAAATATAAGTTTCAGGAGTTAAAGACCACTGGTCTCCCTTTGCTTCCACTACATCTTTCTTTACTGGTACCATACTTGCATGGGTAATAATTTTATCGAAATAAACACATGGAGCGGAAAGCTGTACAACAAAGGTCTTAGGGTCTGTTGCAGATACACCTAGCGCATCAAGATCTCCCTTGGCTGCCTCCTCATATCCTTTTACCATAGAAAGCATATCAGCTGCATAAGGTGCTGCAGTCGCAGGATCTGCCAGATGCTTAAAGGAATATACATAATCTTCTGCTGTCAGTTCGGAACCATCACTCCATTTTAATCCATCTCTCAAATGGAAGGTATAGGTCATTCCATCATCACTTATATCAAACTTTTCTGCTTGTCCAGGGATAATGTTGTTGTCCTTATCAACCATCATCAAGGTCTCAAATGCGTGCAAAATCATATTCGCACCATCCATGGAAGAGTTTAAAGCTGGATCAATGGTTTCTGGATCAGGTCCAATCTGTACAGCCAGATCAAGGCCGCCTGATGTGGTGTTTCCTGCTGCCACTGTGCTCTGGGTATTGTTTTGAGCGCCGGATTTACCGGAACCGCCACATGCTGTTAAAACAACACTAGAAGCAAGGACAGCCGCTAAAACGAGTGCCGTTTTCTTCATATTTCTTTCCTCCAAATTTTCTTCTTACGTCCGTCGAACGCAGACAACGCAATTATTAGCATATCATAGAAAATGACATCTTGCAATGTAGGAATTTTGCCCAAATTCCTTTGTTTGGTAGCGTATTAGAGTGATAACGCATCAAAGGGCCAGACAGTTTCCGCAAGGAACTGTCTGGCCCAGAAGGACACATAGACTTATAATTAACGATACGAGGTCTTTAATGCTTTTACAAGGACCTTAGGATCCATGGCATATGGGGTAACCGGGCATATCTTTTTCTTCACACCCATCAGGGTATATACTGCTATCCTGGCGGCTCGAACGGAGTATTCTTCGGTAAATACCATGTCGTCTGGTATTTCCACAAATTGACTGACCATGGCGAAGTTCGTGGAGCCTTTTGGAACCACATGAGGCCGGTCGGCCATCTTTCTTGGCTGGAACTGGGCATCAACATAAGGCATCATACACGGAATGATGTCCACCACATCTTGAATAAGCTCCTCCTTTTTATCCTCCATATGAAGGTGATGAAGAAGCTCCGTAAAAATCTCTTCCCCTGTGCAGTCCTTCATAGGCTTTTTCACATAATCGCCTTCCTCGTTGGTATATAGACCGTACCCCCAGAAAATAGTTTGATCCATGGGCTGATTAATAAAATGTGGCTGAGCTGCCACCACAATGCTTAAAAGCCACTTGGAATCCTTAAAGGTCATAAGCGCACCGCTTCCTGGAACATTGCCAGAGTATTGCTCTATCATTTTAAGTAGCTTATTGCCCTTACTTGTTACCGTAAAGCTTTCCCAGTTCGTTTCATGAACATCTCCAAAGAATGGATACGGATTTCCAAGTCCCGGTTTCTTTACCGCGATCTTGCTCCACAGTTCCCCGGAGATTGGCCTTAATTGCGGCGCAGGCGCAGGCGTGTTTAAATCTCCCAAGGTTGCACTGTCAGTCATACAGGCATTAGTCATAATACAGATATCCTGATCTGTCAGCTCCACTTTTCTTTCCACTCCATAATCCTTTAAGTGAAGGGCTTCTACCGTAATTCCATCACCTTGTGAGAAATCAATATCTTTGACAATACAATTCTCCGAAAATACCACACCCTGTTTTCTTAAATATAGTTCCAAGGGACGAATCACACTGTCATATTGATTGTATTGGGTTCTCGTCACACCTTCTAGGGTGTTAATTCTGGAAAACTCTAAAATCATGCGGCGCATATAACGGCGGAATTCAAACAGACTGCTCCATTTCTGGAATGCAAAGGTTGTCTGCCACATATACCAAAAATTCGTGGTAAAGAAATGAGGCATATCAGCAAACCATTCCTCTATAGTCAAATCATCAAGCTTATGCTCTGGCGTGTTCATAAGACGAAACAGTGCCATACGCTCTTTCTGGGTAAATCCCATAGATGTTACGTCTAAGATCTTACCATCCTTATCAATGAGCCTGGCCTTTGCAAAGGTGGGGTGAGCATGATCAAAATTTAAGATCTCTTCGGTCACACTGCGGCCTGGGTGTTCCAGGGATGGAATGGTACGAAACAACTCCCAAAAGTTTTCATAGGTCTCTTCGTTGAGCATGCGGCCTCCCCGGCAGACAAAGCCTTTCTCTGGAGTTCCGATTCCGTCATTGCTTCCTCCAAGTATGTGCATGCCTTCATAGATGGTGATTTGTTCTCCTGGCATATTACAGTCTCTGATGAGATAGGCTGCACCTGCAAGGTTCCCAAGACCTCCTCCTATAAAATATGCTTTTTGATTCCCCCCTTGATTAGGCTCCTTAGGCTGTCCATTTGAAAACAGCTCTTTTTGATCCTTACGGCTCTTATAATAGTCGTAAGTTTTTTTGGCGGCGATCCCTGCGGCGGCGGTCGCAGCGCCCCATGCGAGTATTTTCCCGAGATTCTTTTTTTCACTCATAAGCCATCACTCCATTCTCTAAAATAATTTATCTAATGAGATTATATTATCATACTTCATTTCATCCGTCACCATACATACTTTTACACCGTACAAAAAAACGGCACCATGAATATGGCGCCGAATATAAGGTTTACTAACCTTTTAACTGTTTTTTAACTGGGTGAAAAAATTGCTTAAGCCTGCGAATTCTTTCAGAGTCAACGTTTCTCCACGGACGGAAGGGTTAAGGCCCATGTGTTCAATCGCTTCAATGATCTGCTCTTTGGTAAAGGAGATCTCTGAAGAATTGTTTAACCCATTTTGCAGGGTTTTTCTTCTCTGATTAAAGGAGGCCCTGATCAGGCGAAACATAAGCTTGGGATCTACTACGTCTACTGGAGGAGTCTTGTATCTTGTCAGCCGAATGACGGCAGAACCCACTCCCGGGCGAGGGATAAAGCAGTTAGGTGGTACATTGGCCACAATATAAGGCTCTGCATAATACTGAACAGCCAGGGAAAGGGCACCATAATCCTTGGATCCTGGTCCTACCTGCATCCGGTCTGCCACTTCCTTTTGTACCATTACGGTTATATTGTCAATGGGAACTCCTCCCTCGAACAGTCCCATAATAATCGGGGTGGTGATGTAGTAAGGAAGGTTTGCTACTACCTTAATCGGACGTCCTTGGTTGTAATCTTGAGTAATTTGATTGATGTCCACTTTAAGGATGTCTTGGTTAATTATGGTTACATTATCATAATCGGCTAGCGTCTCATTTAAAATCGGGATTAGCTTTGTATCGATCTCTACCGCAATGACATGGCCTGCTTCTTCTGCTAAATATTGTGTCATAGTACCAATTCCCGGTCCAATCTCCAGAACGCAATCTTCTTTTGTCATTCCCGCTGAATTGATTATCTTCTCCAGCACATGGGTATCAATTAAGAAATTCTGTCCGAATTTCTTTTGAATTGCGAATTCATGTTTTTTTATGATTTCAATGGTCTTTTGGGGATTTCCCAGTGTTGCCATGCTTGTCCTCCGTTTTCTATACTATTACTTGATTCGGTACATGTTTTTTGCATTTTCGTTGGTAATTCTTATCACCTCTTCTTCAGAAATGTTTTTAATTGAACTAATTTCTGATACTACATAGGAGAGGTTTAAGGAAGAGTTACGTTTTCCTCTGTTCGGTACTGGTGCAAGATAAGGGCAGTCCGTTTCTAAAACCAACTGTTCTATTGGCATGTACTCAACTACTTCTTTCAGTTTTTTGGCATTTTTAAAGGTTAAAACGCCTCCAATACCCAGATAGAAGCCCATGTTTAAATATTCCCTTGCTATCTCTTTTCCATAAGAAAAGCAGTGAATGACTCCACCTAGCTCCTGGGACTTTTCTGCTTTCATGATATCTAGGGTATCCTTTGCCGCATCTCGGCTGTGGATAATCACTGGAAGGTTCACTTCTCTTGCTAGTGTGAGCTGACGGATAAACCATTTCTTTTGAGTCTCACGGTCGGGCTCGTCCCAGTAATAATCAAGTCCAATTTCTCCAATGGCTACTACCTTTGGATGGGAGGACTGTTCCTTTAACCAAGTAATTCCCTCTTCATCAAGTTCTGCGGTCTCGTTTGGGTGAACACCGAGGGCACCGTATACATTGGAATATTGGTCGATTAGTTTCATGGTATTTTGTGAGGTTTTGATGCTGGCACCTACATTGGTCACCGCCTCTATGCCATGGTGAAGAAGACTTTTTAATAATTCTTCTCTGTCTTCTTCGAATGCCTCATCGTCATAATGGGCGTGTGTATCAAAAATCATCATATCTCCTTTAAAAGGATTCCCAAAGTCTTAGAAATCCATTTATCATTTTAAAATTAAACGGGAAAGGATATAGAGTAAGAGAAGGTGAACGGGATAAAACCAGTAAAATAATTTACTTAAGCTATTCTTTCCTCTTTCTCCGTTATAATTACGAATCGCAAACAGGGACAATGCCCCGGCACCTAAACAATAGGCACTTTCTAATGCTGCTAAAAAACCAGCCAAAAGACTTTGAATCTTGTGGTTATCCCGGTAAATATAAAAAATCAGGATTAAAGCAATACCAATAATATTATAATCACATCTTAATAATACAGACGCTCCACATCCTACTATAATGGCCAAGGCTTGTTTTAAGGGATCTCCATAAGCCTTTTTGTAAGCAGAAAGGACCCAAAGTCCTAAAAGCAGGGTAAATAATACGTTCTGATATTCCGGGTGAAACCATTCTCCATAAAGAGCCAGGTCAAAGGGAACTTCAGAAACCAACGCAAATATTAGCAACCTCATGCTGTAGTGTTTTAGATTTCTAGTATGAACAAAGCCTTGCACCAACAGAAAACAAAAGATGGGAAAGGAAAGTCTTCCCACGGTACGAAGGGCAAAGTCAATGTACCCCCAAAACCGTACTTGGGTGATTCCCAATATGGTCGTGGTGAGGTCTATGTTCGGGTTCCGTAATATGCCATTTTCAATAACTACTGCACCAATGTGGTCGATGAACATGGTGACAATGGCAATAAGCTTTAGGGTATATCCGGTGAATCCTTTTCTTTCGGGGCTTGTTGTCTCCTGCATGGAATTCTCCTTTTTATTACAACAGACCGGATTTAACAAACCCGGCCTGCCTTACTTGTTTCTCTCATAGCGTCTGATATTCCCTTACTATTAGCAGATTTCTGCTCCTGCCGGCATGGATTTCTCCGGTACCATAAGGGATAAATTACCTTCTGCATCTTCTGCACACAAAAGCATGCCTTCTGATACAACACCAGCCAATTTAGCCGGTTTTAAGTTTACCACAACCATAACCTTTTTGCCAACCATTTCTTCTGGGGAATAGTGAGCCTTAATGCCGCTTACAATCTGTTTTACCTGGCTTCCTATTCTCACCTGGGAACAAAGAAGTTTCTTAGACTTTGCCACGGCTTCACAGGCAATGATCTCTCCTACCTGAAATTGAAGCTTCGCAAAATCATCGTATTCGATCTCAGCTTTTGGTTCAATGTCAATCACATCTAAGGTTTCTTCCTTCTCTGCCTCAGCCGCATCTACGGTTGGCGCAAACATAACTTCCACCTTCTCTAACACTTCTTTTGTGTCCATACGGGCAAATAAAATCTCCGGCTGGTCTGTGACTTTATTGCCGGATGGATAGAGACCAAATTCGTTCATCTGGGACAGCTCTCTCTTTTCGGTACAAAGCTGAGTTAAAATTTTACTGGAGGTCTCTGGCATAAAGGAATTAAGAAGAGAAGCTCCAATTGTAATGGCCTCCGTTAAATGATAAAGAACGGTTTCCAAACGAGCCTTCTTTGATTCATCCTTTGCAAGGGTCCAAGGTGCTGTTTCATCAATATATTTATTGCTTCTTCTGAAAATATTAAAGATCGATGTCATGGCATCTGCCACGCGAAGCTTCTCCATCTTCTCCTGAACTTTCTTAACCTCTTCTAGTACCACTGCCTTTAAATCTTCATCAAAAGCATCGGTATCGTTTCCGTTATTTACCACGCCTTCAAAATACTTATTGGACATGGAAATCGTACGGTTTACAAGGTTGCCAAGAATGTTAGCAAGATCAGAATTCATGCGCTCTACCATAAGCTCCCATGAAATAACTCCATCATTTTCAAATGGCATTTCATGAAGCACAAAGTAACGGACTGCATCTACCCCAAAGAAATCCACTAAAGTATCTGCATAAAGTACATTGCCCTTTGACTTACTCATCTTTCCATCGCCCTGAAGCAGCCATGGATGACCAAACACCTGCTTAGGAAGAGGTACTTCCAATGCCATCAAAAAGATTGGCCAGTAAATGGTATGGAACCGGATGATGTCCTTACCAATAAGGTGTAAGTCTGCAGGCCAAAGCTTCTGATACTGCTCGCTGCTATTACCATCACAGTCATAGCCAATTCCAGTAATATAGTTTGTCAACGCATCAAGCCAAACATAGGTTACATGTTTTGGATCAAAGCTAACTGGAATTCCCCAGGTAAAGGTGGTTCTGGATACACAAAGGTCCTGAAGACCAGGAAGAAGGAAATTGTTCATCATCTCATTCTTTCTGGAAACTGGCTGAATGAATTCTGGATTCTCATTGATATGTGCAATGAGGCGGTCTGCATATTTGCTCATACGGAAGAAGTAAGCTTCTTCTTTGGCTGGCTGTACTTCTCCACCACAGTCCGGACATTTGCCATCGACTAGCTGGGACTCCGTAAAAAAGGATTCACAAGGAGTACAGTAAAGGCCTTCATAATGTCCTTTATAAATATCACCTTGGTCATACAGTTTTTTAAATATCTTCTGAACCTGTTTCTCATGATACTCATCTGTGGTTCTCATAAATTTATCATAGGATGTATTCATTAAATCCCAGATTCCTTTGATTCCATCGGCAGCACTGTCTACAAATTCCTTTGGAGAAACGCCTGCTGCTTTTGCCTTTTCTTCAATCTTCTGGCCGTGTTCATCGGTTCCTGTCTGGAAAAATACATCATAGCCTTCCGCTCTTTTATAACGGGCAATGGCATCTGCTAATACCGCTTCATAGGTGTTACCAATATGTGGCTTTCCTGATGCATAAGCAATGGCGGTCGTAATATAATAAGGTTTTTTGTTAGAATCTTTGCACATGTTATTTCCTCCTCGTTCTATTGTGAGATGCTAGGGAAATGTTTTCTTCCCTTTTCCAAAGAAAAACCCGTCTTAAAAAATCCTCTCGGAAATTTAAAGACGGGCAGTTATCCCGTGATACCACTTTAATTTATCCATGCCTTACAGCATAGACCTCGCCGACTGCACGCCTCTATGGAATTTACAGTCTGACACGATAACGGGTGTAACCGTCGAAATCTAAAAGCACCTAAAATGCCAGTTCGATCTCGCTGCTCCAAGGCCATATTCGGAAATAAGTTCAAGCTTCCTTTTTCACCATGGGGAAGTCTCTGCACATGAATCTTATCTCTTACTCTTCTTTTCTCAGCATTCTCATATAGATCAATTGTTAGTACTCCTAGTGTAATGGTTCAAAGAAATTTTGTCAAGCAGGCAACCCTCTTATTCCCAGTTTAGTCATGACTTTTTTCTTTTCATCATATAAATATTAATAGTGAATTACGGAGGAATCATATATGACAAACAATTTTTTTAAAAAAGGTCGATGGCTGCTTTCCATTTTCCTTGTAATCTCCCTGTTATGTTCGTGCACGCCGCCACCAAAATCAGCCGCTACCCCCACCAGTGCGGGATATGAACAATACAAGGCTGCTGATTTATCCATGCAGAAAAATTTCAATCTGTTTACGGAAGATTTATTTCGAAATGAGATCAGCAACTCTGGGATAAGTTTTCACTTCTCTATTGCAGATCCTGCCTCTCGGGGACTTCAAACGGTCCCTCTGACTCTGGGCGACTTTTCCCTGGATAACATGAAACAAAACTCAAAAAATCTTTTAGAATTAAAGACAAAATTAATGCAGTTTAACCCTCGAAAATTGACAAAGGATCAACGCCTGACTTATCAAATTCTTTACTCTTACATAGAAACCGAGATGACTTCCGATGGCATGGAACTTTATACAGAACCTCTTACCTCAACCATAGGGGTTCAGGCACAGCTTCCGGTTTTGTTTGCAGAGTATGCCTTTTACAACCGGAATGACGTGGAAAACTATTTATCACTGCTCTCTACCATTGATGATTATTATTCACAGATTTTAGAGTATGAAAAAGAGAAATCAAAAGCTGGACTTTTTATGTCAGATTCCGCCGCCGATCATGTCTTAAAGTCATGTGAAGCTTATTTAATTCAGCCGGACCACAGCTTTTTAGCGGAGACATTCAATACCAGAATTGATGCATTAAATGATTTGACTCCAGAAGAAAAAACGGCCTATAAAGAGAAAAATTTAAAGGTCCTTGAAGAAAATTTTGTTCCAGCTTATAAAAACCTTATTAATGGAATTACCGCCCTTATGGGAACCGGAACCAATGAAAAAGGGCTTGCCGCATTTCCAGACGGAAAAAAATATTTTGAATACCTGGTCAACTCAAACACAGGGACTTCTTATGATTCCGTAGAAAGCCTTAAAAAAGCCATTGAAAAGCAAATTTCATCAGAAATCAAAGCTCTTGGACAGATCACTAAGGATAATCCAAAAGTCCTTGATCAGCTTGATACTTATTCCTTCCGTTACACGAAACCAGACGAGATTTTGGACTCCTTAAAATCTCAAATCAATAAGGATTTCCCAGAGCTTCCCCCATGTCAGTATACGGTTAAATATGTGCCTACTGCCTTGGAATCTTCCTTAAGTCCTGCCTTTTATCTGGTTCCGCCCATTGACCGGTACGAAGATAATATTATCTATATCAATGGAAATAAACGGTTTCAAAACGATGACCTTTATACCACGTTGGCTCATGAAGGTTATCCTGGGCATCTCTATCAAAATGTATACTTCCTAAGCAAGAGTCAAAACGACTTAAGAAGCATCTTATCCTTTGCCGCTTATTCGGAAGGCTGGGCAACCTATGTTGAAAATTACTCTTACACCCTAGACAATGGCCTTGACCCAGACCTTGGAAAATTGCTGGCACACAATTCAGCGATTACCCTTGGTATCTATGCTTATCTTGATATCTGCATCAACTATGAAGGTTGGGATAAAGAACAGACCGCAAAGTATCTTGGAACCTTTTATAACGTAGATAAAACTGATATCGTTGATACCATCTATAACAGCTTGGTGGAGAATCCAACCAATTATATGAAATATTATGTTGGGTATCTGGAAATTATGGAAATGAGAAGCGCCGCTCAGAAAATTTTAAAAGATAAATTTGATTTAAAAGAATTTCATACCTTTTTACTGGATATGGGTCCTGCACCATTCTCAGTTATACTGCCAGAATTTCGTAACTGGCTTGGCAAAGAACTTAGAACCAAATAAAATTAATAGGCAGGAGCGATAGTGATATCTGCTCCTGCCTATTTTTTATTCTAGCATTTATTAACTTATCTTTTTATAGTCTTTTACATATTCCATGATATCATTATCGCCTTGCTTCACCTTTTCGCCGGAATAATTCTTTCCATTAACCAAGACCTTCAATTTATCCAATGAAAAGTTCTCGATAAAAGTGTTGCCAATTGCTGTAAGAGAGATCTTATCGTTCACGCCTTTTGCTGGCATCTTAGACAGATCTAATGTACCGGTTCCATCCTTGGATTCATATTTAACAACGGTGGTTCCTTCTTCTAAAACACCGTATTCAACCAATTTTTCTACCAATGCCTCTGCGGTAAGTTTGTCCACGGCATCCATTGCCTGATTTAAGCCAGTCCCATCGTCGTTCTTGCTATATACAGAAATGATTTCCATTGGTTCCACATTAGGATCTGGAACCTTATCACTTGCGCCGCCTGTAGGACCTATCGCCTCTGGATTTGGTGCAGTCGTCTCCATCTTAGGCTGTGTTGGTGTACACGCTGCCAGGGACATCATCATTATAACACTCATTAAAATCACGATGAATTTTCTCATAATTGCGTATTGCCTCCTTAAACTCTCTTAAAGGCTCCGAAACCAGTAATTTAGATTGTTCAGAGCTTTGATCAAAACTTCTACCTCATCTTCACCTAATGTCTTAATAACACCTTTAATCATATCTTCATGAAATTTGGCATGGTGCTCATAGGCTTGTCTTCCTTTATCTGAAAGAGAAATGTAAACTACTCGCCGGTCCTCTTTTCCTCTTTGGCGGGTCACATACCCTTTTTTTACAAGGCTGTTCATGGCTATGGTCAAGGTTCCAACTGTAACAGACAGCTCCCTGGCAATGGTCGACATATTTTTAGGTTCTCCGACGCCAATGGCTTCTATTACATGCATATCATTATTGGTTATATTATCAAATTCTTGGGTAATGATAGCCTGTTGTTCAATATCCATAATATCCCGAAACAGTCTTACCAATACTTCGTTAAGAGTTCCGTAAGTGTCCACGTTTATCCCTTTCATATCGTTATGACAATAAAAGCTTCTTCGTAATTATACATGATTATGTATTGATAGACAACCACTTGAATTCTTATGAAATTCTTAAAATCAAGATGAAATAATCCCTTTTATACCAAAATACGGCTCAAAACGACACTGGCTGCAATTCCTGCAAATGTTGCAACGAGAGAACCGGTAAGTGCATACCTGGTTTTTCTAATTTTAACGGTTCCAAAGTAAACACTCAGGCAATAAAATAAGGTCTCCGTGCAGCTCATAATAATAGACGTTACCATACCAACATAAGAATCCGTTCCATATTTTTTAAAAATATCCAATACCAGCCCAATTGCTGCTGAGTTTGAGATTAGCCGAATAAGAATGACAGGCACCACAGGAGCCGGCAAAAATAAAAGCCCCGCTGGCTTTGTCAAAAGCTTTGATAACACATCCAAAAAACCGGAAGCTCGAAGCACACCAACTGCGGTCATAAGACCAATGAGTGTCGGAAGGATTCCTGCTACGGTTTTCATCCCATCCTTTGCTCCATTTATGAAATCATCAAAAACTGGGCGTTTTGATAAGACACCAAAACCAACAATATAAAAGATCACAAGAGGCACCAAAGCCTCAGACAAAAACATTAAAAACTTCATCGATTCACCCAATCACTCTTATTATTACAGTCTATTCCAAAACTTTCCTTTTCATTCAAAGGGTTTCAAGGTAAAATAGCAAGGAAAGCATGTTAATATGGAAAGGAGAAAAATATGAGCTTTTTATTTTTACAGTATCCACCCTGCAGTACCTGCAAAAACGCAAAAAAATGGCTGGATTCACATGAAATATCATATGAATTAAGAAATATAAAAGAAGAAAACCCCAATGAAATCGAGCTTGCCACTTGGATTAAAAAAAGCGGACTTCCTTTAAAAAGGTTCTTTAATACCAGTGGCAACATCTATAAGGAACAAAATCTAAAAGATCTCCTTCCTGGCATGAGCGAAGAAGAACAGATTAAACTTTTAGCAACTAATGGTATGTTGGTTAAGAGACCCTTAATTATTGGAGAAGATTTTGTTCTTACAGGTTTTAAAGAAGACGAATGGACAAAGGCATTGACTCCATAAATAAAAATAAAAATAAAAACCTGGCCAAACGGGGATATTATCAACTTCCGTTTGTTCAGGTTTTACACGCTACATCTTGTTTACTTTTTTTGTTTTTTGTTTTTTGCCTTTTGTTTTTTGCCTTTCGCCTTTTGCCTCTGGGATACGACTCATTCTAAAATCAGCCATCAATAACTTGGCAAGGGATACAATGGATCATGGGTATTCTTCCATTTGTTTTCCGAATGACTTTTATTTTCATGGTTTGTAAAGGAATTTTTCATAATCAATTCATCTGATGAAGAACGGCGTTTTACTTCGAGATTCAGATCGGCTTTGGTTATACAAAGAGCATCCACATCGTGCCAGATTTTCGTCTCAATGTTTTTCACTCTGCCTATTGGGTATCGACCTGATTTGTTGGCACAAACTCCTATGGAGGTTACTGACAAAATGACACAAATCACCATGGATACCATAAAAGGCTTGTGCAGATAATAAACTATTCTACGATACTTGTCTATCAGTTTAAGTTGCTTGGTCAAAACAGTGTTTGAGCCTCGACGATTCATTTCCTCCATAATCATCTGGAATTCACCAGGTGGAGGAGACGGAGGCTCGGGTGTTAATTCCGGATGCTTTTGCATATACTCAAGCAGATATGCTTCTAATCTTTCCTCGGAAGCCTTATTCTTTTTTAATCGTTTGAAAATGGAACATATATTATGATAGTCTCTTCCCTGCTCCATGTATGCACCTCTTAAATACAAGTTATCCTTAAGTTCCCCCATTCTTTGGGGTTGACTTTTCACCGTCAGCGTTTACTATTAGTAGTATATCGAATTTGGGAGGCAACGCTTTATGAAAAAAATCGTCTTAACCGGCGGCGGTACTGCTGGCCATGTTACCCCGAACCTGGCTCTGATTCCCTCTCTAAAAGAGAGACATTATGACATTCACTATATGGGTTCCTATCAAGGAATCGAGCGAAAACTCATAGAAGGAGCCGGCATTGCCTATATCGGCATCTCTTCTGGTAAATTCCGCCGATACTTTGACTTGAAAAATTTTACAGACCCCTTCCGCGTAGTAAAAGGGTATGGGGAAGCTTTGAAATTCTTAAAAAATTACAAACCGGATGTGGTTTTCTCAAAAGGAGGTTTTGTAGCCGTTCCTGTGGTGCTTGCTGCAAAACACTTAAAGATTCCTGTTATGATCCACGAGTCCGATATGACTCCAGGTCTTGCAAACAAGATGTGCATTCCTGCGGCGACAAATGTTTGCTGCAATTTCCCGGAGACCCTTTCCTATCTTCCAAAAGATAAAGCCGTCCTTACAGGCTCTCCTATACGAAAAGAGCTGTTAAAGGGTGACAAACAAAAGGGATTAAACTTTGCGGGGCTTGTAGATAACCGCCCTGTGATCTTAATCATTGGAGGTAGTCTCGGGTCCGTAACGGTTAATAATGCCGTAAGAGAAGTACTTCCAAAACTTTTAAAGGATTTCCAGATCATACATATCTGTGGGAAAGGCAATCTGGATGAGAGCCTAATGGATACCCAGGGATATGTACAATACGAGTATGTAGATGCTCCCTTAAAGCATTTGTTTGCTGCTGCAGATTTAATGATATCAAGAGCTGGGGCAAACGCAATCTGCGAGATTCTTGCCCTCAGAAAGCCTAATATCCTCATTCCACTTTCTGCTGCTGCCAGCAGAGGAGATCAGATCTTAAATGCCAGATCTTTTCATAAGCAGGGATTTAGCTTTCTCTTAGAAGAAGAGAACCTATCAGGAGACTCCCTGCTTAAAGCTGTATCTGAAACGTATCAGAACAGAGATTCTTACATTTCAAATATGGAACAGAGCGAGCAGCACAATGCCATCGACGCCATAATAGAAATGGTTGAAACTCTGACTGAAAAGTAATTTATGTCTCAAAGCTAGGTCCAAGAATCTTCTTTAAACAGACTCTTGTCCGATATATCCGGGAGCGGCATACCGTTCCCGGAATCTCTAATAATTCACAAATCTCTGGAATCGTAAGCTGTTTTAAGAAATAAAGGACAGCCATTTCCTTCCATTCTTCCCTCATAGTCGAAATCTCACTTGTAATCATCAAAACAGCTTCCTCTTCAAGTATCACATCAAGAGGGTCTGTAATTACATAATTAGCAAGTAATGCCACCTCATTGGCTGCATCTTCCTGGCTTAAACTCACTTTTTCATAATGTCCATTCTTACGGAGACAGTCGATGGATTTACTCTTTAGTATTTTAATCAGCATACCCTTTTTCCGCGTATCGGTCCAGGTCAGCGAATAATTTTCGAAGTATGCAATAAATGTTTCTTGTACGACATCATCCAGTTCCATATCTGGCACATGGAGTGTCTTTGCAATCCTTCGGAGCAGACCCTGGTACTCTCCGTAAATAGATTGCAACAACATATTTTCATCTTTTAGTATGCTCATTTATAATGCCCCTCTGATTACAGGGCGCTCCTAATAGCGGCTCCTGTCTGTGCTAAGTCTTCCGGACTTACTTTGCCCGATACCCATGAAATCATAACAGGGCCTTCCTCATAACGAGGAATCAAATGTACGTGAAAATGAAAAACGGTCTGGCCTGCTTCTTTTCCATTATTCTGCACAACATTGAATCCGGCACAGCCTAATGTGGCTTTCATGGCGTTACCTATCTTTGCAGCAAGCGGAAGAACTTTTGATGCTGTCTCACCGTCAAGATCACAAAGATCTTTGGAATGATGCTTTGGAAGTATCAGGGCATGCCCTTTTGATGCCGGTCCTAAATCCATAATTACGCGAAAAGCTTCATCCTCATATAATGTCTCAGAAGGTATGTCCCCGTTTGCAATTTTGCAGAAAATGCAATCATCTTCTCTCACACTCTCACCTCCTTCCTCGTGTATTATTCCCATATCTCCATGTTAGTAGGTCTTTTAGGCTTACGATACAGAATGATTCCCATGATGATACCTACGAAAAGTCCTGCAATGTGAGCTGCATTATCTACACCTGTGCTGGAAAAACCAAAATACAGGGAACACACGATCACTACAACAAGCTGCCGGGTACTTAGATCTTCTAACTTTCCCCGGTTTATTAATACTGCATACAAAAGACCGCCGATGACTCCAAATATTGCACCAGAAGCGCCTGCAGAAACGATGAGGCGATAATCTCCAATATTTACGATCATGGAAATTATATTTGCACCAATTCCGCAGATCAGATAAAAGAGGAAATACTTCACATGCCCCAGCGCTCGCTCTAAATTATCTCCTAAAATAAACAAAATGAGCATATTGTTCATAATATGATTGATTCCAAAATGCATGAAAATAGAGGTTAGCAAGCGGTAATACTCTCCTTGCTCTAAAACAAAAGGCGCATACATCGCCCCGTGGTTAACCATAAACTGAGTATTCTCTGTGGAGCCTATTATTTCCAGATACAGAAAATAAATGACATTCAGTATAATAAATCCCATATTGACAAATGCCTTTTTTCGACTGGATACGTCTTCCATCACAGATCTCCTTCTAAAATAATATAATTATTTTAGCACAAATTAACATATTATGTAAATATAAACGCGAAATTTGCGATAAAAACTTCATCCCCTTTTTTTAATGTCACTGTTTCATTGGTTTCTAGTATCCTACCGTTTATCGATGTTCCGTTGGTGGAGTTTAAATCACATAGCTGATATTCCTCACCTGCACGGTCAATTCTAGCATGAATTCTGCTTATCGTCTCACCCTCAAGAACATAATCCACCAGACCTTCCTGCTTCCCAATTAGGTAAGGAACATAAGAGATTGTAATATCTGGTACTTCACTCCCTACCGCTCTAAGATACCTGGCATTACGATCCGCAGTTGTATCTGTCAAAAGAACTGTTTGCATTATCTCCTCTTCTTTTTCTTCCTCTAATTGATGAGCTGGCTCGTTTGCTTCCTCAACAAATGCCATCTGCCAATCATACCGCTCTTCCTTCAAATTTGATTTATCTTCTCTTTTTATATTTTCTTTTAGAGATCGCTCCTCTTTGTAAGACCGTTCCTCTTTAAAAGATCGCTCGTCTTTGAAAGATCGTTCGTCTTTAAAAGATCGTTCGTCTTTATATGGCTTATGCTCTTTGCCCTGGCTTTTTCTACCGCCAGATAGGATTAAGGAGACCATTACCACTGCTCCCGCAATAAGAGGTCCATACCAGAACCGAACAATGGCGCTAATTCCAAAAAGCAGCCATAAGATGGCTGCCGACCCGGACATAGTTACAGCCATAAGAAACAGGGCTTTTACTGGGCTGATCCCAGCCTTTACCGTATCATTATTCTCAGGATTTCTACTTTCATACTTCTCATCTTCTCTCGTCACTATTCGGGGAGGAATGTCTGCGTGGAAACCTCTTGTGTTTTCCTCATTCCTGTTTTTCTTTTCAAACGCTTCTTTTTCTCTATCATTTGATTTGTTTTCGATGATCTCAATCAAGTCATTTATGCCATAGTTTTCCTTTAGACTCTCATGATAAAGCCCATAAGCCTTGACCACACACTCTTTATCCTGATGATTGACTTTACCTAAAAGATAGCGCAAAAGCCCAGTCATCTCCTGTGAGAAATTTCCGTTCCTCCCTGGTATCAGGCATAGGAAAACTTTAAAACGCTCTGGCTCTACGTAAATATATTCTGGATCCAATAAAATCTGGTCTTCCTTTAAGAGATATGCCTCAAGCCTGGAAAGGGTGCTGGCAATTCCACCAATTAATTTTTTTAGCTCCTCTTCTCCAAGATTCCGATACTCCAAAATCCTGCTTAAGGATTGCTTTGAGGTAATTTCATAGTAACAGGAACTTTGACCATCTAGGTTTTTTAAATGGAACTTCAAAAGCCCCTCTATTTTATTCTTCTCCAGCATGGGAAGCTCAAATCCCTTATAATTTGGCTCTTCCGGGTCTATTATTAAATAATTACTTTTCATTTCTCGTCTGTATGCTATTTTCATCTTTTTCCTCCTGATCCAAAAGAGTCATCATTCGTATAAAATTTTCCGGGTCAAAGACGTCTTGCTCCAGGGACAGCTTCCACTTTCCTCCTGTCGCTACAGCTTTCACCTTCTTTCCGGTTATGGGATTTCCGGAAAGTTTAAGATCAAACTCATACCTCTCCCAGTAAAACGGTTTTCCCGCTCTTTTCTCTGCCCATGTAACAGCCTCCTCCAATGGCTCGGACTCATTGTGCCTTACTCTCTGGACCGCCTCTTGGACCGCCATGGCACCTGCAGTCTTATCTCTGACTCTATATGCTGCCTGAATGGAAACCAATAAAGCCCATAGAACAACCGCCATTACAATGGCAGCTTCCACCGTAAAACTCCCTTGTAAACGTCTCTTCATAAGATTACCAGGCAGATCCAAGCGGGAATCAAAAAAGGCAGAAAGGGAACGGATGCCTTTTTAATATCTTTTCCTTTTATAAGGAAATAGAGATATAGACCGCCACAAAGAAATCCGCTTAAAAACACGCTATAAACCAATAATCTTAAATTCATAAAAAACCCCAAAAAGAGACCGCTGACTGCAAAAAACCACCCGTCTCCCTCTCCTAGTGCACCGTCCGTAAAACGACTGATCACTACCATGACTATTCCGATAAGGCTTCCTAACAACCTGTCACTGACTTCCTGTCCGGTAAATAAAGTGAGGACGACACCCCCTACCCCGGCGGCAATTAACAACCAGATACTTATGGTTTTGGTTTTCGCATCCTGAAAAGCAGAGATAACAAGAAAGATGGTAAATACGATTTTATCTATGCCTACTGACATGATGACACCTCCTAATGCGAACAATATGAACACGCTCCTAAGTGACGCACCGTCTCAATAGAAACAGCAGAAGCATATGAAATATTGGAAGAGCAGTTTTGATCCGAATGATATTTTTCTCCTGATGGCATGATATAAACTCGGCCGCCCCCTTCCGTTTTAGGCCCACACCGGCTGCAAGGCTTGTATGTACTACCGGACGAGTTGCGCATATTCTCCAGTTCATCTTGGGTTACTGACTTTAAATCATTAAATAGATAATGACATCTTCTTGACTTGTGATATCTTGTACTGCTCTTTCCCACATAGACGATTTCCTCTGACTCCATTGCTTGTTCTCCCTTTCCTCCCTCCTTACCAATCCAGGCTCTGCGAGTAGATCTGGCTGTCATAGGTACATTTTTTAATCCAAATACAGAAAAGGGAAGCTTAACTTTGTAATTCATAATGAGATCAATTGTCTTATCATCTCTAAGAATTGATGATCTGGAGAATGAGATCCCTTCAATCCTCCTCATATCTACTTTATCTTCTACCCTTTTCCTGGTATAAAAAAGCACCCCTTCGCCTGCAAGACTCTTTAATATTTCTTTTTGAATCCCAGTCATTTTAGAAGTGCTTTCTGGATTGTCCCCTTCTCCCTTTTGGAGCAGGTAGGCATATTGGCTTAAATCTTCTCCCACCCCTTCAAGAGCCGTCTGAACCTGTCGATTGATATTCATAATTTCCATTGGCATCATCATTAATATCATGAAAAATATAAACAAGGGCAGAGCCATGGCGGCCTCAATGGTTAAGCTTCCTTCTTTTTTAATCCGAAAGACAGATGATAATACCCTTTTTACAGAAGGCCTGATATGATTTATGGGGACTTGTACCTGGAGAGTTACAATTTTTTTATTATTCATTCCTTTAGACTCCCTGAAAAAGGGCATGATCATCTGCCTCCTTCCTTTAATACGCTTTTTCTGTTTTCACATCCAACGAATAAAAGGGATTGCTTCCTCCAAAAAAAATATGTTTTGTTTTTACTTTCCCTTTAATCTCAGCCTGATAGACACAGTTTTCCATAAGAAAATCTTCCTGATTTTTGCTAAGATTCCATTGAATGATATCCATGAGACGATAGGTTTGCACCTGTTGTTTTCCAAGAAAAAGTAAAAGCTTTAAATAACCGGTATAGTCTAGTCCCTTATCGCCTCCCTTACCGCCATCCGTTTTTCCCTTTTTTCCAAGTTCCAGCAAATTAGATAAAGTCAGATTCCAGGTATCCTTTGATTTTACAAAAGCTACTTTTTTTCCTTCTAGAAGCATTCTAACGTCCACAATTGCTTCTCCTAAGGCCCACACTCCCATAATAAAAAATGCTACCACTCCCGCAAGAGGGGCCGCTCCGGTAACACCAGTAATCACGCCTGCCAAAGCATTGGCTTCTTCCCTTTTTTGAGGATCCGAAAGAATATGAATGAGATTCATTCCTTCTCTGATGGCAACAATTTCAGTAACTACCGTTTTTAAATTATCTTCATCCTGTTTCTTTCCCCCTATCAGATACTCCATTTCATACTTATAATCTTTTTCTTCTGCGGAACAAAAGTTTGTCAAAAACCGGCTGCTATACTCTTCAAATATAATTCGCTCTAGTAGATTTAACTTACTTCCATCCCCATCTTGCATGGAGGCAGACGGAAATGAGTTCCCGTTTAAGACTCCCTTTGATACTTCACTTCCTTCTGGAAGCACCAGGGTCAGAAGTCCTTTTTGCGCAAAGCCTACAACCTGTTCTAAGATCTTTTGTTTTTCCGGCTCCTTTACCCCATTGGAATACGACAAAGCCGGGATTTGAATCCGATCCCAGATAGTATCAACAGACCCCCATAACTCGGTCAAATCTGGTCCTTCGTCATCCTCATCGACATAAACCCAATTATCAATGATATCTTCCACTTTATCGGCTCGTTCTATTGCCTGTTCTATTATGGGCTGTTGCAGATTCATCTTCTCTGTAAGAGCCTCAACTTGTTTTCTTCGAGCTCCGTCCTGATTTACATAAGAATCATAACTATTAGCCTCTTCAGAAATTGCCTTTTGCATATTGGAGCTAATATCTTTTGTTAGAGCTTTCTTTTTACGGTTGGTCTCTTCCAGATTCTTTTTCAATTCATCTGCAAGTTTCCCGTATTTACTAACGAGGGAGGGAATCCGTTCCATCTCTCGTTTTAGCTTCTTAGCCTTATCCTTAAATCCACTACCATCGTAATTGCTTATCTCATTTTGTGCTTCCTGCCAGTATTCCTTTTGTGCTCTTAAACAGTCATTGATATCTTCAAGGGCCCGCTCCAGGCGAACTGCTTCCTTTGTATGCTCGGTATAAGACTGAGACAAACTATCGACGGAAGAAGCCTCTTTTATATTTTTTAATATGTCCTCAGCGCCTTGCGAATCAGGCATATCCTTTATAATGCCATATTTCATATAATCAAGAATTTCCTGATTGAGATGTGCTCCACCGTCATCCGTTATAGACACTTTATCAAGGATCTCTGACGACTCCACCTCCATGGAATACCAGCCCGAGCTGTCCATATATGGCTCCATATATTGATTCCAGGAATCTAAAATATCACTTTCATCCCCTGCTTCAAGAAGAAACAGCCGGTACTCATCCCACGCCTCTCTATGGTATTCACTAAACACGGAATCCATAGCAGAATCTGCTGCAAGCTTTAAATAGCATCTTGCCCCAGCCGTACGTGCGGACTCTATAAGTCCGCACATGAGACTGAAGATGCACAAAAGAGCTAGACTTAAAAATACGGTAATCTGCCCGCTTTTCCGCATTAGTACACCTCTTTTGACTGATTATCAATCTGTTTAAAAGTAAGCTCTAAAAGCGCGTTGATTCTATCCTTAAAAATAATAACAAGACCTATTAATACCACTAGAATCAATACAACTTCAATTACGCCTACGCCATCTTCTTCTCTCATAAAATCCATAAACTGAGTCTTTAAATATGCGATCATTTTCTCACCTCCCTTCTAATAAAATGACAGAAACGCTGGAAGTACTATCATGGCCATAACCACGCCCAGCATAAGAAACAACGGAAACAAAAGTTTGGTTCCTGCCTCTTCTCCCAGCCTTTTAGCCATGTTTTTTCTTTGCTCAAAAGCGGAGATCATCTCAAGCTCCAGCGCGTGGCGAAGCTGCCTGCTGCCATTTTTCTGGCTCTGCTCCAATAGCGCAGAAAGTTTCAAATAGGGCTGAAGGCTGCATCGCCTGCCAAACTCACCAAATGCCTTGCTTTCTGACACCCCACTTCCAAGCTGAGATGCCGTTTTCAACATCTCTTCGTATACGGGCCTGGCTTTTCTTTTGCCTTCTTTGACACTAGAATCATAACCTGCTACAATTCGTTCCCAGGCCCCTCTTACCGTAAGACCAGCACCAATATAGACCAACAGCTTTGAAATCACTTCAGAATAATCAAGAAGTAACTGTTGTTCTCTTTTTTTTGCCTGATTCTGCTTATCTGTACTTACCTTTACGTGAAGCAGTAGTGCCATGAATATACCAAGAAAAGGAAACAATCGATGGCTATTATCCTCTTTAGAAGAATAGGTAAGAGAATGTCCTTCATAATCATTAGGCAATTGTAGATAATCGTCCGTCTGCTGCTTTTGGTCTTCTTTTTCCGCCCAGTTTAAAAATTCATTCTCCGCTTTTTCTTGTGCCGTACGTATTGGAGGATAAACCATTAAGTGAAAACGATAGGTAAACTCCTCGGTACCATCTGAGGCTCGTGCAATGATTGTGACCGGCTCTCCTGCTTCATTTGTCTGCTCGTTATGTACGGTTCCAAGAGAATCCACCAGCTCTGCATTGTCTGTTTCCCAATTAATCTTGATTCCATAATTACTGAGTTTGCTTATAAGGTTTAGATTTTTCCTTATTTCTAAAAGGGAAGCATTTTCTCCAAGCATCTGAATCTCTAGCTGGGGTTTGATTTTTTCAAATATCTTCTTTGCTTCTTCCTTGGTATAGCGCTTCTCGCGGACTGGTATCTTAACTGGTATCTTTTTATTTTCCTCTTCTTTATTTAAGCCGGTTATTTGAAGCTCATAAGTAGTCTCCCCCTGGCCTGGGGCCGCCCTTTTTAATCCGGCACCACTTAAGCCGCCACCAACTCCCATAGCTGAAGAAATCTCTATTAAGGCATACAAAAGAAAACCTGCTGCCACACAAGCTACCTGAGTCTTTGTAAAGGTAATGTTCCATTTCCCTATAAATCTTTTAAACATGGCTTCTCCTTATATCTCAATACTCATAATCTTCCTTGAAATGAAAAATGCCAATACATAAAGTACCATGCAGACAGTCATTACAACTTTACCAATTGCTGTGGTATACATAAGCTGAAAGAACCCTGGAGATGTCAAATCAATATAAATCACTATAAAAAATGGAATCATATTCATAACCTTTTGCTCAAACTGCTTTGAGGTTGACATGGTTATTATCTCCTGTCGAACGGATATCTTGTCCCGTATAATATTGGCTGAATGACTGATAATGGAGACCAACTCCCCGCCGCTACGCTTTGCAGCTACAAAGACCTCAGCAAAATTTTTCACATCATCCAGACCGCTTCTAGTTGCAAACTCCATCAAAGCCTGTTCCACAGAACGGTTGATTTTTATCTGATTTTCGATATGTTTAAACTCTAGAGTAATGAGCCCGTCTTCTCCAAAGAGCAGCTTAAGCTCTCTCACCGAGGAGGAAAAGGCGTTCTCCACAGAGTAACCGGCACTTAAAAAGGAAGATAACAATGAAATTCCTTCTTTGAATTCAACATTAAGCTGTTCAAGCCTTTTTTCTCTTAGTTCTTTTGTTTTTAAAATGGGATAAAGGATTCCGAATGGAATGAGAATAAGAAAAACCACTATACTTCGATAAAACACATAAGCAAAAACTCCAGAAAGAGCCAGCCCCTGACCGCCGTATAGACACCACTGAATGGGTGTCATGACATAAATATCATATCTCAACGCCTGAGGCTTTGAGCTTTTCGGTGTTTTGAATGTTTCCAACTTTTTTAAGGCTTCCCTGTACCAACTTGTTGCCGTCTCTTTTTTGATAATCTTCTTCAAAGTGGTATAAGGGGTTAAGCCTGATTTCTCCATTTTCATAATCAGCCACCTCCACAATCGACAGGACCCGCCTGCTTTTATCTCTTAATCTTCCAAGATGTATTATAATATCAATGGCCGCTGCAATCTGACTTCTCACCGCAGGAAGAGGGATATCCGCCCCCATGAGCACCATGGTTTCTAACCTTGACAACATATCTTTGGGACTATTACCATGACCTGTGCTAAGGCTTCCGTCATGCCCTGTATTCATGGCTGAAATCATATCAAGCGCTTCTTTTCCTCTTACCTCTCCAATGATAATGCGGTCTGGGTTCATTCGCAGGGAAGCTTTTATCAGGTCACCTATGGTCACCTCTCCTTCGCCTTCTCCGTTTGCCCCTCTCGTCTCAAGCCTGACCAGATTCTTTATCTGAGTGATCTTAAGCTCTGCGGAATCTTCAATGGTTACAATTCTTTCATCCTTTGGAATATAGGAAGATAGTGCATTTAAAAATGTACTTTTTCCCGAATTGGTGCCCCCGCAGACAAAGATGTTATACCCAGCCTCTACAATTGCCTTCAAAAAATTCGCCGATTCGCGGGTAACGGAACCGTATGTTAAAAGCTTTGCCATGGTAATTGGCTCTGGGAATTTTCGAATGGTGACAGCAGGTCCATCCAGAGCAATGGGAGGAAGCACTACATGAACCCTGGAGCCGTCCAAAAGTCTGGCATCTGCAATTGGCCTTGATACATTCACCGTACGGTTTACCCGGCTTACAATTTGCTGAATGGTATCCTCAAGCTGTTCCTGGCTTTCAAAGGTCCTGCCCCACAGCTCCATGCTTCCATTCCTCTCTAGAAAAACACAATCGGCTCCATTGACCATAATCTCTGTCACCTGTCTGTCATCCACCAATTCCTGGAGTGCTCCCAACCGCCGGAAGGAATCAAAAAGCCTGCTGCGAAGCTCTATTTTTTCTTTTAAGGGAAGAAAGTGATTCTGACCGTATTCCAGAATCTTACGGTCTATTATGGCATACAGCTCTTCATCTGTGATCTGCTGCTGCTCATTTAACTCTCTCATGATCTCTTCCCGCATCTTCCTTCGCATTTCTTCTTCCATGCTTACCTCTCCTTACGGCTGCTTTCTTAAAAGCTGCCTTGTATAGTCTCCCAGCTCACTCCAAAGAAGTTGTTCCACATAAGATTCCCTTCTTCCGAAATTGCAGTGATATGGTAGTTTGATTTTTTGGATGCGTTTTTTTACAGACTCTTGACCGGAGGTTGTAAGATACTCTTCAAACTCCTCAATCTTAGAGGCTGAAACGCAGTCATCCATAACTGGCATATAGATGATGTCACATACCTCCAACACCTCGACCGCTTTTTTCCCGAACTGACCCAAGTCCAAGATTATGGTTTCGTAAGGACTTTCTCTGGCAATACGTCTTACCAAGTCAGCCACTTCAAGCGTACCTATCTGGTTTAAATCCTCTGGATACTGGACAGGAGGCACATAATCAAGCTCTCCCCAGGTATGAACAAGAGATCCAAGCCTGATCCAGCTATACTTTTCCTGACTGTAATAATAGAAAAGATCTGATAGCCCTCCTTTTAATTCCTCACCAATTAGCTTTCCTAGTCCAGAGCAATCTTCAAAATTTAAGTAAAGAACCTTTAGATCCCTGGATAATAGCTGTCCCATCGTAAGGGAAAAGGAAGTCTTTAGACATCGGTTAACGGGAGAATAAATTCCAATCACTTTTGCAGTCCTTGATATCATGCTGCTTAAACCATCATCATGATCACCGGTTAAATAAGCCTCCATCACATCCCTTAAAATGCCGTCTGCTGCCTGATACTTATAAATACCCTTCGAGGACTCTTCCAAAGAACTGCCTTCCCCGTCACAGAGATAAAATACCTGTTCTGCACGAATACTTGCAATTTCCTCTTTGGAGACGCCTGCCTGGATTAACAGCAAATCAATCTCATGGTCTTTTCCATAGCCTTTTAGCTTTTCCAAAGCAGTAAAGGCAAGAGCTTTAAAGGGAGCCTGCTTTCTATGGTTTATAAACTCTGCTAGTCTTTCCGCATAGAAAGAATCCTCGTCATATACTGCCATCACTCGTTCTGCCAAATATAATCCTCCTTCGTTACTGTAACACTGCCAAGGTAATAATAGTCCCTACAAAAAGACAAAATCCAAAGGGAATTACCATGTCATACCCATCCCGCTGGGGGCGGTAGTAAGCAGTTATTTTACTTGTTTGAAATACATACCTGATATAGGTTAGAAGACAGGAGAAACGGTAAATCAAAATCCCATTCCCTATCATTTTGATTAGAGACCAGATGGCCCCAATAAGAAAACCAGAAAATATAGCAATTGCACCAGTTTGAAGACCCATATATCCACAGATGAGAGCTGCCATCTTAATATCTCCCGCTCCAATCATCCGGCATAAAAACAAAACAAAAAACAAAGCTGTTACAAGAACGATTCGTAACAGAAAGAAAACAGGTTCCGTTAAAATGTTCATGTCACTTGTTAATACCCATGCTTCAAGCCCGGTGAGTAACAAGCCATTTCCTATGCCAAATAGCATCAACCAGTTGGGAATCTTGTGCTCTTTGACATCAAAATAAGCTCCTACCCCTAAGTGAAGCAGTAATATAATACCCCCTATGATACATTCCCCCTCTTTTTAAAAATCAACACCTTAACTTTGGAATTCATGCTGGAATATCAGCTTGTAAATGATGGAATCAAGTTCCATCTCTCATTGAAAATCTAGGAATCAGCATACAGAATGTACACTGGAATATATTTCCATTATGCACAAGGTCGCGTGAAATGTCAACTCTTTTTTCAAGAAATTTGGAATCCCATTCTTGCTCTTGGTTTAACTTCATATTATAAGTGTATTATTATGTTTTTAACAATTTTGTCGAACGATTCCTTTATTTTATAGTGAATTTTTATACTTTTCAAGGCCAAAGCATTGACCTTTCCCCCCGGAAATGGTAAACTAATTTTAGTTTATATTTTTAAACCAAAGGAGGAATTGCCCATGGAAGGGCAGAATTTTCACCTGCTTTTTAAGGACTGTATGCCCATTTTTATCGCCCTCGGAGATGAAGTCAGACTCACGATTATTGAGGCATTAGCCCGTAATGGTCTTTATGACAGCATGGGGAATGATGTCTCAGTTACAAACGGCTCCACAGCTTCTAACATTGGGATGAACGTAAAAGACATCACGGAGAGAACCAATCTCTCCCGTCCGGCAGTCTCCCATCATTTAAAAATATTAAAAGAAGCCGGCCTCATCGATGTCAGACAAGAGGGAACCGCAAATTTTTATTACCTGACCATCGGAGACACCACAAAAAAACTGTGTTTCCTGGGACAGCATATGCAGATGTTGTTAGACCGTGTTCCACAACTTACGGACAATTCAGGTAAAATATGAATAAAAAGCCATTTTCCAGTTATAATTAAATTAACAGATATTTTGTAAATTTTATGAAATGGAGATGGAAAAATGAAGCATGCGACACTAAAAAAACGTCTGACTGCATCAGAAGAAGAGCGTAAATTACGGTATGAGATCGAATGTTCCAAAACAGCGATAGACGCCGCCAGGAACCACTTTGAACACGTAGTGGATCCAACCCTTATTGACTGTTATATCTATGAACTGAATGCAGCACAGCTACGTTATCAGTTCCTCCTGCGCAGTTTTAAAAGCTGGGAGGTTTAAAGTGCTATTTTAAAGATCACGGAGGAGTGAGCAAATGGCTGAAGAAAAAATGGAAGTCGGGATAGGTTTTATTACAGAGGTAGACCGCTATCTCTTTAACAATGGCAAACATTACGAAATCTACGAGAAGCTGGGCGCTCACCCATGGACCTACCAGGAAGAGGAAGGAATGTATTTTGCAGTATGGGCGCCCCATGCAGTTCAAATTGGTGTGGTGGGTGATTTTAATGGCTGGAATCCAGATTTAAATCCTATGACCTGCTTGGCTGAATCAGGACTCTGGGAAGCCTTTATACCAAACCTTGGAGCAGGGGCGCTTTATAAATATGCAATTACAACCGAAACCGGAAAGCTTCTCTTTAAGGCGGATCCTTATGCCTTTGAAGCAGAATATCGGCCTCAGACCGCTTCTGTAACTACGGATCTTTCCGGTTTTGCCTGGAACGATAAAAAGTGGATGGAGAAACGAAAAAAGCAAGATCCTATGGACGGACCTGTTAGCATCTATGAGGTTCATTTAGGCTCATGGCGTAAGAAAAACCGAGAAGAAAAGGATGGCTTTTATACCTATGTGGAGGCTGCCCACGAGCTCTCGGAATACATAATCGAGATGGGATATACCCATGTGGAGCTACTAGGTATTGCAGAACATCCTTACGACGGTTCCTGGGGCTATCAGGTAACCGGGTATTTCGCTCCTACTTCACGGTACGGCACTCCAAAAGAATTTATGTATTTCATTGATTACATGCACCAAAAAGGAATTGGTGTTATCTTAGACTGGGTTCCGGCACATTTTCCAAAGGATGCCCATGGGCTTTCGGATTTTGACGGAAAACCTTGCTACGAATATGCGGACCCCAGAAAAGGGGAGCATCCGGACTGGGGTACTAAGGTCTTTGATTACAGCAAGTATGAAGTGGATAATTTCCTCATTGCCAATGCTCTTTACTGGGTGGAGAAATATCACGTAGACGGACTTAGGGTAGATGCCGTTGCTTCTATGCTTTATCTTGACTACGGAAGAGCTGACGGTGAATGGGTTCCCAATAAGAACGGTGGAAATGAAAATCTAGAAGCCATTGAATTTTTCAAACATCTAAACAGTGTGGTGAAAAAAAGAGGCAACAATGCCATGATAATTGCTGAAGAATCCACCGCATGGCCTAAGGTTACAGGCAGTCCAGAACAGGGGGGACTAGGTTTTACCTCCAAATGGAATATGGGCTGGATGCATGATTTTCTAGAATACATGAAGCTGGATCCCTATTTTAGAAAATACAATCACCATAAGATGACGTTTGGTCTTACATATTTTACCAGTGAAAAATATATACTTGTATTATCCCATGATGAAGTGGTTCATTTGAAAAGCTCTATGATTGAAAAGATGCCCGGACTTCTTGAGGATAAGTTTTCCAATTTAAAGGTGGGATACACCTTTATGCTAGGCCATCCAGGCAAAAAGCTTTTGTTTATGGGACAGGATTTCGGACAGTTTCATGAATGGGATGAAAAAGTGGCATTGGACTGGCATCTGGCTGATGAGCCTCTTGGTGAAGAGCTTAAAAACTATGTCAGAGACCTGCTGCACCTCTATCAAGAATATCCTGCGCTATACGAAAAGGACTATGACTGGGAGGGCTTTTCCTGGATCAATGCCAATGACAACGAGCATAGTATCTTTAGCTTTATAAGATACAGTGCTGATAAGAAAAATAATCTTTTGTTCGTGCTTAACTTTACACCAGTAGAACGCAAGGACTACCGGGCAGGCGTTCCGAAAAAAGGAAGCTATCAGTTGATTTTTGATGAAACTAACGGCCTTTCTGAATCAGGAAAAAAAGCAAATACCGTTCTTTCTGAGGAAATAAAATGGGATGGGCAAAACAATTCCATCTCCTGCCCACTCAAACCTTACGGAGTTGCTGTATACCATTTCAAAGGATAAATTTTTAGATATTTTATCTAATATACCACTGTTTTTTCTATACTTTTTATCTATATTGTAGTAAAATAATACTATATAATTTAACGTATTTGGGGATTCAAAGATGGAAGGAGAGGTATTTTATGGGAGCAGAGCTAATAGCTACGACCGCAACAAAGATGGTGTATCGGGATGGAGATAAAGCGATCAAGGTTTTTAATGCAGATTTTCCAAAAGCTGAGGTGCTAAATGAAGCGTTAATTACCGCAAGAGTTGAAGAAACCGGCGGAATCAATGTTCCTAAGGTGCTGGAAGTCAGTGTTTTTGAAGGTAAGTGGTCCATTACCTATGACTTTATTGAAGGAAAGACATTAAAGCAGCTCATGGATGAGAATCCAGAGAAGCTACCAGAATATATGGATATGATGGTAGATCTTCATCTGAGCATTATGTCAAAACATTGTCCTCTGTTAAATAAGCTAAAGGATAAGATGAACCGACAGGTGGCTGATATGGATGAGTTTGGAGAAGCCAGCAGATACGATATGCAGACTCGTCTTGATGGCATGCCAAAGCACACCAAGCTGTGCCACGGTGACTTTAATCCAAGCAATATTATTGTGACTGACGATCAGACCATGTACGTTCTCGACTGGGTTCACGCCACCCAAGGCAATGCCAGTGCTGATGTGGCAAGAACATACTTACTCTTCTCTTTGCAAGATAAGAAAAAAGCAGATATGTACATGGATGTATTTTGTAAAAAGACCGGAACCGCTAAAAAATATGTTCAATCCTGGCTTCCAATCGTGGCCGCTGCACAGCTATCCAAAAAACGGCCTGAGGAAGTTGAGCTTTTAAATCAGTGGGCCAATGTATTTGAATATCAATAAAAACAAAAAATCAATGAGACTGCTAGAACATAGTCTTGTCAAAAACATTACATAAAAAACACAAAGAACAAAACACAAAAAACGTCTTGGACGGCTTATAAAAGCCCCACCAAGACGTTTTTTCACGTTATCCATACCTTTTTGTATAAACTACCATCTCAAATTCATTTTGCAACAGCTTTAAATCATGATTTAGGAATGTTAGACATTGCTTCGTGTTCCTGTCTCAGTTCCTCATACAAATCGTAAAATCTCCATTTACAATTGGTATCTGTAATAACCGCTTTTAACTGAACCTTTGGAACCCCAGCACGCCTTAAATTTAAAAGCAGCTCGTCCACCCTGCGGTTAGAAAAGTTCTTCATAACTAAAATCTCTTCTTCCACCGGAGGACAGGCTTCAAGATCAGTCTCATCAAAGCCCTCCATTCCAGCAAGATAACCCACCGTCTGATTTATCTGGTCACCGGAGATATTGCGGATTCGAATGCCCATGCGAATTAGCACCGCTTTTAGCTTCGCTGCCTTTGAATCATTCCCACTCTTCTTTTCTTCTTCTGGCTGGTAATATAAAACTAATTCCTTTGTTATTGCCATGTTCTATCCCTCCTGCTGCTTTTTATAACAGGTGTTTTCTTAATTCTTCCCCGCTTAAGGAGCTTAAATACGCTGGAGCGATATCAAATACAGTCTTACAACCTTTTTGTCCCTCCTGGTTTAACCGATACGCTGCGCGGGCATAGGAAGTTAATACAGATGCTGTAAATTCAGGATTTGAATCCAGCTTTAAGCTATATTCAATCACGTGGTTATTCTCATCCTCCCAGCCAGTGCTTCCAGTTCTGATTACAAAACCGCCATGAGGAATGCCTTTATGATCCTTCATCAGTTCCTCTTCACTAATAAAATGAACCGTAGTATCATAGTCAGAAAAATAATTAGGCATGGTCACGATTTCTTCTTTGATCCGGTCTAAATCAGCTCCCTCTTCTGCCACTACAAAACATTCTCTTGTATGTTTTTCTCTCACTGACAGTTCTGGATTTTTACCGTCTCGAACTTCCTGCAGTGCTTCTTCTACCGGGATGGTATACTGCCTTGCATCCTTAACTCCGGTAATCCTTCTAATTGCATCTGAATGCCCCTGGCTCACACCTCTGCCCCAGAATGTATAGTCATGTCCTCCAGGAAGAACGGCTCCCGCATACAAGCGGTTTAAGGAAAACATACCTGGATCCCAGCCAACGGAAATGATGCCGATGTTACCACCCAAAAGGGCCGCTTCATCAACCACCTTAAAATGGTCTGGAATCTTTGCATGTGTATCAAAGCTGTCAACCACATTAAAGGCTTTTGCAAGCTCTGGTGTCTGTACTGGAAGGTCTGTGGCACTGCCGCCGCATAAAATCAAAACATCTATGGTTCCCTTTTTCGTCATAATCTCATCATAAGGGTAAACTTTTACCCCTTCAGTCAAGAGCTTAACTGATTCTGGGGCTCTTCTTGTAAATACAGCAGCCAGTTCCATGTCTTTATTATGCTTAATGGCACACTCGACTCCTCTGCCAAGATTTCCATATCCTACGATTCCTATTTTTATTGTCATACGATCCACAACCTTTCTAAAAATTTGTAATTTATTATAACCTTAAAATCCCTTGGTGTAAATAAAGGATTGGAATGCGGGCAAAAAGAAAGAGTCTGACTCGTCAGACTCTAGCGCTGACGCGCTGTCACTTTAGTGACATCTTCCTCTTAAGCGTCATGNNATGCGCATCCTGCACGGAGTGTTTTTTATTGAAAGGGGAGTTCTATGAACTCCCCTTTCAATAAAAAACGCAGACAGTACAAACGCCTGCCTGCGGATCTTTTAAGTTAATTAAGCAAATACTGCCTCTGGCACTTCCATTGCAGTGGTCTCATATTTGTCCAGAATTACCTTCTGGATGGTATCTCTTGTACCGGAATTGATTGGATGTGCAATATCCCGATACTCTCCATCTGCTGCCTTACGGCTTGGCATTGCAATAAATAGTCCTTTTTCACCTTCAATAACTTTAATGTCATGAATAACAAATTCATTATCCAATGTGATTGATACTATGGCCTTCATCTTTCCCTCTTTTTCAATACGTCGTACTCGTACGTCTGTAATCTGCATGTTCTTCCCCTCTCGTCACTTCAACTATAATGTGTATCTTTCGTTTTTCTCCAAGACAATCTTTACATTGTCCGGCGTTCCTATGTAGGTGGTATTGGCACGAATCGTATCACGACTTTCCACGATACAATTTTCAATGACCGTATTATCACCTATATAGACGTCATTTAAAATAATGGAATTTTTAATGACGCAGTTGTTGCCGATATAGGCTTTTTTATAAAGGACTGAATTCTCGACAACTCCGTTGACAATGCTACCGCTAGACACCAGGCTGTTCTTTACTGATGCGCCTGGGTTGTATTTCGCAGGCGGTAGATCATCGATCTTTGAGTAAACATCCGGATACTGACGGAAAAAATAATTTCTAACTTC
The DNA here is from genome assembly GCA_002478865.1 of Hungatella sp. UBA7603. Classification (GTDB taxonomy): domain Bacteria; phylum Bacillota; class Clostridia; order Lachnospirales; family Lachnospiraceae; genus Lacrimispora. The sequence continues at coordinate 50,117 of DLJZ01000022.1, forward strand.
CGGCTTTAAGAAATCCATATTGGTCTTATAATAGGATTCCACGGATGCGATATTTCTCCAGTAATCGTTCATTTTATATGCATATATTCGTTTCAAATTCCGATATCGTACCAGAATGTCACTCACAAAATCATAGCGGTCTTCCATGGCGCACTGCTCAATCAACTCAATCAGCTGCCGCCTGCGGATTACATAAATGCCACAGGAAACAGTATTGGAGGAAACCACCATAGGCTTCTCTTCAAAATCTGTAATCCTGCCGTCCTGATTGGTCTTTACCAGTCCAAAACGTGTGGTATCTTCTCCCATTGGGAGATCGGTGCATACCACGGTTATATCTGCCTTCTTCTCTATATGATACTCTAGCACTTTTCCGTAGTCCAATTTGTAAATGCCGTCCCCTGCGGCTATGACTACGTAAGGCTCATGACTGTTTTTTAAAAATGTCAGGTTTTGAAACAGTGCATCCGCAGTTCCCCTATACCAGTCACTGCTTTCTGCGGTTATGGTAGGGGTGAATACAAATAGTCCGCCCTGCTTTCTACCAAAATCCCACCATTTGGATGAACTCAAATGAAGATGCAGGGATCTGGAATTATACTGTGTCAAAACTGCCACATTCTGAATGTGTGAATTGGTCATATTGCTCAGGGCAAAATCTATGCTCCTATAGTTACCTGCTATAGGCATAGCTGCAATGGCTCTTCTGTTGGACAGTTCCCGCATACGCTTACTGTTTCCACCTGCTAATACAATTCCGATTGCTCTCATCGCATGCCACCTGCCTTTATAATATAATCTCCGCTGGGTAGCTCTCCGTCTTTATAATCTTCCGGAACGGTTATTCCAACAATGGCTGTATTCTTGCCGATTGTCACCTGGTCAGGTATTACAGAATTTTCCCCTACCGTAACCAAATCAAACTGATAGACCTTTGGATCGTACTTGCTTTTTTCATATTCCCCGGTTCCTAATACGGCACCGGTTCCTACTGTAACATTCTCCGCAAGAATGGCCTTACTGATCTTAACGTCCTCTCCAATGACGCATTCCCTCATAATAATGGAATCTTCTATTACTGCGCCCTTCTTAATAACGACCCCAGAACCGATTACGGAATTTCTTACTTCTCCGTAGATTTCCGTTCCTTCTCCCACAATACTTCTGTCTATAACCGCTTCTTCCGAAACGTATTGAGGGGGAATTATGTCGCTTTTTGTATAAATTTTCCAGTACTCTTCGTAAAGATTAAACTCAGGAATGATGTCAATTAACTCCATATTGGCCTCCCAATAAGAAGCAAGAGTACCTACATCCTTCCAATAGCCGTTGTATTCATATGCAAATACCCGTTTCCCCTCTTCAAAACAATAAGGTATGATGTGCTTTCCAAAATCACATCCCGGTACATCAGACATACGGATCAGGGCCTCTTTTAATGCTTTAAAGCTAAATATGTAAATTCCCATGGATGCCAGATTGCTTCTTGGATTCACAGGTTTTTCTTCAAATTCCGTAATTCGGTTGCCTTCATCTGTGATTAGTATCCCAAACCGGCTCGCCTCTTCAATGGGCACCGGCATAGCAGCAATGGTGATATCAGCATTATTTGCTTTGTGATATTCCAACATAACCTCATAATCCATCTTATAGATATGGTCTCCTGATAATATGAGAACATAGTCGGGATTATAGGTCTCCATGTATTCCAAGTTCTGATAAATGGCATTTGCAGTACCGGTATACCAGTCACTTCCCTTGCTCCTTTCATAAGGAGGGAGGATGGTAACGCCGCCCACATTCCGGTCAAGATCCCAAGGAATCCCAATGCCGATATGGGTATTCAGACGCAATGGCTGATACTGGGTCAGAACTCCTACTGTATCAACGCCTGAATTAATGCAGTTGCTAAGCGGAAAATCAATGATACGGTATTTGCCGCCAAAGGACACTGCAGGTTTGGCAACCTTTTGGGTTAGCACTCCTAACCGGCTGCCTTGTCCGCCTGCCAAAAGCATAGCAATCATCTCTTTTTTAATCACGTTATCACCTCTTGCTGTAATTTATTGTGACCATATTATACCATACTTTCAATCAATAGTGAACAAATATTTGTTTTTATCACATAGTTTTTTGTGCATTTTACGACATTTTTCGCGTTTTTTACAAATATTTGACATTTTTAGCTCTATCTGGTGTTTTTACTGTCAGCCCCCTTGAATAGAAACTCAAAATACAGTATAATCTTATTTAAGTATGCGAACATATAAAAGGAGAATCTATTATGGATTTAATTACGGTAAGAGAGATATATAAAAAGCAGGATACACTTCTTAATTCCCAGGTTACTGTTGGAGGCTGGGTAAGAAGTCTGCGAGACTCCAAATCATTTGGATTCATCGTATTAAACGACGGATCTTACTTTGAAACGCTTCAGGTCGTTTATCACGACACCATGGAGAACTTTTCTGAAATCAGCAAGTTAAACGTTGGCGCTGCCGTAATTGTGACTGGAACTTTAGTTCCTACCCCAGATGCCAAACAGCCCTTTGAGATACAGGCCACAGAAGTAACGGTAGAAGGAACTTCTTCTTCTGATTATCCACTTCAAAAGAAACGTCATACCTTTGAGTATTTAAGAACCATCTCCCATCTCCGTCCTAGAACCAACACCTTCCAGGCCGTATTTCGGGTACGTTCCCTCATCGCTTACGCCATTCACCAGTTTTTCCAGGAGAGAGATTTCGTTTACGTTCATACTCCCCTTATCACAGGTAGTGACTGTGAAGGCGCCGGTGAGATGTTCCAGGTAACTACTATGGATTTAAACAACATTCCAAAGACAGAAGAAGGAAAAGTTGATTTCTCCCAGGATTTCTTTGGCAAGCCTACTAACTTAACCGTAAGCGGTCAGTTAAATGGTGAGTCTTATGCCATGGCATTCCGTAACATCTATACCTTTGGCCCTACCTTCCGTGCGGAAAATTCTAACACAACAAGACATGCGGCTGAGTTTTGGATGATTGAGCCTGAGATGGCCTTTGCAGATTTAGATGACAATATGGCTCTAGCGGAGTCCATGTTAAAGTATGTAATTCGTTATGTACTTGAGCACGCACCAGAAGAGATGAATTTCTTTAACCAGTTCGTGGACAAGGATCTTTTAAATCGTTTAAACCATGTTTTAAACTCTGACTTTGCCCATGTCACTTATACAGAGGCTGTAGAGCTTCTGACAAAGCATAACGATGAGTTCGATTATAAAGTGTTCTGGGGATGCGATCTGCAGACAGAGCATGAGCGTTATCTCACCGAACAGCTTTATAAAAAACCTGTATTTGTTACAGATTATCCAAAAGAAATTAAGGCATTTTATATGAAGCTTAACCCGGATAACAAAACCGTAGCAGCCGTAGACTGTCTGGTTCCTGGAATTGGTGAAATCATCGGTGGAAGCCAGAGAGAAGATAACTACGACAAACTGGTAGCACGTATGGACGAGCTTGAACTGAACAAAGAAGATTATGACTTCTATCTTGACTTAAGAAAATACGGCTCCGCACGCCATGCTGGCTTTGGTTTAGGCTTTGAGCGTTGCGTTATGTATTTAACCGGAATGTCCAATATCCGTGACGTGGTTCCGTTCCCAAGAACCGTTAACAACTGCGAACTTTAATCCTGTACCACAGATTCCCTACCAAAGAGGCAGGGAATTTGTGGTATCTTTTAAAATAGGACCAGCGAGGTAACGAGAATGAAATTTATACATATTGCAGATATTCACTGGGGTATGAGCCCTGACAGCGACAAGCCCTGGAGCAAGGAACGGTGCCAAGATATTAAGGACACCTTTGCAAAGGCAGTGAATCAGGCAAAAGTATTAGAAGCCGATTGCCTTTTCATATCCGGAGATTTATTCCATAGGCAGCCCCTTGCCAGGGATTTAAAAGAGGTCAATTACCTCTTTTCCACCATACCTTCCGTGCACGTAGTCATTATCGCAGGAAACCATGACAGAATCCGCAAAAATTCAGCTATCTTAAGCTTTACCTGGTCACCTAATGTAACGTATCTTCTGGGGGAAGAGCTGGAAAGCGTTTATTTCAAAGAGATCAATACAGAGGTCTACGGATTTAGTTACCACTCAGTGGAAATCCCTGAGAACCGTCTGGATCACTTAAAGGTGCCAAACAACGGACGAATCCATGTGCTTTTAGGACATGGAGGAGATGCCAACCACATCCCATTTGACAAGGGAGCCATGTCAAATCTTGACTTTTCCTACATTGCCATGGGACACATTCACAGACCAGAAGTTCTTTTGGAAAACCGTATGGCCTTTTCTGGTTCCCTAGAGCCACTGGATAAGACAGAGTCTGGGCCTCATGGCTTGATTATGGGTGAAATTAACGAAGTAACTCGCATGGTTTCTTCCTTAAAATTCATTCCAATTGCAAAACTCCAATACGTATCTCTGGCTGTCAATGTGACTGCTGCCACCACCAATACGGAGCTTGCTATGAAGATTACGCAGGAGATTCAAAGCCGTGGAACCGAAAACATCTTTCGCTTTCGCATACGGGGAATGAGAGATCCTGATATCTCCTTTGATTTGAACATGCTTTCCACCCGTTTTAAGATCATGGAGATCATAGACGAATCCGAACCACAATATGATTTTTCTGCTCTTTTTGCTGAGCATTCCAGTGATATGATCGGTTTTTATATTCAGGCCCTTCAAAAACCTGAGATGAGCCCTATGGAGAAAAAGGCCCTCTATTACGGCATCAACGCACTGCTTCGCACCACGGATGAAAGGAGCTGATCCCATGAAAATACTAGATATTTATATCAATGGCTTTGGAAAATTCCATGGCAGGAATCTGACTTTCAGTAATGGGCTTAACATCGTCTACGGAAAGAACGAAGCAGGTAAATCAACCATACATACTTTTATCCGCGGCATGCTTTTTGGAATCGAACGTCAAAGGGGAAGAGCTTCTAGAAACGATCTTTACACCAAGTTTGAGCCCTGGGAAAACAGCGGCACTTATGAAGGTCAGATTCGGCTGGAGCACAAGGAACATATCTACCGGATTGAGAGAACTTTTCAGAAAAACAAAAAAGAATTCAAGATTGTGGATGAGACGGCTGGTCGTGAAATTGAACCGACGAAAGCATTTTTAGACGATCTTTTAAGCGGACTGAGTGAAACCACTTATATTAATACAGTAAGTATCAGCCAGTTAAAGAGTGCCACCGACGAAGGCATGGTCTCTGAACTTAAAAATTACATAGCCAATCTAAATAACACAGGAAGCCTTGCATTAAACGTCACCAAAGCTACCTCATTTTTAAAGTCTCAGAAAAAAGAGCTGGAATCCCAGATGGTTCCAGAGGCAGCCCGCACCTATACATCTTTGCTAAGCGAGATTCGCAATACGGAAAAAGAGATTTCCTCTCCGGAATTTGAAAACCAGATTAATGAATTTCAGAAACTTCGTGAAGATGTAAAAACTTCTTTGGAAGAACATCAAAAAGAAAAAGAAGAGCTGATTAAAAAAGTAGCCAGAGGAAAACAGGTTTTAAGCAGCAATCAGTTCACAGACCAGGATTCCATTAACAACTATACTCAAAAGGCTCAGGACAACTTTGATGATTACACAAACGCCAAGGAAGTCTCCAGCAAAAAGCCAAGAAAGGTTTTTTCTGTCCTTTCCCTCATCCTTGCTACAGCACTTTTATGCGGTGTGGGAGGCCTTTACTATTTGGGTGAATCCAATTACTTCACTGCTAATTACGGTTTGGACCTACTGTTTCTTATGAGCATATTTATGGGTGCTGCCATTATCTTTTACCTCATCGGCCTTCTTCTCTTTCTGAAACTAAAGCAGAGCCAGAAGGACATGGAGATGAGTGCAAAGGTATTACAGGAGATCCTTTCCAGACATCTTGGAAGTGGAGATATCTCTACGGAGGCAATGCGTGCATTCCAGTCTAGAATGGCAGAATTCACCCGCCTTTGTTCTGCTGTTATTAAATCAGAAGCCGCTGTCATTCAAAAGCAAGCGGAGCTTACGGAACTTCAGCAAAAACAAGAAAACTGTGGGAGCACCATTGAAAAACAGCAAAAAAGCCAGTGGGAACTGGAACGAAAGCTGGAACACCTCTCAAGCTGTAAGACCCAGGCTGAAGGTCTGAAACATATCTTAGAGGAAAATGATAGAATTCGGGAAGAGGTTTCTGCCATTGACTTAGCTCTTGAGACCATGACAAACTTATCTTCCTCTATCCGGGATTCCTTCGGACTATACTTAAACCGGACAGCATCAGACCTGATTAAAGGGATCACAGGAGGCATCTATACCAGTATGAGTGTGGATGAGAACTTAAATGTCTTCCTCAATACAAAAACCAAACTGGTGCCACTGGAGCAGGTCAGCAGCGGTACTATGGACCAGGTTTATCTGGCCCTTCGCCTTGCCGCAGCCACTTTGATCCAGGAAGGGGAAGAGCGTATGCCTATGATTTTTGACGACAGCTTTGTACTCTACGATGACGATCGTCTACGCACCGCTTTAAAATGGCTGATTAATGCCTATTCCGACCAGATCATTATATTTACCTGCCATCAGAGAGAGGCTCAGATGTTGACAGCAAACTTAATTCCTTATCATCTGATTGAGATTTAAGAAAAAATATAAGAAGAGATTTAAGAAGATACATAAGAAGAGATATAAAAAGATATATAAAAAGACTGCGATACGAGATAAGATGCGTATCACAGTCTTTTTTGTTCTTATACTTTTTTATTCTTACGCTTCTTTGTTCTTATGCCACTTTGCTTTTATGCTTTTATGCTTCCCTACTTTCCCTGCCTGTGGCAAGAAACATGCCAAAGAAAACACCAACTAGCGCTGGAACGATCCAGCCAAGCCCAATGGCATAAAGAGGAAGCTTTAATAGCAGTTGATGAAGAATCTTAGCTCCTGCCTGCTCCAGAGACAAAAGAACGCTTACAACGCCTGTAATGCCTATGGTACTGACGTATACCATCCTCCAACGATTTCCATCTTGAAAGGCAAAGGAAAGCAAAATAAGTACAATGGCGACTGGATAGATGGTGTTTAATACGGGAACTGATATTTCCAGAATCTTTGTCAACCCTATATTTGAGATAACGAAGCTTGATAGCGCAAATATGAACGCCCAAGTCCGATATCCAATACCAGGAATTATGGTACAGAAATATTTACTACAGCAACTAATTAGACCAATACAGGTATTTAAGCAGGCAATAAAAAATACGACTGCCAACATTACAAGACCAGCCTTCCCATATAGGAAGCTTACCGCCTGATTTAACGTCTGAGCTCCGTTTGATGCAGATCCAAAGGCACCGCCTGTTGTGGCTCCTACATGAGCCAGAGCGCCGTATACAAGGAGTAAAATCCCGCCTGCCACGAATCCTGCATGAATGGTCTCTTTTACTACCACAGAGTCCTTTTTTATCCCCATTGCCTTAATGTTAAGGGAAATGACAATTCCAAAAGTTAACGCCGCAATGGTATCCATGGTGAGATAGCCGTCTAAGAAGCCTTTTACAAAGGGGCCAGAAGCATATTCCTTTACCGGAACTCCATAAAGGCCGGGAGGCTTAATCAGGCAACCAGCAAAAATCACAACGATAAGAACTAAAAGGACAGGAGTCAGAATCTTTCCCAAACGATTCGTAAGCTGGTCCGGATTTAAGGCCACCACAAAGGCTATTACGAAGAATGCAGCGGAATAAAGAAGCTGTGCTACCAATGGGTTGCCGTCCCTCACAAAGGGAACTACAGCCATCTCAAAGGATGTGCTGGCTGTCCTTGGTATGGCAAGACATGGTCCTATGGATAGATAATTTAACAAGGTAAAAATAGTAGCAAACCTGGGGTGAACACGCTCTGCCAGGTAATAAAAACCGCCAGCTCTTGCAACGGATACCACGCCCAACACTGGAAATCCGATTGCGGTTACGGCAAAACCAATCATAGCGATCCATGTGTTCGTACCTGCCAGTGAGCCCAAAAAAGGCGGAAAAATAAGATTTCCCGCCCCAAAAAACATGGAGAAAAGTGTAAGACCAATCAATATCCGTTTTTGAGTTGATAATTTATCCATCTGTATCCCAATTATCTTTCGCCTGCACGGTAGCGTTCCAACACTCGATTAATTCTTGTGGTTGGATTTAAAAGGTCGCTTAAGGATGCATCATGGTTTAAGTTATCTATGATCAGAGCAATGTATTTACTCATATCTACATCAATATAGTAAGGTCTTGAAAGAAGGTCCGGTGTCTGGTATACAAGATTGGTGGTAAGAATACGGTCAATAAAGCCGTTTTCATAATACTCATCAAACTTTGCAAGGCCATTTGTGAAAAGACCAAAGGTAGCGCATACGAATACCTTTCTTGCTTTTCTTCTCTTTAATTCTTTTGCAACGTCAAGCATGCTTTCTCCAGATGAAATCATATCATCTACAATAATAACATCCTTGCCCTCTACGCTGCTTCCTAAGAATTCATGGGCTACAATAGGGTTACGTCCATTGATGATCTGAGTGTAATCACGGCGTTTGTAGAACATACCCATATCAAGACCTAAAACGTTGGCAAAATAAACAGCACGACCCATGCCGCCTTCATCTGGGCTAATAACCATCATGTGTTCACTGTCAATATTTAACTCTTTCTCATTCTTAAGCAGATGCTTAATGAACTGATAAATAGGCTGAACCGTTTCAAATCCCTGTAAAGGAATGGCATTTTGTACTCTTGGATCGTGGGCATCAAACGTAATGATATTCTCCACTCCCATGCTCACTAATTCCTTTAATGCAAGTGCGCAGTCAAGAGATTCTCTGCTGGATCTTTTATGCTGTCTGCTTTCATATAAGAAAGGCATGATCACATTGATACGGCGAGCTTTTCCTGCTGAAGCAGCAATCACGCGCTTTAAATCCTGAAAATGGTCATCAGGAGACATGTGATTGGTCATACCGCATAACGAATACGTATGGCTGTAATTGCAAACGTCTACCATGAAATAAAGGTCATCTCCACGTACGGATTCATGCAGAGTTCCTTTTGCCTCACCAGTACCAAATCTTGGAGTGCTAGCTCCGATTAGATACGTATCTCTCTGATAGCCTGAGAAAGCGATGGTAGATTTGTGCTCACTCTCACGTTCTTTTCTCCAGCTTATCAAATAATCATTAACCTTATCTCCCAGCTCCTTGCAGCTCTTTAACGGAATTAAGCCAAGAGGACCAACCGGAATGGTCTCTATAATTTTCTCTTCGTAAAGCATTCTTTTCTCCTCCAACGTATCTAAATACAATGCAACGGTTCTTTTATAACATTATGTGCCGCTTTAGTCAAGACAATCAAAAGGATTCCCTATATTTTTCAAGTAACAAATTTTATTTTGCCTGATTTATTCCCATCATATCCATGTCTGGCAAAATGTAACAAACAATACTCTCTCTATAAGTATCCCTAGCAGCTACCCGATAAAAGCACACGACCCAGAAAGGCCGCATGCTTTTTGATTGTCTTTATTTATGTCAACTTCACGTATGGATATTTCCTAACGCTGGCTGACACTTCCTGCCTTTTTCTTAATCCTGATATCGTCTCCATAGAGAGGAATCACCGTATATCGACTGATCAGCCTTGAAGTCACACGTTCTGTATAACGGTCTCTCAGCTCATTGATCGGGTGATTCGTTGATATAATAGTGGACTTTGAAGAATTCAGCCGCTCGTTGATGCAGTAAAACAGCTCTGATGAGGTAAAGCTGTTATTAAGCTCCGTTCCCAAATCATCTATGATAAGTAGGTCGCAGTCTAAGATATACTGATACATGCCTCTCATATCGTCTTCATTATTATAATCAAACCGATTTTTAGAAAACACCTCAAAAAGATCATTGGCAGACAGATAGATCACTGAATAAAACTGATCAATCAGCTCCTTTGCGATACAGTTGGTAAGAAAGGTTTTTCCCACACCGGTAGGGCCTGTAAACAAAAGATTTCCAGGTTCTTTGGAAAATGTATGGACAAAGTTTTTACAGGTTTCTACAACCTGGGCCATATACTGCCTTACGGTTCTGTTTAGATGAGGAATGATCTTGGTATCATCAAAATAACCGGTAGAAAAGGTATTGAAGTTTTCAATTGCCACGATCTGTTCGATGTTAGACTGTGCATAAAGATATTTCATCTCCGCCTGGCGGAAGCAGTGACATTTCATGCCGTTTGCATATCCGGTATCCTTGCAGTCCTTGCAATGGTACTGCATCTCCATATAATCTGTTGGAAATCCTGCCGATCTTAAGAGCACACTTTTTTGCTCTCTTAAGTCTGCAATCTCATCGCGAAGCTCTTTTAGTGCTCCCTTATCTCCTTCAAGAAGCCTTCTAGCACAGGCCACCGCTCTGGTACTGATGGACTGGTCAAGCTCTCTGATTACCGTAATTTTTTGATATACGGTTGCAATCCGCTCTTCCTGTTCATGACGGTTCTTAAACTGCTGCTGTCCGTAAGCCCTCATGATAGCGTCGTGCTGTGAATTGCTCAGCGCCATAATAACCTCCATTCCTTTTGCTGCCTGTTGCAAAAACTACTGCTGCTTCAATTGATCAAGAATCAGCGCATCGTAATCAATCTCTCTTTGAGGAAAGTTCTGAAACTGATTCTGTCCGGTCCTTGGTTTTGTTGATGTACCTGTTGATGATTTCTTTCCGTTCTTATAGTCTCCGCTCTTAAGCCGCTCTGCATACTGCTCGTCCAGCCGCTTAATCTCTTCCAACGTACGAACTCCTGCCTTTTTCCAGCCGTCTAAAATCTTATCCGCATAGGGAAAGCTAGGGGAATGGGTGGCGGCCAAGGTACGATTACATGCTTCCATCACGATCTCACGAGTAAACCCATAGGTACTAAACCACCGATCCATAAACTCTCGTTCCGAATCTCCTGGGTTTCTGTCATTTAGACCAAATGCTCTCATAACTGCATAGGAATCCTTTGAATAAGTGGTGGCGCTGTTCTTTGCCTCCTCAACGGTTTTCATTCCCTTTTCGTGCCAGCTGATTGCTACGGTCTCAATGTAGCGGATGCTTGTATGTCCTCCCTGGACACAATATTCTACCACGTATTCAAGCAGTTCTGATGGCATATGAAGACCATCATAAAGATATGCAAATACCTCACATTCTCTCTGGGTGAATACTTTATTCATATATTTCTGGGCAATATAAAGTAGTTGGGAAAAATCCTCATCTCCTGCAAGACCGCTTATTTTTTCAGGGGAATATGCCGTTCTTTTTGCAAGGGGTTGAGTCTTTGTCTGGACTTCAGGAGCAGTTCCAGAGCAGGCAGTCTCAGAGACAGCCTTAGATGGTTCAGCCTTAACTGGAATCTCCTCTGAAAGGACTCCAGCCTTTTTCCAATAAGCCAGGGCTCGGGTCACATCTGCCTCGGTATGGTTGAGTGCATCTGCAATCATAGAAATGGTTATCTCTTCTCCATCATGACGCATTAGAAATAAATATTCCTTTATGTACTCTCCATTGGCCATGGCCATGTATTCATCAATGAAATCGTTTGATATCACCGTAGCCCTGATCTTTAAACTGCTCTTTACATTCACCGCCATAACCTCACCTTTTTATCATGCTCATATCATACCACAGGTCCTTAGAAAAGAAAATAGGGGCAGTTATCCACCAAATGAATTGTGGAAACTGTGGATAATGTGGAAATCTGGTATACATAATATGGGTTTTCGTTTCTCAGCCCGTCGATTTGTTGATAAAACCGAGATTTTGTAAATTGTAAGACTTTATATTATGTAAATCAAAGAATCCACATAGTTTCTTAACATAAAATGTTGAAAACTATGTGGATAATGTGGATAACTATACTCCCAGTAGGTTTTCTCCCACTTTTACAATGTCTCCGGCTCCCATAGTTATCAACAAATCACCGTGTATACAATTTTCCAAAATAAATGTTTCAATTTCCTCAAAGGAAGGGATGTAGTGTACTTTTACTCCCTTTTTCTCGATTCTCTCCACGATATCTTTGGAGCTAATTCCTAAATTATCGGTTTCACGGGCAGCGTAGATATCTGCCAGAATCACCTCATCAGCCAATGACAAGGATTCTGCAAATTCATCTAAAAATGCCCTGGTACGGGTATAAGTATGGGGCTGGAACACAACCCAGAGTTTCTTATGTGGATAATGTTTTGCCGTCTCTAGAGTTGCTCTTATTTCCTGAGGATGGTGGGCGTAGTCATCTATAATGGTTACACCAGATACCTCCCCTTTCTTTTCAAAACGGCGATTGGTACCCGTAAATCGTTTCAATCCTTTTTGAATCATTTCTAAAGAAATACCTAACTCAAAACAAACGGCTGCCGCTGCCAGAGAGTTATACACATTGTGTTCTCCTGAAACACCCAGAGTAACCTTATCAATAACTTCTCCGTCCACCAAAAGATCATAAGAAGCTCTTGCCAGCTCGTCATAACTGATGTTTTCTGCCTGATATCTGCTTTCCTGGTCCTTACCAAAGGTAATTACCTTACAAGGAAGACCTTCTATAATATCCTCCATGTGTTCAATATCTTTGTTTATCACTAATAAACCATTCTCTGGAAGTTTCTCAGCAAATAGTCGGAACGATTGGCGTATTTCTTTCAGATCCTTAAAAAAGTCCAGGTGATCTGCTTCTATATTTAAGATTACTTCTGTAGTCGGATAAAAGGATAAGAAGCTGTTGGTATATTCACACGCTTCTGTTACAAATAAATCGGGTCCTCCTACACGGATATTTCCACTGATGGAATTTAAGATTCCACCAACAGAGATCGTCGGGTCCGTATCCGCAGACAAGAGAATCTCTGTAATCATAGAGGTTGTTGTTGTCTTACCATGGGTACCAGAGACAGCGATTGCGTTCTCGTAATTCTTCATCATCTGTCCCAGAAGCTCTGCTCTGGTTAATATATGAAGTTTTTTTTCTGTTGCACTTATAAATTCCGGATTATCCGGGTGAACGGCGGCTGTATATACTACTACATCAATTTCATCGGTAATATTTTCTGCTCTCTGTCCGTAAGCTACCTTTGCTCCCTTTGCCTTTAAGTGACGGGTAAGGTCTGACTCATTGGCATCGGAGCCAGTAACTGTAAAGCCTTCCTCAATGAGTATCTCTGCAAGCCCACTCATGCTGATTCCGCCAATACCAATAAAATGTATTGCTTCCGGTTTATTAAAATCAATCTGATACATGTTTTTTCCATCCTTAATTTATATTCGGTATATCATTCTACGTTCAATTACTTTTACTGCTTTTCTTATGGAAAGTCAACTGCTTTCTCTTCTATTATATAAGAAACCATTGAGAAAATCTACAATAGAATCTGAATCAAAAAAATGCACCTTACAGATTCTATGACCTGTAAGATGCCATTTATGACACGTATTCTCAGGACTTGCCTGCTGCCATAGGCTCACCCTCTGCCAAAGTCAGCTTCACTACAGAAGATATCATATAAAGCATTTCTTTAAAGCTTCGGAAGGTCTGTTGCACTTTACCTTCCCGCCAGTATATCATTCCCTGCCAGGTATTGTGCTCCCGAAACATTACTTTTACGGTGAAAGAAGCTTTTTGTCCTGTCCTTATAAATTCCTCAGAAGCTTCACTGGAGATCAGTCTGCCGTAATGAATCCCTGAAAGGACATCTGCTCCTTCCGTCATGCTGATGTCCATATAATCACCACTCAGGGAAAGGGACCAATTTTCAAAAAACTCTGGATCTAGAATGTTTGCGATCGCCTTATCTCCTTCACAAACGTCTTCCTGTAAAATTGCATTGGTGATCATGATAAACTGAAGTTCACTGTCAAAGGAAGCAGTTCTGTTTCCATCATCCCAAATCATGGTTCCCTGCCAACTTGCATGGTATCGGAAGCGAAGACAAATACGAATGGTCTTTAACTTTCCCATTCTGTCGACTCTTTTCATTCTCTGCATTTTAAAATCAATTGGGTCTGATCCTGACAAGCACCGCATCTGAAATGTCTGCTTGGGAGCTCCAACGGAATCAAACAAATGATCCATGTTCATAATCATTTCTGTGAATCCACTAAATATTGTTCCATGAGAGCTTTCTCCCTGAAAGATCACTCCCTTAATTTCCCAGTTATCATAGGAATCCACTGCTATTGTAAGATACCGGTCCGCCTCGTTTATCAAACTCATTCTACCAATTGCCATCTCATTCACCGTTGTCCTTATAGATTATAATTATTATATACAACTGCGGTTACAATCCAGTTACATTTATACTCGTCAAACAATATTTTATTACAAATTGTAACTTTTTGCAAATATTTGTAGAATTACATGAAAAAAAACTCCCATTCTTAACTAGAAAGAGGGAGTTTTGATATGGATTTTGCTTATTCTGTTATGAAACGTCCAAAAACTATGTGCTTATAACGATTTAAAACTCCTAAGAAAATATTTCCAAGGAATCCGATGGCAAGAATTTCTCCCACACCCACGGTAATCATGGCATACCAGATAAAATCCTGAGATCCATAAGCAAAACGAAGGACCCACGGAACAATAATGGTATTGGCCACAATCGGTGGAATGCATACCATCCACTGATGTTTACGAAGCATATAAGAACCAACCGCTCCGATCAAGGTCGCAAGACTTCCAAAGATTACATCTAGGGCAGCCGCACCACACAAAAAGTTAGACAGCAGACAACCGATAAATAAACCAGGAATCGCCGCTGGGGTGAAAAATGGTAGGATGCAGAGAATCTCTGAAATCCGAAATTGAATAGGACCGAAGCTGATGGGTGCAAAAATTAAAGTCAGCACGGTATAGATGGCAGCAATTGCTGCGGAAAAAACCAAGAAATAAGTTTTCCCTGAAGATTTGTAATTCATATTCTGTTCTCCTTTAGTTTTGTTTTACAAGTGGAAGGTTACGAACACTTGAAATATTTTCCTGAAAGTGCCTGTTTATCAGGGTTTCAGCATGTATTACTATAACTCATGCAGAAGCAAAATGCAAGTGCCACTCCAATTTTACACCACTCACACCTTTTCTTAATATGTCTTAGCTTCGAATGCAATGGGGATATGGCGCTTATCTTTTTATTTAGGATTTATACTTCTAATGCCTCACAAAGCGCCAGGATTGCCAGCGATTGTCCATATGCCATCGGTGCCACAAGTATATTCTTATAATGTTCCTTGTCATATCCCATTCCGGTTCCGCCGGAAACATGAAGTACAGTTCCATCTGCATCGATGTTCTTAAGAATACCCCTTACAGCAATATGTGCGCATTCCAGATAAGTATCATCTAGAATTCCCATTTTAATACCTTTTAAAATACCTGCTGCAATGGCTGCCGAGCCCGATACCTCTTCATAGCTGTCCGCGTCATCAAGAACCGTATGCCAAAGTCCGCTCTTGCTCTGCAGCTTTAACAGGGCATGTACCTGAGCCTTATAAGTTTCTGTCACAAGCTGTCTGACACCGGAATTCATGGTGCCTTTAAACATCTCCATATATTCCAGGATTCCCACGGTGAACCAGCTATTGCCTCTGCACCAGAACACGCCGCCGAAATTATTTCTTTCATTAAAGGTCCAACCATGGTAAAACAGACCGGTTTTCTTATCATATAAGTACTTAATATGCATCAGCACCTGATGATAAGCCTCATCTATCCAGTCCTGCCGATTGTATTTAAGACCCATTTTATTTAGGAATAAAACGGTCATAAACAGGGTGTCGATCCACATCTCATTCTCATTGAGACGTACGCCCAGACGGTCACCGTTTGCACTTGTCACATGCTGGAAACCGCCCTCTTCGGTTTTAGGCAGGCATTTCATAAGCCATTTGGCCCAGTCCAGGCAAAGGGCTTCAAACTCCCGGTCCTTTACTGATTCATTTAAATCCGCAAGGGCTAAAAGTGGGGCTGTAGTGTTGATATTTCGTGATGGAAGTCCCAGTTCCATATTTTCTTTATACCAGTGAATGAGGAATTCTTTATAATCTTCATTTCCCTGGATTTTCTGAAGCTTTATGAGTCCATAAAGACCTATGCCCTGAGGCCAGTCCCATTCCTTTATTCCAAAATCTCTTTTGAAATAACCAACGGCCTCACTACGTTCTTCAATCGTTGTTTCATCGTTTGTCTTATCTAAGTTTATCAGCTTATCTACCATAAGACTAAGTTTTTCTTTTATTGCATTCTGATCCAATTTCTGCATTTCTTAATTTCTCCATATTTTATATTTTATTGAAGCAGATTGTTTCCGGGTTTGTCACGTTTTCATCTTAGAATTCAATTTGTACTCCTACCAGATCAGAAAATCCTTATTCAGCAGTCTTAAGATGCCTTCCACCAGGAAATAATCTCCGTAGATAATGGGAACATGGCGGTCAGATTCCCTGTCATATCTGGCAGAACCGAAATTTAAAATAGAATCTTTCTCAGGATCCCACTGGCAGAATCGTTCTGTAACCGCTTTCAGGCAACGAACTGCTGATTTTACATATAGATCCTTTTCCAATGGATTTACGTGCTCTGAAAGCTCCAAAAGGCCGCAGGCCGCACACACTCCGGCGGTGGTATCATAATAAACCGGCTCCTCAGGAGCTCTGAAGTCCAGCATGGGAACATAGTCATTTAACGCCAGATTGGCACAGAAATAATGGGCCACCCGTTTGGCTGCATCCAGATAGGCTTCATTCTTTGTATACTTATAAGCCAGCGCCATTCCGTAAATTCCCCAAGACTGCCCCCGGCTCCAAGAGGAGCCGCTTTCATAGCCCTGACCTCCAGGATTATTTAAATATTCTCCTGTAACAGGATCAAATTCTACCAGG
This sequence comes from Hungatella sp. UBA7603, assembly GCA_002478865.1. GTDB lineage: Bacteria > Bacillota > Clostridia > Lachnospirales > Lachnospiraceae > Lacrimispora. The sequence goes on from DLJZ01000022.1 coordinate 67,100, forward strand.
TGGTTGCAGGAACCGTCCGGACGGATGATGTACTTAAGAGCAATCTCCGTATGGTTTATGGCAATCTGTCTCCATGCACTGTCACCTGTCTGTTCCGAAGCCCAGTAAAGAAGAGGCAGGTTCATCAGACAGTCAACAATGGCAATGCCTGCACGTTCCCCATTCCATGCTTTTATAAACCTGCCGTTAGGATTGTAGCGTCCTGCCAGAATCCCGGCGGCGTGAAGTCCCCGGCTTTTGGACTCCTCTTCTCCGGTTAGACGGTAATCCGCTACTGCCGTGTGAAGCCAGAGAAAACCTACATCATGGTCAAGCTTTGGAAAGTTTTGAAATGCCCCATCAAGACGCGTTTCAATTTCTCTTGCATTTTCCAGATAACAATCCTTTTTCGTCGCATGATACATCTGCCACAGAATACCGGAGTAAAAACCATTGGTCCAGGCGGTCAGCTCCCTCTCTCCCATGTCATAATATTTGCCGTTTTCCGGGACATAAGGCATGATTGGGCCAAGACGCTTACATTCTGCCTCCAGCTTTATTTCGATTTTCTTCAAGATCTCCTCTGCCCAAAGAAAAGTTTCTTTATCAATCCTGTATCGCATAACAGTTTCCTCCTCCGATTACCACCGTTTTCTTTGTAAACTCTGTTTCCACAAGGTTTTCCATCTTCATCTTCCCAGGAGCAATCGGAAAACGGACTGCCGGAATAATGACATTGGGGAATATGAGATTCATGTTGGGTAATGCGGCAATTACAGTTGCCTCTCCAACCGTTGACGCAACCCGGCTATATCCATTTTCATCAGATACCACAGCTTCCGTTCCATCAGTTCTTTTTTTCGTTTCTTCCATACAATACGGATAGGAAAAACCACAGTCATAGGCCATGCAGGGAGTATGTTCAGGCAGACTGCTGGTAATTACATGTCTTCGCCTATGTCCGTTTCCTTCGGGCGTCAGCCAGGTTTCCACCATAATTCCTTCTACGGGACTCCACCTGGAATAGACCTCCTGCTCTGTGATACGGTACTCCTCACATGTTCTTCTGACATAATGCATTCCGTGAACATAAAAGGCCAGCATGCTGTCCGTTCCTGATTGCTCAATGGTGTGAAAGGAACGGGATACGCAAAAACCAAACTGGGATGAATAAGCAAACTTTGCATATTTTTCCGCTGCAAATGGATGCTCTAAGGTGGGATACTGCCCTGCTGTAAGAGCCACCACCTCATGGTCTCTGTGACAGATTAGCATATCACATTCCTTTATAGCCAAAGAAGGCTTCAGCTTTGGCAAGGGCTCTGCCTTGGCACTCCAGAATGGATGATCCTCTTCCAGAGCCAAGAATACAAAAGTCTTCAAAGACCAGTAAGCGGAGCCTGGTGCATTATAAGATTCTGACATTAAAAGATTCGGATAGGTATAGCCAACCGTAAGCACTCCACCGTTGTCAAAAATCGGCTGCCGCATCCAGTAATCCAGATGTCGTTCTAAAATCCCCTTCATGATTCCCCAGGAACCGCACTCCACTCCGGCCAATGCACAGGCGGAAAAAAATGCAGCCTCTGCAAAACGATAGGTCAGAGAACGGCCAAAGGGCAATGCTTTCCCCTCATCATCGAACCAGTAAATAAATGTCTTGGCAAATTCTGCTGCCCGGTCTTTAAAAAGGCTCGCATGGTAAAGATCTTCCTTTTCCATGAATTTTGAATAAAGCAGACAGTAAAAGTGGATTCCAAAAGAAGTATAATAGTCCTTTTGAGGACGTTTTCCATCGGAATACCAGCCGTTTCCCAGGTAAAAGGATTCATACTTATCCATGGCATTCTGTACCTGCTCCTGATTCCACTTTTTTCCCAGACTCTTTAATGCCAGGTTTGCAATGACCTTGAAAAACTGCCAGTTATTTTCAGCCTGAGAATATTCATTGATCTGGTACAGCCAGTCTGCCAGATTCTCCTTGGACTTTTCATCAAGAGGTTCCCATAATTGATCTGGAATCATTAACAGCCCATAGCTGATAGCTGCCATTTCTACCATCCTCTGATCCTTATCATGGAGATCACCCCAGTATTCCTCTGAGTTAGGATTGGTACCATTTGCAAGTCCTTTTTGATAAACCTCCAGCAGGCTCTTATCCATTCCCCCTCCTGCCCAATATGAGACCATTCCCCAAAGAACGCGGGAGAAGCCTTCCATATCGGCAATCTTGTTTCCGTAGCCGGCTGCAAAAGCGCCAAGCTTCAGCCCTGCACCGCCTGCACTGTAATGATCCTTCAGGGGATCAACCAGTTTCATAAGCATATTTACATAATACTCTTTGTTCTTCATCTTTCCTCCTGCTTTGAATGGTAAATACGGACAGAAGGTGTCACAAAATATAAATTTTGCAACACCCTCATTCCTTTTACTATGAACGGATTATTTCGTCTTTAACTGTTCTAATATTTCTTCATACTGGGCCAGTAATTCTTTTGCAGCATCTGCCGGTGTAACATCTCCGTAAATAACTTCCTGAATCAAATCCTTACGGACTACTTCAAGCTCTGTATTTCCGCTAATCATGTTATTGATATAAGGATCTTTTGCAACTAAATCAATGGCATTTTTCTGAAGTTCATCAACTGCTCCTTCTGTAATCAGAATTTCCTCTGAATGCTTGGTAGGACAGTAGCCCACTGCTGTTTTCTGGATTTTAATTGCATCTGCATCATTCATAAGGAAATCCAGGAACTTGGCTGCTTCTTCTTTATGAGCAGAATTGTCATTGATAGAAAAACCACGGTCTCCACCGTATACCACTCCGGTACTCTTTGCATTTTCCATAACCGGTGCTGCAATTACCTCCAAAGGACTGTCTACAGAAGAAAGATACTTTGGAGCTGATCCTGTATAGTCCACGATCATACCAATTTTTTTGTTGATCCACTTGGTGTTCTGATCCATCTGACCTGCAAAGGTTGCAGCATCACCAAATGGCTCCAGTGCATTTGACTCATAAAGAGTTAAAATATTCTGGAATGCTTCTGTGGCATCTGCCTCTGTAAAATTAGGAGCATAGGTTTCTTCGTCAATAATAGGTTTTCCGGTCTTCTGAACCAAATAAGGCTGAATGAATAGACGATTTAACATATCTGCATCTGCTGTCATCAAATAATCATCGCTGTCTTTTTCATGAATTGCTTTTCCTAATTCTGCAATCTGATCCCAGGTATAGTTCTTAGTCAAATCAATACCAAATTCCTTTGCAAAATCTGTATTTACATAAACAACTGGTGAACCGCCTACTGTACATGGGAAAAGATTTGCTTCTCCATTATAAGTTCCTGAGATTTCAAGCAAACGGTCCTTTAAGGTGCTTAAATCCACAGGCAATGTAGAAAGATCTGCTAAATAATGCTTTGCGCCCTGGATATCCGGCAACCACTCCTTGTTAAGCTGAATGATGTCCGGTGCTGTATTACTGGAAAGAGTGGTCATGATCTTCTCATAATATCCGTCGTAGCCCTGATACTCTGCTTCTATTTTTACATTGGGGTTCTTTGCCTGATAAGCATCAATGACATCTAATAATGCCCCATGGCGGCTGTCACTTCCCCACCAGGAAAAGCGTAAGGTCACAGACTCTCCGCCTCCACCGGCTACTGATGTTTCTGCTGCACTCTGAGATACCTGTGTTGTTTCACTTGTTTTGCCTGCGCTCCCACACCCCATAAGAGTGACAGCAGCCATTGATGCGGTCATAAGAAGCGCCACATGTTTCTTAAACTGTTTTTTCATAGAAATACATCCTCCTTAAATTGGGGGCAAACTGCCCCACCTGTCTTTATATTACTTTTTAGCCTTTGATACCTCCGGCTGTAATACCTTCAACAAAATACTTCTGCGCGAAGAAATATAAAAGAATCGGCGGAATCAGTGATACAAAGGACATGGCCAGCACCTGATTCCATGGTGTCGATGACCCCTGACTGTCAATGGACATCTTTAAAGCCAACGACAAGGTATAGTTCTTAACACTGCTGATATAAACAAGATTGTTAAAGTAATCATTCCATCTCCATAAGGTCTGGAAAATGATTACGGAAAATACCGATGGCTTTAAAAGAGGAGCCAGAATTTTAACATATACCACAAATGGGTTACACCCATCCATATAAGCGGATTCGTCTAATTCTTTTGGGATTCCTCTCAGAAACTGAATCTGCATAAAAATCAGGAACGGATAGCAGGCCAGGACCGCAGGTGCCCAGAAGGGCAGGTAGGTATCTACCCAGCCAAATTTATTAAATACCACATATCTGGGAATCATAATGACTGCGTCAGGCAGCATCAGTGTGGAAATCATAAGTGCAAACAGGATTTTCTTAAAAGGGAATTTAAATCTTCCAAACCCATAAGCAACGATTCCTGTTGACAGCGCGGTTAACACAACAGTTGGTACCACCAGTTTAAATGTATTTAAGTAAAAGGTTAGATAAGTAAACTGACCGCTTCCTTTCCAGCCGTTTTTATAGGCAATGGATGAAAACTTTTCAGGCAAAAGACTCATTTTTCCAAATAATTCCTGATTATCCTTAAAGGTTGCAAAAAACAGCCAAAATAAAGGATAAATCATTGCAACTCCCATAACAATTAAGATCACATATGCGATTATATCATTTTTTTTCACTCTCATCAGTCCGTACCTCCATCATTATAAAATACCCATGCACTGGATGAGCGGAATACCAAAAGTGTAATTATAAGAATCGCCACAAACAACACCCATGAGGACGCAGATGCATACCCCATCTTTAGATTTTGGAAGGCATCTTCATAAATTTTCACTCCAATCAGATAGGTTCCATGATTGGGACCACCGCTTGTAATGATAAATGCTGACGTAAATTCCTGTAATGCATGTATAATCTGCATAATCAGGTTAAAAAACACAATTGGTGTCAGCATGGGAAGCGTAATGCTCCAAAACTTTGTCCATTTGTTGGCTCCGTCAACCTCTGCTGCCTCATAAAGCTCTGTGGGCACATTTTTAAGTCCTGCAAGGAATAAAACCATGGAGGAACCAAACTGCCATACGACCAGTAAGCTAATGGTTACCAGTGCAATATCCGGATCTCCCAGCCAGTTTACGGAAGGAATTCCAAATACTCCGATAAACTTATTGATCATTCCCTCTTTCATGAACATAAAACGCCATAAAATTGAAATCGCTACGCTGCCGCCCATAATGGAAGGCAGATAGTAAACGGTACGAAACAAATTGATACACTTCAGCTTCATATTTAATATCATTGCCACAATCAAAGCCATGATAAGCTTCATTGGAACTGCCATAAGTGCATACTTAAAGGTCAATGCTAGAGATTTCATGAAGTATTTGTCTTTTGTAAACAGTCTCTTATAGTTGTCTAACCCGATCCATTTACCTTCGGACAGAATCGAAAAGTCTGTAAATGAATAGTACAGAGACATAATTAACGGATATGCCTGAAGAATACAAAAACCAATTAACCAGGGTAGAATAAATAAGATTCCCCACCTCCAGTTTTTCGGATACTTCCTGACACCGGGTACGGGTGAATTCTTAGTTGCTTGCGGTGACATACATTACTCCTCCTAACGCTTTTCATTAAGGCGATTCTATCACATACATCCTTATATTGAGCCCCTGTCACCGTTACCTGTTCCTATCATATTTATCTATCTTTATTTTACGGCCCTATCTTTATTTTAGAGGTTTATTTGAAACGCCTGTGATTCATTGCTCTCATTTGACGCAAAGAAGCCCGACATGCTATAATTTTCTGGTAATGAACGTTATCAAATTGCTGGGGAGGTAAGACGATGTACGAACTTTTAATTGTAGATGATGAGGCCAATTCCCGTGATATTCTCGCCTCCTGTTTTCCATGGAATGAATCCGGTTTCTCCGTCTGCGCCCAAAAGGGAAACGGGAGGGAAGCCCTTGCGTATCTAAAAGAACACACCGTCCATGTGGTTTTGACAGACATAAGCATGCCTGACATTGACGGAATCGGACTTGCCAAAGCCATATGGGAGGCTCCTGCATCTCGCCCCACTATTGTTTTTTTAAGTGCTTACGATAATTTTCAATATGCCCAGAATGCCATTCGTTATGGGGTTCGCTACTATGTCTTAAAGCCTACGAATTTTTCAGAGCTAAAAGAGATATTTGCTACCATAAAAAAGGAGCTGGACAATAAATTTCAAATCAAATCACAAGATGAGACCGATTATGTCCCTGATGAGATCATAGATAAGGTTCTGGCATATTGTACGAAGAACTACCGGGAAGGCTCTCTTTCAGATCTGGCGGAATCCCTGTATCTAAATTCCTCCTATCTTAGCCAGCTTATTAAACAAAAAACTGCAAAGACCTTTTCCGATTTATTAACCGAAAGCCGCATGAAGCAGGCCGCTTTACTTCTAAAAGATCCAGATTCCAAAATTTACAATATAAGCAATTCTATTGGATATGTAAATCCCAATAACTTTGCAAGAGCCTTTAAGGCCTACTGGGGCGTCACCCCCACAGAGTACCGGAACCAGGAGAAATAAAGGGTTCACGCATATTGGAGATTCGTGGCTAAATTCAGTCAAAGATGGGAAACGAAAATGAAACAGACGAAAAAAACAATCCGGATACAATTATCCGTTCGATATCAGTTCTTTACCAAAAGCCTGTTAACCAACTGTCTTTTGCTTTTGATTCCCATCATGATGGTTGGTCCATACAGCGTAATCCAATCCTCAAAGGACAATACGGCTGCCATAGAAAAAAGCACCTATCAGACGCTTCATCAACTGGAACAGACCATTGAACAGCTTTATTCCCATATTGATAATGCAAAAATATTTTTCTCTTCCAATCCCAGGGTCACCATTCAGATGAAAAAAGCGTTTAATGAAAAACCCGTTTCTCTGGATTCATTGAAAAATATAGAGAATCTGTCTTTATATTTTCAAAATCTTATCTTTACAGACCCTTATATTGAAAACATCTATGTCTATTATGACAATTCCAACAACCGGATGTTCCTCCCTCAAAGGGGCTCTATCCAAACGGTTTTCACTTCAGACGAACAAAAAATTATAGAAACATATAAAAATTCCGGCACCAAAGATTTCTGGATGGAGATCAAGAGGAAACAAATTCCCGGATCCAAGGCCACCACTGATACCCTGGTCATTTATCAACGGCTTTATACTCGTTTTGCGTACAAACCTGTGGGTATGGTCGCCTTTGAATATAATATAAATAAGATGGAACAATATTTCCAGACCTTGCTTCAATACAGCAGCCAGACAATCTATTTAATTGATTCAGAACGCAATATCATTTATACCAACAGCAAATCAGATGATCCTGCTGGGGAATTGAACAACATTGATACAACTCTTTCAACAAAAGAAGAACTGCATCTGTTTAATATTGAGCTAAATGATATGTACCAAAAAGCGGCTTACTTAAAATCCCCCAGGAACAATGGGTTGACTTATATCACCTTTACTCCTTCCAATGAGATCTACAAAACTACAAGAAGCCTTTCCGGAACCTATATGCTTCTCATGTTTTCAGGAATCTTTCTATCCTTTGTTCTGGCCTTTTATAAGACCAATAAGGAATATCAGTATCTAAACAGTATCATTGATATCTTCAGTAACCCGGAAGCTTCCCAGCAGCATTTTGACCAAATGCCAAGGAAGGCAGGAAATCCATTTGAATACATCATGCTAAACATTATAAAGCTGTTTCTGGAGCAAAAATATTTAAAAGTCCAGGCATCGGAGCGGGATTACAAATTGCAGATATTAAAAATGCAGGCATTGCAGCATCAGATCAATCCTCACTTTCTTCATAATACGTTAAACACTATATACTGGGAAGCCATACGCATGACTTCATCAGAAAACTCATGCAGTACCATGGTTTCTAATCTTTCTTCTGTCATGCGCTATTCCGTGGGAGACCCTCAGGAAAATGTAAAGATCAAGGAAGAGCTGGACTATTTAAAAACTTATCTGGATATTATGAAGATACGATATACGGATAAATTTGAGATAATCTACCGGATCGATGAATCCTGTACTATTTATCCAATTAAAAAAATGATTCTTCAGCCCATTGTGGAAAATTCTATCTATCATGGAATCAAAGAAAAAAACGAGAAAGGAAGCATCTATGTAGGAATCCGGCGGATCCGCAAATCCATTTTATTTTATATTTTGGATGACGGAATAGGCATTGATCTGGAAAAGCTTTCGAAGTTACAGAAGCAGCTTTATTGCCATTCCGGCATATCCTCCTCCCACATTGGTTTGTCCAACACCAATCTCCGGCTGACCATGACCTATGGGGTCAAGTCCCGCCTTCGTATAAAGAGCATCAGTGGTAAATATACCCTGGTTTATTTTACAATCCCGGTCACGGATATGGAGACGAGTATTACACCGGGTAAGGACCCAGAACAAGAAGAATTCTAATTTTTTCATATTGTTGTAAATTCCAGGTAGTATTATATTTACTATCAGATGAGTATCGAATCTAATGCAAAAACCAAAGAAGACTTATCCCAACAATTTGATACATTACGGGCAAGCATTGATTGTAGATGACACTAAAAACAAATGCCGCCAATCAGCTAGTTAGCGCTGAATGGCGGCATTTGTGCTTTATTTACATAGAAACAGTTATCAATTCAACCCACCATACCGCTTATAACTATGTACGAAATGTGGGCTTTAGGTATGCTCTGCTCCTTAAATAAATAAGGAGAACAAACAAAAACGATAATGTTTGAGCTATTGAAATGCGTACTACTTGAAATTCATCTACCCCTGAGTTTGTGGTAATATGCAAAAGGTTTATGATTGTATTGTTAAAAAAATGGTCTGCCATAGGCATCCAAAGTGATCCGGTGATTTTGGTCAACAAACAAAATTTTACTCCTGTAATACCCGTTATAAATACAAGCATTAGTATGGAAATTGTGGCTACATCCCTATTTATCTCTCCATCCAGTAGACTGCGTACCGGGGCTGCAATATGCCAGATTCCAAAGAGGATAGAAGAGAACGCAACTGCTTTCATAAACGAGAACCGTTTCTCCAACAGTCGGATAAATAAGCCTCGAAAGATGCCTTCTTCCATGACCACATTGATTATATTTCCAATTAAGCAGAATGCCAAAAATAGCGCTCCGGTTACTCTCCCCTGATTGCCATATATTTTATAGCTGGCCACATAAATTTGTAATGCAGGATTGTTGCCTTTTGACTGCTGCATAAAAAAATCGGTTCCGTAGGCAATCAAAAACACGGCTGCTCCCAGTGAAATGCCATAAAGTACATTTCTTACTACCGAATTCCTTGAAAATCCTACCTCTGACCAGCTTAGCAAGAGATGACGCAGCGCTAGCGTGAGTATCCCAATTCCAGCCAGTTTGTGTATAAACGCCTCACCAAGCATACCTTGATCCGTACGAATAACCATGTATTCAACGGCTCGAAATACAAAGCAAATCAAATAGATTAAAATAATGCATTTTACAGGATTATAATTTCTATTTTCTTTCATATAAAATCCCCCATAATTTAAAAAATAAATTACTTTTGTATATAATGAAATCAAATATCAACCGTATTTACTTTCGAGTCGATAAAAACTTATTGAGGCAGCTTAATTAGGGATTGCTATAAATTCCTTTATCTTAGGCATCTTGAAACGATTCTTATTCCCATTCAATCAGGCCTATTCTTTCAGCCACCACTCCTTAGGAATTGTTTCCAATTCTATGATGCAATTAATCTGGTGAGACAGCACATCTTTTGTCACCTCATAGATTGCACCTGCATCACAAAGAATACAGGAGGCATCGCCGAACGTGGTTCTGATTGCCGCATTTCTATCATAAAAAGCCTGTTCTAATTTGGTGTAATTTTCTGAAATATGATCCGTAACTGGATTATCATGGCGAAGCATAAAAGATGGTTTAATCTGGTTATCTGGCATTACTATCTTAAAATAAGTAGGTTCCTTGGTCAGTCGCTCCGGTACATCTAAATGTTCTTCCACGCAATGGATGAAGGTATTACGTTCATGACCAACTCCAAGAAGCAGGATTTTACCATTTCTTTCTTTGATACGATTATAGGCTCCTTTAGGAGAACAAGGGGACGTTTGATTATCTTCCCCATCAATAAAGGCCTCACTATCTTTTCCGTACACGGCTAAACTATGAGTTGGGTGAAGGGAACGAAGCACTCCTTTTCGCGTCCGAAAGAGATTGGGTAAAATGCCGACACAAGCGGGCTCAATTCTTGGATCATACTCATTGTGATACTCTGACATAGAAGCCCATGTGTGAGTGGGCAAAATAAGAAGACCGTCTGACATGTATTCCATAAATGCATCGAGAACCGTATCCGCACCGCCTTCAACCTCACCGATTGCCTTCATGGAAGAATGCACGAGCAATGTGTCACTGGGTTTAATTCCCATATCCTTTAAATGCTGCTTCAGATCTTGTTTTGTATACATAGTAACACCTTTCTTTCCCAAGTAATTTAATAGTTATCCTGTCTACTATCATAAGGGAGCCTTTGGCTTTTTGCAAGGGAGGTCCATGTTAATTTAGCTTTTGTTTTCATGAACTGACTCATTGTAAAAGAAGACTTATTAACCACAAACCGATTCCTTGCGGCTTAAGAATTCTTTCACAAACCCGTCACATTTTCATCAAACTCCGGTCACAATTACAGGTTATATTAGTAATTACAAAGGATCAAGCAACCTTTTAATATAAATTTTTTTCATACTTCAGCCGACAGGATTCCCCAATCTTGTCGGCTCCTCCCATTTTATTGGGATTTTTTATGCTTAGATATCTATGCTAAGACCAACTCCAACCTCATGTATTGGTATGTGACTGTTTATTTCAGCTTTCACTTGAAAGGAAACACAGTGACAGGGATACAAATCACGAATGTTGTTCTGGACAAAGTACTCAATTGTGTGATTTAATCTTGTATCCACATCAAATAAATGAAATCCTCCGATTATCCCCAAAACCTTATGATTGTTGCACACTTTTTTCGCATATTCTATGATATTGCAAATACCACTATGGGAACATCCTGTTATAATAAATAACCCATCTTTTCCCTTGTAGACCAAAGCGGTATCATCTAAAACAAAATCATCACACTGACAACCGTCTTTATGCTGCTTTCCAATTGCTGTTCGTCTCTCAAATGAATTGAGATTTGGTATTTCCCCCAGAAAGATGATGTTATTGCTAACTTTCATCGGTTCCTTTGAACATGATACACGACAGATCTTTTTTACTGCCTCTTCGGTTAGATCCAAACCAATCAGCTCATTATTTTCCTTCTTTATTTTTAAAGCATCAGGGTGTGCAATTAGCTCAACATCTGCCAAGTCATATTGATTGCTTATGTGCCAAAATCCACCGGTATGATCGTTATGGCCATGAGAGAATACGATCTTAGTTATTTTACTTAAGTCTACGAGAAGTTTGTCTGCATTTTTCATAATAATATCGGAGTATCCTGTATCAAATAATATTCTTTCATCCCCGTCTTCAATATAGTAACTAACTGCTGGTTCACCAAAATAGTACTGATCTATATATGTGTTGTTATCAACTAAGACTGTTAATTTCATCTTTGACTCCTCTTACTATCTTTTTATGTTTTTAAATTTTTCACATGATTCATGTTTGTTATGATAGTATCATCAAATCCATTAACTTAGCATTAATTATCTGAGGTTTCTAGTTATCCTTATAAAAGCTTATGGGAATGAATTGTAACATTAACGACAATTCAAGACGATTCACTATAGAGTGATGTCTCCCACTCTCACGCATCTGGAAAACACCGAAACGTAATTAGGTTATGATCTGGGTCTAAAAAGCTCATATTCTTTGCTCCCCATGGCCTCATGGCAGGGGGATCAACAATTTCTACACCAAGAGCTTTTAGCCTTTCAAATTCCGTATCAACATCATCAACGGTAAATGCAATGCAGATATTTTGTGGATTCTCATTTCGAATTACCCCATCATTATAAATAGTCAATGTAGTTTCCTCTGGAAATATCATTTGGTGAACATGGTCATTGCTGTTGTTATCTACATCAAATAATAGCTTATAAAAATTTGATAATCGAATTACATCGCTAGTTAGTAAGCATACCTCTCCTATTTTCATCCAATTCCCCCTCATACAATCATAATACTCTATTTTCATAGAATGCTCTTCCTCTATGAAATCTATTAATATATAATTTTCAATCACCTTAATAACTTATACATCCCTCTATAAAACACATGAATTTCATAAAGATATTATACTATAAAATTTCCATCGTGCTATACTATAAACAAATGGATTTATAATTAAACACTGGTATCTCAACACTCCATTTAACACAACAAAATGACAAGGCATAAAATCAAAAACATAGAAATGAGGATATCATGGATTCAAAGGATATGACTCCGATTAACAAAAGTGAGGATAATATTGATCTCATTGATAACAACTCTATGGGCGCAGACAGCATCTTCATAGAGATTATTGAGTACAGCAAAAAAACTCATAAGACGTATCATAAAAACATCAGAGATTTAAATCATTTAAACGAGCTGAAAAACATCCCCCAAGACTGTGTGCGTTGGATCAACGTTGACGGGGTTGAGGATGAAACTGCGTTACAGGCATTGGGAGATTCTTTCCATATCCATCCGCTCATTATACAAAGCATCTCCAATCCCAATGAAAGGGCTAAGATTGAAGAATACCGGAATTCTCTCCATGTGATTGCTAAAATGCTTTATTACTCCAAAAGTGAGCTGGTAATGGAACAGCTTAATCTCATTCTTGGACCCAACTATGTAATTACCTTTGGTGAAACCACAGGAGATGTTTTTGATGGTATACGAAACCATATTAAGGTGGCTGACTCTCCCGTTAGAAATTGTGGTGCTGATTATCTTATGTATCTAATTTTAGATGCTCTTACAGAAAGCTACTTTGATATTTTAGAAACCTTAAATGAACAAATTGATATTCTTGAAGATCAGGTATTGGAGAAAACGGAGCAGGATCATCTGCTGGAAATCAGAAGAATCAAAAAAGAGCTTATGAAGATAAATAAATACATCTGGCCCCTAAGAGATGTGGCCTCGCTTTTGGGCCGGGAAGCCATGGAGTTGATCCAACCAACCACGGAACCTTATTTAAGAGACGTTTATAATCGAATTGTACAGGCAATTGATGCAACGGAAATGTGCCGGGATCTTCTCTCCGGATTGGCAGACCTTCACTTATCAAACACCAGCAACCGGCTCAATGAGATTATGAAGGTATTAACGGTTATTTCCACCATATTCATACCACTGACCTTTATTGCAGGGATTTATGGCATGAACTTTGCTCATATGCCAGAACTGCAGCTTCCATGGGGATATGGCGCAACCTGGGGCATTATGCTTGCGATTGCAGGATGTATGATCTATTACTTCAAGAAAAAGAAATGGTTTTAATTCTGGAGATTGGTATCATGAAAAAGGAGGTACTATATGTTACTAGGATGGTTGGTTTTTCAATGGATTATTTTTGGAGTGTTTGCTGCATCCGCTCTGCTTTATAAGCAGTATTGTTATCACCATATACTTGGCATTACCTTTTCTAGGGTACATGCAAGACACCCTGAGGTGAAGAAAGTCGTTCATTCTTTTACACTGGCTTGCTTTGGGGTTTTGATACTTTCTATTGTTTTAGGTGCTTTGACTCTGCTGCCCTTATTTAAGGGGGGAATAGAATTATTGATGTTTCCTTACATCGGGCTTAACCTTTTATTAAACAGCTTTATCGTTGTATTTTATCAGAAGAAATTACGACGGATTAAGGAAGAACATAAATGGATTTATCCAAGGGCTGGAACGGAGAATTCAAAACCTGCGGCTTTCACAAAACAAAAAAGGAATGGTCTTTCTTCTTTTCTTATGTGGTTGTTTTTTGGAATCAGCTTAGTGCCTTTGATTCTATTATTCCTTCGCCCGGATTTACAGGGAAGTTATCCAATCGGTATCGCTTTTATTGGGCCAGTGTGCCAGCTCATTACAATCTTTCCTTACTACAGGACCTGGCAGCGTTATAAAAGACCAATCAGTTCAAACGAAGAGGTTAACCTTTGGTTTTTAGAGCAGGAAGATAAGATTCAAGCGCATTCTGCCTTTGGCTACTCTCTTTCCATGTTAATCTTCTGGTTGATGTTTTATTTTGTAATGACTCAGAACCCGATTCGATTTTTTATCTTTATCCCAGTTTTCTTATTTACCATATCTCTGTTATTGATTGGGTACTGGCAACAAGAAAAGATAGCAAAGCTTGAAGATGCTTTTTACCTAAAGGTTCCGGAGGAAGAAGATAAGGCGGAGGAACAAGATAGTTATTATGTATTGTGGTTTTATGTCAACCCAGAAGACCCACGCTTCCTTGTCCCTAAAAGATCCCCAAATATAGGATGGACCATTAATATGGGAAATACGGCTGGAAAGCTTACCGGGGTAGTTATTTTAATATTCACCCTTGGGATCATCGGGCTTTCTATCTATGGCAGTCAAAAAGACTACAACATCGCAGTTCAAGAATCTTCACTGGTCATTGATGCTGCCATGTATGATATGTCGGTTCCAAAAGAAGACATCATCTCTGCCTCCATAATCGACCAACTTCCAGCAAACCGTAGAACCAACGGGTATGGCGGAGTTAAGAAAAGCTTTGGCCACTTTTTCGTTGAGGGATATGGAAAAACTATGTTTTATGTATACAATGATGTGGGCGAATACATCCTTATTAAGTTAAAAGGAAGTAATCCTGGCTATATTATAATGAATGAAAAGACAACAGATGACACTAAGGCCTTGTACCAGAATATCAATGACTGGTTTCATAAGTAGAACCATTTACGCTCTAATATTTGAAAGGAGAATCTTATGGCACATCAATGCAGCTCCTGTCACAGTTTATGTACGTCTAGAATTTCGCTTTTTGATTCTCTCACCTTTGAGGAACAAAAAGAGCTGATTGCAAAAGCACAACATCTGGATTACCAAAAGGGAGATATCGTATTTCATGAAAATGACCCCGCAGATAAAATCATGATCATCCGTTATGGAAAGATTAAAATCAACCACTATTCTCTCGATGGGAAAGAATACGTTCTTGATATCTTAGATGAAAGTGATTTTTATGGGGAACAAAATATATTTGGAGGTAACAGCCTGGAAGCCAACGCAGTCTCCATGGGAGACAGTGGGGTGTGCCTCATTTACTTAAAAGAAATTCAGGAATTGATTTTAAGGAAACCGGAAATCGGAATTAAGCTCTTAAATGTTATCGGTCAAAAACTTTCCCTGGCCAACGAGTTGGTTCGGCTATTGTCTGTTAACAATGCCAAATCTAGAATTGCAGGGTTCATCTTGTTTCGAAGCAGTCGAATCAACAGTGAGACCATTGAACTGACCCGGGAAGACATTGCTGCTTATATTAATGTAAGAAGAGAGACCATCAGCCGAAAGATGGGCGAGCTTTGCAAGGAAGGGGCTATTGCTCTGGAGGGGAATCGCAAGGTGAAAATATTAAAAAGAGATATCTTAAGAGAAATCTTTGAAAACGACGATTAATGGAACTTTCAAAGATTTTTTAAAAAAACTCAAATAATGATCCAAATCACATTTTTCTTTTTCCTTTCAGGTTATACTAGCCTTACAAAAGCAGATACGCACCGGAAAGGAAGGTTAAATATGATTACAAACCAAATGAAATTAGGCGATATTGTTAAAGCATATCCAAAAGCTGTTACTATCTTCAATGACTTTCACATTGACTATTGCTGTGGCGGAAAGGATCGTCTGGAAGATGCATTAAAAGAACTTTCCATTGATCCTAAGAGCTTTATCGATCTTATGAATAAAAAACTAGCTGACACCAAAAACAAAACAGAGGGCGATGAAATTCTACCCATGGAACAGCTTACACAAATGAACGTTCCTGATTTGATTGATTATATTGTTACTACGTATCATGGCAAGGAAAGAAATTTGATTGCTGAAATAGACGGCCTGATGAACAAAGTGCTTCTGGTTCATTATGAGCATAATCACTCTCAGCTTGTTCCGCTCCACAATCTTTTCTCTGATTTAAAAAAAGAGCTGGAAGAGCATTTTGCCAAAGAAGAAAAGCTGGTATTTCCATATATGAAGAAGAGTTACTTAGAAAATAGCAACGATGGGTACGTCAAAGAACTGGAAGATGAACATGACGCAGCCGGAAATATTATTAAGGAAATCACAGCCTGCACCAATGATTTTAAGGCTCCAGAAGGCGCATGTACTTCTTACCGCATGCTTTTTGGAAAGCTAGATGAACTGATTAAGGATATTTTCAACCATATATTCACTGAAAACTCACTGTTATTTCCAAAGTATGAGGGAGGACGTTAAGATGAAGAAATTAGTAAAAAACAATGTGAACTGGGTAGGTATTATTGATTGGGAACTGGAATCCTTTCATGGTTCTGATTATTCCATCAATCACGGCTCCAGCCAGAATGCTTATTTAATACAGGAAGAAAAAACCGTATTGATTGATACCGTTTGGAAACCTCACTCTACTGAGTTTGTTGATAATCTGGAAAAAGAAATTGATTTAAAAAAGATTGACTTTATCGTTGCCAATCATGGAGAAGTGGATCACAGTGGTTCCCTTCCTGCACTTATGGAAAAGATTCCGGGAACCCCTATCTACTGTACGGCAAACGGAGTTAAATCTCTGACTGGACAGTACCATCACCCAGAATGGAATTATCAGGTGGTAAAAACCGGAGATTCTATTGATATCGGCAATGGAAAGTCACTTGTATTCGTTGAGATGAAGATGCTTCACTGGCCTGACAGTATGGCTACCTACTTAACAGGAGATAACATACTCTTTTCAAACGATGCTTTTGGTCAGCACTTTGCTGTGGAAGAGTTATTTAGTGACAAGGCAGACAAGTGCAGACTTTGGGAAGAGGCACTGAAGTATTATGCCAATATATTAACCCCATTTTCACCTCTTGTGAAAAAGAAAATCGAGGAGATTCAGGGACTGAATATTCCAATTGATATCATTGCCACCAGTCATGGTGCCATCTGGAGAGAAAATGCGCTGCAGATCGTAGAAAAGTATTATGAATGGTCCCAGGATTATCAGGAAGATCAGATTACCGTTGTCTATGATACCATGTGGGATGGAACAAAACAGCTTGCTCATAAGATCAGTGCAGAGATCGCTGAGGTTTCTCCTCAGACAAGAGTCAAGATTTATAACATCTCAAAATCAGACAAAAATGATATCATGACAGAAATATTTAAATCAAAGGCCATTGCTTTAGGCTCTCCTACCGTTGGAAACAACATCTTATCCTCTGTGGGAGGTTGGCTTGATTTCCTTAAAGAATTAAAATTCAAGGGCAAAAAAGCGGCTGTATTTGGTTGCTACGGTTGGAGCGGCGAGGGCACAAAAGTACTTCGCGAGAAACTGACGGATGCAGGATTTTCCGTTGTAGAAGCAGAGGCAAAATGCAATTGGAACCCTAGGGAAGAAGATTTTGAAAGAGCCGCTGGAATCGCTAAAGCATTATGTGAATAAGTGATTATCGGATATGAGTTACTCTTATGATTATGAATCAAATGTGCGTGAGTACTTGGCAGTAGCTTGCAGTCTATTATCGCCCTATGATATCTGCCCCAGGAGCTACCGTAACGTATCCTTACTGTAATGCATTGAACAAAAAATACGCCATGATATGGGTTATAAGAATCCGTATTATGGCGTATTTTCATGTCACTCGAGGATGTTGGCAAAAAATCCGACTCCGTAAGGAGGTAAATTGCAAGGAAAGATTATTTAGTATAAGATCCCTCTTTTTGATTCTCGGGAACAAGTTGAACCTTTTTCTCAGCTCCTTCTCCACCAGAAGTGCTGATTTTATATATTCCCTCACTTCCCGATACTCCGTACTGTTTTTTAAGCAACTTTTTGGCTGATGCATCGCTTTCTACCATAACAAGATAATCGTATCCGCTCAATAAGTTGGACATGTTGTCCTCATAGAAGGCACAAATACCATCTACATTGGGGGTATAGAGCATATATTTCCCTAGATATTGCATGAAGTAATTCGTAACCTGGCTGTCTCGGTCTGAGGCATAAAATAGATATTTGCTATGATCAACCTGACCCCCTTGATACCAACGATCACCTGTTACTTCCTTAACCTCATAGGGCAAGGTGGTTTCATACGTTTTCTGAATCGTTGCCATGCCATTATATTCTGACATTAAAAGCGCCAACGCTACGCCGATAACTCCTATTACACCCTTTTGATAACGGTTTTTACTCTCTACCGTTTTGAAGGCCCGGTAATCTGGAACCTCATTCATTCGATAATAAAAGGTCCGCTCGATATCAACCGTGGCACAAAGAATGATTCCCCCAGCAAAGAGTATTACAATACTGGCTGCATATCGATCAAATCCCGCCAGTCTTATGGCTTCATCAAGAGGCATAGAGAATATATAAAGAGCCAGGATTCCTAGATAATAACTAATAAGAACCAAATCAAGGGCGATTAAAGCTTTCCAAAGATTCCATTTCTTTTTTAATACCGTATAAGCGAACATCACCGACAAAATAACGGCTACGTGGAAAACAAGAACTCCCATAGCTGGTCTGGTTTTTAAATCAAATGTAGATTGAACAAACAAGCTTATGATGTTATTTATATCTTCCGGACTTTTACCTCTTGAAATATTGTTAAGCTTATCCGCAGATACATTAAACTTATTCTCCACCCCCTGAAATCCCAATGCCATATGAAGTTTCCAAAGCACATAAGGAAGAAAGGATGCTGAAATAGAAGAAAGAAGCATAATACCTGTTTTTAACAAGGGCTTTTCCTTGTTTTTTAGCCACTGATAGACCAGGTATATCAACCCGATTCCTGCAAAAATAGTACCCGTACTTTTCACAATCATCAGTAATCCAGCAACAGGTATGGTGCAAATACATGCTTTTTTGATGGAATCCTTATATCGATATGCAATAACAAATAAAACCAGTGTGTAAATGGGAAGAATGAAATCCACCAGTAAATTATTGATACGAATTGTAAGGTTAAATATAGAGAGAACCGAACAACCCGCCCCTAAAAATCCATATAAGAGAAAACGCTTTTTTTCCGTTATAATACCGAAGATGGCATAAAAGCAAGCAAATATCAAAAGTCCCTGGGCGATGAGCATCATCGCCTGAGAATGTCCTGCAAACCGGCAGATGTAGTAGAGAAAAGAAGTTGTGCCCAGTGGGTAGTTTTTAAAATCAATCAGGACAGAGGTTGCAGTGGGAAATGCATTGGTGCTAAGCATCACCTTTAGTGCCACGGCCCAGTGGGAAAAGTTATCATAGTGAGTCAGTTTGCTAATACCTAAAAGATAGAGAAAGAACAAACTGCCCACTAGAAACATTCCCTGAAAAAGAGTGATTTTGATATGAATACACTCTTTCTTCAAGCACGTTTTACTCATATAAGAAGCAAAGAAAATCAGACCCACTGCAAAAATTAAAATTGCACCAGGAAATAAAAGATTAAAAATACCGCCGATATAAGTGACACAGGCGATGGAAGAAAACACAACGACTGGAACGAATTCCGGTAACAGTTTAAGCTTCTTCCCCCCGAACATAAAATAGCCAATCATGGAACAAAAAAGCAAAACCCCCATGACAGCATGGACCAAAACACTTATCATTTATTTTTATTCCCCTCTGCCTTCGTAAGATCGTAAAGGACCTGACTGACTTGACCTTTTTTCAGAAGCTCATTGATGTTTAACACCGTCAACAGCTCCTCCGATGAATCTTTTACATACTTACCAGTTCTCATTAACACCAGCATGATACCGCTGACTGTTTTATATAAAAACCGGTCATCTTTGCTTTCTCCGGTCACAAAATCCGCTGCGGAAAAATATTTGTAATTAAAACTTGTCAACCTGCAGGCACCACCGTTATGAAAAGAAATCTGCTTATTAAGGGGTATCCTTGGCAGCATTCTTTTGTCAGAAACGGCACGGCTTGTACGATTTTTTATATTTCTTAAAAGATCATCATAAGCCGTAATCCATAAATCCATTTGTTTTGGTAAGGTATGGTTTCTGTCATATATGACCTGCATATACTGACGTTTGTTCTCCTCATCTATAGGACTTACTTCTGCCGAATACCGCCAGCCACCTTTTTGCTCTTTCACATAGACAATATTGCCTTTTAATCTGGCCTTATAATAAGGCGTTATAATGGTGAAATATATGGTATGATCCTCAGGAATATAGATGGGTTCCGTAGAGGAAAATGCCAGTCCACTATCGGATACGTCTATGGTTCTTCCTTTATAACTGGTATCATCATATTCGATGGTAATCTCTTCTTCTGCTCCAATTCTTTCACTGAACCGATAGGCTTTCCTACCTGACATAAATAGAATGGCATAACAGAGTGCAACCATATTATATGCAATCCAGAAAATAATTACACTGCTGTAAAATAAGGCAGTACCATATTTTCCATGAACAAATCGTATCATAGCTGCCAGGGAAAAGGCCAGCAAAATCACATGAGGGAGTGCATAAAGAATCAGATTATATCCGGTACCATCGCCTTCCTTCTTCTTACTTGTTACCTTAAAGGTCCTTTCATGAATATGAAGCGTCTCAAGAATAACAGGTCGAATCAAATACGGCATAAAGATGGTATCTATGACCTGGCTCCATCTTTGATTTCTGATATTTCCCGATAAATATCGTATGGAAAGGCTATAAAAGAAATAAGCCGGAAGCCAGATGAATACCACATTCCAAAAGCTTGCATTGACTATTTGAAAGTCAAAAAGGGCAAACAGAACTGGTGATATGATAAAGATAAAACGGTTAAAAAAAGACCACCAATATAAAAAGCTGTTTAAATAAGTGATTCTCGCTTTAAACGGAAGCTTCTTTGTACAGATGGCATGGGTGTTTTGAAGGCTCTGGATTACACCTCTGGCCCAGCGCACTCGTTGCTTTAACATACTTTTTACGGTAGTCGTAGTAAGCCCTGCCGCTAAAATCTCATCCGTTGCATACGTAATGTAACCTGCCTTTTGCAACCGTATGCTGGTTTCAAGATCTTCTGTAATGGTCTTTAAAGGGAATCCGCCTATTTCCTCCATACCCTTTCGCAGTATCACGGTATTACTTCCGGTATATGCCACTGCATTGGAGGAGTTTCTCAAAATATTGACTTCTTTGGAAAAGAAGTCCTGTTCGTTTGGAATGTTCTCTTCCGAATATAAATTAAACTGGAAAAGATCAGGGTTATAAAAACTTTGAGGAGTCTGAACCAATCCAAGCTTTATGGCTGACTCCATTTCCTCTTCTCTTCTTAACCTCCAAGTGCCATCCTCATTTTTAAACTTTGACAGTAGAAAATAAGGAACTGTTTTCATAAGAAACATGCGCTGGGGAATCATATCAGCATCAAAGGTCGCAATCAAAGGGGAAGAAGTGTTTTTTAATGCATTGTTGTAGTTTCCAGACTTTGCTTCCTTATTCCCAGACAATCCCAGATATCCGATTCCAAATTCATCCGCCAGAGTTTTAACCTCTTCTCTGTCACCATCATCGCATAGATAGATATGGACCTTACTTTTATCTGGATATACCATAAAGGTACAGGCATTGACTGTTTTATATAGAATATCGACTGGCTCATTATGAGTTGCAATAAATACATCCACATCTGGGTAATATTCTTCTGGAACCTGAGGCAATACTAACTGAAACTGATGAAGTCTCATCTTTTGATAAAACAGCTCAAACGTGGTAAATACCGTAATGATTTCAGCAGAAACTAGTAGGACTCCAAATATAAGATTCAAGATTCCTTCATGAATTGGTAGTGTAAAGATTACACGCCAGCCCAGATATAGGGTCATAAGAATCATGGTTATTAGAAACATTATATTTCTTTTTTTCTCTTCACGGCTCATGTTTTAATCCTCTAATCGCAAATACCCAGCGAGATTGTAGTTGATAATTAAAGAGAAACAGGATCACATCACATATAACCTTAGCAATTTTTTCATTCATATGAAGAAGGGTGTGGAGGAGGTAAACACTAATTGCAGATAAAATCATATTGATCGCGCACAAAGCCAGATACCGGTATAGAGAATTCTCTCCGGTATGTTCATTTCCAAATACCAAATTTTTATTTAAAGAATAATTGACGCCAATGGAAACAAACCTGGCGGTTACGGTGGCAGTCATAATCCTTATAAAGTCAGCTCCAGTAAAAATTCCACGCAACAAATCAAACATAACCCAGGCTAATCCCATATCAACGGCGGCGCAGAGAATACTGGTGGATATGAATTTCATAAAATCCGACGCAATAACTGATATGATCTTAAAGCTATCCTTTATGGGGTGAAAATGAGTCCCCTTGTTCTCGTTTTCATATATCGTCTGGATTGGAACTTCAATTAGAGGGATCTTAGAGCGAATGCAAAAAATCAAGACCCGGGTTTCATATTCAAACCTCTCCCCAAGTATTTCCCACATCAGCCCAGTTAACCTCGGCCCAAATGCCCTTAATCCCGTCTGAGTGTCCGGAAGATAACGTCCAAAAAACAATGCAAAAATAGCAGAGGTCAAACGGTTTCCCATAAGGGACTTGGCTGGAATTCCTGATGTTTTAAAATCACGTTCTCCTAAGATCAAGCCGTCTGGATGATTTACCGCTTTGTTTGCCATTAAAAACACGTCTTCTGCTGCATGTTGCCCGTCAGAGTCCGCAGTAATAATACAGTCGTAATCCGGATAGGCCTCATGAATGTATCGATATCCGGTTTTAAGAGCCATGCCTTTTCCCCGATTCAATTGGTGGACGAGAATGACGCACCCCATCTCTTCTAATGTGTGAAAGATCGTCTCAAAGGCTGCTCCTGACCCATCATTTACAATTACGATGTCATCAAGCCCATGCCCATGTAACTCTTTCACATATGATATCAGCCTGTAATCCGGTTCATAGGCGGGTATAAGAATGATTCTGCTTTTTTTCAAAATCTCCATAGTTAAATCCCACCCCATCATTTTTTATTTGAATTTATTCTTATCATATCCAGATAAAAGATTAAAGTCAATGATAACACCTATGGAATCAGTGGATGGAAGCAACGTACTAGTTCATGTAAAAAATAAAGTTAAAAATTACCATATTTTGGTATACAAGTAAGTTGTATAAATAGGCCTATATTTATTAGAATACTTAACAATTGTAGTACAGTATAAACATTGACTATTAATCTAATTAAACCTATAATAAATCAATAAACTAGGCATGCAGCTTACACTGAATCAACGTGTAATACATAGATCAGAGGCTTAAGAATTCGCATGAGAAGAGTGTTTTATGGGAGTCAGTCATAAAACAGGGAGGAGAACTAATGTTAAATAAGTTAAAAGTAAAAAACAGATTGTTAATCGCATTTTTAATCGTAGTATTGTTTTCTGGAATCGCAGGAGTTATGGGAATCCAGCTTATCCGCACTACAGACAAAGAGTACAACAGAGAGCTTAAAGATTATGGTTTTTCTCAGGGAGATATTGGAAGTCTGGGACAGGCATTTCAGGCACATCGAGCCACTGTTCTCTACATTATTCTTGCGGAGAATGAGGCAGATGCCGAGAAACAGCAAGATACTTTAAAAAGTCAGATTGATGTGATTCATGAAAAGCTAGGTAAGGTCGGCACTTATATGAAGACCGACTCTGAGAAGAAACTTTATCAAGATCTTACGGAAAAGTTGAATACCTACGAGGGATTAAGAGAACAGACCATCGCTCTAAAAAACCAATCCCAAACCGAGTCCATGAAGTTCTTTCGGAGCAACGCAGCCCCCCTTGCGGCTGAGATTGGAACTGACATTAATACCATACTTACCAACAAATCCATTGACGGAGAAGCCATGTCCGCAAAATTAGCCAGACAAGCGGTTATCTTCATGGTAATTATGGTTATTATCGTCCTTTCCTCCATTGCAGCATCCATCCTTATCGCTCTTCGCATCACAAAAGGTATTACAAAACCACTGGATGAGCTGAAAGAGGTTGCGGACCTTATGGCACAAGGCGAATTAAAATGCAGCCTAAATTACCAATCAGAAGATGAGCTTGGTAATCTGGCGGATAGTATGAGAACTATGATGTCAAGAATTTCTTACTATATGGATTACATATCTGCCACTACGGGACGTATGGCACAGGGCGATTTTAATATTCCTCATGATTCAGAAGAATTTAAGGGAGAATTCCGGCCTGTTCAGATCTCCATTCAAGATCTCACAGACTCCTTAAATGATGTTATGGGAAGAATCACACAGGCATCTGATCAGGTGGCTTCTGGCGCTGACCAGGTGGCTAGCAGCGCACAAGCCCTAAGCCAGGGTGCTACGGAACAAGCTTCTGCCATTCAGGAGTTGGCTGCTACGATTAACGACATTAGTAACAATATCTCCCTTAACGCTGAGAATGCAAAGGAAACAAATTTTCAGGTGAACAACACCTCTACAGAACTGGAATCTGGTAAAGCCAGAATGGAGGACTTAACTGGTGCTATGGATAACATCAGCGAAGCATCTTCAGAAATCAGTAAAGTAATTAAAACCATTGAAGACATTGCCTTCCAGACCAATATCCTCGCCTTAAACGCAGCGGTAGAGGCAGCCAGAGCTGGAGACGCAGGAAAAGGCTTTGCAGTGGTAGCCGATGAAGTTAGAAATCTAGCCAATAAGAGCCAGGAAGCATCAAAGAACACAGCAGTCCTGATCGAGCGTGCTTTAAGCTCCATTGAGACAGGAAATCACATTGCCAGAGAGACAGCAGAATCTATGGACCGCATCGTTAAGTCCTCTCATTCTGTAGCTGAACTGGTATATCGGATCTCCAGTGCTTCTGAGGAGCAGGCAGAAGCCGTTGCTCAGGTAACGGTAGGAATCGATCAGATTTCAAGTGTGGTACAGACCAATTCTGCCACTTCAGAAGAAAGCGCCGCAGCCAGTCAGGAGATGTCAAACCAGGCTCATATGCTAAAAGTTCTGATGCAAAGGTTTCAGTTAAAGAGATAACCCAGAGCATCATAATGGTCCCCCAAAGGGATACACCACAATCGGTGCATCTCTTTGAGGGACCTTTTTTCTTCGATTAATATAGAATCTAATTATTTTTGATTATAACTTAGCAGGTAAACGGTTAATGGTTTGTCTGTAGCTCCTACATGAATGATATCAAGAAGCTCACCAAAATTATTGCCAAACGCTTTCACACAATTGTCATAAGAATATTTAGCAAAATAATGTCCGTTGATACTTCCTGATTCACTCATTGGAACTTTACACCAGTTATTTCCACCGGATAAGCTCTGAAAAATCAGTTCAACCTGATCTTTGGTTCCGCTATATTCCACATAGAAATATCCGCCCTGTTTCACATTGCTAGGATCAAGCCTTCCCCCGTATCTTGAGGTTGGGGCGGTAACTGCCTGCCCCCAATTGGATGCAGACGCTGAACCCTTAAAAAGAGGGGCGTTATCGTCATCATCATCGTCATCTTGGTTGTTTTTGTATACATTTATAATAGCATCAGCAATTCCGCCGTAAACAAAGGTTAAAGAACTACGGTTAAAAATACCAAACATCTCAGCGCCTTTACCAAATAGGTTATTATCCCACCAGATACAGGGCATGCGATATTTCTTTGCAAACTTCGCATATGCTTTTGCAAACATTTCACGGTCAGCTACATTCTCCTTACCGGTTGCGCCAAATTCTCCCATTACGACTGGCAGACCTTTTTTGACGAACGTTGAATTCAACCGGAGGAAAACGGCGTTTAAATCGTAATAATCTGATTCTGTCCAATTGGAATGTCCTTTGGCATCAAATGCAAAATCAAAGGGCAGATACGCGTGGACGGAAACTGCAATCATATCATCTTCAGAAAGTTTTTTCCATGCGGAGATTTTAGGGCTGTCAGAAGAAGCCGCATACGTGGGCATCATAATCAGTCTGGAAGTGTTGTTTCCTCCTGTACTACGGATCGCTGCACGGCTGACTTCATTGTATTCATTGACACAATTATATAATGCCGTAGTTCCATTCCAATCTTCTTCAAATCTTGGTTCATTGATTGTTTCAAGAATCAGCATATCTCCGTAGCTTTTAAAACGATTTCCAACCTGCTTCCATATGGCTGCCAGCTCGTCTTTGACTCGCTTCTGGACGGATGTGTCTGTGGAAACCATGGACTGCAAATCATTATGGTGAACATTGATAATAACGTACATTCCATTTTGAAGTCCATAATTGACGACTTCTTCCACTCTGTTCATGAATTCGGTTTTAATGGTATAAGTCGATGGATTAGAGTAACTGTCATCCCATCTTACGGGAACACGCAAGGTTGTAAATCCCCTTGCAGCAATTGTATTGATCATTTCCTTTGTCGTAACTGGATTACCCCAAGCAGTTTCGTTATTCTCAGATTCGAGAGAATTTCCAAGATTCCACCCTGGTCCCATATCGGCAACCAGCTGAGAAGCTGATAGACCTCTCATTTTAGTAAAATCACTTTTTTTAGCAGACAATTCTGATGCATTTACTGAGTCAGGTTCACAATTAACCATTTTTATTACTTCCCTTCATTAAAATCAACTTTTTATTACCAGTTGATTTTCTTATTCCCGGATCTCCCCTTTCCATGATATGATTTTGATGTTCCATCCCTTACCGCCTCCCTTCTCATAAATTTCACTTCAAAAGGAGTATTTGTTATGAGTCCGGTTATACATCAATATGTAATTATCCGTACTATTATTTATACTTTTTTATTCCATTTTTTAATCTCTTGCTCTGTCCCCAGTACATAATGCTGTCCCCCAATGAAGTGGCTGGTTGCCGCATTATAATCAATTCCCATCTCCTTACAGTCATAAGAAAGCGCCACTCTCTTTTTTTCCCAGTTGGGGTCTGGCTGAGGAATGGCAGATAGCAGAGATTTTGTATAGGGGTGAATGGGATTACCAAATATCTCTTCCGTAGTCCCGGTTTCCACCAAGTGCCCCAGATGAAGAACTCCGATCCGGTCAGAAATATACTTTACCATGGATAAATCATGAGCAATAAATAAAATAGCAGACCCAGTCTGTGCCTGAATCTCTTTCATTAAGTTTACGACCTGTGCCTGTATGGATACGTCAAGTGCGCTAATCGCTTCATCAGCAATAATTAAATCCGGATCCATAATTAAGGCTCTGGCAATTCCGATTCTCTGCCTTTGACCCCCGGAAAACTGATGGGGATACCGGGAGGCATGTTCTTTTGATAAACCTACCATACGAAGAATGTTATATACCTTTTCCTCCCGTTCCTCTTTGGTCTTATACATGCCATGAATATCAAGCCCCTGGGCTACAATATCCAATACCTTTTTTCTAGGATTTAAACAAGCCATTGGATCCTGAAAAATCATCTGCATCTTCGTCCGAAGGTGCTTTGTCTCTTCTCCAGTAAGACTACCGGAGATGGTTACCCCCTGAAATTTCACTTCCCCTGAGGTTGGTTTATAAAGCCTGATCAGAGAACGTCCGATGGTGGATTTACCGCTTCCTGATTCCCCTACCAAACCATAGGTCTCACCAGGATATATCTGAAAAGACACTCCGTCCACGGCCTTTACTTCATACTTTCTACTCACTTTGAAATACTGCTTTAATTCCGTTACTTCCAAAAGGGGCTTTTTATTTTCTTCCATCTTATTTAAGCCTCCTTTCTCATTCTTGAAATCCTGTTTTTCAGAGCATCTGGCATCCCTACCTCTGGCGCATTCTCATGAAGCAGCCAGGTAGCTGCATAATGGGTATCGGTCACCTGAAACATAGGTGGTTCCATACGGTAATCAATGTTTAATGCAAATGCGTTTCTGTCTGCAAAGGCATCTCCTTTGCCTTTCCCCATAAGATTATAAGGACTTCCAGGTATGGTGTAGAGCGCCTCATCAGAGGTGTTTAAATCTGGCATAGCGGATAGAAGGCCCCAAGTATAAGGATGTCTTGGGTCATAGAAAACTTCTTTAGCAAGCCCCTTTTCCACAATCTTTCCGGCATACATGACAGCCACATAATCCGCCACCTTTGCTACCACTCCAAGGTCATGGGTGATATAGATGACGGAGATTCCGGTTCTATCTTGTATTTCCTTAATCAGCTCCAAAATCTTAGCCTGTATGGTCACATCTAATGCTGTGGTTGGTTCATCACAAATTAACACCTCAGGATCGCAAGATAGGGCTATGGCAATCACCACTCTCTGGCGCATCCCTCCGGATAGCTGGTGGGGGTAACATTTCATTCTCTTTTCCGGCTCTGTGATTCCTACTAAAGATAACAGGCTGACCGCTTTTTCATACGCATCTTTCTTTGGCGTTTTATAATGGCAGCGCATTCCCTCCATAATCTGTTTTCCAATGGTCATGGTAGGATTTAAGGAGGTCATAGGATCTTGAAATACCATGGCAATCCGCTTTCCATTGATGCGCCTGCGCATCTCCTTCTTTGTAAGCTTTAACAAATCCTGATGGACTGTTTCTCCATTTCTTTCATAAGTAAAATCAATGGTGCCTTCCTTAACCGATCCATTGCCACTTAAAATCCCCATGATGGCTTTGACTGTCACTGATTTTCCTGACCCGGATTCTCCTACAATTGCAAGAGTCTCTCCTTTATAAAGATCGAGCTTTACTCCCCGTATGGCATTGGCCTCGCCGGCTGTGGTCATAAAGGAGATGGAGAGATCCCGAATGGACAATATTTTTTCTTTGTTCATGATATTCCTCCTATATCTCCTTCATTTTAGGATCAAATGCATCCCGAAGTCCATCTGCCAGCATATTAAAACTTAACATGATAGCGCCCAGCACCAGGACAGGGGAGATGATCATATACGGATGGGTGGTAAAAGACTTAAAGGAATCGCTGATTAATGACCCCAAAGAGGCCAGAGGCGCCGGAACTCCAAGTCCGATAAATGCCAGAAACGCTTCCGTAAATATAGCATTGGGAATGGAAAACATGGACATGATAATGAGCTGCCCAAAGATGTTTGGAAGAATCTCTTTAAATATGACGTAGAAATCTCCTGCTCCAAGTGTTTTTGAAGCAAGTACAAATTCCTGTTCTTTTAATTTTAATACCTGGGCTCTGGCAATCCGGTTCATTCCAATCCAACCCGTGATGGCAAGGGCTAACGTGATGGTGCCAAGCCCCGGCTTTAAAACCAGCATAAGCAGGGTCACAATAACAAGGGTTGGAATTCCATTTAGGATTTCAGCAAATCGCTGCATCACGTTATCCACTGCACCGCCGTAATATCCACTGATCAGTCCATAGCTCATGCCAAAGCAAAGATCCACAATAACTGCCACTAGGGCAATGTATAAGGATATTCTAGTTCCCATAAACGTACGGGTAAATAAATCCCGCCCAAGGACGTCTGTGCCAAACCAGTAATAGGTAGATTCAAGACCTGTGGTTTTATTTGGATTCACGTATTTGTTGACTACGGTCATGCCCGTTGAGGTGGACATGTGCTCCGTCCCATCAAACACGCCCCAGTTTTCCAGCACAGGGATTCTTGGTGCAAGGTTTTGATTGGCAATGATCTGCCCGTTATACGTATAGCCATTCATATAGGGACCTATTATGGCAAAGGTGATAATAAGTATAATAGCAACTAGTGCAATTACGGCCCCTTTGTTTTTTATAAATGCAGCTATCACATCGCTCCAATAAGAACGGGCTGGATATACCTGATCCACGCCTAAGTCACGGTTTTTAGCCAGGAGAAAATCATCTGGTTGAAATTCAAAGGATGGAACGTTTTCCCGATTAGTGCTCATAATTACCCTCCTTTGCCAACCTGATCCTAGGATCGATGATTCCATATAAGATATCTACGAAAAGCATAATTCCAATGTACATCGCACTGTAAATAAAAGCCAGGGTCACAATGACGTTATAATCATTGGACTGTATGGCAGTTACCAAAAGACTTCCTATTCCTGGTATAGAAAATATCTTTTCCACCACCAAAGATCCGGTCATCAAACTTACCACCAAAGGCGCTAAAACCGTAATAATAGGAATCAGGGCATTTTTAAGACCGTGAACCAATATCAGTCTCCACTCAGGGAGTCCCTTACTCTCAGCCAGAAGCATATAATCAGAACCTAAGACCTCAAGCATCTCCGTCCTTGTAAAACGGGCCACCGTGGCCACCGTAAACATGGCAAGGGATATGGTAGGAAGGACAGAGGACTTCATTGCGGCTTCTTGCTGATATAAAAGAGGGAACAGGTGGACTCGGTATCCCAAAGAGTAAGAAAGCGCCAGGGCGAACACGTAGGACGGCAGACTTACCCCCAGCACGGATATAACCGTGGTTAAGGTATCAAATATGGTGTTGTGCTTTAGAGCCGCTAAAAGCCCTAGAAACAGCCCTATCACCGTACCAAGAAGCACCGCCTGACCTCCGATGCGAATGGACACCGGAAGTCTGGATGCTAAAAGTGTGGTGATTGAGGTATTCTTCGATATGGTATAGGATACTCCAAAATCACCTGTAACCATATGTTTGACGTATTGAATGAATCGGTAATAAACGGGCTGATCAAGGCCGTATTTGTCATTTAAAAGAGCTACCTGAGACTGGGTCAGCTTTTCATCGTTAAAGGGTGATCCTGGCATTAGTTCCAGCATCAAAAACAGGATAAAAAGAATTGCCAATAAGGTTGCTAAAGAAATACAGAGCCGCTTTGCAACGTATCGTTTCAAGGGTATCTCTCCTATCTCATTCAGTCATTAATTCTTGACTGTATTTTTAAAGTATCGGTTGATTGCTATGGAATGGAAATCAATGCCTTCTACGCCTGCTTTTTGCATCACTGCATTTCCCTTTTGGTAAACAGGGAAGATGACCGCATCATCGCAAACGATTTTCTCAGCGTCTGCAAGCGATTTCCAACGCTTCACTGGATCAAGGGCAAGCTCTCCCTTTTTGCTAGATTCAATAATGGAATCGTAGTCCTTATTGCTCCAGAAACCGTAGTTATTCGGATTTCCTGTGGTCCACATATTAAGATAAGTCATAGGATCTGCATAGTCTGGTCCCCAGCGGGTAAGGCCGATTTCAAACTCTCCTGCCTGCATTCTTTCCACACGGTTTTTCTTTGGCATCTGCTCTAAAGTAATGGTGATTCCAGGTAATGTAGTCTGAATCTCTGACTGTAAGAACTGAGCAACGTTAATGGCTGACTCTGTATCCTCTACGATCATGGTATAAGTCAGACTGTCAACTCCCAGTTCCTTTTTCGCTGCTTCCCAATACTTTAATGCCTCAGCTTTATCGGTTTTAAAATAATTACTGCCAGCGGTTTCTCTATAATCTTTTCCATCAGGTCCAGTTGCCAAAAGGGTGGGGACTGCAAAATAAGCAGGAATAGAACCATCCTTTAAGATATTGTTACACACAGCCTCTTTATCAAAGCTAAGAGACAATGCTTTTCTAAGATTTAAGTTTTCAAGTCCAGCTACTTTGGTGTTTGGAGACATATACCACAGGTAACCTGCCATGATGTTTTTAAATTCTGGATCAGCCTGGAACTGCTCCACCTGCTCTCCAGATAAGGTCACTACGTCAAGGTCTCCATTTTGATAAGCCAGAATGGCCTGCTGGGAATCCTTAATTACCTGATACTTCATTCCATCAAGCTTAACCTTATCTGCGTCCCAGTAATCCTTGTTTTTCTCAAGGGTAATGGTGGTTGCTGCTGGCTCGTAAGAAGTAATCTTATAGGGACCGTTTGATAACAATGTGTCTGGTGTGGTGGCATACTGATCTCCGGCTTTTTCAAAGAATTCCTGATTGACCGGGTAGAAGGTTGGAAATGCCATTAAAGATTCAAAATATGGGACAGGAACATCAAGCTCTACCTTTAAGGTCTTGTCATCCACTGCTGTGACACCAAGGTCATCAAGTGGTTTTTCACCTGCTGCTACTGCGTCTGCATTCTTAATTCCTGCAATTCCAACAATAAATGCATACTCACTTGCCGTCTTGGGATCTACGGCCCGTTTCCAGGCATATACGAAGTCTTTGGCTGTAACTGGTGTACCATTGGACCATTTAGCATCTCTTAAATGATAGGTAAGTGTCAGGCCATCCCCACTTTTTTCTACACTTTCTGCCAGAGCAGGTACGGGATTTCCATCGGCACCTAGCTCATATAAACCATCGGTGGTATCCGCAATGACTTCAAAGGAAGTTCCATCGGTTGCGATCTGAGGATCCATAGAAGCCACTTCCACATCAATATGTACGTTTAATACCTTGCCATTTTCCTTACTGCCTTCTTTTGTCTCTTCCTTTGCAGTAGAGGCTTTTGTTTCCTGAGGCACTGTTTTCGAATTCCCACACGCGGTTAAAGACCAGGCCATCATGCCTGAGATACTGATAGCCGCTAATTTTTTTAGACTTTTTTTCATTATTTTCCCCCTCATATTCATTTTATTTTAATAAAAATAGTGTCTGACAGAGTTCTCCCTCTATTCAGACACTATTGTCAAAAATATTTTGTTACAATATATTATTTTTTAATATCTGTCAATATCGAACCAGCGATTAAATATTAAGTTAAGTTGATTCATCACTTTACAAGCCCAAAGCGTCGTTTTCTAATGCATATGCCTCTAAAAGTTAATTGAGAACAAAAAAATTTATTAATTAAAATATGTCCCGGCTAATAAAATAAGACGGAGAAATAAAAATCATCTCTCCGTCTTACTCATTTTCTTGCATATTCATACATCAGTCTTACTAAATTTTATGTAGAAAGTCCAAATCTTTCTTCCATAATAGATCTTAACTCATCCACGATTTTTCCTGCTTCTAGGCCTGTTTCATCGATTGTGATATCTGCATAAGATTCATAATAAGGAACTCTCTCCTCATATAACTCCTCAAGGGTCATACCATCTTTTAAAACCACACCACGGTCAACCAAATTACCAAGTCGTTCCATTACATCGTTAAGGCTTAGCTTTAGATAAACAACAATACTGATTTCCTTTAGATGCTCCATCGCTTCTTTTCCGTAGATGACGCTTCCACCTGGAGCGATAACGCTGTGACTAACAAAAAGTTCCTTGTTGATCCGATTCTCCACCTCTAAAAATCCATCATCTCCACTTTCGGCTATGATTTCCTTTAACAACTTTCCTTCTTGTTCTTGTATCACAATATCCACGTCTACAAATGAATACCCAAGTCGTTTTGCCAAAAGAACACCAACGGTGCTCTTGCCGGAAGCGGGCATTCCGATGAGAGTTATGTTATTACGCATCTGGGTCATCTACGTTTCCTCCTGCCAGCTGAACCTTTGCCAGACTTTCTTACTGAATATCCAAAACTACCAAGTTTCTTCCCTTGTTCAAAATATTCTCCATGGGAATAGGATACAAGTCCTGCCTCATTTAAATGAAATTTGTTTTTCTCATCCATGTAACGGCTGTCCACGGTCACGCCTAAGATCTCTGCCAGAAACAAATCATGACTGCCAAGGCGCTTAACTTCAACCACCTTACATGCCAGGCAGACCGGGCTTTCTTCAATCCCCGGGGCTTTGACGTGCTTTAGGGCACAGGGAGTCAGCTTCATCTGGGCAAACTTATCTACCTCTCTGCCTGATTTTACGCCACAGTAATCCGCAGCCCGAACCAGATCCTTGGATACCAAATTCACTACAAATTCCCCGGTTTCTTTTATAATATCATAAGAGTAACGCTCCTTACGAACGGATATGGACAACATCGCCGGGGTAGAGCATATGGTGCCTGCCCAGGCAATTGTAATGATATTAGGTTTCTCGCCCTCTCTTTGACAACTTACCATAACAGCAGGAACTGGATAAAGCATATTACCAGGCTTCCACTCTACCTTGCTTGATTTTTCAGGACTTTTCATAAGATTATTCTCCTCATCCTTGAACAGCTAACATAATACTTGGGATCAACTGCTTCTTTCTGGATACTACGCCTGGAAGACTTACTACATGATCTTCCTGTTCTTCTTTCCTGTTATCGATGCGGAAGGCTCTCTCTACGATCTGCTTTGCTCCCTGTCCCTCACATAAGAGCACAGTAGACTGCGACAGGATATTGGTCAACATAAAGAACATCATATCAACGCCGTGTTCTTCTCTCGCCTTTACCATGTATGGAATCATACGATCTTTTAAATTAACAAGCTCCTTATCATTTAAGGAGGTGATCTGTCCTACTCCAAAAGCAATTTTACCGACAGAAAACTTTTTAAAATCCTGATAAAAGATTTCTCCATCTGTTTTCCCCTTTAAATTACTTGCCGCTTCAAACATGGATGAGGCATACTTATCCGCATCAATGCCAGCGATCTCTGCAAGTGCAAGAGCCGCGGTTTTATCTGCCTCTGTACAAGTTGGAGAACGGAACAAAAGTGTATCGGAAATAATGGCGCTGCATAAAAGTCCTGCAATCTGAGGTTCTATTTTTATCTTATTCTCCTGATACATCTGATATACAATGGTTGCGGTACAGCCAACTGGCTGGTTGCGGAAAAATACTGGCGCAATGGTCTCCACGGTGCCAAGTCTATGATGATCGATGATTTCTAAAAGCTCCGCATTCTCCATACCTTCCACTGCCTGGGATTTCTCGTTATGATCCACTAGAATCAACCGTTTTCCTTTTGCACCAAGTAAGTTACGGCGGGAGATCATACCTTTATATTTTCCATCCTTATCAAGGATTGGGAAATCACGGTGGCGTTTGCTGGCCATAACATCTTTGATTTCATCTATATAATCTTCTTCTTCAAAGGTAATCAGCCCTTCTGTTTTCATAAAGTAGCTGATTGGAATGCTCTGGTTTACCAAACGGGCGGCAGTATACGTATCATATGGTGTTGTCACGATCGTACAGCCTCTTTCCTGAGCCAGTTTTTTGATGGTCATGGAAACAGAAGCTCCCTCGCAGACAATAATACAAGCTGCCTCCATCTCAATGGCGCAAAGCTGGGATTCATAACGGTTTCCTAAGATAACCAAATCTCCCTCAGAAATATAATATTCCATCATATCAGGATTAGCTGCTGCAATGAGTACTTTTCCCTTATCAAAATAAGCCTCCAGGTCTCCCACCACCAGATTACCCTCTAGTGTCTCCACAATATTAGAGTATTGGGTGCAGGCTTTTGATAATATGCTGCTGTCATATACGTTCATGTAGGATTTGGCAATGTCTCCGACCGTGATCAGTCCTTCCAAAATTCCATCTGCCGTAACCGCTGGTATGGTCACTGCATTGGCTTCCTGCATAAGATTCCATGCTATTTTTAAGGACAATTTCTTCTTTACGCCTTTTGTTTCCCGGATCTCTATATCAAGAACCTGGGTTTTCACATTCTCTATCAG
The DNA here is from genome assembly GCA_002478865.1 of Hungatella sp. UBA7603. GTDB lineage: Bacteria > Bacillota > Clostridia > Lachnospirales > Lachnospiraceae > Lacrimispora. The sequence goes on from DLJZ01000022.1 coordinate 102,859, forward strand.
TTCAGGGGCTTCCATGCCAAAATAGTTCAATACGAACTGAGTTTCCTCATTAACTCGTCCCGCTCGTCCCGGTCTATAATCCTCACCAGTTAAAATCCGCTTTAAATTGGCATAGCAGACCGCAGAACAGATGGAATCTGTATCAGGATTTTTGTGCCCGATGACAATAGTTTTTCTATTTTTATGGTTATCTCCCATGGTATCTCCTTTTTTCATAATCTGTTTACAGGCCGTTCATATCCTGTTCACATCCGTTTTTTATACTAAATGTATAGAAAAATTGCAATATAAACAAGTTAATCAGTCAAGTTGCACATAGATTTTTCATAATTGCCCTGGTTGTCCTACAACCAGGGTCTCCTCAATTTATTCAATACATTGTCTTGTGAAGTATTCCCATTATATCATAAATTAGCAAATTGTAAATAAGTGATCCCGAATGGAAAAAGTTGATCCATAAGAAAATACCAGACTTGACCGACCACAAAGTGGTTAGCCAATATCTGGTATTATGTTTGTAATCTAATCCAAGATGAGCCTGGCAGCGCCGTAAATTCCTGCGTCATTGCCCAAGGTGGCCAGTACTATAGTGCCCTTATTCTTAGATATCGGTGTGAACTTTTCGTAATTATGATCAATGGTATCAATCAGGAACTGGCCTGCTTTTGATACTCCACCGCCCAGAACGAAAACCTCCGGATCTATGGTCATGGCAACCTGAGAAAGCAAAAGTCCAAGATAATGACCCACAGTCTCCATAACTTCCAGAGCAAGGGGATCTCCTGCCTTTGCTTCATCCAGCACGTTTTTTGCTGTAACCTGTTGGCCAAAGCTTCTTAAGGAAGAAGGCAGATCCTTTGATGCCATCATTCTTTTTGCTTCGTTTGCGATTCCAGTCGCACTTGCAACCTGCTCCACACAGCCGACTCCGCCGCAGTTGCAGGTTTCTGTTTCATCTCCACGGATATGGATATGACCGATCTCTCCAGCTAGTCCATGCCGTCCAGATACGATTTTCTCGTCAATGATTACGCCTCCGCCTACACCGGTTCCTAACGTAACCATAACGATATCATGATATCCTTTTCCTCCGCCTTGCCACATCTCTCCAAGAGCTGCTACATTGGCATCGTTTGCGCTTTTTACTGGCAGACCATGAAGCATCTCACTCAGTTCTCGCTCGGGATATCGGTCACGCCAGCCTAAGTTGACGCAAACCTCTACATAACCATTTGGCAGAACAGGGCCCGGGATCCCAAGCCCGGCGCCTTGTATCTGATCAATGGGAATATTAAGTTCTTTCAGCTTTTCTAAAATAGAAGCTCCCACATCATCAAGGATGTATTTTCCACCCTCTTCTTTTCTAGTCGTCACTTCCCATTTATGCAAAAGCTCCCCTGTTACTTCAAACAGTCCCATCTTTACAGAGGTACCGCCTACGTCAACACCAATACATTTCATTCCCATGGCCCTTATGCTCCTTTTCCTTTTGTATCAAGATGTCGGAAACTTATGATAAGGATTTTGCAACTTCTGCCACTCGCTCAGCTGTAAATCCAAAATGTTTGAATAACTGATCTGCAGGGCCACTGGCACCATAACCTGTCATGGTCACGTATGCACCATCAAGACCTACATATTTACCCCAGCCAAAATCACTTAAGGCTTCCACTGCCACACGTTTTCTAACTGCCTTTGGAAGAACGGATTCTTTATATTCATCACTCTGCTCTTCAAAGAGATCCATACAAGGCATGGAAACAACTCTTACCTTTTGGTCTGCAAGGAGCTCTTTTGCCTTTACAGAAAGCTCAACTTCAGAACCGCTGGCAATTAAGATGATATCTGGAGTTCCCTCACAGTCATCAATCACATATCCACCCTTTAATGCATCTTTGCTGCTTCCTGGCATTGGAGTTAAGTTCTGTCTGGTGAGAACAAGGCCAGTAGGAGTCTTTTTGGAAGTCAGTGCAGAATACCAAGCTGCTTCTGTCTCGATTTCATCACAAGGACGGAACACATGGAAATTCGGCATTGCTCTTAACATTGCAAGCTGCTCGATTGGCTCATGAGTTGGTCCATCTTCGCCTACCCCAATGCTATCATGAGTGAATACAAAGGTCTGTGGAATGCCCATGAGGGAAGCCAGACGTGCCATAGGCTTTGTATAATCACTAAATACAAAGAAGGTTGCGATGTAGGTGCGAAGTCCTCCGTGAAGAAGCATACCGTTACCGATTGCAGTCATTCCAAGCTCTCTAACACCAAAATGCATGTTGCGTCCGCCTCTGTCTTCTTTTGAGAAATCTCCAACACCAGACATATTGGTCTTATTGGATGGAGCAAGATCTGCTGACCCGCCGATAAGATTAGGAATACAGGTTTTCACACGATTTAAAATCTGACCGGAGATATTTCTGGTTGCATCTGCCTTTTCTGGTTTCTTCCAGAAATCAGTGCAAGCGTCAATTGCCTTACTTGTGCCATCTGGATCATGGTAGGAATTCCAAAGTGCTTCCATCTCTGGATATTCTTCGCAGTATGCTGCAAACATAACGTTCCATGCAGCTTCTACTTCTGCCTTTTCCTCAGCCAGTTTCTTATAGTGGCTATATACCTCTTCTGGTACAAAGAAAGGCTCTGTGGAAGGCCAGCCAAGATTCTCTTTTAAAGCAGTGATATTGTCTGCGCCAAGAGGTTCTCCATGAGCACTTGCTTTTCCCTGCTTTGCTGGACAGCCATAACCAATCTGAGTTTTTATGGTGATAAAGGATGGGCGCTCGGTATCTGCCTTCGCTTCTTCGATGGCGCGGGCAATAGCACCTAGATCATTTCCGTCTTCTACGGTAATGGTCTGGAAATGGAATGCCTCCATGCGTTTTTGAACATCCTCAGTAAATGCGATGTCAGTGCTTCCTTCGATGGAAATCTCGTTGGAATCATAGAAAATAATTAGCTTTGAAAGGCCTAGGGTGCCTGCCAGAGATAGGGTTTCAGAAGAGATTCCTTCCATCATACATCCATCACCGCCAAGGGCATAAGTATAATGATCCACAACTGGAAACTCATCCTTATTAAATACAGAAGCCAGATGGCTCTCTGCAATCGCCATACCAACTGCCATACCCATACCAGCTCCTAAAGGTCCTGTTGTTGCTTCGATGCCAACGGTGTGACCATATTCTGGATGTCCTGGTGTCTTAGAACCAAGCTGACGGAAATTCATCAAATCCTCTTTGGAGAGGTTTCCATATCCAAACAAGTGAAGCAAGGAATACAAAAGCATGGAACCATGGCCTCCTGATAACACAAAACGATCCCTGTTTGCCCAATCAGGATCAGCCGGGTTATGGTTTAAATGGTTTGCCCATAATTCATAAGCCGCGGATGCACAACCTAAAGGGAGTCCGGGGTGTCCGGAATTGGCTTTCTGGATCGCATCTGCTGATAGGATGCGGATTGCATTAATTGACATGGTTTCGACGTTGCTCATTGGTATTGTCCTCCTATTTGTAATCTTATTTCTTTCATATTTTGGGGACCCGTAACGATCAGTGTATTGGGAAATCTGCCGTTTCGGATCTTAGTTACCGGAAAATCAAATGTACCGGAAAATTTTAGCCTGCCGGACATGTTATAGACTCTACACGAATTCTCATTATACAGAAATACATGATTACCGTCAATATCAGCATTGGTATACGGATACTGAAATACCTTGGAAAAGACCTGTTTTCCATCTGGTCTGTAAATATCTAAGCGGTAAGGATTCTCGCCCCCCGGGTTGTCCACGATGAGACCCACATATTTACCAGAATAAAATACGCTTTTTATCTGCTCTTTGATTGGAATCTGTTTGACTAATTCTGGGGAAAGAGCATTTTTTGTTGAGTAAAACGATACGCTGTTGTCTGAGAAAGCACAAGCGTAGGTATCGTCTAAGAAATGCACCTGGGCCACAAGGGAGGAATCATAGGGTTCATCAAATCCACCAACCAGCCTGTCCGGAATACTTTTTCCGATTTCTGCAAAATTGTGGAACGCTACCCTTCCATTTAAAGTGCCGTTCTTTAAATAGGCATAGGCTCCCATGAGCTGAGTTCCATCTGGAGATAAACTAATATCAACCGGATAGCCGGAATCTCCCCCTAACAGAGCCTTGATCTTTACATCAAGTGCTGATCCGTCTTGTTTGAAAAAATATATGTAATTGGCGGTTGAATCCTCTAAGACCGCGGCAACCACTCCCTGAGAGGAGACCGTTGCTTTCACAATCGGGAGAACCGTAGTAGCTACCCCAACATTTCCTGCCTTATTAAATATATAAATGGAATTGCCCTGCAAATCTGCAATTGCAGCATACTCTCCATTAACAACCGCCTTTGGTGACTTCATCTCATAGCTTTGGATCCATACTTCTTTTCCTTGGGAATCCAGATAGGAAGCACCATCTTTACTGTATTTGAGTAGATTGGAGCCAAAGTTTAGATATCCCTCATAGCTTCCCTCATTCAGTTCCTTTGACCATACCACACCATAACCGGTGTAATGGTATAAACTGAAATACTCAAACGCACCGATGCCACCTGCTGCCAACACCAATAATACCACCAAAGAAATCCGAAACCGCTTCTTTTTTACCTTACTACGGGCTTTTTTAATGATCTCTTCACTGGATTCATCCTTGTTGCCGGAATTTTGAACAATCTGACTCCGAAGCTGGTTTTTTTTAATCTCTCTGTTCATTGAGTTCCATTCGCTCATGCAGTTCTCTCCTAAAAATGCCCATATATACTTGTAGTATACAACATTTTATTGAGAAAAGCATTATTTTTTTCTACGGAAGCAGTAATTTCTGACCCGCTACAATCTTATTTTCATCCTCTAATCCATTGAGCTCACAGATTTCCTTTAACTTGTTTACCGTATGGTATTCTGCCAGACTGATTCCGTAAAGCGTCTCTCCTTCCTGCACCACATGAACTCTTGCTCCTGAAGCTGCCGCTTCCTGGTTCTTAGAAGGGGCCTCGCTGGTCTCTTTTTGCGCACTGCTCTCGCCAGTTTGTGCCTTTGTTGTCTCTGCAGCAACTTGACTCGTCTGCTCTGTGGCTTTCTCGCTTTCAGCCACGGTCTGACTTTCCTTTGTGTTGTCTGCCTCAGTCTGAGCCAAGCTTGTTTCCGGGGTTACAGCGGTTTCTGTTGGCACCTGAGCTTGACCTGCCTGGGTTGGCTGGGTATTCGACATCGTCTCCTTATTCACTGCTGTTGTGGGCGATATGCCAGCTTCTGCATCTTCCACCACCACTCCGGTTTGAGACTTACTTTCTTTTTTATGATCTCCTGCTAAAAACTTTTCCGCTTTTGCCGGAATGGCAGAAACGATGACACTTTCCATGTTTTGCATTCGCTCAAAGTTGTTAAACATAACAATTCCGCCAGCTAATATGACGACTGACATGGCTGTACACATGCCCCGAAGAAGCCCGGCGGTCTGATGCCTGTCCGTCGCTTCCTCTTTATGTTCGTCCATCCGCTTGCGGAATTCTTCAATAACCTTATCATTTGTATCAGTTTCGATACGTTTTACATCTTTTCGCAGTACCATATAGTCCTGCATCATTTGGTTTCTTTCATAATATATACTATAGCCCTGGAGCTTGTAAAATCCATCTTCTGATGTTATGTAAACTGTTTCATCTCCTTCGATTCCATTGCTTAAATACATCAACTTGTTGGTGCCTTCAAAATACTGCATATGTTGTTTCCAGTAATTCAAAGGAGTCAAATCATCTCCTGGACTGCCACATAAAAACCAGCCGAGAATTGATCTCTTTGGGAAAAGCTGATCAATGCTTTGATAAGCCTTTTTCCAGGAAATATCAGTAAATGATACCCTTCCTGCTTCTGTCACATCCTCCATCTCCAAAGCGCCATCTATGAAGATATAAGGCGTTCCGTCATTGAGTTCCAAACTACCAAGCAGTAGGCCTATCCGCAGCCCTTGTCCTCCCACAGGATACAGACGTTTTAAATACGTGTTCACATAATCCTCAACATATAGTTTTACGATCTGATCCCGTTCCCCGATCTGCCTGATGTTCTTTGGCAGCTTCGGGTACGGATTGTATAATTCACCCATTGGCACACCTCGCTATTCTTTATAATCCAATGCATCATAGCATGTAACAGGCGAAAAACGTGTCAAAGTATGGACGTGTTCTCCCATAACTTTTCGACAAGAAAAATACTATGGCTGATACAGTCAGCCATACGCATGACAATGGAAAGTCTTATGCTTTGGAGCATAAGAGGGTCATAATTACTACAACTACCAACGATTCCTGTTATGAAGATATCTCCCACTGACCGAAGTTCCTTACTCACTCCAAGCCCTGGTTTTAAGGCACCTCTGCCAAGAGTCACATGACCGATGTGCTCCATATTTCCAACAGAAGCATCCACAGCTACTATCACATAATTTGGATATCTTAAGCGAAGCAAGGTCTGATACGTTTCAAGATTCATGGCGTGTACCGGTCGTTCCAAAGTCCCAATGACTTCTATGTGCTCCAGACTTTGTTCTTTTAGCTTGTAACCGATTAAGGGCCCAAGGCTGTCTCCCGTGGAACGGTCGGTGCCGATGCACAAAAAAAGTACTCCTGATGCTTTCTTATTTTCCAGTTCTATACTTATCATATCATAAAGTCTGGAAGCAAAGTCCTCTGTTTCAAAGGAATGCTTTGTGTCATAATAAAAAACGTCCCGGTTACTCCGGATCGAAATTCTTTCCCATAGTTTCATAATTTCCTGCCTTGCTGTCCTTATTTTCTCTGTTCTATTATAAGCCGTGATTTATGGAATTATTCACTACATCGTCCTAGAAAAATCGCAAAAAAAAAGTGCAGGAAACAACTGCTTTCGCGTGTCTTCCTGCACCTTCATTTTATTCCTTAAGACTCGAATATAGAGTTTTAGCTTCTCCTATGGTGGTCGCCTTCCCCATTCGTATCATATCAGCCAGTTCATCAAGCAGCTCTGGTATCATAAATTCTTTTCCAATATAAGAAGTATAATTGTCGTTGATAAACAATGTCTGCTCCTTTACCCGGATCTCAGCTTCTTTGCCATTAGTCTGAGCTTCTTCATAATCCTTTGTAAGCTTTGATAAGATATCTTTTCTGCCATCTGCAATTTCATCTGATATAATAGTCTTTGTTACCTTATCAAACGTGTTTAGGGCTTCCCTTTTCTTATCCATGATATCGGTTAGCTCTTGTTCAATTCTTGCAATTTCATCATCATATTTTCCTAAATCATAAGACGCTTCATCCCGGTCCCTTTTAATGGAATGGATGATAACCTTCATCTTCCGTTCGTTGGTCTTAATAAGATCCCTGATGGTTCTTCCTTTTCTCAAGGCACTAAGATGCTTCATCTTTGTCCAATTATAGATGAAGATATAAATGCTCCCAAAGATAACAATGGTCAAAAAATAAATTCCAATTAAATAAAATAAGGTTTTCTCTGGAAGAAGAAAATAGATTCCACATGGAATGGCAAGAAAAAATATGAGGATAACTGTAATTAAAAGCATCCATTCCCGAAATCCTCCCGGCAGATAGAGTGCATAATAAAGCCTGCTGTTGCAAAATCTGGGAACTCTCTCCTGCCGGAACACGTCCTTCATCTGCTGCCTCAGCTCTTTATTATTGTCCTTAAGCTCTGCAGTTTCCTCTTCAATTCGCTCTTTCATCCCTTGATTCTTGGCCTTTTCTCGTTTGGCCCTCATCCGCTTTAGTGCATCTTGTTCTCGTTCAATTTCTTTGTCATAGGTGCCTTCGATCTCATCAATTCTCTTCTTGATCGTAAGGCTAATATCATCTGCCACTGCCTTTCGTTCTGCTTCCAGCTCCTTTTCCAGATGTCTCTTCTCCTGATGGAACTTTTCCAGCAGATTTCTGCTTGCAGACAGCTCTTGGACGGCTCTGCATGCCTCTCCAAGAAAACCAACCTGATCCGTTATGGGTTGTGCCATCTTAAGTCTCCCTTCTTGGGTTTTTCCTATCAAGATTCTATCATATATTTCACTGTTTTACAATGTCCGTCATTTTCCACCTTGCGCTCTCTCCTTTCCCAATGATATAATCGTTTTATCATGAAAACAAAGGGTGTAACTGTTGCATTAAGAAGGGATAATACATTATGTTTCGCATATGGGCAAAATTAGTCAAAGACACAAGGTTCCTTAAGGATACTGTTATCTGCAACTCTGATTACAGCCAGTCCAGGACTACTATGATATTTAGCGCTCTGGAAGAGATCTGCTACCAGTTTGACTTGGGAAAACCGATCTGGCTTGATGCCACTGTCTCGGAGTTTAAAAAACACTCCAAAGCCAGGTTCACCCAGGATAACTTTATTGAACACATAGACTTTGACTTTCTGGAAATCCAGGTCATTGAAGAATAAAAGGGCTGTCGCACATGTGCGACAGCCCTTTCACTAAGTGTAGCTTACTGACTTCCCATTGTACTTGGGTCAACTTCAGTATAACCTTCTAAATCCGGAGTCGTAACTTCTACGGTCTGACCCGGATTATTATAGGTTGCATCGGTATCCATAACCATGGAAATGGTCTCGCCCTGAGCAGTCATATCCAAAGACATATTAATCTTTGATTTGGAGAAGTAACCATCTTTATTCACAGTTGCTTCGCCCTTTACTTCTTTGATGTTATAGGTTACGCCTTCTAAGTTGGTTCCCATCTGAGCGATCAGATCTTTTACATAGGAATCCATCTTTTGTGCGTCCACGGTAAAGGTGATAATCTGATTATCGCCATCTTTTTTTGCTGAGATTTCCTTCATATAGGAAGCATCTAAGCTTGCACCTTCTGTGCTCTGCTTTACCTGCTCCATCATTTCTTTGAGATCCATGGCATATTTGATTTTCTGTCCCATGGAGGTCATGTAGTAATATCCGTTTTCATAGTACATGGAGATATCCAGGTCCTGTCCCATCACTGAGGTAGTTCCTGTCGCAGAATACTTCATTGTTTCTTTATTGATATCTGCAATCTTCATATCCAGATTCATCTTCATGTCTGTCTTGTTCTCACCCTGAGTCATCTGAGTATTGACTATGGAAGTTACATCCATAGATGTCAGCTCTGAAGTTTTCTTCGTCGCCTCATTGTAAATCGTTTTTGCGTCCTTTGCTCCTGCACAGGCAGTCATAGAAAATGCCATAGCAAAAACAAGGAACATGGTTAAAGTCTTTTTCATAGTTTCCTCCTTAAAAATGTGTTTCCTAGATACCATTTAATCATATCATGATATTATATTATTTCCAAATTAAGTTTTGTTAAATAGTTACTTAAGAAAATAAAATGAAAAATCCGGCGTCCGGGCTGAAACCAAAAAGGTCCAAGCCGGAGCGCCGGTATCATATTCATACACCTTATAATCGTTTTAACAATTCTTCTCTTTCCTTCTCATAACCAGGTTTTCCTAACAGTGCGAACATGTTCTTTTTATAACTTTCCACTCCTGGCTGGTTAAATGGATTCACTCCCAGCAGATACCCGCTGACACCGCAGGCATACTCAAAGAAATAAAATAACTGTCCTAGGCTGTATTCGTCCTGTTCTGGAATATCAATCACCAGATTAGGCACATCACCATCGCTATGAGCTATAATGGTGCCGTTCATGGCACTCTTATTTACAAAATCAACACTCTTTCCAGCAAGATAGTTCATGCCGTCAGTATCCACTTCTTCTTCCTTTAAAAGAATCTCTGCAGGAGATTCCTGGACATTTAAAACAGTTTCGAACATAATTCTTGCCCCATCCTGAATAAACTGTCCCATAGAGTGGAGATCTGCGGTCAAATCTACTGCCGCTGGAAAAATACCTCTCTGGTCCTTACCTTCACTCTCACCAAAGAGCTGTTTCCACCATTCGGATACATAATGAAGGCTTGGTTCATAATTGGCTACGATTTCAACTGTCTTGCCCTTTCTAAGAAGGATATTGCGGACAGCCGCATACTGGAGCGCACCATTAGACTCATATGGAGTCTTGGTGACTTCTAATCTCGCATCACTTGCTCCTTCCATCAGTCTTTCAATGTCAGCACCTGATACTGCGATGGGAAGAAGTCCTACGGCAGTGAGCACAGAAAAGCGTCCGCCTACATCATCAGGCACCACAAAGGTTTCATATCCTTCTTGGTCTGCCAGACTTTTAAGCGCTCCTTTTTCTTTATCCGTGGTGGCATAAATCCTTTTATTTGCCTCCTCACGACCATACTTTTCAATTAACATGTCCTTAAACACACGGAAAGCGATGGCAGGCTCTGTTGTGGTGCCGGACTTAGATATCATATTTACGGAGAAATCTTTTCCTTTTAGCACATCTTTTAAATCGTTGATGTATTTGCTGCTAATGCTGTTTCCAACAAAATAGATCTCCGGAGTTTTACGAGTTTCTTTGGATAATACATTATAAAAACTATGGGATAAAAATTCAATGGCTGCTCTTGCACCAAGATAGGAACCGCCAATTCCAACCACTAAGAGTACATCAGAGTCCGATTGAATCTTTTTTGCAGCTTCCTTTATTCGGTGAAACTCTTCCTTATCATAATCGGACGGAAGGTCGATCCAGCCTAAAAAATCATTGCCTGCACCAGATTTGTTCATTAAGGTGTCTCTTGCACACATAACCGCAGACTTCATATTATCCATCTCTTCTGCTGAAACAAAGCCGGATGCTTTGGAATAATCAAAAACTATATTTCCCATTTCCCATATCTCCTTTTTCCTTATGTTCAGGTTGCTGACTGCCTGTTTAGGGAAATTATATCATATAATCCTTCCGTTTGCGACATGATTTTCCTGGTACCGCCAAATGTTCAGGTTAGATATTCTTGAAGAATTTCACCAATTAGTTTTAATTCTTCTGGGTTTAAATCTTTAAGCCAATCCTCTCCTGCCCGGTTGCTTCTCTCTTTTTCCCGGCTTGCCGCAATCTGTTCCAAACTCCGTTTTAGATAATCCACATCTCGCCTGTTACTCGCAGCCTCTGAAGCTACCGGTTTTTCCATCTCCGGTCCTATTTGATCTGGATACTGCTCCATTTGTGGTGCCTGACGATTTCTTACTGGTTTTTCCGGTCTCTCTGATTTTAATCTCTGCCTTGCACTTCTTCTATCCGGTTTAGGCTCGGCCTCTTTAATTTCTTCTACTCCATTTTTACTTGCTTGGGAATAAATAGACCTTATATTTTCACGGGGCTCCAAATGCGGTCCCGACATTGCATCTAAATCATCTCGTTCCTGATCCAATCGATATATGAGGATATTTTCCAGATAATTGTCAAGCGCCGCAAATAGCTGCTGCCGTTTCTCTGAAATTCCTGCCCCATGCTCCACTAATATAGTAAAGAGTCCTGCCATGATTCCAACGGAACCATATAATACGATGTAATACGGATCGGTTCGATACCAATAGGAAGCAAATGCTGCACCGCCTCCCAGCAAAAAGCACCATAACGTCATTTGATTGGAAAAGATGTTCCAACCGTGGAAGGTGACCCCCATACATCTAAAGTCATACATCTGACGCTCTAAATAAGGTTTGATTCTTGGAATACCTTGGTTTAACTGATATGTAGATTCCGTCTTCTGCTTAAAGGCACGAAGACTCTTATTCTTCGTAAGTAATAGGTTGTCCGATTCTTTAATCATTCTTTTGTAGAGGTTACGTGTCAGCCATCTGGTGATTACACCGATGCCGCAAAATGCTGCTAGCACGTATAACGCCTTGCCTGTCTGTAAAAATTCCAGCATAATAATAGCTCCCCTTTCGTACCCGGTCTCCCCGGGTGATAGGTCTATTATAAACACCCGGTAAGGCTTTGGGAAGATGAGAGAGCCTAGAATCGTTCGTCAAATCCTGTCAGGATTCGATTCTGAACCTAATATGAATACCTTTGTGCAACAGCTAAAATAAGGTTTACGGAGTGTTTTACTGCCAGGGGTTCAAACTCGCTATAGTCCATATCTGCGCTGTCATCCGCCTTGTCTGAGATGGCTCTAATGATTAGAAATGGGATATGGTTTAAGTAGGCAGCCTGAGCGATGGCAGCACCCTCCATCTCGGTACATGCACCACCAAAAGTTTTTGAAATCCACTCTTTTTTAACCCTATCGGAAATAAACTGATCCCCTGAGACCACTCTTCCAATGAAAACTCCAATCTCAGGATTAACTTCTTTACAACAATCATAAGCTAGTTTTCTAAGTTCTTCATCGGCAGAAAATGAAAATTCTTTCATCTGGGGAATCTGTCCTGCTGGATAACCAAAGCCAGTTGCATCCATATCATGATGGACTACATCCGTAGAAAGTACCACATCTGCAATGTTGATTTCAGGTTTTAGTGATCCGGCAATCCCAGTGTTGATGACTGCGCTCACCTGGTATTGATCTGCAAGAATTTGGGTACAGATAGCCGCATTTACTTTTCCAATCCCGCATCGTACCACAACGGCTTCCTTGCCTTTTAATACACCTCTATAAAAATCCATACCTGCTATGGTCTTTACCGTTACATTCTCCATACATTTCTTTACTTCTGCCACTTCTACGTCCATGGCTCCGATAATTCCTAACATAACATTCCTCCTTTAAAATAATTTCTTCTATTACTATATATTATAACGTCTTTATTCCTGTTTGAAAAGTGCTATTGACACCTTACCGCTGTTTGACTATAATTTAGTATGTTTACATGCGATGGCTTAAAGAGTTGGAGGTACCAATCATGAATTATAAAACACGGGGCGTATGCTCAAAAGAAATCAGTTTTGAAGTGGAAGACAATAAAGTAGTTAAGGTTCAGTTCGTCGGCGGCTGTTCCGGTAATACGCAGGGCGTATCAAGGCTTGTGGAAGGAATGGATGTGGATGAAGCGATTAAACGTCTGGATGGAATTCAGTGCGGTTTTCGTCCAACCTCTTGCCCAGACCAGCTTTCTCAGGCATTAAAGGAATTTAAGGAGCAAGCTCCTTCATAAGGATACATTGCGAATCACAGCGCTGTAAGGCATCTGTTAATAACAGATATCTTGCAGCGCTGTTTTATTATTTTTTACGTTATTTTAACAAGTGTATTCCATTTTTTCATAATGGATATGATTTTACAATTAAATATTGACAATACGATCTATTTATTTTAGTATGAAGTTATGTATTTTGCACAAACGCAGACATCTCAGGGATTCTCAGGCTCACTTATGTTTTTTATTTTTTTGCTGGATCTTCTTGATCAAATAATTGGTCAGGAATCTAGATATAAAGAAAGGGGTTATTATATGAGAAAGAGAAAAAGCATCATCAGTGTTGTCACTACCTGTTTTATGGTAGCAAGTTTAGCGTACTTTAGTCCGCTCCCAGCAAATGCAGCATCTGCCGCGTATTATGTATCCACAAGCGGCAACGATTCAAACAGCGGACAAACAACAGACAAGCCTTACAAAACCATTGACAAGGCCATTTCTAAAGCGTCTGCAGGCACCACCATTTACCTAATGGGAGGAACCTATTCCTCATCCACTACATTTAAGCTGAGCGCCAAAGGAACTTCCGGTGCCCCAATTAAGATTGTAAACTACAATGGCCAGAAACCAGTGGTAGACTTCTCCAGCCAGCCATATGCTGACAGCTCCCGTGGATTCCAGATTACTGGAGATTACTGGAACATCTCAGGTCTTACCATTCAAAACGCTGGAGATAACGGCATTCACATCAGCGGCAGCAACAATCAGATCAGTGACTGCTTTATTACCAAATGCGGAGATACTGGTCTTCAGATGAGCAATGGCGCATCCAATAACAAAATCGTTAAAGTAACTTCTACTTATAACTACGACAAAAAGACAAACGGCGAGAATGCAGATGGTTTTGCAGCCAAATTAAGCATTGGACCTGGAAATGTATTCCAGAACTGTATTGCTTTAAACAATTCCGATGACGGATTTGATTTCTACTCTGCTGGAAATGCCGTTAAGGTTTATAACTCCGAAGCTTCCTATAATGGAAATAACAGCGGAAATGGACAGGGCTTTAAGGTAGGCGGTAATTTCACTGCTGATAATCACTATCTGGAAGGCTGTGTTGCAACCGCCAACAAAGCAAGAGGATTTGACCAGAATAATAACACAGGTGCCGTTACTCTTAAAAACTGTACCGCCAATAACAATAACGTAAACTTTAATTTCCCTAAAGCTCCTAATTCCGGTAAGCACAACTTTACTGGATGCATCTCTAACGGTGGAAAGAACAAAGACGTAATTGTTGGTGCTAATGTGGTAAACTGTTCCTTTAAGAACTAACAAACGTTAGATATAAAAGTTGTCCTAGACACTTTTAACGCCTCTGCCCCCTCAATCATGAGGGGGCAGAGGCGTTTTCTTTGTGCGATATAATAGAAAGTATTGTTATTTTTCTCTGCGTGTTTTCAAAAACAGCATAAAAGAAAGTAATAAAGCACTTAGTCCTGCAAATACCAGTAACAGTGCATATATGGATTTAAAACTGTTGCTTTCATCTCCAGTCTTTGGCAATCCATCGTTCTTTCCGTATTTTGTTCCTTTCGGAACTTGATTAGAAGTAATAGCGGTTTCTTCCGGCGTACCTACTTTATTTCCAGTTGGCGTATTAGTAACAATGTTTACCAATGGATCTGGCATTGTCTGTGAGCCATCGCTCTTTGGAACCTTTGGTGATTTCACGTCGATATTGCCACCTCCGCTGCTTCCTCCGCCATTGTCAGGTTTTTCAGGGTCTGTCTGCTTCGTATTGGTAAAGGCTGCAATCCTGGTGGTCTTTGCTTCAATGCTGCCTTCCGCTCCCACACTGACTACCGTATACTTTTCAGCCGAATAGTCTGCTTCCTCTACGTGATAACCTGCGCCAGCAGGCAATCCAGTGATGGTAATGCTCTGCCCGTGGCTAAGAGATATCTTATCTCCGCTATGAATGATTCCTCCGGTTATACCATTCCCGGTATAGGAATAGGCATCCGGTGCATTATCAAAGGTTACTGTAAATTCAAATTTCTTTTTTATATCTGCTCCGTTTCCAGAAACAGTTTTACTAATGGTCAAATCTCCAGTGAGCACTTCCACTGGAGGAACTGCATTCTTTGTGTTGGTAAAGGAAGCGGTCTGCACAGCATCTGCTTCAATTGTGCCCTGATCTCCTGTACTAACTGTTATATAACCACTTTCCGTATAATCTGCCTCAGTTACCGTATAATCCGTGTCCCTTGGAAGTCCCTGTATATTAATGCTATCACCATGCCCTAGGGAAATGGTATCACCGCTTTTTATGGCACCGTTAGGAACGCCGTATCCAACGTAGGAATAAGTTTCTGAGTCATCACGAAAGGTTACAGTAAAATCAAACTTTTTCGCTGTGTCAGCCGCATTTCCGGCAACGGTTTTCATGATTTTCAAATTTCCCACCGTACCTTCTAATACGTTTTTCACGGTTATGGCATTCGAACCGCTTCCGCTTTTTCCGTTAATGGAAGAGGTCACCACACCGCCTTCTGTGGAAACTGTCAAGGTATGGGTAACACCTTCCAGGATATAGCCCGTCGGTGCTTTTGTTTCCTTTAAAATATAACTGCCATTTGGAATAACCTTGAATTTTAAGGTTCCGTCGCTGGTTGTCATTCCTTTTCGGATTATAGTTTTTCCATCCTGTGCAAAAAGGGTAAATTCTGCATTTTTCAAAGGGGTACCTGCCATATCGGTTTTGGTAATGGAAATCCAGCCGTTTCTTTGCATGCTTGCCTGACCATCTGCATTTGTGATTTGGTAGGGTTTGTTGGTTTCTACTCCTTCGGAAGTTCCTCCATACAGCATTACCTTATTGGACACATTTCCAGGCTCTCCTGTTACATCGGTAAGGTAGGAGAAACGGTATGCTTTCTTGCTATCTTGTATTGGAAAGGTAAGCCCTCTGGTACCATTGTCATAGAATATGTTTTCTCCTGCCTTTAACAGAACCGCATCTCCCAGAATGTATGATCCATTTGCTTGAAGGATCATTTCATATGCGGAAAAATTTCCTCCTTCCAGGAGCAGCTCTCCTTTTGCGTTGGTTCTCACATCAATTCCTATAGGCAGCGTATCATAAAGTTTGGTTGCTGATGTTAAAAATTCTGATGGCTTATATTCCACGGACCAAAGCAATACGCCTGGACTTTTAATACTTGATGTTTTCCCCAGCACTTCACTGACGATCGTTACATTCTGAGTACTGGTGACTTCTGGAGATTTTTCCGTGACCATCTTCAAATTATTTTGTACTGTTGTTTGCTTATTGGAATTAAAATAGTTCTTAACCGTATCTGCATCCGGTCTGGCCTTTATTAGAATCACGTAAGGTCTATCCATGTTCTGGAACGTAAAGGATGCCGTTCTTCCACTGATTGCGGAGGTAAGTCCTGACACGGTTTCAAGTGCTAAACCAGATGCGGTGACACTTCCATCTGAATTTCCAGTTCCTTCAAAAATCAGATACTCATTAGAGCCGTCAATCTTGTCAAATACCCAGCCCTCCGGCAAAGTATCAGTAACCGTGGCCGCTCCCATTACTTCTCCCAACCAATTTTTCATCTGGGACAGGTTTAAATGATTGGCATTGACATTGAGCCGGAATATAACCGATTTATCCTTGTAATCAAAACCTTCACTGGCATTTCTTGTACGATTATTGACTCCTGCTGCTGGACTAGATATGGCTTCCCGCTTTAACATTTCCTTTAACAACATCTTGCTGTTGTAACCGGGTCCTGTCGTGGATTCATTCAGCTTTGCCGTTCCACTAAACAGCGTGGCCGTGTTGTTAATTGTAGTCGATTCGTTTGTGGCAAATATCTTTGGATCTAATACCTGGCTGTCATATGTAAAAGTGCTGCTTGTAGCACCTGCACCGGTGATAAAGCCAGTGACTTCCAAAAGATCTCCAACCCGCTTTCCTTCCTGAATAATAGGAAGAACCGTTAAACTCAGTCCAGCCCCAGTAAAGGTGCCATCGATATATTTCATACCGTAACTTACTTTTAAATCTCCGGTTTTTATCCCATCAGGAATTCCGGTCACTGACGAAATGTCAAATCCGCTTGCTTTGCCTCCATAGACAAGGAGATCATAAACCTTTGGATCAGGAATTGGCTGTTCCTTGGGATCTACCGTCACCTTCCAGGAAACCGTTCCCTCTGATGGGTTCGCTTTCCCTGATTTTGTAATTGCATTATATCCAATGCCCACGCCGATATTTCCTGACTTGGTACCAGAAGACCCCTGCCATTTGATGGATGCCTGGTTGTAATAAGTAATCTTCCCTGTGGTGAGAACATCATCTGGCACCTTTGTAACAATGGTTAGCAGGATTTTGGAATCAATATCACCGATCGCATATTCTCCGTTTTGATCCGGAGTAATGGAAACCGCAGTCCCAAAATCAGAGCCATCCCATTTCTGGAGAGTTGCTGAGTCAAAGATAAGTTTTTTTGCAGAATCAATAATTTCAGGGGAAAGAACATCAGTGATTACCACCTGTTTTAAAGATGCATCCTTGTGGTTGGCTATAATCGTCCAGGTAATGGTTCTGTTTTTTGGATCATATACGCCCAAACTGCCTTTGTCATTTGTTTCTCCTGACTTTTCAATCCACTTTGGAGTCCAGGAGACTTCTGCCTGACCCTCTTCTTTGAGAACATCCTCTTTGTCATAGAGACCAGCTTTATTAAGAATCTTCTGTTCCCCAGTTGCTGCAAAATAGAGATCTTCTGGGATTTCTGTTTTAAAGGATACCGTCTGTGGTCCCTTCGCTCCTGCGGGGAAAACATACTCAATTCGGCTGTCATTTTCTTCCGGTACTGCAGAGGGATCATCTGTCACTGAAAAGGAACCTGGAATATAGGTTCCAACATTTTTTAGATCATCCGAGAATTTATATCCCTCTAGATCAATGGCGCCGCCGCCCTGAGTGGCAGTAATCGTTACCTTCCATTCCACCCATTTATTTGTTAAATCCAGAGTTCCTATTTTTTCTGCTCCATAAATAATCTTTGCAGGCGGTACGACGACCGTGTAATCTTTATCAAGTATGATTACCACCTGCTCGCCGCCTGTTACTGGACTTCCGCTTGAATCAAACTGGAAATCTGCGTGAAACTGGCATTTTACCGTGTTTACCGTTCCGTCAAAAACCTCGTCATCTCCATCAAATAGGATTTTGGCAGAGACCATATTGGTATCAGGATCTGTAATGAAGGACACATGCCCAACCAGCACTGCTCCATCTTTTAACGGGATCGTAGCTCCTGTAAGGAGCTTAAACGAATTGCTCAGTTCAAAGTATGCCGTATCATTTTTCTTTACCGTTACAGGCGGTGTGGGCTCATCCCCCTCTACCGGTAAGTCAAAGGAAATGTCTACGGTAATAGGGTCATTGCTGTTTATTTTCCCATCTGCTGGTATAACAACCCCATTTTGCTTCACTACCGCCAGAAGCTCACCTAAACTATCGGTTATGTCTTCCCCTTCCCCCAATTGTGCAATAGATGGCGTTGCCATGGGGTCACCTGGATTTATTTTATCCGTTGACCCTGATTTTCCTGCATCGGAAGGGGTTCCTATTCCATGACTGGTATCCCCTTTATCAGAAATCACTGGTTCCCGGTCCGCATCGGACGGTGTTGCCGTGTCCATACTGGTTATCTCTCCAGCCGGATCAGTTTCATTGGCAAATACTGTTTGGACCGGCAATAATATATTTAATATAAGAATCAATACCAACATCCCACTTATAAACTGCTTTCTTTTTTTTTGTTTCATCATATTATCCTCCTTTTCTAAGCTTTTCCACGCATTTTAAGCGGTTGCTTAAAATCGCTAGTATCTCTATATATAGTGATTTTTTATTGTTTCAACTTACGAAAAAACCCTATAAATAATTATAACTGGAAGAAGAAGGAGGTGCTTGAAAAATAAAGAAAATAAGGTTACAATATGATATACGATTTAGAAAAAACGTGTAACTTTTTTCCCATTTTAAGAAAGAACAGGAAGATCAGAATGAGACTTGGCTTATTACTTGAAGCGCTTATTGATATTGCACAAACGGCTAAAACAGATTTCGCAATTAGTATGAACATGACGCCCAGCGGCTTAAGCAAGATTCTGAAAGGAGGCAGGCTCCCTTTTATCAAGGAAAAAAGAGCCTTTAGTAGACGGGCATCCGCTTACTTTGCAGATTCCCTTTACAGCTACCACTGCTATTTTAAGTTTCTCCCTCTTTTTCCGGTGATCTATGATTTTAGCTCCAAATATGAACTGGAAATGTTTCTCTCCTGTGCTTTAGAATACGCACTGGACAAAGATTTTGAATATGAGAATGACGGAAGACCTGTTCTTTCAGACCGGGAAGCAAGCTTTCTGGGGAAGAAAAATATTTTAAACTTGTTCTGCGTCCTTGTTTCAGACCATATAACCAGTGGGAACGAGATACCTCTGGAATTTTACAGTGCCCTGCCGCTATGCGATCATCTTTATTATGATATCTTCCATAGAATCAAAATAGCGAATACGCGAAAACCGGAGAATATACTCTTTAATCACTTCTTCAACATATCTTGTCTGGAATCGTCAAGCACGGATTATAATTTAGGAACCCTGGCAGCCATCGCTAGAGCAGAGAAGTATTTAGATCTAAATTTATTGGAGATCACTGAGGAAATCGGTAACCCATTTTTACTGTTGAGAGGACAGTTTCTCATGGTTTTCAGCATTCAGCTTGATGGAACTCCTCTCATGACATTTATCAAACAAAAAAGCTATCTCACTACTTTTTACAATTCCCTTATTCGGAAAAAAACCAGAAAAATTAGTTATGACGGAAAGGACGCGAGAGCTGCTCTAGCTAATGATCCTTCCCTTCTTTTTCGCTTAACCAACGGATCTATTGATGCTGTCTATAATTTTATTTCCATCGGCTATCTAATTCATGAGGAAGAGATGAAAGACATTCACAGCGATGAAGTTATTAAAAAAACGATTCTCGAATTATTTCACAGGGTACTGACAGATGATACGGATTTTTATGTCAACATTGATGCCATGATTGGATTCCAATCCAGTGGTCATGCCATCATCCCTCTTGTTGGTACCGTGAATATTCCTCTGGAGGAACGCATTCCTTACCTAAAAAGATTTGATTCCTATATTTATAAAGATAATGTGAGCCGAATCCGAATCGTTAACAGTGAACTTCCAAAGGTTGCGGTGCTCTGTTCCAAGGGGATGAGCCTTATTTATCTCACCGATAACGATTCTGAAAAAATCCTTTATTTTCGGACGGATATGATCAACAATAATTTAAAAAAAGAGATTGCAGATAACAACATGAAGTTAATGGACTTCAGCGTTGACTTATGGAACAACTTTCTAGAGGAAATGTCGAAAGATCTTCGTAATGTTGACTACTAAGATACGTAAATCCATTAAAAACACCAAAAATCTCCGGATATGACCGAGAAATTTTTGGTGTTTTCTTTATTCTATCACCACCAAGCCATTTTTATCTCCAAGGGTCTCATAAGACCAATTTTCATTTCCCCCCTCCACATGAAGGAAGATGGCGTCGCCCTCTCTCCTTGCTTTAGCCGTCATAACGATATTTCCGTCCAAATCTGTAACTGATGTACTCCCTTTCACTCCGTCCTCAAACACGGACAAATACAAGGTCACTCCATTGCTGTAATCATAATCTGGCCTGTCATCACAGACACCCATTGCCAGTATCGAATTGGGCCTTACTAAAAGTGGCATGGTGAAAAAGTCATGATGCTCTTTCTGCCATCCTCCTCCCTCAATGAACTGACCAGTCAAAAGGTTATACCATTTGCCCGCCGGAAGATAGTAATCCACTTCTCCACTTTCCTTAAAAACAGGTGCTATGAGCAGAGAATCTCCCATCATATACTGCTTATCCAGAGTATCACACCCACGGTCTTCTGGAAATTCCACAAACATGGGCCGCATCATTGGGATGCCCTCCTCATGAGACAGCACTGCCTGGCGGTAAAGGTAAGGCATGAGACGGCATTTTAACTTCACAAATTTGCGTAATACTTCACATGCCTCATCGTCAAACATCCACGGCACCCGGTAGGAAGAAGATCCATGAAGACGACTGTGGGAACTCATTAGTCCAAACTGGCACCATCTCTTATAAACATCCGCAGAAGCAGTGCTTTCAAATCCGCTGATGTCGTGGCTCCAGAATCCAAAGCCTGCACAGGCAAGAGACAAACCGCTGCGCAGGGTTTCCGCCATGGAAGGATAATTTGCAGAGCAGTCTCCTCCCCAGTGAACAGGAAATTTTTGTGACCCTACGGTTGCAGAACGGGCAAACAATATAGCCTCTCCCACGCCTCGCTCCTTTTCCAAAAGTTCAAACGCTGCCTGATTATAAAGATAGGTATAGTAATTATGCATTTTCACCGGATCAGAACCATCAAAATAAGCAATATCCTTAACCGGAATCCTTTCGCCAAAATCCGTCTTGAAGCAATCTACTCCCATATTAAGAAGTGTCTTTAACTTTCCCTGATACCAGGAAACAGCATCTCGATTAGTAAAATCCACCAGCCCCATTCCTGCCTGCCATAGGTCTGTCTGCCAGACATCTCCATTGTTTTTCTTTAACAGATAACCTTGTTTCATTCCTTCCGCAAAAAGTGGTGACTTTTGGGCGATATAAGGATTAATCCATACACAGATTTTAAGCCCCCTGTCATGGTAGCGCTTTAGCATTTCTTTGGGATCGGGAAACGTCTTTTGATCCCAGGTAAAGTTACACCATTCATAAGCCTCCATCCAAAAGCAATCAAAGTGAAACACATGGAGCGGAATGTCACGGTCTGCCATTCCTTTAATAAAGCTTGATGTAGTTGCTTCATCGTAATCCGTGGTAAAAGATGTACTCAGCCAGAGCCCAAACGACCAAGCTGGAGGCAACGCCGGTTTTCCAGTCAGTTCTGTATATGTTTGAATGGTCCCCTTTGGAGTTCCACCATTAATCACATAATAGTCAAGGCGTTCTCCTTCTACGGAAAACTGAACCCGTTCCACCTTTTCACTGGCAATTTCAAAGGATGCATCCCCTTCATTGTCTAAAAGGATGCCATAACCTTTATTGGTAATATAAAAGGGAACATTTTTATATGCGATTTCGCTGGCAGTCCCCCCGTCTTCATTCCACATATCAACCATCTGGCCGTTCTTAACAAATGGTGTAAACCGTTCTCCTAAGCCATACACAAACTCATCTACATCAAGTGCCAACTGCTCTACCATAAAACGGCGCCCTGAGTCTCCATTTGACATACAGGCCATATTGTGAAATCCTGTGTTCGTCAGCTTCCGGTCCCCATCATAGAAACAAATCCCCCAGGAATTCGGCCTCTTATCTATTACAGCCTTAGTTTCACCAGTCCTGTAAATGATTTCTTCCTCCGTCTCTTCAATGTGAATGGCTGGATTCTCGTCGGTTATTTCTGCAAATGGTCCCTTGTACTGCGTTCCTTCAAAATGACTGACAGAGACCTTGATCACATTTTCCATCGGACTTGACAGGCGTACCGTTAACATCCCAAGATTTAGACAATCTCCTCTTTTTTCTATATGCTTAGCCGGGGCATACACCGTTAAGCTGTTTTCCTCTATTTTGCTGTCCCCATATTCTATTGCGTATAGTGGCGTGATCTCATCACGTATCTGCCAGTACCCCTTCGTAAACTTCATATCGCTTCCCCTTTCCCACATAACCTTATACCAACTATGATTACACAATTAGTGGCCGCCTGTAAAGAAGGCCACTATCTTCTCGACCTTTGAATCATGTTGGTTTTCTCCTGTCTTTTACCCTTTTACAGACCCTGCCGACACACCGCCTACGATGTATTTTTGCCCGATGATAAATACCAGTAGTACGGGAGCTAGAGTGAGAATAATATCCGCTGCCACCAGATTCCAGGAATATTCAAACGCTCCGAAGAAATTATAAACTGCCAAAGTCATAGGCCATTTTCTGGAGTTGTTCAAATAATAAAGAGGCATGGTAAAATCATTCCACACAGACATAAAATCAAGCACGAATAAGGTGGATACAATAGGCCTTAAAAGCGGTGCAATCACCCTAAGAAACAACTGACTGGGCTTACATCCATCAATGACCGCAGCTTCATCAATTTCTCTAGGAATTGTCCCAATAAATCCATAGGCTAGAAACAGGCTTAAAGGAATGTTAATAGCTGCATAAAGTAAGATGATGCCGATCTGGGTATTCACCAGATGAAGGGCCTGCATGACCTTCATAAGAGCTACATTATTAATGGGCAGGGCAATTCCAGAAATAATAAAATAATAAAGAAACCGATTGATTCCCTTGGGATTTCTTGAGATAACAAAAGCTGCTGCCGACACCACGATGACTACAATAAGTACACTAAATACGGCATACAAAAGTCCATTAAAGAAGGAAGAAAGCAGTTTCCCCTGTTCAATTACCGTTTGATAGTTCTCAAACATCCATTCCTTAGGCAGGGATAAGGTCATCCGGTTTGCCTCACCAGAGGTCTTAAAAGAATTTAGAAACAAAACAACAAGAGGGATGATAACAATCAAACTGATGAGCATAGCCACCACATTGCCCAATATGCGGCCTATGATTTTCCCTGTTTTTCTCATTATACTTCCACCTCCTTATGTTCCATGGACTTAATAATAAAATATAACAAGGCTAAAACCACAAAGAACAAGACGCTTGATAAGGTAGTTCCCATTGCCAGATTCCCTTTGGAAAACTCCTTGTAGACCGCCGTGTTAATTACGCCAGTTGCATTTCCAGGGCCGCCGTTTGTAAGGGAATAAATCATATCAAATACCCTTAACCCATAGGTCACATTTAGCACTGTAATATTAACTAAAACCGGTTTTAAAAGGGGTAGGGTAATAGACCAGAATTTCTGGAAAAAGCTTGCGCCGTCCATGCTGGCTGCTTCGTAATATTCTGGAGAAACCGATAATAATCCAGCAATCACTACCACCATGATATACCCCATGCCTTTCCAAGTATCAACGGTCATGACGGTAGGAAATACCATACTAAGATCTGTCAGCCAATTTTTTGCCAATCCATTTAACCCAAGGCTTCTTAAAAAGTTGTTTAAAAAACCCGTAGTGGGATGCAGCATACTTCGAAATACAAGACCTGCCACCAGGTAAGACATTACCTGAGGGGAAAAGATAATCATACGGTGAAAATTCTTAAACCGGATGAAATTCTGGGTCAGCAAAAGTGCCAACGCAAGGCCAAATAACGTTTTCATAATGGTTGTGACAACTGTAAACAAAATAGTATTGCCGATATATTTTAGATATTCAGAATTTCCCTGAAATACTGCTTTGTAATTGGCAAGTCCCACAAAATTAATTTCCTTGCTGAAATTATTCCAGTCCGTGAATGAATAAGCAATTCCTAAGATACCAGGAACAAAACACAGCAGAAAAAAAAGAAAAGCGGCGGCTCCTGCAAAATACCAGGGATATAATTTCCTTTTGTTCATCCTTCCCTCCATTTCATGTTTGTTGAAAGTACATTCAAGTAAGGGGGAACTAATTCCTCCCCCTTACCCCTATCTCCCACCAAGAAAAGGAGCGCTACTTTACCCAGCCAGGATCTTTTTGTAGTTTTGCCTGTTCCGTACGTCTATCCTTTAAGGTCTTTAAAACCTCCTCAGGCGTCAAAGCCCCTGTATACATGGCCTCCAAGTCTTTTCCTACATCCATCCACTGACTATCAATATAGTTTACAGAGGTCTGCACCACATTAGCCTTTTTCAAAGAATCTAAAAATTCCTGATCCTCTTTTGTGTATTTACTTGTAATCTCCGGCCAGCAGAGCGCACTTAATTCCGGCTGTCCAATCAGTCTTTTTTTCAGGTTTTCAGGCCTGGCTAGGAAATCAAAAAACTGCTTCGCTTCTTCTGAATATTTGCTGTCTTTATTAATAAAATAAGCATTGCTTGCAGGATTTACACCAATTACTTGGTTATCTCCCCAAGGCATAACAAAGGCACTTAATTTTTCCGTTGCTTTAAAATCCGGATATTCCTTTTCAATCTGTCCACGGAATCCAAGTTCTGCAATGGTCATGGCACAACGTTGCGTTGCCATGGCTTCCTTGGCATTTTCCCAGGCATTGCTCAAATAATCATCACCAAAATACCCAGCTTTTGCACATTCATCCAATTGCTTGATAATTGTTAAAAGGGATGGAATGCCATCCAAATCAATTTTATTATCATTTAATTTATCATACATATCAGGGTCCTGATTAAGCCAAAGCCCTCCGGTTTCAAATAGCGGAAGCACCTGATGCCAGCCATTGGTGGTTGCCTCATAAATTGGTGTATAACCTGCCTCTTTAATCTTTTGGCAGACCGTTTTAAATTCACTATATGTAGTTGGAACAGAAAGCCCCAGTTTGTCAAAGATATCTTTGTTATATAAATAAAAATACATCTTTGCCCCCGGAAATGTAATTCCGTAAACCTTATCCTTTACGCTAACGGCTGCAAGGGTGGTTTTCTCAATGCGGTTTACCCACGGCTGATCTGTAAGCTCCACACTATACTGATCCATATGAAGGCTGGAAGCCAAACCTATGGGAGTGTCTACACAAATGATATCAGGGGCTTCCCCGGAATCTAACTTAACTTTAATCAAATCCCTCCACTGGGCATCTGGGGAAATCTGAAAGTCAATTTGTATTCCTGTTTCAGCCTCAAAGTCTTTTGCAAGATCTTGTACAATACCAGAGGTTGGAAGTCCACTTTGATGGCTTCCAAAGGTCAGTGTCACATTCTTCTTCCCACTTGCGCCAGAACTTCCCTCTTTTGTCCCGCACCCCGCAATCATTCCCACAGCGAGCCCTGCCGCCAGTGTAAGGCTTACGATTTGTTTCACTTTCTTTTTCATCGCTTCTTCTCCTTTTGCTTAATTCTCTCATGAAAACCGCTACTATTTTACTCATTAAACACGTTCCTTTTAAAGGAAGAGCTCGTTCCAGGTTTGGTCATTACAGACATCCCCATGCCTCAACCTAACAGTCTGGAGCTTGCCCAGTATTTACAGAAAAATCACCCCGGTATTAAAACCAAGGTAATTCTCCTGCTGCTTAAGTATTTTTCTTCCCCTGATTAACGGTCCAGAATCTTACATGCTGCAATCCCCACCAGTGTAGAAAAGAGAGTGGCCGCCAAAGCTGGACCTACAATCGCCGTGGGATTGGCACTTCCATACTGACTGCGATAAGCAATCATGGTAACGGGGATTAGTTGCAAAGAAGAGATATTAAGGATTAAAAAGTTACACATCTCATTGTTTGCGGTTCCCTCAGGGACAGGTTTTCTCTTTCCCGTCCTTTTCCCCAGGCTTTCCTCCTTTCTCCTGTCATCTTCAAGTTCCTTTAAGGATTCCATTGCCTTAAGTCCTGCAGGCGTCGCAGCCCAGCCAAGTCCTAATATGTTAGCTATGATATTGGTAGCTATGTAGGACAATGATTTATGATTTTCTGGTATTCTTGGAAAAAGGAATCGCAGCACCGGTCCCATTTTTTTTGACATTCGTTCGATTAATCCAGATTTTTGCCCAATCTCCATAATTCCAGTCCAAAAGGACATGATCCCAAGCATGGTAATGCTTAACATGACAGCTTCCTTAGCTGAGTTTAAGGCTCCATCTGTCACGCCACTTAGATTTCCATTAAATGCCCCCCACAAGACCCCTACAAGGATCATAAACGCCCAAAGATAATTTAACATCCGTTTTTCCATCTACTTTTATTCCTTGATTTATCTTATTCCTTCCGGTTAATCCTTATGTATCTTAAAATAAATGAAATAAGGGCCCAGCTCTTAATAAGAGCTGGACCCCAAATCACGGAATCTCAATTATATCATTAAATTAGAAAGAATCATCACGTCTGATCTTGTGACGGATCACTCGATGCTTGTATTCACGGTATTCCCTGATGTTTGTCTGGTTATCAATCAATTTTCCAATCTCAGCTACTATGGTAGGGATAAGAGAAAGTCCAGCTGCAACCAGCCAATGATATCCACCAATTGCGGTCAGATTAAAGATCTTTCCAACAGAAGGAACTGCTACCAGGAAGCTGAATATAGCGATCATAGCCACGGTACTATAAACGACCGGAGGATTATCCCTAAGCGTTCTCTTAAAGATCGATTGTCTGCTTCGTACGGTATATAAGTGAAGGATTGAGGTCCAGCCTAAGATTAAGAAAGCTACGGACTGACCCACTGCCTGAGATGGTCCCGTGTTACCAGGAAGCACCCAGAAGTTTGCAATATAATATCCTACTAAAACAACGGCTGAGCAGGCGATGGTCTGCTGAATAATAACAGACAGTAATCCTCCGCTTAAAAAGCCTTCATTCCTACGAATCGGTTCCCGGTCCATAAGACGAGGATCAGAACGCTCTCTAGATAGGTAAAGTCCCGGAATACCGTCACCCAATACGTTGACCAAAAGAAGCATGATCGGAGTAACTGGAATTCCCCAGCCCTTTAACTGAGCAACTAACATAATAACAATCTCAGATATATTGCAGACTAACAAGAAGTAAATAGTCTTTCTAATATTGGAATAAACATTTCGACCTTCGGATACTGCGTCAATAATGGTTGCAAAGTTATCGTCTGTTAAGACCATATCAGAAGCACTCTTAGCCACCTCTGTTCCGGTGCGTCCCATGGAGATTCCTACGTCCGCAGCCTTTAGTGCAGGAGTATCATTCACCCCGTCTCCAGTCATGGAAACGACTTCTCCGTTCTCCTGCCATGCCTCTACGATACGGATCTTATCTTCTGGAGAAACTCTGGCGTAAACAGAATAATGATGAATATCCCTACAAAGCTCCTCGTCGGAGATGTCCTTTAACTGCTGTCCGGTTAGAACCTTTTCATTCTCTCCAAGAATTCCGATGTTTCTAGCAATTGCACTTGCTGTCACGGCATGATCTCCTGTGATCATAACGGTTCTAATTCCTGCCATCTTAGCCCGTTCTACCGCTACGGCTGCTTCCGGTCTGGCCGGATCGATAAGGCCAATCAAACCGCATAAATCAAGATCCCGTTCGATTTCCTCCGGTTTATCCATGGAAGGAAGTTCAACCACATGTCGAAAGCCTAAAGCAAGTACTCGTAAGGCTTCCCCAGCAAAAAGCTCATGCACATGGGAAACTGCCTTTTCCATCTCCAAATCAAACGCATTGAGAGGCAGGCGGTCTAGGGCACCTTTGGTTAAAATCAAATATCCGCCGGCTGCATCTTCTAAGACAATGGTCATCATTTTACGTTCTGAAGAAAAAGGGATCTCACCTACAAAACGGTATTGTTCTGTAATACGTTTCCTTGAGAGTCCCTTATCATGAAGCAGCCTCATAATGGCTTTTTCTGTGGGGTTTCCCATAATGGTCATGGTTCCGTCTTCTTCCATCTGAACCGTAGCATTGCTTGCAAGGGCAAATCTGGTGATAAGTTCTTTTTCCCTTTCACCAAACTCTTCATTAGCTCCAAAGGGGTCTTCTCCTGGTATCCAGAGTTTTTCGATGGACATACGATTCTGGGTTAACGTTCCCGTCTTATCGGAACAGATTACAGAAGTATTTCCAAGGGTTTCCACCGCAGAGATCTTACGAATCAAGGCATTTTTATTTACCATGTTTTTAACGCCTTGAGATAGAGATAATGTTACGATCAGATTTAGAGTCTCTGGTACGGCTGCTACTGCTAGAGTTGCCGCAAGAGTAATCATAGTCCAGAAGGATTCTCCCTGTAACAGACCAATAAGAAGTAGAAAGAGTGCCGCTATAATGGCTATCATACTAATGGATTTAGCTACCTTTTCAAGACGTCTTTGAAGCGGTGTTTTAAGCTTTTGTGAATTGTTAAGGTATCCTGCAATTTTCCCCATCTCACTGTGCATTCCGGTCCCGGTGACCACGGCCACTCCATGACCGGACGTCACATGACATCCGGAAAATACCATGTTAAGCTGATCTCCCAGTGGCACACCGCCCTGTAGAAGAAGATCTGCATTTTTTTCAGAAGGTTCACTCTCACCGGTTAAGGCCGATTCATCCACCTGTAAATTGGTGCTGGTGATGAGTCTGGCATCGGCTGGAACAATGCTTCCAAGCTGAAGGAGAATAATATCTCCTGGTACCAGCTCTTCCGTACTCATTTCCTTTTGTACTCCATCCCTTAATACCAAACAATCTGGAGAGTTTAAGCTAGTCAATGCTTCCAGTGCCTTTTCGGCGCTGCGTTCCTGTGTAATTGCAAGTACCAGGTTTAAGATTACAATTGATACAATTACCACAGGCTCTATAAAGCCATGCCCATCCTTAATAGCCATGCATAAAGACAGCAATGCTGCGAGTAACAGGATAATCGTTGAGATATCCTTAAGATGATGCAAAATGTCTTTGATCAAGCTTTCTTTTTCCTGCTTATCAAATTCATTCCTTCCATATTTCGTTTGGCGGTTTACTGCCTCTGTTTCTGACAGACCTGTGTTTTCGTTTGCATTAAAATGTTCTAGTGTTTTGGACACACTGGCTTCATACCAATTTTCCACACAATATCCTCCTTTTAATCAAGCGTTGCATTCACGGGTTTCTTAATCTCCTCCTCTAACACCTTTTCAAGTTTTCGCTCCATAACCTGTGCACATTGATTTAGTTCCTCATCAATCCGCTTTGTCGCATGGAATGCGGCATCGTAAACCACTCTAGGTTTATAATGCACGGCCTTTCGAATGACTTCTTCCGGCACAGAGCTTTTTTTAAGCTCCTTTACTGGAACTGCGATATCTTCTTTCAGATTCTCATAACCGTATAAGATTCTTCTCACCTGTAAACAGCAATGATTCATCACGCGAACAATATCATCTGCCATATCAAGCTCCACTGACTTTTCCAGGGTCTCAATCAGAGAAGATACCATCTCCTGGACCTCTGGCTGAGGAAGCTTTTCCATGATACGAAACAAGGTCTCCGATCGTTTTAACGATATGACCTCATCCCTTTTATAGCGATATTCGGTTCTCCCCATAAGAAATTCCACGGTCACACTGAAATAATCTGCCATTTGTCTGGCGAATTCAATATCAGGCGCTCGTTTCTCATTTTCATAATTATTAATCGTCATCCGGCTGACGCCAAGCTCTGTTGCCAGCTTTTCCTGACTAAAATGCCTCTCCTCTCGGAGGGTCTTAATACGTTTACCAATCACGAGTCTCACACCTTTCCCATAGTTAATTATAAAGGAAAAAGATAACAAAGTAAATCTATTTTTTAATATGATATCAAACGTTATCATTTTTTAATAATATTTATACTTATTTTACAAAAAAAAACGCCGGATATCCATCCGGCGTTAAATTTTATTCTTTTTCTGCAAATCTCTTTTCACCTATGATATCAGCTTCCGTAAAACGCATGTATTTGATACATGCCCTGCCTTTATAGGAAAATACCAGATGAAGGTCCTCGTTATGACCCTGCATCAGATACGGGGTCTCGTACTGTCTGTTGTTGATCTGATTCTCTACTCCCACATAACCTTCTCCCAACTCCACATACCGGATTAACGGCCATGTAATGCCGTTGTCCTCTGACAGAGCCACCGCAATGGGATGGCCGCTCTCATTTTTCTCAGCTTGGCTGTCCACGCCAATTTGGTTATAAGCAAGAGCAATTCGTCCGCTTTTTAACCGCAGTGCACTGATTCCGGTATTGTTGTTTGGAAGTACGGTCTTAACAGGTGCTGACCAGGTACTTCCCCAGTCAAAGGATTCGCTGCGATAGATTACATCTGCAAGACGGCTTCTCATAAATGAGATAAGATGTCCGTCCTCCAGCTCCACTACATTCGCCTGAATCCTTCCCTGGCTCTCCGGCATAAATACTGTCTTCCAGGTAATTCCTTCATCATCGGAAATCCGAAAGATGGAAGGATCACCAGATAACCCTGTTTTTGAATCTCTTGAGATCCAGTTTGAGAAGATTAACCTTCTGTTCTTAAGCATGAGAATGGGCTGGCTGCATAAGCTTCCTGTATCCGGAATAAGACCTTTTGGCTCTTCCCAGGTTTTCCCCCCATCAAAGCTTTTCTGATAACGAATCATGGCGGTGTGGTGCATATCGCTTTTTCCAGACACCTCCACGGACTGAGCGGTATAGACAACCCATACTGCATTGTCTGGGCCCAGGAATAAAGATGGATTCTGTTCACAACGTTTTGAATCTCTGGACACTTTTACCGGCTTATGCCAGTGATCGTCTCCTTTTTTTAGCTTCGCACAGACAATACTCTCATCTGCACTGCCTTCTTTCGATCCGGCAGACCAAACACACAAAAGATCTCCTCCCGGAAGCTCCAAAATGGAAGGGGCTTTTACAAACTGATAAGAGCCTGAAGGGATCAGGGCTTCCAAGGTACCCATATTAACGTTATGATAGATGGTTCCATCCGGTGTAAGACCCGGTAAATGTTTGAATTCCATTTGCTTAATCCTCCCTGTACATTATAATCCTTACCGGATTCTTCCGGTCGACTGCCAAAGGCTTAAAAATCAGCCTGAAAACGGACAATTTGTGAATTGTTTTGAAACGAAGTAAACCTCCTCTATCTTTTATATGTAGATTTTGTAACCTTTTATTCTTAATGCTTCTATTGTAACTTATTGTTTTGGTAAAATGCAATAAAAAATACATTAAAACTTTTTATATTTTCGACATATTTCCTCATTTTATGATAATATTTTCACATACAAAAAAAGAGAGGCTTATAATAACCTCTCTTTCCTTAATATCAGCTTATGTTTAAAGCATCAATTTTCGCCAACCAGTTCCTTCATAACCTCATCAACGGTCACAAGCTTTTCCGCCCGGTGGGCATTGCTTCCACAAAACAATAATCCCTCTTCGGTCCGGCCTTCAGCGGAGTCCACCAAAGCCTTTGTAATACAGTAAGGAATGGTAGTTCTGTCGCATCGCTCCAGACACTGATAGCAGTGTTCCAAACGGAAAGGAATCTTTCCTACACCATCTAAAAATGGATTGATAATGGCCCTTCCAGGCATTCCCACAGGACTCTTGGTGATTACAATATCTTCTTTTTTCGCATTGATATAAGCCTGCTTAAATTCCATGGGTGCATCACATTCAAAGGTGGTAACAAATTTGGAAGCCACCTGAACACCATCAGCTCCCAGATCAATCTGGTGCAGCACGTCTTCATGGGTATAGATACCGCCTGCAGTGACCACTGGAATTACTTTGTTATATTTATCACCATACTCTTTGACCAGACGTATGATTCCTTTTATTTCTTCTTCATATTCTTCCCGCTTATACGTGCGTTCCACATCGTTTGTATCAGCCCCAAGCCTAGTTAAATCATCTTTGGAAAATCCAAGATGACCTCCGGCCAAAGGTCCTTCCACAACGACTAGATCCGGTGCCTGATGATACTTACGGTCCCACATCTTACAGATAACCATCGCTGATTTTACTGTGGAAACAATGGGCGCAATCTTTGTCTTAAGCTTGATCCCTGCCTCTTCCGCTGCTTCTGCCACATACTCAGGAAGGCCAACTGGAAGACCAGCACCGGATATAATAAGATCCGCACCAGCCAAAACTGCCTTTTTCACATAACTGGCATAATTCATTGTCGCAACCATAATATTAAAACCAATAATTCCGTCTGGTGCGATTTCTCTTGCCTTTATCATTTCAGTTCCAATGGCCCGCAAATTCGCTTCCAGGGGATTTTTCTTAAAGTCTGGCTCCCGAAAGCCGATCTGTGCCGTTGAAATAATTCCGATCCCTCCGGACTTTGCCACTGCTCCAGCTAAAGATGAAAGACTGATTCCAACTCCCATCCCTCCCTGGATCACCGGATTCCTTGCCACTAGATCTCCTATTACCAAAGGTTTTAATGTTCCCATTACATTCTCCTAAATCTTTCATATCTCTGATTTGCAAGCTCTTCTTTACTTTTTAAAAGGTATGTGAGGAAAAATTCCTCCATGGCCTTATCCATTTCCTTTGCCGCGATGGAGATGTTTTCTCCACTTGCAGGCTCTTCCTCTGGAATGACCCGTTCAATTAAGCCTAATTCCAAAAGATCCTTTGCGGTTATCTTCATGACTCTTGCCGCATCGTTTGCTTTCTTGCTGTCCTTATAAAGAATGGAGGCAAAGCCTTCTGGAGAAAGTATGGAGTAAATGGCATTTTCCATCATCCACACTTCATTTCCAACCGCCAGTGCAAGAGCACCGCCGCTGCCTCCTTCTCCGATTACAATGGATAAGACAGGGACTTTTAAATCCGCCATCTCAAATAAATTCCTTGCAATGGCTTCTCCCTGACCTCTCTCCTCTGCTTCCAGTCCACAGAATGCACCAGGCGTATCCACAAGGCAGATAATAGGCCGGCCAAAGGCTTCTGCCTGCTTCATGAGGCGAAGAGCCTTACGGTACCCTTCTGGTGAAGGCATTCCGAAGTTGCGCTTAATGTTATCTTTGGTATTCTTTCCCTTTTCCTGGCCAATAACCGTGACCGGCATTCCATGAAAAGAGGCGATTCCGCCTATAATAGCACCATCATCCTTATAAAAACGGTCCCCTGCAAACTCCATAAAATCAGCGAACAGTGTTTTGATATAATCCGATGCCACTGGGCGGTCTGACCGCCTGGATAAAAGGACTGTGTCCCAGGCATTTCTTTTAGTCTTCTTCAGACGAATGGTCTTCTTTTTTCCACCATCCTCTTCCGAAGAACTCTGTTTATCCACATAAAACTCTTTTACACTGTAAGGTTTGTGGAGCTTTAAGATCCGGGTTAAGGTTTCCTTCATCTCATTTCTAGGAACGATTTTATCAATAAATCCATGCTCAAGAAGAAATTCTGATCGTTGGAAGCCTTCCGGCAGCTTCTGGCCGATGGTCTGTTCTATGACCCTTGGTCCTGCAAAACCAATGAGAGCTCCTGGCTCCGCAAGGATTACATCTCCAAGCATGGCAAAGCTGGCGGTTACCCCTCCAGTGGTTGGATCCGTAAGAACACTGATATAGAGCTGACCTGCCTCATGATGACGCTTTAAGGCTGCTGAGGTCTTTGCCATCTGCATTAAGGATACGATTCCCTCCTGCATTCTGGCACCTCCGGAACAGGCAAAAAGCACAACTGGAAGCTTTAAAAGAGTTGCCTGCTCCACTGCTCTTGCAATCTTTTCACCAACCACATGGCCCATACTGCTCATGATAAAACGGGCATCCATAACACCTAAGACTGCCTTAATTCCACCGATTTCACAGATTCCTGTGACAATGGCTTCAGAGAGACCAGTCTTATCCTTTGCAGCTGCCACCTTCTTCTCATATCCGGGGAAATCAAGTGGATTGGTGAATTCGATTTCCTTATCCCATTCCGTAAAGGTTCCCAGATCTGCTGTCATATCGATTCTCTGATATGCATGGAGACGGAAATAACCGCTGCATTTGGAACAGATATAATAATTATTTTTCACGTCCTCAGAATAGATCGGCTGATTACACTTATTACACTTTTTCCAAAGCCCTTCCGGGATGTTAGGTTCCTCTGTTTTATCCGGAGATTTGTATTTACTGTCAATCAGTGTATAGGTCTTCTTAAACATGTTTTTTAACATAAGATACACTCCTTTTTTTCTTTACCGGATATAATCTGGAAAATATTTCGGGATAAAATCCGTATCGATGTCTCCGTCACGGTAAGCATCGTGACTTAAGATATCGAACTGAAAATCCACATTGGTTTCGATCCCTTCGATAATCAGCTCCCCAAGGGCACTTCTCATCTTAGAAATCGCTTCCTCTCTATCTTTTCCATGAACGATGAGCTTCATCAACATGGAATCGTAATTAGCAGGAACCCTATATTCGTTGTAAATATGGGTATCGATCCTGACGCCATTTCCGCCAGGTGAATGTATATTCTTGATAAGACCAGGACAAGGCATAAAATGCTTCGAAGGGTTCTCTGCATTGATTCTGCACTCAATTGCATGACCCTGTATGCAGATATCCTCTTGAGACACGCTTAAAGGCTCTCCTGACGCAATCCGGATCTGCTCCTTGATAAGATCAAGGCCCGTAACCATCTCAGTCACTGGGTGCTCAACCTGAATCCTGGTGTTCATCTCCATAAAGTAGAAGTTTTTATGTTTATCCAGAAGGAATTCAATGGTTCCTGCATTCTCATAATTCACTGCTTTTGCCGCCCGAACCGCTACCTCTCCCATCTGTTGTCTCAGCTCATCAGATATTGCTGCTGACGGAGATTCCTCCAGCACCTTTTGATGGCGCCTTTGAATGGAACAGTCACGTTCTCCCAAATGAACCACATGACCAAACTTATCAGCCATAATCTGAAATTCGATATGACGTGGCTTTTCAATGTATTTTTCGATGTACATGGTATCATCGGAAAATCCCTTTATGGACTCCATCTGGGCGTTGTTAAAGTTGGCTTCAAAATCATCTAGCCCATTGGAAATTCTCATACCTTTTCCGCCACCGCCTGAAGACGCCTTAATCATAACAGGAAAACCAATCTTTTCTGCCATGGTTTTCGCTTCCTCCACGTGATGGACTGCTTCCTTACCGCCGGGAACCACTGGAATATTTGCTTCCATCATGGTTTTTCTTGCTTCTGATTTGTTTCCCATTTTGTTAATGACATGAAAGGAAGGGCCAATAAAAGCGATGTTGCATTTTTCACATAACTCGGCAAATCTTGCATTCTCAGAAAGAAATCCAAAGCCCGGATGTATGGCATCCGCCTTCATGGCAACTGTAGCCGTAAGAATGCGTTCCATATTTAGATAGCTCTGAGTGGAAGGAGCTGGCCCGATACAAATAGCTTCATCCGCTAACAACGTATGAAGACTGTCCCGGTCAGCTTCCGAATACACGGCTACCGTTTTAATACCCATTTCCCGGCAGGCTCTTATAATACGAACCGCAATTTCGCCCCGGTTGGCAATTAGAATCTTATCAAACATACATACACCTACCCAATCATAAATGTCATTTCTGCGATGGCTGCGACTTTACCATCCACGGTTGCAATTGCCTTTCCGATTCCTACCGGGCCCTTGCGCTTTATAATTTCACATTCCAGTTTTAACTTATCTCCTGGCAATACCTTGCGTTTGAATTTCGCTTTGTCAATGCCACCGAAAAATCCAACTTTTCCTTTATTCTCTTCCAAGCTTAACATTGCCACGGATCCAACCTGTGCTAATGCTTCAAGAATTAAAACTCCAGGCATAACAGGCATTTCAGGAAAATGTCCCTGAAAAAATGGCTCATTATAAGTAACACATTTATATCCTGTTGCTCTTTCTCCTGGCACTAGCTCCTCGATGACGTCAACCAGTAAAAACGGATGTCTATGAGGTATGATCTCCTGAATTTCCTTTATTCCTAACATTTTATCTCTCCTTATGTTCAAAAGAGAGGCCAACACTCTGGGCCTCTCTTATATTTCACATCAATTTACCGGATACGGAACAGAGGTTGACCGTACTCTACCACATCTTCATTTCCTACTAGTACCGCTTCCACTACGCCGTCATATTCACATTCAATCTCATTCATCAGCTTCATGGCTTCGATAATTCCAAGGATCTGCCCCTTCTTCACCAAATCTCCTGCCTTAATAAATGGATCTGCCTCTGGAGAGCCAGCATTGTAAAACGTACCAACGAGAGGAGAAGCTACTACTTTGTCAGAACTGATTTCGCCATCCATGGTTCCTTCTGTCATGCCATAGGAATTATCCTGAATCTTTACTCCCGGCTGACATACTCCCATGGTTTCTGGTGACGCTGTAAGGAATGGAGCCCCGGTCACCGTAACGATCTCTTTTTCTTTTTTAATGGAGAGTTTTAAATCGCCCTCTTCCAATCGAAAACTGGTCAGGTCATGCTCTTTTACCGCCTGCATGAGCCTTATCATATCATTAATTTCCATTGACTGCCTCCTAAGCTTTATACTTTTTCACAAGAATACTGGCATTATGTCCGCCAAATCCAAGGGAATTGCTGATTGCATAATTTACGTCACATGCAACTCCGTCACCCTTTGTATAATTTAAGTCGCAGCCTTCTCCTTCTTCTACCAGTCCGGCTGTGGCATGAACAAACCCGTCATTGATGGATTTTACACAGACAATAAATTCAATACCGCCTGCGGCTCCAAGAAGATGGCCTACCATGGATTTTGTTGAGTTTATCTTAACGTCCTTCGCATGATCACCAAACGCTGCCTTAATTGCCAGAGTTTCAAATAAATCATTGTGATGAGTGCTGGTGCCATGGGCGTTGATGTATTCAATATCTTTTGGTGTGATTCCTGCATCCTTAATGGCTTCGGTCATGGCTCTTGCCGCACCGCTTCCATCTTCTGCTGGAGAAGTGATATGGTATGCATCACAAGTGGAACCGTATCCGGCTAACTCGCCATAGATCACAGCACCTCGATTGATGGCATGCTCAAGCTCTTCTAATACCACAACACCTGCACCCTCGCCCATGACAAAACCGCTTCTGTCCTTATCGAATGGGATGGAAGCACGGAGTGGATCATCCGAGGTAGTCAGTGCAGTAAGAGCCGAAAATCCGGCTACGCCAATTGGGCATATGCTGGCTTCTGCGCCTCCTGCTACCATCACATCCGCTTCCCCGTATTGGATGGACCGGAACGCTTCCCCGATGGAATGAGTTCCCGTAGCACAAGCAGTTACCACATTAATGCACTTTCCTTTTAGTCCGAACTGAATGCCCACATTTCCTGCTGCCATATTGGATATCATCATAGGAACCAAAAGGGGATTAACTCTACCAGGACCTTTTTCTAAAAGCTTTTTATGTTCCCGCTCTAAGGCCTGAAGGCTACCGATTCCGGAGCCAACGCTTACGCCCACGCGATAAGGATCTTCCTTTTCCATATCAATGCCAGACATGGCAAGCGCTTCTTTCGTCGCAGCGACTGCAAACTGTGCAAATCGCTCCATTCGCTTGGCTGCCTTTACATCCATATAATCCTTTGGATCAAAGTTCTTTACTTCACCAGCTATTTTTGCTTTATAATCAGTGGTATCAAACTGGGTGATCTCACCAAAGCCTATCTTCTTTTCCTTAAGTCCATTCCAAAAACTATCTACGTCATTACCAATTGGAGTAATGGAACCCATACCGGTTACTACAACTCTTCTACTCATACCATTTCACCTTTCCTTCATCTATGCCAGTTATTCGCATAAAGAGATACCCAAAGGATATTTCTTTTCGTAAGTCTGTCACTTTACATTGCCATTCCGCCATCTACACAAAGCACTTGGCCTGTGATATATCTCGCTTGCTCTGACGCTAAGAACGCCACTGCTTCTGCGATATCCTCTGATGTTCCAAACTGCTTTAATGGAATCTGCTCCAAGGTAGCTGCCTTTACTGAATCAGAGAGAACCTCTGTCATATCTGTCTGAATAAATCCAGGTGCTACTGCATTTACGGTAATCCCTCTGCTTGCTGCTTCTCTTGCAAAGGATTTTGTAATGCCGATGACTCCAGCTTTTGCTGCACTGTAATTTGCCTGACCTGCATTGCCAAGAACTCCAGAAACAGAAGAAATGTTAATGATTCTTCCCCCTCTTTGCTTGATCATCTGGCGGGAAACATGCTTCATGCAGTTAAAAACTCCTTTTAGGTTGGTATGAATGACTGCATCAAACTCATCCTCAGACATCTTCATCAAAAGATTATCTCTTGTAATTCCTGCATTGTTTACAAGAATATCAAGTTTTCCATACTTTTTAATCACGGATTCAAAAAATGCACCGGCGCTTTCGTAATCGGATACATTGCACTGAATGGCCTCTGCCTTTCCGCCCTTCGCTTCGATTTCTTTTACTGCTTCCTGAGCTTTTTCCTCAGAGCCATTGTAATTAACAACAACCGTTGCTCCCTGCATTGCAAGCTTAAAGGCAATTGCACGGCCGATTCCTCTGCTCGCTCCAGTTACTACTGCTATTTTACCGTCTAACATTTTTTTACCTCCTTTGTTATAAAACCGATAACTTATCTAAATCTTCCAGTTTTTCTATATTAAAGACGTTTGCATCTCTTTTAATCTTCTTCATAAATCCAGCCAGTGTCTTACCTGGTCCTATTTCAATAAACGTATCCACTCCGTCTGTCAGCATGGTTTCAACACTTTGCTGCCAACGTATGGAAGAAGATACCTGTTTTTTTAATAATTCTTTTACCACTGATTTGTTGGTTACATACTGAGCGGTCACATTGGAGACGTAAGGAATTACAGGGTCTTTTATGTCAACCTTATCAAGTACCATACCAAGCTTCTCTCCGGCTCCTATCAGCATATCTGAATGGAATGGGCCGCTGACATTCAGCATGATGGCACGTTTGGCACCTGCACCTAAGAGCTTTTCATTTGCCTCTTCCACTTTTTCTTTTACACCTGAGATAACAATCTGCCCGGGACAGTTATAATTTGCGATCTGGACTCCCTCCATACCGCTTAATACTTCTTCTATTTCTGAAGCTTCCATAGAAAGAATGGCAGCCATAGCTCCCAGCCCCTTAGGAACTGCTTCTTGCATGAGGATGCCTCTTTGTCTTACTGTCTTAATTGCGTCCTCAACGCTCATAACTCCTGCTGCTGCAAGTGCACAATATTCTCCCAGGCTTAAACCGGCAACTACAGAGGGTTTGATACCCTTTTCTGCTTCCAGAACCCGCATCATGGCAATACTGGTGGTAACCATAGCCGCCTGGGTATATTCTGTAATATCCAGACGATCATTTTTTTCAAAGCACAGTTCTGGCATAGAAAATCCCAAAAGTTCTGAGGCTTTATCGTATACTTCCTTGCCAATCTCTGTCTTTTCATAAAAATCCTGCCCCATGCTGCAGTACTGGGCACCCTGGCCCGGGAAAATAAATGCAATCTTACTCATAGTTTTAAACTCCTTATTAACGACCAAGCAACTTACTAGCCTGTTCCATCATCTCTTCCATCATCTCTTTACAGGTCTGTTCCTTGTTAATTAGTCCTGCAATCTGGCCAGCCATAACTGTACCATTTAAAATGTCACCCTCTTGAACTGCTTTCCTAAGGGCGCCAAGGGTTAAGTATTCAAGTTCTTCAAAAGATTTGCCTTCTTGCTCCAGTTTCACATAATCTCTGGTCATCTGATTTCTTAAACTTCTAACCGGATGTCCGTGACTGCGTCCTGTCACTGCAGAATCAATGTCCTTGGCCTTAATAATTCTCTGCTTATAATTATCATGGACTATGGATTCCTTGGAAACTACAAAACGGGTTCCAATTTGAACCGCCTCAGCTCCAAGCATAAAAGCGGCCGCAATCCCTCTGCCATCGCCAATTCCTCCGGCTGCAATTACAGGGATCGATACTGCATCTGCTACCTGAGGAACCAAAGTCATGGTAGTCTGCTCGCCGATATGTCCGCCAGATTCATTTCCTTCTGCCACAATTGCATCGGCTCCGTAGCGTTCCATACGCTTTGCTAACGCGACTGAAGCAACAACTGGTATTACCTTAATCCCTGCTGCCTTCCACATGTCAAAATACTTCTCTGGATTTCCGGCTCCCGTGGTAACGACACGGATTCCTTCCTCTACAATCACCTTTGCAATATCATCAGAATGAGGGCTTAACAGCATGATGTTGACTCCAAGTGGTTTGTTTGTCAACGCTTTCGCCTTACGGATTTCCTCACGCACCACCTCACCAGGGGCATTGGCTCCGCCAATCAGTCCAAGGCCACCGGCCTCGGATACTGCTGCTGCAAGATGATGCTCCGCTACCCAAGCCATTCCGCCTTGGATAATCGGATATTCCACTCCCAAAAGTTCGGTAATTCTGGTTTTCATTACGCTTCCACGCCCTTTGCTTTTAAATAGTCCATAACCTGCTGTACTGTTGTCAGTTTTTCTAAATCCTCTGAAGGGATTTCAACGGAATACTCATCTTCAAGTGCCATTACAAGTTCAAATAAATCCAGGGAATCTGCTCCAAGGTCCTCTTTAAAAGAAGATTCTATGGTAATAACTGCTTCCTCAACGTTTAACTGCTCTGCGATAATTTCTTTCATTTTCTCTAACATATTATTAATCTCCTCTTTATTCCATATTATATGCTATTACTTTGACATTCAAAGTATTAGTTAAAATCATTACCACTCTAATAGAGTGGCTCCCCAGGTAAGTCCTGCTCCAAAGCCTGCGAGTATAATCTTATCTCCCCGCTGGATTTTTCCTTCCCGGTTCATCTCATCTAGTAGTATAGGTACCGTAGCTGCTGAAGTGTTTCCAAACCGTTCTAAGTTGGTAGGGAACTTCTCCATGGGTACTTTTAACCTTTTTGCGATGGATTCAAAAATCCGGTAATTTGCTTGATGCAGTATAAAATATTTAATTTCTTCTATCTGTGTTCCGCTCTCTGACAGTACGGTATGAATTGCATCTGGCACCGTCTTAACAGCGAACTTAAAAACTTCCTGTCCGTCCATTGTCATATATCCAAGCTCTGGTTTCGTTCCAGTCAGGAAATTCCCAGTGGTACGCGCCAGACACTCTAAGGCTTTCCCTCTGGTTCCATCAGAACCCATAGTCATAGTAAAGCTTCCGCTCTCCTCTGCTCTTACAACGGCTGCCCCTGCTCCATCTCCAAAGAGAACACAGGTGCCTCTGTCATTCCAGTCAATGAGTTTGCTTAAGGTATCCGCTCCAATGACAAGTCCTGTCTTATAAATTCCTGATTTAAAAAAGCTATGAACCGTATTCAAAGCGAATACAAATCCAGAACAAGCTGCGCTGATATCAAAGGCCACTGCTTGGTGTGCCCCAATGGCTGCCTGCACTTCACAGGCTCCGCTTGGAAAACAATGATCCGCAGAAGAAGTGGCAAGAATAATGATATCTAAATCCTCTGCCGATATTCCTGCCTGCGCCAAAGCCTCTTTAGCCGCAAGAGCCGCCATATGAGAGGTTCCTGATTCTGCAGAAGCGATCCTTCTTTCCCGGATTCCAGTCCTTGACCGAATCCATTCATCATTGGTATCCACGACCTTGGAAAGATCGTCATTGGTCACCACCTGTTCCGGTACCGCAGAGCCAGTTCCAATAATTTTAGTAGTCATATATTCCCCCATTCATGCCCCGGTCTTACAGGTTTAATACCATACCCCGGTCTCATGCCTCGTTGGATTGTTTTATATATCAAATAGTTTGAATCTCAAAATAATTTTATAAAAAGATAAGGTAATTGTCAAGAGATTTTTTATAAATCATTATTTATCAAGTACTGATAAACCTCTCTTTTGCTGATTCCACGGTCCTTTGCCACGAGTCGCATGGCCTCCTTACGGTCAATTCCCTTACCCTCAAAAATAACCATATGCTCTTCAATTGTCATATCCTCAAAGGCTTTTGTCTCCTCAGCCTTTCTCTCTTGAATGCTTTTCCCTTCTATTACAATGACACATTCTCCCTTAGGGTCTACTTTCTCATAGGTTTTAAGAGCGTCTTCAAAGGTTGTCCGAAATGCAGTTTCATACCGCTTGGTCAACTCCCTGCATATGGTAATGTTTCTATTTCCCAACGCACCCAATAGTTCGGTTAATGTTCTCACCAGTCTATGAGGCGCCTCATAAATCACTATGGTTCTTGTTTCATTCTTAAGCTCTTGTAAAATCCACTGCTTTTCTTTCTTATCCGACGGAAGAAATGCCTCAAAACAAAATCTTCTTGTCCCAAGCCCAGAAAGAGTAAGAGCCGTAATACAGGCAGCCGGACCAGGAAGAGAGGTAAGAGGAATCCCGGCTTCATAACACTGTTTCACAAGTTCTTCCCCTGGATCTGAGATTCCCGGAGTCCCTGCATCCGTTATGAGAGCTACCGATACCCCTTCTCTCATCTTATCCACCAGATATCTAGCCTTTTCCACCTTATTAAACTCATGATAGCTGGTCATAGGTGTCTTGATCTCAAAGTGGTTTAACAGCTTAATGCTGTGTCTGGTATCCTCAGCAGCAATTAAATCTACTTGCTCTAATGTATTTAAAACCCTGAGGGTGATATCATCTAGATTCCCAATAGGGGTTGCACACAAATATAACGTTCCCTTATTTATTTCCATTTCTCTCACTCCCGGTCCTTTTATTCCTTAGGTATCAACTAATACCCGTAAATCGTATAAATCTCATCCGTATACACACCTT
The DNA here is from genome assembly GCA_002478865.1 of Hungatella sp. UBA7603. GTDB lineage: Bacteria > Bacillota > Clostridia > Lachnospirales > Lachnospiraceae > Lacrimispora. The sequence goes on from DLJZ01000022.1 coordinate 146,414, forward strand.
GTTCCTTGTATACGATAATGGGCGCCTCCACTTTTATCATGGATTTCCCACCTCGAACTGCCTCGATTAATACCATGTTCGCTTCCCGGTCCACAAATGGGTGTACCATCTTCATCCGCTTTGGCTCCAGCCCATATCCCTTTAGCGCGGTCACAATCTCAATCAATCGATGAGGGCGGTGCACCATATAAAATCTGCCGCCAGGCTTTAATAACCGGGCAGCCTCTCTCGTTACATCATCTAAAGAACAAAGTACCTCATGCCTTGCGATTGCCTTTGGAAGGTCTGGATTCTTAAGACCATGAGCATCATTCATATAAGGCGGATTTGACGTCACCACGTCAAAGGAAGCCGCACCAAATAAACGGCTGGCTTCCTTTATGTCTCCTGTCACAATGCTCACTTTATTTTCCAAATGGTTTAAAACCACGCTCCGCCTAGCCATATCAGCCACTTCTTCCTGAATCTCAAGACCAATATAATGAATTCCATCATACTTTGCTTCAAGAAGAATGGGAATGATTCCGGTTCCTGTTCCTAGATCCACAGCTCGTTCTCCTTGCTTTACCTGAGCAAAACCAGATAAAAGAACTGCATCCATTCCAAAACAAAATCCATTTTGTTTTTGTATGATCTGATACCCATTACGCTGCAGATCATCAATACGTTCGTTGTCTTTTAAATCAATTATCATCGAGCTTGGACTTTCCTTCTTTTTTCTCCAGAGCTTCAAGTGCCTTTAATTCTGCATCCGTAACCTGGTTCTTATCTCTTCTGCGCCTTGGTTTGAACTTTAACTGTTCTACCTTATATTCCCGTATTTCTTTTTCATCCTTAGTCGTAACAATAACCTTAACCAACTGGCGTAACACGCTAACAGAATGAACTTCTCCTTTTAGATTGTCATCTGTGGTCACGAAATCTCCTACGCTTGGAAGCTTGCTGTTAAGATCCTCATAAGTCTCTTCTTCGTTCTTTAAACAGCACATCAGTCTTCCGCAAACACCAGAAATCTTGGTTGGATTCAAGGAGAGATTTTGTTCCTTCGCCATCTTTATGGATACTGGAATAAATTCTGAAAGATAAGAATGACAACAAAGGGTTCTTCCGCAAACGCCAATTCCACCTACAATCTTAGTCTCATCTCTAACGCCTACCTGACGAAGCTCAATTCTAGTCTTAAATACAGAGGCCAGATCCTTTACAAGTTCCCTGAAATCGATTCTTCCATCGGCTGTAAAGTAAAACAAAACCTTATTATTATCAAAGGTATATTCCGCATCAATCAGCTTCATCTGAAGACCATGCTTGCGAATCTTTTCCTTACATATCTTAAAAGCATCTTTTTCTTTTTCGTGGTTTTTCTTTTCCACCTCATCGTCTGCCTTCGTAGCCAAACGGATCACTGGTTTTAAAGGCTGAACCACCTTTTCTTCTTCTACTTCCCTGCTGCCCAAAACAACATAGCCATACTCAACCCCTCTGGCTGTTTCCACGATCACATGATCCCCAGTCTTAACTTCCAGGCTCATGGGATCAAAATAATATATTTTCCCCGCATTCCGAAACCGAACGCCTATTACCTTTACCATTTTAGTTCTCCTTCATAACAAGTAGCATAAGTTCCATGGCCAGCTCCATATTCACGTTTGCATCAAGACGGATTCTTGCCTTATCAATGGCCTTTAAAATCGTCTCAATGCCGTCATAAGCGCTGGATGCACTCATCTCCTTCATTGTATTAAATTCTTCCCTAAAAATCAGAAGATTAATATCCTGTGTCACTTTATACATTAAAATATCCCGATACCACAACTGCATAAAATCCAGGCAGTCATAGATATCCAGATTTTCATCCTTCATCTTTTTGATATAAAAAAGCAATTCCATGATATCCATTTCCTTCAAATGCTTCAGCATATGAAGAAGCTCCGAATACAAAAGCTGGAACTCCTCAGAAGAAGCCAGATGAATGGCTCTTCCTAAATTACCTCTGGCAAATGCAGCATAAATGTCAGCCCTGCTTTCTTTTATTCCCAAAGATCCCATCAGATAAGATTTCACCACGGCATCCGTCTGCGGTTTTAGCTTTAGCTGTACGCATCTGGATAAGATCGTCGGTAGAAATGCTTCCTGATTGGTGGTAAGAAGCATAATAATGGCATATGACGGGGGTTCCTCTATGGTCTTTAGAAGAGCATTTTGGGCTTGTACCGTCATTTTTTCTGCTTCATCCACAATGTATATTTTATAATAACTGCTGTAAGGACGTATCATAATGGTATCATTAATCTGCCCCCTGATGTCATCCACGCCGATGCTACCCGGTTTTTCATGAGTAACAAAGATCAGGTCCGGGTGGTTGTTTGTCATCACCTGCTTGCAGGCATGGCACTCCATACAGGGATCGCTTTTCCCTCTTTCACAAAGAAGCGTCATGGAAAAGGCATTGGCAAGAGATTTTCTTCCCATTCCGGTTTCACCTGTAAGAATATACGCATGGGAAACATGATCGGACTCAATCGCTTTTTGTAGATGCTCCTTGATTTTTTCATGTCCAATTATATCTTTAAACCCTAGCATAAAGACACCTCCTTACTGTGTTGTCCCATCCATTTTCCCTGCATATTTATGAAAGGAAAACGAATTACCAACATTATATCATAGAACTTTTCCCATCACAAGAAAGAAGTATTGGCAAATGCGCCTGTTATCTCATTAAAAACTCCTCAATATGCTCTTGATGAAAGCAGTGCCCCCCATCCCAAACGTCATGGAAAATCCGGTCTTCCATTCCAAAGAGATTATAAGAACGTTTTACCACCAAAAGCTGTTCCTCCACATTCTTTAATCCTCTTTCCCCGTTAAGATGGTCCTCTCTCCCAGACTGAATCATCAAAGGTCTTGGAGCTAAAAGCGCACCTAGATCTCCCATATCTACATGTTCCCATAAATGAGGTACATAATTACAGCTGCAATTGCCATTCAGTTTAAGAAGTGAATCTTCTACCCCATAAAAATACCCGCTAATAATAATCTTTTTGACTCTATCATCAAGAGCAGAAAGCCAAAGGGTCTGCATCCCACCACCGGAAAATCCCACGCACCCAATGGTATTGATATCCCATTCCCCTCGCTCCTCTACATAATCAAGAAGCCTGATAAGATCCCAGGTATTCATTCCAGCCAGCGTCATTCCAAGAGGTTCTGCCATATGAGCCAGGTGAAAGCAGGTAGAATTTATAAACTCATCTTCTTCCTCCCCTTGCAGCGCCTTTTCCCTTCGCTCCCCAAATCCTCTGGCATCGGGACAAAGAGCCACATATCCTAGTTTTGCCATCTTAAGTCCATAATCATAGTGAAACAACTCGATCTTATCTGCAACTGCCGGAATGTCCCTGACACCAGCCACGGAATACTTTCCTGCCCCCATATGACCACAGGGAGCGAGAAAACAGCTTAGCTTTTCTTCTCCTTTTTTTGGTGGAATCAAAACAAAAACTGGCATATAAACATCTGGCTCCACCTGTATTGATATCTTTTCCCGTATGATTCCATCCTCAATCTCCACCCGTTCTAAACACTGAGGATTAATAGAACAAGACTCCATCCGGTCAAGACCAATCAGCTCCTTTAATATCTTTCTTACAGATTCTTTCCATTCCTGAAATTCTTCCACGGAATTTGCAGAGAACTTTTTCTTTCTCCCCTGTTCTTTCCACCTTTTTTTTATCTGCTCCTCGCAGGTATAAAACATCTTAATCGGAATTGTTCTGCTTTCCATCGTCTTAAAATTCCTTTCTCCATATAGAAAAAGGCTGCTGTAAAATTAAATTTTACAACAGCCCATATCATGTTTATTTCATTACTTAGATGCCTTAAAGCGGTCGTACTGCTGTTGTTTTATCTTTAACAAATCCTTTAACCCCATGCTATCAAGAGTAGAGAGATAAGAGTCAAAAGAATCAAGGCTAGTGGTTCCAGTGATGAACGCCACATTGGTTTCTGCAACATAAGTTGTAAGATCGGTCTGATACTGAGCAATGATATTCTGCTCATCCTTGGTTGAATAAATAAATGGCCATGGATCTCTTATAGAACTCTGTAACTCCTTATCAACATCTACATGCCATTTTGGTAAGAGAACATCGGTTGCTTCTACTGACTGCTGAGATGGTAGACATCCTGCATTAATTCCAAGCTGCTGCAGCCAGTTATTATCTGCTGCCTTTTCTGTATAAGCCTTTTTGCCATCAGCACCAACCGTATAGCTCTCTCCTTCAATTCCCCATACATAATAATTCTGAGCTTCTTCGCTCATAGCGTAATCAAGAAATCTCATGGCAAGTACCGGATCCTTATCGCTGGTGCTCACACCAAATATTCCTGAAATCGGCGTTCTGCCAAGATAAACTCCTTTATAATCACCGGATAACGGTGGTATACCTACCATAACTCCATTTTCTCCATTATACTCTGGATACTGTTTGCTGTAAAGCTGAGACATCTGCCAGCTAAAATCAAAGGTTGCACCTGTACGGTTCTGAGCGCAGCGCTGTGTGATCTGATCTCTAGTTAAGGAAGTATATTCTACCTCTAAAAGACCTTCCTTGTATAATTGGTTTAAAAATGTAACATACTTCTTATATTTTTCTGACTCTGCTGGTGCGTAATGTACTTTTCCATCGTCATCAGCATAGTAACTGCTGACTGGATCAAGACCAACAGAAGGACCAAACATAGCAGGAAGACCAAAAGCAGGACCAAACATAGAAGAAAGTCTGTCTGCGGTTACACTAAGAGGAATCTCATCATTGACATCCCCATCGCCATTCATATCATTGGCCTTAAATGCTCGAAGCACTTCTACAAACTCATCCAGAGTAGATGGAACAGGAAGATTAAGCTTTTTTAACCATTCCATATTGATCATAATACAAGGCTGATAATTGTTAGTAACTGCTGTCTGAGGCAAGTAGTAGATATGTCCATCCTCCGCAGTCAAACTGGCTTTGATTCCAGGATTCTCATCCAGATACTTTTTATAGTTTGGCATATGATCCAAATACTCATCAAGAGGATAAAATAGCCCGGCAGTGATATAGGTCATATTGTTATCAAGATCAGGAAGCTGGACAATGTTTGGAAGATCTGTACCAGATGCAAGCATAGGGCTCACACTATCCTTATAATTGACTGGAGATACTAAGGTCCAGTCAACGGTTACACCAGCGTTTTCCTGTATTTTTTTAACAATGTCCGCATTTGCATAATCCACGGTAGAATACCAAGAATTCTGTGCAAGAATGCTTACCTTAGCACCAGGTGTTTTTGTTACAGGTGCGGCACCGGTATAAGTAAAATCTGCCTCCGCACTTTTTGCTGTTGTTGCTTCCTTTGAATCCCCCTTGCTACCGCAAGCGGACAGACCGGTTACAGCCAGAACGGCTGTTAACGCGAGTGCTGTGCTACGTAATCCTTTTTTCATGTAATTACCCTCCATAATATATTATTTCATCAAGGTTAGATTAACCCTTAACTGCACCAAGCATGGTTCCTTTCACTAAATACTTCTGTATAAACGGTGTGAGGCATAGGATTGGAACCATGGATAAAACAATGCACACATACCGGATCTGAATGGTTGACTGAGCCGCAGCACTGGCGGCCGTAGCACTTCCAGAAGACTGCATGATTTCAGAAGATGCCATTAAAAGGATTCTTCTTAAAAATAACTGTAACGGCTGTAAATTCTGCTTTCCAATGTAAAGGAGTGCGCTAAAAAAGTCATTGTAGCGCGCAACCGCATAATAAAGAGTTAAAACAGCCAAGGTTGGCTTAATTAAGGGAACTGCGATTTTCCAAAGCACATGGATATCATTAGCCCCTTCCAGATACGCACTTTCAAACAGCTCCTCTGAAATGGATTCAAAGGCCGACCGGCAGATCATAACATTGTAAGCACTCACAAGAACCGGAAGAATCATGGCAAGACGGCTGTTGTACAGCCCAAGGCCAGTAACTACCACATAGGTTGGTATCAGTCCGCCGGAAAAATACATGGTAAATGCCAAAAGAAAATTCATCTTTTTCCGAAGGAAGAACCGCTTTCTTGACAGTGGATACGCTGCCAAGCAGGTAAACACAATGTTTAAAAAGGTTCCCACAATCGTATAGTAAAAGGTATTTCCATAAGAAACCCAAAGGTCCTTATAATTCATAACCATTTTGTAAGTACTCAAATTAAAATCTACAGGAAACAGCATTACCAGCCCTTTATTTACTGCCGCTCCTGAGCTTAAGGAAATACTGACTACATACATAAAAGGATAAAATGTCACACCGACAGCCAAAACAATCAGTAAAAAGACAAGGACATCAAAAAGCTTATCCGTAAGACATTCATTTTTAAATTCCACCCATGCACTTTTTTGTTCCATATCTCTTCTCCTTACCAAATAGATGTATCCGTCATTTTCTTACTCATGCGGTTTGCCAGGAATACAATTGCAAATCCAATGAGAGAATTAAACAGACCAACCGCAGTTGCATAGCTGTAATTTTGATTATCAATACCCTGACGGTATACATAAGTAGAAATAACATCCGCTGTCTCATAAAGACCTGAATTGTAAAGCAGGTAAACCTTTTCAAAGCCTACATTGAGTAAATTTCCAAGTGACATAATAAGAAGCAGCACAATGGTTGGCTTAATACTTGGAAGAACAAGATAGCGAATAGTCTGAACTTTCGTCGCCCCATCCACCTTCATAGCTTCATACAACTCAGGACCGATTCCCATAATGGCTGCCACAAAGATAATAGAGTTAAATCCAAAAGTCTGCCAGGAACCTGATATTACATAGATACCACGGAACCATCTTGCTTCACCCATAAAGTTAATGGCACTGCCTCCAACTTTTGCAATCAACTGATTTACAATACCGCTGGATGGAGATAAGAAGTTGGTGATCATACCACATATAACAACAGTAGAAATAAAATACGGTAAATAGGTAATGACCTGAGCACCTCTCTGCAACGTTTTATTTCTGATCTGAGTAATACAAACCGCAAATAAAATCGGAATTGGAAAACCAAAAATCAAAGAATAAAAGGATAACAAAAACGTGTTCCTCACCAGACGAAATGCGTAAGGCGAATTAAAAAACTGAATGAACCACTTCAGCCCTACAAATTCCCCTGAAAAAATACCAGCCATACCTCCCCCCGGCTTGTATTGCTTAAATGCCATTACCAGACCTGTCATAGGTAAATAAGAAAATACCAGGAAATAAACCAATACAGGTGCAAACATAATAAGCAGGTATTTATCTCTTTTTATATACGAAATCAGCGACTTGCTCTTTTTCGTATTTGATGTCATAACACCATCAAAATCTTTCATTCTTACAATCCCCTTCCCTTAGCAATGTTGATAATGAAATTGTACACATTGCACTACTTTTTGTATAGTTTCACTTTGCGCATATGTATTTTGACGAAAAAAAATGAATGAATCAAAAAAAGACTGGTAAAATACCGTCTTTTTTTGATTCATCCCCCTATACTTCTACCCCATCTTGCCCCATTCGATAATGACTGGGATTTTGTTCCATAATCGCTTTAAAGTTTCTGCGGAAGGTGAGCATGTTTGTATACCCGCATTCCTCCGCAATTCGTTCCAAGGACATATCGGTTGTCTTTAGCAGATGAACCGCGTACTCCACCCGACGTTCCTGAACGTATTTTAAATAGGTCACCCCGAACCTTTTTTTCACGAGAGACGTTACATACTTGCAACTCACAAAGAAGTGATCCGCAATTTGTGCCAAGGACAAATCTGGATTGCGGTCGTTTTGATTGATATATTCAATCAACTCCACATCAAGTCCAGGTAGTTCCTCCTTAGACTCTTTCTTTTCCTCTGCCTCAACAAGCATCTCATAAATAATCAACTTATAATAAGAAATCACTTCCTCAATGGTCCTATAATCAGGACTTTTTTCAACCTTCCGAAATGGAATTCCATAGAATTCCCCAGTGATCTGAAGCACCTTACCCACGGTAACATAAAGTTCACTCAACAAAAGCTGATTGGCCGTAACGGAATGATCGCTGTCTTGTTCATTTTTATCTCTGATTTCTTCAAAGAAATGTTCAATTTCATTCCGGTCTTTTTCCTTCACTGCCTTAATCAGTGATTTTACCGGATTCTTCGGGAAATAATAATTAAGTGAGAACTCTAATTCCGCATCGTAAAAATAAACATTTCCTCTATCTTCCCATAAGATTCGGTCCAAAGTCATAATGGCCCGGTCACAGGAGGCATTAAGTTCCTCAAATTCTTCCCTGACATCATCAGCGCCCATGGTTATGACCACTGTATCTGGCACCGCTTTATTAATCCGATCATAAATTTCGTATAGTCGATCTTCTAAAAGCTCTCCCTTATCACTATTAAGAATTAAGAACAAGTGGTTTTTATCCTTTTCATAACAAAGAATTTTATAGTCATCATCACCTTCTGCTGCTGCCAGATTCTTAATTCGAAGTTTTGCTTCCTTTAAGAGGTTTTTATTGCCCGTACTTTCCCATATATCAATGACCGCCGCCAGGAAAAACAACTTTTTAAACTCAAAGAAGTTCTTTAACCCTCCCTGGCTCAATCCCTCCTGATCAAAGTCCCCAGATATTAAACTGTATAAGATTCCCTGACTGGCATAAGGAGAGATGGTATGAACCTGTTCCATGTAATCATTGCGTTCCCCTAATAGATGTTCCACATCCTCTACAATTCTCTCACCCTCATTTTTCTCCTCCCTTTTCCCTTTTCCCATGATATGACGAATCCTCTCAAAAGGCGAAGCATACCGGTGAGCGAAAAAGTAGGCCAAAAATGCATATAAAACAAAGATAAGAAACCCAAAAAGCAAGGCCAAAAAGGATATATCCCCGATTCCAAAAGAAATCTTATCCGGTGAAGCAAAAATCTTATAGGAAATATTTTGATCTGCCCGTGATGCTTGTAAAAAGACACTTCCTTCTGTACTTCCCGTCTGCAATACAGGTATCCCTTCATAATACATAACCAGTCCAGAACCATCCTCAGAAAGTGACTCTAAGAGTCTGTTTATTTTCTTATCTTCAAATAGAACGCATATCATTCCTCTGGCAGAACCCGACCCATACTTATACTTACTGGTATAGATAAAGAATTTTTTATAAAATAGCAACTGGGCATTCTTCATTCCAAGTACAGAATTTAAATCCTGAACTACAATCGGCTCCATCTCTACATTGGATAAATCTATCTTCTCTGGAAGACGTATCACCTCATTGCTGGTATAAATTTTATCATACTGATTGATAATCAAGGCAATATCATAAATATTAAAATTGTCACCCGCTGATTTTTGCAGGCGAATATCATTAAGCACCTGATAAAGCAGATAGGAATCAATGGGATTCTTCATCTGCACATTTACGTAAAGTTTATTAATCAGTGAAGAAGTATTTAAATCAGATACAATTCGTTGCGCACTAAAAATCTGCTGATCCATGGCATTAGCAAAGGTCTGAATTTTTGCATTGTAATATGCAGCCGTCTGTTCCTTCTTCACCTTCATGGATTCATAGGAAATAACTGCTGAGTACACCAAAAAACTAAGTAATATAATAATGCAATATGAAAAAAACATATTTCTAAAAAATTTGCTCTTTCGATAATCCAGTGATTTCCTAATATTTCTCATTCTGCCGCACCTCAAGCTCCCAAAATAACTCCTGTACACTTTACATAAATAAACTCCTTATGTTACTGATTAATATACCAAAAGTTCCAACAACAATCAAGGTTTAAAGTTTTTCCAATCGTAAAAGTACCTCTCGATCATTCTTCTCTGATAAAATATCTAATGATCTTTCACAAATACCAATATACCTACTCCCCCCTATTAAAACAGTGATAGGACGACTTTACCTTTTACATTAAAAACGCCTGGGAGTAATATGACACTACCCCCAGACGTAAAAGAAACTTCTTTACTCCGCCAAAACCTTAATCTCTTTGTATTTCTTATGATCCGAATAAAGTTCCCCTGTGTAAGGATTTTTCTTCGTCTTAATAATTCTATATACCATATATCCAAACACCAAGACATTTGCAAGGAGAGCTAATAAGCTCATGAAAAACATAAATGTGGTATTGGGAGAAGCCCCTGCTACCTGATAGATCCCTGCACCAGTCATTACAGTATATCCATCGGAAGCCAAAAGCCCTTCCTTAATAGCTGCCTCTGCAATGGCCTTACTAGATCCAGAATGCACCAGAAAACGGCTGGCATCCTGAAATGCGGGGAAGGTCTGAGCAAACATGCACCAAAGCGCCAGTGTCTGAGCACGATGCTGAAGCCACGCTCCCTTACCTAATGTAAAGGCACAAATTGTTGGAGCAAGTAAAAGCGCAAACCCGCAGTACCATGCATGGGTTGGAAGACAGTTATAAGTATAAGCAAAGTTCCATAGATCATATGCAATGATCCAAAACCACATCATATCTGGCCAAAGCATATCCTGACTTTTGTCCTTACTAGTTCTCTTGCGGATACAGATACCAAACCATCCGGTGATGGTGACAATGTTTAAAAGACCAGCAATTCCATTCATCACATTCCACGGTCCGCCTATGTAATACTGAACCTGATTGTTCATGTATTCCATGACCGGAGTCACATACTGGGAAACCTCAAAATCCCTAATACAAGCCTCCATAATGTTAACGGCTAAAATGAGAGGCGGAAAACAAAGGGCAATTTTATTATGACGCAGTTTCTTAATATGACGGATACACCAAAAACCAATACAGCCAGCTGTAGAAGAATAAACCTTAGCCAGATGAAACCAATCCATATAGGAAGTATCCCTTAAAACAGTGAGCCAGACAAACGTTAAGATAATCGGCAATACAACAAAGCATACAAACCCCACCCATTTAAATCGACGGCTTACTTCATTTGCTGCAAACAGAGAGATAAACACTCCAATCCAAACCAGTAAAACCAATATTGCAGGAACACCTTCTGTAAATACAAACATACTTAATCCTCCTTATTAACAAGCTTCTATTTCTTTGATATTAAATTCATTCCCCGTTTTCAGATATGTGGTTCCACTTCCGCAATGGGGACATGTCTTTTTATATTTCACTGTGGAATACGTCCGATTGCAATCCTCACAAATTGTCACAGCCGGAATCATAAAAATCTTTAAATCTGCTTCCTTTAAAAGCTCAGATTTTACCCGAAAATACTTCCAACAGTCCGTTAGATAATCAGGAATAACACCGCTAACTTCCCCAAGCTCCAGCGTAAGAGAGGACACATTTGTAAGCTGTTCCTCTATTGAGATGTCTTCAATCATCCTGACAATGTGAGTCACCAATCCCAGTTCATGCATGATTGCACCTTCTTTTCTTCCCAGCTCTTACACAGATCTGTTTTTGTTTCGAATAATCTTAATCTGCCTTTTTAAAGCATAGGGCAATACCATTTTCATCTTATCCTCACTCTTAACCATTCTACTTGCCTCCGGCAATTCCCGGAATAAACTTATGGCATCAAATTCGCACTTAGTGGTGCAGACGCCACAGCCAATACAGCGATTTGGATCCACTACAGAAGCCCCGCAGCTTAGACATCTGGCAGTCTCAGCCTTAACCTGCTCCTCGGTAAATGGCAACCTTACATCATGAAAGGTAGTTGTTGGATCAATCCCAGTTACCCGGTCCGCTTCTTGTCGATCAAAACCACTTACCATCTCATTTGGAATCACCAAGTTCTCCTTATGAAGCTCTATAAACTCCCTGCGATTTCTTCCAATGGTAAGGCTCTGTCCATCATGGACAAATCGATGAATGGAAATGGCCCCTTCTTTACCTGCTGCAATGGCATCAATGGCAAATCTTGGCCCAGTAAATACATCACCTCCCACAAATACATCCGGTTGCTCTGTCTGATAGGTCAATGAATCTGCTTCGGCACGGTCCCCACGTGCCAGTTGAACCTTACTTCCATCTAATAAGTCCCCCCAGATGATGCTCTGACCAATGCTAACTATAACCGTTTCGCATTCCAAGGTCATACGCTCATTCTCATCATACTGTGGCTGAAAACATCCCTCACTGTTTGTCACAGAGATACACTTTTTAAATATGACTCTTTTCACTAACCCATCTTCTGATTGAATTTCACATGGCCCCCAGCTATTATGAATTTCAATTCCTTCTTCCAAAGCCTCATCCACTTCTTCTTTGGCCGCTGGCATCATCAAACGGTCTTCCAAGCAATACATGGATACCGAAGATGAACCTGCGCGGATGGCACTGCGAGCCACATCAACTGCCACATTTCCGCCCCCAATCACCACCGTGCGTCCTTGTAAATGAATGTCATCTTTGCTATTAACCATATGTAAAAATTCTACTCCCGTATGCACACCAGGCGCTTCTTCTCCTGAAATTCCCGCCTTTCTTCCGCCCTGACAACCAATGGCAAGATAAAACGCCTTAAAATCATTTCTGCGAAGCTCATCAAGAGTTATATCCCTGCCAACCTCTACGCCACACTGAAACTCAACCCCCATTTGACGCAGCACATCGATTTCCGCCTCTACTACATCTTTTTCCAGTCGAAACGTTGGAATACCATAGGAAAGCATTCCCCCAGGTTTTTCATTCTTTTCAAATACTGTAACCGGATATCCTTTCTGCGCCAGGAAGAACGCACACGTTAGCCCTGCCGGCCCAGCTCCAATTACAGCCACCTTTTCAGTATATGGCTTACCAATCTGATTGACCATTGGCGGTATATACCGGTTCTCTTTAATAAGCTCCTGCATTGCAATAAACTTTTTAACCTCATCAATGGCTACTGCCTGGTCAATGGTTCCCCTGGTACAAGCCTCCTCACATCTTCGGTTGCAAATGCTGCCGCAAACCGCAGGAAACGGATTGTCTTTTTTTATGAGCTTTAAGGCATCCTGATAACGCCCCTGGGAAGCCATCTTAAGATATCCCTGGACACCAATATGAGCCGGACATTTTGTTTTACAAGGAGCCGTGCCAGTATCATAACAATTGATCTGATTGTCATCCCTGTAATTCTCATTCCATTTTTCAGGTCCCCATTTCACTGTATCTGGAAGCTCCTGTTTTTTATATGCCACAGGACCTTCTTTGGTGCATAGCTTTTGACCAAGCTTTACCGCACCCGAAGGACAATACTCCACACACTGGCCGCAGGCCACACATTTATCCGTTTCCACCTTAGCAATGTAAGCAGACCGGGACATATTTGGTGTATTAAACAATTGGGAGGTTCGAAGCGCATAACAGGAACAAACACAGCAATTGCAAATAGCAAAAATCTTATCCTCTCCATCAATATTGGTAATTTGATGAACCAGCCCATTGTCCTCTGCTCTTTTAAGAATCTCCATGACCTTTGCTTAATCAATATAACGGGCTTTGTTTGTCTCCACCAGATAATCCGCCATATCACCAACACCAATGCACATCTCATCCTCTAGATGACCACACCCTTCCCCTTGTAACCTGCGGGATCGGCGACAGGAACAGGCTCCCACTGCATATCTCCCCTTATATTTCTCAATCCAATGGGAAAGATGTTCTATGCTTAACGATTTTTGCTCCGTAGGTATTGCCTTTTCAACCGGAATCACGTGCATTCCTATTCCTGCTCCTCCCAGTGGAACCATTGGGGTGACCTTTTCTAACGGAAGGCGGGACATATCATTAAATAATTTAGCAACTTCCGGATGAGCCTCCGCATGTTCCTTATTCATATTTATAAATTCCCCACACCCCGGTACAAACATAGGAAGAATATATTGCTTCTGACGACTTGAGTTCTCCCAGTTATACTCAATCAATCCAATAACGCTCATTTTCTGAAGCAGTTCTTCCGTTCTTTTTAACTCTTTTTTACATTTCCGAGCTACATCTTTGGCAAACATAGGCTTACGTACCTTCATAGCCAGTGCGACCTCTGCCATCTCATCCGTGATACTTCCAGCGAGTCCCCAGTACTCCGCATCTTCCACAGTCACCTTATGTCCAATACGGTCAGTAATCTTCTGACCCAATTTTAAAATTAACGTTCTCCCCTCTGCCATCTTCTTCTCCTTTTCCCCCTAAAATTATTACTGCTGCCATTCTCTCACTTCTTTACTTAGCCAATGCACCCATTCTTCTATTCCCTCCCCTGTACGGGCCGAAATGGGAATAATTATGGCGTTAGGGTTTCTTTTTAAGATATAAGATTCACACGCTTCCAAATCAAATTCAAAGTAAGGAAGAACATCAATTTTGTTAATTAGAACGACATCGCAAATGGTAAACATCAGTGGATATTTTAATGGCTTATCATGACCTTCCGGTACACTTAAAATCATGACATTTTTCACTGCCCCAGTATCAAACTCTGCCGGGCAGACCAGATTCCCTACATTCTCAAGGATTGCCAGATCCAGACCATCTGCCTCTAAACCTTTTAGCCCCTGCCGGGTCATCTCCGTATCCAAGTGGCACATTCCACCAGTATGAAGTTGAATCGTCTTAACGCCAAGCTCCGAGATGCTGCGGGCGTCTACATCTGAGTCGATGTCTGCCTCCATAACTCCTATGGAAAGCTTTTCTTGTAAGCATCTAATTGTTTTTTTCAGTGTCGTTGTTTTACCAGCGCCTGGCGAAGACATCAGATTTAACAAAAAAAGCTTTTTTGTTTTTAACTCTTTTCTTAATTCATCAGCCCTACGGTCATTGTCCGCAAAAATGCTCTGTTTCACTTCCAGAACTCTAAATTCCCCCATTGCTGTATCCCCCTCTTTCGAAAATTCTCTGGCTATACCACAATATGTTATGATTTTAACATTATACCTTTTTGCACAAATCAAGTCAACTTTACTCCTTATTTCTATACATTTTATTAACAATTATCTTGATTTTTAGGAATATTTAAGTTAAAATAGTCATATGGTATCTGGTATAACCAGTTCCAGGGAGGGTTTTATATGGAATTTACAAAAATAACAGCACCATCGCTGAAAGATTTGTTTGTACAACAAATAGAAGAAAAGATTTTATCTGGTCAACTTCCAGTCGGATGTAAGATGCCACCGGAACGTGAGATGGCAGAACAGATGAAAGTAAGCCGAGCAGTTGTAAACGGTGGAATCAATGAATTAAAAAGAAAAGGTTTCTTAGAAGTACTGCCCCGACAGGGAACATACGTTGCCGATTTCAGCAGAAACGGCAATCTGCAAACCTTGATTGCCTTATTAGAATACCGTGGTAACAAACTGGACAAAGCTGGAATAAGGGCCATTTTGGAAATACGAACTGCCCTGGAACAACTTGCCGTCGGCCTGGTTATTGATTCTGCCTCCGCAGAAGATATTAACCAACTTGAATTAACTGCAAAAAAACTCAAAAGTACTGACTCCATACAAAAGGCTGCTCAGATTGCCTTTCAATATCACCATGACCTTGCCTACTATGCTGGTAATACGGTACTGACTCTGATTTACTCATCCTTTAAAGAAGTTTGCATCGTATTATGGGTTCGCTTCTGTAAGCTATATGGCATCCAGGCTCTCTACGGGCATATCATTCATCTGCAGAGACTTCTAAACAACCGGGATAAGGAAGGCGCTAATCAATGGATTCAGCACTATCTGACAGAAACCATTGAGGGCTCTCAGCAAATTTATGAGGAGTCATGAGATAAGACTTACTATAAATCCAGTTTCATTCTTGTAACTAGAACACAATTAACTTCTTTATAATTAAAGTAAGTTCTAACACACAAATGATTACATATGAAAAATCATGTGTGATACTATTTCATTAAACACAAAAAAGGATGCTTCCAAATGAAGTATCCTTTTTTAACATACCAATCTAACAGCCGTCTGCAATAACGATTTGCGTTGCAACTTTTCTACCGTCCCTACCTCTACGTCTCACTCTTATTATCTATCTGCACTGCTACAATTTATGTTTAGCCCTTACACCACCCATTTATGCTGCTACAGTTTATATTTTAGCCCTTACACCATCCGTTTGTGCTTCTACGGTTTATGCTTTTGCCCTTACACTACCCATTTGTGCTGCTACAATTTATTTTTTATCTCTTACACCCCCTTTTATGCTGTTACCGCCCCTGCCTTTACAATATCATTACAGTGGCTGGTTTATACTACTACCTTTTATTTTTTTACTACACTGGTATTTTTTGCAGCTACCTTCTTATGCCCTTTTGCAACTGTCTTACGAACCTTTCCAGTATGCTTTTTATTTGATTTTACTACCTTTGCCTTATGAGCCTTATTAGCAGTTGTCTTTTTATGCTTTTTCGCAGTGGATTTCTTATTTGTCTTTTTTGTTGCTGCCTTCTTCGTTGTTTTTTTTGCACTCTTTTTCGTTACTGCTGCCTTAGCTGCTTCTGTTGTCTTAGTTGCCTCTGTAGTCTTTGCTGCCGCAGTTGTCTTTGCTGCTTCTGTTGTCTTTGCTGCTTCTGTTGTCTTTGCTGCAGTTGTCTTTGCTGCCTCTGTAGTTTTTACTGCCGCCGCTGTTTTAGCTGCCTCTGTCGATTTCACTGTTTCCTTCTTAGCTGCTTGTGTTGTCTTAGGTGTATTTGACTTACCCTTCTGTGTCGTAGAAACACTACTGCTTTCTACCTTCTTACTCTGGCTAGAGACTGACTGTGCTGCTTGAGCCGGAACCGTTAAACTTCCTGTAATAAGCATAGCTGTAACCAATAGGGAGGTGATTGATTTAAATGATTTTTTCATAATAAGTTCTCCTTTTCTATGTTGGAATTTTCTACTGAGTGAAATCATTCCTGTTATGCCAGTTACGCAACCATTGATTTCCTTCTCTGTTTCAAAGAATACTACCATTCCTGTACGCATTGCAAAGGTGAAACTATGGCAAAACTGTGGCAGCTATATCAATTAATAAATTAAAATGATAAAATATACAAAACAACCGAAAGGAAGAGTTACCAATGGAAAAAAAGCGGATTTACCTTGCAGATGACGAAAAACCCATAAGAGATCTGATACAGCTATTCCTTGCTGCTGAGGGCTTTGAAGTTGAGACATTTCCAGACGGAGACAAATTATTACAAACATTTGATAAGACCCCTTCCGATATGGTTATCCTAGATATCATGATGCCTGGTACAGACGGGCTAGTGCTGTGCAGTGAGATTCGAAAACGAAGCAACACTCTCATTATCATTGTTTCTGCCAGAGACAGCGAAACCGACCGTATTGCCGGCATAACCCTTGGCTCTGACGATTATATGACCAAGCCATTTTCTCCAATGGAGCTTGTAACCAGAGTAAAATCTCTTTTTCGAAGAATCGAGCTAGACCGAGGAAGCAATAAAGGCAAAATCTACACCTATGGAAATCTTAAAATTGATGTAAATAAAAGAGAACTAACCATTAACACGAAACCTCTGGAAATCACTCCAACCGAATTTGCCCTTATGGTATACTTATTAGAACGGAAGGATCAGGCCGTATCAAGAGAAGAATTGTTAAAGCATGTTTGGAAATTTGACTTTGAAGCAGATACCAGAGCTACCGATGACGTAATAAAAAGACTCAGGAAGAAGTTAGTTGTGGCTGAAGCCGATATTAAAATACAGTCAGTCTGGGGCTTTGGCTTCCGTCTGGAATTAGGAGACACCCATGAAGAGTATAAAAAATAAGATTCGCAAACCATTTCTTATCCTGCTCATACTGATTCCACTTGCAACATTAATACTGTTTAACATATCCTTGCGAATCTATATCGATGCAACCGCCAAAAATGAATTAAAAGCCACGATTCACGCAGTCGAAAAGGTAATAAAAAGTGAATTAGAAACAAGCGGAGGAAAGCCATCAGAGAAAGAAGCCCTGGGCATAGCCAGAAATATTCTATCAGCCCTTAAATCCTCTCATTTCTCTCAAGGAATGGATTTTTATCTTATTGCAGAAGACTCAACCCCGGTATTTCCATCGAAATCAAAACTAACTGCCTCACAAACCGCCTTTCTAAACGTCATAGATCCTAAGATTGACCAGATGAAAGAGAGAACCGTCTATACCATACCTGTAAATGGAAAAAAATATCTAACCATCGCTTATACCATGAATAGTGAAGATTTAAGCAATTTAATTGCCGTATTTGCTCTTCCAACAGACCAGATCAATAAATATCTGGATGCTGTTAATCGAATCCTCATCGTCATCATGCTTTTAGGCATTATTATTGCAATATATCTATCTGGAAGAATTGCCACCCACATTACGAATCCCATCTCCAAGCTTAGCAGCCTTTCCTTACAAATAGGACAAGGAGATTTTGATACCAGCCACCTCACCATTCCACAAGACACCTTGGAATTTAAGCAGCTATATGAAAATATGAGCCTCATGGTCGGTCGGCTGGAAGCCTATGACAGAAACCAGAAAACCTTTCTGCAAAATGCCTCCCATGAACTAAGAACCCCTCTTATGTCCATCCAGGGATATGCAGAAGGCATAGAAAGTGGAATTTTCCCGGATACAAAAGAAGCAGCACAAATCATCAAGCAAGAAAGCATCCGGCTAAATGAGCTAGTAAGCGAGCTTCTAACCCTATCCAGATACGAAAGTGGAACATATAAGCCCCAATGGGAAGAAGTTAATCTCTGCCACCAGCTAAAGGATTATATCCAACGCCTTATGGGCCTAGCCACCAAATCAAATATAAATCTAAAGCTTAATCTCCCTGATTATGAGGTAATTGTCCAGATCGACGATATGCTCCTCTCTCAAACCGTTATGAACCTTGTATCCAACTGTCTGCGCTACGCTAAAAAAGAAGTCACCATATCTCTTGAAAAGAAAGAGGAAGCCAACATCCTTCGAATTTCAGATGATGGCGATGGAATACCAGAAAGCGATATCCCCTTTATCTTTGACCGATTTTATAAAGGTAAAAACGGAAACTTCGGCCTAGGCCTTGCCATTGCTAAATCTACCGCAGAATTATTAAATGCAAAAATTATCGCATACAATCAGGAGCAAGGTGCCGTATTCGAGATTTTATTTTAAATAAAGTATATATTTGAAAACATAAAAAGAGTTCTTGGGAAAGAAGTAATTACCTCTCTCCCAAGAACTCTTTTTATAACCAACACTGAAATATTAATCAACCACTATAAAAGCTGTTAACACCACCAGAGAACAATCGAAATCTAATCATCACTCCAATACAACCGCTAAAATCTCCCTAAGACACTCATCCAGATTATCATTCATAAATCTCCGATTTATTCTGCATCTCCTTAAGCGTTCCTCCTTGAAATCTTCTTCATCCGCCAGATACCTTCTGCATAGCTCTGCATATTTAGGATCCTTTTGCATAAACTCTCTCTCAAGTGCACGCTTAAGCCGTTTCCCATCTTCAACTTCGATGTATAAAGGAATCAATAAATCCTCTCCGTAATAATTCCTTGTTTTCTCATAAGATTCCAAAGTACCAATCATTAAATAAGTGTCGTCACTTTTCACATCTATCTGCCCGTCATCCACAGTAAAATAACTCCATGGTCCCAAAGCAGTCTGATAGGTTCTCTCTTCAATAATTCTACCTTCCGCCCGAAGCTCATTTAGCCGATCTCCAGTCGTAAAATAATACTCCTTGCCATCCTTTTCTCCCTCCCGTATGGGCCTGGTGGTATATAGGACAACCTGCTTTAGCTGAGGCAGTCTTTCCGTTAAATTCTTATAAATAGTATCCTTACCGGAAGCGCTTTTCCCCATCACATAGAAAATCTTTGCCATCTTCATCTACTCCAATTCATGAATTAAAACAACTAAATATTAACTTTATTTCTCTTCTAATACATATATAAACTCTGCCGCCTCATCTTCCATTCCCTGAACGTGAAGCCCTAGATCCTTATACTCTAATATAATCTTAATGATATCACCAGATAAAACCTCCCCCGGTACAACAATAGGAATCCCAGGAGGGTACAAATAAACAAATTCTGCCGACACTTTATCTATTGCATCCTGAATCAGTATCTTATAACGTTTCCCATCCATCGCCTCACTAATGGAGCATCTACACTCCTCTGTTGTATAAATCCCATTAAGAATATGGCTAGGTCTATTATCACTAATCTCTCTACTATCTTCCTGCGTAACGTCCATTCTAGAGCTTACTGAGCCTACTCTCATATCAAGTTCTAACAATGCCAGGCAAAGCCTCTCAAGCCCCTCCTTCGTATCTTCTAATGTGGTTATGGCCGTCACATAATCAGCCCCGCACATCTCCATCTCCAAATGGTACTCTTTACGCAATAACTGATCCAATTGGCTTCCTGACCATCCGGTATTTCTAGTAGACACTATAATTTTAGATTCATCGTAATCAAATACTCCATACTGACCAATGATGTCCTTCGACAACAATTTAAAATGTTTCATTTCATTCAAGCGTCTTCTAATATTCAATAAATTTTCTGAGAATACCCCCAGCTTCTTCATTCCCTCTTCTTCCATATAACAAATACAATTCTCTATACTTGCCATAAACACATAAGATGGGCTGCTCGTCTGATACATCTGAACGTAACGATCCAGCCTCTCTATATTAATAAACCCCTTTTTAACATGCATAATTGCTGTCTGCGTCAAGGAAGGAAGCGTCTTGTGAAGACTTTGGATCACAACATCGGCTCCTAATTCCAAAGCAGATGCCGGATATTCAAACTTCTTTCCAAATGCAAAATGAGCCCCATGAGCCTCATCCACAATAAGCGGCAATTGAAATCGATGAACCACCTCAGCAATTGCCCTAACATCAGATACAACACCATCATAAGTAGGCGATACCACAAGCACAGCTTCAATCTCTGGATACGTTTTCAACAGTTCTTCAACATCCTCGGCCAATATTCCACCTTGTATCCCCAATTTCGGTATGATTTGTGGATAAATATACTTCACTTCCAACTGATTGAGGAAAACTCCATGATATGCTGACTTATGACAATTCCTGCTCATCAAAATAGTCCCTCTGCTTGATACAGCTGCACTGATCGCGCTTAGTATTCCGCAACTACTTCCATTCACGAGGTAATAGGCCTTATCAGAACCATATACACCAGCCGCCCACTCTAAGGAGTCCTTTAGAATCCCCTCCGGGCGATGGAGATTATCAAAACCATCAATCTCTGTAATGTCTATAGAAAAAGGATTAGGAAATTCCTTTACCCCCTCATTCCTATACTGCCTTTTATGCCCAGGCATATGAAACGGATAAAAATCCGAATTACCATAATCCACCAATCTCTTTAATAATCTAGGTCTTTCTTTCAATTAACTTTCCTCTATCTTCTTATCTTTAACCTTCTATGATTTAGCTCGAGTATTCTAGCTTTTATATTCTAGTTTCTATCTTTAAACCTTGAATCTTTTATAACCCGTCTTTTATAATTCAACATAGATCATCATCTCGTACCATTAGTAAATACTTATTTCGATTATGATCTCGTACTATTAGAAATTACTTATTTCGATTATGATCTGGTACCATTAATAAATAATTATTTCAATTATGATCTCGAACTATTAATATTTACTGATGCCTATTATGAACTCGTACTATTTATATTTACTAATGCCAATTATGAACTCGTACTATTTATATTTACTAATGTAAGTAGTATATCATCATTATCCCTTCTTTACAATTTTTTCTCCGGAAGCTATAATAGTATTTTGAGCAAGAAAGGAAGGAATCATCATTATGAGATTAATCGAGTTTAAAATGGAACGACCTGGTTTAGTGAAAGCAAGCGATGAAGTCCATGTCATTGAAAGAGAAGGCACCGGTAGCTACAGTTACATCATAGATCCTGCTGTTGCTATGTCTGGCTGTTATGCTGGTAGGGAACGCATAAAATCAGATAAAGGGATGGTCAAAGAAGTAAAACATAATGACAGGGGATATTATGTAATTGTAGAGTTCGACGAATAAGGAATCGTACAATCCATTAGAAATAGATAACAATAATATATCCAGACAAAATAAAAAGCCCTGAAACATTTCTGTTTCAAGGCTTGTCCTGAGACACCGGGGATTCGAACCCCGGACAACTTGATTAAAAGTCAAGTGCTCTACCACCTGAGCTAGTATCCCATATGCCCAAAGCCGGAATCGAACCAGCGACACGTGGATTTTCAGTCCACTGCTCTACCAACTGAGCTATCTGGGCTCATGCAATCTTTAGTACATTTCGACCAAATTAAGCACAAAAATTGCGGGGGCAGGATTTGAACCTACGACCTTCGGGTTATGAGCCCGACGAGCTTCCAGACTGCTCCACCCCGCGCTATTAAATTATATTGTATTATATGCAGTAATCGATGTTTTAATCACTGAATGGATGGAGATGGATTCGAACCATCGAAACGTCACGTAACAGATTTACAGTCTGCCCCCTTTGGCCACTCGGGAACCCATCCAAATTGAAACTTTTAATACAAGCCGATGATCGGACTCGAACCGATAACCTGCTGATTACAAATCAGCTGCTCTGCCAATTGAGCCACATCGGCACAAATCTCGAATATGCAGTTTGCATATTGAATGGGACCTATAGGGCTCGAACCTATGACCCTCTGCTTGTAAGGCAGATGCTCTCCCAGCTGAGCTAAGATCCCATAAGCAAAATTCAGTTGTAAAACGACCCGGATGGGACTCGAACCCACGACCTCCGCCGTGACAGGGCGGCGCTCTAACCAACTGAGCCACCAGGCCAAACCTTTGAAAGTAAATTATACATACCCTCAAAACCACACA
>DLJZ01000014.1:0-113469 GCA_002478865.1 Hungatella sp. UBA7603
AAGCACCGGTCCTATTGGACCTACTGGAAGCACCGGCCCTACCGGGCCAACCGGAGATGCAGGCCCTACTGGACCTACTGGAAGCACCGGTCCTACTGGACCCGCTGGCACCGCTGGGCTATCAGAATTTGCTTATATATACAATTTGGCTGCAGAGGTGGTTGCTTTAGAGGCAGATATACTATTTAGTACCAATGGAGTTATCGTTGGCACCATTGCACATGCACCTGGAACATCCACCATCCAATTTGGAAGCGCTGGAAACTACGCTATTTGGTTTAATGTAGCAGGAGTTGAACCGAATCAATTTGCTGTTTTTCAAAATGGAGCTGCAGTTGCTGGAGCAATATATGGATCAGGAGCTGGAACGCAGCCGAATCCTGGTATGGTAATTATTACCGCAGCCGCTGCCGATGTCATAACAATACGAAATCATACAAGTGCTGCTGCAGTTACGCTACAAACTTTGGCCGGAGGAACACAAATAAATGCTAATGCTTCCGTATTAATTCAAAAGCTAACTTCCTAAGATCATACGCTTCATCAGAGGGGGAATCAATCAAAGCAGTTGAATAAATTTCATCCAACTGCTTTGGTTGAATTTCACATCCAAAGTCGGGATAACGAGGATGTGCAGTTCCTTTTGGTCTGTCTATAACAATTTCTGATTCTTCCAACAGTTTGTCTATTGTATTCCCACCCTCTTATAATTTAACTGAGTCATGAGAAACACTTTTCTATTTGACACAACTATGTTAATGTTAATTTAATAGTAACAACAACATCCGAATACGCCACAAACCAAGTAAAACAACTACTAGTCGGATCACAGCAGTAAACCATCAAATAAAGGGAGGAAGAGAGTATTGAAAATACGGAGCCAATACACATGCCCCTTGGAGCTGACCCACGACATTATAAAAGGAAAATGGAAACCAATAATATTGTGGCAGTTGGGAAAGGGGAGACGTTCTTTATCAGACTTAATGCGAGAAATTCAGGGTGTCGGGCAGAAGATGCTAATGGAGCATCTGAAAGAATTGCAGGAATTTGGTATGGTGGATAAACACCAGTTTGAGGGATACCCCCTTAAAGTAGAATACTTTTTAACGGAGAATGGTACAAAACTGCTGGAAGTAGTAGTGAATATGCAGGTAATTGGCATAGCGCTAATGATGGAGAATGGCCAGGAGGAACTGTTGAAAGAAAAAGGATTTCTCTCATGAAGCTAACAAAAAAGTGCGTAATGTACAACGTGATTGTAAATTGCTATAATTAGCTCAAACAATGGATATCTTAATGAAATCTCGTATATATAAAAAATAAAGGAGGTTCAAGAATGAACGTATTGGCGGTAAATGGAAGTCCACGTAAAAATGAGAATACGGCGGTGTTGTTACAAAATGCATTAAGAGGTGCAGAAGAAAATGGGGCAGAGACAAGATTAGTCAATCTTTATGAATTGAATTTCAAAGGTTGCGTCAGTTGCTTTGCGTGTAAACGAAAAGGCAGTAATTGCAATGGGGTCTGTGCAGTAAGAGATGATCTTAAAGAAGTTTTTGAATATGCGGTGTCCTGTGATGTGATACTTCTTGGTTCTCCCATCTATTTTGGGAATGTCACTGGGGAGATGCGTTCTTTCCTTGAACGTCTTTTATTTCCCATTCTTACCTATAATGAAGGGGAAAGGTCCATATTTCAGGGAACCATATCATCGGGATTTATTTATACCATGAATGTCCCAAAAGATATCATGGAAAAGATCAATTACGATGCTATCTTTAAACAAAACCAGCAACTGCTTCAACTGTTTCATGGAAGCTCAGAGATACTTTTAAGCAATGATACCTATCAATTTCATGATTATTCCAAGTATGACGCTTCCAGCATCGACGAGAGCCATAAAGCCAAAGTAAAGAAGGAACAATTCCCAATAGACTGTCAAAACGCGTTTGATTTGGGCGTTAGGCTCACCGCAGCGAATTAAGCGTTTTGTCCGTTGCGGTCTTGATAGAGGCTGTTGGTTGAATCCTTTTTATTGAATTTACTGTAAGAGATAAAGTAAGATCCAGGATATTGGCATAAGAAGATCCGGGATAATTGTCCAGGTATTGTGAGAGGCATAATTCTTTTTAACCACCATTTCCCAAATATGATTGATTCCGGCTAACAAATAGAGAGGGGAGGCAATTATAATAGCAGCCAACCAAAACTCCCCGCGATAAAATATACATAGAAATCCAGCAAGTGCGTATCCCAATTCAGCAAAACCAAGTTCTTTTTGAAACGGACTTCCCTTTTCCCAACCGATTAATTCCGCCACCCGATCCGAATGAAACACATGACCAACAAAGCTAATCAGTCCGGAGAGGGGAAGAGTTACCGTCATCTGGTAAAGCAACAGATTGTGGCAGACGGATGAAACAGAATTAATAGCTGGATTACAAATAGTTGTAACAAAGCCAAGTACGATACCAATTATCCAGGTAATAAGAAAAATCATTGCACTCCTCCGTGTAGATATTATTTTTATTTCTAAATATGAGTTAATGCTCATGTTACGCTTCGCTACTTATTTTGTCAATAAAAATAATTTTTTTTTTCCTGTTATTGACAATAATTTTGTGGTTGCTTATAGTAAATTTAGGAGGTGAATCAAATGGAATCGAAGAAAACAATACGAGAGCCCCAGCAGATTCGTAGCATTCAGACAAAGGAAAAGATATTAAACGCAGCTTATAAGCTGTTTTGTGAGAAAGGCTTTTATAAAACCACCACAAATGAGATCGCTAGGGTTGCAGAGATTTCCATTGGTAGCCTTTATGTATATTTCAGGGATAAAGACACGATCTTACTGGAACTATTGGATCGGTACAACGAATCCTTTATGATCGTTCATGAAGACCTAGACCTTAATATGAAAAGCTACACACACGATCTGAAGCTATGGCTGCAGCAGTTTATTAAAGATATGATAAAGATTCATATGCGCTCTAGAGAGTTGAATCAGGAATTGATGATTTTATGCCATACCATACCAGAGGTTGCGGCTGTGATGGAGAAACAACAGGAAAAAGTTCAGAATATAACGCTTGATCATCTTGTATGCTTTAAAGATATGTTTCGCGTGAAAGATCTAGAGGCAGCCTCAATCGTTGCAAAGAATCTAATCAGCTCAACGGTTGACCAGGTTGTATTTTATGAAAATAAGATTGACGATGAGCGTATCATTAATGCAGGTGTAGATGCTGTTTACCAATATTTAATTGGTTAAACCAATATAAATTAAAGTAAGGAGAGAGAAATGAAAAAGGAAATTGATGTATTTGAATACGCCAGTGAGATTTTAAAAGCAGTTAAGAAAGGTGTTTTGCTAACAACAAAGACCGATGAAAAAGTAAATGCCATGACCATTTCCTGGGGGACACTTGGGATTGAGTGGGGGAAACCAATTTTCACAACATTCGTTAGACAAAGTCGGTTTACAAAGAAGCAGTTGGATAAGAGTATGGAATTTACCATTAATATCCCATATGGTGACTTTGATAAAAAGATTTTGGGGGTATGTGGATCAGAGTCTGGTCATTTGGTGGATAAGATTGAGAAACTAAATCTGACACTGGAACCCCCTGTTGCAGTATCTGCTCCAGCCATAAAGGAACTTCCACTGACTCTTGAATGCAAGGTTATATACATACAAAAGCAGGTGGAAGATGCAATGACAGAAGAATACCAAAAGGCGTGCTACCCACAGGATGTGGATGGCTCTTTCCACGGTGCGAACAAGGATTTCCATACCGCTTACTATGCAGAGATCGTCAGTGCCTATATCATTGAATAATATAGGGAAAGCCAAAGCTTTTAGCCAAAAGGTGAAGATATCCTATTAGGAAGTACCCCTTTTTGGTATATTATTTTTTGAAATCCAAGCCTGCAAAAGCATACCCAATCAGTTGCTCTACAAATGTGGAATCCACTTTCTCCCCGGTAATCAAAAGTCGATAGAAGATGGGGGCAAAAATCAGATCAATACTCAGTTCGATGTTAAGATCTTTGCGTAATTCCCCTCGCTCAATTCCCCGTTCTAAGATATGCTTGGAGATTAATCTCCGAGGGTTGAAGTAACGATTGCGGTATTCTTTCGCCACCTTTTCATCTGTTTGTCCTTCTGCAATCAGCTCCGTGATGACTCTTCCCTTAGGACTAGTCAGAAAAGCAGCCAGGTTGTTGGCCTGTATCACAAGATCTTCCTTTGCGGAGCCTGTATCTGGCACTTCTAACATTAATTCCGTGGCTGCGAAAAATCCATCTAGCACCACAGCCGCCTTATTGGGCCACCATTTGTAAATGGTGGCTTTACTTACGCCTGCTTTTTCTGCAATTCCTTCTACCGTAATAGAAGGGAAGCCGTTTGTTATTAGAAGTTCATAAGATGCATCCAAAATGGCTTTCTTTGTCTTTTCACTCCGAGGCCTGCCTATCTTTTTCTCTATTTCCATATTCATTTCCACCTCATATCTCTTTATTATACTTAAAATCAGTTTAAATACGCTGCGTTCATTATAACATAGATTTTATTAAAAAAATAGAGTTGACAAAACGAAACGGTGCGTATATTATGTAATTAGTAAACGAATCGTTTAGTATTTAAAGGAGGATAATTATAATGAATACTGTAAAAGTAGAAGAAAAGAAAATACCACGTTCACTCATACTTCTTTTAGCTGTTTCCTGTGGGCTAATTGTTGCAAATCTGTATTACTCCCAACCCCTGGTTGGACCTATCCGTGAGGCCACGGGAATCTCGGCTGGATTGTCTGGTTTGATTGTAACGATGACTCAGCTTGGTTATGCCGCAGGGCTTTTGTTTCTTGTTCCATTAAGTGACTTAGTGGAGAATCGGAGATTGACCATATCAATTCTTTTCGTTGCCATGATAGGACTTTTAGCAGCACCTATGGCGAAGAATACTGGGCTGTTTTTTGTGGCAGCGATTTTAATTGGAATCGGATCAGTTGCTGCCCAGGTCTTAGTTCCCTTTGCAGCGCATCTAGCTTCTCCAAAGGAAAGAGGAAAGGCAATTGGCAATGTAATGAGTGGACTTTTGCTTGGAATTATGCTTGCAAGGCCCACTGCCAGCCTAATTACCGGATACCTGGGTTGGAGGGCGGTATTTTACTTATCCGCTGTTATCATGATGGTTCTAGTCATTGTTTTAAACAAGCTTCTTCCGAAACGCAATCCTAACCCCACAGACAGTTACCAATCCATTATTATATCCTTGTGGCATTTGATTTCAACGATTCCCTTACTTCGTCGCAGAGCGTTTTATCAGGCTGCTTTGTTTGGAAGCTTTAGCTTGTTTTGGACGGTGGTTCCTCTTTATCTATCCCAGCATTTTAATCTTAACCAGAAAGAGATTGCATTGTTTGGGTTTGCAGGAGTGGCAGGGGCGGTGGCTGCACCCATAGCTGGAAGACTTGCTGACCGTGGATATTCAAGGTTTCTTACAGGAATGGCTTTCTTTCTCGCCGCATTTTCCTTTGCTCTCACCCACGTACTGACAGGCAATAAAGAGGCATCCTTATTCTTATTTTGCGCCGCAGCGGTTCTCCTTGATATGGCTGTTTCCGGGAATCTTGTCTTGGGACAGCAGGCAATCTATTCTCTAGGAGATGAGATTAGGGGAAGAGTCAATGGCCTGTTTATGGCAGTATTTTTCCTGGGAGGTGCCGCAGGGTCAGCTTTAGGGGGGTGGGCTTATACTCAGGGAAGCTGGAATCTTGCCTCCATATTGGGGTTATTGCTTCCAGTGCTTGCATTTCTTTATTATCTGACGGAGAAGAAGTAAGGGATTCTAAATTACTTTCTGGATTGGTCAATGGTAGCGAGGAAGCGGACAATTTCTTCATAATAAGTTTTGTCTGCCAACTTTTTGGGGGCGAACAAGGCAGTTATAAAGGTAAGAAATTTGGAATTGACCAAGGGGGTTCTTAGCATAAAATGATCTGTAGTTGGGATTAAAGTAACACTTAAAAGCTCCTTTGGGACCTCTCTTTCAAAGACCTCCTTTGTATTGGCACTATCCACATTGACGTCCTTACCTCCTAAGATTAGTTTTACAGGACTATAAAAGTGTTTGATGTCCTCTGTGGAATCGGACTTATAATTCTTCAAGATGAAATTCCAACGATCTTCGGACAAATCTTTGTCTGCCATATCATTATTATGGTATTCCTGGTATGAGGCATTTTTCTCAAGCATGGATACGGACCATTCATATTGGGAGAGGGCCTCTTTCTGTTCTTCTAAGGACTTATTTTCCTTTTTCATAACAGATAAGGTATTATAGATGCCCTGATCAATCCAGTTCACGGCAGGAGCCACCAGAATATGAAAGGCAACGGTTTTATCTAATGTTGCCACCTTAGGGATGACCCAGCCAGCCTGACTGGCTCCCCATAGACCGATTCTGTTGGTATCAATCTCAGGTTGTGTCTTTGCCCAGTTCATAACCTCCACAGCTTCTAGTGCTCTGTCGCCCATGGTCTGCTCCAGCCAGTTTCCAGAAGAACCACCAATTCCCGGCTTACTAAAAGATAAGGAGGCATAACCATGTTTCGCAAGCAGTTCCCATAATGGCTTATATTCATCATGATAGGAGGCATCCACAGGACCGTCCCCATGGATAAATACAACAAGACCAACCTTATCTTTTTGATTATTAGGTAGTACCAGATTGCCCATTAAGGTTCCCTTTGAGGTTTGAATCTGCACAGGAGTTACTTTCATGTCAAAAGAATTTTGATACAGGATAATGATGGTGCCAAGGGTTATGAGAAGAAAGAGACCTCCCAGTAGTTTAAATAATTTATGCTTCATTATTGTTCTCCTTACGTTCTATTAGATCTTTTCTCATAAATTCCCACTTGTTTACTCCCATAAAGAAAACTTTTAGGGGACTATGAATCTTTTCCATATCTTGAAAGCCATCTCTTAGATATAAATGTTTTGCTTTATTATTCAAAGCTACCGTGAGATAGAGCTCTTTGAATTTCTTTTCCCTTAATATATTTTCAGCGTGAGATAAAAGGGCTTCTCCAATGCCTTGACCTCGGAAGGAAGAATCCACGGCTATGTGTTCCAAATAGCATTTCCCGGCAGGATATTGTTCAAGGATAAAGAGTTTTAATAGGAAAAATATTATTTGGAAAAAACCGAAGCGGCGGCAGAGGAAGAGGAACGGGATTTTCTTCCCCTGATTTCGGGAGTGTCCGTACCGTACCAATAATACGCCTGACACCTTATTACCTGTTCTGGCAATCAGGTGGAGATAACCAGGTTCCTGTTCCTTTATATTCCATACAGAAGATAGTATCTGTTTGATGTTTTCTGGTGATAACTTCTGACGAAAGATAAATTTACTTTTAAAAGAATCCACCAGTAGAGAAATGATCGAATCATAATCAGAGTCGGTATATGGTTCAATGGTAATATCTTTCATTTTATAATCTCCTTTACAAAGCTTGTTTCTATGAGTTAATATAATTATAAACTCTTGAGTTGTTCAAGAGTCAAGTCTAATCTTGGAGGATATATGGATCATCTATTTCGAATTGGTCAAATCAGCAACTTATACGGAATTTCCATTGATACGCTGCGTCATTATGACCGAAAAGGATTGTTAAAGCCAGTGGTTGATCCGGAAAGCGGATACCGTTATTATACCTTTGAACACCTAGATATTTTGGAGATGATCTTGGTTGGGAAATATCTGGAGATTCCATTGGATCAGATGAAGGTGCAGATGGAAGAAGAGAGTATAGAAGGATATCTTCTTATGATGGAAGAACAGAGTCATTATATTGAAGAGAGACTTTTGATGCTAAAAAAACTAGGTCAATACACCAGGGAGATGACATCACTTTTAAAAGAGATTCAGGGATTTACAAATGATGATACTTTTTCTAAGGTGATTGTTAAGGAAAAAGAGGACATAACCATTTACCATGTGGATCTTAATGAGATCCTGTCAGGCAAGGAAAGCAGCCAAGTCAAAGGATTCGAAGCTTTTGAGCAGTGGTTTGGTTATGAGATGGATGAAGAGGGGAATCTGATGGAAGACGACCAGACAATTGGTTTATCCCTTCATTCTGATATGTTAAGCAAAAAGCAACTGAATACAATCTTTCAGGGTGCAAAAAAAAGCCGCATTCAGGGAAAATACCGCCACATCAGTTTTTGGGGAAGTGAGATAGAGCTCAAAGATTACATTCAAAGGTTTAGTCTTCATTTTCATCTTGAGAAACAGACTTTTTATGCGAAGTTTCGCTTTGCTCTGGTTCACAAGGAGAAACCAAATGAATATTACGCAGAAATATATTTTACTTAAATCACTCCTTAAAAATAACAGGCATTATTTGGAAACAGGAATGCTATTGACAAAGTTTCTCTAAAAGAGTATAAGTTTAAATATCAATCGCAATGGAGTTTTTGGCTCCGCTGCGATTTTTTACAAGTCCGGTTCCACAGCTTGACATGACTTAATTTACGGTTGACTTTATATTGGGAAGACAAAAAGAAAGAGAAAACAGCCTAAAACTTAGGGCAGTTCTCTCTTTCCTTTTTGTCTTATTTTTGTAAATTGCAGGCGAAACGTGCTGCTTCCTGTGCATGGATTTTAGCGGTATCAAATACAGGTAGTGAGGAATCAGCCTGTCCGATCATAAGGCCGATCTCGGTACAGCCAAGGATAACACCCTGTGCTCCCAATTCCTCCAACTGGCTGATGATTCGCAGATATTCCTTCTTTGAATGGTCTGATACGATGCCCAGGCACAGCTCTTCAAAAATTACCCGGTTTATAATCTCAATATCCTTTGATTCAGGAACCAGGATTTCCAATCCAGCCTCCTTAAGCTTATCAATGTAAAAGGTCTGAGTCATAGTGTACTTCGTTCCAAGCAAAGCAGCCCTTGTAATATGGTTCTGCTTTAATACCTGGGAAACGGCTTCTGCTATGTGAAGAACGGGAATGGATATGGCTTCTTGAATCTGAGGCACTACCTTATGCATGGTATTGGTGCAGATTACGATAAAATCGGCACCGGCAGTCTCAAGCGCTTTGGCAGCATCAATCATAATACTGGCGCAAGCCTCCCATTCCCCTTTGGACTGGTGTTTTTCAATTTCATAGAAATCTATGCTGTTTAGGAGGATCTTTCCAGAATGCAGACCTCCAAGGGTTTCTTTCACGGCTGTATTGATGATTTGATAATAAGTCATAGTACTTTCCCAGCTCATTCCGCCGATTAATCCAATGGTCTTCAATCGTATCGCCTCCAATTTTGTGTTTTTTTATGTTACTATCCTATCACAAGTGAAGAAGGTTTACCACTGTATGGCTGAGACTTTTTCTTAACAATAAAAGGATTTTCTATGAACTCCATTTACTTGAATGGAAAAATATAATAAAATGTACTAGGATTATGAAAAATGTTTTAGGATGATTAGTTACTTGAAAGACGAGGATAATGGAGTGAATAACAAATACCTGATATTAACAGCTATGTACCGCTATGGAATGCTTTCAATAGAGGATAAGCCCTCTTTCGATCAAATAAAAGATTTACTGACCACAATCAACCCCCATACCACATTTCCAGGCAGCAAACTCATTGTAAAAAAGGCGCTGCGAGATAACTTTGGAATTACAAAACAAGAAGAAATCAAACCTGTTCTTGATGAGCTGATTCATTATGCCCTTGCAGACGGAGTTGTTTATAGCGCCCTCATTGACATCTACCTTCATGCTCCGGAACAGTTTGCATCCATGTCCAGAGAAAAGGCAGCCGTCTATTTTTCTGCAGATGAAAAACTGAAAAGGTATTTTAAGCCCTTTGCTCCCCTGTGGAAAAAGTTTCAATTGACAGAAGATCCCAGCGCAGTCCAGAAGAAATTAAAGACCTCGATTTTAGAGTTCTTTCAAAAGGATAATGATGGGGAGCGGCAAAACCTTTCTGGACTGTTTAAGAAAAATAAATGCTGGCTTTCCCTTACCAAAGGACGCTCCATGGCTGGATTTAATCTATCAAGAATTATTTCCATCCTCTCCGATGCAACCATGGTCGGCCTCCTGCCAGAAAAAGAAGCAGAAGAATTTCTAAATCATTACGGAACAGTGACCGAAGCTCTGTTTGATAACTGGCAGACCTTTTTATCTAGTGCAGTATTTGGTAAACAGCTTATGTCTGCGGTCAGCGGAAACTTTATCTTGGATTCCACAAGCTACGTGGAAAGCTGCTACAAGCTGGCGGCTTACAAAGGAAAACTTTTAGAACTATCTGGTCTTTGGGCGGGGAGTGATATGACATCATTTTGCAGTTGTATCTCCGAAGAATATGGAGTCAGTCTTGAGGATTCAGAAGTTTATACCGGAGAGTCAGAACCTCGTTTTGCCTTTTCCCGGTCAAAGATACTTCCGGTGCTGCGCAAATACGGAGTTAGTTATCTGCTGGATCAGGAGATGTGCGAGCTTGCCTATACGGTACCCGTTTCCGATACCAGTTCCGGCAATTTTTATGATATGGAAGCTTTGGCAAAGAAAAAGAAGTTTCGCCATGGCCCAGAAGAAATCCCCTTTATGGCTCATTCCAGGCTCCTTGTAACGGATCGGTTCATACGTCTGTTTGAAAAGAAGCTGTTTGGTTCTAAGCTTCATGTGTTGCCATGGACCCAAAAGCTTCAATTTTCCTATGAACTGACTAAGCTTGATTTAATTGCCTTTAAGGTAAATGACATGACCATGTTTCATCTGCCCCGCAACTATAAAAAAGCTGGAATTAGCAAAAAAGAAGATGTGTATCTGGATAAAGATAAGGTATTGGAATATTACTCAGAAGACATTAAAAATGCCATTTCCGCATTTTCAGAATTAAACCGAGTGTTGGGAAATAAGGTTTATTCATAGAAGGAGTTTGTAGTATGAAAATAGGAGTGATCAGTGACACCCACAGCAACTACCATGGTTTAAAGGCTTGCGTGGATCATGGGATCAAAGAAGGGGTGGACCGGTTTTTATTCTTAGGAGATTACGTCAGTGACTGTGGGTATCCCCAAAAGACCATGAATCTTCTTTATGAGATTAAGGACAGCTATGAGTGCGGCTTTATAAAGGGAAACCGGGAAGAGTATATGCTGGATTATAAAGACCAAGGTCTTAATCACTGGATTATCCCTTCATCCGCAACCGGAAGCCTATTATATACCTATGAGAATTTGACAGAACGTGACTTTGAATTCTTTAGAAGTTTACCCATATCCGGGCGTATGAGTATTACTGGCTATCCCGATGTGTTGTACTGCCACGGCTCCATGGAGCGCACTAGGGGAGTCTTACGACTGGGCAGCCAGGAAGTAACGGACACATTAAAATCCATGGACGCAGGGGTAATCCTATGCGGTCACACCCACGTTCAGGGAACTCAGGAGTATCAGGGGAAAAAGCTTGTGAATGTTGGATCGGCAGGAGTCCCCTATTTTTATGAGGGGAATGCCCAGTATGGAATTCTCCATGGAGAAAATGGAATCTGGAAAGAGGAGCTTCTTCAGATTGGTTATAATAAGGCTATGGCAGTTTCAGATCTCCATGAAAGTGGTTTATATGAAAAATCAAATATCTGGGCCAAATTAGTGGAAAACTGCCTTCTTACCGGAATCGACCGGTCTAAGGAATGCCTGAATCTGGCCTTAGAATTATATCAGGATAAGGAAGGAAAAATAGAGTGGTCCACAATTCCTGAATGCTACTGGCAGGAGGCTGCAAACGTACTTGGACTTCTTGGCTAAGTTCATTTGAGTTAAACAACAAGTAACCAAAAAACCTGGGAGAAGGTTATACTTTCCCAGGTTTTTGCTTGCATTTTTATAGATATTATTCTATTAGAAAATATTCACGGATATAAAATGCCATAAGCAAATCAAACTTAATCTTAGAATCATTTAATTCCGTATTTAATATCTCTTTAATCTTTTTTAATCGATAAATAATCGTATTTCGGTGCGTATGCATACTTCCGGCTGTCTCTAATAAGTTACAGTCAGAAAGAAGAAAGGCTCTTAAGGTACTTACATAGTCAGAATCATGAGCGGTATCAAATTCTTCCAACAATCCAAGGCTGTTTTTACTGATTGCTTTTAACATTTCCGGGTCGGAGGAGGAGAAAAGAATCTGAAAGATTCCAAGCTCTTCAAAATAAACCGCAGGAATGCTCCAAAAGGAGGCCGCCGCAAGGGCAAACCGGGCTCGCTTGTAGCAGAGACCAAATTCCATTAAGGAAGAAAAGGAATTACTGATTCCAAGGGCAATGCTGTCACAAAATAATAGGATATCCATAAGCTCGCTCATTGGAATTTGAAGTTGAGAAGTAAGGACAACCAAGATCTGGAGATGATCATGTTCAAACATGTGGTATTTCAATTTCCTGTGATTTAAGGAAAAGGTAATTCTCGTGGTGATTTGAAGGTTCTGAATTACAAAGATCCGGTATTCTCCTTTTGTAGGAAAACCCTGCTGGTTTAAGGTAAGGAGTGTATTTTCATGAAGGGTAGACTGATAGATGGCGCCTAGAAATGCGGCATTGACGAGATCTGTATTTCTGGTGCTTAAAAGCAGGGTGCGGCAGTAATCTTGCATGATATCCACAAGATGCACTTTCCACGGCATGGTAATTAAGGGGAAGTCACTGTTTTGGCAAAATTCTTTTATTTCATCGGTGATATCATCCTCGTGGATATACTGCCCCACATTAATCAGAATTCCACTGCAGCTTCTTGTAACCAGTGCACAGATAAATTCCAATAACGAGATTCCACTTTGCATAAACAGTCCCGTGGTAATTACAAGCTCTCCACCCTTTAAAAAAGGCATATTCTGAAAATCCTCCGCGAGATATACCCAGGAGATAGAGTTAGTAAGTCCTGCTTCTCCACTTAAGAGTTTTAAGTGGTATGTTTCCTTTGTCGTATGATAGAGATCCAAAACTTGAGTCTTCATAGGGGATCCTCCTGGTTATATGATGGTAAAGTATAACATGCTTTGTACTCAGAGTACAATATTAACCGAAAAAATTAGAGCAAACAAATATTGTGACAGGGGTAGTCAGAGCGTATAATAATCAAAATAAAACAGAATTTAAGGAAAGAGGTGTTCTATTTGAGGGAAACGTTTGTTGTTACCATTACGAGACAATTTGGCAGCATGGGAAGACCCATTGCCAGACAAATTAGTGAGAAGCTTGGAATTGAATACTATGATAGAGACATTGTTGAAATGACTTCTAAGGATCTTAATCTTCCCGTTTCTGCCATAAGTGATGTGGAAGAAAGTGCAAAAACGGCATTCTTTAATATGAACCATCCTCTCGGTATGGGCACCACAACCATTCAGGATTCTGTCTATTCCGCTCAGAAAAAAATTATCGTTGATTTAGCAGAACGGGAATCTTGCATTATTGTTGGAAGGTGTGCTGATCATATCTTAAGGGATCATAAAAATATCATTCATATTTTCATCTATGCTCCTTATGAAGCCAGACTGATCAACTGCATCGAACGACTGAATATGAAACCAGATGAAGCGAAAAAAATGATTGCATCCGTGGATAAGGCAAGAGAATCCTACCACAGACATTATTGCGGATATCTGATGTCAGATAAGGAATACAAAGATGTTATGATTGATTCCAGCCTGCTTGGTGTAGAAGGAACCTGCGATATATTAACAGAACTTATTCGGAAGAAATTCCCGGGTCTTTTATCCCAACAACTATAACAATTAAATATCAGATACTTCCAGGGCAATGGAGCTTTTGAAAAAAAGACCTTGCCTTTTTTGTTGTATGAAAAGAGATGGAAAGAGAGGAGGATTCGGATCATGCTGCATATAAAAAATTTATCCAAGTGCTTTGAGGATCTGGAGGTTTTACGAGATGTGAATGTGACCGTCAGTCAGGGAGAGGTAGTTGTAATTATTGGACCTTCTGGTTCAGGGAAAAGTACCTTCTTACGTTGTATTAATTTATTAGAAACTCCCACGGGTGGTGAGATCTTGTATCTGGGAGACAACATCCTCCAGCTTGGAAAAAAGGTGACGGATTATCGCAAACAGGTGGGAATGGTATTTCAGAAGTTTCATCTATTTCCCCTTATGACAACCATTGAAAATGTTATGTATGCGCCTATGAAGCTGAATAAGGTACCTGCAAAAGAGGCAAAGGAACAGGCGTTAAAGCTTCTTGAAAAGGTGGGATTGTCTCATAAAGCCGATTCCTATCCCTCTTCTTTATCGGGAGGGCAGCAGCAAAGAGTTGCCATTGCAAGAGCACTTGCCATGAAGCCGGAGATCCTGTTGTTTGATGAGCCAACTTCCGCACTTGACCCAGAGTTAGTAGGAGATGTGCTAGAGGTTATGAAACAGCTTGCCGGAGAAGGTATGACCATGATTGTAGTAACCCATGAAATGGGATTTGCCAAAGACGTGGCGGACCGGGTCATCTTTATGGACGGCGGCTATATCGTGGAGGAAGGGCCTCCGGATGAAATATTTACACAGCCTAAAAATGAGAGAACAAAGGCATTCTTATCCAGAGTCCTTTAGGGAGGTGACACCATGGAACTTAATTTCACAAAAGCGTTTGGCACTTTGCTACCCAGTCTATTGGGGGGAGTTGGAGTTGTTATTTATATTACATTAATTGGCTTTGCCTTTGCTTTAGTAGCTGCTTTGCTCATTGCCATAGGAAGGCTTTCAAAGCATAAGGTTCTTAGCCGTTTTCTCGGAATTATCATTGAACTGATTCGGGGGACCCCTCTCCTGGTACAGTTATTTTATATCTATTACGTGGTTCCTACCTTGATAAATGGAGTGTTAGCCGCCCTTGGATATGAGGCCAACGTACAGTTAAATGCATCCACCTGCGGAATCATCGGATTTGCAGTCAATTACGGCTGCTATATGTCAGAGGTCATACGTTCTGCTATCTTGGCAATAGACCCCGGCCAAAGAGAAGCTGGCCTGGCTCTTGGGTTTAGTGAGCGAAAGGTACTCTTTCACTTTATATTACCACCGGCTATGAGAAATTCCATCCCGGTATTTGGTAATTATCTGGTCATGTTAATTAAAGACACTTCCCTTCTTGCCATGATATCCGTTCAGGAATTGCTCCTTCGAACGAAAACATATGCCTCCCAGACATTTCTTACTGTTGAGGCTTATACCATACTGGCGCTGGTGTATCTGATGTTAAGCCTGCCCCTTTCCCAGCTTGGAGGAATCATAGAGCGAAGATTAAAAAGAACTCAATAACTAACATAAATAAGAAAGGAAACAAACCTATGAATAACAGAAAAAGAA
Organism: Hungatella sp. UBA7603; assembly: GCA_002478865.1. GTDB lineage: Bacteria > Bacillota > Clostridia > Lachnospirales > Lachnospiraceae > Lacrimispora. The sequence continues at coordinate 15,413 of DLJZ01000014.1, forward strand.
GTAAAGGAATCTTATGGTTACTCGTATTACTCATTGCGGTCACTTCTCTTATGGGATGTCAGGTAAAGAAAGCGGAAACGAAATCAGTCTCCGGAGAATCCGCCATGTTAACAAAGGCAAAAGAAAAAGGTTATCTTTTAATTGGCTCCTCAAACGATGCACCTTTTTCTTATACCGATGTAGAATCCAAAAAGTTAAAAGGAGTTGATATTGAAATCCTGAAAGAGATCTGTAAGAGACTTGGAATCCCTGATCTTCAGATGAAAGTCACCGACTTTTCCAACCTTTTGGTAGAGCTTAATAATAAAAACGTCGATATGGTAGCCGATGCCATGTATGTAAAAGATGAAAGACTTCAGATTGCAGCGTTTACTGACAAATGGTACCAGGAAGGCGAAGCTGTGGTAATTCCTGAAACCTCCACCATCAAGAGCAAGGATGATTTAAAAGGGAAAAAGATAGGAGCACAGCCAGGAACCACCTTTTATGAGACAGCACAGAAATGGCTTGATGAAGGCAAAATCGGGGGATTGGAAGCTTACGACAATCAGGCTACCCTTATGACAGCTGTTAATACCGGAAAGGTAGAAGCGGTAGTAACCGATGGTATCGTTGCCGGATATACCCTTTCTTCTGACAGCTCCTTAAAGCTTAAGCTTCTCTCCCCATATGAAGCTGAAGCAAGCGGGCAGATCGGTGCGGCAGTCCGTTTTGAAGACAAAGAATTCTTAGAGGAAGTAAACGGCGCTCTAAATGAGATGAAATCAGATGGAACTCTTTTGAAAATATTAAAGGACTTCGGTCTTACAGAGGATTACTTCGTAGGTGTGGAAGAAGGAAAAACAAAAAATGTGAAATAACAAAATCTGAGCCGGCTTCCTTAGGGAGCCGGGCAGCTAAAAAACGATAGGAAAGAGGATCTGACATGGAATTTCAATATTATTTGCCAGTCAATCTGGTGTTTGGCCGGGGGAAGGCAGATTTCATTGGAGAGAAGGCAGCAGTCATTGGGAAACGGGCACTCATCGTAACCGGTGGTAATAGCACCAAGAAATCAGGCCTTCTTGAAAGAACCAAAAAGCAGTTGGAAGAAAACGGAGTTTCCTTCGTATTGTTTGATCAGGCAGAACCAAATCCCCTAACCACTACGGTTTATGAGGGAGGAGAATTAGCAAACCAGGAAGGCTGTGATTTTATTATCGCTCTGGGCGGCGGAAGCAGTCTGGATACTGGCAAGGGCATTGCTTTTATGGCGTTAAATGAGGGAGATATAAACGATTATATCTATGGAAAAAAGGTGAGTGATAAGGCCCTTCCCCTACTGGCGGTCCCAACAACCTGCGGAACCGGAAGTGAAGGAAATGGTTTTGCAGTCATGACCAATCCACAAACTCTGGATAAGAAATCACTTCGGTGCAGCGCAATTGTTCCCACCTGTTCCATTGTTGATCCTCAGCTAATGATGACGATGCCAAAAGGAATTTTAGCATCTGTAGGTTTTGATGCACTTTGCCACAATATAGATGCTTACTTATCCACCATATCCCAGCCTCTTACAGATCTTATGGCTTTAGAGGGAGTAAGACTTGCGGCAGAAAGCCTTGTAAGTCTTTATGAGGATACTGGAGATCTTAACAATTGGGATCAGCTTTGCCTTTCCAGTACGCTTGGGGGAATGGTCATCAATACCGCAGGAGTTACCGCCCTTCATGGAATGGAACATCCGGTCAGTGGACTAAAGGATGCGGTTCATGGAAGAGGCCTTGCAGCTTTGGCTCCCCATGTTTTTGAAGCTTCCATAAAAGGTGCCCCTCATAAATTTGCTACTCTTTCAAAGCTTCTAGGTGGAAGGGATGAAACAAATTTTGTAGAACAAATTCATAAGCTCATTTCCAGGCTTGATCTTACGGAAAGCCTTAAGGATATGGGAATTGAGGAGAGTGATCTCTCTTGGCTGACTGATAACTGCTTAAAGGTATCTGCCGCCAGCATGGCAAATCACCCGGTGGTATATACCCCGGAGGAAATCAAGGAAATCTATCAAAAATCACTGTAAGACGTTGTGCAACAGCAGCGCAGAATGGAGAAAACTATGTTAAAGGATTCGCTGCCAGAAATAAAAACCCCACTGCCTGGTCCAAAGGCAGATGTTATATTAAAAAGAAGGTTGAATGCCATTCCAAATGCCATCAAATCGGCATACCCTTGTGTGATTCAAAAAGGAGAGGGGGCAATGTTTGAAGATGTGGACGGAAACCGTTTCCTTGACTGGGTTGGGGGAGTGGGCGTATTAAACATCGGATATAGCCGTCCAGAATTAATAGAAGCAGTAAAAGATCAGTCGGAGAAGTATTTTCACGCAATGATGAATATCGTGACTCATGAAGGATACATAGACCTTGCAGAGAAAATGAATGAAATCGTTCCTTTAAAAGCCCAGGAGAAAAAAACCATGTTTTCAAACTCCGGCGCAGAGGCCATTGAAAATGCGGTAAAGATAGCAAAGTCTTATTCGGGAAGACCAAACATTATCGTGTTCTCCGGTGCCTTTCATGGAAGAACCCTTCTAGCTGCCTCCATGACAGCAAAGAAGTCTTATGCTGCAGGAATCGGCCCCTTCCCAGACGGCATCTACCGGGCGGAGTTTCCTTACCTTTACAGAGGACCAAAGGGGTATGACGAAGGAAGTGCCATTAACTATTATCTGGAACGTCTGAATAAGGTCTTTGAGGAGGCATCGCCAGCAGAATACGTAGCGGCAATTGTGGTTGAGCCGGTACAAGGAGAGGGCGGATTCATCCCAGCTCCTTTAGAATGGGTGAAGGCACTGAGAAACATCTGTGATGAGCATGAAATTTTACTCATTGCGGACGAAGTTCAGACTGGCTTTGCAAGATCTGGCAAGTTATTCGTATCTGATTATTGGAAGGAGGCAGGTTGCCCTCCAGATATCTTAGTATCCGCAAAATCCATTGCAGGCGGACTTCCATTAAGTGCAGTAACTGCTTCTAAGGAGATATTTGATGGAGTCAGAAATGGAATCATCGGTGGAACCTTTGGTGGCAATGCCCTTGCGTGTGCATCAGCTCTGAAAACCATTGAGATCATAGAAAAAGAAGATTTATGTTCCAGAGCTCTTGCCATCGCGGCCATATGCCGGAACGAATTTGACCACTGGGTGGAGGAATTTGAAGAAGTAGGAGATGTAAGAGGCATTGGCTGCATGATGGGAATTGAATTTGTAACGGAGAAAGAAAGCAAAGCTCCCAATGGGAAGCTGGTATCTGCCATCGTAGACTACTGCGTACACCATGGCCTTATTGTGGAAAGTGCTGGTTCCGGGTCAAATGTCATCCGCTTTTTATGTCCTTTAGTCGTCACAGATGAACAGCTTACATGTGGCCTTCAAATCTTAAAATCAGCCATTGAAGCTTGTAGATAAACATACTACAACGCATCAATCATAGAAAGAAAGTGGGGTTCNNGAACCCCACTTTCTTTCTATGGTTCTTGATTACTGCTTAAGCATTCGGGGTATCATACTCTTGGGGTTCTTCTCCCAAGGAAAAGAGCAGCTTTTTTAACAGATCGTTAAAAAGAACCGTCTCTTTCTTTGATAGATCTTTTAAGATGGAATTTTCTGTTTCCGTGTGAGTTAGCACTGCTTCTGTGATCAGGTCGAAGCCTTTTTTTGTTAACTGCACGTAGATGGTTCTTCGATCGGAATCATCATGGGTACGGCGGACCAATTCTTTTTTTTCCAGAGTATCAATCCGGTTTGTCATAGCACCTGAGGTGATCATAAGGGACTGATAAAGATCCGTAGGTTTCAGTCGGTAATCATTGCCGGAACGCCGAAGGGCAGCAAGTACATCAAACTCCCCGCTGTTAAGGTTGTATTGTGAAAAATTCTTCCCTAACCTCTTTTCTATATGTTTTGCGACTCGATTCAGCCGTCCCAAAACAGCCATGGATTCAGTACCAAGCTCCGGCAGTTCCTCGTTCCATTGTTCCATAAAGTTGTCAACTTTGTCTTTTTTCATAGTAACAGTGTAACATCAGAAAAATAAAAAAACAAGAACAATTTTAAAGTCAAGTATCTTAATGTTAAGATACTTGACAAGAAAAGGAGATTGTCATATAATTCAATTATCTTAACGTTAAAATACTTTTGATTAAGACAAATGTTACGTTAGAAAAACGAAAAGAAAGGACAACCATATGAAAGATTTTAAAGATACTCTTATGACCATGATTACTCCCATGCTGTGGGGGTCCACCTATATGATTACTGCTGTATTCATCCCAATTGACAGACCCATCTTCGTAGCTCTAATGAGGGGTCTTCCCATCGGACTTTTGCTTTTGTTATTTTATCGCAAGTTTCCAAAAGGAATCTGGCTGTTTCGATCCATCTTACTTGGGAGCTTAAATATAGGAATCTTTTTCCTGCTATTATTTATAGCGGCTTATCGTCTTCCTGGTGGAATCGCCTCTATTGTAGGAAGTGTCCAACCTGTTTTTATTATTTTCTTAAGCTGGATTATCTTAAAGGAGAAGCCCACTGCCAATTCCTTTCTTGCCATCGGAATGATTTTTGTGGGAGTGTTCTTTTTGTTCTTTAAGCAGCAAGCAGCCATTGATCCCATTGGAGTCATTGCCGCATTGATAGGTTCCGCACTGATGTCCCTTGGAGTGGTGTTAACCAAGTACTGGGGAAAGCCAGATGGAGTAAGTCAGATGGTCTTTACCTCCTGGCAGTTGTTTTTTGGAAGCCTGATCTTAATTCCAGCCTTTTTATTTCTGGAAGGTCCGGTTCCACCGCTGTCCACACAAAATATTTTGGGAATTGCCTTTATTGGAATTTTTAACACAGGACTAGCGTATTATCTCTGGTTTCGAGGGATTGAAAAGATTGGACCTGCGAAAGCATCTTTTTTAAATCCCATCAACCCTCTAACCGCTTTTTTCCTTGGTTACTTGATGCTGGGACAGACCATTAACTTCCTTCAGATTCTAGGCGTTATCATTATTATTTCCAGCGTCTTTGTATCACAAAGCAAGAGAAAGATTAAAAAGCCGGTGACTGCTACCAAAAGTCAGCCACAAAATAGCTTCGAATAGACATAAGAAGGGGCTGTTGCATAAAGCAATCACCTTAATAATTAGAAAATGCACCTTAATACAGGTTTTTAAAGCCTGCTTAAGGTGCATTTTTTGTGGAGTATTTTATCGAGGGGCTATTTTGCAACACCCCATCTGTTTTAATTTAAAATTAAGCCGTTTGTTCTTCGTCAGAACCTGAATCAGCAAACTGGCTGTTATAAAGCTTTTCATAGAATCCCTGTTTCGTAAGAAGCTCTTCATGAGATCCCTGCTCAATGATGGTGCCGTGATCCATCACAAGGATAAGATCTGCATCCCGGATAGTAGACAGCTTATGAGCGATGATAAAACTGGTTCGCCCCTTCATTAAGTTGTTCATGGCCTTTTGAATCTCTGCCTCTGTTCTGGTATCGACACTTGAAGTGGCTTCATCAAGGATTAAGATGGCAGGATCCGCTAAGATAGCTCTGGCAATGGTTAAAAGCTGCTTTTGACCTTGGGATACGTTGGAGCCGTCTTCCGTAAGAATGGTTTGATATCCTTCTGGCAGGGTGCGGATAAAATGATCCGCTCTGGCAGATTTGGTCGCTGCAATCACATCTTCTTCCGGTGCATCAAAGTTACTGTAGGCGATGTTATCTTTAATGGAACCGCCAAAGAGCCAGGTGTCTTGTAAAACCATACCGAACTTACTTCTAAGTTCCGCTCTTGACATGGACTTAATATCTACGCCATCGATTTTAATAGAACCACCCTGAATCTCATAAAAACGCATGAGAAGGTTTACCAGGGTTGTTTTGCCGGCACCAGTAGGGCCTACGATGGCAATCCGATCAACAGCGTTTATCTCAATGTTGATGTCCTTCATAAGAATATGGTCATCGGAATATCCAAAACGCACGTGTTCAAAGGAAACCTCTCCCTTTGTTTCAGGAAGAACCTCCAAAGAGACGTGATCTGGAACTTCATCAAGCTCATCCATGATCTGAAAGTATCGGATGGAAGCCGCAAAAGCGGACTGCATGGAGCTGATGATCTGGGAACATTCAATAACCGGTTCAGAGGATTTATCCGCATACTGGATAAAGGCCTGGACAGTACCAATGGTCATTCTGCCCTGTATGATGTTAATAACACTTAAGGCAGCAATGATGGTGTACCCGAAGTTATTAATAAGACGGATGCATGGGGAGACGATATACTGAGCAATCTGGGAGGAAGTGCTGTGCTGATACAGCTCTCCATTGATTTTTCGAAACTCCTCTAAAGTAGCATCTTCCTGGTTAAAGGCTTTGATTACAAGCTGCCCGGTAAAGGTTTCTTCCACCGCTGCATTTAACTCGCCCATAGAGGTCTGGTAATTTAAAAAGTATTTTCTGGATTTTCCAGAAAGGATCATAGTCAAAACGGTTGCAATTCCAATGGTAAGGAATGCCACTATGGATAATGTTGGACTGATATAAAGCATCATAGCGATGGCACCAATGATGGATATGACTGAGGCAATGAGCCTGTTAAAGCCTTCTCTTAAGGCATCTGCTATCTTTTCCACATCATTAGTAGCACGGCTTAGGATATCCCCTCGTTCCGTTGCATCAAAAAAGCGGAGAGGCAGACGGTTTAGCTTATCCATTAAGGAACTTCTCATATTTAAAGTCACTGTTTCTGTCACAGTAGCCATCAGGTAATTTGCCAGATAGTTTGTAATAAAACTTAATATATAGAGCGTGAGGAGAATGCCAAAAATATCGCCCATGGTATCCCAATTCACCTGAAAACGGGTGCCATTTAATACGGAGGTCTTAATCCCATTTGCAAGTTGATCCAGTGCTTTTCCTAAAAATATAGGAGATACGATGAAAAGGGCTGCACTTAATATAGTAGTTACAATGATTAAAGCTAACTTAAGCCTAGATCCCTTAAAATAAGTGAACAGTCTTACTATAGTACCTTTTTTCTTCTTATTCATGTTTCCTCTCCTCCTTTCTATTTAATTCTTCTTCACTTAACTGCGTAGCAGCAATCTGCTGATAGACGGAACAGGTTTTCATAAGTTCCTCATGCCGTCCAATGCTGACCACCTTTCCATCATCAAGAACAAGAATCTGGTCGGCATCCATGATGGTGCTGATTCTCTGAGCCACAATAACAAGGGCGGAATCCTTGATCTGAGATTTTAAGGCTTTTCTTAAAAGAGAATCTGTCTTATAATCCAGAGCAGAGAAGCTGTCGTCAAATACATAGACTTCCGGTTTTTTAATAAGAGCTCTGGCAATGGCGACACGCTGCTTTTGTCCGCCGGATAGATTGGTGCCTGCCTGAGCTACATACGATTCGTAGCCATCGTCTAGATTTTCTATGAATTCATGAGCCTGCGCCACCTTGGAAGCAGCAATGATTTCCTCCATCGTTGCATCTTCCTTGCCAAACCGTATATTGCTCTCGATGGTTCCTCGAAACAAGAATGCCTTCTGGGGAATAAAGCCGATTTTATCTCTTAATGCCTTCTGAGGATACTCTATAATATTGATTCCATTTAAAAGGATTTCCCCTTCTTGAATCTGATAAAAATGAGGAATCAAGTTTGCAATTGTTGATTTTCCGGAACCTGTTCCACCAATAATGGCGGTTGTCTGCCCTGGTTTTGAAGTAAAGGAGATATGACTTAATACCGGTTCCTCTGCATTTGCATACATAAAGGAAACATTTCTAAACTCAAGGGTTCCTTTTAAATCACTTTTTGGAGTAGCATTGGCATCATCAACGATTTCCGGATTCAGGTTTAAAATCTCATTGATACGCTCCACACTAATAAGAGCACGGGGAATTTCCATAAATCCCATAACAGCCATAACGCTGCAAAAAAGAATAATGGTCAGGTATTCAATGAGAGCAAAGATACTTCCGATTTCCATAGAGCCGTTTGATACCTGAATGCCACCAAACCAGATGACAGAAGCAACGCTTAAATCTAATATTACAAAAAGGAATGGTAATAATATAGCGAAGACTCTTCCAGTTTTTATTGTGGTATCCCGGTAATCGTAACAAGCTTCCACAAACCGGTCTTTCTCATATTCTTCCCGATTAAATGCCCGGATTACTCTTACACCAGTAATGACTTCCCGTAGCACATAGGTAACCCGGTCCATCTTTATTTGGATCTTTTGAAACAAAGGAATGGCTCTTTTGCCAATCAAAAATGCCATAACTCCGAAAAATAAAATGACCACAATAAAAAACAAGGCCATTTCCACGTTGGTGCGAAAGGCGAGGGTAAGACCTACTATAGTCATGATAGGTGCAGGTAAAAGAACTCTTAATAACATCATAGTTGATCTTTGAATGATATTAATATCACTGGTACTGCGGGTGATCATAGAAGCAGTACCAACCGTTTTAAAATCAGTGAGAGAGTATGTCTGTGCTTTCACAAACACAGCTTCTCTTAAATCCCTGGCCAGTCCAGCCGCAGCTTTTGCTGATAATATGGCAGAGACAATGGAACTGACTCCTCCAAGTACAGCAACCGTAAGCATAAGCCCGCAAATGCGATAGATGTAAGGAAGGTCCTGATTGGCTGCCCCCACATTGATCAAGCTGGCTGTTAGTGTAGGAATATACATGGCAGTAAAGTTGTTGAAAATTAATAATATTATGGCACCTGCCAAAAGCCTTTTATGTGGCCTTATGTAAGGCAGTAATTGTTTCATATTGTCCTCCTGTATATCGTTTTCGTTGATAAATAATATCTTGACGGATGTTTGCAGCTATGTCATTATAAAGTATAGGGTAACCCTAAAGTCAAGAATATTTATAAAAGTATAAAAAATACTAACAACTTTACTTTTAATGATAGAAAGGGAAGCATATGTCTGGAACTAACAAACAATATTTGACCACCAAAGAATTTGCCCACCTTTGCGGAGTGAGTAAGCACACATTATTTCATTATGATGAAGTGGGAATCTTAAAGCCGGAATTGGTAAAACAAAATGGCTATCGCTATTATTCCGTCAAGCAGTTTTTTACGTATGATATCATCCACATTTTAAAACAGGCAGGCTCTTCTCTTAGGGAAATCAAGGCTTATATGAATGATTATAACCCGGATCTATTTCTTTCTATACTAAGGCAAAAGGAAATGCAGCTTGAGGCAGAGATAAAAAAGACGAATCTTATGAGAAATAAAATATTAGCCACGATAGAGACCACAGAAGAAGCCTTACGTTGTGTCTATGGGGTTCCTTATTTGGAGGATTGCAGGGAAGAATATTATATTGTGGTTAAGATGATGGAAGAGGCTTCTGCAAAAGAGGAGCTTGAAAAGCTAAGAGATCATTTTGAGTATTGTGATGAATTAAGTGGAGAGACAGAGTTGTTACTTGGTGCCATATTAAAGAAGGAAGATGTTCTTTCCGGGGAATATATGAGAGTTTCATACTACAGCAGTAAGATACGGGCATACATTGACAGCGAACGAGTTCATACAAAGAAGGCGGGAATCTATGCCGTAGCAATTCATAAAGGCTCTTATGAGCAGACATTTGAAACCTACAACCAACTAAAATCATTTATAGAAAAAAACCATATGGTTATTGATGGGGATGCCTATGAGGATGATATGCTGAGTCATCTGGCTGGTGTGGAGTCCAATGAGTACGTTGTAAAGATCCAGATTCCCGTAGTTCCCGTGTGAGTAAAATAGAGACAGTTAATACAGTAGAATAGGAGGGATTTACTTTGAATAGAAAAGGTTTTTCTGGCAGGAAGCCAGGAATCATTGGAGAGGAAGCCTTCCGTAAGTATGCAGTTTTAGTACCTGTGATTGAAGTTTCTGGAGTTCCTCATCTATTGTTTGAAAAAAGATCAGGAACACTAAGGCGTCAACCCGGAGAAATCTGTTTTCCAGGTGGTAAACTGGAACCAGGAGAATCCTTAAGAGCATGTGCGATTCGGGAAACCATGGAAGAACTATATGTACGCCGAAAACAGATTGAAGTATTAGGACCTGGTGATATGTATTTATCTCCCTTTAATTTAATGGTTCAACCCTTCATTGGAACTATAAAGGATTATCAGGACACCTTCGGTACCGATGAGGTGGAGGCAATTATTAAGATTCCACTGGAGTTTTTTAGAACCCATCCAGCCAAGACCTTTACCAGTCGTTTGATTCAAGAACCACCAGATGATTTTCCATACGAATGGATACCAGGAGGAATGGAGTATCCATGGGTCAAAGGTACCCATGAAATCTCTTTCTACCAGTATGAAGACACCACAATCTGGGGAATGACGGCTCAGATGGCTACGTCTGCCGTGAAGCTTATGGAGAGGTACCATATGATATAGATAGACGAGAGGTAGGCCAAAAGCTACGATGATTACAAAGCTCTGCAAAGAAAATACGAGGGAATCGAATTTGCCTATGATGGCATGAAGATTCAAATATAGAAGTATAAGGTAATTGATAAAATTTATGAAAAAGGACTTTCCCTTGATTCATTAAAATGGTAGTATAAACATACCGAACTTCTATGAAAAGGAGCTTATAATATGAAACACTTAATCGATAAACTGTATGAGACACATGACCTTTCAAAGGAAGAGTTTGTTTATTTGCTTCAAAATTTTAATCAGGAGACAAGCGATTACCTGTTTTCTCTTGCTAGAACCTACAGCGAGAAGTATTTTGATAAAGAAGTTTACATTCGTGGTCTGATTGAATTCACCAATTATTGTAAAAATGATTGCTATTATTGTGGGATTCGAAGGGGCAACGGGAATGCGGACCGTTACCGCCTGAGCAAAGAAGAAATTTTGTCCTGTTGTAAGACAGGCCATGAGTTAGGCTTTCGTACCTTTGTGCTTCAGGGAGGAGAAGATCCTTTTTATACCGATGAGATTATGGTTGATATCATCAAATCCATTCGGGAAGGTTACCCAGACTGTGCCATTACTCTTTCGATCGGAGAAAAGACATACGACCAGTACTTAAAGTTTTATGAGGCAGGAGCAGACCGTTATCTCCTTCGCCATGAGACTGCCAATGAAGAACATTACACGAAGCTTCACCCACAATCGTTATCTCTGTCAAACAGAAAAGAATGTCTTAGAAACATAAAAAAGATCGGGTATCAGGTAGGAACCGGCTTTATGGTAGGATCTCCTTACCAGACTCCGGAATGTCTTGCAGAGGATCTTGCATTTATTAAAGAGTTATCCCCACAGATGGTGGGAATCGGGCCATTTATCCCCCATAAAGATACTCCCTTTGGGGATTTTTCGGCTGGAAGTGTTGACTTAACCTTATTTCTCATTGGAATATTAAGATTGATGCTTCCAAACGCCCTCCTCCCTTCCACCACAGCCCTTGGAACCCTTGATCCCAAAGGAAGAGAAAAAGGTATTTTATCCGGTTCCAATGTGTTGATGCCAAACTTATCCCCTATTGGTGTCCGCAAAAAATATGACCTCTACGACAACAAGATCTGTACTGGGGAAGAGGCCGCAGAATGCAACGTCTGCCTGAGAAACCGGGTTTCTTCCATTGGCTATCAAATCGTGGAAAAACGAGGGGATTTTGTAGAAGATAAGACAAGTTAATTATTTAACAATACTCACAAAATTTTTTAGGTTCTTTCCACCATTTTTGGATTTTATAACGATAGTGTTCTCCTACTTTGTAAACATTGACACACCGCTCCCTGCAATATTTAGACAATAAAACTTTGCTTAATCTATAAATAGACAATGGATTAAATCAGGTCAAATAAATGTAGTTGCGCAACGGCTATGAACTATATATAATAATGTTCGATGTAATGCTAGAAAATACAGAACAAGAAAAAGAGTTCAGGTACTTTGTGAGGAGAACAGCAATGAAGAAAAAGCTATTTTGGATAGCGGTGGGGCAGTTTATTTCGGCATGTGCGTATTGTCAGATACTCAATGCCAATGATTTGGTAGCGACTGGAATTGGAGGGCTTGCAGCGGTAATTAACCGACTGACAGGAGCTGATGTGCAGATGCTTCTTATTTTTATGGCTTTGCCAATATTTATCTGGTCGTTTTTTAACTATAATAAAAAACAGATTTTTTATGCCGGCTTTAGTTATTTGATGTTTACCTTTTATGTGGGCATTGTAAACCGTTATTTGCCCACACTTCAAACCGATTCCATTGCAGCAGCCGTCAGCGGTGGTCTGGTAGGTGGAATTGCAGGCGGAATCATTATGAAGCAGGGCGTAGCCAATGGACCGGAATCCATCGTAGCTCTTTATTTAAAAGAGAAAAAGGGAATTTCCGTTGGAACCTATTATCTGATTATTAATACAGTGGTCATCTGTTCCTCTATCATATATGGTAATATAACTATGATTATTTACTCCTTAATCTGTACCTTTATCATGAGTGCGGTTACGGATAAATTAATTATAGGCTTTGAGAAATATTATAATGTCAGCATCATGTCAGACCAGTATTTAGAGATCACCCAGTTTATCCGGGACGAGCTTAATCGTGGGGCCACATTTATTCAAGGTATGGATACTTCCAACGTGAAAAAGAAGATGCTGATTCAGTCTGTGTTAAACCAACAAGAGCTGATTGCTATAAGAGATTATGTGAAATCCTTACATGATGACAGCTTTATCTGCGCTAGCAGGAGTAACAGCATCATTGGAAGAGGTTTTGATGTGGAATAAATAATTCATCATTGGGTATAAAAAGACCTGCCAGAAATGTAGTATTTTTCTGGCAGGTCCTTTTTATATTGAATAATAGGAGAGAGTCTTCTATAATGAGAAGAAACAGGCAAGAATCTATGTTTTACAGTACGTCAGTGAGTAACCACCTGGACTAAAAAGGCGGATGTCTGGGGAGGTATACTTGCAGTCATTATGTCCCCGTATTCCACTCGGATCATTTGACCAGCCTGAAGGGAATCGAGAGGAATCGAATTGTTGTTCTGATCCAGGATCTGGGTCATGTTAGAGATAACGAACCGAATCTGGTCCGCTATATTTTGGGGGTTTCCGACATAAAGAAACCCGTTTTGGGTATCTATGTAAGTAATCCTGTCAACGAGCACCCGGATATTAGGAGCTGGCAGAAATGCCACGATCCGGTAAGCGTTTGACTGAGGAGGAGTGCTGTCAGTTAAGTCAGGAGAAAACCAGGCATTGATGGTCATTCCTTTCAGGATCCGGCATAAGCTGATGGATTCATTGAATTGATTGATAAGAATGGTGTTCCAGCCTACATTTAACTGAAGAAGATCGGTGAATACCATCCCTTGTTCTCCTGGTAATAAATAAGAGATTTTTATATACCCGGTTCTACTGTCCGGAGTATATACCTCTTCTACCAAAGCGTTCTGGGCCTGCAAAACATCCCCGATTTGGGTTATAGTTCCTCCGGTGATATCCTTTAGATCACTCATATTAGGCTCCTGAAACTATGAAATTTGTTATTAATGTATGCGGAAATAAAGAAAAATATTTTAAAAACTACAACATATTCAAAATGTAACAGGAATAAAGAGGATATCATGGAGGGTAAAAATGGAATATAACACGGTAACGCTTCTCTATTTCTCGGGAACAGGCAGTACGGCACACGCAGCGAGTTGTCTGGAACGACAGTTTACAGAGCGGGGAATTAAGATACATAAACAGAATATGGCAAAGATTTCTCCATCAGGTGTGGAAGCGTCGGATCTGATTATCATCTTATCACCGGTCTATGCCTACCGATTGGCAGAGCTAACAGAAAGCTTTCTTAAAAAACTTCCGGATGGAAAACAAAGGCCTGTGGCAGTTCTCTCCGTCTCTGGAGGAGGAGAGGTATCTCCCAATACAGCCTGTCGTGTTCCTGCCAAACGGTATTTAACACGAAGGGGATACGATGTAGTCTATGAAAACATGCTGGTGATGCCATCGAACTTCGCGGCTCAGGCAGAACCTCATCTAAATTTGGCTCTATTAACAGTACTTCCCGAGAAGGTGGAAACCATAATCAATGAGCTTTTGGAAGGAGAAAAACGACTTACCGTGCCAAAGACAAAAGATCGATTGATCACTGCCTTTGGAGTGGCAGAGCATTTAGGAGGCAACATCTTTGGTAAAAACCTATACGCCACCAGTGATTGCAACCAGTGCGGTCTTTGTGTAAAGAATTGCCCCAAAAAGAACATTAAAATGGTAAATGGAAGACCACAATTTGGCTGGCGTTGCATGTGGTGCTTAAAATGCGTCTATGCCTGTAACCGAACAGCTATTTTACCAGGAATCATGAAGAGCATTATACTAAAAGACGGGTACGATATCAAAAAGATGAGCCGCCTTGCAGCAAAGGAACCCAAACAAGAAGAATATATATCAAAATCAGGAGATCCATGGGAAGGCGTTATGAAGTATTTAAATAAATAAGAGAATAAGAAAAGGAGAATAAAGATGTCCAATGAGATGATGGAAGTAATAAAAAAGAGAAGATCTATCAGAAAATTCAAGGAGGAGGAAGTCTCAAAAGAAAGTCTGGGAGCGATTATAAAAGCAGGACTTTTTGCCCCTTCTTCCAAGAGCAAAAAGCCTGTAGAATTTATCGTCGTAGAAGAAAAAGAAACCATAAAGAAGTTAAAGGAATGTAAAAGCTTTGGGACTACAGGCCTTGATACCGCTCCTATAGTCATTGCAATCATTGCAGACAGTGAAAAAAGTGATGTATGGGTGGAGGACGCCTCCATCGCTGCCATTATGATGCAGCTTGAGGCAGAAAGCCTTTCCCTTGGTTCTGTATGGATTCAGATGCGCAAGCGAGAGTGTGCGAATGGGGATTCAGAGGCTGCCGTAAGACAGGTCCTTGGCATTCCTGAAAAATATGGCGTTTTATGCCTTCTGGCTCTTGGTCATAAGGCAGAGGAACGAGAGCCATATGAAGATAAAGATGCAGATCCATTAAAAGTCCATACAGAAGTATATTAATCCTTTATCAAAGGAAGCTTCATGGTAACTGAGGTGCCCTTTCCATACTCACTTTCAATGGAAAGGCTGCCCCCATGAAGAGTCATAATTCTCTGAGAGATGGCCAAGCCAAGCCCTTCCCCAGGGGAACGTTTATCTGCCTTAAAAAAGGAATGAGTGAGGTATGTTAGATGTTCTTTTCTTACCCCAATTCCGGTATCTTTTATCACCAGATGAACCCAGTCATTTGTGGTTGTCATGGTAATTACAATCTCACTATTTTTTTCTGAAAATTTAATCCCATTGTCTAATACGTTAATAACCACTTGTTTTAACTTGTCCCAGTCCCCTTCTATCCTTACGGGAGTAAGATCACAAATCAGGCGGATGTTCTTTTTCTCTGCTTTTTTAATAAGTCCCAAACTTACCGTTTCAACCAGTTCATCAAAGGAGATGGGAGAACAGTCTAATACCATACGGTCAGACTGGTATCTGGAGAAGTCCAGCAGGCTTTCTACCATGCGAATCAGACGGTCCGTTTCTTCTTCCATAATTCTAAGTCCAAACCTCATCTCATCTTCCGTCAGACCGTCAGGCTCCTTTATGGTTTCTGCCCAGCCTTTGATTCCGGTCAGCGGGGTCCTTAACTCATGGGAGATGGAGGAAATAAAATCACTTTTCATTCGGTCCGCCTTCGTGATCTCATCTGCCATATAATTTAGCATCTCTACCAGCTCTCCTGCCTCGTAAGGATAGGAGTCCTCTATCTTTTCCTGATAATTTCCCTCTGCCATTCGTTTCGTCAACAAGATAATATTTTTTAAAGGTAAAACAATAGAATTACCAAGCCGCAAACTTACTAAAAATGCAACGCTTGCTACCATCAGGCAGACGAAAAAGCCCCAGGTGAGAAGATGAAAGATTCTTTGGTCGGTTTTAGTTAGTGGTGTTTCATATTTTAAAACAGCTATGGTCTGACCGTGATAGAGCAGGGGAGCGTAAACCGCCATAACTCTTTGCCCGTTTTCTTTTTCCACCTGATATACGGTTTCGAATGATAAGACCTTGGAGTCAATGGTTTCCCTGTGATCGTTTAGATATCCAGTGGTGGATTGTATGGGATCTCCCTTTCTGGTGAGTAGTAAGAGATCGGTGCCCTCCATTTCATAGAATTTGATAATATCATTGCTCTTTCTTTTTAGTTCTTCCACTGTAAATTCTCCAAGCTCAGCCCATACAAAAGTAACTGCCTCTGTATGGTTCTTTACCCCATCTGCCATTTCCTGATAAAAATACCGCCGCATTCCAATGCCAAAACAGACCATGAAAAGAGTCAGGGTCAATATGGTCAAAAGCATAAAATAGGAAACTACTTTTCGTTTCATGGACTCACTCCTTCCACACATATCCGTAGCCCCATTCCGTACACAAGTACCTGGGATTTTTAGGGTCCGACTCCACTTTCGTTCGGATTCGCCTGATGTTTACATCTACCACCTTAGGATCTCCCGAATAATTGGTTCCCCAAACCTGGTCTAGAATTTCATCTCTGGTAAATCCCTTATTTTTATTGGAGATTAAAAATTGCAGCAGGCATGCTTCCGTGGGTGTGATCTTGATTTCAAGCCCTGCATTTGTTAATTGATTGCGCAGACTGTTAAGGGAAAAGGGGCCGGATATTAGAACTCCGGCCATATCTTTTTCTGCCACAAGAGATAAGCGGCGCAGGAGGGAAAGAATTCTTGCCTCCAGCTCACTCATTTGAAATGGCTTTGTCAGGTAATCATCTGCGCCTAATAAAAGTCCCTTCACCTTATCCTCATCTTGGGTACGGGCAGTAAGCATAATGATTCCGGCAGTGGGATTTAATTTCCTCATTTCATCACAGACTGTAAAACCATCGATGCCTGGAAGCATGATATCTAAAAGCACCACGTGGATGGCCTGGCTTTTGAATACAAGAAGGGCATCTTCCCCTGTTTCTGCCTCAAAAACTTCATATCCTTTTTTTCTTAGATTCAGGCAGACAAAGCTGCGGATTGATAACTCATCCTCCACCACCAGTATTGTTCTCATATGCTTTTCCCTCAGTTTAATTCTTCTTCCATCAGATGGAATGCGCTTGTTGGTATTTTTGTCTCTTCTTTTAACTCGGTATAAAAGGTCGTTTCTTTCGTCTTTCCAAGAACAACGGCATTAGAAGGAAGAGAATTATTAGCGGCCCATTTTACCTGAAATAATACGGTATCACCTTGGGTGGAAAGAAGTAAAACTTCGTTATCCTTGCGTTTTACGGTGACGCCCTCATACAGTTCCTTTGGAAAGGAGATGTAAAAATGCTGTCCTTGATCGGTATAGCGTTCTTCTACCACCTGAAAGGTTCCGTCAAGCTTGTAATCCTGGTACGTATTAATAAATGGAATTTCTGCAAAGGCAGCATCTTCATAGCCCTTAGGAATATACATACCTCCCACTTCTATAATGCCATCCCCATTGATGTCTCGGCTGTAAATGGGATATTCCTTTAAAAGAACATGGTCTAAAGGATCTCCTACTTTTTCAAGATTTCCATTTTGATAAACAATAATCTCAGTCAACATGGAATGAGCACCCATACCGCTGTCTGCAAACAGTGCTTGTTCTCCGTCTGCTAAGGTACCAAATACAGCATGTTCAAAAAATCCTTGTGGGTCTAAATCAATCTGAGAAAGTAATTTAAGAGTTCCTTTTTCATAAGAATAAAGTCCTACAGCGCTGGTATTGTCCTGCTTTTTTGTAATAGCCATGATATCTGGGATCTGGTCCTTGGTATAATCAGCGATGGAAAGGGCATCGTAGTTTAGCTCTGATGTTTTCGTAAGCTTATCCTTTTCTAGTTTGTAGATAGCAAGCTGGTTGTCATGACCGGTATTTGAAACAGATCCGCCAACAATTGCCTCCTTAACCCCATCTCCGTCAAGGTCAGTCAGTTCAAAGGTATCAATACCTAAGTATCCAGTCTCCATATCTTCTTTTATCTGCCAGGTTCCATTTTCTTTCGTCAGATAGACGATGTGGGCCTGACGATTATCCGTTGTATTCCGGTATAAAAGAAAGGCTTCATCAGCTTCCTTTCCCGCCTGGGCACTTAAGAAGATGCTTTGCTTTTTCGCTGCATTTTCTGGAACGAGAAGTTCGGAACCGGAGGGAAGAAAGGCCCCAATGGAAGTGACATCATCTTTTGGTGGCTGTGAAATCGTATTTTGTTTTCCCGTATTTTTGCAACCCGTAAGAAGAATAACGCCGGTTAGCAAAAGAGGAATCATGTTTGTGTATTTGAGTTTCATAAGACTGCTCCTTTTTATAAAGTGAATTAATTTCAGGTAACGACTGCTTCCTTTGTATTATAGCTGTTTTCTAAAGCGATGGGGTTACAAAAAAGTTACAGCATCTGGCAAGCAAGATTTACCACATTAGAATTGGAAAAAAGAGTCATTTAGTTACTTTATAAACTATGTTATTATGTGAATATGCATAAAAATAAGTAGTAAAAAGAGTGAAATAAGGAAATAACACACAAAAACAATCGTAAGATCATGGGGCTTCCATGAGATTATAATATAAACTGTTTCAAGATACCACTAGGAAGCGAAAGCTGGCATGATGAAAAAGGAGTGAACATATATGGACAGACGAAAGAGACAGATCCTTACTATTTTGTCAGAGAAAGAATACGATACTGCGCAACATCTTGCACAGCAGATTCATGTGGGTACAAAAACTATAAGAAATCTATTAAAAGAGATGAACCAGGAGATGGAAGCTTATGGAGCTGCCATTCGTTCCAAATATGGGGTGGGATATTATTTACACGTATCAGATAAAGAAAAGTTTGATTCCATTAAGGGAAAAATATACTCCCGTCTTGCGGATGAGTATCTGCCGGGAACGTCAGAGGAGCGAATTCAGTACTTGCTAGAGTATTTATTTAACAGTCCTTCCTATGTTAAGTTAGATGAATTAAGCGACAGCCTTTATATTTCAAAACGAACCTTAACCGCTGATCTAAAGGAAGTAGAGCAATACATCAACCAGTTTAATATAAAAATAATACGAAAACCCAATTACGGCATTAAGCTGGAAGGTGGAGAATTTGATGCCAGGTTATGCATTGCTTCCTTTTCCGGAAACCGACTTCACAAAGGAAATCAAAGCATGGATGAGATTGCAGTCTGTGTTTCTTCCGTTTTAAAAAGCAATGATTACTACATTACAGGAGCCTCTTATCAAAATCTTGTGGTTCATCTTTATATTGCTATTAGCCGTATTATGGAGTGCCATTACGTTCCTCTCTCCAAAGAGCCTATGGAGCAAATGAACGACCGCTTCGAGTACCGGATAGCAAAGGAAATCGTAATCCAACTTGAATCTGCCTTTCATATTTCCTTTCCTGAGACAGAGATCGTTTATATTGCCATTCATCTGGCAGGGAAGAAGATGATCTATCCTGCTGATGAAGCAGAGCAAAACGTGATTATCACCCAGGAGATCAGCGATCTGGTGATTTCCATGCTAGAGCGGGTCTACGATCTTTTTAAATTTGATTTTCGCAGTGATTTGGAACTACAAATGTTATTATGCCAGCATCTGGTTCCTTTAAGCGTCCGAATCAAATACGACATGAACTTGAAAAATCCCTTGCTTCGGGATGTAAAGGAAAAGTTCTGTCTTTCCTATGCTATGGCAAGCAGTGGAGTGACGGTTCTCAATGAGTATTTTCACGTCCTTTTATCTGAGGATGAGATTGCATATTTCGCTTTTGCCTTTGCTCTGGCTCTTGAGCGAAAGAAAACAGAGATCCAGAAAAAGAATATATTGCTTGTCTGTTCCTCTGGCAGAGGAAGTGCAAAGCTGCTCCAGTACAAATACCAGAATTCCTTTAAGGACTACATAAATAACATTTCAGTCTGTGACATTGGAAGTCTCTTGAAAAAAGATTTTACCAACTATGATTACATTTTTACCACCGTTCCTATTACGGTTGCGGTTCCAATTCCCATATTAGAAGTTCAATACTTTCTGGATGATAAGGATATTGTGAATGTAAAAAAGGTACTTACCTCTGAAAAAACCTCACAAGTAGGGCATTATTATAAAAAAGAGATGTTTCTGCCTCATTTAAAGTTCCGGACAAAGGAAGAGGTTCTTCGCTGCATGTGTCACTTTGTAATGGAGGAAAAGAAGCTGCCTGAGGAATTTTATGAATCCGTCTTAAAGCGGGAAAGGCTTGCAAAGACGGCTTTTGGAAATATGGTTGCTATGCCTCACGTTTATAAGGCCATCAGCGAGGAAACCTTTGTTTGCGTTGGAATCCTTGACGAGCCGGTGGACTGGGGAGGGCAAAAGGTGCGGGCTGTGTTCCTTGTCTCCATTGCCAATAAGGACCACACCAGTGTGGAGTTGCAGCGTTTCTACCAGATGACTGCTGCATTTTTATTAAGCCAGAAGCAGATTCAAAATCTGGTCAAGAAACAAGATTATGATGCATTTATCAAAGCTATGATAAGCATCGAAGAACAACTTCCCAAGGAATTATGAGATAAATGACAAGAAGACGTGTAAAAGATTCCTTCCCTTTTACACGTCTTCTTCTTTTAAATTTGATCAATCCTCATATAAGCTTAAGCCATTGGTCTCAATGACCTTTTGATACCAGTCAAAGGATTTTTTCTTAAGGCGCTTATAAGTTCCATTTCCATAATCGTCACAGTCCACGTAGATAAAGCCGTAGCGCTTTGACATCTGTTTTGTAGACTCGGAAACAATGTCAATACAACCCCAAGAGGTATAACCAAGACATTCCACTCCATCGGTTGTGATGGCATCTGAAACTGCCTTCAAGTGTTCTTTGAAGTATTCAATCCGGTATGTATCGTTTATGGTGCCGTCTTCCCCTATTTCATCTTTTGCTCCCAGCCCGTTCTCCACAATGAATAAAGGCTTTCGATAGCGGTCATACAAATCCACCATGGAGATACGAAGTCCCGTAGGATCAATCTGCCAGCCCCAGTCAGATGCCTTTAAATATGGATTCTTAATGGCATTGATGGTATTGCCCGGGGTCAGGCTTAACTGTGAGGTATCCTCTGCAGAACAAGAGGAATTGTAATAGGAAAAGGATACGAAATCAACCGGATAAGCTTTCATGATCTCATCGTCCCCCATTTCCTTTTGAATGTGTATGCCTTTGTTTTTAAACCGGGAAAGAAGATAAGCTGAGTATTCCCCAAACACCTGGGTGTCGCTGTAGCAGTAGGTGCCCCGCATGGTCTGCTGGGCTTTTAACACATCCTCAGGCTTACAAGTATAGGGGTAATAGGTCAGCTTGGTCAGCATACAGCCAACAAGAGAGCCAGGTATGGTCTCATGACAAATCTTTGTTGCGTAAGCGGAGGCGACAAACTGGTGATGCATGGCTTGGAAGATCACCTCTTCAAAGTTTTGATCCGGGAATCGATCCTCAATCAAGGCGCCGGTGGTAAAGGGGTGGCGGATGATAGAGTCCACCTCATTAAAGGTGAGCCAGTATTTTACCTTATCCTTATAACGAGTGCAGATGGTCTCCACAAATTGAAGGAAAAATCCTACCGTCTCCCTGGAGTACCAGCCTTTGTAGTTTAAGACAAGGTTAATCGGAGGTTCATAATGGGACATGGTTACCAGTGGTTCAATACCGTATTTAAGAAGCTCATCAAATACCTTGTTATAGAAGGCAAGCCCTTCTTCATTAGGCGTTTTATCATCACCGTTTGGAAAAATTCTAGACCATGCGATGGACATTCGATAAACTTTAAAGCCCATCTCCGCAAAAAGTCGGATGTCCTCTTTATAATGGTGAAAGAATTCAGAGCCATGGCGTTTTGGATAATATACCTGATCATCCGTAGCAAGGGCTTCTTCAATATCCTTTGTGGTTACGGTATTATGGGCCTTGTAATTGGTAACATCCGTATCATAATGAGCCTTTGCGCAGTCGGAAACGGATATCCCCTTACCACCCTTTTTATAGCCGCCCTCCACCTGATTGGCTGCCGTTGCTCCACCCCATAGAAAGCCATCCGGGAATGCATTTCTTTGATTCATGTGTACCCCTCCTTTTATAAAAGTCAATGAAATGTAGATGAGATCATTATATCAAAGCTAGAAAACAATCTCAAAGCACAGTTTTTCCATATTAATTGTGGTCATGGTTTCCCAGAAGAGGGAAGAAGAAAGTGCCATTATGAAAATGGAAAAAGACCTCATGGAGTTCTAAAAAAAAGTGTGTTATCATGTCAATACATTACAAAAAACCGTTTTTAACACCTGATAAAACATATAATGTGCACAAAAATATGGGGTACTTACCAACGGTTCTGAAAGGATTTTAGCAAGTGGGGAGGACTTAAAAGGGAGTATTAAGTCCGAAATAGGAGTACCGTTTTATACGGTGGATATGGAGGAAGAGATGAAAGAAAAGATTATGAATGGTCTGCTTTCTGTAGCAGGAGTCATGCAGACACAACGACATCTGGCAGCCATTAAAAATGCGTTTATGAGCCTGCTGCCAATTATTATCGTCGGCTCATTTTGTACCCTTTTTTCTAATGTAATCTGCAGTACCACGCCAGGCTTCTTCAGCCTTGCAAATGTTCCCGGGCTTAGCTTTCTTGGAAAACTAAATCCCATGTTTACGGCTGCAAACTATGGAACCATGAACTTCATTGCAATTGGCTGTGTGATCCTCATTGCCATGGAGCTTGGTGAACATTACGAGATCAAAGATAAGGCACTTCCAGTGGTGGCACTTGGAGCCTATATCTCTCTTTGTGCCTTTACTGCCACTGGAAAGGCGGTGGATGGAAGCGAAGTGATAGTAGCCAACGTACTTGGCAGAATGTACACCAATGCCCAGGGATTATTTGTAGGTATGTTTGCGTCTGTGGCAGCCACTGAGATTTACTGTAAACTGGTTAAGAGCGGTAAGTTTGAGATCCATATGCCAGACAGTGTACCAGCCAATGTAGCTCGTTCCTTTACCATTTTATTTCCGTCCCTGATTACCATTATTATAGTTTCAGGCATTGGAATGATATTTGAGATGGTGACTGGCATGACTCTCTTTAATGCCATCATTGCCTTTATCCAAAGGCCATTATCCAATATTCTTACTAGCTTCCCAGGTTACATCACTCTTATTTTCATTACCACTTTGTTATGGAGTTTTGGTATTCATGGAACCCAGGTGACGAAAGCAGTATACGAGCCAATCCTATTAGCAGCCTTTGCAGAAAATGAAGCAGCTTATGCGGCAGGAGCCTCCATTCCTAATATCATCAACACTCCGTTTATGTCCTGTTTTTCTACCGTTACCGGAGCAGGAATCACGGGAGGTCTGATCATTGCCATTATGATATTTTCAAAGCGGGATGATTTTAAGGCCATCGCAAAGCTTGCCATACCCTGTGCCATCTTTAATATCAACGAACCAATTATCTTTGGTCTCCCGGTGGTCATGAACCCCATTATGGCCATTCCGTTTATGATTGCACCGGCAGTATCTGCCACCTTTGCTTATGCCATGACAAATCTTGGTTTTGCAGGCAGAATGGTGGTGAATGCACCTTGGACCACCCCCCCAGGACTTATGGCATTTCTGTGTTCTGGAGGAAATATTGGAGCAGCAGTAACCCAGATTCTTTGTATCCTTCTTGCCTTTGTTGTGTACATTCCCTTTGTGCTTGCATCCAACCGGCAGAGGGTTGAAACAGAAGAATAAAAAGAATACAATAACAGCATGAGGTGATTATGATGGAAGAGGCTTTTACCAAAGAAAGAATGATAACGTATTTCTGGCTTATCTTTGCCCCGCCCTTTGGGTTATACCGAGTCTTAAGAACGAATTCAGAATTTCGGAGATCGGAAAAGTGGGTGTGGACTATGATCGCTTTAATTACCCTGATTACTTTAGTGAAACTCATAATCGCAGGTTAAGAGAGAGAGGCTTGTTGGAAATGGACATGGAAATGATTGTTATGAAGCTTGTAGTCAGTGCCGGGAATGCCAGAAGTACTGCGATTGAAGCGTTACGTGCTGCAAAAAACGGGGAGTTTGATCTCGCTGAGGAGCAGATGGAGGATGCAGACAGAACGATTCTGGAAGCACATGAAATCCAGACTGAAATGATCCAAAGTGAACTAAATGGAAATAAGGTTGAAGTTGGCCTTTTAATGGTTCACGCCCAGGATCATCTGATGAATGCCATGACAGTTATGGACCTCTGTAAGGAAATGATTGATATATTAAGAAAAAATATGGTATCATAGAAAGGAAAATTTTCATGAGGAATATTGTATTATTTTGCGCAGCAGGAATGTCTACCAGTCTGCTGGTGAATAAGATGAAAGAAGCAGCATTAAAAGATAATTATGAATGCGTGATCAATGCATATGCTCTGGCGAGTACCAGAGATAAGGGTCCAGACGCAGATATTATATTATTAGGTCCTCAGGTTCGTTTTAGCAAATCAAAGGTGGAGAAAGATTGTCCTGGTAAGATCGTTGAATGCATTGATATGCAAGCTTATGGCACTATGAACGGTGCAAAGGTCATAGCCCAGGTTAAAAAGGCCTTAGGAGATTAATTAGAAGACTAATTTTGAGTGGCAGAAAGAGTGGAATAAAGAGATATGGATTTAGCTTTGATTACCGTGAAGAAAATTTTGGAGATGTTCTTTATCTTGCTTATAGGGGTGGTTGCTTTTAAGGCAAAGGCAGCTGATAGTACAACTGGAAGTCGTATGACCTCCATTCTCTTGTATGTGATCTCGCCTTGTGTCATCCTCATGTCTTATCAGATGGAGTTTGATAAAAACCGACTGGTGGGGCTGGCTGTGACCGCTGGTTTGTCTTTTGCAAGTTTTTTAGCAGCTATTATAATCTCCAATCTGTTGGTTCCAAAACACAGTGGCCCGGATGTGGCAGTAGAACGAATGTCAATTGTTTATTCCAATTGTGGCTTTATTGGTATTCCCCTTGTGGATGGACTTTTGGGAGGGGAGGGAGTTTTTTATATGACTTCTTACCTAACGGTGTTCAACCTGTTTGTATGGTCCCACGGCATCATACTGATGAAAGGGAAGACAGAAAGCTTTAAGGATACGGTTAAAAACTTTATTCAGCCCTCGAACCTGGCGATCTTTGCAGGATTGCTCCTATACATAACAGGGATAAAGCTTCCCAAACTGATTGCAGATCCTGTGACAATGATCGGAAACATGAATACCCCCATGGCAATGCTGATTTCCGGGATTAATTTAGCAGAAAGTGATTTGCTTTCCTCTTTAAGAACTCCCAGAACCTATTTGCTAAGTGCCGCAAGGCTGATTATAGTGCCTCTTGTGACCCTTTTAATATTAATGGTGGTTCAGGTAGATAAGGTCATCGCGGTTGCGGTCCTCATTGCAGCAGCCTGCCCAAGTGGGGCCATGGGAACCATGTTTGCCATGGAGTATCGTAAGAACAGCCAGTATGCTTCAAAGCTACTTGCCATCACCACGTCCTTATCTTTACTCACCATTCCAATCATTATGCTGGCAGCAGGCAGAATCTTTTCATAAAAGGAGAAACTATGATTGTAATCAATACACCGCTTCGAGCAGACATATTTCAAAAGGCAGCAGAAGAGGAAGGTCTAATATTTGTAAAGAAGACAGGCATGAAGCTGATCTTTGAAAATCCTCAAGGCGAAGACGCAAAGAAAGCAGAAGCCCTAAAGAAAAAATGGAAGGGAAATAAAGATCTGGCGGCCATATATTTTCAGGTTCTTCCACAATAGAGTAATAGAAAAGAAGAGGGCGTAGTCTCTCTTCTTTTCTATTATGGAGTAAAAATGTCAAACAAAACGTAGAAAGCATAGGAATATTTTTACGATTTAGAATAAGACAATTTTCGGTCAATGTGTTATACTATCCCTATTAAATCCCGTATGGATTATATTTTTTCCGATGATCGGATCAATCGATGGGAAGGGGGATATTGCTATCCGGAGTAAATATAAATTTTTTTTAGCCATAATCAGCAGTATCATCTGTGCGGTTATGGTATGTTTTTATTTGTTCTCCATTGATAAGGTCGGTGACATCTACATAGGAAGCTCGAAGAAAGTCATTTGTAGTATAAAGAAAGACTTTTTAAAAGATACGGTAGATAATCTGGTTTCGGAAATCGATATTAAGAGGACCTTAAAGTCCGCCAATATTGAAAAGTTTGTTGCCAGGACCGTTGGTATCATTGACATGAAGATGGATCTTAAAGATGAAGAATTCCAGGAGTTTTTCATTGATTTTTTTACGGATAATCCGGATTTTAAAAATGTCATGGTTGTTTTATGGGATGATAAAACAAACCGTGCAGTTTACGATCCTTATCATCTCTCCGCCTCCACTTGGGTGGACACGGTTTATAACAATGCGGGAACATTTACTTCTTATCGAGTGGCAATGCATGGAAAATATCGTTATATGATAGGCGTTACAAAAGAGTATACAGAATCTCTTGTAAAGGCCGATATCTCAACCACCATCAGAAATGTTCAGTTTGCCGGAAACTCTTTTATTCAGGTCAATGAGATAATGAATTATAAGGGTGGGAAAAATTTTGCTGTCTGCAGGATCTATCCTGATATGCCAGAAAAAGAGGGAACTTATTTATCCACGGATGCTCCTGATGCCTCGGGAGACTTTCCGTATAAGACAGAGCTAGAGGCGATCAATAAAGTGGGAGAGGTCTTTTATGGTTACTCCGTAAATAGAGGGAGTAATAACGAAAACTCTA
Source organism: Hungatella sp. UBA7603 (assembly GCA_002478865.1). GTDB lineage: Bacteria > Bacillota > Clostridia > Lachnospirales > Lachnospiraceae > Lacrimispora. Next base: position 42,336 of record DLJZ01000014.1, read on the forward strand.
AAACAATGATCTACTCCAAGCTTTATAAGGAGTATAACTGGGTGATCAGTATGGGGATTTACCTTGATGATTTAAATCCCTATCTAGAGCAGATCAATCAAGATAGCAGCCAGATGGTTTCTAGACTTAGCTTTTTGCTGGTAGTTCTATTTGCATTTATACTTGCAATTAGTTTAAGCGCCATTTCCCTGATTGAAAATCTATATCATCGAAGTTCCAGAAAACAGATGGAGTCGGAGATGAACTTGGATTTACTTACCGGTGCGGATACCAGAAGAAGCGGAGCAAGAGAGCTGACAGATGCCTTTCGCAAATTCAAGCGTTTGGGAGAAGGACCGGGAGTCATGATGTGTGACCTGGATCATTTTAAAGAAATTAATGATAAGTATGGCCATTCTGCCGGGGATAAGGTGCTTTCTGAGTTCGTTAAGGAAATGAAGCTGTTTTTAAGAAGCTCAGATATAGTAATAAGATGGGGCGGAGACGAATTCATCTTTTTGCTCCAAGGGTTGAGGCAAGAAGCGGCTCTTGATTTTTGCCACAAGTTCATTCTTAAAGTATCTGAATTAAGGATAGAGGAAATGGAAGAAAAATTATCCATTACTGTCTCTGCCGGTATATCCTTTTTTAAGGAGACAGACGAAGCATACACAGATACTCTAAAGCGTGCAGATGAAGCTCTTTACCAGTCAAAAGAAAGAGGACGCAACCATGCCAGCGTCCTGAATTAAATACTTAAAACAGACCGGAAATTTCACCGGCCGGAAAGAGGGAGAGTATGAAAATTGAAAAGCAGGAATATTGTATAAAAGGGTTAAAATATACCATTCGATCTGCTGAAGAATCCGATGCAGGGGCCTTAGCAAAACTTAGGGTTTTAATGGATGGAGAAACGGAAAATATGGATCGTGAGGCAGGGGAAGGTCTCTTAAGCGAAGATGACTTTAAGCAGCTCATCAAAGGAGATTCCAAAGGGGAACATAATTTGTTCCTCATTGCGTTGGTAAATGATACCCCCATAGGATTTTCTAGGTGTGAAGGAAGCACCTTAAAGCGTCTGGCCCACAAAGTTATATTTGGTGTATGTGTACAGAAAAAACACTGGGGCCATCAGATTGGTAAAAACCTTCTTTCTCGCTCCATCTCCTGGGCCGATGCAAGTGGGATTAAAAAAGTAGAATTGGGTGTTTTAGAAACCAACCGTAGAGGGATTATTTTGTATATGGATCAAGGGTTTAAAGTGGAAGGGGTATTAAGAAATGATAAGCTTCTTTCCGATGGGAAGTATTATGATACTATCATTATGGGTAGACTATCTTCCTTAAAATAAAACAAGGAATAATCGAATGGAAAATGTAGATATAAATACGGTCTATCTTGCCGAAGTGGAGAGGGAGTACGCCCAGATCCACAACAACTGGCTTATGCTGCATTATAAAATCACGATTGGGGTGGTGGTATTTGCTTTCCTCGTGGAATGCATGATGAGCCTTTTGTTTGTGGATTCTGATGTTATTACCATATCCATGGAACGGTATTTATTAAAATATATTGTGGTGCCAAGCGGACTGAACCTTATTTTAATTGGGTTAGAAACCATGGCACTTAAGGCAGAACGTCTCTCCCAGGAGCAGAAAATCTATATGGTTTCCTTAACACTTGTATTTATCTGCTTTGTTGTGTTTTGTGCTCATAGTGCATTGACATCGACTTACTACATCTTTACGGGTGCAGTTATGTTGACGATTATTTATGCCAATTACCATCTGACCTGCCTTACCGCCTTACTTAGTGTGATATCCATTATCTTATCGGAGCTGGTAATAAAGTGGGATGCGGATAAGCCTTATGTGCTGGCTAACATGATGTTATTTGGAGATTTTCTTGTTTCCATTATCGTTTTACTGTCTTTTTCCGCGGCTTGTATGGTGGTAATCCGATTTGAACGAAAGAAAAATCGGGCCATTTTGAAAAAGGATATGGAACGGTATGAGCTAAAGCAAAGCCTACATAAGGATGAATTGACCGGAGTCTATAACCGTAAGGCGCTGCAGGAAGCATTGTCCAACATGGAGAATCAAGAGACAGATCGAAAGTGGGTATTAGCAACCGTTGATCTGGATCATTTTAAAGGAATCAACGATAACTGGGGGCATTCCATCGGGGATCGTTGCTTAAAGGAATTTGCCAGGATTTTAAAGGAAAATGAAATAAAGTACATATCCTTTCGGTATGGTGGAGATGAATTTTGTTTGCTGTTTCCTGATGTGGTAATAGAAGAAGCCGTATTAATATGCGACCGGATCCGGCGTCAGGTGGAGAAGGTCTGTCTGGAAGGAGTGCAACAAATCAATCTGACAGCCAGTTTTGGAATTGCGGCTTACTCTACAGATATTGATGGGGCACGTCTATTTATTCATTCAGACCATGCCTTATATGAAGCGAAAAAACGTAGAAATGCCATCTTTGTCTACGATGAGAGCAATATGGCAACAAAGCCAATGGGCAAATAATCCCATTGGTTTCTTTTTGTATTGACATTACATAATGTGTAATGTTATAATTCGTGTAACGAAAACAAGCAGATAAAAAGAAAGGAGAACCAATGGAAAAAATTATTTTATCAACAAAAAAAGAATTGGAAATCTATATAAATCCCGTGAGGCAGCAGCTTTTAGGAATCCTGGAAAAATCAAAGGAGCCTATGACACCTAAGATGCTGTCAGATAAGATGAATATCTCTGCTTCCAGTATCCAGCACCATATTGGAAAGCTTTTATCTCTTGGTGTTTTGGAACTTCACCACACCAAGCAGATCAATGGGATTACAGCCAAGTTTTATAAACCCACCTATGTTGTGGTTCAGATCGGTCTTGAAAAAGATGATTCCATGACGTCTCAGAGAGAAGTATACTTACAGGAAAAGGTTGCTAGGACCTATGATGGATTTATGGCCCAGAAGAAAAAAGTATTGGAAGGCTTAAAGGAGAAGGAGCAGATAAACCAAGGAATGGAATGGCAGTTGGGTGATATCTTAACAGGCGTCATGCACCTGACCGGGGAAGAATCAAAAGAGCTTTTTAAGTTAATCTCCGGATATCTAGAGACCCATAGTACTCCTTCCTCGGAAAAGTCTCCTTGGGAATATGCGCTGATCTTATATCATGCAGGGGAGGATTTGAATGAATAAAGTGCAGCAGCTTGTCATCTTTTTAAACTACTTTTCTCTGGGCCTTTTAATGCCGGTACTGAATTTGATTTTACTGGAGAGGGGTGCAGATGTTAAGACGTTGCCGCTATTAATTGGTCTATATGCGCTATCTGCCCTTATCTTTGAACTTCCAAGTGGAATCTGTGCTGATTTATTGGGAAGAAAGACTGCATTTTTAATATCAGGGATCGCTAAGCTTTTTTCACTCACCTTTCTAGTCGCAGCAGATGGTATCGGTCTGTTGATTCCATGTGTCATCTTTAACGGCATCAGCCGCGCTTTTTCCAGTGGAAGTTTGGACGCTCTTATTATGGAGCAGGCAGTTAACTTAAAAGGAGAGGACTGTATTCCCAAGGTATCCTCTCGTTTGTCCATGCTGGAGGCGGGAGGTTTTGCAATTGGCAGCATTCTGGGTGGGTTTGTATCCTACGCAGGTGGTACCGAAGGGGTGATTTTAATTCAGGGAGGATTTACGGTAGTCGCGTTTCTTTTATGTGCGGCGGGAATTCGAGAGATGAGAGAAAAAAAGGAGAAAGATAAAAAAGTGCCACTGTTGGCCCATCTAAACATGGGAGCCCAAGCGGTGAAGTCAGGTGGGAATTTAAAATACGTTCTTATGGGGACGTTTTTTACTGGATTTTTATTGATTTCCATCGAAACTTATTGGCAACCAATCTATCTGGAGGTTTCTACGTTAAAAGATGCCACCTGGGCCCTTGGAATTATATCATTTCTAGGCTTTTTCATGTCTGCTACAGGAAATGCGGTCAGTGAAAAACTGCTTACCAAATTTAATCTTGGTCACTGGAATGTATACGGAATTGGCAGATTGGCTCTTAGCCTTTTTCTCGTAATCTTATCCTTACAATTTCATGGACGTGGTTTTGTTTTAGCCTATGCCTTGCTGTACCTTTTATCCGGTATTGGCAATGTAGCGGAGAATACCTTGATCAACCGGTATACCCCCAATCATGTTAGAGCAAGCATACTTTCTCTAAGCTCTTTTCTATTCCAGCTTGGCGTATTGTCAGCCTCTCTGGTAAGCAGTTTACTGGCAGCTAACGTATCCATCAGAGGGATTTGGGCGTTGTCAGGTTACTTCTGCGTTATCTCCTTTTTTGTACTGATTATTGTGTCGTTTAAAAGAAATAAAAAGATAATTAACACAATAACATCATAATATTATTGATAATCTGGAGAAATTCTGGTATAAATAGAGTATAGCACACCATTTGTGCTGTATGAAACGGATGAAAGGAGATTATTTATGATACATCCAATGTTTTTATGCCATGGAGCCCCAGACCTTGTTTTGGAGGATAATGAATATATTAGATTATTAAAAGAAATTGGAAAAAGCCTGAAACCCAAAGCGGTTGTACTCTTTACGGCTCACTGGGAGACGGAGGTCACGGCAATTTCAGCCATTGATGGCACATACGATATGATTTATGATTTTTACGGTTTTCCGGCTGAACTTTACCGCATAAAATATCCGGCAAAGGGATCGCCTGAGCTGGCAGAACGGGTTAAGAATCTTTTAAAAGAACACGAGATACCATCAAATCTGGATCGTTCCAGGGGAATCGATCATGGAACTTGGTCCATTCTGTCCATTTTATTTCCAGAGGCAGATATTCCGGTGGTTCAGGTATCCATTAACCCATTTCGTTCCAAAGAAGAACAGTTTCTCATAGGGGAAGCATTAAAACCTCTGGCAGAAGAAGATATATTAATTCTTGGCAGTGGGTCTACGGTTCATAACCTGGGAGCTTTAAATGGAAATGCCACAGAACCGGAGTCCTGGGCTGTGGAATTTGATGACTGGATCATAGACCGAGTGGAACGGTTAGACAGCGACGAACTCTTTCGTTATCAGTCCCTTGCCCCTCATGCAAGGCATGCAGTTCCAAGAGAGGAACATATGATGCCATTATTCACAGCTCTGGGAAGTGGCGGGGATAGAACGCCAAAGCTTTTGCACCGAAGTTATGCATACGGAACATTTACCTATCTTGGATTTGAGTTTTGATCCAGTTGTAAGTAACGAAACTGGGAATTATAAAATATAATAGGATGCGCCTATGTAGGACAATGAAATAAAAAGTCCTACATAGGGGTATTTTCATCCTTTTTGATTTTGTTTTCTTTGGCAAGAAGTTTTAACCCGAAGAAGATTAAAACGAAACCAACTGCTATATTTAACAATTGTATCACGATAGGAGGCAAAAATCCCCTTACCACACTCCCCAGAAATGCCACACCTGATAAGAATACTATAGTGGCAATAACACAGCCCGCAGCAAAAAAGGTAAGCTGCCCTTTGTTCCATTTGTTTTCTATCATTTGCGTTGAAAACATACCACTCCAAAAGATGATAGTTAGAGGGTTTGATGCGGTTAGTAGCATTCCTTTTATAAATAGGTTACCGCTTGATACCTGAGAAAATAGTTGAATGTCTGGTAAGAGATTCCGGCCAAAGACACCCATAATTGTATTCACACCAAAGAAAACAAGGACCAGACAACCAGCCAGCTTAACTCCTGCCTTCACCTGTTTCCGATTGATAATAGCAGCAATTCCCACGCAGGATAATCCGATGTAGAAAGCGTCAATAAGAGCAATGGCAAATACAAGAGATAAACCGCTTATAAAACCATAAGTTGTGGCAGTATGAAAGACGAACAAACACATCGGCCCCACGGCAAATTGTAGTAATAATCCAAATCTAAACCCTTTTAAAATCATTCCGCTGATTTCTTTTCCTTTCATTCCCCATCAAAGACCCTTCTGTTTTGGGTTATTTTACCAAAGCAAAAGAGTGAAGTAAACCTTATATGACAATACCATATAAAATAAAGTCTTTCATTTATAATCTTATGTACGAAAAAAAGGGTAGCTTCATTCCATGGCTCTATGGCTGGATTTTCGTGTTAAATACATAGAGATCGTTGAACTTATCGATGGCTAACTTTTTTTGTTCCATCAAAGAGTGGGCATAGATATTTAAAGTGATGGAGACACTGGAATGCCCTAGAAGCTCACTTATGGTTTTAATATCTACTCCAAGTTCTAAGGCACGGGTGGCAAAGGTGTGGCGAATGGCGTGGAATTTCCGGTCTGTTACACCTACATCGGTCAGGATTCTTTTATATAGCTTTTGAAAACGGCGGGGATCGTATGGGAGCTGGTTGCCAGAGAAAATATAGTCCTCCCCCCCATATTGTCCAACGTGTTTTTTTAACATTACGAACAAAAAATCGGGCAGAGGTATTTTCCTTAATGATTTCCGGCTTTTTGGAGATCCTACAAATAGTTCGGTTTTATCTTTTCCCTCGTCAAAGGTCTGAACTCTTGAGACCGTCCGATTAATGGATAAGGTACCGGCTTCCATATCAATGTCCTTCCATTTCAGGGCGCATAATTCACCTAAACGGATGCCAGTATAAAAGCATAGTACGATTCCAATGGCCTGTTTGCTCTCGTGACGAAGAGCTGCTTGCTCGATGGAGCGCTGATCTTTCATAGAAAAAACTTCTACCTCTTTTTCCACCTGCTTTGGAGGTTTAATTAGGTCTATTATGGTAACGTATTCTGGAGATCCTTTTAATATCTCTCGTAGTGCAATCTTAAAAATAGAAAGAATCTTCCTTCGTGAGGAGTCTGCCAGTTCCGTTTCCTCACGAATCAGTCTGGTAAAGCGAAAGACCGAATCTTCTGTGATCTTTAAATACCGATTGTTTCCATAAAACGGGATCACATATTTGTTCAGACAGCGGTAATAGCTTTCATAGGTCGAAGGCTTTACCCTTGGTGCCGTATCCTTTAACCATGCTTCAAATAAATCCACAGCATTTGGGGTCGTTGCATTTGCCTGCTTTTTACGGGGGCCTGTAGCTTCTGGAGTCTGCTTTATCTTCTCCTTCACTCCCTTATAGCTGGAAGAGTAGAAATACTGGTACTTTCCATCTTTTTTCAAACGCCGTCCTTCCCATCTGCCATCTTTCCGTTTGTATATATTTTCTCCTCGTCTTGGCATGGGTAAACTCCTTTGCTTATAATCATCTATTATAAGGTGAGATCGGCTTGAATGACATAATCCAAATATTACCACATTTTGGGCCATGGATGTTGAGGTTGACATTTGAAAGCAGGTGGTCTACACTTAATATGAAATACTATTGAAAAAGGAGTGAAGACATGGACAGTAACCCTCGAAGTCAGATGTGCGGCTTCAAGCCCCACTATGAAGATAAAACCCAATTCATCGGAATAATGATCAGGATGATGCCCTATGTCTATTAATACATAAGGGTACTATTTTCCTGTTTATTCTTGCCGTCAATTGGGACGGCTTTTTTTGTGCCAATTTTTATTTTCATTGGGGACTCTTAAAAAGAAAGGAATGAGACCAATGAAATTTTTAACAGGAAAATTAAAAGATACCCAGCAAAAGAAAAATCGTCTATTTAAAGAAGAGGAAATCAGAAGTTATGCATTTATGGAAGAAGCAGAACTTTTTCGGGAACTTTCGGCAAATAAGACAGGACTTACCCAGGAAGAAGCAGAAGACAGGCTGGAAGAGTTTGGCCCAAATGTAATTACAGCAGGAAAAAAGGATACAGCCCTTCATCGGCTGAGGGAGGCAGTCATCAATCCCTTTAACGTGATTCTTCTTATCATAGCCGCAGTCACATATTTTACGGATGTAGTTTCCTCTTCAAAACCCGATTATTTAACCGTAGGAATTATATTATTTCTGGTGATATTATCAAGCCTTGTGGCATTTGTGCAGTCCCAGCGCTCCAATGCTGCAGCGGAACAGCTATCCCAGATAATTTCCAACAAAACCGATGTCTGGAGGGACGGAGTCCTTACGGAAATCCCAATGAATGAAGTGGTTCCCGGAGATATTGTTCAGCTTTCCGCAGGCCATATGCTTCCGGCTGATGTACGTTTTTTAACCACCAAGGATACCTTCTTAGCTCAGGCAGCGCTTACGGGAGAATCTGCCCCTGTGGAGAAGTTCAGTCATGGTGAGAATGATAAAAAGGACGGATTAACAGATCTTAAGAACATCGGATTTATGGGTTCTAATATAGTGAGTGGTAGTGCATCGGCTATGGTGTTAATGACAGGCAATCGTACCTTTTTCGGCTCGATGGCCCAGTCCCTTTCCGGGGACAGAGCCAAAACCAGCTTTGAGAGAGGCGTGGATTCCGTCAGCGGCCTATTGGTTCGAATGATGCTATTTATGGTCCCTATTGTATTTGTCATTAACGGAATTGCCAAAGGAGATTGGGCAAGCGCTCTATTATTCTCCTTTAGCATTGCAGTGGGCCTCACCCCTGAGATGCTTCCTATGATTATGACCTCCACCCTTGCAAAGGGCGCAGTCTCTATGTCTAAGCACAAAGTGATCGTCCGCACCCTGGGAGCCATACAGACCTTTGGGGAAATGGATATTTTGTGTACGGATAAAACTGGTACCTTGACAGAAGATAAGGTGGTGCTGGAAAAATACATGGATATTCGTGGAGTGGACGATACCAGAATCTTAAGGCATGCATTTTTAAACAGCTACTACCAAACGGGCCTTAAAAACCTCATTGATCTTGCCATTATTAACCGGGCGGGACAAAATGGGTTAAATGACATATTAGACTCCTATCATCAGGTGGATGAGATCCCCTTTGATTTTGCCAGAAGAAGAATGAGCGTGGTGTTATCTGATAAACTTGGGAAGCTTCAGCTCATTACAAAGGGTGCGGTGGAAGAGATTCTTGAAATCTGCAGCTTTATGGAGATCAATGGAAGTGTTTTGCCTATGGACGAAGAAACAAGGAACATTGCTATGGCGACCTATAATAAATACAATGAAGAAGGTCTGCGCATGATTGCAGTGGCACAGAAAAATGAAGTGCCTGGCGTGGATGCCTTCGGTGTGGCAGACGAAAAGGACATGGTCCTGATCGGATTCGTAGGATTCCTAGACCCACCAAAAGAAAGTGCAGGAACCGCTATCTCCGCTCTGTTAGAACATGGGGTTCGAACGGTGGTTCTTACGGGAGACAGTGAAGGTGTGGCTGCAAAGGTCTGCAAAAAGGTTGGAGTCGGTGTGGACACACTGATCACCGGACGTGACGTGGAAGCCATGACAGATGATGAACTTTTTGAAGCTGTAAAAATCTGCAATCTTTTTGCTAAGCTATCCCCATCTCAGAAGGAACGGGTGGTAAAAACCTTTCAAAGAGCAGGTCATACTGTAGGTTATATGGGAGATGGCATCAACGATGCCCCAGCACTTCACCAGGCCGATGTAGGGATTTCCGTTGACAGTGCGGTGGATATCGCAAAAGAAACGGCAGATATTATATTGTTAGAAAAGGATTTAATGGTACTAGAGGAAGGTGTCATCGAGGGACGCCGTACCTTTGGAAACATTATTAAATACATTAAGATGGCAGCAAGTGGAAACTTTGGAAACATGATTTCCGTTATCTTAGCCAGTGTCTTTTTGCCTTTCCTTCCCATGCTTCCAGTGCAGATATTAACTCAAAATCTGCTTTGCGATTTTTCCCAGTTAGGAATTCCTTTTGACCGAGTAGATAAGGAATATCTAAAAAAGCCTCATAAGTGGGAAACCAGGTCCATTAAGACCTTTATGGGATTTTTCGGCCCCTTAAGCTCCATCTTTGACCTTTTATGCTTTGCTGTAATGTGGTGGGCAATCGGAGCTAATCGGGTTGAGCTTTCTCCCTTATTCCAGTGCGGCTGGTTTCTGTTTGGTACCATATCTCAGGTTCTTGTTATTCATATGATCCGTACGGAAAAGCTGCCATTTGTTCATAGCTCGGCTTCTCTTCCTCTTCTGGTGTCCACTTGCATTGTTGCGGCTGTGGCTTTGGGAATTGGTTTTACACGCTTTAGTGTAGGCTTTGATATGCAGGCTCTGCCTCTTAAATTTATTCCTTGGCTGGTGCTACTGGTGGCTGGATATTTAATCTGTGTGCAGGCTTGGAAAAAGGTATATATGAAACGGTATCAAGAATGGATGTAAATGCATTTCTGTGATTTAATTGGTTAGACTAACTCCGAAAAGAAACCATACGGAGGAAGCCAATGCAATCATTAAACGATGTTACCATCGGAGGGACTTATACCATTCAGTGGATGATGTGTGATCCTCATACCATGGCGGCCATGAATAACCACGAGTTAAAAGAAGGTATGACCGTCCGCGTAGTAGGGCAATTTTATGGGAATGTGATTCTGGGCGTGGGAGATAAGCGGCTAGCTATTGGAAAAGAAGCGGCAAAGGACATTAAGGTGTCTAGCTTTACTTAACCCACAAGGATATTGACAAGCCATACATTTTCACCCATAATATACACATACCCCTAGCGGTATATGGAGGTGTTATATGAAACAATGTATGGATGCTGATAATCTACATCGACGCTTAAATAAAATCATCGGTCAGGTTCAAGCCATTGACCGAATGGTGAATGAAGATGTTCCTTGTGAAGATGTACTCGCGCAAATCAACGCAGCCAAGTCGGCCCTTCACAGGGTGGGACAGGTGGTTTTGGAAGGCCACATCAATCATTGCGTCAGAGATGGGATCGAACATGGAGATGCAGATAAGACCATTAAAAGCTTTACAAAGGCAGTAGAACGATTTGCCAATATGACTTAAACTTTTGTTGAAAGCCGAGCTGTGAAATCAGCCGGCTTTCTTTTTTTATCTTGACAACCTATACCCCCATTGGTATATTAAAAGTATACACATACCCCTATGGGTATAAAAGGGAGGAAGTTATGGAAAAATTAGAAGAATTATTGGATTGGGGCGGAAGTAAAAGAAAGATAGTTTTCCTTGGAATTTCTGGATTATTTCTGCTGATAAGCCTTTTTGATCTAATCCCCATGTCCTTTGATTGGGCCTGGGTCGCAATTGTATTATGTGGCACTCCGATTATACTAGAAGCAATGATTGGGCTTATTACAGAGTTTGATATTAAGGCAGATGTCCTGGTTTCCATTGCCCTGATAGCATCGATTATCATTGGAGAGCATTTTGCCGCTGGAGAGGTAGCATTTATTATGCAGCTTGGAGCTTTGCTTGAGGATCTGACCGTGGAAAAAGCCAGGGCAGGAATTGAGAAGCTGGTTCATCTGACTCCTCGCACAGGAAGAAGGGTTTTATTAAATAAGGAAGAGATTATTTCCGCGGAGCACATCCGGGTGGGAGATATCTTACGAGTGTTACCCGGGGAAACCATTCCGGTAGACGGTGTGATTTTATCGGGTCAGACCTCGATCAATCAAGCAGTCATGACGGGAGAATCCCTGCCTGTGGATAAAGGACAGGGAGATGAGGTTTTAAGTGGATCAGTGAATCAATTTGGTTCCTTTGATATGGAAGCAGTTAAGATAGAAGAAGATAGTTCCATACAGAGAATGATTCGTCTGGTTCAGTCTGCAGATGCCAGTAAGGCCAAAATAGTAGGCATCGCAGATCGATGGGCGACCTGGATCGTGGTAACGGCGGTTTTATCTGCGGCATTGACCTGGTTTGTTACAGGAGAGATTTTAAGGGCCGTTACCATCTTAGTGGTATTTTGCCCCTGTGCCTTAGTTCTTGCCACTCCAACTGCCATTATGGCGGCCATTGGCAATGCCACTAGGCATGGGCTTCTGGTAAGAGAAGGGGATGCCCTTGAGAGGTTAGCAGCAGTTAAGAAGGTAACCTTTGACAAAACAGGAACCCTTACTTACGGAACTCCTGGGGTTTATAAGATTTCTAGCTTTTTAAAAGAATTTTCTCAGGAAATGGTCTATGAGATAGCGGCAGGAGCGGAAGTACGTTCTGAGCATCCATTGGGAAAAGCCATTGTGCAAAGTTATCGGGATACCATTCATAAAGAAGTTCCAGACGGCGATGGATTTCAGATGGTGCCTGGGCGTGGTGTGATTGCCACTGTAAAGGGAATGAATGTTTTAGTGGGAAGTCCAGAGCTTCTTTTCACAAAGGACATCATACTTACGCCGGATCAGATGGAGGAAGCAGAGTTATACCGCAAAGAGGGGTGTACGGTGGTGTACGTATCTGTAGGAGAAAGGGCAGTTGGATTTTTGGCATTGTCAGATACCTTGCGTAAGGAAGCAGGTGAGATGATTTTAGAGTTGAAAAAGACCTTAATTACTCCAGTGCTTCTTACGGGAGATCATAAAAATGCAGCCATGCAGATTGCAGACCAGCTTCACATTGATGAGGTTTATGCAGATTGTCTTCCAGAGGATAAGATGGGGTTTATAGAAGCTTGTCAACAGAAAAAAGAGTATGTCTGTATGATTGGTGACGGAGTCAATGATGCACCGGCCTTAAAGCAAGCTTACGTGGGAATTGCAATGGGAGGCATTGGAAGCGACATTGCAGTCGAGGCGGCAGACATTGCCTTAGTCAATGATGAGATTAAAGAGATCCCCCATTTATTTAAGCTTTCAAAGAAGATGATGGGGACCATAAAATACAATCTGGCGTTTTCTTTGACCCTTAATTTCATCGCAATCGTACTTGCTATGACTGGAATATTAAATCCTGTATTAGGCGCTCTCGTACATAACGCAGGTTCGTTTTTGGTAATCATCAATTCCGCATTTCTCTTAAAATGGAGGAGTTAAGATAAAAAAGGTGTGTAAGTAGATAAATGACTTACACACCTTTTTTTATGAAGCTTGATCTTTATTTACATGATTCTTAATCGCAGCAAAGCTTTCCGCACTGATTACGTGCTCAACCCGGCAGGCATCTTCAAGAGCAACTTTAGGAGTAACTCCCAGGGAGATGAGCCAGTTAGAAAGCAATGTGTGGCGCTCGTACATCCTTTCTGCAATTTCCTGTCCTTCTTTTAACAGATAGATGTAACCGTTTTCGTCTACTTCAATGTACCCGTTTTCCCGGAGATTTTTCATGGCGACACTGACACTCGGCTTGGAGAATTCAAGTTCTCCTGCGATGTCAATGGAACGTACATTGCCATTTTTATTGTGTAGCATTAAAATGGCCTCCAAATAGTTTTCAGCAGATTCCTGAATCTTCATAATAACACCCTCTTTCTGCATAATATATTCTTATTCTAACATAGAATGCCGTGGTTTATCAAGTCAGGTCTTTGTTTCCATTGCTTTTGTGCTTCTTTATCATAGTCCGAAATTGGCTTATTGTTATCCCCAAAGCATTGCTAGCGGTCCTTAAGCTGTACTCCCTCCGAATCCATTTTTCATAAACCGGATAAAAATTCTCAGGAAGGGGAGACGGGAACCGTCCCAGATGTCGGCCTTGAGCCTTTGCAATGGCGATTCCTTCTGCCTGTCTCTGCTTGATGTTTTCACGTTCTGACTGAGCGACATAGGAAAGTAGCTGCAAGACAATATCAGAAATCAAGGTACCGATTAAATCTTTGTTGGTACGTGTGTCAAGAATGGGCATGTCAATAATGACGATATCTGCTTTTTTAATTTTGACAATTTCCCGCCATTCTACCTGAATATCTTCGTAATTTCTCCCTAGACGATCAATGCTTTTTACAACTAAAACATCTCCTTCCTTTAATTTTCTTTTTAACTTCTGGTATTGCGGTCTGTTAAAATCTTTACCTGATAATCTATCACAATATATGTTCTTTTCCAATACTCCCCATTTGTTGAGTTCAACCAATTGTCGTTCTACATTCTGATCCAGGGTTGATACTCTTACATAGCCATAGAAATTGTTCATATTGTCTTAAAACCTCCTGTCGTTACTAGTATGGCAGAAAGCGAAGATTTTAAAAATGAGACAAGCATACCGTGTTGCTAAAAAGGTGTACCTTTTTGNNCAAAAAGGTACACCTTCTTATCAAGATAAAATAAAAAATGGACGGGCGGGAAATATATACCTTCACACAAAACGGGAAGGCTTATGAATATATTAATCTTATATCACATACGTATCGAGTTTGTTTTACGCAGGTTTCCTTTTATGTTCCAGGCAAAAGGGGTTGCAGACAGAGTAGAATGTATCGGAAGGGGGCAAAACCTATGTTTGGTATCTTTCATTCAGGGGAGGAGATTTTATTCTCCTGGGATACGATAGGAAATATAGCAGAGAGGCGGAAACATCTTTTAGAGGAAATGCCTGTAATGGTATATCGGCTGTATGAGTATATCATAAAAGCAAGATTAACACACCGGTATGAAAAGAAAGCATTAAAACATCTTTTTTACAGGTCTGGAAGGTTAATCAGAAAGGGTTTTCCATTTAACCACTCTTTAACAGCTGCACAGGATTTATAAAAATACATAAGATCAATGTTTTGAGGAAAGAAATTCTTATCACCAAAGAGGATATCAATTGCTCCATACGTTCCATTTTTGGTGGAATTGTCTGCAATGATGTCAAAGAATCACTTTTCTGAATATTAAATGCAGACATAGGAAAGGAGTCTATGGTCACAGTATTTGACAACTGGGGCAGTGGTTTCTATGGATGCGGGGTTCAAGTAAGGGTCAATCTTTGAATGAAGGTGTAATAATGACTGAAAATGATGCAAAAAATCTTTTGGAGCGGCTTTTGAATTTCATGGGGGACTTATCGCAAGCATTTCATGAAATGATAGTTCAACAGGAAGAAAGAGAAAAAAAGTTAAGGGAACAGGCGGAGAAGGAAAGAAGGTTCAATACACTTTTGGTATCCATTATGGACTGCCTTAAAGAGTGGGTGGTGGTTACCGATGAATCAACCGGAGAGATTCTCTATATCAACGATCTGGCTAAAAAGCGGTTCTATGATCCGTCAAACAATACTACGGTCTGTGGAAAGGATTGTCCGCTTTTAATGAAACTTCAATCCTGCCAGGGAGACAATCAGGAACAAAGGTACGAATTTAAATGTTCCCATGACCAAATATTTCAGGTAAAAGCATATTCTTTGCTTTGGGAGGATAGAAAAGCAATGGTTCATCTCATCACAGATATTACCTATCAAAAAGAAAATGAGGCATTTTTGGAAGTCATGGCTTATAAAGACGAGCTCACCGGATTGAACAACCGGAGAAATTGCCTTCACACCATTGACTCTTATATTGAAAAAGGAGAACCTTTTTCTATCTGCATGATTGATTTAGATGATTTAAAGCAGATCAATGACCAGTATGGTCATCTCCATGGAGATGCTTATATTAAGCTTGTGTCTGAGAAACTGGAAAAGTCTTCCAAAGAGGGAGACTATACCTGCCGGTTTGGCGGCGATGAGTTTGTGGTCATATACAGGAATTGCAGCGAAAAGGAAGCAATTTTAAAGCTTAGTGCCATCGATCAGAGTATTTCAAAAGAAACAGGAGAATACCCCATGTCCATTAGCTACGGCGTGGTAAATATTTCAGATGATCCTGAGATTCTTTCAGAAACAGTTTTAAAGATGGCAGATGAAAAAATGTACTGCTTCAAAAGGAACCGCAAGGAAAAAAAGTGCAGTAAAAAGGGAGACATTTAGCTCCTTATCTTTCCTTGTGTTTTTTCTGATTTTCCTTTATAATAATATGCAGGTTAAAAGGAATGGGAGCAAGAAAAGAATGAGATTTATTGGAAGCAAGACACTGCTTCTGGACCAGATCAAACAGGTAGTTGACGATCAGGCTCCAAAGGCAAAGAGCTTTTGTGATATATTTTCCGGGACCGCTGCGGTTGCCAGATATTTTAAACAGTGGTATCAGGTGAGTTCCAATGATTTGCTGTATTTTTCTTACGTGTTACAGCGAGCTACCGTTGAGAATGATACCATACCTTTGTTTACTCTTTTAAATGAACGGTTAGGCATCGAGGATCCGGTGGAATACTTAAATGGAAGAGAAAAGAAGGATTTAGAAGAACTTCCAAAGGAACGGAGGTTCTTTCAAAATACCTATGCTCCGACTGGAGAGCGAATGTATCTAAACGATGAGAACGCTCTGCGTATCGATTTTGCAAGATGCAGTGTTGAGGACTGGAAGGCCGCCGGATTGTTAAATGACCATGAGTATTACTATCTGGTGGCCTGCATCGTAGAGGGAATCCCTTTTGTCTCCAATACGTCAGGTACTTATGGAGCCTTTCATAAGACCTGGGAGAGACGCAGCTACAAACGGTACGAGCTATACCGCCTTTCTGTGACCAGCAACGGAAAAAGCAACCGAAGCTATAATAAGAATGGAGTAGAGCTATTAAAGGAGATTCAGGGTGATATCCTCTATATCGATCCGCCTTATAATGCGAGACAGTATAATTCCAATTACCACGTGTTGGAGACTGCCGCCAGATATGATTATCCAGATGTGAAAGGTGTGACCGGACAAAGGGCGATGGAAGGGCAGAAATCGGAGTTTTGCATGAAGAATAAGGTACTTCCTGCCTTTAAAGATCTTCTTGCCAATGCCAATTTTTCCCATATTATCCTCAGTTATAGTACGGATGGTCTTATGACGGTTGAAGAGATTGAAGAGGCAATGAAGGCTTACGGAAAACCTGAGACCTTTAAGATTTATGAGATTCCCTATCGAAGATACAAAAGCCGAAAGGTGAAAGAGACAGAAAGACTTAAGGAGCTGTTATTCTACATTGAAAAGCAGGTGCCACCATGTACATAAAAAGTCCTCTTAACTATACGGGAGGGAAATACAAGATTTTAGAGTCCGTCTTTCAGGCATTTCCAAGGGACGTTAAAACCTTTGTAGATGTATTTGCAGGAGGTTTTAATGTAGGGATCAATGTATCCGCGGAACGAATCATCTGCAACGACCAGATTACTTATCTCATCGGATTGTTTCAGTTGTTTCAAAAGACAGAAATTAATGATCTTTTAAAGGAAATAAAAGGCATTATCGAGAAGTACCAGTTGACCCAGCAAAATAAAGAGGGCTATTATGCGTTACGTGTAGAATATAATAAGTCCAGGGATATTATAAAGCTGTTTGTACTGGCCTGTTATGCCTTTAATCATCAGATCCGTTTTAATAACAGTCATGAGTTTAATTCCCCCTTTGGCAGGAATCGAAGTTCCTTTAACTCAAACATAGAAAAGAATCTCACCCAATTTTGTCAGGCTCTGCAGGAAAAGAACATTGAGTTTTCCAATGTGGATTTTTTGGAGCTTGACTATTCTTTTCTAGGAGAGAACGATCTTGTTTACTGCGATCCGCCTTATCTGATTTCTACCGGGAATTACAACGATGGAAACAGAGGGTTTAAGGACTGGAAAGAAAAGGAAGAGCAGGAGCTATTGGGGCTTTTGGACAAGCTGGATTCCAAGGGAATTCGATTTGCCCTATCCAATGTGTTATATCATAAGGGAATGTCCAATGAGCTATTGATTGAATGGAGTAAGAAGTATAAGATCCATTATATAGACAAGACCTATTCTAACTGCAATTATCATTTTAAAGAGCGGAATGCGGTTACGGTGGAGGTATTGGTTACGAATTATGAATTGACTTAAAAAGCAGGTTCTGTCTGTGGTAGACGGAACCTGCTTTTTATCGTTTCTAATTTGATTTTACTTCTTTCCAAGCTTCATTATAAAGGGAATCAACCTGATCCCCAAGGTATTTGTAAACTTCACTGTTCTTTAATACATCTAATTCAGGGAACAGAGTTTTATTGTTTCTTAGCTCTGGATCAAGAAGATCAAAGGCACCTTTATTTGGAGTTGGGTAAGTAATATACTCGAAGTTCTTCTTAGCGATATCAGGACGGCATAAGAAGTTAATCCACTTCTCTGCATTCTCCTTATTTGGAGCGTTAGCAGGAATGACCCAGGAATCCAGCCACAGGTTGGTTCCTTCTTCTGGAATCACATATTCCAGGGAGTAATCCAGGTTTAAGTTCTTTACTTCGTTCTGGATATAGAGCATTTCACCAGAGTAGATAACACCGATAGCAGCTTCTCCACCGATCATCTTATCTCTTACCTGATCAATGACATATGCCTGAACCAGAGGTTTCTGTTTAATTAAAAGTTCTTTGGCTTCTTTGATTTCAGCTTCGTTGGTTGTGTTCATGGAGTAGCCAAGTGATTTTAAAGCGACCATAAAGGAATCCCGAACGCTGTCCTGCATTAAGATGCTATCTTTAAATTTCTCATTCCAAAGATCAGACCATTTTGTAGGAACATCCTTTGCATCTACCATCTTGGTGTTATAAAGAATACCAACCGTTCCCCAGCTATAAGGAACTGAGTATTTATTTTCCGGGTCAAAGCTTTTGGACATTTCCAAATACTTAGGATCAACTTCTTTTAAATTTGGTACATTGTCCAGATTGATCTCTGCAAGAAGGTTGTTTTCTCTCATCTTCTGGATCATATAGTCGGAGGGACAAACTACATCGTATTTTACGGCACCGGCTTGAATGACTGGATACATCTCTTCGTTGGTCTCAAATAAATCATAGACCACCTTAATTCCAGTCTCTTCTTCAAACTGTTTGATGACAGATTCGTCAATGTATTCTCCCCAGTTGTATACATAAACTTCGCCGGCACTGCCTGCCTTTGCTTCCTTTTTTCCACAGCCGCTAAGCAGTGTGATGGAAAGGAGGGAAAGAGCGCCAAAAGCCAGAAGCTTTACTAAACTTTTTTTCATGAGCATATTCTCCTATTTTTTTCTCTTGGGTGCAAAATTGGTGATGAGTAACAACACCAGCACCGCTATAAAGATGATGGTCGACAGTGCGTACATGGAAGGCTTAATGCCTCGGCGCACCTCACTGTAGATCAGAGTGGATAAGGTATTGATTCCAGCTCCTCTTGTAAAGTGAGTAATGATGAAATCGTCAAGTGACATGGTAAATGCCAGAAGAAAACCAGAAAGGACTCCTGGAAGGATATCCGGAAATACCACATTAAAAAATGCGGAAACCGACGTTGCGCCTAGATCCATGGCGGCTTCATAGGTACTTTTATCTGTTTGCTTTAACTTCGGCATGACGCTTAAGATGACATACGGAATGTTAAAGGTAATATGTGCGATCAAAATGGTCTGGAAACCAAGGGAAATCCCAAAGGCGATAAAGGCAAGCATCAAAGAGATTCCAGTAACAATATCTGCATTTAACATGGGAATATTAGTAATTCCCATAAGGATGGAGCGAGGAACCCGGTCCATGCTGTTGATGGCCACGGCAGCCGCTGTACCAATGATGACCGCAATGAGAGAAGATAAAAATGCGATTAAGAGGGTATTATATAGGGCCGTCATGATGGTGCTGCTAGAGAAGAGTTCCGTATACCAGTTCATGGTAAATCCGCCCCACTGGGTACGGGATTTGGAACTGTTAAAGGACAAAACTCCCATAGTAGCAATGGGTGCGTAAAGAAACACCAGAATGATTACCAGATAAAAATCTTGTATGATCCGTTTGATAATGCCAATTTTTCTGTTCGTCAAAATGCCGTTCCCTCCCCGTTCTTATCATATTTGGCAATGAGCGCCATGCTGATTAGGATGAAAACCATGAGGACTAAAGAAAGGCCGGAGCCTAGATTCCAGTTGCTCCCCTTTGTAAATTCCTGTTCAATTACATTGCCGATTAAGAGAATCTTACTGCCTCCTAACAGGTTTGAGATAACAAAGGTGGTGAGAGCTGGAACAAAGACCATGGTAATTCCGCTTACAACTCCTGGTATGCTTAAGGGAAGAAGGATACGAATCAGCACCTGAAAGGAATTAGCGCCTAAGTCTCTGGCCGCATTAACCACGTTGTCGTCAATTTTCATCAGTACATTATAAATAGGAAGAACCATAAAAGGCAGGAAGTTATACACCATACCAAGAATAATGGCTCCAGGAGTGTTGATAAGGTTTAAAGACGGCAGCCTAAGTGTGGATAAGACTCCGTTTATGACACCGTTTCTCTCAAGAAGAGTCTGCCATGCCAGAGTACGCAAAAGAAAGTTCATCCACATGGGCAGGATAAAAATAAAAACAACAAAGCTTCCCTGTCCAATTCCCCGAGAGCGAAGAATCATGGCAAGAGGATACGCCAAAATTAAGCATAGGGCCGTACTGACAAATGACAATAAAAGAGAGAGCCATAAGGCCTTTGCGTGCTCCTCCGTGGTAATGGAAATGATGTTTGCTAGGGTAAAAGATCCCGAGCGGTCCGTAACTCCATAAAGTACGATAAGGGCCAGAGGAATGATAATAAAGCCAATCATCCACATGAGGTAGGGGCCGGATAATAATTTTTTATTCATTGATTCCCACTGCCTCCTCGTCTTCCGAAGCAGGCTTATTCATGATCTGGATGTCAAACGGGTCCACATGAATGCCCACATTTTGACCCACAGGGAACATATCTGTGCTGTGTACCAGCCATTCAAAGCCGTCTGGAGTCATGACTTCCATTTCATAATGGACGCCCTTAAAGATCAGATGGGTTACAACGCCATTAATGCTTCCTTGGTCTGGTGAAACCAGGTCAATGTCCTCTGGACGAATGACTACGTCTACAGGCTTGTTTATTCCAAAGCCCTTGTCCACACAGGCAAATTTTGCACCAAAGATCTCCACCAGCTCATCCCGAAGCATAATGCCGGGAACAATGTTGCTTTCTCCGATAAAATCAGCTACAAAAGCATTCTCCGGTTCGTTGTAGATATTTTCTGGGGAACCCATCTGCTGAATATAGCCCTGGTTCATGACAACGATGGTATCTGACATGGTAAGAGCTTCTTCCTGATCATGAGTTACATAGATGAAGGTGATGCCAAGTTCGTTCTTTAAGCGGATCAACTCATACTGCATGTCCTGTCTTAGTTTTAAATCCAGTGCTCCTAGAGGTTCATCAAGAAGCAATACTCTAGGTTCGTTTACAATGGCTCTTGCAATGGCGATTCTTTGCTGCTGACCGCCGCTTAAGGAGCTGACACTACGATTTTCAAATCCATCTAGGTTTACAAGCTTTAAGGCGTACTTGATTTTATCTTGAATGTATGGTTTTGGTTTATTTTTGATTTTGAGGCCAAATGCAATGTTTTCCGCTATGGTCATATGATTGAATAATGCATATTTTTGAAACACTGTATTTAACTGTCTTTTGTTTGGGGGGAGAGTTGTGATATCCTGACCGTCAAAGATCACTTGTCCTTTTCCCGGACGTT
The DNA here is from genome assembly GCA_002478865.1 of Hungatella sp. UBA7603. Classification (GTDB taxonomy): domain Bacteria; phylum Bacillota; class Clostridia; order Lachnospirales; family Lachnospiraceae; genus Lacrimispora. The sequence continues at coordinate 63,725 of DLJZ01000014.1, forward strand.
CAAAGCCACCAATAATTCTCAGGGTTGTAGTTTTGCCGCAGCCGCTGGGGCCTAATAGGGTAACAAACGTGTTTTCCTTTACGGAAAGGTTCAAATCGTCCAGTACCATGGTACCGTCAAAACTTTTTGTAATGTTGCGTAAATCAATTAATGGCTGACCCATGACCTTTTATCCTCCTGTTAAAAGCTTGGCGGTGAACTCACCCAGATGAGGGTTGCTCCGGCTTTGCTGCTTAAATAATGTTTTTTATCTGATATAAAGTAAAAGGATTCCCCTTTTTTGGCTTTATATGTCTTATTTCCTATATGAATGGATACACTGCCCTGCATCACGTAACCAAATTCTTCTCCTTCATGAGGATTGTCCGGATAAGTTTGACCTCCGGCTTCCAGGGTGAGAAGAATGGGTTCCATCATGTTTTTCTGAGCATTGGGTATGATCCAGCGTACTTCACTTTTCAGTTCGCTATCGTATTTTTCAAAATAATCCCCTTTGCCAAAGACTATTTGTTCCTCCGGGCTTTCGTAAAAAAACTCCCCGATGGAGGTACCAAGACATTGCAATATATCCATAAGAGTCGCAATGGATGGAGAAGTTAAATCCCTTTCCAACTGAGATATGAACCCCTTTGACAGCTCTGCGCGATCAGCCAGCTCTTCTTGAGTCAGCCCCTTTAACACACGCAGTTCTTTTAGTTTTGTACCGATATCCATGTGCTCCTCCTTCTTATTATGTTAAGCTAAAAGTTTACTTATACTAACTGACGATAAATATAACCTAAAAGTTTAGTAATAATAAACAGGCAGCAAGATTTATTATACTTATTTTTCCTGTGATGTCAATACTTTTTAAGGAAGTTTTTCCTTAACAAATGGGGAATCTTATGATATGATATTTTTAGTTTATAAAGGATTAAAACAGGAGGAGATATTATGATGAAAGGCAAATACATGGCGTATGTAGGCTCCTATTCCTACAATGGACAGGCAAAAGGGATTACGGTGTATGATGTTGACGTGGAAAAGGGCCGTTTTGTTCCCAGATGTGAGGTGGAAGTGGATAATTCTTCTTATCTGATTGCATCAAATAACGGAAAGACACTTTATTCCATTGCAGATGAGGGCGTTGTATCCTTCCGCATTCATGAGAACGGATCCATTACTAGGCTAAATTCTGCCAATATCAAAGGAATGCGCGGTTGTCATCTCTCAACAGATGCAGAGGATAAGTATATATTCGTTTCCGGATATCACGATGGGAAGTGCACTGTGCTCAGGCTCAATGAAGACGGCTCTGTGGGAGAGATCGTTACATCAGTGTTTCACAAAGGTTTTGGCAGTGTGGCAGAGAGAAACTTCCGTCCTCACATAAGCTGTACGAGAAGAACTCCTGATGGGAAGTTCATTATGGTAGCAGATCTTGGAATCGATCAGGTAAAGATATATCGATTTGATGAAAAGGAAGAGGAGATGGTTTTAATAGATGCCATCCGTTGCGATCTGGAATCTGCTCCAAAATGTTTCCGCTTTAGTGAAGACGGAAAATTCTTTTATCTTCTTTATGAATTAAAGAATGTAATTGATGTATTTACCTATGAAACAGGGGATCGTCTTCCTAAGATCGAGAAAATTCAAACCATAGAGACAACAGGAAATGCTCCTCTGACTCAGCTTACCGCAGCTTGTTCCATGCGCCTTTCCAATGATGAAGCTCATTTGTTCTGCGGTAATGCTGGTGATAATACCGTAGCAGTTTATGACCGTGATAAGAAGACAGGCCTTCTTACCTTTTCCTGCTGCCTTCCAGTGAGCGGAAGTTATCCAAAAGATGTATGTGTTTTCCCAGATGACAAGCACATCGCTTCCATCAATCATGAAACTGGAAGCATTACATTCTTTACGGTAGATTACGAAAAAGGACTTCTTATTATGAACGGCAAGGAATTGAGAGTTAATGAGCCAAACAGTTGTATGATTGTTAAAGTCAGCAAGTAAAAGGAGAGACATTCATGGCAGGATCAACACTGGGGACAATATGGAAAGTGACCACCTGGGGAGAATCCCATGGAAGGGGTGTGGGCGTAGTAGTAGACGGTTGTCCAGCAGGACTTCCTCTTTCTGAAAGTGACATTCAGGTTTATTTAAATAGAAGAAAGCCAGGACAAAGTAAGTTCACCACAAAACGCCAGGAATCAGATGAAGCAGAGATTCTTTCCGGTGTTTTCGAAGGAAAGACAACTGGGGCTCCTATTTCCATGGTGGTATGGAATACCGATCAGCAATCAAAGGATTATGGCAATATCGAGAACGTATACCGACCTGGTCATGCGGACTTTACCTTTGATTCCAAATACGGATTCCGTGATTACCGGGGTGGCGGACGGTCCTCAGGAAGAGAGACGACTGCCAGGGTGGCAGCCGGTGCTATAGCGGCGGCATTCCTAAAACAACTTGGAATTACTGTTACTGCCTATGCAAAGTCAATAGGACCCTATGAAGCAGACCCGGAACGTTTTAATATAGAAGAAAGAGACAACAACCGTCTTTATATGCCAGATCATGAGATGGCTCTAAAAGCAGAAGCATATTTAGAAGAGATGATGGCAAAGACCGATTCCGTAGGTGGAGTAGTGGAATGCATCATTGATGGGGTACCTGCTGGCATTGGCGATCCTGTATTTGAAAAATACGACGCAGCCCTTGCTAAGGCAATCATGTCCATGGGTGCAGTAAAAGGATTTGAGATTGGAGACGGATTTGCCGCTTCTCGTTCCATTGGTTCTGAAAATAACGATCGTTTCATATCTGGTAAGGATGGCAAAGTGGAGAAGGCGACCAACCATGCTGGTGGAATCCTTGGAGGAATCAGCGATGGTTCACAGGTGATGTTCCGCGCTGCTTTTAAGCCAACACCTTCCATTGCCTTACCCCAGAAAACCGTTACAAGACAGGGAGAGGAAACGGAGATTGAAATCAAGGGACGCCATGATCCTATTATTGTTCCAAGAGCTGTAGTTGTGGTGGAAGCTATGGCAGCTCTTACAACCGCGGACCTGCTTTTGATTAACATGTCATCAAAGATGGACCGGATTGTGTCTTTCTATAAAAAGGAAAAATAAGGAAGACACTAGCAAGAAGTCACAGGTTGATAAAATCCTTTATTTGTGGTATGGTAAATGCCGCATATAATATTTATAAAGGACTAGAAACGGGAGATCAATTATGAAAATCGCAATGGGAAATGACCATACGGCCATAGAAATGAAAGAAGCCATTAAGAAATTTGTGGAAAGCAAGGGATACGAAGTCATTGATTTTGGAACCAATTCCACAGAAAGCTGTGATTATCCTGCTTATGGTGAGATGGTAGGACGTGCAGTTGCCGATGGAAAAGCAGATCTTGGAATTGCAATCTGTGGAACCGGAGTAGGAATCTCTCTTGCCTGCAATAAGGTAAAGGGAATTCGTGCCTGTGTCTGCAGCGAGCCATATACAGCAAAGCTTTCCAGAATGCACAACAACTCCAATGTACTTTGCTTCGGCGCAAGAGTTATTGGTGATGAGATGGCAAAGATGATCACAGAAGAGTGGTTGGATGCTAAGTATGAAGGCGGAAGACATCAAAGACGTGTCGATATGGTAATGGAGATTGAAAATAAGCAGTAAAACCTTATAAGGATACGAAGAAGGGGCTGCGTACTAATTAATTAGTGCGACAGCTCCTTTTCTCTGTCTCATATAAAAGACAAGTGATTTCTATCTATACAACCCATTCCCAGAATGCTACAATCAAAGAAGAAAACAACAGATGAGGAGAGGAGAATCCAGGATGATAAAAATTGGATTTATCGGTGTTGGTATCATGGGCAAGTCCATGGTGAGAAACTTAATGAAGGCAGGCTTTGAGGTAGGCATCTATACGAGAACCAGAGAAAAAGCAGAGGATATCATAAACGAAGGTGCTCTCTGGTATCCAGATGCGGCTTCCTGTGCTTCTGGGAAAGACTTTGTGATTACCATTGTTGGGTATCCTTCTGATGTAGAAGAGGTTTATTTTGGAGAAAAGGGTATCCTTTTAGGAGCTGATCCTGGGACCTGTCTCATTGATATGACAACCACTAGTCCGGAGCTTGCAAAGCGAATTTATGAAGAGGCAGGTAAAAAGGGCTTAAAAGCCATGGATGCCCCAGTCACTGGAGGGGACTTAGGTGCCAGGGAAGGAACGCTTACCATATTAGCAGGAGGCGATAAGGAAGATTTTGATCGCTGCCTTCCAGTCTTTGAGGCCATGGGAAAGGCCATTCGCTATACGGGAGGGCCAGGCAACGGTCAGCATACGAAGATGTGCAACCAGATCGCCATCGCAGGTTCTATCGCAGGTGTTTGTGAGGCGATAAACTACGCCAGAGCCAATGGGCTTGATGATAGGAATATGGTGGAATCTATAGCCACTGGAGCCGCCGGAAGCGCTCAGTTAAATCTACAGGCTCCAAAGATTCTTTCCGAAGATTTTGAACCTGGATTTTTCATCAAGCATTTTATTAAGGATATGAAGATTGCAGAAGAAGAGGCGAATCGGTCTGGAATCAGCCTTGGAGTCCTAACCTATGTCCGGTCCATGTATGAGAACATGGAGGAAAATGGGCAAGGAGATGAGGGGACTCAGGCTTTAATCAAATATTACCAGTGGTAAGTTTGTTAAGGACTCTTTTATAGCAAATTTATGGGGTAATGCAAACAGCAGAAATTTAATATCAGGTTTGGGAGGTAGACATGAATGCAGGAGATATGATAGCATTTGGCAGTTACGATTGGCGAGTACTTGACATACAAAACAATTCGGCGTTGATTATAACCGAACGTATGATAGAACAGCGTTCTTACCATAATGCTTATAAGGATATAACGTGGGCTGACTGCTCCTTAAGAAAATATCTTAATGGTGAATTCTATGACAAATTCAACGTAGCTGATAAATCAAGGATCATTCCTGTGATTAATAAAAATCCTGACAATCAGTGGTATGGTTCAATAGGCGGAGCAGATACGCAGGACAGCATATTTTTATTAAGCATTGAAGAAGCTGTGTGCCAATATTTCGGTGACAGCAGTTCAAAGTTATATAGCAAGGGGGAAAATCAAAGATATTGGTTTGAAAGAAAAGATGAAAATAACAGTAAACGAATAGCAAGATTAGAGGGTAAAGAAGGCAAGTCTTGGTGGTGGCTTCGTTCGCCGGGCCGGGTGAATATAAAAGCCGTGTACATCCATGGTGACGGTAATATAGGTATCCAAGGCAACAATATATTGAAAGGCAATATCAGCGATGGCAGATGTACGGGAGGTGTCCGTCCTGCTTTGTGGCTGAAACTGTTGTAATTTTCAGGAAATGGGCTTTGCCCCCAATTAGATACAGGCCAGAAATTTCTGGCCTGCTCTTTTTTATTGAATTTTTTTAATGGACGGATAATATCGGAATAAGACCTTTGCAATGATCTTGTTCTTTTTCACATATTTATGATCCCATCTTCTGGCATCAGCGGAGAAATTACGGTTATCTCCAAGCATAAAATAGGAATCCTCAGGAACCTTAAAGCTTGCATCTGGTTCTGGTTCCATAGCCTCTGGTAAGTACGGCTCGTCTAATGGAGTCTCAGATCCATTTAAGTAAACCTTTCCGTTTCGTATATCAACGGTGTCTCCTGGCAGTCCGATGATTCTCTTGACATAATAAGTCTTGCCGGTTGGGTCGTCAGGAAAGTGGAAGATGACCACATCGTCGCGCTGTGGATCAGAAAAGTAATAAGAAAGCCTGGATCCGATGACCCGGTCTCCTGTCATAATTGTCTTTTCCATGGATCCGCTTGGCACTCTGCTATTAGCAATGATAAGGTTATTAAGCACAAACGCAATGGCAGCTGCAATGACGATGATCTTAATCCAACTTATGATCTCTTCTTTCCAGTTAAACGGTTTCTGCTCTTCTGGCATGTTTTCGTTTTTCTTCATATTGTTCTCTTCTTTTCTCTGCTATTTGGTTCCTCATTGAGTTTATATGAGTTTTGGACATAACGCAAGGGGGTTCACAAAATGGTAAGAAAATATTCACAAACATTCCATGAAATAGCCACAATATTGCGGTAATCTTAATGTATCGGATTTTGTACATAAGGAGGAGGGCCTTTGGAAGATAAGAAGAAGGAGAACATCCGGTTTCTCATCGCTTCTGCGGTGATGTTTTTTATTTCTATGCTTTTGCAGATTATGGCAAGAAATATTCCGGGATTTGGAGAGTGGTATTCCAGATCTATATATCCTTTTTTTGTCGGGATCCTGGGAGGGGTCACCGGTTTGCTTCCCTTTGCTCTTTTAGAGATACTTACGTTTCTTCTCATTCTGTTTTTCCTGTATTATTCCATACGTTTTATTCGAAGCCCTAAGAGGATTTTGATTGGCAGTATTTTTTCCCTTACCCTTTTTTTCTTTTTATTTACCATCAATTGTGGTGTAAACTATTACCGGAGACCATTTTCGGTTTATTCCGGTTTGACCATTAAGGAGTCTTCCATGGAGGACTTAGTGGACCTTTGTGAAACTCTTACGCTATCCTTAAATGAGATGGCAGAGGCTGGGGTATTAGATAACTTTGATCGAAAGCAGGCAAGGATAGAAAGTGTTGTTTCTATGAAACGGCTGGGGGAGAGATATCCTGCGCTGAATGGCTTTTATCCTCAGCCAAAGCCATTGATTTGGTCTTATGTATTCTCCATCCAGCAGCTTTGCGGGCAGTATTCTCCGTTCACAGCGGAGGCAGTCTATAACCGCTCCATGCCAGATTACAACATACCACATACTCTTTGTCATGAGTTGTCTCACTTGAGGGGATTTATGAGAGAGGATGAGGCTAATTTTATCGGTTATCTGGCCTGTATCAGTTCCGATGATTTTGGGTTCCAATACAGTGGCTATCTCACGGGGTGGATCTATGCCACTAATGCCCTGTCAAAAGCCAATCCACAAGCATATGCTGAGATTTCAGATATGCTTTCTGACCGAGTTTGGATGGATTTAAGGTATAACTTAGAATTTTGGGGCAAATATGAAGGAAAGACAGCTCAGGTGTCTAACCAGCTTAATGATGCATATTTAAAGCTAAACAGCCAGTCAGATGGAGTCAAAAGCTATGGAAGAATGGTGGACTTGATGCTGGCATACAACAGATCCGAACGCGGATCTGATTCACAATCTATTGAAATAATCCGCAGGGAATGATAAAATAAGCATATTTCCAGACGGAAAAAGAATGAATTAGGAGATAAGAAAATGATATTATATATGCTTGCTGATGCTGCGGCAGATGAATCTCTGGCGGCTTTAACGGAGGAGATTCAGGATAATCTAGAGCAATTAAAGCCCAATGTCCTTCTTGAGACCATCAAGGGCTGGGGGCCGCATCTTATCGCTTTTGGTCTGAAGGTATTATTTGCCCTGATTATCTTTTTTATTGGATCCAGGATAATTAAGATCATTCGTAGCATTATGGAACGTTCTTTCAAGAAAATGGATATGGAAGTTAGTGTAAGGAAGTTTCTTCTATCTGTGTTCAATGCTTTACTCTACTGCGTTCTTGTCTTTACCATTGCAGTACAGATTGGAGTTAATTCAGCTTCCATTGTAGCTCTCTTTGGTTCCGCCAGTATTGCTATTGGACTTGCGGTACAGGGAAGCCTGGCAAACTTTGCTGGGGGAGTCTTAATTCTCTTGATGAAGCCCTTTCGGGTAGGAGATTATATTATTTCGAAAGATGGAGAAGGAACGGTGCGCACCATTGGTCTTGTGTATACGGTGCTAACTACAGCGGATAATAAGCAAGTAGTCATTCCAAATGGAACCCTGTCTAATTCTGCTTTGACCAATGTTACTGCCATGGACAAGCGCAGACTTGACGTGTTGGTACGGATTAGCTATGGTTCAGATTTAATAAAGGCAAAGAATATTATAGAAGAAGTTATAAATGACAACATTGGAATTATAAAAGAAGATCCCATGGAGGTATTTGTTAGTGATCTTACGGATCAATTCGTGATTATCGGTGGCAGAGGCTGGACTCTTAGGGAAAATTATTGGACCGTGAGAGGGGACATTCTAGAACAGATCAAGCTTCGTTTGGAGGAAGAGGGAATCGAGTTATCCTTCCATCCTTTAGGTATTTACGGAAAAGAACCGCTGTAAATAAGCCGTTTTGAGATTTTGAGTCAAGAAGTCTAATGATAAAGACCTTTTGACTCTTTTTTGTTATACTGTCCATAATAAATCATGGAATGATAGAGAAAGGCACTGAGGTTTTTTTCTCATACCTCTATAATGACTCATTAGAAGGAAATAGAAAGGTATTATATATAAGCATGGCAATATGATATTAATAGGGAATTTGTCTTAGAAAGTATAAAAGATTTAGTAGCTATCAACAATGATAGTCTACACAAAATAAAAATGAGGTCTCGTAAATGAAAATCAGTGGAATGTAAGAAAGGAAATGGATACGTAATATGAAGATGAAAAAGAAGCTTTTATGTGCGGCAGGAATTATCCTTACAGCTATTGGAGCCGTGGGCGCAGTCGTACCGCTGCTCCCTGCATTCCCTTTTTTAATGGGGGCGATGTTTTGCTTTGCAAGGAGTAGCGATAAGATGAATGCCTGGTTTTTAAATACTAGCCTTTATAAGAATCACCTGGAAAGCTATGTAAAAAAGCGGGCAATGACCATAAAGACAAAACTCACACTTTCCACAAGCTTAACCATGGCAATGGCATTCGGATTCTTTGCCATGCACCGAATTCCGGTAGGCCAGATCATTCTGGTAATTGTATGGCTGTTTCATATCCTGTTCTTTATCTTTGGAATTAAAACTTTAAAGGTAGAAACCACAGTGGATATTCCGCCCCAGGTTGATTAACGGTTATGGGGATTACTGAATGCTATAAGACACAGTAACCTCAGCCTCAACATCAAGCTGTCCTGGTTCTACTGCTATGGATTTCGCATCTGCCTGAGCTCCAAGTCCTGCGGCTTCATTGCCTTCATAGCGAATATTGCTATAAGAACTTAATTCTTCTACTTTTGTAATCGCTCCAAGGGAAACACCACTTGCTGCTGCGATGGCATCTGCCTTTGCTTTGGAAGAAGTAACGGCCTTCTTTAATGCTTCCTGATAGCTTTCTTCGTATTTGCTGGATTTATAAGCAATGTGATCAATGTTATTGATGCCTGCTTCAATACTTGAAGCAACCAAAGTACCTAACTTATCCATAGGAAGATCAGAAACAGTAATTCCTGTACGCATCTCATATCCAGTGATCTTTTGTCCTGAGGTATAATCATAAATAGGATTTAATCCGTAGTTTGAAGTCTGAATGGATTTTTCATCTATCCCAGCCTTTTTTAAGAAATCAATGACTCTGTTCACATCTTCGGTGTTTTTATCTTGAGCTCCCATAGCATCTTCGGCCTGTGTAGAAACGGAGTAGCTTACTTCCGCCATATCAGGAACCACCTTTACTTTCTCAGTACTCTGTACCTGAATGGTATGATTCAATTTATTATCAGTTGATACATTGGCAGCAGGAGCTGCAGTTGGTTGTGTAGCACATGCGGTAAGACCCATAGTTGCAGCGGCTATGACGATGGCTGCCAGTGGTTTATTTATTTTTCTCATAATAGTTACCTCCTTTTCTTACCTTTATTTTACAGGAAAAATGGAAATCGTGTATTTCTTTTCTCTTAACATTCCAGGTCTAAATTCCTAGGTTTTGATTACAGATTTATGACATAGTTCATAATTCATCTCAATGGACATGAAAAGGAAGAAATTAGCAAGCTGGGGCCAAAAACCATTGTATTTCTACCGCCTCCGTGTTACTGTGTAAACAGATAGAATAGGGTGATATTTAAATGAAAAAATGGGGACAAAAGGAGAAGATATATGCGGGAATGCGGTATGTTGCTTCCGGTGGCAAGCCTTCCATCAAGGTATGGGATCGGAGCATTTTCAAAAGAGGCATATGAGTTTGTGGATCAATTAAAAAGAGCAGGCCAAAAGTACTGGCAGATCCTGCCTCTTGGGCCAACAGGCTACGGGGATTCCCCTTACCAGTCTTTTTCTGCATTTGCAGGAAATCCATATTTCATTGATTTAACAGAGCTTATAAAGGAAGAGTTACTGACTGAGGAAGAATGTGAAGCAGCAGATTTTGGTGGTGATTTAAGATATATCGATTATGAAAAGCTGTACTATAACCGTTATCCTTTATTAAAGAAGGCTTACGCTCGCTGGAAGACTCAAGGTCATACTTCAAAGGAGGCAGTGGAAGCTCTGGGAGAGGAAACTGCCCTTTACTGCTTTTACATGGCTCTTAAAGATCACTTTGAGGGAAAGAGCTGGATCCACTGGGATGAGGACATTCGTCTAAAAACCCCTGAGGCAATTTCAAGGTATGAAGAGGAGTTAAAGGAAGAGATCGGCCTTTACGCTTTTCTTCAAATGAAATTTACGGAGCAATGGGAAAAATTAAAGTCCTATGCTACAAACAACGGCATCCGCATGATTGGGGATATGCCTATTTATGTGGCCTTTGACAGTGCAGATACCTGGTCTCACCCAGAACTGTTTCAGTTTGATGAAGAAAACAATCCCTTAGCCGTGGCCGGTTGCCCCCCAGATGGATTCTCACCGACGGGACAGCTTTGGGGAAACCCTTTATATCGTTGGGGATATCATAAGGAAACTGGCTATGTATGGTGGAAAAAGCGAATGGAATACAGTTTTCACCTATACGATGTGGTGCGTGTGGATCATTTCAGGGGATTTGATGAATATTATTCCATACCCGCAGGGAGTGAGAATGCCATAAACGGGGCCTGGGAAAAGGGCCCAGGTATTGATTTCTTCCAAGAGATGAAAAAGACCTTCGGAGATTTAAATATCATAGCGGAGGATCTGGGCTTTCTTACGCCTTCCGTTCGGGATTTATTAAAGGAAACTGGCTATCCTGGTATGAAGGTGCTGGAGTTTGCATTTAATTCTTGGGAAGAGAGTGACTATCTACCCCATAACCACACCCAGAACAGTGTGGTGTACACAGGGACTCACGATAATGACACCTTAAAAAGCTGGTACCATGGCCTATCACAAGAGGATCGTAAGTTTGCTGATAATTACTTAAACACAAAAGATTCCTCGGAGGAACAGATATCCTGGAATTATATTCGTGTTGCGCTTCAGAGTGTAGCTAGTCTTGCCATCATACCTGTTCAGGATTATCTGGGTCTTGGCTGCGAAGCTCGGATTAACGAGCCTTCTACCCTGGGGAAAAACTGGCGGTTTCGCCTGCTTCCTGGAGAGCTGACCGAAGAGGTCCTAAACAGATGCAGAGAATTAACCTTTCTCTACGGTAGGGGAAGAGATTAAAAAAGAGATTCCAAGAAGTGGAGGTCATTAGCCGTTTCCATACTTCTTGGAATCTCTTTTCTATTTGATATCATTCTGATTTTAATTTAATCATTACTCTTTTCGGTTTGATCCAGAGAGGCATCGTCAGCATCTTCATCTTGAGCTTGTTCGGTGTCTATTTCTTCCTCTTCCACATTCTCTCCTTTGGGATTATATGTGATGTGCATCTCGTTTCCGATCTTATCCTTTGCAGAGATCGTTATGTTATCTTTCTTAATTTCAAACATGACAAGTCCAGTACTCCGGTCGATGGAGAGAGGGAGAATGTCAGGATTATCATCATTATAAGCAGTTACCGATGAGTAATCCACTCCAGACTGGCTATCTTCCAGACGGAAAGAAAGAAGACCTTCCTTAAAGACCTTGTCCTTAATCACAGGAGGGGTATCATCTAATACATTGACCTGTTCATTTAAGGCTGTTTTCATTTTATTAAATCCAGTAAGCTTTACTTCCAGGGCACCATTGTTAGTAAGAGCAGCAGTGAAGGTCTTAGAACCTATCTTTTTCATCTCGATCGGAGTTCCATCTAAGGTTACTTCCATGCTCTTTAATGGTAGCAGAGAGCTTATTTTAAGTTCCATAGTAGTATTGATATAATCGCTGCTTTCGCCGATGGTAATATCGCCCTTTGGGTTTTCCGTAACCACTAGAAAGATTAAGCCATTCACAAGGATAAAAGGCAGCACATAAAACAGAAGGATCGAAAGAAAACCACGTTTCCCCGCATCTTGTCTATATTGGGAGCCTGATTGCCTGCGGTTCGCCCTTGGCTGATTGTTATATTGGTTCATACTGATTTACTTTCCTCCTGATTGTATTTACGTTACCTAGCATAGCAGAAAATCATGGATCTTACAAGATTAACTATTAAATCGTAATAATTTAATTTATTCTTACGAAATGTCCTGTTTATGCGTGTTTGAAGGCTACTATATTACCTTCTGACTGCATTTTGACTGCATTGTAATAGTCCTCAAGCTTTTCCACCTGCACATCTGCATACCCGAAATGGGTATAAGTATCAAGGGTGGTTTTTATATCATCGTGCCCCAAGAGATATTGCGCCTGTTTAATATCTACCCCAGCTTTGTACAAATCGCTTGCATAGGTATGTCGAAATATATGTGGTGTAATATCTTCTGCAAGAGGCACGTCAGATACGGCCTGCAGTTTCTTTAGGATTTTTTTCCACCGAAAGTTCATTGTGCCACCAGAAACATACCCGCCATTGTGTGAAGTGAAAAGAATCCCAGTCTTACCTTTTGTGTACTCAGCAAGAACTTCTTGTAACGGACCCGGAATGGGGACCTGACGTTTACCCGCGGTTGTTTTTGTGTACTCCTGTAGGCAGTGTTCCCTTCTTTTACTGGAAACAAGGGTTTTGGCAATGTTGATCCGTTTTTTCTTAAGGTCCACATCTTTTACGTTCAAGGCCAGGGCTTCATTCTTTCTTAGCCCTGTGTAAAGAAGAAGATTGATAAAACAGAGTTCAAAACTATCTAGATCCGCTTTACTGACTAGCTTCCGTTCCACTTCTGTAATAGGTCGCTTTTTCCGCTGTCCGATATTTTTTATGCCTTTCATTCCAAGAGTAATATCTTTTGCTACGATATCTTTCTGAACAGCATAGCGGACGATCGCTTTAATCCGGGACAGACAAAAATTGTACTGTGCCAGTTTTTTGGATTTTAACATAGAAGCTCGAAACCCTTCTATGTGGCTTTGGCGTAGATCCTTGATCTTTATGTCCCCAATATGGGAGTTTATCGTGCTTAATTGCCCTTTTATTGTAGTAATGGACTGTTCTCTAACACTTCCTATTTTTTCGTTTGTAAGCCACATTTCAGACAGTTCCCGGAAGGTAGTAGTTTCCTCCTGCAGAATAATTCCCTTGTCTTTAAGACTCATAAAGTCTCTGTAGTTCTTATCCAATTCCTTTAGGGTATCGCCATAAAGAGTTTTGCGGACGGGTTTGCCGTTTTTTATTGCAATGGTTACCTGTTTCGCATATCTGCCATCCTTTCTTTTCTTTCGTTTTTCAGCCATATTATCATTTCCTTTCTATTTTTGAGTATAAAAAGAACGCCCCTTGCCAGCGCGTTTCGAAAATGATATAATCCTTGTGATGAGTAGGTTATATCTTTTCGGTAAATCCGGCAAGAGAAAATCTATATGTAAAGCCGTTCGGTGTTGGTAGCACCGGGCGGTTTTTATCATTTTTTATTATATTCGTCTGAAATACTATCTAAAGCAGCATCCTGTTTTTCATTCATACTTTCCAGTTTTTCATTGAAATCTTTAACAGGGTCTTTATCTTTAAGATCTTCCGTTTTCTTGGATACTAAAGTATCATTAGCATAATCGTAAAGATCAACGGTATCTTCCGTTCCTGGCAGCGTATAGTAAGTGTGTTGATTTTTACTATTATCAATATAAAGGACAGTCCAAGAGCCAGTTATACCTCTATACGAACAGCTGCATTTCAACGAATATAATTCGGTTTCTATTATAGCGTCTATAAAAATGGTTTCAGAATCTATTTTTTTCATATTATCGTAAGACATATCAGAAATTTCTGATACTCCAATCTGGGTTAAGGCAACTGATAACTTTTTTTTAAGAATGTCTACCTTCGGCAAATCTTCCGTACCATCATTTGAGTTCATTTCAGCAACACTTGCAGTAGTTGAAACAGGGGTTGTTTCTTTCTGTGGACTGGTTGTGGAGCATCCTGATAATAGCAGACATGTCCCTAAAATAAGCAATCCTTTTCTTACTTTTCTCATACTCATTCCTCTTTATCTTTAGTATTTATTAAAAAGCCATAGGCTATTTTAATTCTTAGATTTCCAACTCACCCTTAAAACAAAGCCTACAATCCAGTAGATCCCACCAGTAAAACAGCCCAAAATGAAGATCCAAAACCATTTCAGATACCAGGGGAGTGGTTTTTTGCTTGTTGCGTAGTTATTCACGGCGCTAGCACTGGAACTTGATGAAGCCGTGTTGTTAATTATAATGGGATTATCTTTGCTTGCGGATAATTGCTCTACTTGCTTACCGCATTTCGGGCATACCACGCAGTCTACATCGATTACCTCACCGCAGTGTTTACAAAATTTTGTATTGCTCATACTCATTCCCTCTTTCTTATGTATTTATTAAAAAGCCATAGGCTGTTTTAATCTTATTCTATTGCTATCAATGTATGTACCTGAAGACGGGGCTCGAACTGCAGAAAATAATTATCAACCATAGTCCCTGTTCCGTAAATCTGTCTATAGTATTCAAGGGCTTCTTTTAATGTAGCCTCTGAGACATTGAGATATTCTGAAACATCATGTACGTTTTCGCAGTGAGCCTTGAATGCATTAATGATGCCGTTCAAGCCAATCCTTGCATTAAAGCCCCATAACCTGGCAGTGCGTTCTTGCTTTTGATTTACAACAATCTTGGGATTTATTATATTCCCGGATGTTGTAAAATGGTGACCAAGTTCTTCTGCTAACACATCAGCCTTTGAAGCAGTGGTTTGCAAGGCTGAGTTAACAGCTATTGAACCGTCACAATATAACCCTTGAATTTTCTTACTCTTAAAATCAATATAATCGACTATTATTTTTTCTTCATATGCCTTTTGTTCTAGCTTCTCTAAATCGTTCATCAACTGTCCCCGTGTAGTACTATTTTTTACGTCTACTCTTTATAAATTCAACATAATTCATAATTTCTTCCAACTCATCTTCCGAAAGATCATCCCCCTCAAGATGCGCCGCCAAAGTTTCGATTTGATTTGGTTTTACGCTGGATGCTTCAGGCCCCTCTCCAGTAACTAAGTAGTCAACTGTAACGCCAAAATAGTCTGCTATTTTTTTCATTTTATCAGCTTTAGGAGTGCTTTTGCCTCTTTTCCATTCGCTAAATAATGATGAGGGTAGACCTGTCCCTCTGCAAACATCGGCAGCTTTTACTCCCCGAGCTTCTAAGAGTTTCAAAAAAATTTCATACATAGTACTTTCCTTTCGAAAAAACTAGAAAATTCTAATAAAACGACTTGACAAACTAGAATAATCTAGCTATACTATGCGTATGAGTTAGAAAATCCTAGGAAATGTATTCTAGTTTATATAATTGATCTGTGGTGATTTTGATTATATAGAATTTTCTAGCTAAAGTCAATATAAAAAGTAGAATTTCTGAGAAAGTAGGTGATTTTTTTGCTTAGTTCCGTTGATTCCTTTCGAAAATTGGAGGATCTTGTGGGGAATGATGGGATTACCTTCTATGCACTCGGTAAGGAAGTGGGATTTCCGTCGTCCTTCTTTAGCGAATGGAAGAGGGGAAAAATGATGCCAAAAGCTGACAAGTTGATAATTTTGGCAGAACGTTTTAAGGTTTCAATCAATTATTTTTTGGAGGATGCACAGGACACATAACAAATTAATAAGAGGAGGTGAGAACGTGTTGGACAAGCAATTTCTAACAATTAAGGACTGCATAGCACGCCACAGCGTAAGCCATAACACTATAGAAGCCCTGTTTAAGAGAAAAGGCTCTCCAGCAATCCGTGTTGGCCGTAAATGGCAAGTGGACGTTGAGAAATGGGATCAGTATCTACTTAAACTAGCAGATGAAGGTAAAGGATGAGAAAGGAGGTCCCCCATGCGGAAGTACTATGACAACCTAGACGATTACACCGACACCCGCCCGTCAAAACTGATGGAGTTTACAAAGCGGATTATGCCGGCGGTGATATTTGGTAGTAGCTTAATCCTGATGTTTGCCATTTGTGGTGCGTTAGAGGTTATGTGAGAGGAGGAAACAGAGTGTATCAATTTGATTATGAAGCCCTGAAAGCCAAGATTGACTCTTCTGGTATGAAGCAGAAAGCCGTAGCGGTTAAAGCTGGATTGAAAGAAAATCATTTCTGCTTAATTTTAAATGGAAAGCGTAAGTGTGAAGCCGGAGAATATATCAGCTTGTGCAAGGCTTTAGAAGTTAGCCCCTGGGCGTATATGAAGGAGGTGAGTGTAGTTGAAGAAGATAAATAGCACAGTAAGGATAACCGTTCATGTTCCTGGAGTAGAAAAGTCCCTTAAAAAGTTAAAACGCTTAAAAAGGCATCTAAAAAAAGCCAATTCATTGGTGAGTGAACTGGCTTTGAAGAATCTGGAACTATCTATTCGTACTTGATGTTTAAATCCAAATTAATGGTGTTGTGACAAGCAGGACAAGTGCTGGCACCGGGGCGAGTAGATATTTTGCTGTGACAATGCGGACATTCAACATCATAACTTCGTGCCATAATTTGTTGTTCGGCATTTGATTTAACTTGTTGTTCTAGATCTTTCATTAAACGGTTCATGTCAGATTTGCTGCTAAGGTTATACTTTTTGGCCATATTGGTTCCCTTTCTATATGTAGTGGCAAACAACTGTTCTATACATATTGTAGTGTACATTATTTAGAAAGTCAATTTTTATACTAAGAAAATCGTAAGAAAATGTGAAAAAGCCGAAAGTTATCCACAATAAGCAGAGAAAGGAGAAACGCTGATGGGAAGACCAGGGAAGCCGACCAAGGGTCAGCGGGACATAATCCAGCAGAACGGGTATGATCCTGAATTGTATCTGGTCATATCGAATGAAGCTCGGAAGATGCGCTTACTAAACGTAGCCACCGGAGAGAGGCTAAAAATTAAAAAGAACCCGGCAGGTGCGAACTGCCAAGGTTCAAGGTAACTAATAAATATTTTACATCCTTATTATAAGGGATTTACAGGAGGATTGCAACTATGTCTATGAAGATCAATCAGTTAGAGATTGAGAATGTAAAGCGCATCAAGGCCGTAAAGATTGAGCCAACCGCAAACGGCCTGACCATTATCGGAGGCCGTAACAACCAGGGAAAGACCTCTGTATTGGATTCCATTGCCTGGGTGCTTGGTGGGGACAAGTATCGCCCATCACAGGCCCAGCGTGACCAGTCAGTGGTTCCACCTAACCTGCGCATCACTATGAGCAACGGCCTTGTTGTTGAAAGGAAAGGCAAGAATAGCGCCTTGAAGGTCACAGATCCAAAAGGACAAAAGGGTGGCCAACAGCTTCTTAATGACTTTGTGGAACAGTTTTCCCTGAACCTTCCTAAGTTTATGGAATCCACTTCTAAGGAAAAAGCGCAGATCCTACTTAAGATTATCGGAGTAGGGGACAAGCTTCTGACACTGGAACGGGAAGAACAGGAGCGATACAATGAGCGGCTTACTATTGGCCGTATTGCGGACCAGAAAGAAAAGTATGCCAAGGAACAACCAGCTTACAATGACGCTCCAGCGGAATTGGTTTCTGCTTCGGAACTCATTAAGAAGCAACAAGACATCCTAGCACAGAATGGAGAGAACCAGAGAAAACGGGAACGCCTCCATCAACTGGAACAGGAAGATCAGAGACTTATGGAGCAGATTCAGGAACTACTGAAAAAGCAAGAGGCGGTCCGGGCCGATCTTACCATTGCTAGAATGAACGCCAAGGATTTAGAAGATAAGTCCACTACAGAACTGGAGCAAAATATCTCTGATATTGAGGAAATCAACCGTAAAGTGCGGGCGAACCTTGATAAAGAAAAGGCAGAGGACGACGCCAAAGAATACCGCCGGCAGTGTGACCAGCTTACTAAGCAGCTTGATGAAAGCCGTGAAGCAAAGAATAACCTGCTTAAGACAGCGGAGCTTCCTCTTCCGGAACTTTCTATAAAAGATGGGGAGCTGATTTATAAGGGGCAACAGTGGGACAATATGTCTGGTTCTGATCGTCTAAAAGTAGCTACCGCCATTGTCCGGAAGCTTAATCCAGAATGTGGTTTCGTCCTCCTTGACAAGTTGGAGCAGATGGATCTTGAAGTGCTGAATGAGTTTGGTGAGTGGCTACAAGCCGAAGGTTTACAAGCTATTGCTACCAGAGTAAGCACCGGGGAAGAATGTTCCATCATTATTGAAGACGGATACGTGGCAGGGCAAAAACACCCACTCATGGAAGATAAGAAAACAGAATGGAAGGAAGGAGTATTTTAATGCAGATTGTAAGAGGAAAATTGCCAGGAGCAAAGAAAATTGTTGTGTACGGTCCTGAAGGAATAGGAAAGTCAACGTTTGCCGCACGGTTCCCTGATCCAGTATTTATTGATACTGAGGGAAGTACTAAAGATATGGATGTTGCTAGGTTTCCGGAACCCAGTAGCTGGACCATGATTCTAAATCAGGTATCAGACGTGATCAAAACGCCAAGTGTCTGCAAGACTTTAATCGTTGATACCGCAGACTGGGCTGAAATGCTTTGTATTACCAGTGTTTGCGCGAAGAATCAGAAGAGCAGTATTGAAGATTTTGGTTATGGAAAAGGGTATACATATATTCAGGAAGAGTTCGGAAAGCTTCTAAACCTTCTTACAGATGTAATAAAAGTGGGAATTGATGTAGTTCTTACGGCTCATGCAAAAATGCGAAAGTTTGAGCAACCGGATGAATTAGGTGCTTATGATCGGTGGGAGATGAAGCTAAGTAAAGGTGTGGCCCCTATGGTGAAGGAATGGGCAGACATGGTCCTCTTCTGTAACTACAAGACAATGGTGGTCAATGTAGATGGACAGGGCGCCCAGAAGGGTAAGAATAAGGCTCAGGGCGGTAGACGTGTCATGTACACGACTCACCACTCATGTTGGGACGCCAAGAATCGGTACGATTTGTCCGATGAGTTACCCTTTGAGTATGAGTCAATTCGTCATATCATAGAAAGTTCAAATACGGGAATTCCCGTTTCGGAGGAAAAGAAGACAACTCCACCTCCTTCACAGCCAAGACAGGAGGATACAGGGAGCACAGTCAATAAGAGCCGAGAAGAGCCTCCAAAAGAAGAGAAAGCAACTCCACCAGTGGCTGCGAAGTCGGAACCTGTGACTCCACCTGATGTAAAAGTGGATGAGCTCATCCCAAAAGCTCTACGTGATCTAATGATACAAAATCAGGTTGACGAGTGGGATATCCAGAACGTAGTTATTGCAAAAGGATACTTCACTGCTGACATGAAGATTACAGATTATCCACAGGACTTTATTTCCGGCGTATTGGTAGGAGCCTGGGATCAGGTATTTGCAATGATCAAAGAAATGAAAGAAACTGACAGCTTGGTATTTAATGAATAGGAGGAATGTATATATGGCAGATTATGAAGCAAAAGAATTAGGTTGGGACGATGAAATAGAAAAAGGCGAAGGAGGCGGGGACTTTGTCCTCCTTCCTCCGGGAGATTACGAATTCACGGTAGAGTCGTTCGAGCGTGCAAGGCATCCGGGTGGAGCAAAGTCTCCAGAATGCAATAAGGCTGTTTTAAAGCTGAGAATTGACAGCGCAGAAGGATCAGCCCTTATTACTGAGAGTTTACTCCTTTATGACAAGATGCAGTGGAAGGCTGCTGAATTCTTCCTTTGCATTGGCGAAAAAGAAGTAAACGGTAAAATAAAAATGAATTGGTCGGTAGTCCCCGGAGCAAAAGGGAAAGCAACCATAGAAGTAACACCGGGCAGAGATGATCCAAACAAGAAATTTAACCATGTGAAGAGATATCTTCCGTATGAACCTAAAAAATTTGAGGCAGGGAAGTTTTAATTATGGAACTTAGACCATATCAGTCAGAAGCAAAGGCTGCAATCTTTGAAGAATGGGACAAGGGCGTCAAGCGGACGCTCCTGGTCCTCCCTACGGGGTGTGGTAAAACTATTGTTTTTGCAAAAGTCACAGAGGATTGTGTCCGCAGAGGAAACCGGGTGTTGATTCTGGCTCACCGTGGGGAGTTGTTGGATCAGGCTTCCGATAAGATCGGCAAGGCCACAGGTCTAGGGTGTGCCACCGAGAAAGCAGAAGAAACCTGCCTGGGAAGCTGGTTCCGTGTGGTAGTTGGATCCGTACAGAGCCTTACCAGAGAAAAAAGGCTGAAACAATTTCCGGTAGATTACTTTGATACCATTATCATTGACGAAGCACATCATTGTTTATCTGACAGTTATCAAAAGATCTTAGATTATTTCAAAGGGGCCAATATCCTGGGCGTGACTGCAACTCCGGATCGAGGCGACATGAGGAACCTGGGCGAATGCTTTGATAGTCTGGCTTATGAATACACACTTCCAAAGGCAATTAAAGCCGGGTTCCTGTCTCCAATCAAAGCCCTGACTCTCCCCATTCAACTTGACCTATCTAGTGTTGGAATGCAGTCCGGAGACTTTAAAACCGGAGATATCGCAACGGCCCTGGATCCATACCTCTATCAGATCGCCGAGGAAATGGAAAAGTACTGCAAGGAGCGAAAAACGGTTGTGTTCCTTCCTCTGGTTAAGACAAGCCAGAAGTTCCGGGATATCTTAAATGAAAAGGGATTTAAGGCCGCAGAGGTAAACGGAGACAGCAAAGACCGTGCGGAAGTTTTAACAGCCTTCGATCGTGGTGATTATAACGTCTTATGTAACTCTATGCTTCTTACGGAAGGCTGGGACTGCCCCAGCGTTGATTGTATCGTGGTTCTTCGACCTACTAAAGTGCGCAGCCTTTACAGTCAGATGGTGGGGCGTGGCACCCGTTTGTATCCGGGAAAGGACCACTTACTATTGTTAGATTTCTTATGGCATACCGAACGTCATGAGCTATGCCACCCTGCAAGTCTGATCTGTCAGGATGAGGAAGTGGCCAAGAAAATGACGGAGAACATCGAAAAAGCCGGTTGCCCTATGGATATAGAAGAAGCAGAAAAACAGGCGGCAGAAGATGTTGTTGCTCAAAGAGAAGAAGCCCTTGCCAAACAGTTAGAGGAAATGAAGAAACGCAAGAAAAAGCTAGTGGATCCGTTGCAGTTTGAGATGAGTATTCAAGCGGAAGATCTGTCCGGATACGTTCCTTCCTTTGGGTGGGAAATGGCGCCGCCCTCTGATAGTCAGAAGAGAGAGTTGGAAAAGCGAGGCATCATGCCGGATGAGATAGACAACTCTGGAAAGGCAAGCTTGATCTTAGATCGATTACATAAGCGGCAAGAAGAAAATTTAAGCACACCAAAGCAGATCCGCTGTCTGGAAAAATACGGATTCCAGCATGTAGGGACTTGGAATTTTAATTCTGCAAAGAACATGATTGATCGCGTCGCTGCGGCAGGTTGGCGTGGCGCCCCAGCAGGTGTAAATCCGCAGGAATATATACCGGAATAAGGAGACTTGAAACATGGATAGTACATACGACCTCATGGAGGTCCTAAATCATATAGACCCGTCAGAGCTTAATTATCAAGATTGGATCAATGTTGGTATGGCGCTGCAACATGAAGGGTATTCCGTTGATGTGTGGGACCGTTGGAGCATGAACGACCGACGTTATCACGCTGGGGATTGTGAAAAGAAATGGCGGGGCTTCCACGGGGCCGGTACTCCGGTGACAGGTGGGACCATTGTCCAGTATGCCAGGGATCAGGGGTGGACACCTCCTTACGATCCTGGTACCGCTCTTGACTGGAACGATACCATATCAACAGAAGGAGTTGTTGTTGATAAGAACTGGGTGGAGGGGCGAGAGGTTACTGAGCCCAGACAGTGGGATCCAGCCAAGGAACTTATAAAATACTTGGAAACTCTCTTTGAAGCTGGGGAAAATGTCGGCTATGTTGTAAAGAGTTGGAAGAAAGATGAAAAGTATCTTCCTGCAGACAAGGGAGCCTATGGGCGAACTGCAGGACAACTCATTGAACTTTTGACGCAATGCAACGGAGATATAGGCGGCGTCCTTGGTGACTACGATCCGGAAGGTGGTGCATGGATTCGTTTTAACCCAATGGACGGAAAAGGGGCTAAAAATGATAATGTGACTGACTTTAAATACGCTCTGGTGGAATCTGACTCTATGGAGATTGAAAAGCAGCACGCCATTATCCGGGAACTGGAATTACCGGTTGCCTGTCTGGTACATAGTGGAGGAAAGAGTCTCCACGCCATTGTTAGGGTTGACGCTGTGGACTACCCAGAGTATCGGAAGCGGGTAGATTACCTTTATGAGATCTGTAAGAAGAACGGCCTTGCTATCGATACTCAGAACCGCAACCCCTCCAGACTTTCCAGAATGCCCGGCGTTATGCGAGGTGGTCAGAAACAGTTTATCGTTGACACTAATATAGGAAAAGAGACCTGGACGGAGTGGAAAGAATGGATTGAGTCCATCAATGATGATCTTCCGGATCCAGAAAGCTTAGACGATGTATGGAACAATCTTCCCGATCTGGCGCCGATCCTGATTGATGGCATACTCCGTCAGGGACATAAAATGCTGATTGCGGGACCGTCTAAAGCGGGAAAGTCCTTTCTTCAAATAGAAATGTGTATTGCTATTGCAGAGGGGAAGAAGTGGCTAAACTGGGCCTGTTCGCAAGGAAAAGTAATGTATGTGAACTTGGAGCTTGACCGGGCCAGTTGTCTCCATCGTTTCAAAGACGTGTATCAGGCACTTGGTTGGGAGCCGAAGAATTTAAAGAACATAGAGATATGGAACTTAAGAGGAAAGTCTCGTCCTATGGATAAGCTAGCGCCTATGCTAATCCGTAGGGCGGCGAAAAAGAATTACATAGCCATTATCATTGACCCGATCTATAAGGTTATCACTGGCGATGAAAACAGTGCGGATCAAATGTCCAATTTCTGTAATCAGTTTGACAAGGTCTGTACGGAGTTGGGCGTCGCGGTGATCTATTGCCATCATCACAGCAAGGGAAGTCAGGGCGGGAAAAAGTCCATGGACCGGGCCAGTGGATCGGGCGTATTTGCCAGGGATCCAGATGCGCTTATTGATCTTATCGAACTTGATACAACCGAAGAACTGATGAAGCAACAGGAAAATAAGGCAGTATGTGACGCCTGCAGGCAGTACCTTGATGCGCACTTTAAATGGGAAGATGATCTATCTCAGGACGATTTATGCAGTAGCTTTCAGATGCTTAATTACTGCAAAGAAAAGCTGGACAAGTGGCAGATGGAAGCCTTGGAGCGCAACATCGAAGCTGCTAAGGCCAAGATAAAAAGCATGACCGCATGGCGTATCGAGGGCACTCTCAGGGAGTTTTCTAAGTTTGACCCGGTGAACTTATGGTTTGATTATCCGCTACACACCCTGGATCAGTCCGGAGTATTGGGAGATATTCAGCCAGATGCAGAGCAAGCGCCCTGGCAAAGAGGAAGCGCAAAGAATAAAAAGAACGCTAAAAACCGTAAAATAGACCGGAAAACAGCCCTGGAAGAGGCAATCGAAGGGAGCAATTTTGGAGAGAAACCGTCTGTAAATGAGGTAGCAGAATACCTCGGAGTTTCGGAAAGAACCGTCCGAGACAGGGTAAAAGAGCACGGAGGCTACACAATCGAAGATGGTCTAATTCAGAAAAGTGATGAAAAGCAAGATACGGGAAAGCCTGATTGACAAGGAATCCCCGTCAGGCAGTAAATTACGGGGAACACTTAAAAGCAGACTTCCCCGTCAAAGGGGTAAAGTGCGGGGAAGTCTTAAAATCAGGAATCCCCGGAGTGCGGGGAAGACACATATATAAATATATACTTTTTCCCCGTTGCACGTGGTCATGGGGTAGGAAAGGACGGGTCTAAGTTGACACCCGTCCCCTCCCTTCCCCTTCCCATGACAGGGCGAATTTCAAAAGCAAGAATAATTTTACACATTAAAGAGGTGAAGTGATTGAAGGTGATTGAGATAATTGAAAAAGACTATCTTCCGGAACAACAAAAACTGATAGATATTTTTAAGCAGCACGCACAAGGGGGTATGCCTGAGCTTCTCGTGATCTTTAAGTTACCTAGGGTAGCAAAGTATCGGAATCACATTAACAGGATTCCATGTAAGACAATAGGTGGTAAGGGTGGTTATCATCTAATCTCAATGGAGATCGTAGATTTTGTGAGGCTTATGGTAAAGTGCGGAATTGAGGTGAAGATTTATGAAGGATCCGAAGATGGTAAGCAAGACTGAATTTTTTATGCCCATGAAAAAGGTTCCCACCGTGACGCACCAGGAGAAGCAAGTGCATGTTGTAAATGGGAAGCCGGTCTTCTATGAGCCTCCAGAACTGAAAGCAGCCAGGGCGAAGCTACAGGCTCACTTAGGCCAGCACGTACCGGAAAAGAGGTTTACCGGGCCTGTGAGACTTACGACATGGTGGTGCTTCCCCGTTACTGGCAAGCACAAGAATGGGGAGTACAAGACCAGTAAGCCAGATACGGACAATTTGGTCAAGCTCCTTAAGGATGTTATGACGGAACTTCATTTCTGGAGAGATGATGCGCAGGTGGCCTCAGAGGTGATTGAAAAGTACTGGGCAGATCTGCCTGGGATCTATGTAAAGGTGGAAAGCCTATGACAGATCAGGAAGTGCAGAAAGGCTTTGAAGAGGTTTATAACAAGTTCTGGCTGAACTATCGGGGGAAGATTGTCCCGAAACAGTCAGACGAATGGGAGCGTATGAATACCTGGGCAGTGGTCCTAATGAAGAAGTATCCCTTCATGGAGCAGGTGATTGCTGAAATGATTGCAGAGTTTGGGCAGAGAATGTGGAGGAGTGAAGATGGCAGGTAAAAAGAAAAGCAATACCCCCTCCAACAGGAAACACACCTTTGTTATATTTGTGGAAAAGAGATTCATGGGGAGCATGTGTACATAGAAACCAAAAGACGAAGTCAGTTGCACATACATTTTGAGTGTGTGCCGGGAAAAACAAAAAGCTAATTAAAAACTGAAAGGAGGCTGGAGCGGTGGCCACCGTGACAGGATATCCTGGCTCCTTTCGAAAAGATGAGAATATTAGTAGCCTGTGAGGAAAGTCAGGCAGTAACAATAGAGTTGAGGGAATTGGGCCACGAAGCCTACAGTTGTGATATAGAGCCATGTTCTGGAGGACATCCAGAATGGCATCTGCAGGTAGATGCATTGGAATTATTAAAAATGAAGTGGGATATGATTATTGCCCACCCCCCATGCACCTATTTGAGCAATGCAGGGGCTGCCAGATTGTACCCAAGCAAAGGGGAATTGAACCAAGAGCGGTATGAAAAGGGACTTAAAGCAAAAGAATTCTTTCTCAGCTTTTTAAATGCAGATTGCCCACGAATAGCTGTAGAAAATCCTATCCCTACAAGAGTATATGGGCTGCCTACTTATAATCAGATTATTCAACCGTATGAATTTGGGCACCCGTATAGCAAAAAGACGTGCTTATGGTTAAAGGGTCTTCCAAAATTGAGATCCACAGATTTGATCACAGCAAACATTGTTAGTTGGGTATCTGGCGGCTCAAAAGATTCTCACGGGAACCCAAGGAAACAGAGCGGAACTAAAATAAGGGACGCTAAAACTCGTAGCAAAACATTCCCAGGGATAGCCAAGGCAATGGCGGAGCAATGGACTGGGAATTCGAGATAGGAGAACATTGATAATAGAATATTGTTAGTTGATATAATATAGTATATAATTCACTTAAAAAACAAGGTGGATTAATATGAAAGAGATAAAATTTTTGGGTAAATGGTTATTAAATCATAAAGTAATTTCTCTGACTGGATTATTTCTTGTTGTTGGTATGCCGCTTATAATAAACGGGGTTTTTAAAAAGCCGGCTACATTTGAAATATTAAGGGCTGGTGCAGAATGGAATGAGGGTGTCATTTTAGGGTATTATGGATCTGTAATTTCGTTTATTGGTACGGTATTACTTGGTGGATTGTCTCTATATCAGAACGAACTTTACAGAAAAGAAAACAATAAACTAAATGAAAAGTTAGATATGGAGCAAAAAGAAAGTAAGCGACCTATATTAGCGTTTGAATCTCATAATGGTTTGCAATTTAAATTAAAAAACATTACTAAAGAAGTTGCTTACAATTTCGGCGTTGGAAGTGCTACGCTACAATTGGGAAATACCAGATATTTATTGTTTGCAGAACAAAAAGATAAAAGTAGTTTAGCTCAAAATGAAGAAAAAATGATATCTTTTAAACCTGCGACGGAATTAAAAGAATATAAAGATCTTGTCATATTGAATTTAACTTTTCAGTATAATGATATATTTAGATATAACGTCTTGGATGAGTACGCTATTGCGTTTAACCTTAATGGAGATAATTATAGCTGTTCTACATTATTTGAAAAAAGAACAGTTCGATCTAATGAGAAACAGTTGAAAAGGTAAAACAATATATCAACCAACTATCAATATTCGGTAGTTGGTTTTTTATTGTCCAAAAGGAGGGAATGTATTGAGCAACAAAGAAGAACATGCAGCCACGCTTTCCACGGAACACGCAAGGGCTGCGAAACAGGATTACATACTGAAAGGGCCTAAAGCTGATTCCTGGAGCGCAACAAAGCCAGCTTATGCATATACGAGCCTGTGTTCGGATCCGAAGCGCAGAAGATCACCAAGGCAAAAGCCGGAGCACCCGAAAGGGATAAGCCCTTTTGGAAGCACAGAAATGATATGTTTAATTTGCCGTAAGCACTGGCCTGTTGATTGCGGGTGTAAGAACTGCGATTGTAAAAGCCGGGGACATTTATACAGTATGGGTGTTTATTATCAACGGAAAGCGAGAGGGGGCACAAATGGCAACTAAGAAGCTATATACGGTTTTTGATAATGGTAAGTCGATAGGTGAATACAGTTCCATGGAAGCGGCAGCGCTTTTAAACCTGCCATGTGCCACCATTTCTGCTTATGCCAGTTCTGGGGCCAAGGCACTGGAGAGATATACTTTTGAGGTTTGTAGTGAGTTAGAGTTTTGTACAGATCCGTTATATGTAGAGTGGGACAAGGTAAGAAATGAAATTTTGACAGCAGGGAGGTAATTTGATTGGAAAATATGTTAGGAAAAGAAGTAGCCGAGCAGTTAGTAAGGACGGCAGCGCTTGAAGCCGTGAAAGAATTCGAGAAGTCTCAAAAGAAGAATAATAGAGCAAAGGTATTCCAGAATGCCAGGAAGCTAATGGAGAATTACAACCGGATATGCAAGAGTGTTCAAGAGGGAGTATCAGAACTATCGGATGTGGATGATGGAGAAGACCTGGAGGCGTTGTCTGCGGAGGATATCTACATAAACAGCATCATAAAGAGCAAGCTGCGGAGTATTGTCATGATTGCGCATATTGATACGTGCCTGAGGCTTCTGGAGGAGGAGATGAACGAAAAGGAATCACCGGAGAAGTATCTCGCTTTTAGGTACTATTATCTTGATGGTATGACTCCAGAGTCTATAGCAGAAGTACTGGGGAATTGTGTGGGAAGAACTATATGGCGTTGGATATCTGATCTTACCAGCATTCTAAGTGTTTATCTGTTTGGAGCAGATGCCATCGTGCTAGATTAAGGGGCTTGACAAGCGTGTCATAAAGCTGTCGTTGACGTGGCAATATAGAGGAGTTATAATAGTATTATCCAAAACTGCATAAATTTGGAAACGCCTATCTTGATTAAGTCTTGATGGGCGTTTTTGCGTATAAAAATGGCCAGGAGTGGGCAAAACGCATCCGATTCGTGTCCTGTTAACGGGTGTGAAGCTGATTTACAATAATGTTATCCAGTAGAAATAGTTCTGGAAAAACAAACAGAGGAGGATTTATTTATGACAGAATGTATGGATGAAAAGAAGTGTTGTACTGTGGTTAATCACTACTATGGTTGTTGTAGCAAAGGTGCTGATTCTGGTAATGGTAATGTAGGATTTCCTGATGCGGATCTTTTATTTGATGGTACAGCCAATACTAAAGGTAAAGATTATAAACTTGAGAAGTCAGTTTTAGACTACAAGGCATTAGTTGTAGTATATGGCTCCCGTATTGATGGAAACTGGGCTAACATGCATGAAATTATTCTCTATCCTAACGATTCTCTAACCGTTTTACACGATAAGTTGATGAGTGTTTATTACAATGATAGTCATTGCCTACGTTGGAGAATTACATGGCATTTTACCGACGAATCTACATTTGTGTGTGATGGTGTGCTAAAAGGCGCAGATACTGTTACTGGCGTAGATAATGGACATGATGAAGTAGCCCTTCTAAAAATCTATGGAATGAAGTAACTTATGCAGTTGCCAGGTGTAACAGCTTGGCGGCTGATTAGCCCGGTTTATACTCTCCCAAGACATTTTCCGGGTGCTTGAAGACATCCTAGAGATAGGGTGTCTTTTATTTATACCAAGATATGGAAGGTATAACTAATAGGTATTTTACTTTTTCGAACATTTGTTCTATACTGATTATACAAAACATTTTGCTGATTTTTGGAATATTTACCCATAAGACATGTGATATAATAAAGAAAAATGTCGAATGGGGAGATGTGAAATGGCAGCGAAAAAGGTATATTTTTTTAAAGTTACATTAAGCGATAAGGATGGATATGATATTGACTACAGAAATCTTAAAGATATTTTAATCGATATCGTTGATTCAAATGGGATTAGCCAAACTAATTTTAAATCATTGGATCTGACTGTTGATGATGAGTATACGCATATTATCTGGGACGTATTCGATTATAAAAATTCAAGACTATTTGGAAGGTTTAGTAAGCAAAGACCAAGTAACTCCATGATAAAACGTGATTATTTGACAATGGCAAAAGAAGATATTGGTAGTGGAGATGAACGAGTTGGCGGTATAGAACAATATACATATGGTAGTCTGGATTACGATACGGGTATTTTCTCTATAGTTGGTGCATTAGGTGCTCCAAATGAAAAGGCTTTAGCTAACACTCTATGGAAATATAATAGGAACTTTCATATTGAATTAGTTCCAATCCCAAATGCACAGGCGATAAAAAGTGTTTATGAAGGGGAAGAATCCGAAGTAACGCGAATTGAGATTGAAGTACCATTACCTGGAGCTGGAGTTCTGCAAAATTTGTTCAAGTGGGACAACAATGAATTAATGGAAACTATCGAGGATAGGAATTTATGCACAGCCATTGTTTTGAAGCCAATAGTAAGAAAGGGCAAAATTACAATAGATTCAGGAGAAACCAAAGAACTATTAGATTGTATAACAAAACATATTAAAGGATACAATAAGGCCAAGATTAAAGCTAAAACAAGAACATTGAAGCTTAGAGAATATGATCTGTTTGAACAAAATTTTAGTTATCCAATTGATATTTCTCCTTATCATATGCAAGGCAATAAAAGAATATATTATACAGTGGATGAATTGATGGAAATTTTCAAACAAAATTTAATTTATTCTTTTGAAACTAATCGCATTATTCTAGAGATAATTTGCGAGAGATAAAAGCTTGAGGGAGGTGGTACAATGTTGGAGAGAACATGTAGATATATAATGGTGTTCATCATTTGTATTATACTTTCCTTTGTAAATGAAAAATACCATTTAATTGTGACCTCATATGGCGATATGGTGGGGTATCAGTTTAATATTTTTACGATTAGTACTGTTTTTGCAGGATTTGCTTTTACATCATTAGGGACATTGTTAGGGATGTCTTCTGAAAATCTAATGATAAAGTTAAAAGATACTACGGTAATAACAGATAAGAGTAAAATAATTGTTGAGAGTTTGCTATACTTTTGCATGTCTGGATTTATATCCCTTTTTTATGTGGTTGGAATAGATGGTTTGCTAAAAAGAACTGTTATAAAATTGTTTAAGATTAATCCAGATCCAATACTAAATTTTGTTTTTTTATCAGGTATAGTATTTTTGGTAGTTGGAATTATATATTTTATAATTTCAGTTCGAGGGGTGTATGAACTAATTATAAGAGTTTATGGAAGTAATACAAAAAAGTATGAAAAAATGAAGGAGGCTTTTGATCTAGGCATACAGGAAGCTATTAAAAGAGACCGTGAAATGAGGGATGATAGCGAAAAAGATGAATTCACAAAGGAGTAACTAATAGGAGGCACCCACCCGGTGTCTCTTTTTTAATACAAAAAACAAACACGATTGAGAGGTGGTGATCGGTGGATGAAATCAGAGCACCAAATTATGAATTAGCCCTGCTTGATTATCAAACAGGCATGAAATATAAGGATATTGCTGAAAAATATGGTGTCACCATTAACACGGTGAAGTCATGGAAGACTAGATATCAATGGTCGAAGGACAAGAATAAAGGTGCGCACACAAAATCAGAAAAGGTATGCACACAAAAAGGTGGTCAGCCTGGAAATAAGAATGCAATAGGTAACAAAGGTGGTTCTGCCCCTGAAAAGAATAAAAATGCAGTTAAGACAGGAGAGTTTGAGGCTCTCTTTTTTGATGCCCTAGAGGAAGATGAGAAACAGTTAATCAGTATGATCCAGCTTGATAAGGAACAACTTCTCCTCCAAGAAATACAGCTTCTTACGGTCCGGGAACGTCGAATGCTGAAACGGATCGAGGACATAAAACAAGCATCCGAAGATCAGAAAGATGAGAATACTTTGGGTATGACAGCGGTTAAGTACAAATCCGGCACAGAAGAAGACTCCATGGAATATCACGGAGCCTTGGGACAGATCCAGGCGGTAGAAGATGCGCTTACCCGTGTTCAGGCCCGCAAGCAGAAAGCTATTGATTCCCTACACCGGTACGGCTTTGATGATGCCCGTCTGGAACTGGAAATGATGAAGGTGGAACTGGAAGTAATGAAGCGGGATCCTGCTAATCAAGAGATTGAGGACGATGGTTTCATGTCTGCCATGAATGAAGGAGCTGCCGAGATTTGGGGTGATGCTGATGATTGAAAGACTGCAGGCTTTGAAAGCCAGGATAGAGAAATTGAAACAGAAGTGCCATCTATCCACTAAACTGCAGGTATTTAAGTTCCAGCCGTTTTCCTTAAAGCAGAAGAAGGTTCTTACTTGGTGGTGCGATACCTCTCCGGTCAAGGATAAAGATGGAATCATAGCAGACGGTGCGATCCGATCCGGAAAGACGGTATGTATGTCATTGTCTTTCATCATGTGGGCTATGCAACGATTTAAAGGTCAGAACTTCGCCATGTGTGGTAAAACAATCGGATCATTCCGGAGAAACGTTCTCTTCTGGTTGAAACTGATGCTTAAGAGTCGGGGCTATCGTGTGGTGGATCACAGATCTGACAATCTGGTGGAGATCAGCCGGGGAAAGGTTACAAACTACTTTTATATATTTGGTGGAAAGGACGAACGTTCCCAGGATCTCATACAGGGTATCACGCTGGCCGGTGTGTTCTTTGATGAAGTAGCCTTGATGCCGGAATCGTTTGTCAATCAGGCGACCGGCCGTTGTTCCGTTGATGGATCAAAGTACTGGTTTAACTGCAACCCTGACGGACCGTATCACTGGTTTAAGCAAGGGTGGATTGATAAGGCTACCGGATACCTTGGAAAGAGAAGAACACAGGAAATCCGCCAGAAAGCAAAAGATGAAAAAAAGCCGGACGGTTTAAAAGAACTTCTATATGTTCATTTTACGCAGGAAGATAACTTAAGCCTTTCAGAAGAGGTAAAGGCCAGATACCGGAATAACTATAGCGGAGTTTTCTATAAGCGCTATATTCTGGGATTATGGGCTATGGCAGAAGGAATCATTTACGACATGTTTGACGTGGATCGGCATGTTAAAAAAGTGGTGGACTTCGTCAGGCTACTGATTGATGGTGGTCGCTATGTCAGCATTGACTACGGTACGCAGAATGCAATGGTTTTCCTACTCTGGAACAAAGGGATTGATAAGAAATGGTATTGCACCAGAGAGTATTACTATTCCGGTCGTGATAAGGGAAAACAGAAAGCAGATTCCCAATATGCAGATGATCTGGAGAAATGGCTGGAGGGAACGCCGGTCAAGGCAATCATCGTGGATCCTTCGGCAGCTTCCTTTATAACGGAGCTTAACAATCGGGGATACAAGACCATGAAGGCGGACAATGATGTGGAGGACGGGATTCGGTTGGTGTCCACGCTTCTGAACACAGAAAAGATCGCATTCAGTCAATCCTGTATCAATACCATCAAAGAGTTTGCTTCCTACATCTGGGATCCCAAGGCCGCTGATCGGGGAGAGGATAAACCGATAAAGCAGCATGATCACGCTATGGATGCAGTCAGGTACTTCTGCTATACGATACTTAATAATAAAACAATCAAGATCCGGAGCAAATCTGCTTATGGATTCAATTAAGGAGGTGATAACCATGTACATATACACAATGCCAAGGGAGTCCTGGGACGAATCGAACCCAGATAAAGAAGCAATACACACCCTGATTGTAAAACACCGCAGGGAGGCAGCGAGACTAAAAAAACTCATGAAATACTATGAAGGGCAACATAAGATCCTAACAGAAAGCCGTAAAACAAAACTGGTATGTAATCATGCGAAAGATATCGCAGATACTGCCAGCTCTTATTTTATCGGGAATCCAGTATCATACAAAAGCAAAGATAACATTACAGAATTAACAGATGCCTTTGAGCAGGCAGGAGCTGATGAAGCGGATGGAGATAATGGCCTGGATCTTTCTGTGTATGGCAGAACATACGAATACATCTATCCGGAAGAGGGAGAAACGGATCTTACTATAAAGAGCCTGTCACCAGAAAATACTTTCATGGTCTATGATGATACCATAGAGCAAAAGGAATTATTTGCAGTCTATTACTATGCTAGAAAGGACGATTCTGACAGGAAGAGAACAATATTTGTAGCCACAGTACTGACGGAGAACTACAAGTACGTCCTGAACATTGATGATATTACCGGGCCACAGGCGCTAATGGAAGAGCCAGAGCCCCATTTCTTTGAAGAGATCCCGGTGGTGGAATATCTGAACAACAAACTTGCAATCGGTGACTTTGAATTGCAGATCCCTTTGATTGATGCATATAATGCCCTAATGTCAGATCGTATTACAGACAAGGAACAGTTTATTGATGCAATCCTTGCCATTTACGGGGCCATGCTTGGGGATCCTGATGCCAAGGACGAAGACGGGAAGACCGCCAAGGATAAAGTGAAAGACGATAAACTCCTGGAATTGCCAGTTGATGCCAAGGCAGAATACCTAACCCGTACCTTTGACGAAGCAGGAGTAGAAGTTCTTAAGAAAGCCATAGAGCAAGATATCCATAAGTTTTCCCATATTCCCTGTATGACAGATGAAAGCTTCGGCGGTAACGTATCAGGCGTAGCCATGGATTTTAAGCTTTTAGGTATGGAGAACATTACTAAGATTAAAACCCGGTATTATAAAAAGGGATTGCGTAAGCGGATCCGGCTATTCGCAGGGTGGATACAGAAAATTAAAGCAGTAAATGTGGAAATAAAGGGCATTACTCCTACTTTCACCCGCGCTATGCCTAAGAACCTCCTGGAGATCAGCCAGATTGTTGCAAATCTATGGGGGAAGGTGAGTAAGAAAACCCTTCTTTCTCAGGTCCCGTTTGTTGAAAACGTAGACGAAGAATTAAAAGCTGTGGATAAAGAAACGGATGAGGTAGTAAAACAGCAAAAGGAAATCTTTGGCCTAGGTAGCAACACTCCTCCAGAAGATGAGGAGGAAGAGGCAGCAGGAGAGAAAAAGGCTGGTGCTTTAGATGAATAATCTTTCTTACTGGGAGAAGCGGAAAGCACAGGAAATGTTTCAGTATATGGCCAAGGCTGAACAGGTGGCCGATGAGATATCTAAGTTGTATATAAGAAGTTCCCGGTATATCAGTATGGAACTTGAAGATATTTTTGAACGTTACCAGGGAAAACATAAGCTTTCAAGAGAAGAGGCCCGTGAACTCCTCAATACAATTAAAGACCCGACTTCCCTAAATGAGTTAAAGGCAGCTTTAAGGACTAAACTGGATAGTAAAACAAAAGCGGATTTACTGGCAGAGCTGGAAAGCCCAGCATACCGAGCCAGGATGGAACGGCTGCAACAACTGCAAAACCAGTTAGATGCAACCATGCAACAGGTGTACCAACAGGAAAAGGCTTGGAGCACCGGTCATTACGTGGATCTGGCAAGGGAAGCATATTACCGATCAATCTTTGATATACAGGCACAAACAGGTATGGGGTTTAGTTTTAATCATGTATCAAAGAAAACCATTGACCGAGTTGTTAATAGTAAATGGTCTGGATCCAATTACTCGACAAGAATCTGGAAGAATACCCAGGCACTTGCACAGGAGTTAAAAGCAGAATTATTGATGAATTTCATTACTGGACGCACGGACCGTGAAGTGGCTGAAATTATAGTTGAAAAGTTTGCTGCAGGATCCAGTCAGGCTCGGAGGCTTGTCAGGACAGAGAGCTGCAACCTTTCAAACCAGATGGAAATGGCCTCTTATGAGGAATGCGGGATTGAGTATTACCGATTCCTGGCTACGTTAGATTTAAGAACATCGTCCATCTGCCGAAGCCTGGATAATGAGCGCTTCAAGGTATCGGAGCAACAGCCAGGACTTAACTGCCCCCCTATGCACCCGTGGTGCCGATCTACAACAATCTGCGATATAGGAGAAATAGAGCTAGCAGAAATGAAAAGGCGCGCCAGGGATCCTGTTACTGGAAAGGTACGGGCTTTCCCTGCAAACATTACATACAAGCAATGGTATAAAGTTCAGGCAATCAAATCCGCCTGAAAATAACGGCTAACAAGCACGCAGGAATCCCCTGGGTGTTATTTTTATGTTTATAGCAACGATCCGGGCGAAGAACGGGACGGGGCAGAAAGGATAGATCTATGAGGAAAAAGAATTTATTAAAAATGAATCTACATTTCTTTGGTTTTGAAGGAGACGGCGCTGGCGCAGAAGGTGGTGAAGGCGGTGGATTAGGGGAGCCTGGAAAAGAAGGAACTAGAGACGGTGGAACGGGCGGCGATGGAAAAGAGCAGGATCCTCCAAAAACAAAGACGTTTGATGAGATCCTAAAAGATGGAAGCTATCAGGCGGAGTTTGATCGCAGAATACAGAAGGCCTTAGGCACTGCTAAGGATAAGTGGTCCGCGTTGATGGATGATAAATTGTCCGAGGCTGAGAAGCTTACAAAAATGAATAAGGAAGAAAAGGAAGCATATTTACGTCAGAAGCAAGAAAAGGATCTCCAGGATCGTGAAGCAGGTATTACACGCCGAGAGCTCATGGCAGAGGCAAAGAACACTTTGTCAGAAAAGAAACTTCCTGTAGGGCTTGCAGAGGTGCTAAATTACACTGATGCAGATTCTTGCAACAAATCCATAGCAGCCGTAGAAAAAGCCTTTCAGGAGGCGGTACAGTCTGCGGTAGAAGAGAAACTAAAAGGTGGCAAGCCACCGAAAAAAGCAACATCACAGGAAGAAGTAGACCTTGCAAAACAGGTCGAAGCCCTGATGATGGGAACCGTATAAGAGAGGAAGATAAAATATTATGGCAATTAACACATTAGCAACAGCAACGCTATTTCAGAACACCCTGGATAAAGTAGCAATTCAGGAGGCCGTTACCGGTTGGATGGATTCCAATGCCGGACAGGTGATTTACAATGGAGGAGCAGAGGTAAAGATTCCTAAAATGACCGTACAGGGCATGGGTGACTATGACCGTGATAATGGGTATCAGCAGGGTGGAGTTACTTTAGAATACGAAACCCGTAAAATGACACAGGATAGAGGTCGTAAGTTCCAGCTTGACCCGGTTGATATTAATGAAAACAATTTTGTTACCACTGCCGCCGCAGTAATGGGAGAATTCCAGCGCATGTATGTGGTACCGGAGATTGACGCATACCGTATATCGAAGATTGCAAGTGAAACGATCACAGCCAACAAGGCAGGAATGGTTTCCTACGGATATACGCCAGGTGCAACCGGAACATCCGCACTTCGCAAGGTTAAAGAAGGTATAAAGGCGATCCGTGAATCATACAATGGCCCGCTGGTGATCCATGCTACTCCTGATTTTATCATGGAATTAGAGATGGAGTTAACCGGAAAAATCATTAACACTACATTTGCCAAAGGCGGCATCGATACCGCAGTTCCTTCTGTAGATGGTGTTCCGATTATTTCTACACCTTCCAATAGAATGTACACAGCCATTACTATTTATGACGGCAAGACACCTGGCCAGGAGCAGGGCGGATATATAAAAGGTGCGACAGCAAAAAACATCAATTTCATGGTGTTGCCTCGTACAACTCCTATTGCAATCACAAAGCAGGACATTATGAGAATCTTTGATCCGAACATCAACCAGAAGCTTAACGCATGGCAGATGGATTACAGACGTTTCCATGATATCTGGGTACTGGACAATAAACTAGATTCCATTTACTTAAATGTTAAAGAACCAAAAGAATAAGGAGGTACCGCATGAGGCTGATAAAAGGAAATGTTGAAAGAATTGTTAAGGACGATGTAAAAGCTTCAAAGCTTATTGCAGATGGTTTTAAGGAATTGAATGAAGCTAAGGAGGTAGAACCTGAGAAACAGGCAGAACCCGAAATTCCACCAGATCCGGAAAAGAGTCTGGAGGATATGACGGTGCCTGAGTTAAAGACCCTGGCAAAGGAAAGGGGCATTGATGGAGCCTCTTCTCTGAACAGAGATGATTTACTCTCTGTACTAAAGGAAGTGGAATAAATGGAAGATGTTGAAAAACTGAAAAAGCTTACCGGGGAGAGTGATACTGAATTGCTCTCCCTTTTGCTTGATGATGCGAAGGAATTCGTCCTATCCTACACAAACCGGACGCAGCTTCCTCCAGCGTTACAGAAAACAGTTCGTGATCTGGCTGTGATTGCCCTTAATCGCATGGGAACAGAGGGAGAGTCCAGCCGAAGCGAAGGCGGGGAAAGTTACAGTTTTGAAGATGCTCCCAAGCACATATATGGCGTACTTGACCGTTACCGGCTGGTACGGATAGGAGGCAAAGCCTATGAGATTAAAAAGGAATCGGCTGAAACAATACCATCACAGGACAGCAGTACCGAAAAAGGATAATGAAGGTAACTCATTTATACAGTATGATCCAGGAACCCCTATGACTGCGGAAATCTGGCCCGCTGGAGGAAAACTCCAGGCTGAACTATACGGGCAAAAGCTTTCTTACATCCGTAACTGCCGGATTGATGGAGAATACAAGGTACAGACGGATGCAAAGGGTAAGATCAGCTATCTTTTTGGTACCAAAGCAATCCGGGAAGGGGACGGTATCTGTGTTTATGTCCCTGGTGAATCAAACCCGGATTATAAAATCATAGCAATCCGGCCATACCGGCACCTCTACATGGAATTGGAGAAAATATAATGGCAGGGAATATCAAAGGGCTTGATAAGCTGATGAAGAAGTACGGCACTCTTGCCACACAAGTAGTTGGCCAGAGCATGGAAAAAGCGGTAGGAACCTCTATCAAAATGGTTCAGGCCGAGGCAAAGTTAATGTGTCCCGTTAATGATGGAGAGTTGAGACAAAGCATCATGACGGATACGGAGGTGCAGGACGGAAAAGTGACGGGTACTATTTACACCAATAAAAAACACGGCCCTTATGTGGAGTTTGGTACCGGACCGGCTGGAGAGGCAGATCACGCAGGCATCTCCCCTTCTGTTTCGCCATCCTATTCACAGTCCCCCTGGTGGATCCATGAAAGCCAGATTGATGCAGCTACGGCTGAGAAGTACCACATGTTTTATATAGATACACCAGAAGGACGTTTCTATCAGAGCTCTGGCCAGGCCGCACAACCATTTATGTATCCGGCTCTTAAGAACAATGAGGAACGGGCCACCCATAACATAAAGAATTATCTGGCAAGAGAGATCAGAAAGGCGGTAAAACAATGATTAATGTAAAAGATCAAGTATATATGGCTCTGCTCACCGTTACGGAAAATGTAAGCGATAATTATCCAAGAGATTGGAAACAGGATCTTGCAATTCAGTATATGGAAGAAGATAACAAGGTTGTGGAATACACAGACATGAAAGAACAGAAAGCCTATTGCCGGTATCGAATTGATATCTGGTCGGGAAAGAGTACTTCTGCGGCATCGGTTGCAGTAGATGGAGCCATAGCAGCCTTAGGGCTTAAACGTACTCAATGTACGGACGTAGAGGATCCGAGCGGATTGAAACATAAACAAATGCGATATGAAATGGTAATCGACGTAAAGACAGGGCAGGTATATCACAATGATTAGAAGGGAGATAGATAAATGTTAACAAATGGCATAACGCTAGGTATGAAGAAAAAAGGGGCAACCGCCTTTGCTATTCTAGCAGGGCTTAAGGAAGTACCTGAACTTGGAGTGGATCCGGAGAAGGTAGACAATACCACTCTAGCGGATACGATGAAACATTCCGAGCTTGGCATTGGTGATCCTGGTGATCTGGCCTATAAGTTTAAATGGGAGAATGGTACAAATTCCTCATACCGAGCGCTTCGGGAGGTAGCAGACGCTAAGGAAACAGTATCCTTTGAGCAAACGTTTCCTGACGGTACAAAGTTCCATTTTGACGCACAGTGTAGCGTCAAGGTCAGCGGTGGCGGTGTAAATGCAGCTGTTGAGTTTACACTTAATCTTGGATTACAAACAGATATTGTAGTTGTTAATCCAACAGGAGAATAAGGGAAGGAAGGTAATACATAATGGAATATGGTTTAGATGATGAGAAGGTAGTAACCGAAGAAAAGAAAGAAGATGCTACCAAAACAAAGCGTGCGCCCTTTGCTTACTGGGAGGTAGGGGGTAAGGAGTATAAATTAAAGCTTACAACTGCGGTGATTTGTCAGTTAGAAGATAAGTTTAAATGTAACTTGATGAATATTCTCCAGAATTCTGGAGGGATGCCACCTCTGGCCATGATGCTCACCATTGCTCAGGGAGCTATGAAAACATGGGAGCATGGAATTAAATATATCGATGTACAAAACATGTTTGACAAGTACTGCGAAGATGGAGGTACTCAGCTGTCTTTCATGACAGATGTCTTCATGCCTATTTACAGCGTATCTGGTTTTTTCTCGGAGGACCAGCAGACGGAAATGGATCGGAAGCTGGAGGCTGTGAAAGAAGAAATGTAAGTTACACCTTATCGGATTATATCGGTGAGCTTTATCCGATTGCGCTTGATTGTGGTATTGCTATAGATTGTTTCTGGTTACTGTCCATAGGGGAGATACAAGACATTATGGAAAGCTACGAGCGAAAAGATCGAAAGCAGACAAAACAACGGCTCATAGAAAAACATTTTCTGGCGCAGGATATTGCCCAATATGTAAGCCTTGTTATCAACGGTTCGAAGGATTCGCAGATATTAGAATTATGGGACTACTTTCCGGAACTGTTCGAAAACCAAGGTTCTGAAATCAATAAGAAAAAGCAAGAACAGGAAGTGGCGGTATACAAAGCTCAGATGATCGACTTTGCACACCGTCATAACCATGCCAGAATAGGAGGTGATAAAGCTGGAAGGCATGACACTTGAAAAGCTGCAGGTAATTATTGAGGCATATACAAAGCCTTATCGTGATGAACTGGAAAAGGTGAAAAAGCAAACTGCCAACACAGCGAATCACGTGGAGCGGCAGACTGCAAAAATGGCATCTTCTTTTAAAAAGATCGCTGGGGTGGTTGCAGCAGCTCTCAGTATTACCGCTATTGTGGCATTTGGGAAATCTTGCATTGAGCTGGGGTCCAATCTGACGGAAGTA
Source organism: Hungatella sp. UBA7603 (assembly GCA_002478865.1). GTDB lineage: Bacteria > Bacillota > Clostridia > Lachnospirales > Lachnospiraceae > Lacrimispora. The sequence continues at coordinate 103,984 of DLJZ01000014.1, forward strand.
CAGAACGTTGTTGACGTTACGTTTGGATCCATGAGTAAGCAGGTAAACGCCTTTTCCAAGAATGCCATAACTCAGTTTGGCCTATCAGAATTAACAGCCAAGAAATACATGGGTACATACGGGGCTATGGCGAAAGCGTTCGGAGTCACTGGGGAAGCTGGCTATCAAATGTCAGCGGCCATTACTGGTCTTACTGGTGACGTAGCATCATTTTATAATCTCTCCACCGATGAAGCATATACAAAGCTAAAAAGTATCTTCACAGGTGAAACCGAAAGCTTAAAAGATCTTGGCGTGGTTATGACACAGACTGCCCTGGATCAATATGCCTTAAATAATGGGCTTGGAAAAACATCAGCTAAAATGACGGAGCAGGAAAAGGTAATGCTCCGCTATCAGTTCGTTATGAGTTCCCTGGCCGATGCGTCCGGGGACTTTTCAAGAACGTCCCACCAGTGGGCGAATCAAGTGCGGGTTTTGCAACTGCAATTTGAATCCTTCAAAGCAACTATCGGACAGGGGCTTATTAATGCCTTTACACCTGTAATCCAGGTGATTAATACGGTTCTTTCCAAACTCCAGACGATGGCAAATTACTTCAAAGCATTTACTTCGGCTTTGTTCGGTGATGCCAGCGGCGGCAGCAGTGATGTGGCCGGTACTATGGAGAATGCAGCCGGATCTTCTGGGGCGGTAGCGGATAACCTGGGCAATGCCGCTAAGTCAGCCAAAGAAATGAATAAGCAACTGAGCGCATTCGATGAACTTAATAATTTGAGTGCTGGTAGCGGTGGAAGTGGAGGAGGATCTGGCAGTGTTGGTGGAGCTGTTCCGGATTTCGGTAATTTATCTGGAGAATTGTTTTCTGATGTAACAGTCAATCCTGCGGTAGAAGAGGCAGCACAGAAGGTCAAGGAAATGCTGGAAGCCATCAAGGAAGCAGCAGAGCCGACAAAGGAAGCTTTGCAGCGGCTATGGGACGAAGGCCTTTCAAAGCTTGGGGCATTCGTATGGACAGGGCTTAGTGACTTTTACCATGAGTTTTTAGTACCTCTTGGGAAGTGGACGCTTGGAACTGGTATTCCTATGTTTGCAGATGCGGTAAATAATTTTCTTCTAAAGGTAGACTGGCTGGCAATTAATGAAGCACTGAAAAACTTCTGGAAGGCACTGGAGCCGTTTGCCGAAAAGGTAGGAGAAGGACTCCTGAAATTTTTTAATGACTTGCTGAAAGTAGGAGCGAGCTTTATCAATATCGTTATACCGGGAGGATTAAACGGGATTGCTTCGGCTCTTAAAAAAATAAATCCAGATCAAGCGGAAAGCATAGGCTATGGGATTGGACTGATAGCAACAAGTCTTGGAGCATTAAAGCTTGTGTGGGCAGGATTTAAAGGGGCAGATAAATTGCTTAAGTTTTTAGATAAACTATTTTTATTTGCTGCGACACCTTCCTTTGGAATAACTCTCACATTGACTGTTATAGGTGGCACCGTTGCAGCTTACATAATGGCGCTTGACAAACTAAAAGAATACAAAAAGGATCCTGTAAAGGTGCAAGCTGAATGGGACGCAAATAAGGAAGATACCAAGAAGAAAAATAAGTGGGGAATGGGAAGCCGGTATGCACAACAGGCAGAGGCAACAGACGCCTACTTAAATGACAATGCCTACAAAAAGCAGTTTGAAGCCTTTAATCATTGGGTTGAAGAAGGCAAGAAGATCAGACAGCAGGCCGGGGAAGATCAGTCTAAACAGCTTGACGAAATCAATAAGAATTTTCAAACCAAATGGAACGACTTTAAAACCTGGTGGAGCAATACAGGGGTTGCTTTATGGTGGGAGAACGATGTGTCGCCCTGGTTTACGGCTGAGAAATGGAGTAGCTTATTTGACAACATGAAGACCAGCTTAAAGAAAAAATGGGATGAGACGGTAGGCGTTTGGTCCGCTGATATTCAGAATTGGTGGGACAGCAATGTTTCTCCGTGGTTCACTGCAGACAGATGGAATACGGTTTACGGAAATATAAAAACCAGTCTGAAAAGCACCTGGGACAATACCGTGGTGCAGTGGTCCGCCGATATTTCTAACTGGTGGGGGACGAATGTTGCCCCATGGTTTACCACTCAAAAATGGAGTGAGCTATATAAGACCATAAAGGATACCCTTAAAAAGACCTGGGACGAAACTGTGGGACAATGGAAGTCTGGCATATCAAACTGGTGGGATAAAGAAGTAAGCCCCTGGTTTACCATGGAGAAGTGGAAAGGTATCATGTCAAAGGTACCCGATGCATTTACAACCACGTTCAGTAATGCGATTTCTGGAGCCAGGAGCCTGTTTAATAAGTTCATTGACTGGCTGAACGAAAAGATGAAATTTCAGTGGGACAGCGTAGAGATTGCTGGTCAGACCATTGTAGAAGGTGGTTCCTTTCAGCTCTTTAAGATTCCAAACATTCCGGCATATGCTTCTGGTGGATATCCAAGTACAGGAGAAATGTTCCTGGCCAGAGAATCCGGACCGGAGCTAGTTGGCCGGATCGGAAACAGGACAGCAGTTGCTAATAATGATCAAATCACCACGGCAATGAAGAATGCAATTATTGAGGGAATATTGGAGGTAGCTCCTGCTCTTGTAGGAAAAGGAGAAACTAACTTTTATCTGGAGCCAGATGCCGAAGGGATTTTCAAACTTGTTCAAAAAAAGAATGAGGAACACATAAGAAATACTGGAAAGAGTGCTTTCCAGACTTAATTATGAGCGCCTGGGATTCCTGGGCGCTTTTATCATGGAGAAAAGGAGAGTGATGCCTATGTCCTATCAGGGGTATTTATTAAAGGTTGATGGAGTGGTATTTCCAAACAATTTCATATCCAGTGGAAGTTTTTCTATATCCCCCAATCAGAGGCAGGATTTGGACTCCTACCGGGATAGTACAGGATACTTACACCGGAATATTGTCCCTCATAAGATAACTAAGATTGAGTTTAATACAAAGCTTCTGCATGAAGCGGATAAGGTGGCTTTGGAGAGTCTCTTGGCCAACCGAGATAAATTCACATTGGAATACTGGAACAATGGATATCAGACAGGAACATTCTACAGCACAGATCCTAAGTATGAAATTTATGACGTGGACAGTGTGAGCGGAGATATCCGTTATAAGCCGGTGCGGTTAGCCATGATAGAATATTAGGAGGTAAGGTGTGCTAAGTATACCAGAGGAAATAAAAGCCCTGTATCGGGCTGACAATAGCAACAGCGAAACCGTAAGGTTATTAAAATTGCGCTTTTATGATGATGCGATTAATCTGATCTATCCTAGTGAAGAACTATGGCCGTCCGATGATCTTTTTCCGGTAGATGATACACCTCTCCTGCTTGTGGGAGAAGATCAAATTACTTATGAGTCCTTAAGCATTAACCAGATGCTTTGCTCCAGTGAGTCATTGACATTCGGGGAGTGCAATGCGTCCAACATAGAAATTACCGTGGCTGATGTTACCATGGACGTAACGGGGAAAGAGTTTACCTTATCCGTAGAGGTTGGCGGCTATGAGATGATGATGGGAATTTATAAGGTGGATAGCTTTGAACGTCAAGCAGACCGAAGGCTCAGAAAGATAGTTGCCTATGACCGCATGTTAAACTTTGATGTTGATGTGTCAGGCTGGTATCGTGGGCTTATATTTCCAATGTCGTTAAAGCAATACCGAAATTCCTTGTGTGATTTTATTGGAATCCGTCAGAAGGAGATTACACTCCCCTTAGACAATATGGAGGTCACAAGGTCTATTGATCCATCGAAACTTTCCGGACGGGATGCCATGAAAGCAATCTGTGAGATAAACGGGTGCTTTGGCCAGATTGATATAACAGGAAAATTCAAGTATGTATTCCTGGGAGCGTCCGGGCTTTTTCCTTCGGAGGAACTTTATCCGGCAGATGATTTGTTTCCTTCTCAGATGGAGGGAGAAAACCTGTCACACTATAAGCCGTCAGGTACCACTTATGAGGACTTCTTGGTCTATGGGATAGATAAGGTACAGATACGCCAGGAAGAAGGTGATATAGGAGCCTCCTACGGGGCAGGGACCAACACTTACACCATACAGGGTAATTTCCTCGCCTATGGTAAAAGCGCGCAGGAACTGCTTAATATTGCCGCTAATGTACATAACAATATCAGTCGAAAGGTATACCGGCCCTGTAAGATCGTAACACAGGCACTTCCCTGGGTTGAACCAGGGGACGGAATTATCTGTTATACTTCGGACGATGTGATTGAAACTTACTGTCTGAAGCGTACCATAAAAGGCATTCAAGCCATGATGGACACATTCGAAGCCAGCGGAACCAGAGAGAGAAGGGAAAGCTTTGGAATCGGTACACAGATCATACAACTTGAAGGAAAGACGGCCGTCATTAAAAAGTCAGTGGAAGAAGTATCTGTCCGAGTAACGGATTTAAAAGCTGAAACCGAAGCGCAGTTTAAAATAACCGCTGACAATATTATTGCAGAAGTAACTAGGGCGCAGCAAGCAGAGGCTTTATTGAGTATAAGAGCAGATCAGATAGCCTTGTCAGTCACAAACCTTGCTAACAATACCAATTCCCGGTTTGAGCAGACGGCGCAGCAGATATTACTGAAAGTAAGTAAAGGTGATGTATCTTCCCAGTTATCTATTGAACCGGGTGATGTTATTATCAAAACAAATAGATTGTCGTGGGAGTCTGATTTTTCCAGCATGACCAATGATGGAAAACTTACCTGCCGAAACATTAATGCAATAAATGGTTCTTTCTCTGGTAGATTGGCAACAAGTGTATTCTATGCAGACAATGATCTAGTGCGCTTTGGAGATTATCAAGTAAGTGCAAATGGAACCGGAACGCTTATGTCAGCTAATGGATTGGTTAATATTACAGATACATTTTCTTCCGGACCTTTAAATGAATTTGCAAGCCTCACAGTTGGCAGTGATTCAAGATCGGACTCTGTAAGTATTAAGGGAACCGGAGACGTTGAGACTGCAAGATTTAGATGCAGACAAGACTATTACTTTGAGGACCGCTGGACCGAAGGCATGGGAGCGCTAGACATGTTTAAACAAGTGTATAATAGGTTAGATGCGATAAGGTATTCAATTCAAAATATGGGAGGGAATGTTGACTGGGATTAGTAAAACGGGACATACTATTTACACCATATACAAATAATGGTATTATTTACATATAATTTATTTGGAGGTGCGGAATGAAAAAGATTGTAACCGTTTTATTAACCCTTTCGGCAATGTTAATAATAATGACAAATAGTGTATTTGCACAAAGCTTACCGCCTATTCCGTGGTCGGAGGACTTTCAAGACATGCCGTTCTCTTCAAGCACAGATCGGAATGGTCAAGATATCTGGAGATATTACAAGCAAGACGAAGGTCTCGTTAAAAACAGATGGGTTCAGAACCACAAGGGTGACTGGTACTACTGCGGTGAAGATGGATTGTTACTAAAAAGCACTTGGCTTCATGATTCGGCAGATGGTAAATATTATTATCTCGGAGGCGAGTGGGCAATGCTCCACGACACCACAACCCCTGACGGATACAAGGTAGGCTCTGATGGTGCTTGGGTAAAAGATGGACAGGTGGTTATTGAGACCGTAGCAAATAATTAAATAAAACTATTACGCAGAGCGAGGATTAATTCCTTGCTCTTTTTGTGTGCAGAAAGGAGAGTTTATGAATAAAGTAATTACTTTTACAGAGGAGCAGATATTACAGATCAAATATATGTTAAATGCTGTTACCATTAACGGAATCCAGAACGCTAAACAAGTGGCGGCTATTGCTCAGGTATTAGATATGGGAGTACCGGGAGAGATTCAGGTACCCGAAAAGAAAGAGGGTGAAGCTTAATGGCTTATGAGCCTTATTATTACATAACAGATTGGCAGAACGAACCTTCTCAGAAGACTGCTATAAACCGTACAAATCTCCTAAAGATGGAAAATGGTATCAAGGAAGCTGATAACCGGATTGTTCACATTGATGCAAACAAAGCGGATAAGTCTCAGATTAATGCGCTAGTTAAAGATGTTTCGGTTGATGTAAATACAGGAATATGGACAATAACCTACCAAAACGGTTCTGTAAAAACCTATGACCTAGATATTGAAAAGGTAGTTACAAACTTTGATATCAATGATAAAAATGAACTGGTCCTTACTTTGGCAGATAGTACGCAGAAAGTCATTGATTTAACCCGGTTCGTCTATTCCGTTGACAGTACTGCCACGGTAGCAATGCAGATCCAGGACCGTATCATAACAGCCAGGATCGTGGACGGATCAGTGACCATGGGAAAGCTGGACTCTGCTATACAAACAGAATTCAGGCAATATATGCTTGATGCACAGTCGGCCCGTGATGCAGCTCTCCAGTATCAGAAGTTTGCAAAGCGGTACACTCTGGGTGATCAGGAGTTTCCGGGGAGTGAAACTGATAATGCCAAGTTCTACTATGGGCAGGTTAAAGCGGATGCGGAAACTTCTGGCCAGAGTGCCCGGGCAGCGGCAGACAGTGCAGAATTTGCAGAAGAGCAAAAGATTATTTCAACTCAAAAAGCTTCAGCGGCAACGGCAGCGGCAAATAAAACCGCAGCCGACGTACTAATTACTACTGAAAAAGCAACGGCAGCAGGAACCAGTGAGCAGGTAGCAAGGGATAAGGCTATCGAAGCAGGGGCCAGCCAAGTGGCTGCGGATCAGAGCGCTGGAGAAGCACAGGCCAGTGCATTAATGGCAAAGCGGTATTCTGAAGGTGGAGTTGTTCCGGAAGATGTGGAAGACAATGCAAGGTGGTATTGCCAGCAGACAAAGAGTTTAAAAGAGCAAGTAGATCAGATAGCAAAAATATCTATACCCCGTTTTTATGTAGATCCTGTCACTATGAAATTCATGAGTGAAACGGAAGCAACAGGCATTAGATTCTGGTATGAAAAAGGTAAATTTTATGGAGAGGAGATAATCGCATAATGGCAGTTACAGAATATGGAACAATCGGAATTCGCCCTATGGGGACGTATGATCCTGACACAAAGTATGGTCTGCTGAATTTAGTAGAGTTTGACGGAAGCAGCTATGTGGCACACACGGATCCACCGGTGGGATCTTTGCCAACAAATACAGCCTATTGGCAGGTATCAGCACAGGGAACCGGTAAGGCTACGGCCAACAGCGTGGGCACAGTTAAACCGGACGGTACAACAACGGAGGTCAGCACTGACGGTAGCATGAGTGTTAAGAAAGCCGTACAGGACGCTCTGGGAGTAGTAAAAGGCAGTAATGGGATTAAAGTGGGGGCTGATGGCAGCATCGATATAAATACAGTTTTCGCCCAGGCTACAGAGTTGGCCAACATCATAGCAGGGGAGGCTATTGATACCGCACTCGGAAAAATCTCTAAGTCCATAGCAGTCACTATGGGGCTGGATCAGAACGCTTTGCTTAAAAATATGCTTACCAATATTGATGCTAATGACTCAACTAAAATTAATACTGCGGCTTACGTACATAAGCTGACGGAGCGGATCGGTATGGGCGAGGAGTTGGCGACAGGATCCAATTTAACGGCGGCGTTTAATACGTTAAATAGCAATTTAGCGAACTTAACCTATCCTTTAATTTATAAAGGGGAAATTACGGGTGACTTGAACAGGCCCGATATTGATATAGGATATTATATTGTTACTGGGCCCGGAACAATATCAAACGCTCCTGGTGAGATAACGCAGTATTGTGTGTTTATTCAATTTGCGGGTTATAATACTCAAATGATTTTATTTGATGGAGTGAAAACAAGGAGAAGAGTTGGTGCTCCCGTGCCATCATGGACTAATTGGGGTTAAGCATTAAAATGATCATTTATGCCTTTGGAATAATGCCATTAATTATAATTTCTGTTGTATTGTTTATCGTCCCAGTAAGAAGCCTATAAAACATTTGATTATTGTTACTTGCATATGTAAGCCCATCCGCATATCCAGTAGTAAGGGGGAGTACACAAGTTGCTAATTGAGATGGAAAAGTTAACATTGGAGTATCCGTAGTGGGTGTTCCCGTTGGCAAAATGGTTATTGCAATGGCGTAATAATCGGAATGTTCAATCACATTCTGTCGTGTAATATGAAATACTCCTGTATCTGCCAATGTGATTTTTTTGCGTAGATCAGTACTATACCATTGACTCCAGGAATATCCACTGCCAGTGTTATACTGATATCTGGTGATTGGAGCCATAGGAGCAGCACCCAGATAGTAGTATGCGGTTTGACGTGATAAACTAACACTGCTTGCATTACACCAATCCACAACGACAATCCAACGATACTTTTTACCATCAATAGTCGTATAAACGTTATACGTTCCTGGACTTATTAGAGTATCTATGGCGGTATCATCTGGAAGAGGTGTTGCAGTACGCAAAGCATTTCTTAAGTCACCTAAATTGCTATTTGACATAGTAAATGGTTTCGGACGATTTACTATATGTTAGTAAGCTACAAAGAAATATATATGACATCTTAACGGTTCATTACGTTGCAAAATTAAGAAAGTTAAGTATAATTGTCTGTGTACAAAAGAAAGGGGAATTTAGTATGAAAAAAGTCACAAAAAGTATTTTTTTAATTGCATTATTGGTAATGATGACAGTGCTTAGTATGACTGCATACGCAGAACCTGAAGATGAAGTAAGGTTAGATTATCAAATCAATGTTGGTGATTCTTTTAAGCTTTATATTAGCGAATCAGATGAAGAGGTAGGCGAATTAATCAATCAAAGTAGTGAATATCGTAAAATTATATCTGGGAATGTTAATTTAAAACCAGGAAAGACCTATTATTTGCATGTGGAAGCTTACACCAGTAAAATTACGCCAAGCTTTTCTGGTAAATTTGTTTTAAATGGCGACACTTTCAAATTTAATAATAATAGCAATATATTATTAACTAATCCAGTTGATTTTAAAGCTTTTTATGATAAGTTTGGGGGAACTAAATTAGATTTAAACTACCAGGGATCAAACGATTATTCAGTCCCTGGAACAAAATTTATTGGAACAAGTGAACGTAATATTAAATACAATACAGTTTATTTTTCAACTCCAATAATAGCAAAGCCTGTTTTATCGGTACAGGCTGCTAGCTTATCGAATAGTGTAATATTAACATGGAACACTTTTCCTGGTGCAACCAGCTACAGCATTGAGCGCTCAAACACACCAGGAGGTCCATACGCCCCGATTGCTTCTGATTTAATAGAAACGAACTATACAGATAAGAGTGTAACAGCAAATACAACTTATTATTATGTAGTCAAAGCGAAGCTATCCGATACAGAGACAGTTACTTCTTCCGAAGTATCGGGGACGCCAACAAATGAAACACCAACAATAGAATCCAAACTTAAAGTAGTACTA
>DLJZ01000014.1:113651-209533 GCA_002478865.1 Hungatella sp. UBA7603
GAATAAGTATAAGCAGTACATATAGGAGGGGCGATATTTGCCTCTCTTTTTTCTACCACTAAAATAGCAAGGAGCCAAAGGGCTCTTATTTTTATGTCCAAAAGGACGGAAAGGAATTAATATGAGCAATATTGAAAAAATCAAATTCGGAGATCAGGTCTTTGATCTGGTTGCTGCAGGAGTGAACCTTGATGAGACAGGAGGAAGTATTTCTTTCCAGAAGGGAGCTGCCAGCTTTGATAGTATCGAGACAATCCTAAAAGCTAACGGCAACATTACGCAAATTGGTGTTTCAGGAGAAACGGACTGGAACCGGGCTGATCTTGTTTATGCAGGAAGACTAACAAAGCTATCCGATCAAGTAATTGGTACTGAACAGGTAAAAGTTGGTACTGATAAAGAAACCAAAGAGCCAATCTACGAAACAAAGGATATCAAAGGGGATGTAATGATTGCAGTATTTAAAGCCCCGGATCTAACAGAACGTGTGGCGGCTCTAGAAGTAGAGAATGAATCGTTAAAAGCAACCGTAGGAACTTTATTATTAACAAGCCTGGAGGTGTAAATATGTTTGAAATGTTAATGTGGTTATATGACGATGGAAAAGGTAAGCTGACGGTCCCCATGCTAGCAAATGCAGTTATAAAAGGCTGGATCTCTGACGATCAGAAGAAAGAAATTCTGGCAACTAAAAAATAGAAAGAGTAAGGAAAATGAGAATGAAAAATGTATTATGTACAACAGCAGGTTTAGTGGGTAGCTTTATAGCATCGTTGTTCGGGGGATGGGATACAGGTATTGCAACTTTGCTCCTTTTTATGGGGATTGATTTCTTCTCAGGTCTTGCAGTGGCTGGGATTTTTAAAAAGAGCACTAAAACTGAAACTGGAGCCCTGGAGTCAAGAGCTGGCTGGAAGGGACTCTGTAGAAAGAGTATGACACTCCTTTTCGTCTTGATTGCTTACCGTCTGGATCTGGCCATTGGTACCAACTACATAAGGGACGCTGTTATCATTGGTTTCATGGCAAATGAGTTGATCTCAATCGTTGAGAATGCTGGGCTTATGGGGCTGCCGCTTCCTGGGGTTCTGACCAAGGCTATTGATGTGCTGAAAAAGAAAGCTGTAACAGAATAATTTGTTGCGACCGTCGCAACTCCTGGGCCTGGGATAACCCCGGGTCCTTTTAATTTGAAGGAGGAATCTAATATGGAAATCCATCAATTATTAACACCTTACAACTACGGTAACGGCCAGTCTGACCGTATCAAATATATTGTAATTCATTATGTAGGCGCTTTGGGAGGAGCGGAAGCCAACTGTAAATACTATGCGTCTCAGTATATTGGTGCCAGCGCTCATTACTATGTAGGCTTTAGCGGTGAGATCTGGCAATCTGTAGAAGATAAAAACATTGCATGGCATTGTGGAGCCAAAAAGTACGTGCATCCTGATTGTCGTAATGGAAATAGCATCGGCATTGAGTTGTGCGTCCGGAATAAAGGTTCTCTGGCAGACACGAGCCGGGACTGGTATTTCGAGGACGCTACGGTACAGGCAGCCATTGCTCTAACCAAGGAGCTTATGGCGAAATACAACATACCTGCTGACCGTGTGATCCGTCACTATGATGTGACAGGGAAGATTTGTCCCAATCCTTTTATATATAATCATACACAGCACACCTGGGACGCATTTAAAGCGGCGCTGACAACAAGGCCCACGGAATATACTCCTGGGTGGAATCAGGATAAAAACGGCTGGTGGTACGCTGACACAAAGACTACTTATTATAAATCCTGTTGGCAGGTTATCAATGGTCATAAATATCGGTTTAATCCAGATGGTTATGCACTCACCGACTGGCAGGAGATAGAAGGTAAGTGGTATTATTTTGAACCCAGGGCTGGCCATGATCTGGAATGCGCACTATATATGTCCAATCAGCAGGGAGCGCAGAACATTGGAGAGTTTCGGGATTAGTGAAATTGTGCTAAATTTGTTTGGCAAGGTTACCAATTGTCCAGATTGATATGAGATGATATTATAAATGCATTCTAAAACATTAATCAAGTGCTGAAATCCCAGAATACTATAATCGATTATATTGAAAATTTACAGGTTATTTGTTAAATTCGAATGGCTTCTTTTTCTGCACCTAATTTGTTGATTTAGAATGTTTAAAACAACAATAATTACAAAAGATAAATTTTGGAGGTATATGTATGAGTAAGAGAGCATTAAAAAGATTGGCAACGTGTATTTGTTTTGCACTTTGTATAGTATTATTAGGGCATATGAATGTTTTTGCGGATGAAACTAAACCCGTTCACGAATACAATTTTGATAGAGATATTAGAAAAGTTGTTATAGATTCAGGCAGTCAAGTGAGGGATGGTTTATCTAACGGTAAAAATTATGAAACACTTTATACTGGTTATAATGGGAAAGGAAAGGCAAGATATCTTAACGGAACTGATGATGAATTACAACTCTGTACATCTATTCCTTTAGGAGTAAAATCAATTAGATTTAAAATGAAAAAAGATGCTTCCACTGTTTCAGATAAATTAGAAACAATATTATCTACAGCTTCAAAAAATGTGGCTGGCGGATATTTTATCGGCATTGGTTCGGAAATGTTAAACCACAGAGGTGGTATATATCCTGATTTATCAGCCAGAACAGGTACTCTTTATATTGTATCTTATCACGGTGACAGTGCTTTGAATTATGAAATTCAAACACCTAAAAGCGTATGTGATGGACAATGGCATGATATTTTATTAACGTGGGATGGATCTACAAATACAAATTCAGTTAAGCTATATTTAGATGATATGGCTAATCCAGCTGCGCAGGCGACAGCCAAATATACAACTGATACAAATACGTATAATATGCCTCTTCTTGCTGGGACATTTCCAGGTCAGCTTGTTATTAATAATAAAGATGAAAAACTTAGATATAATGGATTTTTAGATGATGTTCAAATATATGATACAGTAATTACACCAAGTTCTGATACATCGTCAAATTTAAAAGCTACTGGTGGCAATTCAAAAGTTGACTTAAAATGGAACGAAGTAACAGGTGCAACCAGCTACACCGTTAAACGCTCCGCAACTGCAGGCGGACCATATACAACAATAGCGACAGGAGTAACAGGAACTACATATACAGACACGGAAGTCACAAATGGAACTACTTACTATTATGTTGTAACGGCAATCATCAACGGCAGCGAAGGTTGGAATTCCAATGAAGCCTCAGCCACTCCACAAGCTTCCACTGATCCCAATCAGCCAACCGACAATAAAGCTCTTCTTGTGATTTCCATGGTTACTGGGGAACGGAAAGAATATGTAATGACTGCAGACAAAATTAATGATTTCATTGCATGGTATAACAGTAAAGCAGCTTCCAGCCCAACCTATATGATTGAAAAGGATTATAATAAAGCTTCATTCACAGCTCGAAAAGATTATATTGCTTATGAGCAGGTTTCAAATTTTGAAGTGAACGAATACAACAATTAATAAAATACAGGCGGGTATCCGGTATTCCGGGCCCGCCTATTAACATATAAGATTATACCATTTTCTGACTGCATTTTGACTGCTTGACACTTGGTTTAGACTATATTTAGGTGGTAAAAAGTGGTGAGACTGAAAGTCTCTAAAACCTCGGTTTTAAGCGGAAAACTTCGGTTTTTCAATTCCTTATGGGCTTTAAAGCAGTAAATCGTAATAATTTAATTTATTCTTACGAAATGACCTGTTTATGGGTGTTTGAAAGCTACTATATCACCTTCTGAATGTATGGAAGAGTTAAGGTAGATTTAATATTTTATATACTGGTAGCGATTGCTATAGGTTCCGTGATTGCAAAGAAGGTAAAAGATAAAAAGAGGTAGATTCGTTAAAAGGCGGGTATCCAATTTAAACTGGGCCCGCCTATCTTTTTTAAGAGAAGTAAATTACTCAATTAGTTATATCTCAATTAAGACTTTAATTAATTCTATTTCGCAGATTTAGCTTCTGCATCAGTTAAGATGTCTACATATGCGTTTCTCAGTTCTTCTTCTGCAGAACAATGCTGCATATAATACCAGTCCGTAACTTTCTTAGTGATTTCTTCATCGCTACCCTCTACATCAAAAGGATATACTGCAATTAATTTATCTGTTTCTTTGTTTCTTAAACCGATTGCTGTTGCATTTTCAAATTTTCCCATTTTAGTTTCCCTTTCCTATCGCAATCCTGTAAGGAGCTTGCTTTTTCTTTGATTAAAATATTATAAATTACGTAATTTAAGATGTCAAAGGTATTTTATACACATCTTAAAAAAGGCAAATTTATGGTAAACTGGCTTTTTATATTTCTTGGCTTCCCCTATTTTAACCATAATATCATGTTTGAATCCATTATCCATTTATAATACCAATCTATCCATATCTAAATGAATATGGTCATGTTTTCCAAATCTTTATCAAACCTCAAGTGAGTATATTTTTTAACAGAAAACATATAAACAAAAATTAAAAATAGTGAAAGTTGCGCATATAACTAAGTGCCCATTGGTAGAGAAAAAGTGCCTAAAAATGGGAGTAGCCGACAAGATGGGGGAATCTTGCCGGCTGAGTATGAAAAAAAATAATTAAAATGCTGTCTCTTTACATTTATAAATATATCGTATAAATGTGATGGGAGTTTGATCAATTTGTGAATAGACTGTGAAAATAAGCTATTACGTTAAAGACCAACAGCTTAATTTTTATTTCTAATAGTTATTTCCTAAAATAATTTTTTATATATTAAGACTGGTAGCTCTTCCTCATATGCCGCAAGTTTATCAACTAGAGTAACGAAATGCGACGTTTGTGTATGGCGCCTTAGTGCCTCCATATCGTCCCATTCTTCGATTAATGTCAGATTATTGGGATTGTCTAATTCTTGAAATAACTCATAGGAAATACAACCCTGTTCCTTTACAGTTTCTGCAACCAACAACTTGTAAAGTGAAAGGGCGTCAGACAAATGGTTTTCTTTTATTACGCTTCGTGCAATTACTTTTATCATGTTATCTCCTTCTTACATTTAATTCATTAAAGCTTAACATGAATAGATCAGTACATCAATTGAATTAGATTATCTGTGATTAATCATGCCTCGAAAAGAAGCTTTAAATGTATTGAGTAAATAGGTTGAGTGCATGTTGCGTTTTGCAAAAATCGTCTCAATAAAAAACGTTTCTAATGCTAACGCAGGAGAAAAAAAGCAAGACTAAAAGCAATAAATGGTGATGTGTATATAGTTAGAATACTCAATTATTTACGCAATCAGAATCGTTGGAATTACAGTACTTTCACATATAAAATTGGGAAGATAAGGCCAATGGCGGTAGAAAAGATAGGTGGAAATGACCCTGTTTTTCACTTATTGATCTCTAGTGGCATAAAATATAGTATGTCTTATAAAGAAAGGAGTGGGATTTATGTGTTGCTTTAATAATGGTTGTTGTAGACATGATTGTAGATGTAATTCCTGGCGTAACGGTAACAATAATCGTTGGCCATCAGATCAAGAAATAAGAGAATCTTACGAAAGAGCTTTTAATGAAGGTCGTAATAGATGTGGTGGAAGAGAATTTGATTCTGACAATGATTTTAACGATAATTTTAGTAGAAACTTTAATGATAACTTAAACGATAATTTTAGTAGAAACTTTAATGATAACTTAAACGATAACTTAAATGATAACTTAAACGATAACTTAAATGATAACTTTAGTAGAAACTTTAACGATAACTTAAACGATAACTTTAGTAGGAACTTTAACGATAATTTAAATGATAACTTTAGTAATAACTTAAGTAATAACTTAAGTAATAACTTTAGCAATAACTCGATCTACTTCATTAACGTTGACCTTGATGATGACCCAGAAGTTTTGTAAGTAATAAAAGGCAGTTACCGGTATTCCGGTACTGCCTTTACATAGAAAATTGTTATTTTTGATTGAGTCCCCCTGCATAATGCCTGGTTTTATCTGCATCTAAATGGGAAAAAACGGTTGTTTCTGGAATCTTACAAGATTATCTGTTAAATCATTATAGATTGTGATAATATAAATAATAAGAAAGAACCAAAGGAGAATCAGTATGGTCGAGAAAGCGGCTGCATTTGCGGCCAGGTCTCATGAGGGAGCCTATCGCAAAGGGACGAAAATTCCCTATATCGTCCATCCGCTAGAAACAGCAGTCATCGTTTCCGTGATGGCGTCAGATGAGGAACTCATTTGTGCTGCTCTCCTGCATGACGTGGTGGAAGATACCGGAGTCACCGAGGAAGAGCTTAGAAAAGAATTTGGTGTAAGAGTTACTGAGCTTGTTATGGAAGAAACAGAAGATAAGACAAAGAGTTGGAAAGAAAGAAAAAGTGCCACCATTCACCATTTAGAACATGCTTCTATGGATTGTAAGATCCTTGTCCTTGCGGACAAGCTGAGCAATCTTAGGTCCACGGCAAGAGATTATTTTCTTATGGGAGATGAGATTTGGGAACGATTTAACGAAAAGAATAAATCAGAACACGCCTGGTATTATAAGGGCATCGCAAAACGGCTTGTAGGCCTTGAGCAGTACCCTGCTTATCAGGAATACACTGCGTTGTGTAAACTGGTTTTTGGATAAGAATTAAAATACGGCAGGATCTCCAGTATATGGGAATCCTGCCGTATAGCGTCTAAGATATAAATTCCAGAGGTTACAGTGATTGTGCACGTTCCTGGACATTTTTGCTGAAATTAATGACTTCATGCTCATAGACGCTCTCCATTAAGGGGGAGGTAATGATGAAATCAGCGGTTGCTTTTGTATTTGCAATGGGGATATCATAAACCTGTGCAATACGCAAAAGAGCCTTTACATCTGGATCGTGGGGCTGAGCGGTCAAAGGATCAGCGAAAAAGATCACCATATCAATTCGACCCTCTACGATTTTTGCACCGATTTGCTGGTCACCGCCTAAAGGACCACTGTTGTATCCTTTTACGGAAAGTCCTGTCTGATCAGTAATCATACGAGCTGTGGTGCCTGTGCCGCAGAGTGTGTGGTTTTTAAGGGTCTCTAAGTGCTCCTTACACCAATCCATAAGTTCATGCTTTTTGTTGTCGTGGGCAATCAGTGCAATATTCTTTGTTTTTTGTAATGTGAGTGTAATAAAATCATCCTGTAACATCCGGTTCCTCCTGTGATTAGAAAATATTTTTTTCGAATGAAAATTATGTCTGATTCGGTGTAACACTCTGTAACGAATAAGTAATGGATAAATCTTTTCTGGAATATTCTTTTTTGAAATTATGAATGATTCGTTTTAATACATTCTCTCCATTTTCATAGGTTGCAGTTGGTAAGAGCATTAAGAACTGACTCACACTGTATCGGCTGAATATATCTCCCCGGCGAAGGGAGTTTCTTATGGATTCTCCAAGCTCGTCCATTGCCCTTGTCTGGACAGCCGGTTTTAACAGCTCTCCCTTTAAGTTGCTAATGGTCAAAAGACATAAAAAGATGGAATCTCCAGTTCGTTCAATTGCCCTTGTTTCTAATTGATAGATGTCTCTGAATACAGAAGGCTCACAGCAAAAAGCACCTTTTTTGGTACTGCCTTCTAATAGGATTTCCCGAATGTTGCTTAAATCCATGGTGATTCCGTGTTTTTTATCGCTGATCAGCTTATAAAGCTCCTTAAATCGAATGGAAGGAGTAATGGCAAATTCATTATAGAACATATCGTTGACTCTTTGATAATGTTCCATCGCCATAAGCTGGTTTCCGCTTTGATAGAGGGCACAGATTAAGTAATAATGGCCGTCCTCCCCATAAGGATCTATGGCAATGGCCTGCTGGCACACCTCGATCATGGTGGGATAGTTCTTTTCCTCATCAAGCATATTTAGTATCCGATTGACTAGCTTTTGATAAAGGGTATGATAATAGGTATGAATTGGGACTACCCAAGATTCCCATTCCGATTTCGGAAGGAAATTACCCTTATACAAGTCAAACGCCTCCATGCAGAGGGAAAGACGCTGGTCAAAGGTTAGTTGTGAGGCTTCTGATTGAACACACAAATCTTCAAAAAGATCGGTATCGCAGACTGTAGTAAGGTGCTTGGTCCAGCCATATGCCTTCCGGTTCTGGAAAATCAGCTCTTGCGTTGGGTATCCAAGAGGTTCCAATAGTTTTCGTACTCGAAACATGAGAGTCTTTAATGCACCTGCAGGATTGTTACTTCCTTCATCCTTCCAAAACAGATCGATTAGTTCTTCCACTGGAATATCTCTTCCCCGAAAGGTGATAAGATATTCCAAAAGACTCCACGGTTTTTTTGCCTGGTTATTCTGATCCACAATAGCCTTGTCCCCGATGGATATGGAGAATCCTCCCAGCATATTAACATAGATGACAGATTCCTGATTTTTCATTAGCTTCTCCAAATGGTGTTTTATAACTTAAAGTATATAGAAAAATAAGGAAAAAGTCTAGCTAAGCTTATAAAAGATTGTGATTTTTTTGGTCATACGATATAATTAAGGTAAAAATAGCAGGACGAAGGGGGGGATTTGCATGGAGAAAAGAAAACTGGCCACGGTTGTTCTTATAATAGGCCTAGTTCTCCTGGTGGCAGGCGCAAGTATGCTTGTTTTGGATTACCAAAAGAAAGACAGAGCGGATCGTCAAAATGAAAGATTACAAGAGCTGGCTACAGAGAAAAGCAGCGAGGAGACTAAAAGTAACCAGGATAATGAAACCATAGCAGAGTCCAGTGGCGCGTACGTATCCCCGATTCAGTTTGATGCCTTAAAAGCCATAAACCCGGATATTGTAGGTTGGCTTAAGATAGAAGGTACTTCCATTGATTATCCCATTGTACAAACTGATAACAATGAGACTTATTTGGATATTGATTTTGAAGGCAAAAAGAATGCTTCAGGAGCTATATTTCTTGACTATGAAAGTGAACCTGACTTTTCTGGAAGGCATAACATATTATACGGTCATCATATGAAAAATGGATCCATGTTTAAGGATATCATTAAATATAAGGAAGAATCATTTTTTAAGGACCATCAAGATATCACAATCTACACCCCAGAGCGGGAGATTCATCTTCGGCCGTTCACGGTTCTTTATACGGATGCCGATGGCGAGCGCAGGCGAACAAAGTTTGATACAGAGGAGGTCTTTAATGGATATGTGGAGAAGATGACTAAGAAAGGACTTTTTTATCAGAAGCCTGACGAACCAATAGGCACTCTTTGGTCTTTTGTAACCTGTAGTTATGAACTGGCAGATGCCAGGACAATTCTATATGCCTACGAGGTATCCCAGGTTGAAAAATAGGGAACAGTATGGTATATTACATATAATTCTGCATAAACTGCAGATTTGTAAAAGGAGATATGTATGGGAAAATATTTTGGAACCGACGGCTTTCGAGGGGAAGCAAACGTCATACTGACAGTAGAGCATGCTTATAAGGTAGGACGCTTTTTAGGCTGGTACTATGGACATAAAAATCCAGATGAAGTTTGCAGAATCGTAATCGGAAAAGATACAAGACGCAGCAGCTACATGTTTGAATATTCATTGGTAGCAGGACTTACAGCTTCTGGTGCGGATGCTTATCTGCTTCATGTTACGACGACCCCAAGTGTATCTTACGTAGTAAGAACCGAAGGTTTCTCCTGCGGAATCATGATTTCCGCCAGCCACAATCCTTATTATGACAATGGAATTAAAGTCATGAACGAAAAAGGTGAAAAGCTTGACGAAAGCGTTACGGATGAAATTGAGAAGTATTTAGACGGTGAGATGGGTGAACTTCCACTGGCAAAGCAGGATAAGATCGGACGTACGGTAGATTTTGCAGCAGGAAGAAACAGATACATTGGTTATCTGATCTCCACCGCCACTCGTTCCTTTAAAAATAAAAAGGTAGCCCTAGACTGTGCAAACGGCAGTGCCTCAGCCATTGCAAAGAACGTATTTGACGCTCTTGGAGCCGAGACACATGTCATCAGCAATGAGCCAAATGGCTTAAATATCAACACTGGTTGTGGTTCCACCCACATTGACCAGCTTCAGAAATTTGTGAAGGAAGTAGGCGCTGACGTAGGTTTTGCTTATGATGGAGATGCGGATCGCTGCCTGGCAGTGGATGAAAACGGCAACGTGGTTGACGGAGACGGCATCCTATATATCTGCGGAAAGTACATGAAGGAGCAGGGAACCTTAAAGAACAATAAGGTAGTGACTACCATCATGTCAAACTTCGGCCTTTATAAAGCTTTCGAGCGGGAAGGCATTGAATTTGAAAAGACCGCAGTAGGAGATAAATACGTTTACGAAAATATGGTAGCCAACGGCAATTGTCTTGGCGGCGAGCAGTCCGGCCATATTATTTTCAGCAAGCATGCAACCACCGGAGATGGCATTCTTACCTCCTTAAAGGTGATGGAAGTAATTCTTGAGAAAAAGGAAAGTCTTGCAAAGCTGGTTTCCGAGTTTGAGGTATTTCCTCAGGTCCTTAAAAATGTTCGTGTTTATGATAAGACAGCAGCACAGGATGATGAAGCAGTAAGAGCAGAAGTGGATAAAGTGGCTGAACTGTTAGGAGAGAGTGGAAGAATATTACTCCGTCAGTCAGGAACAGAACCAGTTGTCCGCGTTATGGTGGAGGCTGCAGATCTTAATACTTGTGAAGCATACGTAGAACAGGTAATAGAAGTGATGAGGCAGAAAGGTCATTTAATTCCCTAATTTTAACAGGGAATTAGACCATAGGTTTAATTTCATATGAAATAAAAGGCAAGCCAGTATTTTTATGCAAATCAGGCTTGCCTTTTTTAAAACATCTATGCTTTTTGCATGTTTTTTCCTTTTCACTTTCGTTGTAAAATGGGTTGTTTCGTGATATGATATTTTTTAACTATGAAATATTTTGGGAGATCATAAAATTATGGATAAGAGAGATTTATCAAATTTAGGAGATCAGATCCTGGATTCGGTAGAAAGTGCAATCCGTTCCATGGATTTTAAAGAATTAAATAAAACCATATCTGATTCCGTTAACGATGCTCTGGATGAAGCTAGAAATCAGATGCAAAAACACGGTGATATGGGACGGTTTTCGTCGTCAAAATCCTATCGAAGCCAATCCAGTGAAGGGGCAGAGTCATACGCCAAAACGAAAAAGAGCCAGGAGTCAGATCCTGGATATCAGGCGTTTCATACGAGCCACTCTGCAGGTAAGAAAACGGGTGGACAAGCCCCTATGCCTCGTGAAGAGGGGATTAAGATCAACAATAATGGCCGTGTAGCAGGCATTCTTTTTACTGTATTTGGAAGTATCGGTCTTTTACTTATGACTGTTTTACTTCTTGTGATGTGGATTATTGCCATGGTTGCAAAGCCTGATCTATGGGTGATTGTAGGAGCTTCCTTAATCATAGCATCCTTTGGGGCTGTTTTTGGCTTTATGCTTAAGGGTGGAATCGATATGGGCAACCGGATAAAGAGAGGAAAACTCTACGCCAAGCAGGCTGGAAGAAAGATGTATTGTACCATTGAGGAGTTAGCTGCACTGGTTGGAAAATCAAAGGAATTTGTCCGTAAGGATGTGCAGAAAATGATGGAACTTCGTATATTTTCAAAAGCCTATCTAGACGAGCAGAAAACTTGTCTTATGCTGAACGAGGATACTTATAAACAATACTTAGAGTGCCAAAAAGCATTAAAGGAAAGAAAGAAAATTGAAACCGAAGAAGCGGCAATCAAAGCCACTAATGAGGAAAAACAGAAGTTTTCCAAAGAGTTTGAAGATATGATGGCAGCAGGCCGGAATTATCTGAACATGTTAAAGGAAGCCAACGATGCCATACCAGGAGAGGTCATTTCTCAGAAGATATCAGATCTTGAAGATGTAATCCGACGTATTTTCGATACCGTATCAAAGCACCCGGAACAGGGAAAAGAGATGGAACGTTTTATGGATTATTATCTGCCTACCACGGTAAAGCTTGTGAATGCTTATCGGGATTTTGACAGCGCAGGTTCAAGAGGAGAAAATGTAAACGCTGCAAAGGCTGAGATCGAGAAAACTCTGGACACCATTCAAAAAGCATTTGAACGGCTCCTTGATGACTTATATGAAGATGCAGTTCTTGATGTAACCACGGATGCTTCGGTGATACAGACCATGTTAAAAAAAGATGGATTTGCAGAAAGTGATTTCCCAGGAGGTAAGCGAAATGAGTAAAGATATTGAAGAGATGTTAAAAGAAGCACCAGAATTGACCTTGACTCCATTTTCAGATGCTGTGGTGGAAAGCACTGGGACTAAAGAAGAATTAATAAATGTGGAAGGTAAAATTGAGGCAGTTCCTGAGACGAATCTGACTCCAGAAGAAGAACGGCAAGTAGCTGATTTTGCAGAGAAGATTGATTTGCAAAACTCCAACCTGGTTCTTCAGTATGGTGTCAGCGCTCAAAAGAAAATCGCTGCTTTTTCAGAGACTGCTCTTGAAAATGTGAAATCAAAGGATCTAGGAGAAGTAGGCCAGATGCTTACGGATGTAGTGGTAGAGCTGAGAGGCTTTGAAAACGGAGAAGAGGAAAAAGGCTTTTTTGGTTTCTTTAAAAAGAATGCCAACCGTTTGGAAAATATGAAGGTAAAGTATGCAAAAGCAGAGGTGAATATAAACCAGATCTGCAAGGTCTTAGAAAACCATCAGATCCAGCTTTTAAAAGACATTGCTTTGCTTGATAAGATGTATGAACTAAATACCACATATTTTAAGGAACTGTCCATGTATGTTATGGCAGGAAAAAGAAAGCTTAATAAGGTACAGCAGACGGAACTTCCCGCCCTTCTAGACAAGGCATCAAAAAGCGGTCTTCCAGAAGATGCTCAGGCAGCCAATGACCTTGCATCCATGCTTAACCGATTTGAGAAGAAGATTCATGATCTGGAGCTGACCCGAATGATCTCCATTCAGATGGCTCCTCAGATTCGACTGGTTCAAAACAACGATACACTTATGACGGAGAAAATCCAGTCCACTCTAGTGAACACCATTCCGTTATGGAAGAGCCAGATGGTTCTTGCCATTGGAATTAATCATTCTGAGCAGGCAGCCAGAGCGCAGAGAGAAGTTACTGACATGACCAACGAGCTCCTTCGAAAGAATGCTGAAGTATTAAAGACAGCAACCATTGAGACAGCGAAGGAATCAGAACGTGGAATTGTTGACGTAGAAACCCTTAAGAAGACCAATGAATCTCTTATTTCAACTCTTGATGAGGTGGTGCGCATTCAGGCAGAAGGAAGACAAAAGCGTATGGATGCAGAAGCTGAGCTTGCCCGTATGGAAGGCGAACTAAAAAACAAACTATTACAATTAAGCAATAAATAAAAGTCAAAGGCTTACAATAGAAAATTTATTTTTCGGTTGTAAGCCTTCTTTTGTCGTGCTATAATAACATAACACTTTACCGTGACGCATTATCAGAGCATGGCATGTGATTTTAATGTAAAGGAATGATGAAGATGGGGCTAGACCTATAAAAGCCACGTTGTTTATTGTCAAAAAGTACAGCGTAATTTATCGACTCCAAAGCCTGTCATAGTTTTTAAAGGGATGAGAAAAGCAGAAGACTGCTTTATGGCAGAATCCGGCTAGAACCGGAACAGACTGACAAGTGAATGATAATGGAGGAGATAAGAGATGTTAAATTATGAAAGATATAAACAAGCACCGGTAATGAATTATCCGGAGAGACAATGGCCTGGTAAAAAGATTCAAAAGGCGCCAATTTGGTGCAGCGTGGATTTAAGAGATGGAAATCAGGCTTTGATCGAGCCAATGGTAGTGGAAGAAAAGATTGAGATGTTTCAACTTCTTGTAAAGCTGGGCTTTAAAGAAATCGAGGTTGGTTTTCCAGCGGCGTCCCAGATTGAGTTTGACTTTATAAGGCAGCTTGTGGAACGGAAGATGATTCCTGATGATGTGGTAGTTCAAGTCCTTGTTCAGTGCAGGGAACATCTGATCAAGAGAAGCATCGAAGCTTTAAGAGGTGTGAAAAAGGCTATCGTTCATATTTATAATTCTACATCCACTTTGCAGCGTGATGTGGTTTTTAACAAAGATATGGATGAGATAAAGGACATAGCAGTTCAGGGTGCACAGTGGGCGAAGCAGTATACGTCGGACTTTGATGGAGAAGTGATGTTTGAGTATACTCCTGAGAGTTTTACTGGAACCGAGCTTGAATATGCTCTTGACATCTGCAATGAAGTCCAGGAGATCTGGGGAGCAACTCCAGATAAGAAGATTATTATAAACCTTCCATCGACGGTAGAGATGACCACTCCTAATGTCTATGCAGATCAGATCGAATGGATGAATGAACGTCTTAAAAACCGTGAAAGCATTATCTTAAGCGTTCACCCTCATAACGACCGGGGAACCGGAGTTGCAGCTGCAGAGCTTGCTGTCCTTGCCGGTGCAGACCGGGTGGAGGGAACTCTGTTTGGAAATGGAGAGAGAACCGGTAATCTTGATATATTAACGGTAGCTTATAATTTATTTTCCCAGGGTATTGATCCTGAACTTAATCTTGAGAATATTCGTGAAATCTCAGATGTTTACGAGCGTTGTACTAAGATGGAAATTGCACCGAGACACCCTTATGCTGGAAAGCTTGTATTCACCGCTTTTTCTGGTTCCCATCAAGATGCCATCAACAAAGGCACGAAGGCGATGCGGGATAGAAAGAATACATTTTGGGAGGTTCCTTACCTGCCCATCGATCCATCAGATATTGGAAGACAGTATGAACCAGTGGTTCGTATCAACAGCCAGTCTGGCAAAGGTGGCGTAGCATTTGTTATGGATACCTTCTATGGCTTTAAGCTTCCAAAAGGCATGCACAAGGAATTTGCAGATGTGATTCAGGCTATTTCAGAGAAGCAGGGTGAAGTGGCTCCAGAGCAGATTCTTAATGAGTTCAATAGCAATTACACCGACAGGAAAGAACCCATTCATTTCCTTAAGGCTCAGATTACTGAGGCAGAAGACGATGTGGAATTCTCCACCTTCGCAAAGGTCCGCTACATGGATCACGGCGTGGAAAAAGTCTTCGAGGGAGTTGGAAACGGTCCTATCGATGCGGTACAAAAAGGTCTTGAGAAAGAGCTTGATATTGAAATCCGAGTACTCGACTATAACGAGCACGCTCTTGCCTCTGGTTCAGGCGCAAAGGCTGCATCCTATATTCATTTATTGGATGTTCGCACCGGAAAGACAACTTACGGCGTAGGAATCAGTTCCAATATTACCAGAGCCTCAATTCGAGGTATTTTCAGTGCATTAAACCGGTTATTGTATTAAATAATAAGACGGGGTCAGCCTATGATGGCGACCCCGTCTTTTTTTGTAATAGGAAACTCATTGTTCTACCCTTCTAGTGGGAAGAAGAATTTACTTTTCCAAAGGACTTTAGTATAATAAGAACAGTTTATAAATGACAGGAGAATGGAATTATGAAAAAATATGATTATGTATTGGTAGGATGCGGATTGTATTCCGGTGTGTTCGCTTATCTGGCCCGTAAAATGGGAAAGAAGTGCCTTGTAGTGGAGAAGAGAAACCACATGGGTGGAAATATCTATTGTGAAGAGACAGAAGGCATCAACGTTCACACTTATGGCGCCCATATTTTCCACACAAGCAACAAGGAGATCTGGAAATTCGTCAATGAACTTGCGGAGTTTAACCGCTATACCAACAGCCCAGTGGCTAATTTCAAAGGGGAGATCTACAACATGCCCTTTAACATGAATACCTTTAGTAAGATGTGGAACGTAGCCACTCCAGCAGAAGCAAAGGCAAAGATAGAGGAACAGAAGGCCTCCATAAAAGGAGAGCCACAGAATTTAGAAGAGCAAGCTATCAGTTTGGTAGGAACCGATATTTATGAGAAGCTGGTAAAGGGGTATACAGAAAAGCAGTGGGGAAGAGACTGCAAAGAACTGCCTGCATTTATCATTAAGAGGCTTCCGGTCCGTTTTACGTATGACAACAATTACTTTAACGACCTATATCAGGGAATCCCAATTGGCGGATACAATGTAATGATAGAAAAGCTGTTTGAAGGCTGTGACATAGAATTTGAAACCGATTATCTGGAAAACAGAGAGTATTATGACAGTCTCGGAGAAAAGACGGTGTATACTGGAATGATTGACGCCTTTTATGATTATCAGTTGGGTAAGTTGGAATACAGAAGTCTTAAGTTTGATACAGAGACGTTGGATATGGACAACTACCAGGGGGTAGCTGTAGTGAACTATACAGACAGAGAGACTCCTTATACAAGAATCATTGAGCACAAGCATTTTGAATTCGGAACCCAGCCAAAGACTGTAATCACCAGAGAATATTCGGTGGCATGGGAAGAAGGAATGGAGCCTTATTACCCAGTAAACGATGAAAAGAATCAGGAACTGTATCAGCAGTATGCTTCCATGGCAGAAAAGGAACCAAACATAATCTTTGGTGGTCGATTAGGGGAATACAAATATTACGATATGGACAAGGTCATTGAATCAGCCATGAAAGTAGCCAAAGAGGAACTGAAATAGCCCGGAAGTCTCAGGTTGTTTACTTTTCTTATAAGATATAGTACAATACTACGGAACTAAAGGTACCAAACAGGTACAGGACGGGGGATTTTCATGAATGTTGTATACGCTTCCAATGACGGCTATGCCAGGCATCTTGCGGTATCCCTTTATTCTCTTTTGGAACATAACGAAGAGGCAGATAAGATTCATGTCTATATCTTGTCCATGGGATTATCCGAAGAGAATAAAAACCGTCTGATTGGAATTGGAGCCCAATTTGAACGTGAAGTAATGGTGATTGAGCTTGGAGACCTAAAAGAACGTTTTAGTTATAAAGTTGATACAGGCGGCTTTGATTTAAGTATCATGGCTCGCCTGTTTGTAGGAGAGGTACTTCCGGAAGCAGAGGAACGGGTGCTTTATCTAGACTGTGATACGGTAATAAACGCTTCTTTAAAACGGTTGTGGGAAATGGACCTTGGGTCTAATATGGTGGGGGCTGTAATGGAACCCACCATATACCCGGCCGTGAAAGAATCCATTGGGCTTTTACCGGAGGACCCTTACTTTAATTCCGGTGTTCTTTTGATTGATTTAAAACGGTGGCGGAAGGAGCTGGCCCAGAAGTTGTTACTGGATTTTTATTCTTCCAGAGGCGGAAAGCTCTTTGCCGGAGATCAGGATACCATAAATGGAGCGTTAAAAGGAAGAATCAAACCTTTGCCGCCTCGGTATAATTTCTTTACCAACTACCGGTATTTTCATTACAGTCATCTGACTAAGCTTTCCCCCGTGTATCAAACCATCACAAAGAAGTCTTTTCAGGAGGCAAAAAAGCATCCTGTGATTCTTCATTATATGGGAGATGAAAGACCATGGAAGCAAGGGAATCTAAATCATTACCGAAAGGTATATGATCATTACCTTTCCCAGACACCCTGGGCAGGCACGAAAAAGGAAGAGGGGAGTTACCTCTATATGGTGATATATCATCTCATGGATTACGCCACCTTTTTATGTCCGCCTATTCGGGATATGGTCAGCCGTCATTTTGGCATGAAGGTGATCAATTCCAGGAAAGGTTCTTAAGGAGCGGATATGAATATAAGCTGTATTATCCTAAACTATAATGATGCCAAGACTACCTTAAGTCTGGTGTCTGCCATAAAGGACTATGAATGCCTGGATTCCATTGTAGTGGTGGACAACCATTCCAGTGATGATTCCGTATCCGACCTTCAGGAGCTGAAGGATGAAAAGGTTCATCTACTCATTTCTCCCGTAAATGGAGGGTATGGTAGTGGCAATAACCTTGGAATCCGCTATGCTTATGAGACCCTTCATGCCAGTCATGTATTGATCGCCAATCCGGATGTTATGGTTACAGAAGATTGTATTATAGCCATGAAAGAGGCGTTTCAAAAGGTAGAACGCCTGGCGGTGGCTGCCGCCGTTACCAAAGACCGGACCGGTGCTGTGGCTTTATCAAGCTGGAAGCTTCATGGTGTTTTCTTTGACCTGTTAGATACGGGATTAATCACAAGACGATTGTTCAGGCGTTGGCTGAGTGACAGGCCAGAACTTAAGGGGAAAAAGGGATATGCCTTTGTAGATGCGGTCCTTGGTTCTTTATTTCTAGCGGATGCAAAGGCATTGATTGAATGCGGCCCTTTCGATGAGAAGGTCTTTCTTTATTATGAAGAAAAGATTCTTGGCTATCAGTTAAAAGAAAAAGGATATCGGACTTTACTTCTTCTTGAGGAATCCTATGTCCATCTCCATTCCGTATCCATTGATAAAAGCGTTAAATCAATTTTAAGGAAGCAGGCCATTCTTCATGAAAGCAAACTTCATTATTATAAAGCGTATTTAAAAATTAATCTGTTACAGGAACTATTGGCCAGGGGCTTGCTTGCCTTTTTAATGGTTGAGATTTGGTTCTTAACAAAAATCTTGGGACTGTCCTGGTAGCCAGTCCCTTCTTTAAGGAAAAGGAGGCCTAAATCATGGTAACCATTCTTCTGGCAACCTACAATGGGGAGGATTACATTCGGCAGCAGTTGGATTCTTTACTTAACCAGACCCATAAAAAGCTTAGCATCTTAATCTCTGATGATCAATCCACGGATCGAACCCCTGAGATTATAAATGAATATAAAAAGAAGTATCCGGAGCAGATTCAAAGCCTCATTCATATAAAACCATCTGGCAGCCCTCAAAACAATTTTTTTCGCCTGTTAAGTGCCGCAGATGATGATTATATCATGCTCTGCGACCAGGATGATATCTGGCTTCCTGATAAGGTAGAGGTCACTTTAAACGAGATGAAGCGTCTGGAAAGCCAGTGGGGGAAGGACCTGCCTCTTTTGGTTCACGGAGACCTATCCGTGACAGACGAGGAGGGGACGATTCGTCACCCGTCCATGGCAAAGTTTCAAAAAATTGCGGTTTATGACAACCGTTTCACCCACTACCTGGTGGAAAACAATATAACGGGAAATACGATTATGATCAATCGCAGCTTTCTCCCCTTCTTTTCCTATCTGCCAAAACAATGCATGATGCACGACTGGTGGCTTGGACTTTTGGCTAGTTGCTTCGGAAAGATTTCCTATGTAGACAGGCCATTGCTTCTTTACCGGCAGCATGGGGGCAACCAGGTGGGCTCTAAGAGCGGTTTGGAGCAGTATATTAACCGGCTGACCCAAAAAGAACGTAGTAAGGAGCAGTACCAAAAGATGTTTCTGCAAGCGAGATCATTCTTAAATCAGTATGGCAAGGAAATGGACAAAGAAAAGAAAGAAGCCCTGGAACAATTTGTTCAACTTCCAAATCGGAGCCGTTTGAATAAAGTGAGAATCATCTTAAAATACAAATTTTATAAAAGCACCGTCATAAGAACGTTTGGTCAGATGCTTTCCATCTGAATGCTTTTGTAGCAATGGAATACGGAGGAAATGAATAATTATGATACCGGAAGAAAAAGAAATATTAGTGACGAAAGCATCTATGCCTTCCTATGAGGAGTTTATAGAAGAGATAAAACCGATCTGGGACACTGCCTGGATGACCAATATGGGAGAATTTCATGACCGCTTAAAAGAGCAGCTGAAAGCCTACTTAAAGGCATCCAACCTTCTTTTGTTTGTCAATGGACATATGGCTTTGGAGATGACACTTCAAGCCATGAATCTTTCCGGAGAGGTAATTACCACTCCATTCTCCTTTGCTTCCACCACCCACGCCATTATGAGAAATAATTTAACCCCTGTTTTCTGTGATATCAGGAAAGAGGATTATACCATGGATCCGGACCGTATTGAAGAACTTATTACCCCTAAGACAACAGCCATTCTTCCGGTGCATGTATACGGTAACGTTTGCGACGTTGAAAAAATAGACGAAATAGCTAAAAAGCATAATCTAAAAGTCATATACGATGCGGCTCATGCCTTTGGAGTAGAGGTAAATGGGAGAGGAATCGGAACCTTTGGAGATGCTTCCATGTTTAGTTTTCATGCCACTAAAGTATTTAATACCATTGAAGGCGGAGCCGTCACCTTTTCAGATCCTTCCCTGGAGGTCCTTTTAAATTACTTAAAGAACTTCGGGATTACAGGAAAAGAATCCGTGGAATATGTGGGCGGAAATGCGAAAATGAATGAGTTTCAGGCCGCCATGGGAATCTGCAACTTAAGGCATGTAGAAGAAAACATAGAAAAGCGCAGGCATGTGGTAGAACGTTATAAAGAGCGTCTTACTGGAATTCCTGGAATTCGCTTAAACCAGGAAAAAGAAGGCATACGGTTAAACTATGCTTATTTCCCTGTTATCTTTGACGGATTTACCAAGTCACGCAACGAGGTGTATGAATGTTTGGCAGCTCATCATGTTTTCGCAAGAAAGTATTTCTACCCTTTGATTACAGACTTTGATTGCTACCGGGAACAGTTTAAAGAAATTAGCTTTCCCCATGCAAAATGGGCGGCAGATAACGTACTGACTCTTCCGTTGTATGCAGATCTCTCCATGGAAGAAGTAGATCGTATTTGTGATGTTATTTTAGAACTAAAATAAAGAAAGGCTCTTTTTCATAAGAACCAATTAGGAGGAACGGATGAAGACAGCACTGGTAACCGCAATCGGATCATTTTCTGCGGATATAGTAATTAAAAATCTAAAAAACAATGGGATTCGGGTCATAGGCTGTGATATCTATCCTGCTGAGTGGATTGCTGATGCAAAAAGTACAGACTCTTTCTATCAGGTTCCTTATGCAACACAAGAAAGTTCTTATGTGAGCAAAATGCTCTTCATTTGCGACAAAGAAACAGTGGATGCGATTATCGTGTTAACTGATGTAGAAGCAGATGTATGGAACCGTCACAGAGAGGAATTAAAGGCACATTCCATAACTCTTTGTCTTTCTTGTGAGGAGACCATGCTCTTATGCAGGGACAAACGGAAAATGAGCTCTTTTCTTTTAGAAAAGGGACTAGGAAATCCCATTGAAACAGTAAATATTTTAGACGCTGATATAGAAGCAATTCCTTATCCTGCCGTGGTAAAACCTTATAATGGAAGAAGCAGTCAGGGACTTCACTATGTTTCTTCTACTGAAGAGATGAAGAGTCTTCTCACCTTTTGTGAAGCTAAAGAATTTGTGGTACAACCTTTTTATAAAGGAAGCATTATCACAGTGGATGTGGTTCGCCAGGAAACAACAGGTGAATGTGCGGTGATCTGCAGGAGGGAACTTTTGCGGACAGGCAATGGCGCAGGAACTTCAGTATTGGTATTTACGAATGCGAACCTAGAGGCCATATGCAGGGAGATCGCAGAGGCTTTAAATATAAACGGCTGTGTAAATTTTGAATTCATTGAAGGGGAAGATGGAATTTATCGTATGCTAGAGTGCAATCCCCGTTTTTCCGGTGGTGTGGAGTTTTCCTGTCTGGCAGGATATGACTGCATTACTAATCACATAAGGTGCTTTACCGGAGAAAAGATCGAACCATTTCAAGGAATCACAAGCATGTATGTAGCCAGGAAATATGAGGAATACATTACAAAGATCGTGGAGAAAGAAGGCGAATGAGTATGAGCGGAAAAACTGATTCTAATATTATGGTAAGTGTGAACTGTGTCACATTTAATCACAAGGATTATATCCGTCAGGCTCTGGATAGCTTTTTGATGCAAAAAACAGACTTTGAATTTGAGATTCTGGTACACGATGATGCATCTACGGATGGGACTGGTGAAATCTTAAAAGAATACGAAAGAAAGTATCCCGGTAAGGTATTGCCTCTGATCCAGACGGAAAACCAGTATTCTCAAGGGATTGACAACATCAGCGGTGCTTTTAATTTCCCAAGGGCAAGAGGCAAATATATCTTCATGTGTGACGGAGATGATTTCTGGGTCTCACCAGACAAGATGCAAAAACAGGTAGATTACATGGAAGCTCATCCAGAATGCACTCTTTGCATTCATAGCGCCAAGATCCATTTGGTTGGAAAAGCGGTAACTGAGGGAAAGATGCGTCCATATTGTGGAAACAAGGTCATATCTCCGGAAGAGATTGTGGATAAGTCTTCTGGATACGCCATGTCCGCCATGGCATTTCCGTCACGCCTCGTTAAGGAACTTCCTGATTATTATGTGGATTGTCCCGTAGGGGATACCCCCATTCAGATGATTGCTGCAAGTGTGGGATACGGTTACTACTTTGATGAACCAATGAGTGCATATCGGGTAGGCGTTGCTGGTTCCTGGACTGTGGAGGGAAAAAGCGGTGACTATGAAAATAAACAGAAGACCTATTATGAGCGTATGAAAAAGGTTTACGAAGAGTATGACGTTGCTACCGGTGGACGGCTTCGGGAAGCCATTAAAAGTGCGGATAGAAGAACTTATTACCATACCATGGTCAATACCAGGCAGTTTAAGGAGATCTTGAATCCAGAGTATAGGAGATATTATAAGGAACTGACGAAAAGAACCCAGTTCTTTATCCAGTTGGAACACAGATTTCCAGGACTCTACGAATTCTTAAGAAGAAAATACCATAGCTAAAAGAAGTGAGATGAGAAATATAGATCCAGATACAAAAACAAGGGCAGAAGCTTAGTCGTAAGCTTCTGCCCTTGTTTCTATAAAATTAACTATGTATTAGTGTACGATATTAGGATCAGTAGGATCCCAGTTCTGAGAATCTGGTATGATCTGCTCGATGGCCGGGCGCTCATAAGGTCCTGGAACTACAGAATTGTAAATGGTAACCGTGGTACCTAGTGCGCAATGATCATAGACCCACTTTGCATCTCCAGATAAGAGACGTATGCATCCTGCTGACTCTGCAATGCTTAAATAATTATAGGTACTGGAGTCAAGTGTCATGCCATTGGGGCGACTGTAGAGAATGGAATGGATCAAGAATCCTTTCCAGATGCGGGTTGCATACTGGGTATAAATTCCGTGATTCATATCTCTCCAGCGGTATTTTTCCGGAGTTTGATAAGTTCCAAGTGGAGTGTCCGGTCCTGTTGATGTGAGGAACGATTTTACTGGAATGATAAATCCATTATTTCCGTCCTTTGCAAAAACAGTCATGGTGTTCATCTGCTTATTGATGCTGATCAAAAATGGTCCTTTTGCACCCATAACTGGCTCTAAATCCTTTAACATTCTGCCAGTCTCATCAAAATAGTACTTAAAACCGTCTATGTATTGCCAACCAGTGACTGGATTGGAATCAACGAAATAATATCTCTCGTTGCCTGCCCATGCCCAGCCGGTAAACGCGGACCCGTCGCCATTCATATAACGAAGGCCACCCTCTACTTGGGTAATTCCATCTGGTACGGCGGAGATCAGTGGCTTTTCTGTGGAATATGGGAATGCAGAATTCTTAGCATAAAAGGCCATTCGAAATCCTGTAATGTAGTGGCCTGTCCCCATGGTTCCAGTGGTGGTGCCGTTCTTTGCCCAGCCCATAGTGGATCCATCGTCTAACTTAGCCGTATAATAAATATCAAACTGGTTGTTTACATAACCGGAGAAACGCATCTGTACTGCTTCAATATTTACATCATTAGGGTAGTTGGTGGTCTGCTGTCCGTTTAAGACCCATGGTGACCAGCCTGTACTAGATGTATAAGTCCTATAAAGTACATTGCCCACGATATTGGTGAGAAATGTAGACATTCCATGGAAGCCTTCCCCATTGTTTGTAATCCACGCGTCGTTTACAAAAGGCTGTGACCAGTTGCTGTCACCTATCATAACGGTGGTCTGAAGCCTGGGGAAATTAGCTTTTAAGGCTTCCTTGGCGGCTTTGGCGGCCTCGTCTTCTACGCCATCTTCACCGTTTCCTTCTGCTTCTGTTCCGATGCCGGCATTTGCCAAAGCGGTTTCTGCCTCTTCTGTCACTTTACTGTCTTGATCTTTGGTCTCAGTCTGACGGTCATTCTGACTTATTGGGACACCGTTTTTTAATCCCGGACCACGTTGTTCGTCTGCCCAGGCATAAGAAGTGTGTCCCGAAACTAGAACAGCCGTTAGGCAAAATGCTGCCAGACCGTATGTCAGTTTTCGTATCATGAAGAACCTCCTAAATTCTAGAAAATTAAGTATAATCTTAAATAGTTTAACATGATTGGGGTCAAAATACTAGAGACGATTTACAATTAATGCCTTATATAGTACAATAAGGCGGAATTGTTAATTGGTAAAACGAGGAGAAAAACCAGTATGTATGAGGAGAATTTAAAGAATAAAGTCCTTTCCGGTTTGTTCTGGAAAGTGATGGAAAACGGGGGAACACAAGGCATCCAGTTCCTTGTTTCTATACTGCTGGCCAGGCTTTTGACACCGGCAGAATCCGGGGAAGTCATGCTCATTATGATATTTATCACCATTGGAAATGTATTTGTTCAAAGCGGTTTCAACACTTCTCTGATCCAGAAGCAGAAGGTGGATGAGGAGGATTATTCCTCTGCCTTCTATATTAGTTTTGGAATAGCTTTGGCTTTGTTTTTGATACTGTTTTTTACGGCACCTGCCATTGCCACATTTTATGGACAACCATTATTTCGTCCGGTCCTGCGCACTCTATCAGTCACCTTGTTTTT
This sequence comes from Hungatella sp. UBA7603, assembly GCA_002478865.1. Taxonomy (GTDB): domain Bacteria; phylum Bacillota; class Clostridia; order Lachnospirales; family Lachnospiraceae; genus Lacrimispora. The sequence continues at coordinate 138,480 of DLJZ01000014.1, forward strand.
CGGTGCGGTGACCTCAGTGCAGTCTGCTGCCATTGCAAGAACCATGGAATTTAGAAAACTTTGCATGGCCAGTATTTTGGCTGCCCTTGGCTCCGGTATAATTGGAGTCGGTATGGCTTTTCGGGGTTACGGGGTATGGGCACTTGCTATGCAGCAGTTTTTCTATAGTTTCTTTTTAATGGCATCTCTTTCTGTTCTAGTATCATGGCGCCCCAGACTTTTGTTTTCCGTTCAAAAGGCAAGGGAGATGTTTTCTTATGGCTGGAAGATTCTTTGTTCTGGTCTCATTGATACCATATTTACCAATGTTTATGGACTTGTAATCGGAAAGATATATAATCCTGCTATGATGGGGCAATACTCAAGGGGAAACCAGTTTCCAGCTTTGATTGCCAATAACTTAGGGGCTGCCATTCAATCTGTGATGTTGCCTGCTTTTTCCGCCTGTCAAGATGACAGGGAAAAGGTGAAGAACATGGTCCGCAGATCCATTGTCACCAGTTCCTATCTTGTATTTCCTATGATGGCAGGGTTAATGGCTGTGGCAGAGCCTATGGTAAAGCTACTTTTAACAGACCGGTATCTTCCTTGTGTTCCTATGCTTCGGCTGCTCTGCATTGCTTACGCCACCTGGCCGCTTCATGTGGCGAACTTACAGGCCATTAATGCCCTTGGCAGAAGCGAGATATTTTTAAAGCTGGAAATTATTAAAAAGGCAGTCAGCGTGACCGCTTTAATTATTAGTATCCCTTTTGGAATTTACACTATGGTAGCTCTTCGTGCGGTGACGGATTTTATCTGTACTTTTATCAATGCGCACCCCAACAAGAAGCTTCTAAATTATAGCTTTTATGAGCAGTGGAAGGATGTAATGCCATCCCTCTTAATCTCCGCAGCAATGGGGATCGCGGTGTATGGGGTACAGTATATAATAGAAGGAACGCTTCTAACTTTAATTGTTCAGATACTGGTAGGGATTCTGGTTTATGCAGGTCTATCCTGGCTGTTTCGACTGGAGGCGTTTGTGTATCTTTTAAATACGGCAGGAATCGGAAAAAAATAGGAATATGGTGTTACGGTTTACATTTAAAGTCTGATATTGTAAAATAAAGGAGAACTTATAAGGGAAACACCCTACGGGTATCCCTAAATAGTATTGGAGATAGAGGAAACACCCTGCGGGTATCCCTATATACCCAAAAAGCATGGGAGATAGAGGAAATAATGGAACGAAAAAATGTGGCCTGGAATATGATTGGAAGTTTGATTTATGCTGGCTCCAGCATGCTCCTTACGGCCCTAGTCAATCACATAGTAGGTACAAACCAGGGAGGTATCTTTGGTTTTGCCTTTAGCACATTTGGGCAGCAGATGTTTCTGGTGGCCTATTTTGGTTTGAGGCCTATTCAGAGTACGGATGTCTCTGGGAATTATACCTTTGGAGAGTATCGCAGAGCCAGGTATCTGACCTGTGTGGCAGCAATCATTATGGGAATTGGATATATCGCCTGGAAGCGGGCAGTTTCCGCTCCCGATTATACCCTTGAAAAATGCCTTGTTGTATTTTTAATGGTGCTTTATAAAGTATTAGACGGTTTTGCAGATGTATATGAATCAGAATTTCAAAGAAATGGACGGCTCTATCTTACGGGGCAGGCCATGGCTTTTCGTACCATCCTTTCTGTGTTCTGTTTTCTGACCTCCCTAGTCATAACTAAAAATCTGGTGTTTTCCAGTGCAGTTGCAGTGGTATCACAGGGAGCAGGAATCTTGATTTTTGATAAAGGCATGTCAAGAAATATGCCGACTATCAGCGCTCAGAAGAGAAAGGGAAAAGAATGGGACATACTAAAGGATGGAGGTTTACTCTTCCTTTCCGTGTTCCTGGACGGGCTTATTTTTGCTATGGCAAAGTATGCCGTTGATGCACAAATGACCTCCACGGATAATGCAATTTTCGTGGCTATTTTTATGCCGACCTCAGTCATTAATCTGGCGGCGAATTTCGTCATTCGTCCATTCCTTACGAAGATGTCTTATCTTTGGGAAGATAAAAACTTATCAGGACTTGTAAAGGAAATTAAAAAGCTCTCTGGAGTGATTCTTATCCTCACTATTATCGCTTTAGCAGGTGCTGGGGCCATCGGAGTGCCAGTACTTGGGGCAATCTACAATGTGGATCTAAAGCCATATCTGTCAGGACTTCTTGCGATTGTGTTCGGTGGCGGTTTATTTGCAGTCATGAATTTGTTTTATTACGTTTTAGTCATTATGAAACAACAAAAGAGGATCTTTTTTGGCTATATTCCGGTCTGCATTTTATCCTACTTCCTTTCCTTTTCCTTAGTGAAAGTGGGAGGAATTAATGGGGGCGCGTTCTCCTATCTATTTGCCATGCTGTTACTTACGCTCTGTTTTATGGGACAGGCAGCTTACGTACTGATAAAGGAAAAGAAAGGGTTAATAAAATGACGGATAAGGTTCTGGTAGTAATACCTGCTTATAATGAAGCTTTGAATATCGAGCGCGTCGTAGGAGGCGTTATTGAAAACTATCCCATGTATGATTACGTGATTATCAATGATGGCTCTACAGACAATACCGCAGAGATTTGCAGAAAACATAAATGGAGAATCATTGACCTTCCTGTAAACTTGGGACTGGCGGGAGCGTTTCAGACGGGTCTTAAGTATGCCCATCGCCACGGTTATCGCTATGCCATACAATTTGACGGAGATGGACAACATCGTGCGGAGTACATCTTACCTATGAAGGAAAAAATGGATGAGGGATATGATATTGTGATTGGATCCCGATTTGTTGCGGAGAAAAAACCGCTCTCCATTCGTATGTTTGGAAGCCGTCTTTTAAGTGGCGCCATTTGGTTCACCACTGGAGTTATGGTTAATGATCCAACCTCGGGGATGCGAATGTTCAGCCATAAGATGATTAAGGAATTTGCAGACGGTTTAAATTACGGACCGGAACCGGATACCATTTCCTATTTAATTCGCCACGGTGCCAATGTGGCAGAAATTCCTGTGGTTATGGATGAAAGAATTCTTGGTGAGAGCTATTTAAATCCACTGAATGCGGCCAGATATATGGGGAAAATGCTTTTTTCTATATTGCTGGTTCAAAGTTTCCGCATCCGGTCCAGAAGATAAAAGGGGGAGTCACCTATGACATTTTTGCTTCGATGCGTACTCATATGCGTTTCCACTTTGCTGACCTTGTATTTACTCAGAAGGATACGCCATTCTAAAATGAAGATAGAAGATTCTATTTTCTGGGTGATGTTTGCCCTAATGCTTGTATTTTTTAGTCTGTTTCCTAAGCTTGCGGATTTCATCTCCAGTATGGTTGGGACTTATTCCACAGCTAATTTTATCTTTACCTTTATGATCTTTATTTTGTTGCTTAAGGTTTTTTTCCAGTCAGTCAAGATCTCTCAGTTGGAACGGAGAGTGACTGAGCTGATTCAGACCTTTGCCCTGGATAAGGAAGAAGATAAGGAAAAGGAGGAGTTAAACTATGAATCTAACCGGGAATAAAAAGGGCCTGGCACTGACTGCAGGAAGTATCCTGGTTCTTGTTTTTCTTTTTCTGCTTCCTTATCATAAGATGATCATCGGTATACCATCTCCGGAATTTGAGTCGGTACGGCGGTTTTACTGGTGGCTTATCTTGGCGGGTTGTGGATTTCTTTTCTGTCTGGGCGCTGTTTTGTGGATAAGTAAAAAACTTTATAGCTGGATATATCCAGTGGTTTTAATCATATTAGGAGTGTTTTACTTAGTGGCTCTGCCTCCCTTTACGGCACCGGATGAAGCGGTTCATTTTGTCAGTGCTTACCGTCTTTCCAGCACAATCATAGGAAAAACTGCAGTTGCAGACCAGGATTTTTTCGAGAATGCGACGAAAGAAGAGAAGGAACGAATTAACCAGGGAGCCAATGTGCTGGTTCGTAGTCAGGATGATGACAATGGGTTTGAATCAGAGCCAGGGCAGTTTGCTTATAACAAAGTTTTTACTCAGTTCTTTTCAAAGGACAGCAGCCAGGGACTTACAGTCCGTAGTGAGGTTCCGGTCAATACATTCCCTGTAGTATATCTGCCCCAGGCCATTGGGATTGCTCTAGCAAGAGTGTTTCATATGGGGTATGTTCCTATGGTCATGATTGGACGGCTCTTTAATCTTCTTGCATTCACTGCAATGTCTTATCTGGCATATCGAATCATGCCATTTAAAAAAGAAGTGATTATGGCGGTATCTGCCTTGCCGATGACCCTTCATCTGGCGGCTTCTTATTCTTACGATAGTAGTTTTATCGGCCTTTCTATGATGTTTTTGGCGTGGTGTTTTTACCTGGCGTTTGAAAAAGATAAGATTACCATCAAAGATATCGTGATACTGGCCCTGCTTTTGATTCTATTAGAGCCTGGTAAGATCGTGTATCTACCTTTGGCTGGTATCTGCCTTTTTATACCGTCTGCGAAATTTCAGTCAAAGAAACAATACTGGATTTCATTTGCCTGTGTCTTAGGCGGTATGCTGTTAGCCGTATTCTTAGTGAACAAGCTGGTTCTTTCGATTTGGTCTACCCGGACAGAAAGCTACGTGGGCTGGAGTGAGGCAGCGGGTTATACCTTATCCGATGTATTAAGCCGCCCTTATGATATTGTGATGGTGTATTATAAAACCTTTGAGACTCAGCTTGATTATTATCTGATCACAATGCTTGGCGGTTTTTTAGGAAATCTGGATCCAAATCTAACGGTTCCTCCATTCTGTCTCCTCCTTTTGTGTTACGGGCTTTTTGTCAGTGTGGTTCGTAGAGAAGGAGAGGTCGTTCCGTTTAAGAGTTGGCAGAAGTGGTTTACTCTACTACTGGTATTTTTAAGTGCCTGTCTTGTTCTAGCTTCCATGCTGCTTGGATATACCCCAAGGGAAATGGATTATATTGTTGGTATACAGGGACGTTACTTTATTCCGCTCTTGCCTTTGGTGCTGTTGCCTATATTTGACAAACGGCTGGTTCTGAAGGTGGATTTACGGAAAAGTGCCTGGTTTTTACAATGCTTTGTCAGCATTTATGCCTTGATACGCATATGTTCCACAGCATGTCTGCACTACTAACAGGAAGGTAGGAAATAGGAATGGAAGAAACACGAACAGAGAAAAAAACGGTGGACGTAATCATTCCAGTATACAAGCCGGATGACACCTTAAAACACCTTCTGGAGCGGCTTGCAAAGCAGGCTTATCCCATTCGCCGCATTATCGCAATGAATACGGAAAAGTCTTATTGGAAGGATCATGCTTACGACCATATTGAAAACCTTGAGGTTCACCATGTGACAAAGGAAGAATTTGACCATGGCGGCACCAGAGATCAGGGTGCTGGTTATTCCCAAGCTGATATTATGGTTTTTATGACCGATGATGCAGTTCCGGCAGATAAAAATCTAATTGGTGCCTTAGTAAAGGCGCTTGACCAGACGGGTAAAAATGGAGAAAAGGTAGTTATGGCTTACGCTAGACAGCTTCCCAACGGAGATTGTGGACTTGCTGAGCAGTACACTCGTTCCTTTAATTACTCGGAAAACAGCATGGTAAAGACAAAGGAAGACTTGTCCCAACTTGGAATCAAGACATTTTTCGCTTCCAATGTGTGCTGTGCTTATGACAGGGAAGCTTATTTGCAAGCTGGTGGTTTTACGAAACGAACCATCTTTAATGAAGATATGATTTATGCTGGAAATGCAATCAGGTATCAGGGACAGGCGGTTGCTTATGCGGCAGATGCTAGGGTGTACCACTCCCATAACTATGGATGTATGGAACAGTTTAGAAGAAACTTTGATTTAGCTGTATCTCAGGTGGATCACCCGGAAGTATTTGAGGGGATTCGTTCGGAAAGCGAAGGAATTCGTCTGGTGAAAAAGACCATAGCTTGGCTAGTGAATGAGAAAAAGATATGGCTGGTTCCGGGGGTGGTTGTTAAGAGCGGATTTAAGTATATGGGGTACCTTGCAGGAAAACGGTATCGCTCACTTCCGACATGGCTTATTTTAAGGTTTACTATGAATCAATCGTATTGGAAAAAAGATCCTGGATTTGAAGGGAAAATGTAAATATAAGGCAGTCTGGTTATGAATGAGAGTTCAAGGGCCAGCTGCTTTTTCGAGATATGTCATATTCGCTTTCTAATTGAGGCATTGAATACTGGGCACATCTTCGTAGATATATGTTCGAAGCAATCCCTAAGGAGTGTATAATCTGAAAATGCAGAAGGCATGAGGAAAGTGATGGATCTGATAAACTGGAATGATGGTGCTCCAAAGTAAGATATTTGTGATTGTGCTCTTGAGCAAGAAAAGATGGGATAGGGTACAATTTTGACGAAAGAGGAAATTGTAAAATTGTAAGAACTGTTAGATGTAATAATTTAACTGGGATAAAATCAAAGGGAGAAATAAGTAGTGAAATATACGATTAAGAGTTTTTTAGAAAAAGGTATTAAAAATGCATTGCTTTGTAATAGTTTCTTTGGGTTCTATATTGCTTTTTTTATATCATTGCCATTTTTTAGTATGATTAATGTATATACGTTCATTCTTATATTAGATATATTCTATTTAATAAGCAGAATTATATATAGAATTTACTTATTGAAACAATGTGATTATATTGAAATTAAAAATGATAAAATAGATTATTCTAGAGATCAAGAAATAAGAGCCAATTATTTTGGGGATATCATAGGAATAATAATTTATATTGTGCTAATAGTATCATACCAATATCCTAATTCTACCATGCTTAATGGGATCGTGTGTATACCATTGATATACTGCTTTGTTTATTTTGTTTGTGCATATGTTTCGGTTTTAAAGAATTATGTAACTTTCAAGGCTATTACAATATTGAGTTCTACAATTCAAGGAGTTATGTTATTTGTTATATCATTGGCATATGCTTTATATGGAGTATTAAACTGTTATGAAAAACTGGCTCAAAAAGGTGAAAGTGTTAATGTTGTTATGATACAAATGCATGATGTAGCGGAGGGAATAATATATGTTACTTATATTCTTGAGAAGTATCCGGTATTTACTATTATACCAATGTTTATTTCTTTAGTATTATTTGTGTTATTTATTTATATGACACCAGTATATCAATTAGGTAAGTTGAAATTAGCGTTTCAAGTAGTGAATATATTTATGGTGCTTTTAGGTATTTTATCTTTCTTTCTAGCTAATTACATTGGAGAGTTTATTACTGAAAATAAAATATTGCTGATGAATTCTAGTATGTATGAAGGATTTGTATATGAAGTTGTAAACGGAAAAACATATTTCGATAATTTCGGAACAAGTAATATTAAAAACTTATTTTACTTAGCAGTATTACCCTATACTTTTGGAATATTAACATCCAATGTGATTATGGAGTTGCGTGTAAAGTATGCAGAAAAAAAGTCTGAATCAATATTGGAAAAATTAAAAGATGTAAAAGTATTAACAGATGAAGAAAAGATTCAATTAAGAAAAAAATACTATTACTTTGGAGGGAAAAAACATAATTTCGATATTTTTGAAAAAGTTAAAATTGAAGAATAAATTATATTGTTAATTAAGGTTTAAGTATAATAAATTTTGATAAGATATTAATGAAAATCCTAATCCCCCAGCTATGCTGGGGAGAATCGTGTAAGTGGAAACAGTAAGGATATCAATAAAAAACCTCCTATGTTATATTGAGAATGGTGTCGCAAGCCAAACTCAAACATAGGAGGAGGTCCAAATGGACAATAGAAGCATATCGCATACTCGCTGGAAATGCCAATACCATATTGTATTTATACCAAAGTATCGAAAAAAGGTGCTATACGGAAAAATAAGAGATGATGTAAGAGAAATAATCAGCACATTATGTAAATATAAGGATGTGGATATTGTTGCAGGAGCAGTTTGTATAGATCATGTGCACCTAAGTGTAGCAATACCACCTAAGTTAAATATTTCAAATTTTATGGGATACTTAAAGGGGAAAAGTACATTGATGGTTTATGATAGGAATCCAGAGTTGCATAGTAAATGGGATAAAGCATTTTGGGCACGAGGATATTATGTAGAAACAATTGGTAACATCACAGATGAAGCAGTACAAAAGTATATAAAAGAGCAAGCAGAAGAGTCAAGAAAAGGAGATTCAAACAGTGCCGCTTTGTAGTGGACCAGAAAAAGTGCTTGTGATACCGCCCTTAGGGGCGAGCAGTAACATAGCCCTTTGGAGGGCTAATATCCAACCACCATTTGAAATGGTGGTTGGTGACTTTGTTTCGACGACTCATTTTATACAGCAAATATAAACCTATTATATAAAATCTTATTAAATCATTTTCAACCGTTAGTTTTTATAATACCCTTACTATTATATTTAATAAAAAAATATCATAAAATACATCGTGAAATTAATTAGATTAAGCATAGAAATAAGAATCATCTAAAAATGTTTATTGAATGTTGTAATGCGTTTCCCTTATAATGATGGGCTGAATTCTTTTGAAAAGGATTCAGTCCATCATTTAATTATATTAAAACATGTCTCTTTATTAATCTTTTCAAATATTTATCTAATAAATATGATATGCCTAAGCTTCATACGACCTCATGTATAAAAAGATAGAATGTTTCGTTCTTGTAGTGTTTAAAGCTAGACAATACACCCAAGACAAAAAAATGCTACCCCTTGGCAAGATTCTCCTGCTTTTGTTTTTCTCTCCCATTTAGTATAATAAAAACAGCATAAATTGAGACAAGAGGATAACCATGGATAAAAGAAAAAAAAGCCTGCTTCTGTTAGTATTAGCCGGATTGCTTGTAATCGTGTTTCTAACTGGCCTGACATCGTCCTTTTACGGATATGTTCTAAAGAAAACAGGGCTTGAGCATTCAGAAAAGAATTCCGTTTATAAATATCATTACGTCATGATCATCGATAATCTGGATTCCCAGTTCTGGAATGATGTATACGAAAGCGTGCGGGAGGAAGCTGCACTCCACGATGCCTATGTGGAACTAAAAGGAAAAGATCAGTCCTCTGAATACACCACAGTGGATTTTATGGATATGAGTATAGCTGCTAAAGTAGATGGAATTTTACTTGAATTTACCGGGGAAACCCGTCTGGAGGAGCGGATCAATGAAGCAACAGCCAAGGGAATCCCCGTAGTAACCATATTAAACGATGCTCCTACATCTGGAAGGAAAAGTTACGTTGGTATCAATTCCTATCAGCTTGGTCAGGAGTATGGAAACCAGATATTAAAAATACTTCCTAAGGAAACAAGAAAGATAAGAGTCTTAATGTTCCTTCATGATAATTCTTCAGACAGCAGCCAGTCCCAGATCTTCAACCAGATCAATAACCGCATGGTTACCTCAGGTGAAACCTCAAATCACATTGAAGTGGAAGAGGTCAAGGTGCCCTCTGGACGAGCCTTTGAATCCGAGGAAATCGTCAGAAACCTATTCCAGAATGATCTCGGTCCACCGGATATTATTATCTGCATGGATGAGGTGGACACAGAAGCAGTATATCAGGCGGTCATTGATTACAACTGTGTAGGAAGAACTCAGGTAATTGGTTATTATAAGTCAAAAGCTACACTTGACGCAGTCTTAAAGGGAACAATGGCAATGTCACTTTACATAGACACCAGACAGATGGGGAAATACAGTGTACAAGCCCTTACAGAGTCCATACGAGATGGAAGAACCAACTCATTTAACAGCGTGGACTTAGAGTTTGTGACAAAGGAAAATGCCTTGGGTTTCGTAAACAATCAGTGGAGCAGCCATGAAAAATAAATTGATATATATGTGGGAGAATCTTCCGATCACCCGAAAGTTGTTTTTAGAGATAGCCGCAACCGCGGTGGTCCTCTTTGCCAGCAATCTGTTTATCTATACCCAGATCAACCAGATGGTGGAGCGGATGAATTCCGTTTACATGAGCAATGTAAATCTAAATGAACTTTCAGACAGCTTATCCGAGGTGCAAAATTATATGTATCGCTATCTTCAGGTAAAGGATTCTGAATCCCTGACCAACTATTACCGTTCGGAACAGGACTATAGAAAGCTGTTAGAGGGACTCAACGTTTCCGTCACAGATAATAAGATTCAGATACTGGAAAAGAATATCAGAAATATGTCAGATAGCTATTTGGCCATCACCGATGAAACCGTACAGGCAAAACGAGGCCAGAATGTGGAGAAATACAAGGTCTCCTACGAAGCAGCCTTAAAGCAATACCGTTTCATTAACAATGATATTTCTGTTTTAAACAGCCTTCAGTTTAAGAACAATTCAGCCAGTTACCAGACCTTACAGGCAGCCCTTCAGTACTTAGAGGTCATAAGCTCCGTTATTCTTATTATCGTTATGATTATCAGTATCACGGTAATGATGATGATCACAAAGGATATGGTAACGCCTCTTATCAACCTCGCTCATACGGCTAAGCTGGTTGGACAAGGGAATTTTAACGTTAAGGTGCCCGCAGTCCAGGCCGGAGATGAGCTTGGAATCGTAACCGGGACCTTTAACCAGATGGTGGAAAGTCTGGATGAATACGTACAGAAGATCAAGGAGAGTGCAGAAAAGGAACAGGAGATGAAAGAGCGGGAGCTATTGATGGAAAACCATTTAAAAGAAGCCCAGCTTAAATATCTCCAGTCTCAAATCAATCCTCACTTTCTTTTTAATTCCTTAAACGCTGGCGTTCAATTAGCAATGATGGAAGACGCAGAAAAAACCTCCGTATTCATGGAAAAAATGGCGGATTTTTTCCGTTACAATGTAAAAAAGGGTTCTGAAGATGCCACCATTTCAGAAGAAATCGAGACAATAGAAAACTATATTTATATTTTAAATGTACGTTTTGCAGGTGACATTCACTATAGCTCCTGTATAGAGGAAGGAGCGTTAAACTATTCCATTCCAAGCATGTCTTTACAGCCATTGGTCGAGAATGCGGTGACTCATGGCATAAGAAACATCGAATGGCCAGGGAAAATCCACCTCTCCGTAAAAGACAGAGAAGACGAGATTGAGATTCGCATTGAAGACAATGGAAAAGGAATGAACGAAGAAACGTTAAAAAGAGTACAGGCCGGAAAACCATCTGGCGAAAGAAAAGAATCCACTGGAATCGGTATTTACAATGTCGTTTCCAGGTTAAGGCTATATTACAACTATGATGACATTTTCCACATCTTGAGTGAGGGAGAAGACAAGGGCACCACCATAGTCCTTAGGATTCCCAAAAGAGGAGGGGGTTCATATGTTTCGGATATTGGTAGCGGATGACGAAGGAATCATGCTAGAAGCCATAAAAAACATCATACAGTCTAGTTTCGGAAGCGATTGTGAGATCGTTTGCGTCAAGACTGGAAGAGCGGTCATTGAGCAGGCAGGCTCCTTTCGGCCAGACATTGCTTTTGTAGATATCCAGATGCCGGGGTTAAGCGGGATACAGGCGATTAAAGAAGTGAGGAAATTCAACCCTTCTATTGTCTTTATTATTATGACAGCCTTTGATAAGTTTTCCTATGCCCAGGAAGCGGTAAATCTGGGGGTTATGGAATTTATCATGAAGCCGGTAAACAAAAAGAAAATCTTAGATACCTGCGTTAAGGCCATGCATCAAGTTGAAGAGGCAAGACAAAAGCTAAGTGATGATCTTAAAATTCGGGAAAAGCTTGAAATCGTAATTCCCATGATTGAGAGCGGCTTCATCTATAATGTGCTTCAGGAAGATTCTGATGTTTTAAAGAACGGATATGTAGAAATGCTGGATATCCAGAAGCCTTACGGATTTATGATGGCTTTGGAATTCGGAGACAGTATAGAAAGTGGAACCATGACAAACGCCATCGGGGTGGGCGTTCGTGTCAGCAAATATTATGCCATGATCCGGGAAATTGTGAAAGATTACTTTGATTGTGTCATAGGGCCTGTTATGGGAAACCGGCTAGTGTTATTTTTATCCTTTGATGAAGAAAAGATGCGCTATGAAGAGCGAGTGGAGATCATCACCAGAACCAGGAACATGATTCATAAACTGGAAAACAGCGCAGATATCAAATGCAGAGGCGGAATTGGTTCCGTTAAGTCTTTAGCAGGAATTCGGGATTCCTATAAGGAAGCCTTAAAGTCCTTGAGAGAAAACGACAGCCATGTCATCCACATAACTGATATTCCGGCGGTGGCAGATTATGACGGAGAGTACCCCCTGGAGCTGGAACATATGTATCTGCAGCGAGGGGCAAAGGGGGACAGAGAAGGGGCTCTATCCTGTGCCAATGAGTTTTTTGACTGGATGTTGGTACATAACAACAACCACCGATCCAACATAGAGGTTAAAATCTTAGAGCTTATTATGAGGCTTGAAAAAATGGCTTTTGAAGGTGGTAATCTCAGGTACGGCTTCCGTTACCGGGAAAACTACTTAAGTGAATTAAGAGAAGCGTCCGATACGGAAAATCTACGGCTCTGGTTTCAGGCAAAGACGAGAGAAATCTGTGACAGCATCAGTACTTCCAGAGAGAGAGAATACGAAAATTTAGTTTCCAGAGTGAAGGCATACATCAATGAGAATTACGCTAAAAATATTTCCCTAGATGATGTATCCAGAATGGTTGATATCAGTCCTTATTATTTCAGTAAATTATTCAAACAGGAGGTGGGAGAGAATTTCATAGAATACGTAACAGGAGTTAGGATGAAGCATGCGAGACATCTTTTGGAGGATCCCAAGTACAGCATCAAGGAGGTGTGTGTAATGTCCGGCTATGGCGACCCGAATTATTTCAGCCGTATTTTTAAGAAATACGAAGGGATGACGCCAAGTGAATACAGGGAGAGGTAAAGGTTATGAAAATGTGGAGAGGGAAATGGTTACTGATGGTGATACTCTGCTGCGTTTTTATGGTTGGCTGCAGAGAGGCGGTTGCGCAGGTAGACAAAGAAGCAGGGAAGGAAGAAGGAGATAAGCCCTTGCAAATTGGTCTTAGCATAGATTCCTTCGTAATCGAACGGTGGATTCGGGACCGGGATGTGTTTGTTTCAACAGCAAAAGAACTAGGGGCGGAAGTAAATGTTCAGAATGCAAATGGGGATGTAAATGAACAGATTGAACAGATCAAATATTTTATCAAAAAAAAGATGGATGTTATCGTTGTTGTAGCAGGGGATAGCGAGGCTTTATCTGATGTGCTAAAAAAGGCAAAAGAGGCAGGAATTAAGACCGTTAGCTATGACCGCCTGATAAAAAATGCAGGTGCGGACATCTACATATCCTTTGATAATGAAGAAGTGGGACGGCTGATGGCAAAAAGCCTGAATCAAAAAATACCTGAGGGAGGAAAGGTATTTATGATACAGGGGCCTCAGACAGACAATAACGTGCGCTTAATCCGCAATGGGTTTGATCTTGAAATTAACAAAAACTTAGAAGTTGTCTATGAAAACAATTGTGATGGCTGGATCGCAGAAAATGCCTATAACTATGCAAAAGAAGCCTTGGAGGAACATCCGGACGTGAAGGGGATCATGTGCGGGAATGACGACTTAGCCACTCAGGTATTTCGAGCCCTTTCGGAAGACCGACTGGCAGGCAAAGTGTATTTGGTAGGTCAGGATGGGGATTTGATGGCATGTCAGCGGATCATGGAAGGGACACAGACAATGACCGCTTTTAAGTATGTAGAAGAGGAAGCCAGACTGGGGGCGGAATATGCCGTAAAACTTGGAAGAGGGGAACCCCTTGAGGGAGTGAAAAAGACCATATATGACGGCACCTACGAGGTCCCTTATCTGGAACTCAGTCCAGTAGCTGTGAACAAAGAAAATATGGACTCTGTCATCATCAAAGGCGGGTTTCATTCCAAGGAAGATGTATACTTAAACGTAAAACAGCAATAGCATTTTTTAGAAGCAAAAAAGTCCTGGGGTATCAGGGCTTTTTTTATGTGGATGAATGAGTGCTAATGGTTCACAAACATATCCAGATTGGTTGGTGATAAGATGGGATTACAAATAAAGTATTGGAGGAGGAACCAAAAACCATGAAAAGAAAATTTTTAGCGGTTGCAATGACTCTTGCACTGGCTGCATCAGCATTAGCAGGTTGTGGAAGCAAAACAAGTTCTGTTTCAGAGAGCAAAGAGACTCAGGCTACAACGGTGGCAGCAGCAGAGACCACAAAAGCTCCAGAGAGCAAAGCAGCAGATTCAAAGGCTGATAAAGGCGAAGGTGTTTTAATTGGTGTTGCTATGCCAACCAAAGACTTACAGCGGTGGAATCAAGATGGAACCAACATGAAAAAGGAACTGGAAACTGCCGGTTATAAAGTTGACCTTCAGTTTGCCAGCAATGATGTGCAGACTCAGGTTTCCCAGATTGAAAACATGATCTCCAACGGCTGCCAGCTCTTAGTTGTTGCATCCATCGATGGAAGTTCATTAGGAGAGCCGTTGGCTCAGGCTAAGTCAATGGGAATTCCAGTTATCGCTTATGATCGTCTGATCATGAACTCCGATGCTGTATCCTATTATGCAACTTTTGATAACTATAAAGTAGGCCAGAAACAGGGTGAATATCTGGTAGAGGCATTAGGCCTTGAAAAAGCTACCGATCCAAAGAACATTGAGTTATTCACTGGTGACCCAGCAGATAACAACTGTAAGTTCTTCTTTGGAGGAGCTATGGATGTCCTTAAAAAATACGTAGACAATGGCAAGCTGGTTGTTAAATCTGGTCAGACCGCATTTGAGCAGGTTGCTACCGCTAACTGGGATTCTGAAAAAGCTCAGAACCGTATGGATACCATTATTGCAGGTAATTACTCTGACGGAACCGTTCTTGATGCCGTTCTTTGCTCCAATGACTCCACCGCTCTTGGTGTAGAAAATGCACTTGCATCTTCCTATACCGGCAAGTATCCAATCATCACTGGACAGGATTGTGACATTGCAAATGTTAAGAACATGGTACAGGGAAAACAGGCAATGAGCGTATTTAAAGATACCCGTACTCTGGCTACCCAGGTTGTTAAAATGGTAGATTCCATCATTAAGGGTGGAGAAGCTGAAATTAACGATACCAAGACTTACGACAATGGTACTGGAATTATCCCAACCTATCTTTGTGATCCAGTGGTTGTAACCGTGGATAACTATAAAGATATGATTATTAAATCAGGATATTACACAGAAGATCAGCTGAAATAATAACATAATTTCCTTAAGGGGCGGCTTCTGCCATGCGGGAGGCGCCCCCTAAAAATAGTGGAAAGGGAGGGGTAATCTTGGCGAAAATACTGTTGGAAATGAAAAATATCACAAAGACATTTCCGGGCGTTAAGGTGCTAAGCGATGTAAACCTCCAGGTGGAGGAAGGCGAAATTCACGCCCTGGTAGGCGAAAATGGAGCAGGAAAATCAACTCTTATGAATGTGTTGAGTGGGATCTATCCATATGGATCTTATGAGGGAGACATCATTTATGACGGGCAGATTTGTGAATTTCATTACATCAATGACAGCGAAAATAAAGGAATCGTCATCATTCATCAGGAACTTGCAATGGTTCCATACATGACGATAGCCGAAAACATGTATCTGGGAAATGAAAAAGGAAAAAAATATGCCATCGACTGGAATGAAACATATGGAGAGGCAGACAGATACTTAAAAACTGTGGGTCTTACAGAATCCTCCCATACATTAATCAAGGATATCAGCGTAGGAAAACAGCAGTTAGTGGAAATTGCAAAAGCACTGGCAAAGCGGGCAAAGCTTTTAATTTTAGATGAGCCCACAGCATCATTAAACGAAGACGATTCAAAAGCTCTGTTAGAGCTTTTATTAAAGTTTAAAAAAGAAGGAATGACCTCTATCATCATCTCCCATAAGCTAAACGAAATTGCGTATGTGGCAGATAAGATAACCATTCTAAGAGATGGTCAGACCATAGAGACATTGGATCGAAACGTGGATACCATTTCAGAAGACCGTATCATCAAGGGAATGGTAGGCCGTGAGTTAGTGGACCGATTCCCGAAACGACATGATGTAAAAATTGGTGAGATGGCCATGGAGGTAGAAAACTGGAATGCTTACCACCCATTGTATTCTGACCATAAAGTAGTAAGTGACGTATCCTTTCATGTAAAAAAAGGTGAAGTTCTTGGAATCTGCGGTTTGATGGGAGCAGGTAGAACAGAGCTTGCTATGAGTATCTTTGGCAAAAGCTATGGCACTAATATTTCAGGTAAAGTTCGCATTCAAGGGCAAGAGGTGAACTTGAACTCAGTTAAGGAAGCAATTGCTCATAAGCTTGCCTATGTGACGGAAGACCGGAAAGGCAATGGGCTTATTCTAGGAAATCCCATTAAAATCAATACCACACTGGCTAATCTTAAGGCAATTAGTCACCGGACCATCATAGACAAAGACAAAGAGTTTGGTGTAGCCCAGGAATACCGGGATAAATTAAAAACAAAATGTTCGTCCGTAGAACAAAACGTAGGAAATTTAAGCGGAGGCAACCAGCAAAAGGTGCTTCTTTCCAAATGGATGTTTGCAGAGCCGGATATTCTCATTTTAGATGAACCTACCAGAGGAATTGACGTAGGCGCAAAATATGAGATTTACTGCATCATCAACCGCCTTGCGGCAGAAGGAAAATCAGTGATCATGATCTCCTCCGAGCTTCCCGAGGTCCTTGGAATGTCTGACCGCATTTATATTATGAATGAAGGCAAGATGGTAGGAGAAATCAGTGCAGAAGAGGCGACTCAGGAAAAGATTATGGCCTGTATTTTAAAATCAGATCAGTATTCTGAGGGGATATTAGGAACCCCTAAGGAACGGGCTAAGCAGCAGGAGGGAGAGTAAGCAATGAAGAATAAATTTAAATTCTCTGAGGGATTAAAAAAATACACCATGGTAATTGTTCTTGCATTTGTGGTCATTCTTTTTACAGTCAACACAGGCGGAAAGATGCTTCTACCTCAGAATGTAAATAACTTAATTGCACAGAATGCCTATGTATTTATTCTTGCAACCGGTATGTTGTTTTGTATCTTAACCGGTGGCAATATCGATTTATCCGTAGGCTCTTTGGTTTGCTTTATTGGAGCAATCGGGGGAACCATGATGATTACCTTTGGTATCAACCCCTACCTGTCATTGCTTGCAATGGCTATCATTGGAGTTTTAGCTGGTGCATGGCAGGGCTTTTGGATTGCTTATGTAAGGATTCCTCCTTTTATCGTAACCCTTGCCGGAATGCTTATGTTTCGGGGATTATCCAATGTGGTATTACAAGGAATGACATTGTCTCCAATCCCGAATCCATTTTTATCCCTGTTTAATTCCTATATCCCGGATATCTTTGGTATGGAAGGCTTTAACTTAACCTGCTTTTTAATCGGAATCATAGCTTGCCTTGGCTTTTTTGTTCTGGTGCTCTTAGGCCGTAGAAGAAGGCAGCAAAAAGGCTACCATGTTGATCCATTGTTTGGAACTATTATAAAACTGTCACTGATTAGTATTGTAATCCTTGCCTTTATGTATAAGCTGGCAATGTATAAGGGCATTCCAAACGCTCTGATCTGGGTAACGGTTATTATTGGAATCTATAGCTACATAACATCAAAAACAACCACTGGTCGCTATTTCTATGCAGTGGGAGGAAATGAAAAAGCCACAAGACTATCGGGAATTGATACCAATAAAGTATATTTCCTTGCTTATTTAAATATGGGTTTCTTAGCAGCCGTGGCTGGTATGATAACCGTAGCCCGTCTTAATTCGGCAAATCCCACAGCCGGTAATAACTATGAGATGGACGCCATTGGCGCCTGCTTCATTGGTGGAGCCTCTGCATACGGTGGAACAGGAACGGTTCCAGGCGTTATCGTAGGTGCTACTCTGATGGGTGTTTTAAACCTTGGTATGAGTATCATGGGCGTAGATCAAAATCTCCAGAAAGTAGTAAAAGGTGCGGTTTTAATGGCAGCCGTAATCTTCGACGTAGTGAGTAAGAGAAAATCATTTATTGCAAAACAGTAAGCCCTTTTATAGAAGCGGTAAAAATTCATTCTGCATAAAAAATTAGTTTTGGAATAATATGTAATATTTAAGACTGATTTAAGTAGTCTGTGGTAAAGTTTAGGGCACTACTAAAATATTCCGGTGGTGCCCTTTGACCATCCGGATCATAGAATGCAGGAGGAATTTGACATGTTTCAATATAAAAAGGCTATAGCTATATTAAGCGCTGCCGTGTTTATGGCTGCGTCCCCGCTTTCCTCAATGGCATCGACTCAAACCAAAATAAACAGCGTTTCCTTGGTAATTGATTCGGATTTAGAAGCAGGAAGCAGTGACAGTGACGTATCAGTAACAACCAGTTCCAGTAAATACAGTGTGGAGGAAACAACCGTAACCAACACACCTAGTGATGAGTGGGAGGAAGGGGATAAACCAAAGCTCAAAGTGTATCTGGAGGCAGATGATGATTACTATTTTGACAGTGGATTTTCAAAAAGCAGCGTAAGCATTAGCGGATCAGACGGTACAATAACTTCTGTAAGCAGAAGCAGCAGTTCTGAGCTGATTGTCTACATTACTCTTGATGCGTTGGATGAAGATAGCGATAGCGGTGACTATGATCTGACGGTTAATGATCTGGATTGGACAACAACCACTGGAAATGCAAGTTGGGAAGAAGCCGATGATGCCAATAAATATGAAGTAAGACTTTACAAAGGCGGCAGCACCGTAACTTCTGTCTTTACCACAACCAGCTCCAGCTATAATTTTTCCAGCTATATTACTTCCAGTGGTTATTATACATTTAAAGTAAGAGGTGTTTATAATTCCTCCAATAAGGGAAGCTGGGAAACGTCAGATTCCTGGTATGTGTCTTCTACCGTCGCAGAAGAAATCAGCTCAAACAGTTCAAATAGCTCCACCAGCAATTCTTCCGGTCCTGGAACTACAGCAAGTACTGGTGCGTGGCTAAAGGATAACACTGGTTGGTGGTACTGCAATGCAGACAAAAGCTATACAGTAAGCAACTGGCAGTCTATAGACGGAACTTGGTATTATTTTAATGAATATGGATATATGGTGACGGGCTGGGTATCCTGGAATACCAAATGGTATTACTGCGGATCAAATGGCGCCATGTATTCCAGTGCAACCACACCAGATGGCTATATCGTAGGAAGTGATGGTGCATGGACAGGCGAATGAGACTGATTGAATAACCAGTCTTACCAATCCTATAAAAATGAAGTGTGCCGTTTGGCTGATGAATCATCAGCCGGGCGGCATTTTCAATTATACGGCTAAAAACATTAAATTTTTCCGATAGGATAGAAATCTTAGCTAAACTGTGGTAGAATGCTACAAGTAAAAGAATGTTTTAAATGATAAAGGAGCTTAAAATATGGGAAAGATAAAAGTAACAGAATGTGGAATAGATGGACTTTATGTAATCGAGCCGACCGTATTTCCTGATTCAAGGGGCTATTTTGTAGAGACCTATAACCAGAACGACTTTAAAGAAGCCGGACTTAACATGGTTTTCGTACAGGATAATCAGTCCATGTCTGTAAAAGGCGTACTTCGTGGCCTTCACTTCCAAAAAGAGTTTCCACAGGGGAAATTAGTACGTGCCATTAAAGGAAGCGTATTTGACGTAGCAGTAGATCTTCGTTCCAACTCTGAGACCTATGGAAAATGGTTCGGCGTAGAGTTAACAGCAGAGAACAAAAAGCAGTTTTACATTCCAGAAGGCTTTGCCCATGGATTCTTAGTTCTTAGTGACGAAGCAGAATTTGCTTATAAATGTACAGACTTTTATCACCCTGGCGATGAAGGCGGTCTTCTTTGGAGCGATCCAGAGATCGGTATTGAGTGGCCGATTGAAGAAGGTATGGAGCTTATCATCTCTGATAAGGATCAGAAGTGGAGCGGCATCAAAGATACCTTTAAATTTTAGTGAGAGGAGAAAACCATGAATTATCTGGTTTCCTTATTAAAAGAAATTATAACAAAACGTAAGCTGATCCTGGAGCTGTCAAAAGCAGATTTTAAAAAACGATTTGTAGGCTCCTATTTTGGAATTGCCTGGATGTTTTTACAGCCTATGGCTACAGTGCTTGTATACTTTTTTGTATTCCAGATGGGATTTAAAAGTGTGCCTCCAGTACCCAATTACCCATATGTGCTTTGGCTCATCCCAGGTATCGTTCCATGGTTTTTCTTCAGTGAGGTATTAAACATGGGAACTGGGTGTCTGCAGGAATATAATTACTTAGTAAAAAAAGTAGTGTTCCGAGTAGAGATCCTTCCAGTCATCAAGTTGATTTCCTGCTTTATGGTACATGGAATCTTTGCTCTTATCATGATCGTTGTATTCTTATGTTATGGTATGTTCCCAAAGATAAACTGGCTGCAGATCGTATATTATTCTTTTGCGAGCGCCATGTTTTCCCTTGCAATTTCTTATTTTACAAGTGCCATCAATGTGTTTTTCAAAGATATGACACAGATCATCGGCATCTGTCTTCAGTTTGGAATGTGGATGGTTCCCATTATGTGGGCACCCGAGATGTTTAAGAATTTCCCTACCTGGCTGCCGACCGTGCTTAAATTAAACCCTTTCTATTATATTGTAGCGGGATACCGGGACAGCATGCTGACCGGAAACTGGCTGGTAGAAAGGCCAACCCTGGGACTGTATTTCTGGTCTGTGACTATCGTTTTAATGCTCATTGGGCTAAAAGTATTTAAAAAGCTGCGTCCGCATTTCTCTGATGTGCTGTGATAAGCTTAGTATGGAGGATTCAATGTCCGTAGAATTGAACAACAATGCAATATCAGTCAATAATGTAACAAAAATATATCGTTTATACGAAAAGCCCATTGACCGCTTAAAAGAAGTCATGAGCCCCACTCATAAGAATTATCACCGGGATTTCTATGCCCTAAGTGGTATTTCTTTTGATGTCCCAAAAGGACAAACCGTAGGAATCATTGGAACCAATGGATCGGGAAAGTCCACCATATTAAAAATCATCACTGGAGTCCTAACCCCTACCGAAGGAAACCTTAAAGTAAACGGCGTTATCTCTGCCTTATTGGAGTTAGGCGCAGGTTTCAACATGGATTATACCGGGATTGAAAACATCTATATGAACGGAACCATGATGGGATTTTCCAGAAAAGATATGGATGACAAATTAAAGGATATCCTGGATTTTGCTGACATCGGAGATTTCGTATACCAGCCAGTGAAAACGTATTCCAGCGGTATGTTTGTCCGTCTTGCATTTGCTCTTGCCATTAACGTGGAACCAGAGATCTTAATCGTAGATGAAGCACTTTCCGTTGGTGATGTATTTTTCCAGGCCAAGTGTTACCGCCGTATGGAAGAGATCCGCCAAAAGGGTACCACGATCTTGATGGTTACCCATGATATGGGCGCTATTATCAAATACTGTGACCAGGTGGTTGTCTTAAATAAA
This sequence comes from Hungatella sp. UBA7603, assembly GCA_002478865.1. Taxonomy (GTDB): domain Bacteria; phylum Bacillota; class Clostridia; order Lachnospirales; family Lachnospiraceae; genus Lacrimispora. The sequence goes on from DLJZ01000014.1 coordinate 160,101, forward strand.
GGTAATTTCATCGCCCAGGGAGAACCTGGAAAGATGGTTGATCTATATAAGAAAATCCTTGCCAATCAGATGGATGATTTGTCTCTGGATTTAAAGGAAATTAGAAGCGGAGAGTTAAACGATTTCTCTGGAGAACAAGTCAAATCAAGAAGTGATATAAATGCCTTGAAAGAAGGCTTTATGAAGGATAAGCTTACGGTAAATCCAAACCGTACCGAATACGGAGATAAAAAGGCGGAAATCGTGGATTTTGGTCTTCTTGACGAGCGTGGAAATCTCTCCAACCTGCTATTAAAAGGGGAGTATTTCACCATTAAAGAGAAAATTCAATTTCACGGTAACATTGAATCTCCTATTTTTACTTACACCATCAAAGACAAACGTGGAGCTGATTTAACCGGAACCAATACCATGTATGAAGCTTCTGACGTTGAGTCGGTGAAACAAGGTGATGTTTATGAGGTGGAATTTAAACAGAAAATGACCCTTCAGGGAGGGGAGTATCTGCTATCCATGAGTTGTACCGGATTTGAGAACGGAGAACATGTGGTTTACCACCGCCTGTATGATATTGTGAACATAACGGTTATTTCCAACAAAAATACAGTAGGTATTTATGATATGGAACCGAAAGTAAGTCTTAAGCTACACCGGGACAGAGGATGAGGAGGAAGCATTGATGAATGATTTAAGCCCTGAAATCAGGAATTTGTATGTCAAATACCAGGGGGATATTAAGACTCTTTTAAAAGAGAATCCCAACTTGGAATATATGTATGCACTTTCTGACATCAGAGAAAACCTGCTGGAATGGTTTGAGTTTGACGAAAGCGCCTCCCTTTTACAGATTGGCTCCGATTACGGAGCCCTTACCGGTTTATACAGCCGTAAGGTAAAACAGGTAACGGTCCTTGATTCCAATCACAATAATTTATCCTTTAACCGTCTTCGCCACCAGAAACGAGACAATATCAATTATGTCACAGGAAGCCTTGATACGTATACAGGAGAACGCTTTGATTACGTCGTTATGATAGGATCTTTGGAAGAGCCCTATGAAGAACAGATCCGTAAGGCAAAGGCACTGTTAAAGCCAGAAGGAACCTTAATCCTTTCTCTGAGTAACCGACTAGGTTTAAAATATCAGGCAGGGGCAATTGCTGATTCGTCCAAGCTTTCCAGACAAGAACTTTTAGAACTGTTATGCGGAAACGAAGTATTCGATGGCAATGCAGAGTTTTATTATCCCATGCCAGATCACAAGCTTCCTGTTACCATATATTCTGATTCTTATCTTCCTTCTAAGGGAGATTTGACCCACGCAATCTTAGCCTACGATTATCCCAAATACTTACGATTTGATTTAGGGAAAATGTTTGATGAGGTATGCGAGGGAAAAGAGTTTCAGACATTTGCTAATTCATTTTTAACCATTTGGAGCCGCCATGAAAAAGATTAATTTTGTAAAATACAATAAAACCCGTAGGGAGGCCTTTCAGATCCGTACCAGTCTGGTGGAGGAAGGTGGCATTCCCTATGTGGAAAAATCAGCCCTTACACCGGAAGGTACCGCTCATATCCGGTCCCTGGGAGAGAAATATAAGAGTCTCATGGAGCAGAACCAGGGGTTAAAGGTAGCAGAAGTTTCCGTCAGTCCCGATGGCAGAACCGCCAGATTTGAATTCTTAAAGGGAGAGACCTTAGCTGAAAGCTTAGGACGTGAAATCATAGACGGTAAAGTACCTGTAGCTAAGATGGAGGATGCCATTTCCATGATCTTAAGCGTGAAGGAAGACTGTATGGTTCCGTTTCACGTGACCCCTGAATTTAAAGAAGTATTCGGAGATTTATCTCAGGCAGATGAAACCATAAAAAAAGATTGGACCTTTCAGTCCTCCAATATAGACTGTCTCTTTGAGAACATTATGTTAACAGAAGATGGCCCATATTGTTTGGATTATGAATGGGTATTTTCCTTTCCAGTTCCTGTGAACTTTATAAAGTTTCGGGTACTTTATTATTTCTATGAACAGTATAAGAGTATCTTAACTTATGATTCCTGCGAAGCCTTTTTAGAGGAATTCGGAGTGGATTTAGAGCGCCTTTTTCTCTATCAGGAGATGGAACGAAGCTTTCAGGAATATGTCCATGGGGAAAACCAGCAGATCTATCTGGTAAACTATATGCATGAGACCCACGCTCTTCCAGATGATATGTTCCAGGTATCCCAGATCATTGATGATACCAAAGAACAGATTTCTCAGATGGAGATGGAGCTTCATGAAAAAGACGTGACCATCACAAAACAGCAGGAGATCAAACGCCTAACGGATAATCACGTCACAAACCAGGATATGATCATCACCGCCCTTCGGAAAGACTGCGAAAACATGCAGGAGATCATTGACCGCTTAAGACGTCATGAAGCCTTATTCTACCGGGTAGGAAGAAGACTAAAGCGGATCTTCAATGATAAATTCCCAGAAGGAACGAGAAAACGTAAACTTCTTTATTATGCCAAAAACACCCTTCTTCACCCCATCAATTCCTTCCGTCTCTATACCACAGAAGAAGGCAGGAATGTTATGGAAGGAGATATGAAGATCGGAGAGGCATACCGCCAACATGGAAAGCTTCGTTTTGTAAAAGAAGGACATCCCATGGTTTCCATCGTTATTCCGGTATACAACCAGATCCATTATACCTACGCATGCCTTGCCTCTATTTTAGAGCACACAAAAGATGTGGTTTATGAAGTAATCATCGCTGACGATGTTTCCACGGATGCCACTGCAGAACTAACCAAGTTCACCGAAAATGTAGTGATTTGCAGAAATGAAACAAACCAAGGCTTTTTAAAGAACTGTAACCAGGCGGCAAAGGCAGCCAAAGGAAAGTATGTCATGTTCCTAAACAATGACACCCAGGTAACGGAAGGGTGGCTTTCCAGTCTTGTAAACTTAATAGAATCTGATCCAACCATTGGTATGGTAGGTTCTAAGCTTGTTTATCCTGACGGACGTCTTCAGGAGGCTGGAGGCATTCTTTGGAGCGACGGCTCTGGCTGGAATTATGGACGTTTAGATGACCCAGAAAAGCCAGAATACAACTATGTAAAAGATGTGGACTATATTTCCGGCGCCGCTATTTTATTATCCAATGATTTATGGAAACGGATTGGTGGTTTTGACGAACGGTTTGCTCCTGCCTACTGTGAGGATTCTGACCTTGCGTTTGAAGTTAGAAATGCTGGACTTCGTGTGGTTTATCAACCCCTTTCTAAGGTTATTCACTTTGAAGGTATTTCAAACGGAACCGATGTAAATGGAACCGGCTTAAAGCGTTATCAAGTAGAGAACAGCCGTAAGCTTCAGGAAAAATGGGCAGTTGAATTTAGCAGACAAAGCGAAAATGACGGAAACCCAGACCCCTTCCGGGCAAGAGAGAGAAGTCAGAATAAGGACATCATTCTTGTAGTGGATCATTATGTTCCCACCTATGACCGGGATGCTGGCTCTAAGACTACCTTCCAGTATCTTCAGATGTTTGTGGAAAAAGGTTACGTAATAAAATTTCTTGGGGATAACTTCCTTCATGAAGAGCCTTATTCTACCGTGTTACAGCAGATGGGAATTGAGATTCTCTATGGAACGGAATATCAGGCAAAGATCTGGGACTGGTTAAAAGAACACGGAGATGATATCAAAGTGGCATATCTAAACCGGCCTCATATTGCAGCTAAATATATCGACTTTATCAAAAACAAAACAAACATAAAGGTAATCTATTACGGGCATGACCTTCATTTCTTACGAGAAGGAAGAGAATACGAGCTGACTGGAAATCCAGAAAAGAGGGAATCCTCTGAGTATTGGAAATCCATGGAGCTACGTCTCATGAGAAAGGCATCTGTGTCCTATTATCCATCTTATGTGGAACGGGAGGCCATTCATGAGATAGAGCCTTCCATTCATGTAAAAGCCATCGTCGCTTACGTATTTGAAAAGTTCTTAAGCCGCATTCCAGATAATTTCTCAGAACGAGAAGGATTGTTGTTTGTGGGAGGATTTGCCCATCCCCCAAATATAGACGCTGTTTTGTGGTTTGCCAATGATATATTCCCTCTGATCCGTCAGGTGCTTCCGGTTAATTTCTACATCGTAGGATCCAAGGTAACGGATGAAATCAAGGCACTGGAACAGCCAGGTAATGGAATTATTGTAAAAGGCTTTGTATCAGATGAAGAGCTTTCCAGGCTGTACGCCTCTTGTCGTGTGGTAGTAGTTCCCCTTCGCTATGGAGCTGGTGTAAAAGGAAAAGTGATAGAGGCTCTTTATCACGGATCTCCGATTGTCACTACCTCCATCGGAGCGGAAGGAATTCCAGATGTACAGGACGTTATGGCTGTTACCGATGATCCACAAGGTTTTGCTCAGGAAGTGGTTTCCCTATATGGGGATACGGAGCGTTGCAAACGAATCTGTGAAGAAACCCAGAACTACATCCGGAAGTATCACAGCATTGATGCTGCTTGGAGTGTAGTTGGAGAAGATTTCTAAGGCCGATTGAAATAGGAAAAGACTGGACCGCAAAGTAGGTGGGTGAGCCTATCTGCGGACAGTCTTTTCCACCTTAATGGGAATTATAGTGGATTGTTCCAAAGGAAATATGATATAATAAGAATGTTTCGATGATAAAACCAATGATAAGTATAACAGGAGGAATCCGATATGCAGGCAGTTTTACTGGCAGGTGGCCTTGGTACGCGGTTGCGTTCCGTGGTAAATGACAGGCCAAAGCCAATGGCACTGATAGAAGGCAAGCCCTTTATGGAATATGTGGTATTGGAACTGATTAAACATGGTGTAAATGAGATTATATTTGCTGTAGGCTATAAAGGCTCTATGGTTGAGGAATATTTTGAAGATGGATCCCGGTGGGACATTAAGGTTTCTTATGCGTATGAAGAGGAACTTTTAGGCACAGCCGGAGCCATTAAGAATGCAGGACGTTTGGTGACAGATGACCGGTTTTTGGCACTGAACGCAGACACCTTTTATCAAATTGATTATGAAAGGCTAACCGCATTAAGTGAAGAGCGTGATCTTCATATGGCTCTTGTCTTAAGAGAAGTACCTGATGTATCCCGTTATGGACAGGCCGTATTGGAAGATGGCTGGTTAAAGACCTTTGATGAGAAAATAGAAGAAAAATCAAGAGGAACTATTAACGGAGGCGTTTACTATCTTCGCCGTTCCCTTCTTGATGAGATTCCAGAAGGAAAGGTATCTTTAGAGCATGACATGATTCCCAAGTGGCTTTTGGAGGAAAAAAGGCTTGGTGGTTTTGTCAATGACGGCTATTTTATTGATATCGGAGTTCCAGAGGACTATTACCGATTTGATGAGGACGTAAGGAAAGGAACGGTGATCCTATGATAATCAGAGGACGCGCGCCCCTTCGGGTGAGCTTTGGTGGAGGTGGAACCGATGTTGCCCCCTTCTGTGTAGAACAGGGAGGAGCCATAATTGGAAGTACCATTAATAAGTACGCTTATTGTTCCATTGTTCCAAGAGAGGACGATCAGATCATTGTCCATTCCCTTGATTTTGATATGACTGTAAAATATAACACGAATGAAAACTACGTCTACGATGGACGTCTGGATCTGGTGACTGCTGCCTTAAAGTCTATGAACATTAAGCAGGGCTGTGAGGTTTATTTACAGTGCGATGCTCCTTCAGGATCTGGTCTTGGCACTTCTTCCACCGTTATGGTTGCTCTTTTGACCGCCATAACCAAATGGAAAGGCATAGAACTTGACAGCTATGCAATGGCTGATCTGGCCTATCAGGTGGAGAGAGAAGATCTAAAGATCGACGGAGGGTATCAGGATCAGTATGCGGCTACCTTTGGTGGCTTTAACTTCATCGAATTTCATGGAAGAAATAACGTGGTAGTCAATCCCTTAAGAATTAAAAAGGAGGTTATCCACGAACTCCAGTACAACCTGCTTTTATGTTACACCGGAAACATTCACGTATCTGCCAATATCATAAAAGACCAGGTATTAAACTATGAAAAGAAAGATCCCTTTGATGCCATGTGCGAAGTAAAAGCCCTTGCTTATGCCATGAAGGATGAGTTATTAAAGGGAAATTTATATGGCTTTGGTAAGCTTTTAGATTATGGCTGGAAGAGCAAAAAACGTATGAGCAGTAAGATCACCACACCTCATATTGATGAGCTTTATGAAGAGGCTCTCAAGGCAGGTGCCCTTGGCGGAAAGCTTTTAGGTGCCGGTGGAGGTGGCTACCTTTTGGTATACTGTCCTTATAACGTACGTCACAAAGTGGCAGCCCGCATGGAAGCGGCAGGCGGACAGCTTACGGATTGGAACTTTGAGTTAAGAGGAGCCCAGGCATGGATTACAGACGAAAAGCGCTGGGATTATTCTGATATTCGAGTAAAGTTACCAGGCGGAGAATATCAGTTTAACTTATAAGTACACGGCACCAGGAGAATCAGAACATTATGGATAAAATCGTATATTTAGACCGGGATGGTACCATCAACAAAGAAGTGGATTACTTATATCGCCCTGAAGACCTTGTTATACTTCCAGGGGTGTCAGAAGCCTTAAGACGTTTAAAGGAACATGGCTTTCGCCTTGTTGTGGTCACCAATCAGGCCGGAGTTGCAAGAGGATATTACAAAGAAGAAGATGTCATCGCTCTCCATGAAGCATTAAATGAACGACTTTCAAAGGAAGGCGCCACAATTGACCACTTTTTCTACTGTCCTCATCACCCGGTACACGGGATTATGGAGTATAAAAAGGATTGCCACTGTAGGAAACCGGAAACTGGGATGTTTGAGATGGCTGAGTCCTTTTACGCCCCAGATAAAGCACATTCCTATATGATCGGTGATAAACTTCTGGATACGGAAGCTGGAAACCGATATGGGCTTAGTTCTATATTGGTTGGAACAGGTTACGGAAAAGACATATATGAATCCATGAGTGAGGCAGAGAAGTCAGTGAAATTTGCTCATTATGCCCCATCTATGGATGAAGCGGTTGATTTTATACTCGCCAAAGAGGGAGGGAAATAACATGGAACCTATGAAATACTTAGAAGAGCTGATCGAGCGCTACCCTGTTCTTTCTAGTGTAAAGGAAGAAATCAAAAAATCCTATGAGCTATTAGAAGCCTGTTATGAAAATGGTGGTAAGCTGCTCATCGCTGGAAACGGTGGTAGCTGTGCCGATGCTGAACATATCGTTGGAGAGCTGATGAAGGGCTTTGTAAAGCGCCGCAGCGTTTCTGATGAATTTAAGGAAGCCTTAAAAGCGATCGATCCAGAGCTTGGAAGTGCCCTTGGACAAAAACTTCAGGGCGGTCTTCCTGCCATAGCCCTAACGGGACATCCAGGTCTGTCCACCGCCTTTTTAAACGATGTAGATGGTGAGATGATATTTGCCCAGCAGACCTATGGATACGGAAAAAAGGGAGATGTACTTCTTGGTATCTCCACCTCAGGAAACTCTAAAAATGTAATGTATGCCATGACCGCCGCAAAGGCTCTTGGTATGAAAACCATAGGACTGACTGGTAAAGACGGAGGTCAGCTAAAACACGCAGCCGACGTAACCATAGTAGTACCGGAGACAGAGACCTTTAAGATCCAGGAACTCCACCTCCCGGTATATCACGCCCTTTGTCTGATGCTGGAAGAACGGTTCTTTTAAAATGAAAGGGGTAGGGGGGAGATTCCCTCATACCCCGGATTTTTGCGTAAGTGAAGCAAATCACAGGAGGATAAGATGAAAGACAGACAATGGATAGGCAAGGAAGCCGCATGGAAAGATGAAGTCATCGCTGCCGTACTTTTGCTGGCCTTTGCTTTCTTCATTAACAGAGGAATTGAAATAAAAGGGCTCTATATGGATGACCTTTACCTATGGTCCTGCTACGGCGAACAATCATTTCGGGAATTTGTCTTCCCTTTAGGAAGTACCCGGTTTCGTTTCATATTTAATCTGGCATCCTGGCTGCAACTGATGATCGTCGGCAATCATATCGGCTGGTTCGTGCCAATTAATATACTGATTAATGTCTGTATAGCCTTTACCGTATATCGGTTTGGCAAACGTTTGTCAGGACGATGGTCCATGGGATTTTTAACCGGAATTTTGTATCTATTATCCCGCATGTCCTACTACCAGATCAGCCAGGTATACGGCCTTATGGAGAGCCTTGCTCTTTGGGCTGCAATTGGTATTCTTTATTGCCTGTATCGGTATATCACGGAGGAAAAAGAAGGAAAGGGTCTCATTCCTTTTGCCGTTGGCCTGTATTTTGCCATCTGCTTTATTCATGAACGGTATATGGTACTTCTGCCTCTTTTCTATGTGGCTTACCTGATGAAAAGGGAACGAAAGAAATCTTCATGGATTCTAATTACTCTCTCCTTTTTGGCAGTCCAGGCAATTCGATTTTTCACCATTGGCAGTATTTCACCGGCAGGAACCGGAGGAACCACTGTGGCAGAAACCTTTAAAATAACTGGTGTTTTAAAGTACGCCGTAAGTCAGGTCCTCTATATCTTTGGTGTCAATGCAGGCCCGGATCATTTAAGTGGTTTAAGTTGGGAAGCATCTCTAGCCTGGGTTCGGGTACTTGTACTGGCCTCAGCCCTTATGCTTTTGGTCATGACTCTGGTATTTATTGGTGTTGTAGTGAAAGAAAAAAAGGAACGCAAGCTCCGTTTCAAGGTGATAGGTTTATTTTTACTATTTATTGCCCTGTGTATTGGTTCCTCCAGTGTCACCATAAGAGTCGAGACCCGGTGGATCTATGTCTCAATGACGGCAGCCTGGCTGTTTGCAACTTACATGTGTGGAGTAACCGTACCCACAAAAGAAGCAAGAGCAAACTTATCAAAACCTCTTTTATACTGCGGCCTTTTTCTCCTTTATACCATGCTCATGTTTCCTGTGGAAAATTTCTACCGTGGTAAATACGACAACCTGTATTACTGGTCCAATCAGCTTCGGTACAATTCTCTGGCAGAAGAAACCTACGGAAACTATAAGGAAAAGCTTTTTAGTAAGAAAGTATACATCATTGGCAATACTTATAAGATGAGTGACTTTACAGCCAACACCTTTTTCAAGACCTTTGATAAAAAAAGGACTGCGGAAGGAATGACAGTCACGTTCATAGATTCCATGAGTTCCATTGGACTCATTACGCCAAACATGCTGGTTTTAAGAGAAGATCCGACCAACAATGCCTTCCAGGACATCACGGATTTCCTACGTAACTTAAAGTTTGAGAGAGTATACGGCAGCTATGAGGACGGCTGGCTTGATGAAAGTGCGAAAGCAAGGATCATGGCTGGAAAAGAAGGCAAGATAACCTTTAAGTTTTATTATCCTGGAGTGATCACTGGTTTGGAACACATCATCGTTACAGTCAATGGAAGCGAGCAGAGAGTCATACCAATCGACGCCAGCACTGTGACAGCAGAATTTGACGTGACTCCTACTCAGATCTCCGAGTTCTCCCTTGAAAGTAACTTTTTCTATGACGCAGCTACGGAACAAAGGGGAGAAAAACGTCTTTCCGTCGTAGCTGACATCACATCAAATTAAGAGGCAAGGTGAAGTATGAAGCGAAAATATCTGTATTATCTCCTTCCCCTCTTAGGAACTATATTTGGCCTATGGTACATCTTTTCAGCCACTTGTGATGGGATTTATTCCGATTATATCCGCCTGGTAAATAGCTACTTGCCTGATGTATGGAATCCTTCTAAGTTTTTTGTTCCCGATATCTTAACTCGAATACCGGTCAACTATCTGGGGAGAATTATAAATATATATCTGTTTGGTTATAACACCATGTTTGACCGGGTGCTAGGCGTCCTTGCCCTGGGATTATCCGGTGGAGTGATAGGTGCCTACTGTTTGAGAAGAAAGATCCCGCTACTTTGGTATTCAATTCTCTTAGTAGTTCTTTTCAGCTTAAACAAATGGGAGATGCTGACCAATGGAAGCGGTTGGACCCATTTCCTGTCCTTTGTGTGTTTTTATTACCACTATGAGATTTTAGACCGGGTTTGGAGCGGAGAGGAAAAGCCTTATGATAAACTAAGACTTGTAATTCTTCCTTTCGCCACCACACTTTTGGTGGCTGGTCCCTACTGTGCTATCTATTCAGTCACAGTGATTCTGGTGTGTGGTTTTTTGTTTCTGTTAAAAAAGGGAAGGGGAAAGGGGAACTACTGTCTGTATGGCATAAGTGCCTTGATTTCCCTGGGCTTGTACCTTTGGAGCAATTCCTATGCCATAGAAGACCATGCGACCCCAGTCACAGGATCCTTGTTTGATCAATTAAAGGAAACCCCTGGATTTTTCGTCCGTTTCTTTGTAAAATCATTCTCTTCCATGGTCATAGGAGGAGAGAGTGCAGAGAAGTTATTTCATACAAATCTGCCTTTCATGATCCTTGGTTTCCTAGTCATACTCCTGTATCTGATTGCCATATGGTACAATTTCAAATTCCGTCTCTATGAGAAGACGATATTTCCACTTATCCTCATAGTATCCGGTGGACTAAACCATATACTAATCGTAATGTCCAGATGGATATTCCTGCTAGAAAATTACGGAATAAGCTCTAGATACGCCTTGCAGTTTCAGACTGGAATTCTAGGAATCCTGCTTACCTTTGCCCTGATTTTACATGGTCGGAAAAGAAGAACGAATTCCCTTGTACGGTTCACCGCAGCTGTAGCATTTGTGGTATTTTTGATTGGAAATAGTTACACCACATACATTGAGATTAGAAAAGCTCCCAACCGCCTGGAAAATTATGAAAAGAGAGTGGAGCTGGCCCGTAATTTTGAGAATCTATCAGATGATGAACTTCGGGCAGAATTTGAATATAGACCCACTCGGGAAGACAGTGGTGCCAAAGTACGCAGTGCGCTTACCATACTAAAAGAAAATGAGTACAGCGTCTTTGGGTCCAATGGAAAAGAGAAAAATTAACGAGGCAGCTTCTCCATAGAAGTAAGAAGATATCTGCCTGAGGAGCATAAATTATGGAAAAAACACTATCTGTCGTAGTCTCATGTTATAATGAAGAACTGGCTCTCAGTCAGTTTTATGAGGAAACGTCCAAGATTCTAAAACAACTTGACTGGGATTATGAACTTATTTTTGTCAATGACGGAAGCCAGGACGATACGATGAATGTCCTATCCCGCATATCAGATCAGGACAAAAAAGTAAAAGTCATCAGCTTCTCCAGAAACTTTGGTCATGAAGCTGCTATGGTCGCAGGGCTGGATTACAGTAAGGGTGATGGAATCGTCTGTATGGACGCAGATTTACAGCACCCTCCGGAGTATCTGCCTGAAATTGTAGCAAAGTTTATGGAAGGATACGATGTCATAAACATGGTCCGTACCAAGAATGAATCTGCAGGTTGGTTTAAAAATCTTGCATCATCTGCTTTTTATCATATCATCAATGTCCTTTCCGATGTGAAATTCGAGCCAAATGCCTCCGACTTTTTTGCCATATCAAAGAAAGCTGGAAAGGTGTTAAAGGACAATTACAGAGAAAAGGTGCGTTTTCTCAGGGGTTATGTTCAAAACATCGGCTTTCGCCGAACTACCATTGAATATGAAGCCAGAGTGAGAGTGGCAGGGGAAAGTAAGTACAGTATCAAAAAGCTAATTGCATTTTCCTTAAACACCATCATGTGTTTTTCAAACCTTCCTCTTAAGCTTGGCATTTACGCTGGCTGCGGTGCAGGAATCCTGGGATTGGGTATGATGATCTACACCATATGGAGCTGGGCCAGAGTGGGGACTCCCAATGGCTACGCCACCACCATTGTGTTGATTTGCTTCATGTTCGCGGTGCTTTTCCTGATTGTAGGTGTGATTGGGAATTATATTGCTATTTTATTTGCGGAGTTAAAAGATAGGCCTATTTATATTGTAGGCGAAACGAAAAATGTGGAAGAGCAAATAGGTCATTGATATAACTGGGCCAAATGATCTAACCTAGGCTATTGCTATAACCCATTCCAATTATATAACTCCAGCCATATAACGCGAACCAAATAGCTCAAGGCATAACGCAAACTATATATCTCAAAAAAGATAACTCAACCCATATAATTCAAACCAATAATCTAAGTTATATAACGAAAAAAAGATATAGCGTACCAACTATAAAAAGAAACTCCTGAAGATTCATATAAATCTTTAGGAGTTTCTTTTGTATGTAATTAAAACAGTTGTTATGTAAATATATCAATATGCGTTCGATACCAATATGAATTCGTCATGAATCCACTCTGTTTCAATTATTTAGACAATCCAACACCCGGTCCAACTGCCTTTGATGGGCTTTGAGCAGGCGCAGTCGTTTCCGCCTGGGAAGCTTGATTGGTTCCGCTTCCATTGGCAGGCTGGTCAGTCGATGCCTGAGATTCTGGAGTCTGAGCGTCCTGGTTACTTTGAGGTGTAACGGTACATACACCATTAGAATCTGCAGTATAAGAAACTCCATTAAGATCAAATGTAGTAGAGACTGCCATCTTTCCATCAGAAGGATTCAGATAATACTGTGCTCCATTGATCAGAGACATGCCTGTTGCCATGCTGCCGCCCTCTTTGAAGTAATACCATGATCCATCAATCTGTCTCCACCCAACGGTCATCTTACCAGAAGAGGTGCTTAGATAGTATTTGGTGCCTCTATCGTCAAGCCAGCCAGTCTGCATCTTTCCTTCATTAGACAGATAGTACCAGGTATTATCCACATTAGTCCAGCCAGATGCCATACCGCCGTTTTGGTTGAAGTAATACCAAGTATCACCCATCTTTGACCAACCAGTCGTAACAGCACCACTGTCAGCTAAGAAATACTTTGTATTTCCTTCTGTAAACCAGCCAGTAGCCATAACTCCATCATTATTTAAATAGTATCTTTTGCCGTTAAGATCTTTCCAACCAGTAGACATAACACCGTCGTCCTGAAGATGATACCATTTGTTGTCTAAGCTCTTCCAGCCTGTTACCATCTGACCTGAAGATTCGTTTAGGTAATACCGTTTTCCATCAATGGTTGACCAGCCAGAAACCATAGAACCATCGGAGTTTAAGTAGTAGCGGGAGTTATTATCTGTAAGCCAGCCAGTATTCATCACACCGTTTCCATTAAAGAAATACCATCTGTCAGAAAGCTGCTTCCAACCAGTGGACATGCGGCCAGAGGTTTCATCAAGGTGATACCGCTGACTATCCTTATCGAGCCAACCGGTAGCTGCCTGCCCTTCTCCGTTCATATAGAACATCCCCGTACCATCGTTAATCCAACTGTCCTTTTGGATCGAATAGTTCTGGTAGTAATAAGTTTTTCCACCAATGGTTCTCCAAAGGTTTCCAGGAAGTTTAGGAGTCAAATCCTTATAAAGGAAATCAATATCCACGTTTCCATTGATGCCCTGAATGGACCCGGTACTGGTAACCTGCCACATAATAGGATCCTGAAATTTGTGGACAGCCTCATAACGGGCAACCCAAACATCTCGCTTCATCTTAGATAAATCAATCTTATTGGTCAGCCAGTAATCGTTGGCATAAACAATTGGATAATATCCAGCTTCTTGAATCCGGTCGCAAAATGCATTTATAATGTCACTGACCTGGCTTGGAGGAAGACTTCCAAGAGTAGCGCTGTCCTCTGCATCAAATGCGATGGGAAAAGAAATGGGATAATCCTTAACCAGATTCAGGACAAAATCCGCCTCTTCCCTGGCCATATCAGGAGTTGTAGCCAGTGAATAGATATATGCACCTACTTTAATACCAGCACCAGAAGCGCCCTTGACATTGGTGTAAAAATTAGGATCAATTACACCTTTAGATCTGGTACCCAACATTACAAAATTCACATCATTGGCAGCTACAGCTGACCAGTCTATATTACCTTGCCATCTGGAAACATCAATACCTCTTGCGATAACCCGATCCAGTACAGTGCCATCTTTCATCTGGTAGGAACCATTTACTCGTTCATAGCTAGCTGCCCAGGAATTCATCGCAGGATAAAATCCGGCCGATAACCCCATGAATGCGCAAAGTGTGGCTGTGGCAAACCGCATAATTAATTTTTTATGTCTCAAAACAAAACCTCCTTATCGCTGGTGCTTTTAGTAATTCAGTGACGTTTATGAAATAAATGCAAAAAAGTGGGCATCTGCGCCGAGGTGCAGATACCCACACAGATACTAAATCAGACCAATCAGCCAGGACCAGTTGTTAGTCCAGGAGACAGTTGATATGCGCCGCCGTTGTTGGAAGAATTCGAGGAGCCGCCTCCAGGTGTGTCATTTGAGGTGCTGCCCGGTGTTCCGCTTAAAGAATTATTTCCCGTTGTACCACCTCCGGAAGAAGACCCTCCCGGTCCGCCAGCTCCAGAGCCAGAACCAGAACCTGAGTTGTTAGTCCCTCCTGGCGTTGTATTTGTATTGCTAGGAGTGGAGCCAGAAGAATTTCCTCCTGTAGTTGAGGAAGAAGGAGTTCCGTTATTGTTCTGATACGCCCCATTAGAAGCAAAGGAATAACTTTTTCCATCAATGGTAAGAGTAGTATTTGTAGCCATCTTACCGGTAGAAGGATCAAGATAATAATAAACATTAGAAAGTTGGATCCACCCAGTCGACATGTGTCCGGAATCATTGAAATAGTACCAGGAACCTTCAATCTGCTTCCAGCCATGTGCCATCTTGCCATTGCTTGAATCCATATAATACTTGTTGGAGCCGTCACTGAGCCACCCAGTCATCATCTTGCCTAAAGTAGACTTGGAATCCCCATTGAGATAGTAATAAGAATTATCAATCTGTTTCCAGCCAGTAATCATCTTGCCGTCGGAGCCGAAATAGAACCAGTCATTTTTTACCTGACCCCATCCAATGACACATTTCCCATCATCTTTAAAATAGTACCAGGCGCCGTCCATTTCCCGCCAGCCAGTAGCCATGGCGCCGTCGCCCTTCATGTAATAATAATCATTGCCTATTTTAAGCCAACCCTTTACAAGGATTCCTGTATCATCCATGAGATAATAATATTTCCCGCCATTTTGAATCCATTTTGTTGCCATGGATCCATTGGAGTGAAAATAGTACCAGTTTCCGTTAATCTGCTTCCAGCCGCTCGCCATAAAGCCGGTTGAAAGGTCAAGAAAATAAAATTTGCCGTCAGATGTCTTGACCCATCCTTTATGAATAGACCCATCTTGGTCGATGTATTTCCACTGAGAACCCTCTGAAACCCATCCGGTAGCAGCCCATGCCGTGCCGGCAGGTATCAGTGAAGCGGTTCCTACAAGTCCAGCCAATAAAAGAGCCGTAACCTTTTTTCCATATCGCATACCGTTCTCTTCCTCCTGTTCTATCATAACTATTTACACATATTGCCATTATAGCATAGGAGCAGCTGGAAAACCTAAACATTTTATTACGATTTGCAGACAAATTTCCAAAAATGTCATACTAATACAATTTCACCGCATTTTTTATAGTAGTTCTTAGCGTATCGGTACATGATTAGGGTATATTCGCCAAATTCCTCACCAAGAGATGCCTTATAAATAGCCCAAAGGCTCCATAAAAATCCTCCAAGAGCCATATATGCATACACGGTAAACCGTTCCTCCATAGAAGGTTCACGTTCAAAATAAGTCTCAATCAGCCCATCCGTCTGCTCTTCATTATAATAGGAATAAATCGAGCACATGGCAATGTCCACCAAAGGATCGCACATTCCAGCATACTCCCAGTCAATCAACCTGATTTCTCCATTAGGCAGTATGAGGAAATTATCCACCACCGTATCCAGATGGGAGAGAACCTTTTCATGCCCCAGCCCGTCAAGCTGGTCTAAAAGCTCTTTCATGTAACCACGCACCAAGTTATAATCATCAAACAATATATCACCATGAGCCTTACAAAGCTTCTCATAGAACTCAATTCTCTCCTTAAAATCAAAGGAATGGGGAACCTTTAAGCCAGATTGATGAAATTTACGAACAAGCCTCATACACCGCTTGATTTCATCTTCATTTTCAGGATCTGCATTTTGAGCTCCTTCGTAAAACTCCGCAATCTTATATCCTGTTTCCCCACTAAAGTAAACGATCTTTTCCGTAATCCCCAGATCGTGGGTGGCATCATAAACATCTTTTTCTTGCTGCCTGTTGATTAAAAGCTCAGTCCCAGGCCCTGGGATCCGGCAGATATAATGGCGGTCCTTAATTTTAAATAGAAATGATTTATTCGTCATTCCAGCTTTTAGACAACGAATCTCTGTAATTTCAGATTCAGGAACCTCAAATACCTTAGAAACCAATTCCATGGCCTCGTTATCAGAATGACGCTGATATTTCACATCAAACTGGCGAAGCTCCTCTAGATTTTCAAACTCATAGACTTCATCCGCTTGCCTACGGTTGATATACAGATCAATTTCCTGCTTTGCCTCCGGCACATCAGGCAACCTTTTCGCCGCCTCCCCAGATAATATTTCCATATAAACATTCTCCCAGTAAAACTGCTCTGTCCCAGGAAGATGGTAATATTCTTCTAAAACTGGTAGAAATTTACTGGAAAATGATTTTGAGAAAAAGGCAGGCCCATACATTACCCACTGGTCTTTACCTCCCACAAATACATTAAGAATGCGTCCCTTCTTATTATAATCAAGACACCATTCTGAAGTTTCTCCTTCCATATAAGAGGAGGAATACCATGCACCTCCTTCATAAGTATGGTACATGTTATGTCTCATCCAGTTATCCGAGGAAAGAACGTACATGTTTTTATCACGGAAAAGTTCTCTGGCTTGATAAATGGTGGTAAGTGTGTTTTTCTTGGAATATTCTGAATTATATAAAAGCTTGACTTGATATTTATCAATAAGGTATTCAAATTTTTCTTTCAAATATCCTACCACAATGGTGATATCAGTGATTCCAACCTCATGAAGCTGGCGAATCTGACGCTCAATCATGCGCTCTCCAAAAACCTCTAAAAGTCCTTTGGGTGTTTCAAAGGTAAGAGGAACAAAGCGAGAACCAAAGCCGGCAGCGATAATGATTGCGCCGTCTACCTTGTTTGCTTCTAATAGAGATTGACCCTTAGGCAAAAGTTGATAGGAATCATTTCCTTTGTTAATTGAAATGAGCTGCTTGTCCAAACACTCCTTTACCAAACTATTGGCAGTTCCAAGGGAAATATGGAGCTCCTTAGCCAGCTCTCTCTGTGTAACAGCTGGGTTCTCATAGATTGAGCGGCAGATAATAACGTTACGATCCATAGCAGTAAAACCTCCGTGTATAAAGTATATGATTTAGGATGATGTTCAATATTATAGTGAAAATGTAATTATGTGAACATTATACCATCGAATTGGTAAAAATCAATATTAGATTCATAATAAAATATTAATAGAAAAAAGCGACATTAAGCCATGTTTCCACAAAAACGAGAGTTATGTATACATAAAAATACAATCTTTACAAAATAATCCAATTTCGTAAAGATTATGTAAGAAAATGAACAGATAAAAGTTATAGTAATTTCCCAGTAAATGTATTATAATGTACCATGTGATGGAGGAATTGATAGCTTCTGCCGGAAATGTTAATTTTTTCCGTTTTTCGCAAAATATGCAAAAAATGTAAAAAAAGTATTGATAATTTCCATT
This sequence comes from Hungatella sp. UBA7603, assembly GCA_002478865.1. Lineage (GTDB taxonomy): Bacteria > Bacillota > Clostridia > Lachnospirales > Lachnospiraceae > Lacrimispora. The sequence goes on from DLJZ01000014.1 coordinate 177,903, forward strand.
TGACGAAGTATAATTACCTCGTAATGCTATTAGGAATTTCAGAAAAGTATTTCAAAGAGAAAAAGGAGAGTGCATTAATTATGAGAAAGCAAACTAAATTAGTTGCTGTATTATCTACAGCAGCACTTCTTGCATTAGGTGCTTCCATGTCTTCTTTCGCAGCTACTGGCTGGCAGGAAGAAAATGGTACATGGGTATACTATGACAAGAGCGGAGATAAGGTAACAGAGAAATGGGCAAAATCAGGAGATAACTGGTTCTTCCTTAATGATGATGGTGAAATGGCTACCGACATTATCGTTGAAGATAATGATAACTACTACTATGTAGATGAAAATGGTTCTATGGTAACTAACAAATGGGTTTCTGTTGAAAATAGTGATTACGATGGCGATGATGATGAAGATCCATTAAATCATTGGTATTATTTTGGTGCCAATGGTAAAGCTTACAAATCATCTACTACCAGCAACAGTGCATCTTTCAAAACTATTAACAGCAAAAAATATCTCTTCGATGATGAAGGTAAGATGTTATATGGTTGGGTTGATAGTGAGAATGGCGAAAGAATTACTGGTGATGACAAATGGAAAGACGGCGACTATTATTTAGGTGATGAAAATGATGGCGCTCAGAGAATGGGCCAGTGGGAATCTATGGACATCGTAGATAGTGAATACACTGAAGTTGGCGCTGGTCTTTCAAGCAACAATACATTTGATGATGAAAATCAGACTCGTTGGTTCTACTTCAAAACTAATGGTAAGAAGATGACTGATGAAAAAGGCAAAACCATTAATGGCAAAAAATACAGCTTTGATGAGTATGGCCGTATGAATGCTGAATGGGTTAACTTTGCAGCAACTCCTACAACAACCACAACTCCAGCAACAGCTACAACTAGCCAGGGTAATAAAGACTACACACATGAATTCAGATACTATGGTAGTCCTGAAGATGGCGCTAGAGTAACAAAGGGTTGGTTCCAGGTTGTTCCAGATTCTTATCTGAACGAAGGTGATTATGATGATGATTCAACAAACTGGTACTATTCTGACAAAGATGGTAAGCTTGTTGCTTCTGAAATTAAAACTATCAACGGTAAGAAATATGCATTCGATAATTTTGGCGCAATGCAGGATGGTTTAAAGGCAGTTAAGTTTGAAGGCAATAGTACTACAAAGATTGCTGAAATTCAAGGCAATGATGATATATCTGGTTCCTACTTTGATACAGAAGATGCATTCAAGCAGAATGTTTCTGGATTATACAATACTAAAGAATATAGACTGTACTACTTTGGTAATGGTGATGATGGAGCTATGAAGACAGGTAAGCAGACTATTGACATTGATGGTGAGTCTTTCAACTTCCTGTTTAATAAATCTGGAAGCACTAAAGGCCAGGGTAAGTTTGGTGTAGATAGTGACAAGTATTATCTTGGTGGTATGTTATTAAAAGCTGATAAAGATGATAAATATTCAGTAGTTAAAACTGTAACAGATAAGACAACTGGTAAATTTACAGAAATTACTCTTTTAACAACAGAGCAGTTCTTAGATGATGAATACATTAATGCAGAGTCTTCTTTAGAAGGCGTAAAGAATGCAAATGATTACCAGGAATACTATGATGTAACAACTGCTATAAAAGATGCAAAAGTTAAAGGTGTTGATTTTAAAGTAGTAAATACTTCTGGTAGTGTACAGAAAAAAGCTAAAGCTAAAGATGGCGATGATCGTTACTACAAGCTTAGCGGTGAAAACATTGAGGCAGTATACGTAGAAGACTAATTTTCGATTAGGCTTGACGTAAGAAATGAGGTGGGATCCTGAGGATCCCACCTCATTTTTATGGTTTATTCTACTGTATGCTGTTTTTGAGCATACCAAATAAGCATCCATATCCCAACCATTTTTTCTATGTTGTGCAGTGAAGTATCCGGGTCCGGAACCGATTGAAGTTTCGGATGCCATAAGAACTTCGTTTTAATACTTTAATCTTGTTGTTAAATCCTTAGTAACACCGTTTGTAATGCCATATTTAAAGGCATTTAAGTTTTTCTTTCTCCAGGACTGAAACGTTTTCGCACATTTCTCGAATTCTTTAATGTCGCATCCTCTGGCATTAGAAATCCAATCATCGAATTCTTGTTGTTGGCAGCGATAGGACTCCATATGGCAGATGTCATAAAACCATTCTTTCATCATATGTGACATGCGCAGATCATCATTATACTGGAGCATCAAATCACAGGCTTGTTTATTTTTATCTTTCAGCTTTTTATAGCGGGTCAGAATCAGTTTTCGGCTCCGTTTATAGTATTTCCTAAGATAAACGGGCATGGACTTTTGGAGTCGTTTTCAATCGTCCATGTGACCTGTCGGATGAAATGATACTTGTCTACGATGATCTTTGCATTAGGAAAGAAAGTCCGGGCCAGTTCTGCGTAGGGAAGCCACATGTCACATACAAAGAACTTTACTTTCAGCCTTTTCTTTCTTAGAATGCCTCTCCAATAATCAGCCAAATGATTTTGAGTGCGATCTGGCAAGATATACAGAATACGGTGTTTCTGGGAATCAACGAGGATACACTGACATTTACCAGTAGAGGCATTGCCTTTAAATTCATCAATGGAAACAGCCTCAGGGAGTTTGTCTGGTATTGCATAATGGATGGTATCCAAAAGCCTTCAGATCGTTGGGACAGAAATACCAGTAAGGAGTGAAACCTGCTTGAGAGAAAATATCTGTCGAACGAGAGATATAAAGTAAAATGCCACTCTCCTAGTTTTGCGGTGATAGGAAGGAGGAAAAGAATAGTGTTCTCAAAAACGTTTTCCACAGGAAGTACAGAGATAGCGCCATTTGCGAAAGACCAGAGTGACGGTTTTTCCTTAAAAAATGATATCATCAATTTCCTGGATTCGATAGTCATGAACTCTTTTTGTTTTGCAGCCATAGCAAGGACAGATCTGCTCAGAGGATTTGGTTTCAATAAAAATTCTTAAAACGGAGTCAGCATGAATTACTTTTATTATAAAAACATCTTTTAGTTCTAAGAAAGCCTTGCTATAATTAGGGTACATCTATAAGAGTTCACCTCCGTTAGCATTGAACTTTGGTCGGGGATATGTATTTAGGAGGCTTCATATAAATGTAATTTAATATAACAAAAAGAATGTTGGAAGAATGCTTTTTAAGTACACTCCAACATTCAGTATAGAACTTTTAATAGTTGGTTCTATTGTATGTTGTTTTTGGGCATACGAAATAAGTCTCCATATCCCGACCATTTTTTCTATGACGTACAGTGAAGTATCGGAGTTCGAAAATTTTGAAATTGAGGATTCCATAGAAACTTCCTTTGCAATTCCACATGAAATGCATTTAATAAAACTTACAGTTATAATGAAAATCTCCAGCGATAGTAAATGTGGGCTCGTAAGACACATTTATTATAGCTGGAGGTATCTAAAAGGACAAGAATGCATTAACACACACAACCTGGAATTACAAATATCATATCGGCTTTGCATTCGAAGTTAGAAGGAAGGCAATCTGTGGAGAGTTGCAAGATGCCATTTGAGAAATTATAAAAATCCTATGTGAAAGAAAATGAATAGAGATTTTAAAAGTTAAATATACCTGCGTAATACAGAATATTAGAAATAATGGGATATTTGCAGTGGAAAAGAATGCTAATTATAATTTGAATGACATTTTGATTTAAAAATATAAATATAGGAACAGATATTTTCTGAATCGTGAGTATTATATTGATATGCTAGGGGAAATGCAGAGAAAATTAATAATATTTTCAAAATCAATTAAAAAGGATTTAGTATATGATCAAATGGTATTAAAAAGATATGCACCTAGTCACAGGTGAACTGGTAAAACAAAATAATAAATAATGAAACTTTAAGGGCTCTGTAGATGAAAAAATGTGCGACAATATAAAAAAATTATGTCCCATCAAGCTTTAATGTTGTTAATAATCTTTTATTGGGGTAAAATAAGTCGACAGCTAAGCAAGTGATATTGGATGATTCTATAGTAAATGTTGGAGGTGCTTTTTAAAGCACGCTATATCATTAGATCTATTTCCAATAAATAAAGCATTTGTCAGTAGCACCGAAGCTTTACTTTTAATTATTAATCTACGAGGCGTAAATGATTAAATATATTGTAAGTATGTTTAGAAAATGCTAAGTTGTTTTATACATAATGAAATGGTATACTTACTAAATAAAAAATATTTAGTATAAAAAGATAACAATGTGGAAGGAGTATAAAACATGACGGAGTTTAATAGAAACAGTTATAAGAGGGGTGAAAATAATCCTTTGGTTTCTTTGGTTATAGGTACGTATGTTATATTAGTTGGTGCAGGACTTCCCTTGTTCGTTAGAGATAGATATTTTGATATACTTATTGCTAAATATTACTATTATTGTATTTGTACCATTGCAATGCTTATTTTACTAATTGGCTGTTTTCTTAAACAGCGAATCAATAAAGTAAATTTATTAGGTAATAATTTATTTAAAACTATTTTTGCAAATCTGACATTGACAGATTGTTCTGTTCTTGTGTTCTACTTAATTGCCGTTTTATCGACAATTGCATCAGATTATGTATATGAATCTTTTTGGGGAAATGAGGGCCGATTTACTGGATTGTTTTTGATCACTTGGTATGTAATATCATATTTTTGTGTGAGTAGGTTGTGGAAATTTAAAAAGTTCCATATTGATATGATTCTCATAGCAGGTATTCTAGTATGTCTATTTGGAATTACAGATTATTTTAAAATGGATATTTTTAATTTTAAAGCGCCAATGGTTGTGGAACAAAGAGCAATATTTACTTCTACGATAGGTAATATTAATACCTATACTGCTTATGTAGGAATTATTGCGGCTATATCAACAGTATTGTTTGCTTTAACAAAAGAATCTAAGAGATCTGCTTTTTACTATTTTTGTATGATTATTAGCTTTTTTGCTATTATAATGGGTGTTAGTGATAATGCTTATCTTAGTCTGGCTGCATTATTTTCTTTACTACCTTTATTTCTTTTTAATAGTAGAATTGGAATTCGGAAGTATTTAATTATTTTAGCGACCTTTTTTACTGTTGTTCAGAGTATTGATTGGATTAATTCATTCTTTGGAGATGGGGTATTAGGGATTGATAGTGCTTTTAATATGGTTATCAACTTTTGGGGACTGCATTTTCTAGTGATTGCTCTATGGGTAATTATATTTATTTGGAAAGGTGTAGATGTTAGATTATCCAGGGGAAATAAATTGTATAGTAATACGTTCAAATATATATGGGTCTCAATTTTGAGTGTTATTTTAATGGCTTTTTTTTATGTTTGCTATGATATAAATATTTTGGGAAATTCTACAAAATATGGTAGTTTAAGTAGTTATTTTGTATTTAATGATAATTGGGGAACAAATCGAGGATATATTTGGAGAAGTGCGATGGAACGTTTTTCTGAATTATCCTTATGGAAGAAGATTATAGGTTTTGGTCCTGAAACATTCGGCATATTTCTTTTACAAAAAACTGCAAATAATCCATACAATCAATTATTTGATAGCGCTCATAACGAGTATTTACATTTGCTTGTTACAGTTGGATTTGCAGGTTTAATATCATATTTATTATTTGTGATAAGCAATATATGGAATTCTTGCAGGTATAGGAGAAACAATCCATATACTATTGCGGTTGCGTTTGGAGTTATATGCTATAGTGTTCAGGCGTTTGTTAATATAAACTTACCAATAACTACTCCTATATTTTGGCTTTTATTAGGAATGGTGGCAGCTAAGTCATTTGAAGATACCACCAAGACCGATAACAATTAAAAAATAATTGATATGAGGAAAATAAAAAATCAAGATACGTAATGGATATTATGAGTAGGGGGTGCGGACAAAAAGCTGGACTCTCTAAGGCTCTGAGAGGAGCTAAATAAGTATGTATACTCAAGAACAAATTATCACTGCATTGAAAACTTATCACCAGTGTGAATCTGTGACCAAAACAACCTGTATGTTAGGCTATCCTACTAGAAGAGCTCTATACACATAGATTAAAGATGAAGGTTCGCAAAAGTCTCCCAGAAAAGATCTGTGTAATATCAATACTATGAATCACTCTAGAAATCCATCTCTTGAAGTAAAAATGAATGCAATTCATCGTTTCTTTGAACTAGGAGAAAGTATAAAATTAGTATCAGAAAGCAATGGTTATACTAGGGCTAGTATCTATACCTGGCGAAAAAGATATCTTCAAGGAGGGACTACTGCATTGATGAATGATAAAAATATAAAACCAGGCACACTCACAGAAGGTACAACCTCATTATTCACTCCAGACATTGGACAAATTCAAGCCCAGATTAAAGATATGCAACTGGAAATTAATCTATTAAAGGGAACTATCAATGTTCTAAAAAAAGATCCGGGCATCGACCAGACAGCTCTCAAAAACAGAGAGAAGGCAGTGATAGTTGATGCTCTGAAACATAGATATTCACTGCCAATACTATTAAAGCTACTTAATTTTCCAAGAAGCGGTTATTATTATCAAAAAGCAGTCTTTCGACAGAAGGATAAATATGATAACATCTGTAAAAAGATTGTCGCACTTTTTAATGAAAACAAAAGGTGTTATGGGTACAGGAGAATACATGGATCACTAAAAAGAGAGGGCATTACTGTTTCTGAGAAAATAGTACGTAGAATCATGCAGGAAGAAGACTTGGTGATAAAAACCAGAAAGAGAAAAAATTACAATTCGTATCAGGGGGAAATATCACCTTCCGTATCAAATCTGATACAAAGAGATTTCCATGCGAACAAGCCAAATGAAAAATGGCTTACTGATATCACAGAGTTCGCTATTCCTATTGGAAAGATATATCTTTCATCGATTGTAGACTGCTTTGATGGTATGCTCCCATGTTGAATGATTGGAATTGCTCCAGATTCATCTTTGGTAAATCGTATGTTAGACCAGGCGATCTCTCAGTTGAATAAATACGAACATCCAATCATCCACTCCGACAGAGGTTGTCATTACCGATGGCCTGGCTGGATTAAAAGAATGGAAAAAGCAGGGTTAAAACGTTCTATGTCCAAGAAAGGCTGTTCTCCAGATAATGCTGCATGTGAAGGCCTGTTTGGCCGACTAAAAAATGAAATGTTCTATCATCGGGATTGGACAGGTGTGAGCATCCAAAAATTCATTGACAACCTAAATGATTATCTAATATGGTATAACCGAAAGAGGATCAAACAATCACTAGGAAATATGAGCCCAAGGGAGTATAGACAAGATCTAGGATTGACGGCTTAGCCTGTCTAAGAAATTGTCCGTACCCCCGCATGTGAAAGTTTCTCTGTAAAATAGAGATTTATATTATAAAATAAAAAAAATGTAGCTTGCAAATAATTGGTCAATATTTTTTAAAAAGTTAATTTGAAAAAAATCACATCAAAATAGGACCAGCACATTGTGTTGGTCTTTAAAATATGCTGAATTAATAAAATCTCATAGAGCTGCAAGATGTTCTTTCACTCGACCATAGTAATTTTGATGAGGTATAATTAATTTTGCAAATTTAATTTCATAAAAATAGATATGTTCTATAGACGTTTGGTAAAATAAAGTCACCACAATCAAATCTCACCAAAAAGGCCATACAATATGTCTGATAAGATTATGCAGTTAAACTAGGAACATATCCATAACGAATCTAAAAATTTAGTGCGCAACAGCGTGAGGAAACCCTCAATACCTTACTGTATCATAAAGCAGAGGAACTCGTTAATGATGAAAAGGATGAACGTCACGGTGACCGCAAATGATATCGTTCTGGCCATTATAGCAGGAACTTTCAAACCACAGCCGGGGAAGTCAAATTAAAGATTCCATAGTTAAAGGGTGTTCAGTTTGAAACTGCAATCATTGAACGCTATCGCCGCAGCGGAAGGCATGAAAGAAGATCGTGAAATCTGGAGGACATTCTTTGTCTGGTTATAAGAAAGCGGTCTGACGGGAGTACGCCTAACTATCAGTGATAAATGCCTTGGTATGCTCGAATCTATACCAGAAGTATTTCCAGATGCAAAGTATCAAAGATGTATGGTTCACTTCTATCGTAATATATTTTCGGTCACTCCTCGTAACAAGATAAAGGAAGTCTCTATGTTGCTAAAGGCTATTCATGCTCAAGAGTGCAAGGCATCTGCAAAGGATAAAGCAGAACAAGTAGTTGATAAACTTCGCAAGATGAAATTAACTTCGGCTGCCAAAAAGGTGGAAGACAGAATTGAAGAAACACTTACATACATGGCTTTTCTCAGCCAACACTGGATTAGAATTCGCACCAACACCACCATCGAGAGACTTAATAGGGAAATCAAACGAAGAACCCAGTCAATTAGTGCTTTCCCAGACGGGCAAAGTGCTTTAAATGCTTATTTGTGCCAGACTGCGACGCGTAGCTGGAACCCATTGGAGCAGAAAACAGTACATGAATATGGAGCATATAAAAGAACTGGATCTCCAGAACCAGTCTGATATCATAGCCGGTTGAAATACAATTTGCGAAAAAGTCTTGACACTATCGTAGCTTGAACCTAATGGGGTACAATGCGCTAACATGAATATAGGGCATCTGAAAAAAAGAGAATTCAGAGTCAATCTGATATCATATCTGACTGACTACTGTCTACTAGTGGGCTATTATACAATTAGCGAAAAAATGTTATCATTATTGATCTTTCTATAAAAGCGGATGTTTATAATTTTAAACATAATATTATTGGAATTTTATAGTGATAAAGGCAAGAACTTCATAAAATATTAAAAACTAACAGCTCTTTTTGTGGTATAGTAGAATGTACGAAATGTAATTAGTGTGGTATACTAAAAAAGCTTTAGATAAATTTTGGGATATTATTAAAACGATAAAGGTGCTGTATAATGAGGATAAATGAAAAGTACAAACGTCTTATTAAATTGTTTTTTACATTAGGACTTACATCAATGTTAATAGGAATATATGGTTGGTTGTGGACTAATCATTATAACAAAATTCTTGAATACCCTTTTTACCGTAGGGGAAACTGGATGATGATTTTTCTTTATGGAGTAATTCTTGTTTTGTTTATTAGTATATATGGAGGATTTAAAGTTGGATATTTAAAAAAAGCGAATTTAATTTATTCTCAAATTTTAGCGGTTGTTTTTACTAATGTATTTACATATTTACAGATAGTTGCAATAGATAAACATTTTCTAAATCCTATTCAGCTTTTTAAAATGACAGGTTTGGATTTTTTAGTAGTTGTATGTTGGACATTGATCTATCAATATGTTTACAGCAAAATGTTTCCTCCTAGGAAAATGTTGCTAATTTCTGGAAGTAGATCCGATTATCATCTTATTGAAAAAATTAATTCAAGGGAGGATAAGTATGAAATATGTAAGATAATAAATATTGATTCTGGACTATCTTTTTTGCAACAGGAAATATTAAAATATGACGGGATTATTATTGGAGATATTGCCTCTCATGAAAGGAATATGTTACTAAAATATTGCTTTGCCAATTCAATACGTGCATATTGTGTTCCTAAAATATCAGACGTTTTAATAAAGAGTTCGGTTGAATTAAATCTATTTGACTCACCGCTATTTTTATCAAGAAATGATGGATTGACTATTGAACAATTGTTTTTTAAACGTATGCTGGATATTATAGGTGCATTGTTGGGAATAGTGATATCAGCACCTCTGTTCATTGTTATAGTTTTTCTTATTAAGATTACAGATAAAGGCCCTGCTTTTTTTAAACAGGCAAGATTAACAAGGAATGATAAGATTTTTTATATTTATAAATTCCGCACTATGATTCAGGAGGCGGAACAAGACGGAATTCCCCGATTGGCAGAAGACGGAGATTCCAGAATTTTACCTATTGGACATTTTTTAAGGAGATTAAGATTGGATGAACTTCCCCAGTTACTAAATATATTAAAGGGGGATATGTCTTTAGTGGGGCCCAGGCCAGAACGACCAGAGCTTGTGAAAGAAATACTTGAAGAAATACCGGAATTTGCATACAGAACGAAGGTGAAGGCAGGTCTTACCGGCTATGCACAAATTTATGGGAAGTATAATACAACATCATATGATAAGTTAAAATTAGACTTAACATATATTCGTAATTATTCCATGCTATTAGATATAAAACTCATTTTCATGACTCCAAAGATTATGTTTATGAAAGAGGCAACGGAAGGAATTAAATCAAGGAAATAAATTATAATAGTTCTAGGTTAGGGGCACATATCAAGGAATCAGAAAAGTATCTCAATATACTGATTTAGCACTTTTTTTTTGAATTAAATCATAATTCATTGAACTTTGTTCCTTCTATGGTAATGACCATCATTACACCGCTATCGAAAAGAATATTATTTAATATAATAGGTTTTAAAGCAGCTACAAATTTGCCATGTAACATATGCTCTATAAACAGAGGATGCTGAAGGTGTAGTAGAGTGATAGACTACAGTAATTAAAAGGGAGTTTAAAAGTGATTGAGAAAAGTAGTAAAACAATTAAGTCGATAGAGGAGATGCCTACAGTATCGGTAATTATACCTGCATATAATGCCAGCGATTATATAGATACAGCAATTAAATCTGTATTCTTGCAAAATGTTTCAGTTGAAATAATAGTAATTGATGATTGTTCAAGTGATAATTTGGATATTGTTATGGATAAATACCTAGCGTTGAATAATGTAGTATATATAAAAAACGAAAGGAATTTAGGGGTGGCGAAATCTCGTAATTTAGGTGTAAGTAAATCTAAAGGAGATTATATTGCTTATTTGGATGCTGATGATTGGTGGCTAGAGGGAAAGTTAGACAAACAATTATCGATTATGAAAAAAACAGGTGTAGTTTTATGTGCTACTGGAAGGGAATTAGTTTATCCTAATGGTGAGTCAACAGGAAAATATATTTCGGTGAGAAATCATATTACATACAAGTCACTTTTGCATCATAATAGCATTAATTGTTCGTCGGTTCTTATTTCATCAGAAGTAGCCAGAGAGTTTCCTATGGGAAATGATGAGATTCATGAAGACTATACTACATGGCTGAAAATATTAAAAAAATATAGAAGAGCTTGTGGAATTAATGAACCTTATTTGAAATATCGACTTACAAATAATAGTAAGTCGAGGAATAAGATAAAATCTGCACGTATGACCTTTCTAGTATATCGACATATGGGTTTTGGATATCTAAAATCTATATTCTATTTTATGTGTTATGCGACACATGGAATAAGAAAGTATTTATAAACTTATATGTTTGAAAATTGTATGCTATCCTAGTAAATGCGAAAGTGAGTAGAAGAATGAAAGTTTGTATTGTTACATATGATGAATATATTAATATTCCCTATATTTTAAAATATGAACGTTTATTAAAACAATATAAAATTGAGTATGATGTTATATTGTGGGACAGAAGAAATGCCCTAGCAAAGGATTCGATGCCTAAAAATTACTATGTTTTTAAAAGTGAAATTAAAAAGTCTAAGGTTTCAAAAATAATTCCTTTTTATAAATGGAAAAGATTCACCTTGAATATACTCAAAACAATTAATTATGATAAAATTATTGTGCTAACCACTTTGCCAGCCATAATTATATCTGGATTTTTACTAAATAAATATCCTAATATGTTTCTGCTAGATATAAGAGACTTCACATATGAAAATATTAAACTTTATAAGATATGGGTTGATAAATTGATATCGAAATCAGCCTTGACATTTATTTCATCAGAGGGCTTTAAAAGTTGGCTGAGCGATAGCAATAAGGTATACTTAACTCATAATATATCTAATATAGAAAAAGAAGAAGAAACTACGCAATTAAAATTGAATAAATCAAAATTAGTAATTGGTTTTGTTGGTGGTATTAGATACTATACAGAGAATTGCAAAATCATAAATAATTTGAAAAACAAATCTAACATACAACTATTATATGTAGGTAAGACACATACAGGTATCGAATTAGAGAAGTTTTGCAAAAAAAATGTTATAGGTAATGTTAGTTTTAAGCCAGCATATCAAAATGATGAAAAACCTTCTATATACAAAAATATAGATTTTATAAATTCAATATATGGATCAAAAAGTCAAGTTGTTAAGACGGCTCTTCCTAATAAGTTATATGATTGTATCTTGTTTAAGAAACCAATTATTGTATCGAGTGGAACTTATTTGGCTAAGGTAGTAAATGAATATAATTTGGGTTTTGATGTAGATATTAATAAAGATGATTTATATGTAAAATTATTAAGCTATATAGAAGCGTTTGATGATCAGTTGTTTTTGGAGGGTTGTAATACTTTTAAATGTAAAGTATTACAAGAAGACAAACATGCAGAGGATAAATTTTTAGAATTTATAGAATAGGATATAAAAATGAGTCTAATTAAAAAAAGTATCATGTATTTTAAATCAGAAGGATTATTATATACACTGAAGAAAACTATTCATAAGATATATAAAGAAATTAAAAAAATACCGTCTATTGTCATTGAAAAACTGTATGCTGAAAGAGTTATACTGCAGTTAGTTGATATATTTAAAGGTAAAGATGTTTATATTATTATTCCATGTATTGATTGGAATATTCCGCTTTATCAAAGACCCCATCAGATGGCTTCAGAATTAGCTAAACGACAAAACACTATGGTTCTTTTTGTACCGGATCAATATGAGTATGATAATTTTCCTATATATAAGGTTTTGAATGATGGTTTGTGGCTATTTTCCAATAGAATTATTAATAAGTTGGATAAGCTATTACAACATGCCAATAGTAAAGTCGTTTTTATGTCATGGACAAGACATGCAGATTTATTGTGCAAATTTCAATACGATAAATTAGTTTATGAATATATAGATGATATGTCATTATTTTACTATTATAATGAGCAAATGGAAGAAACTCATAGAAGCTTAATGAGTCAATCTGATATTACTATTTGTACGGCAACAAAGCTATATCAGACTGCCTTAAAATATACTGATAAAGCAATATTAAGTGAAAATGCAGGAGATTACGAATTTTTTAAAAACAATAGGAATGCACCTATAGCTAAAGAATTGGTGGATATTATAGATAAATATGATTGTGTTATAGGCTATTACGGTTGCTTAGCATATTGGTTTGATTATTCTACGATATGTGAAGTGGCGAAGAGGCGAGAGGATTGGTTGTTTGTATTGGTCGGTTATGAATTTGATCACTCTTCTGAAGTGATTAAGAATGCAAAACTTTCTAATATAATTCATATACCTGCACAGCCATATCATAGGCTTCCGAGTTTTGTAGCTGGATTTGATATACAAACAATACCATTCGTTATTAATGAAGTTACGAAATCCACCTCGCCTGTAAAATTGTTTGAATATATGGCTAGTGGAAAACCTATTGTCACTTCGAAAATGCCAGAGTGTCTAAGGTACGAGTCAGCATTAACTTATGAAGATGCAGATGAATTTATTGAGCGTGTAAAATATTTGACTAAATTAGATAAAACAGATATGTATTATAAAAAATTAGAGCAAGAAGCATTAGAAAATGCGTGGGAAGCAAGGGTAGATAAGATTCTTGAATTTCTAAAAATGGAGGATTAAAAATGATAAAAGTAATGAGTGTATTTGGAACCAGACCAGAAGCTATAAAAATGTGTCCTTTGGTACTGGAGCTGTGTAGACACCCTGAGATTGATAGTAGAGTGTGCTTGACGGGACAACATCGAGAGATGTTAGACCAGGTTATTAATATTTTTGATATTAAGGTTGATCTTGATTTGGATATTATGAAACCAAAACAAACATTGACTACAATTACAACAAATGTATTAGAGAAAATGGAAAAGGTATTTTTAGATGAAAAGCCTGATATTGTTTTGGTACATGGAGATACCTCTACATCATTTGTAGTTGCCCTTGCGGCATTCTATCAGCAAATTCCCGTCGGACATGTTGAAGCGGGCTTAAGAACATTTAATAAATATTCTCCTTTTCCGGAAGAAATGAATCGAAATTTAACTGGAAAAATTGCTGGATTTCATTTTGCCCCTACAATTAGTAATAAAAGAAATTTGGAAAAAGAGAATATTGTCGACAATGTATTTGTTACTGGAAATACAGTAATTGATGCGTTTAAAACAACGGTAAAGAAAGATTATATCTACAAAGATGAGATGTTAAAGACCATTAATATGAAGGATAAAAGAGTCGTGTTAATGACAGCTCATAGAAGAGAAAATCTGGGAGAACCATTGCAGAATATATTTAGGGCAGTTAAAAGAATTGCAGAAGAATATAAGGATGTTTTAGTTGTTTACCCTGTACATTTAAATCCAGTTGTAAGAGAAGCTGCTGCTAGTATACTTGGGGAGACAAAGAATGTATTTCTTATTCCGCCTATAGATGTTGAAGACATGCATAATCTAATGAGCAGAAGTTACTTAGTAATGACCGATTCTGGAGGATTGCAAGAGGAAGCACCATCTTGTGGCGTTCCAGTACTTGTGATGCGTACTGAAACAGAGAGACCAGAGGCTGTTGAGGCAGGTACAGTTAAAGTGGTAGGAGTAAATGAAGACGATATTTATCTGAACGCAAAAGAATTACTCGATAACAATGAAGCATATGAGAAGATGGCAAAGGCAGTTAATCCTTATGGAGATGGTCATGCTAGTGAACGAATTGCAAAAATTATTTTAGATTGGAAAAAGAGGTAACTAAATGCTTCGTATTATAAGAAAGTTATTTGGCTTGGTTAAGGATATATACAGTGATAAACAACTATTAATGTCATTTTCGATCAACGATTTTAAACGGAAATTTGCAGGATCATTTTTTGGAATGGCGTGGGGATTTATTCAGCCGCTTTTAACAATGATTGTGTATTGGGTGGTATTTCAGTTTGGATTTAAAAGTGGTGACATAGGTGAAATTCCTTTTGTGCTATGGTTTATGTGCGGAATAATACCTTGGCTGTTTTTTTCGGAAGCATTTTCTATGGCAAGTAATAGCTTTATTGAGTATAGTTATCTGGTAAAAAAAGTTGTATTTAATATTAATATATTACCATTGGTTAAAGTTTTATCTTCTGCCATTATCCATTTGTTTTTTATAGCTTTATTAACTATAGTATGTATATTTTTGGGATATTATCCTTCAGTTTATATGCTTCAGGTGATATATTATTTATTTTGTACTATAGTTCTACTATTTGCTTTGACTTTAATAACCTCTTCTATTATGGTTTTTTTCCGAGATATAAACCAAATTATAGGTGTATTATTACTAATGGGTATGTGGGGAACGCCAATAGCTTGGTCTCCTAATACATTTCCTGAAAAAACTCAATTTTTCTTTAAGCTGAATCCAATATATTACTTAGTTGATGGATATAGAGATGCATTTATAAATCATATTTGGTTTTGGCAGAAATATAATCAAACAATATATTTTTGGCTATTAACATTAGGAATTTTAGTTTTAGGTGTTTTTATATATAATAGACTGTATCCATTTTTTGCAGATACTTTATGATGGAGTTAAATAATGAAAAATTCAGAATATAAAATTATAGTTAATAATGTTTCAAAATCCTATAAAATGTATAATAATCCGATAGACAAAATGAAAGAGGGTTTAAGTCTAACCGGAAAGAGCTTGCACACGGACTTTTGGGCACTTAAAAATGTGAATTTTAAGGTTAAGCATGGTGAAATTCTAGGTATTATGGGGAGAAATGGTGCTGGAAAATCCACCCTTTTAAAGATAATAACAGGAGTATTGAGACCAACTTATGGCGATGTTTTAGTTGAAGGAAGAATATCATCACTACTGGAACTCGGTGCGGGTTTTAATATGGAATATAGTGGGATTGAAAATATCTACTTCTATGGTATGCTAATGAAATTAACGAGAGAGCAAATAGATGATAGGCTGCAGGAAATTATTGACTTTGCAGAAATAGGGGATTATGTAAATCAACCGGTGAAAACTTATTCCAGTGGTATGTTTGCACGGCTTGCATTTTCTTGTGCAATTAATGTTGAACCTGATATCTTAATAGTGGATGAAATTTTAAGTGTAGGAGATATGAGATTTCAATCAAAATGTTTTAATAAGTTTAAAGAATTCAAGAAAAAAGGAGTTACTATCTTATATGTAGGGCACGATGTAGGATTGATGAAAACATTTTGTGATTCAACAGTCTGGCTGAATAATGGTGAAATTGTAATGGCTGGAGATCCTGCATATGTCGTATCAAAATATACTGAATTTATGTATTTGGATGATATTTCTGAGTTTACAACATATAAAATGTTTCAAAAAGATGAGAAGAAGATGAATGTTATAGATGAAGAGTTAAGTGGCGGTGAAGATAAAGAAGTTATTGGAATGGTTCACATAAAAGGTGGTCCAGAAGTAAAGGTGGAAGAAAAAATACAAGATAAAATAGAAGATAAATCAGAAGATAAATCGATCACACACTGGGGAACAAATATTGGGACGATAAAGAACGTTATGTTAACCACTGAAAATGATTTTGAAAAAAATCATTTTTCACCAGAGGACATGATTAAAATAAAAGTTGTATTTGATAGTACCGTTATAGATAATTTAAACAAATTTTCAGTTGCATTTTCAATTAAAAATAAAGAAGGAACAGATTTGATTGTTAAAACAACCTATGACGAGGATATATATTTTGATACTCCTAATAAAAAGCAAGCTGTCACATTTTCGTTAATAACACATTTAGCTGTTGGCGACTACTATCTTGTGGTTGCTTTAGAAGATAGAAAAAATCCTGCAATTATATATTACGAATATATCGAAGGTGCAAAATATTTTAAGATTTATTCTGATAAAAAGATTTTTGGAATAGTAGATATCAAAACAGATATAAAAATTGAAAATATGGAGTGAGAATATGGAGCAAATCAATTCAAGGGAATATTGGAATAATCGATTTAAAACGAACGATTGGAATGATCATATGGGAATGGAACAAACAAAATATTTTGCTCAATTAGCATGTAGGTTAATGCCTGATTGGTTTGTAAAGGATGTTTGTAGAAATGAGTATACAATATGTGATTTGGGATGTGCAGAAGGGGATTCAATACCAATACTACAGTCTACATTTCCAACTGCAAAAATTGTTGGAGAGGACTTTTCTGATGAGGCAATTATTCGGGCAGGTAAAAAATATGAGGAGTATTTTTTTAAGGTCTCAAATATGTTACAGCCAGAAAAAGAAGATATTTATCCTGTGATTTTTTCCTCCAATACTATAGAACATTTTAGGAATACGCATCAAGTATTAAAAATGTTGGAAAAAAGAACATCTAATTATCTTGTGTTGTTAATTCCATTTAGAGAAGATTTTGAAATAGAAGAACATGAAGTGAAGCTAGACACCAATATGATTCCTTGCAAGCTAGAAGATTCTTTTTTAGTTTATGCAAGATCTGTATACTGCAATTCAGAGTATTATGGTAAGGAGCAATTATTATTAATTTATTCAAAAGACAAAAGCATAATAAAAGCGAGTTTTTTATCAGATCTAACTGAAAACTTGGTGAATGAAAATAACAAACGATTACAAACTGAATATCAAGAATTGAAAAATGATTGGCAGAGATTAAATGATAATTTGTATTTGTCAAATGAACAAATTAAGGATTTGGAAAGTCAAAACAAGAGTTTAGAAAATCAAAATCTGGATTTGAATGAGGAATCTGTGGATTTAAAGAATTTAATAAAAAAGGTACAAGGCGATAAGGAAGCAGATTCACAAGAAATGAAAGATAGGTTAAGTAAAAATAAGAACTATATATTAGAGAGTTATAATTATATTACAGAAGCGCGTAATGCAAACAGCTATAAAAAATTATTGTATTTAAGGAGAATAAAAGAGCAACTTTTTCACGGTGATAAACTTGCAAAAAAAGATTTTATAAAATACTCTTTAAATAAATTACTACGTAAAACAAAATATAATTGTAATTCATTGTATAAGTTCGATAAGTTATCAATTGCCCAGACAAACTTAGAGGAGATGCTAAATAATATATCAGATAATAATCAAAGCATTAATTATTTAAATACTGAAAGTAACTGTAAAAATACCAGACAGATTTATTTGTTCTGTGGTGTGCCTTATTATGATATAGGTGGAGGGCAAAGGTGTTCACAATTAGCTAATACGTTCAATAAAATGGGTTATGATGTGTACTATTATTATGCATTTGATTCTAGTGAGAGTGTTAAATATGATTTGACAATGCCTGCAATCCAGCATGAGCATATTGATAATATTCAAGTTCACAATATATTTGAGAATATAAAAGAGGAGGCCATTTTTATTTTTGAAGCACCATATTTTAAATTTGTTCCATATCTAGAAAAAGCTAAGCAATTAAATGTAAAAACAATCTATGAGCATATCGATAACTGGGAGACGAGTTTAGGTTCATTATTATATAATAAGGCTTCATTTGATATATTTATTCAGTTAAGTGATATATTGGTTGCAACAAGTTTGGAACTTGTAAAACAAATACAAAAACATACAAACAAGGAAATTGCATATTTACCCAATGCAGTTAATATTACAATGTTTGAATCAGAATATTTTTATCAGCAGCCAAAGGATTTGAAAATTGGACGAAAAAAAACATTAATATATTTTGGATCGTTATGGGGAGAATGGTTTGACTGGGATATTATTAAAAATACAGCTATCAATTGTCCTGATAGTACTTTTAATATGATTGGTGATTATTCAGGGATACCACAAATTGTAAAGTCAATGCCAAGCAATGTTCATTTCTTAGGGTTGAAAAAGCAACAAGAACTTCCTGCATATTTGAAATTTAGTAATATAGCATTACTGCCATTTAAAAATTGCGAAATAGGTAAATATGTATCTCCTCTAAAAATATTTGAATATATAGCAATGAAAAAAATGGTATTGGCTACTCCTTTACCCGATATTATTAATTACCCAAATACCATATGTACGGAAGATTATAAGATATGGGTAAAATATATAAATGATAATGATACTGAAGTTGTTAATCCAGATGAGTTTATTTCTGAAAACTCATGGTATAACAGATGTAATAGTTTATTGAATCTAGGGGAATTGGATTTTATTGGTCAAGAAGAAATCAAACAGAAAAAAATATCAATAATTGTTTTAAATTATAATAATAAATCAGTAATATTTAGATGCATAGATTCCTTACTCAAGCACAAAAATAGATATGAATACCAAATAGTGGTAGTTGATAATAATAGTACAGATGGTTCCTTTGAATTATTGCAGAAAAAGTATAGTGGATTAATAACCCTTGTAAAAAACGAAGTTAATGGTTGTTCATCTGGAAGAAATTTAGGTGTTAAAAATGCACATGGTGAAATTTTTGTTTTCTTAGACAGTGACCAGTGGGTGATATGTGATCGATGGTTAGATAGTGCTTTATATATCTTAAAAGGTTATAAAGGTATTGGCGCATTGTCTTGGGGAGCTGGTTGGTTTAATGAAGGATTATTAACTGGACCTATTGTAGATTATTATCCTAATAGAGCGGTTAAGAGTAATCAGTTGTTTAGAGATAATATTTCGTATTTAGCCACAAGTGGATTTGTAATTAAAAGAGATATATTTAATAAAACAGATGGATTTGATGAAAAGTATGATCCAACTTGTTATGAAGATACGGATTTATCTTTTCAAGTAAGAGATCTTGGTTTAAAGACAGTATATTGTCCTTATATGGGAATCATGCATTTGCCTCATCAGACTACAAATTCTGGAACAACGAAACATAGCGATCTGATGGAGCGAAATGGAAATTACTTTTTAAATAAATGGCATAATAAGAATGAAAGACTACTGTTAGAGGCATGGAGTCGTAAAGCTTTCTAATTTCTTTGCAGTGATTTTTAATTGTATTTTAGATACCTTCTCAGGGCAGAGTTCAAGAAAGTCTTTCGGTAAATTTGGTATTAAATCTGAGAGTATGTGCCAGATAGTGGTCAGGAGCATATCTAGATTGCAATAATAGCTTTCTTATGACCACGACGAGATTTGGATATGTCGATAGAGATGGATAAATTCAGAGTGTTTCAACGAGAGCATCTGCAATTTGAACCAGAACTGGTTTAAATAAGAATCAGCACGGGAAATTTTAGTTGATTTTATTAGCGCTTTGATCTTAACTAAAACAACATCCCCCCCAGTAAACGGGGAATTTTGCTGTGGGTAAGACAGACAGACATATGACCTTCGATTTTTGAAATGACTTGAATTGCTGTGATTAAAGTCTTATCGAATTCAGGTACAATACGTAAGAGATTTAGAGCATTAAGAGAATGATCACTGACACCCGAAATCCCCGTTCTATTTGAGGTATGTGTTTTTCCATTTCGCCTATGTGATTCTGACACTGGCGAAGTTTAACTACACATTCGGGAGAAATTTAAGGCTTGATATCATGAGACATTTGTGAGCATGGTTCTTTTAACCAAGCAGTATACAAGTAAGTCTAAACTTGCATCTAACAAGATACTTTAAGTGACGGATTTGAACAGGAGGAATAGAGGAAGGCTTAATCATATAACTTATTAACAGATCGAAGATCCACTCTGCCTCCTTACTATCTGTCTTATTTCCTTTTTGAGGTTTTGTGTATTTGGAATGCGCAAGAACAACAAATCACGTTTTCTCAAGAGCACTAAATAAAGGGATTCAATACTTGCCTAAAATTCTAAACAAGTTTCTATGCAATGATAGTTAGCAAGCCATCCAGCTAATTCCTCTACCTTTGGAAAAGGGAAAAAAGCGAGCTTGTTCATAATCGGTACGGCTATCTATATTGGTGATTCCAATGTAGGCATAAATACAGGTTTTGTGGACATTGAGTCCACATTGTTTTTTACGAAAGATTTTAATTGATAATAAAAAACTCTTGAAATTTTTAGTTATAAAACGATCAGGGACTGGTCGTAAGGCTAAATCGAGTTAACTTTGGAAGAGATAAGTTTACGAACTACGGATGGGTCATTCATTGATGCCTCAATGGATAAACCACGATATATAAATGAGATGTAGCTGCTAACAGTCTCGCCACTGTACTCCACGTTTTTTGTATTGTGTCAGCTTTATAAGAAAAGAATAACAGAAGAAAAAATGAATTTACAGTGAAAGAAACTATTGAGTTCCATAACCTACAGGTTTATTTCTCATTAAGGTGGGTTATGAAAATGGATATAGTGAAGGTGATTTTGGTAAAAAGATTGTATTCTAATAATTAAATAGAAAGTTTAGTAACTTATTAATTCGGAGGTTTATTCTAAAGTGAGTAAGATGAAAATAACAGGAATAGCAAGGCGGTTAAATATCATTCTAATGATTTTTACTATTATATGTGTGGGTATACAGTTATTTGTTAATCCATATATTGGTCTTGCCAATAATGGAGATTTTGGGCGATTGTCGTTTGTTGTTGGTTTAGATTACTTGGAAGATCCATATCTTAACTACGAACAATCATTTATACACTATATGATTCCTACATTTAAGTTTATTACTCCAATGGAAACTGGATTTGTTTCTTCTGCAAGTCTTTTGCTAAAAATAGCAGTTGCTTTGCATTATTTATTTGCGTATGATACAAATATTTTTGACATTCGTTGGCTTGGATTAGTGTATTTTTTGATATATACTATAGCAATTATACTGGCTTTTAATCTAATAAAAAAAATGAAATTTTTGAAATCCATAATAATAGGTATATTTCTTTTTTGTTTTTTTACAGATGTAACACATGTTGTATATTTTAATACATTTTATGGTGAAGCAGCTTCTTTAGTTTTTTTAGTTTTATTCTTTACTCTAGCGTTTACTTTTATTACATGTGATTGTTTTAGGTCAATAATAACAGTTTATATTTGTGAAATCATTTGTGCTTATTTTTTCCTTCTTGCAAAATATCAAAATATTTTATCATTATTTGGGATTTTGATTATTCTTTGTATGCAACTAGATCGAATTTTAAAGCAACCCCAATTGAAGCATATATTCAAATTGAAATTCATGCGTATAGGAACAATTATATGTTTAAATTTATTGTTTACTATACCAGTATTTGTTTGCATTTCTTTGCCAAATAGTTCAAATGCTCCTACTACAGCTAATGTAGTTCTAAAAGATATTTTATTGCTTTCTAAGGAACCAGAAAAAATACTTACCTCAGCAGGATATTCAGAAAAAGAAATTGCACTTATAAAACCACACATAGGTTATAATATATTTGAAGGAGATCCAGATCCAGAATTGAAG
The DNA here is from genome assembly GCA_002478865.1 of Hungatella sp. UBA7603. Classification (GTDB taxonomy): domain Bacteria; phylum Bacillota; class Clostridia; order Lachnospirales; family Lachnospiraceae; genus Lacrimispora. The sequence continues at coordinate 200,421 of DLJZ01000014.1, forward strand.
ACAATGTTTTATGATAGTACTAAATTCAATCGTAGTAAAGAAATTAAGATGTTATTAACTGAACCAGAAATATTTTTTCGATTAATAACATTAAAAGATGAACAGTTATTTAGATTTCCAAAATATGGGACACACCATAAAGGCTACAATACACAGCCTGATTATTTCGATCAACGTTTTTCTGCCTATTCAAAAGTTTCGCAAGTAATCACGTGGAATCATTGGTGCTTCTACGTAAGTGTAATGATGTTAATAGTTTTTTATGCAGTACGGAAAATTCTTTATTTTAAAGATAGTAATTATTTTTTATTTTATTGTATATTGTTAGTAGCATGTTTAATTAGTTTTTTATCTGCCGTAACTGTTATATTAGGTGATTCTTCAGCTGATAGTATTAAACACTTTTATCTGACAAATGAGACATTTTATTTTGCTTTTTATTATACAGTTGGAGATCTTTTTTTTAATAGTTTCTATAAGAAATTTGAAATTTCCAAAATAATTAAAAGATAAACTTTAGTAAGCCTAAAAAAAAAATATCCTATTATGTAAAACATATAAGATGTATGTATTAATTCTAAAAGTAATTGTTCGTATTATTAAAGGATAAATATAGTATACACCTAAGGCTACTGTTGTTTGTGACTAAAATATAATTTTAAAGTTTTGTAGCAACCCCTACAAAGATGGATTTAGTGATATACGTTTTTTATATGAAAGTTTTTATCACATGATATTCCCCGAAATTAAAAAATGAAGTGAGTTCTTTTGCAACAATTACACTCTCGTAAAATTTCAATTTTACTGAATGAAAAATATATATGGAGGATTTTTTATGTATCAGATGAATGGTATAAATAGAAAAATTCTAAGATTAGTTACTCCACTATATTATGTATTTTGGCGTTTTTTTATACTTCTTTCTGCTTATATTTTTATATGTTTACCTTTTCAATATCTTTTGGTATTCAATGGAGCATCTTCTGGTTTTATAAAAGTATTGTTAATTCCTTTGTTGTTTTTTTGTATACTCATTGGTATTGCATATAAAATAAGAAAAAGAGTAAATGGTTCGGCGAAATGGAAGCAGATAGCAAGCTTTCTTTTCTTTTTCGCTCTTTTTCTGAGACTGGGTATTATTTATTATATCGGTCGTGGTACAACTCAACTGTCTGATTTTATGATGGCATTTCAGGCGGCACAAAAAGCCATTCCCATTCACATTGACCACTATGCAATATTCTCTAATTGGGGAATGTATGTTTTTTATCTAAAAATAATATTGAAGTTATTTGGAGCCTCAGAACTTGTAGGTATTATAGCTAATGCTTTTTTGGAATCGGGCTCGGTGGTTCTTATATACTTTTTAGTAATGCTTACTTTGCGAGATAAATATGTACATATAGTCGCTATAACATCAGCAATAATGTATGCGGTGTGGCCATCTCAGCTTGTATATCTAGTGTTACTTTCACCAGAATTTGTGCATATTTTTTTGTTGTTGTTAGGACTTGTTTTGCTTGCCTTAACGAATAGGGAAACAAATTCTGCAACACCAATGTGGAGAGCATTGGGATATGTGTTCCCTGCACTTTGTATTAGTCTGTCTGGTTTTTTTAAACGTACAGATAAGATTATGATGATTGCGTTGTTTATATCAATGTTTTTTGTATTTTTTGATTCTTCTCAACCTATAACAAGAGAAAAGTGTGCGAGTAAGATAACTGTAGTACCTTTTCGAATAGTAGGAATTACTATATTTTTAACTTCATATTTAATGGCTAATGTCCTTGGCTTCATGTTTCTGGATTATTTTGTGGGAAGGACAGTTAATAGAGATCTAACCCCTCACTATTTAAACATTGGACTTTCGTCTGATTCATGTGGAATATGGAATCCAGAGGTTGGTTGGGAGTATCGTAACGAAGTAATTGAATCTGGATTTGACTATGATAAAGCTGGGCAAATTGTTATGGATTCTCTTAAGAAAGATATTGATCAAAATAAACACATAACTTTTCAGTTTTTTATAAAAAAGCTAACAGGTGCGTGGCAAGGAATGGATTATTTGTACTTCTCCCAAGAAACAATTGAGCCTGAAAAACGCATATATATACAACGACCAGACGACGCTATTATTTTTCAGGGTTATTATCTTATGATTGGAGTTTTAGTGTTTCTAGGTTGTCGACTATCCCTAAAAGAAAAAACAAATTTTATCTTTTTTTTAAGTTCTTTATTTATTGTAGGATTTATGTTGTTAATGCTTTTATTAGAGAATCAGCCAAGATATAAAGTTGTAACTTACCCTTATATTTGTATTTTAGCCGGTTCTGGAATTCAATATTTGATAGTGCAATTTGAAGGAAGAGAGATTTAATTAGAAAAAATGGTAAGGGTAAAAACCACCAGTGTGTAGTTGGGGTGCGAATAAAAAAATAGAGTCATTATTTTAATAGCAATTATAGGATGCGCGATTTCATCTGTTTTTGGTAAGTTTTGTAAACAGTCGGATGATTTACCTAAATATAATGCGGTATCTGCATTAATAGGAAAAATTGAAGGAGGTGATTTTTTATTGCAGAAATTGAAGTATTATTTCAAAGTGCTTTGGAAATTTTATTTTATAACTGCACCTGTGCTATTTTTCGGGCTTAAAAATCAATTAAGAAAATAGTTTCTTATATTATTGGTATCGTTTGGAGGAATTGTACTATTAGCTAAAATCGTGTATGATGTTTTTTAACCATTATAATTAGGAGGGTAATGGCATTGGTTAATTAATTATATAAAGATTCAATATGCATGAATATTGTTTTATTAAATTAATTATTTCACAAAGTATTATTCCACGGATTACAACTATATTATTTATGGAAAACCCAAATAGAGTAGAATACTATGCTTGGATGAAAATTCCTACTTTTCTGTGTTATTCATCTGCATTTGTTGAGTTGCTGTCTTTTTATATTGAAATGGTCTTATTTATATTGATTAAAGATAGAAACTTTAAAATGTGGTTAAAAAGCGTTTTTCTTATCAAAATATATCCGAAGTTTTTGTTGTTTTACTATTTTTTCATTTTACATTTACAATAGCTTTTTTCAATAAAGACCCAATATTGTTGATTTTCATATTATTAATTATTAAGGAAGTTGGTCATCATATATAATATTCTGTTTAATTTAGATTATAAATTATTCATCACTGATATGGAAAGATGAGAGAGAAAATGTTGATTTTTATTTAGCAAACGATATATTATAAATTCTCTCTAGTATATGGAACTTAGGATGACTAATGTATGAAAGCATGTATATTAGCATTATTAGTTATTTTAGTTTTATACATTAATTGATAATAAGATTTTTTATAAGAAACAGACGGCATTAATGCTATTATTGTTATGTATATGCTTAATGGCCACTGCAGTTATTTCATTATTAAAAGAATTATCACAAGATGCAAAAAGAAAATTCTATAGATGTTAAGTATTGAAGTGATGACTCGGGAACATTGAAAGGGAAATTATTGAGAGATAGGAAAAATAACGAGGTTGCATATAACTATGTTGTGTATGATTGTGATAAAACTTTCTTTATGAAATTTATTGCGTGCAAAAATAGCCAATAAAAGCGTAGTATGTATATATTCGTGTTCACTAGTGTAGCCATTTCCTTAGATTGTGTTAAGCAATGCGCTTACGGTAAATTTCATTTGATTATGTAATTGCTGTGTTTAAAAAATTATGATAAAATAAGCATAGTAATTTTTGATAAAAAGTTGTAAATTGTATGCAAAATTCTTTGTCTCAAAATCTATATAAATCTAAATGTGGTTGGTAATTCGAAAAGTTGCTGTATATTAAAAAAATAAAGGAAGGCACGTTTGATGAGTAATTTAGCTGAATTCTATAAAGGAAAAAAAGTTCTTATAACAGGACATACGGGTTTTAAGGGGGCCTGGATATGTAAGATTTTGAGTAAATTTGATGCACAGGTTATGGGATATGCATTGGAACCCCCAACTAAGCCTAACATGTTTGATATAAGTGGACTGTTTGGGCATATTGACTCTATTATCGGAGATATCCAGAATTATGATGAATTAATTAAGGTGTTCAAGAATTTCAAACCGGAAATCGTAATTCATATGGCTGCACAGCCAATTGTAAGAGAGTCCTATAAAAATCCACTTTACACGTATTCCGTAAATGTTATGGGAACGGCAAATATCCTTGAATGTATTCGTAATACAGACTCCGTGAAGTCATTTGTAAATGTCACTACGGACAAGGTATATCTGAATAGAGAATGGAACTGGGGGTATAGGGAAAATGAAGAATTAAATGGATATGATCCATATTCAAATAGTAAATCCTGCTCTGAACTTGTAACCAGCAGTTATCTCAAATCATTTTTTCAAGAGAAAGATGCCCCTGCAGTATCGACATGTAGAGCAGGAAATGTTATTGGAGGAGGAGATTTTGCAGCCGATAGAATAATTCCAGATTGTATTAGAGCTGTTGAAAGAGGAACTCATATTATTGTGAGGAACCCATATTCTACCAGACCTTATCAACATGTTTTAGAACCTGTTGTTGCGTATCTTTTGCTTGCAATGAAGCAATATCAAGATAATACATATGCTGGAAATTATAATATTGGACCCGGTGAAGCAGATTGCTGGACAACAGGGGATATCGTCACTCTGTTTTGCAATAAGTGGAATACTGCTACAGGCAAAGTAAAAGCTGTATGGGTAGATGAATATGATGGCGGGCCACACGAAGCTAACTTTTTAAAACTTGATTGTTCAAAAATAAAGACTACACTTCATTGGGAGCCGGTATGGGATGTAGAAACTGCAATTGAAAAAATAATTGATTGGTCGATTGCTTATCTTTATGAAGATAATTGCAATATCATTATGGAGCAGCAAATAGATGAATATTTGAAAGGATTACTGAAGATATGAAAGTTGTATTACTAGCAGGCGGTATGGGAACACGTATTTCGGAGGAAAGTGCATATCGTCCGAAACCTATGGTTGAAATTAGCGGAAAACCAATTTTGTGGCATATTATGAAAGAGTATTCCTATTATGGATATAATGAGTTCATTATTTGTGCTGGCTATAAGCAGGAATATATAAAAGAATGGTTTGACAACTTCTTTCTCCATTCAAGTGATATTGAATATGATTTTACAGATGGTAAGAAAGAGGTAGTTGTTAGACACACACATGTAGAGCCATGGAAAGTAACTATAGTAGATACTGGCTTGAATACCATGACTGGAGGGCGTGTAAAACGAGTACAAAAATATATTGGCAACGAACCATTTATGTTGACATATGGCGATGGAGTTTGTGATGTAAATATTGCTGAGCTTGTAAAGTTTCATAAACAGCATGGAAAGATTGCGACGTTAACTTCGGTTATACAAAAGCAGGAAAAGGGTGTTCTTGATATCAGTGAGTTTGGAGAGGTCAGATCTTTCAGAGAAAAGCGTTCTGGTGATGGTATTCCTATTAATGCAGGTTATATGGTTCTGCAGCCAGAGGTATTTGATTATCTTAAAGATGACAATACTATTTTTGAGAGGGTAGCGTTGGAACAACTTTCTGATGAAAATCAATTGATGAGTTATGTACATACTGGCTTTTGGCAGTGTATGGATTCCGTGAGAGAGAAAAAAATTCTTGAGCAGCTTTGGGAGAAAGGAAATGCTGCTTGGGCAGTATGGAATGAGGGCAATAAGAATGGATAAACTATATATTGTTATGCCAGCGTATAATGAGGAGGATAACATAAATAATGTTGTCTCACAGTGGTATCCAGTTCTTGAGGGAAAAGATGAAGAATCAAGACTTATCATTGCTGATGGTGGGAGTAAAGATAATACTCTTCGGATATTATACGATCTTTGTGAACAGTATCCTAAGCTTGTAGTTGAGAGTAAGCCTGGTACAGATCATGGAACTAAGGTCTGGTATTTATATGATTATGCGATTAAACAGGGGGTAGATTATGTTTTCCAAACGGATTCAGATGGTCAGACTAATCCAGCTGAATTTGAGAAGTTCTGGAAATTACGAAATAAGTATGATGCAGTTTTGGGAAACCGCTCTGACCGAGAAGATGGTTCAGATCGAGTTTTTGTAGAAAATGTACTTCGATTTTTTCTTAGAGTCTTTTTTGGAGCAAACGTACCTGATGCAAATGCCCCATTTAGATTAATGAAAACAGACCTTGTTAAGAAATATCTTTATAAGCTTCCATCGGATTTTAATCTTCCAAATGCTATGCTATGTGCATATTTTGCTCATTTCAAAGAAAATGTGACATATGTGCATGTGACCTTCAGACCAAGGCAAGGAGGGGAGAATTTTATGAATCCCAAACGTATCCTGGAGATAGGCTGGCAGTCAATTAGTAATTTTTCAAAACTCAGGAAGGAATTAAAAAGATAATGGAACGAGTGGTCATTACAGGTGCTGATGGTTTTATTGGTTCTCATTTTACAAGAAAATGTATTGAAGAAGGTGTAGAGGTATGGGCTGTTGTACACCCTAAATATGGAAGAAAAGAAAAAATTGAGAACTTACCAGGTGTTCATATTGTAGTTTCAGATATTCAAGGCTTGTTCTCTAAAATTGATAAATTCCCAAGATCTGTAGATGCATTTTATCATTTTTCATGGAAAGGAATAAATGCACATGACAGAGATGATTTCGATTGTCAGATGGAAAACATGGGTATGAATTTGGATGCAGTTCGTTTTGCAGCATATCTTAGACCACGTGTATTTATTGTACCTGGATCAACCAATGAGTATTTATATCATGGAAAACCAATAAATGAAAGTGCAATTCCTTCGCCCCCTAATGCTTATGGTTCTGTAAAGATTGCAATTCGTTATTTATCTCAGCTTTATGCTCGGAAGTTTGGTATGGGGTTTGTTTATGTCGTTATAGCAGGAATATATGCGTCTGATAGAAAAGATAACAATGTAATTTATTATACAATTGAGAGATTGCTTAGAGGAGAAAAACCTGCTTTAACCAAGCTTGAGCAACTATGGGATTATGTACATATAGATGATGTTGTAGAGGCTCTATATTTGTTGGGGAATAAGGGCAAGAATGATGTTTTTTATACAGTGGGACGTGGTGATAATCAACCATTGTACAAATATATAGAAACGATAAGAAATCTAATCAACCCTGATTTACCATTAGGTATAGGTGATGTACCGTACGTGTCAGACGAATTACCATGTTCTTGCGTAGATTTGACAGCAATAAATCGAGATACGGGATTTGTACCTAAAGTAGACTTTGAGGATGGAATTAAAGGTGTTATCGAGATGCTACGCGAAGAGATGAAGAACGAATAACAAAGATTATAATGGTGGAGAATGTAATTATGAAAAAAATTTTAATTGTTGGAAGTGGTATTGTAGGGTGCGTGATTGCGCGTGAACTGTCTGATATGGGGCTCAATGTAGAAATATGGGACAGGAGAAACCACATTGGCGGTAATATATATGACTACAAAGACGAATATGGTATTCTCGTACATAAATATGGACCGCATATTTTTCACACCAATAATGAGCGAGTTAATGAATACATGATGAAGTATGCAAAGTGGGAAAAGTTTCACCTCATCTGTGGGGCCATGATTGATGATATATGTACGCCAACGGCATTTAATTTAAAAACCATTGATTTGTTTTATTCAAAAGAGCAAGCTGATGAATTAAAAAGACATATCAAAAATGTTTTTGGAGATAGAGAGTCTGCTACGGTGGTTGAACTACTGGAATCAGAAGATGATTTAATTAGGGAGTATGCTCAGTTCCTTTTTGATAAAGATTATAGTTTATATACTGCAAAACAATGGGGAATGGATCCTAAAGATGTGGACAAGAGCATTCTTAAGCGCGTACCTATACGTTTTACGTATGATGAAAGTTATTTTAAAGATAAGTATGAGATGATGCCTGTGGAAGGTTATCATGCGCTTATAGAAGCTTTGATAGACCAACCGAAAATTAGTGTAAAATTAGGTGTTGAGGCACTTGATCATATAAAGATTAGTGATGGAAAGATACTGATAGATAATAATATTGTAGATTATCCAGTGGTATATACTGGGCCGGTAGATGAATTATTTGAATATTCAGATGGAAAATTGCCATATAGGTCATTAAGATTTGAGTGGAAGTACGAAGCGATTGATAGTTTCCAAGAATACCCGGTGGTTGCTTATCCGCAGGCAGAAGATTATACAAGGATAACTGAGTATAAAAAGCTTCCGGTGCAGGAGGTTAATGGAACATCATATGCTGTTGAGTACCCACTTCCATATGTGCCAGGGCAGCTTGTAGAACCTTATTATCCGGTATTTACGGATGAAAGCGCAGTTGTTTATGCAGAATATGAAAAAAAAGCTAATGAAGTAAAAGAACTTTATCTTTGTGGACGTCTAGCTGATTTTAAATATTACAATATGGATCAGGCGATAGAAAGAGCTTTTGAAATAGTTGACAAATTGAGTGCTATAATTTAATGACAAATTAAATTATATGCTGATAAAACAGAACTGGATATAAGCTCAAAAATGGCAGGTGCCCTTTATTATTCTATTCATCATAACAGTTTTTGAGCGTGTTTTTAAGAATCCGAAAATACCTCTTGATAACAATGATGTGGAAAGAAATATCGGGTCATTCTGTGTTGGTAAACACAGCTTTCACTTCATCAATTTGAAGAACAGGCAGCGGCTAGTGCAGCCTTATATAGTATTGCTGAAATGGCAAAATCGAATGTTATTAAACCATATGAGAACTTTTCTTATCTACTTGAGTATTTAATGCATTATCTAGGAAATAATGTTTTAGAAGATAAACTGGAAGAATAATGACTTGGTTAGAGGAATAGCCAGATCGTTGTAGAAAACTAAAAATACGGTAAACATACCGCCGCCCCAATCGGGCGGCAAATTTATTGTTGTATAAGGGAGAATCCCAAAGTTTGTGTAAACCTTCAAACTGATGTAAAATAAAATTGATATGATCCCTCTTAAGTCAATGTCATTAAGTTAA
>DLJZ01000016.1 GCA_002478865.1 Hungatella sp. UBA7603
GTTCAACGGGTGGTTATGATTTTAATAGCATGCAGACTTATTATAAATACAGATGCTTAGGCTTTCATGCAGGCTTATATAAGGGATAATTGATTTAAAAGTTGTTTCATTAGTTATTGTTACTAACGAAGATTGACAGGTATAAAGGAGACAGGAGATTGGTGGGTTTAGTGCTTGGAAAGAATCAGATGGGAGAGAAGGTTAATCTTTATATAGGTTATATAGAGTGGTATTCATAAAAAATTATATCATTTCATGGAATAATGATAATTTGATGAAGGTTGACAGTAAGCTGTTATGGTCGACGCATATAGATTTTTATAGGGATTTTCCTAAAATTAGTCAGCCAACATATTTTGTTGTAAAGGTAGCTTATATGATTTAAAAAAAAGTTAATGAAAAATAGGGTCATCTTGCTAAAATAAGATGATCCTATTTTAATGACGGGAAAAAAACATGGCAGAAATGAGATATGAATGGGAGAAAAGGATCGTAGGCATTGGTAGCTTTCTGTTAATTTCATACCAAAAGCTATCTGAATATGCTACCTTCTGAACTGACAAGATGGAGAAATATCGACCAATCAGAGCCTGATAAAAAAAGCATAATGTAATCGTCTAATCATTAATTACCACAATATAAAGAAAAAATATCATCTTGACAAATTAAAAAAACAGCAGTAGTATTTGTCATATAATATGTCTTTAAGACATATGAAAAATATAGATAAAAAGGAGTCACTACTTGATAGAATTAATTATCCTAGGATTTTTATCCTATAATTATCCCCTTACCTTATACGATATAAAGATGGCAATGAAAAGAAGCACTGAATATTTTGCAAGTACTAGCCAGGGGGCGATCCATCCAACCTTAGTGAAACTGAATCAAAATGGATATGTAAAGATAAAAGAAAAAATTAAAAATAACAGGACTAAAAAACTATATAGCATAACCGATGCTGGTAGGGAGCGGTTTAGTGAGCTGATGAGGCAGGATATGGGTTCTGATAAATATAAGTCTACTCAATTACTAAAAATGTTTTTCTTTAACGAGCTATCAAAAGAAGAGCAAGTGCATTCCATCAATACCCATATTATGCATTTTCAAGATATGGAACAAAATCTCACTAATATAAGAAAGGAGGGGAAGGTGCGCCTTGATGAAATGGGTGCATCTTTTGAAAACTATAAGCCGGCAAAATATGAGAATGACGCACTTGAGTTTGGACTTGCTTACGCCAAATTCGTGATAAGATGGTTTAGCGATTACTTAAAAAGAATTGAGGAGGAAACATGAAAATAACCGTTTTTGATTTTGGAAAAGATAGAAGTAATGAACCACTGTCTCAAGAGATTAAGAGTTATTTTAAGGAATCCAATAAAGAATCTGAGATAACTATCTATGATTCTATTGATACTCAGATAAAGGATTGTATTGGCTGCTGGAGCTGTTGGTGGAAGACTCCTGGAAGATGTGCCTTGAATGATGATGCAAGTAAATTATATAAGGAGTATATAAATAGTGATGAGGTGGTTCTTCTTTTTAATACTGAAAATGGATTTATTGATGGTAAAGGTAAAACTTTTCTAGATAGGTTAATTCAACATTACTTACCGTATATCGAAATAAGAGATGGCGAGAGTGGTCATGTGAAAAGATATGATAGATATCCTGTTATAAACTTTTATTTTGAAAAAAGTGGGTTGAGTCATGAAGAAGTTAAAGTAATAAGGAACTATCTTGCTCGAGCGGCATATCATTATCAGAGTGCTTGTAAAAAATTTTTGTATGAGAATGACTATTTACAGATTGCCGATTTAGAATATGCAGAACCAATAGGTGAAGTACTTTCTAAAGATGTTGTAGAAAGAAAGCCAAAGGGAAATTGGGTAATTTATAATGGCTCTCCGAGAGGGAATCATTCTAATAGTATGTTAATTATTGAAAAAATAATTAAGGGGATGAAAGCTCAGGGAGTAGAAACTATTGAAGTGAGGAACTTGATAAATTTAAAAGCGCACAAAATGTGGGCTGAAAAATTTGGTATGGGTGAGAACCATTTATTTGTCTTTCCACTCTATGTACATGCAATGCCGGGTTCGATGATGAAGTTTTTTGAACAACTGAAGCCAATTAATAATAAGGAAGTGCATATGGCATTTTTTGTACAATCGGGATTCCCAGAGACAAGTCAGTCCTATTATTTAAGACCTTATCTTGAACTAATTACAAAAAGACTTGGTGTGTCTTTCGATGGTACTATTATAAAGCCTAGTGTGGAAGGCATACGAATAAAACCAGAGAGCGTAAATAAAAAGTTTTTTGATCAAATGGAATTGTTAGGCCAGACATATGCCAACAAAGGAATTATGAGTATATCCCTGAAAAAAGAATATGAAAAAACGGAATACCTTTCAAAGGGTGAGCAATTTTTATTTTCCATAATTTCACTTACTGGATTAACTAATTACTACTGGAATCTCAATCTTAAGAAAAATGGTGCCTATAAAAAGCGATTTGCAAGGCCATATGCAGAAGATAGCAGTACTAAATAATAGGAGAAAGGTTAATTTGTATTAATAAAAAGAAATGTATTCCATTTAGCTAATATAAAAAGATCCCCTATGAATTTACCTTCATAGGAGATCTTAACTTTTACTTATTCCCAATTTCCCTATCTTTTCTTTTTAAAACTACACGGTTTGAATGTCCAATGACCATAGGTACTTTTTCAATATATACATCACTTGTGTCAAGTCCGAACCAGTTTGTAGGGGAAGCTGTGAACTTCTGTATAAATAGCTTCGTATTAAAAACGAAGGAGTCCCAGGCGGATAATGAGGTTTCATGGGATAGGACTTCCTGGATAAATACAAAGCGGAAATCTCCAAGTTTACGGTTTGGAATAATGGAGTAAGAATTCGTCTGTGGCTCAATCTCCTTATTCTTCACTAGCTCCGTTGATATTTGACGTAAAAACACGTTAAGATTTTGATCGATACGAAAACCTAACTTTAACTGTATTTTTATAATGTGGTTCGTATTAAATTTTTCGATGGAATACTCGGCCTGAAAAGGTTCATCTGTTACTACGACATCCACAAACCAGTAAATATCGGCTTTTTTGGGCCGCTTATCGAAAAGGAAGTACAAGATCTTTCGCTCGATTTCCTCAGGGTTCGGGCACTTGCTTAAGCAAACCAGATTGCTGGCATATTTGGGAACTTCCGGATCTTCGTGCAACTTAGTTAGCTGTTTGATATAATTTTTTATTGGGACAAACTCCTCATATCGCATCCTTATAATATGAGCTCTGTCCCAGAGATACATAACAAATAAGATAGAGACAGCAATTATAATGGCAACAAATCCACCATGGAAAAATTTAATGATATTTGCCAGGAAGAAAGAAATTTCAAAACTCAAAAAGAAAACAAAGGTGATGACTGCAAGTACAATGGGTGTCTTCTTCTTTAACATATAGTTAAATAACAAGATAGTGGTCATAAGCATGGTAACTGTTATGGCAAGACCGTACGCGGACTCCATTTTCTCGGAACTTTGAAAGAAAAGTACAATGCCGATACAGACAATGCATAAGATCCGATTGATGGCTGGAATGTAGAGCTGTCCCTTTAATGGAGAGGGGTAAATGGTATGAAGTCTTGGGAAAAGATTCAGTTTAATGGCTTCTGATACAAGAGTAAAGGAGCCTGAAATCAAAGCCTGCGATGCTATGATAGCAGCCAGGGTAGAGATACCGATGCCGTAGACCAAAAAGCTGTGAGGAATCATTTGATAAAATGGATTGATGTCTTCTGTTAATGTAAATGCGGGATTATTTCTTGAAGATAAAATCCAAGCACCTTGGCCGAAATAGTTGAGCAATAAACATATTTTAACAAATGGCCATGTAAAGTAAATATTTTTTCTGCCGACATGTCCCAAATCAGAGTAAAGGGCTTCGGCTCCAGTAGAACATAAAAATATGCTTCCCAGAATAAAAAATCCTAGCTTGTTGTCATCGCTAAAAAGGATATTGATGGCATAATGAGGAGACAATGCGCGCAGCAGGAATGGATTTTCCACAAGATTGACGATGCCGAAAATCGCTATGCTGCCGAACCATAAAAACATGATAGGACCAAACAGTCTTCCGATAAACTCTGTCCCGATATGCTGAATGAAAAACAGGACACAGATTATGAAAATAACTAGAAAAACGATATTCCTTTGGTTGTCGCCGAATAGGTCGTGAAAAACTGGTAGCAGCTTTAGACCTTCAACAGCGGATGTTACGGTTACCGCAGGTGTTAACATTCCATCGGCAAGGAGAGCAGAACCTCCGATCATTGCAGGAATGATCAACCACCTGGAACGGCTTCTAACAAGAGTGAACAGTGAGAAGATACCGCCTTCTCCATTGTTATCTGCCCTTAATGTAATGCATACATATTTTATGCTTGTTAGAATAGTGAGCGTCCAGAATACGAGGGATAAGGTTCCCAGAATGAAATTTTCTGAGGCGTGCTGGATTCCACCATTTCCATAAAGTACAGATTTCATTACATAGAGCGGTGAAGTACCGATATCTCCATATACCACACCTAATGTTACCAGTATTCCGCCAAGTGATAGCTTTGAAATATTAGATTTCTTTGATAGTGATTCCATATTTTCCTCTTCATTAAATGTATTTTCTGTAAAAAAACAAAAAAAAACCCCTGCTGTAACGTAGACATTACAACAAAAGTCTTGTTACTTCGTTGCGATGCAGATTATATTAGGCTGTAATAGCGGTGTCTATAATCGTATTGATGCAATCGCAAACACTGATTCAGTGTCAACTACTCCCTTTTGATATGGGTATTTTACAAAAAAGAACTCGTAATGTCAAATTAAATATTCCTTAAGATAATTATGCCCATACTTTCAATTATATATCATATTTTATAGGAATCAAGTTAAAGTGCTTAATCCAAGGTTTTATAGAAATTGGCAAAGCAAAGTTTGATAGACCTTTTAGAGATTTGTTCTTAGTCTGGGAGGATACAGTGACTTTTGAGTCTTATTTCCTTATTTCTGGTATTTGGTATGTTCGGATAAATCGATGATATAATCAAGCGCTTTCTTTTTACCAACCTCTGTCAGTGTTAGATAGATCTCTGCCATATTTATGATAGAATCTTTGTCAATTGGTGTGGCTTTCATGCTTATGGATTGTAGGCGTTCATCGATCTGATAGGAATCTTCAGATGATTCTTTCACCATGGCAGCGTTCCTATCTTCTGGACTCTTTCTACGGAAGGAAACGGAATTCAAATTCAGAGTATTAGAAGTGCTAGAATCGTCATCCCACCCCATTAAATAGGTAGGAGTAGTATCTAAGATTTCAGCCAGACGTTCTAGTACATTGGCAGGGACTTTTTCAATATGACCATTTTCATAGCGGAAAATGGTGGATCTGGAAACACCCAGCTTGCTTGCAACTTCGTCTGCGCTCATTTGTTTTTGTTTTCTTCTTGATTTTATTCTTTGACCGGTGATTGACATTTTCCCACCTCCTGAATGTATAATATCATTTATGTTGCAAAAATGCAACGAATAAAGATGCGTTTTTGCTATAACGATGTTGACTTTTTAGATTGATTGAGCTATTCTTATTTTATGGTGTAGCAAAAATGCAACTATAGGGGAGGTGAGTGATATGAATACTCAAATGTTAAAACGAAAGATTGTGGAATCGGGTATTACCCAGGAGGCGGTTGCAGATGCCATAGGGATGAATCGTTGCACGTTTTACCGTAAGATGAAGAGAAAGGGCAATACATTTACGGTAGAAGAGATGAACAAGATTGTTCAGGTGATACCACTAAGCAGAGAAGAGGCAGTTCTAATTTTTTTTACTTCATGAGTAGCGAAAATGCGACATTGTGAATGGTATAAAGTTGTAGTTTTCCTAGTGATACGAATAGATTAAGGTGAAAACAAGAATAAATGAAACGGATGGGAAGAGTTCAAGGCAAAAATATGACAAATTAATACATGAAAGAGGGGAAAAAGAACAATCTGCTTGTTAAGACCATTACCAAAAGCTTATACTATTAAGAAAGTCAGGCTTTTTTCGTGGAACAGCAGCAGATTGGTGACAAAAATGCAGTTTGGAGGAAACACATGATTATTTCATTGGATAAGAACACCTTAGAACGGTTAACGAAAACAGAACTGGAGATTATACATTTTATTAATGGCCACGAGGAGGAACTTCCGGGGCTTTCTATTGTTGATATCGCTTTTGAGACTTACTCTTCGCCATCTACCGTATCGAGAGCCATTCGTAAATGTGGGCTTAATGGTTTCAGCGAATTACGGTACAGATCCGGATATAAGGCAAAGAGTGAAGAGATTCAATCGATGAATGAGTTATTTAATAAGACTCTAATTGAAGCGCAGGCAGTACATGAACGAATATCCTTAACGGATATTTTAGCAGTGATTAAATCCTTAAATGAAGCTGGAGAGATCTCAGTCTTTGCCAGGGGGCTTACAAAATATGTGGGCCAGGAGTTTTCTCTAAAGCTACAGCTTCTTAATTATCATGTTTTCTTTACTGATGACCCGAACATCATGCAGATAAAGGCCACAAAATTAAGGAAAGAGGATATTTTATTTATTTTATCTTTAAACGGAGAAACACCGGAACTGGTCTCTGCAGCGGCTACGGCATATCAAAGAGGAAACTGTGTGATTACCTGTTGCTGCAATGACAACTCAAAATTGATTACATATAGTGAGCATTCCCTGATTGGATTTAAACACTCCCATCAGGCTATAAAGGAATTTGAAGTCTCCTCCAGAATCCCTCTTTATATGATTTGCAGAATAATTATAGATTATATTTCTTTCTATTCTTAATGGGATAGAATTAAATAAGTCAACATAAAACAAGAAAATTCTACCGCGATTTCTAATATCTGCCGTAGAAAATTTTATAGTTAAATGGAATATTTGGTACGTCTTAATACGTCTTGATGGGGCTTTTCGGGCTCATTTCAAGGCGTAATTTTTTGCAGGCAAAAGGGTTCTTAATCCTTATTCTATTTTCTGAAAAGATTTTCATTCTGTTTTTACTTATAATAATAAATGTAAAACGGTTCTGTAAATAAGTGAGGTGCTAATAAATGATATATACTTTGACAACGAATCCTGCCATTGATATGAATATATTTTCTAATGGGATTCAAGGGAATGCAGTTACCCGCACATCGGGGGCAGTTTACACACCAAATGGGAAGGGATTGAATGTAAGCTACTGTTTAAAGCGGTTTCAGATGGAGTCAGAAGTACTGGGCTTTTTCGGAGGGTTCTCCGGAGAGTATATTATAGAAGAAACGAAGAAACGTTTTATAAAAACACACCCCATTTGGGTGGAAGACACAACTAGGATCAATATATTCTTAAACGACGGGACGCAGGAATATAAGCTTGTCAATGAAGGTGCATTTGTGCCTGTTAAGAATCAAATAGACATGTGCAGCTTGTTAAAAGAACTTCCAGAGATGGATACGTTAGTCATCAGCGGGAGTCTTTCCAAAGGAATTGAACCTACATTTTATGATGACATTTTAGAGTTATGCAGGGAAAGGAACACCCAAGTTGTCTTGGATATCAGTTCCAGGCACTTAGGGGAGCTGATTCGCTTTCAACCTTACTTAATTAAACCAAACGAAGAAGAAATTAAGGATATATTTGGAATTATTATGAGAGATGAAGAGGACATTATAGACGTTCTCCATTACCTTTATGAAAAAGGCGCACAAAATATTTTACTAACACTTGGAGAGGGGGGATCTTATTTCTATAACGGAACATCCATGTATTATGCCGGGACAAAGAAAGTGGAGTTGGTAAGCTCTGCTTGCGCAGGGGATGCTTCACTAGCGGGATTTTTAAGTATATGGCTTAAAGATTCTTCTGATATCGAAATGGCATTAAAACGTTCTGCCGCGGTCGGCGCAAATGTTGCAGAAAGCAGCGGCCTTGGCTTAATGGATAAAGTAGAAGAATACACAAGAGAAATTAAGGTGAGAAAGGTGGAGTGAGTATGAAATTGTTGGGGGTTACAGGGTGTCCTACAGGGATCGCCCACACATTTATGGCAGAAAAGGCTTTGAAGGAAGCAGCAAAAAAGTTGGGCTGCCAAATTAAGGTTGAGACCAATGGAGCCATTGGAGTAGAGAATGTATTGACAGCAGAGGAGATTGCATCTGCGGATGCAATTATTGTGGCCTGCGACAAAAACGTAGATTTGGATCGTTTTAACGGAAAACCAGTTTTGGAGGTGTCGGTATCCGATGGGATGAACAAGGCAGAGGATTTAGTTCAGGCATGTCTAAACCGTACGGTGCCCATTCGCAAGGGAAATAAAAAAAGTGACAGCAGCCAGACGCAAAATACCAGTGCGGCCCATCAGATCTATAAGCATCTGATGAATGGTGTTTCTCATATGCTGCCCCTGGTAGTGGCAGGAGGCGTTTTGACGGCCATTTCATTCTTATGGGGTATTTATTCCTTTGATCCGGCTTCGGAGCAGTATAACAAGGTAGCGGCTCTTATAAAGTCCGTGGGTGGTTATTCCATGGGATTAATGGTAACGGTGCTCAGTGCGTACATAGCCGAGTCGATCGGCGGACGCCCCGGACTGCTTGCTGGTTTTGTTGGAGGTATGATAGCAGGAAGTACCGATGCTGGTTTCCTTGGTGGAATTATCTCCGGTTTTCTGGCTGGATATATCGCTTTAGCAGCCGTTAAGGCTTTAAGAGGACTTCCTAGACAGTTAGAAGGATTGAAATCTATTTTTATCGTACCTATTATTACCATTGGCGGTGTTGGAATCCTAATGATGCTTTTTAGCCAGCCTTGTGCGGCCTTAAATCATTGGATGATGGGAAGTCTGACAAAAATTCAAGATACCAGCCCCATACTTTTAGGAATCGTCATTGGATGTATGAGT
The DNA here is from genome assembly GCA_002478865.1 of Hungatella sp. UBA7603. Taxonomy (GTDB): domain Bacteria; phylum Bacillota; class Clostridia; order Lachnospirales; family Lachnospiraceae; genus Lacrimispora. The sequence continues at coordinate 9,017 of DLJZ01000016.1, forward strand.
GCATTTGATATGGGTGGTCCGGTAAATAAGGCAGCTTACGTGACTGGAACGGTACTTCTTGGACAGGGAAACTTTTATTTTATGGCTGGAGTCTCTGCCGCTTGTATTACACCACCTCTTGTACTTGCAATTGCAGCAACTATGAAGAAAAATCGTTTTACAGAGGAAGATCGTACGGCAGCATTGGTTAACTACATTTTAGGAAGCACACATATTACAGAAGGGGCAATTCCCTTTGCAGCTAAGAATCCCTTAAAGGTAATTCCTATTCTCATGATAAGTTCCTCTATCTCAGCAGTTGCAACTTATCTCATGAAGGTTCAGGTTCCAGCTCCTCATGGTGGGTTCTTGATTCTGGGATTGGTTAATAAGCCTTTGGTTTGGGTGGCTTGTATCTTGCTTGGTTCTATTGTAGGCGCATTTCTTTACATACTAATAACTCCGCCTGTTAAGGAAACCAATGAGATCGTGGATGAAGTAAAAGAAACCATTTCTCTATCACCCTTATTTAAGGTGGAAACCGTGTCCCTTTCCCTGGAACAGACAGAGAAAGAAGAAGTAATTGATGAAATGATTCAGATGCTCAAGGCAGACGGGGTGTTAAATGACGCAGAAGCATTCAAAGCAGAAATCATGAAAAGGGAGGAGTTCTCCTCTACCTCATTTGGGACTGGAATTGCAATTCCTCATGGGAAATCTCCGGCTGTTAATACTCCAAGGGTTGCAGTGGGGCTTTCCAAAAAAGGAATTACCTATGATGCCACAGATGAGGTTCCTGTTTCAGCCGTCTTTATGATAGCTGTTGGGGAGGGAGAAGGCGATACCCATTTAAAATTACTATCAGATTTGTCTCAGAAACTAATGGAACCTGCCTTTGTGAAACGTTTGAATGAATGTAGCACAAAGGAAGAGATCGTTACACTACTGGAGAAAGAATAGGAGAGTAAAAATGCCGTTAGCTACTTCAGAGGAGATGCTTCTCAATGCCCAAAGGGATCATTATGCAGTTGGGGCATTTAATGTGGAAAATATGGAAATGATGATGGCTGTGATTGAGGCGGCGGAGGAAATGCAATCTCCGGTGATCTTACAGACAACGCCCTCTACCGTCAGTTATGCAGGTCTAAATCTCTACTACGCTAGTGTCAAGGCATTGGCAGAAGCAGCGTCGGTCCCGGTTGCACTTCATTTAGACCATGGCAGCAGCTATGAACTGGCTATTAAGGCGCTAAGGGAAGGATATACGTCTATTATGATTGACGGCTCTCATTATTCCCTGGAGAAAAATATTGCTTTGACAAAACGAGTGGTGGAGGCATGTCGCCTTCAAAAGATTCCGGTGGAAGCGGAGCTTGGACGGGTAGGCGGCAAAGAGGATGACTTAGATGGAGAGGGTGGTGGTCTTACCTCTCCAGAGGAAGCGGCTTATTTCGTAAAACAGACGGAAATCAATTCATTGGCGGTTTCCATTGGAACGGCACATGGAGTTTATCAAGGGGAACCTAATATTCGTGTTGACTTGCTAAAAGACATAAAGAAAAAGGTATCAATACCTTTAGTTCTTCATGGTACCTCAGGGGTAGCAGATGAGATTGTACGGGAGTGCATATCGGAGGGAATCTGCAAAGTCAACTATGCAACAGATTTACGAATCGCTTACACCAAAGGGGTCAAACAAATCATTGATGGGGATGATTTTGTAATTGATCCAAAGCTTTATGGAAAAAGAGGGATAGAGCTGGTGAAACGTTACGTAATCGACCGGATTTCCACCTGCAGAAGTATTGGCAGAGGTAGGTTTTAAAACAATATAGGTTAAGCATCATGTGGAGTCATCTTAACGAAGGTAGGATGGCTCCTCCTTTAATTCAGGGGGGAATAAATACTTCTGGTTTTATCTGATGAACACAGGAATATAATGGAAGTACATAGACAGGTTTTGCGGCATTCGCAGTTAGGAGGGCATATGATATTACCGGATGAATTGATACGTCAGGGACTTTTGTTACAGGATGTGGAAATAGATGATTTAAATACATATATAAAACTCAAAAAAGCTTGCTGTAAAAGATATGTAGATCAGTATTATGGAGGTTGGGATAACAGAATCCAAACCATAATCAGTAAGGATAGTTTCCAGCGCCTTTTAGAGATCCCTCATTTTTATAAAATCTTGCAAAATGATAATACCATAGGCTTCTTTTCCTACAAGGAGCAGGAGGACCAGATCAGTGAAGTGGCCTTGCATGTTTCGCCTTCCTTCCGTGGTAAGGGGCTAAAGGAATTTTTCTTAAGCCATCTCGTATCCAGTTCGAAGAAAACCCACAAACCAGTGTATATAACCGTATTTCAATCCGATCCATGGAAAAGCCTGCTTGTAGACGCCGGATTCCAGGTATATGACAAATCCAGGTCCCATTATCTCATGAGCTATAACAAACAGCATGGAAAGGGAATGAATGACTATAGGAACCGAATTTATAGTAAGTCCTCAGAGGCGGATATTGCTTTTGAACAAGACTAGGGCTGCCGCAAAGGGGATTGCAGCAGCCTTTTGCCTGTAAAGCTTTGCCTAACCTGTGATTAATAAATGACTGGCTGAATCTGTTTCCCTTCCAAAGCAAGTTCCAGAGTATCTGAAATTAACTCGGTATGGGCGATTAAAGAGGTAGGCTTTTTGACCGGGTCATCCTGGCCAAAGGGAACAAAATAAATATTTTTAGCGTTAAATAATTCGCCAATGTTTTTAAAATTAATCCCCATGGCATCGTTTGTGGAAATGGAGATGACCAGGGGTTTTGAATTTCTTAAATGGGCTTTGGCAGCCATAAGAACTGGGGAATCTGTAATTCCATTTGCCAGTTTGGCAAGGGTATTTCCGGTGCAGGGGGCAATGAGCAGAATATCCAAGTAAGCTTTTGGACCGATAGGCTCTGCGTCCTCTACACGGAGAATTGGATTGTGACCTGTCATCTCAGCAATCCGATCCATATATTCCCCAGTATCACCAAATCTTGAATCGGTAATTTGTACATTAGTAGAAAAAATAGGATAAACCTCTGCGCCCAGTTCTGTGAGAAGCTTGGTGGACGTTTCTATCTTATCGAACGTACAAAAGGAGCCGGTTACGGCCAGGCCCACTTTTAATCCTTTCAGTTTCATATGCCACTCCTTTTAGCGAGACACTTAACGATTGCTTCAAATAAGATTTCACCGGAGGTTTCCGGTGCGTAGATTCCAGGAAGTCCGGGGCATAATTTGGCCCGGATATTTTGTGTTTTACAGAAATCAAAATCTACGCCGCCAGGGGCGGAGGCGATATCAATGATGGTAACCTCCGGCTTCGTAAGGCGGATTAAATCCTCATTCAAAACCAAAGCCGGTATGGTATTGAAAATGAATGAATAGTCCTCTATGGTTTGGGACAAATCAGAAAGAGCCACGGTATCAAAACCCATGGATGAAGCCAGCGTAAGCTGGGTGTCTTTTCTGTCTGTAATGGTAACGGAGGCGTCAAGTCCTTTCAGCTTTAATGCCAGAGTTCTTGCGCACTTGCCAAAGCCCGTAACCAGACAGCGGCTCTTGTGAAGGCAGCCTGGGCTTTCGATAAGGGCCTCTGCAATGGCGCCCTCTGCAGTTGCAATGGTATTTTTCACAGTGATCTCTTCCATGTCCATGTAGTCAAAGCACTTTATCTGATTTTCCATTGCGTATTGTTTCACATCATTTGGGATGGCTCCCCCAAAAAGGATATGATCCGGAGTCAGCAGGCTTAAAAGATTGCCAATGCCCAAATCGTCCATTTTATGAATGGAAAACAGATTTAATTTATCCTTTGTAAATGGAATCGGACAGAGTATGATCTTACTGCTCTTAATAGCTTTATCAATGGAAAAGGAGGAATCCTCCTTATCATAGTGAACTGTAACTGAAAAGCCGTTTTGGGTAAGAATTCGGCTTAAATAAAGCTGCCTTAGATCGCCGCCTAAAAGAAGAAAATTATGCATACGGTCATCACTCCTTATACTGGTTTATATGATGAAAAATTTGATTTGTGTATGGTACCTTTAGGGGATGTTTGTCATACTTTTGTTAGTATGAACCTCTAATTTTGGGAATGGATGTCTATGAAAAATGCAATTTTTAAAGGCTCTGGAGCAGCAATCGTCACTCCAATGGATGAGCATGGGAACCTAGATTTAAAGGCAACAGAAAAATTGTTAAAGTTTCAATTGGAACATGGCACGGATGCTATCATAGTCAATGGAACCACAGGAGAATCCTCGACACTTGAGGAAAAGGAAAAACTGGAACTGCTGGAACTTACGATTCATTATGTAAACCATAGGGTACCAGTTATCATGGGTACCGGAAGCAACAACACCTTACACGCAGTACGAATGTCCAGAAAGGCCCAGGCCCTTGGCGCCTCAGGACTTTTGGTGGTAACCCCTTATTACAACAAAGCCTCCCAGCAGGGGCTGATTGAGCATTATAAGACCATTGCAGACAGTGTGAATATACCAATTATTATTTATAATGTACCAACTAGAACCGGGATTAATGTGGAACCGGAAACTTATAAAGTCCTTTCAGAACACCCCAATATCCAGGCAACAAAGGAGGCAAATGCCAGCATTACTCATGTTTCTAAGGTAGCTGCGCTTTGCGGTGGCAGGCTGGATATCTACTCAGGAAACGACGATTTGACACTGCCTATTATGGCTCTTGGTGGAAAGGGTGTCATCTCTGTACTGGCTAATATTATGCCGTTTGAAATGCACATGTTATGTCAGCATTTTTTTGACGGTGAGATTGAGAAAAGTAAAGATATGCAATTAGAGCTGTTAAAGATTATGAACGCCATGTTTATGGAGGTAAATCCCATTCCGGTCAAAACGGCAGCTTCTATGCTGGGACTTTGTGGGGAGAATTTCAGACTTCCAATGACAAAGCTTGACCCGGATAAGAAAAAGAAGTTAAGAGAGATTATGGCATCTTATTTTGTTCAGTTTGAAGCATAACAAGTTTAGTTGAATTGGCACAGGGAGGGATCGGAACTTAAAAATTCTGGTCCCTCCCCTCTGATGCCAAAAGAGTTGCATTTTTCTTGTTCCTGTATGATAATAAGAAATAAAAAGAAAAGGGGACAGGAATGAAAATTATCGACAGTCACGTTCATTTGGTACAATACATCGCCGGTACAGGCTCTGGAGGAGAACTTCGCTCCATAGGCAATGGTGATGCAATCTATGCAAGTGGTGAAGTAGTTCCTCAGATGATTCCACCCATGTTTGGCGGGGAACAGGTGACCCCGGAGCAGATTCTTCAAATCATGGATGAGAATGAGGTGGAAAAGGCAGTTCTTTTACAGGGAAACTACTATGGGTTCCAAAATATATACACACATGAAGCCGTAAAGCGCTATCCTGACCGATTTGTAGGCGCAGCCTCCTATGATCCATTTTCCAGAAATAAGGATAAGATTTTAAAGCACTTGTTTGAGAAACTTTCATTTAAGATTGTAAAGTTTGAAGTGAGCACAGGTTCTGGTCTTATGAGCAATCATCGCACCTTGCCTTTAGATGGTGAAATCATGGAAGAAGCATATTCTTATGCAGATGAGAAAGGACTTGTCTTTGTCATTGATATTGGTAAATGCGGAAGCGAAAGCTGGCAGGTAGAGGCACTTAGAAGAGCCATCTTAAACCACCCTAACATGAAGTTTGTGGTCTGTCATCTCCTTGCAGTGTCAAAAACCGATGAGGACAAGCTAAAATGGGGCCTTGACCTCTTAACCCTTCCCAATGTATGGTTTGACCTTGCCTCCCTTCCTCATATCTGTGGCCCGGACGTATATCCTTATGAAAATGCCAGAAGGTCCATTCAGATTGGGAAAGACATCGTAGGAGCGGAGCATCTGCTGTTTGGTACGGACATCCCTTCTGTGCTTAAGAGGGACACCTATAAGAATTATGTAAACTTTCTAATGGACAGCAATATGTTAAATGAGCAAGAAAAACAGAAGGTATTTTATGATAATGCGTGTAATGTGTTCTTTTGAATGACAACTTAAGATTCTAAACGGGAAATTGCCTAATATTATCCAGAATAACGGAAAATATTAGGCAATTTCTGTGTCTTGCGGTCTTTTTTTCGACATGATATATTTATAAAAACTGGGAGAGGTAGGTAGGTTGCCTATGAAGAAAAAAATTAAAGTACATATTTTTACCAAGATGCTTCTTGGAATATCGGTTCCTGTCATTCTTATTTTTATCCTATCTGGCATTATTATCTCAGAACGGGTGGAAAAAAGCATGGAAGCACAGTCCTTTCAGACACTGAATGCGGCATCTTTGGCCGCCGCCAATCAGGTGGACTCATTCTTAAGCTATTACATGGCACAGACAAAGAGTGCATCTGCCAGCCAGCAGGTGGAGGAGTATCTGACAAAGGCAACCGGGAAGATACGGATGCCAGATAGCGAAGGATATCCTCAGGTGAGAGCAACCCTTGATAAGATTCAGGCGGCAGATACGGAAAATATCTTAGCGTCCTGGATTGCCGATGTGGACTTAAGCCAGGTGACTCAATCTGATAATTTTACGTCTAAAGATGGCTGGGATATCACATCAAGACCCTGGTTTCGAGCCACACAAACGGACAAGCCAGTCCTTACAGAACCTTATGTAGATGCCAGCTCTGGGCTTACCATTATTACAGCAGCCAGTGGCGTAACAAAAAAAGGTACTGGAGAACCCCTTGGAGTGATGGGACTTGACATTTCGCTTGCTCATTTAAACGACATTATGGCAACCTATCGAATTGGCACTTCTGGTTCGGTTATACTGACGACAGAAAGTGGATTGATTGTTTACCATCCCAACAAAGACCTGATTCAGAAAAATATTTCTGAAATTGATATTTCTCCTAACATCAAAGAAGCATTTGCGAAGAAAGAAAGTGGTGATTTCAACTATACCATGGATCAAGTATCTTATGCCGGATCCATTAAAAAGGCAGGAAATACTGGTTGGTTCGTGCTTTCCAGCCTTCCAAAGTCGGAGTTTCTTTCTCAGCAAAATAGGGTAATCGCTACAGTAGGTATTGTCTTTGCATTATCTGCACTGGTTTTGATTTTTCTTATTTTCCTGGTTGCAAAAGGCATTTCAAAGCCTTTGGCTAAACTATCTACAGCTGCAAAAAAGATCGCAGCAGGTGATCTTGATGTTGTTGTAGATGTAAGCACCAACGATGAGATTGGCCTGGTGGCAGAATCTCTTACCAATACCTCCAGTCAATTGAAAAATTATGTAAACTATATTGATGAGATATCTTCTGTCCTGGATCAAATCGCAGAACGAAATCTTGTTTTCCAGCTCCAGTATGATTACAAGGGTGATTTTGCAAAGATTAAAAATTCCATGTTAAAGATCAGAAGCACGCTTACAACCACCATGGAACAGATTACAATCACTTCGGATCAGGTTGCCTATGGCTCTCAGAATATTTCTGAAAGCTCAAAATCACTGGCGGACGGAGCGTCTCAGCAGGCGGCTTCCGTAGAAGAACTAGCTTCCACAATCAATGAGATCTCCCATAAAATCGAGCAAAATGCCAAGGATTCAGCTAGAGCCAATGAGCAGGCCATGGCGGCGGCAGGAGAGCTGGAGACCAGCAATCATCACATGGAAGAGTTGGTTCTCGCTATGACTGACATCACGGAAAGCTCTAACGAGATCAGCAGGATTATCAAAGACATCGAAGGAATCGCATTCCAGACCAATATCTTGGCACTCAATGCAGCCGTAGAAGCGGCACGTGCAGGAGAAGCAGGAAAAGGATTTGCAGTGGTTGCCGATGAAGTACGGAATCTAGCTTCCAGAAGTGCAGCAGCAGCTAAGGATACTGCAGAACTCATTGACGGCGCCATAAGAGCGGTAGAAAATGGAACCAGCCTTGCAGATCAGGCAGCAAAATCCGTCACCAGTGCAGTCGATACCACCCGTCAGGTGACAGAGGGGATCAGCAGGATATCAGAAGCTTCTGTGGAACAGTCTGAGGCCATTCGTCAGGTTACCATTGGCGTGGATCAGATATCCGGCGTCGTTCAGACAAACTCTGCCAACGCAGAGGAGGGAGCCGCAGCAAGTGAGGATCTTTATGAGCATGCCAGCAGGTTAAAAGGACTAGTCAATGAATTTAAGGTAAATTAGAAATAAAATAAAATCATGCACAAAAAAACGCCTTGATTTGAGCTATGAAGCCCATATCAAGGTGTTTTTTACGTTAATTAATATTATTTTTTGTATAAATGACTATCACAAACTCATTTTGTAATAGTCCCTGTTACTATGTACGTTACGCGGTCTTTTCTTCCAAAAGGAAATCAGACAGGGAATCCAGAATATCTTCATGCTCATTGCTATAGATGATCAACTCCAGAGCCGGATTCGGACAGATTGTCATGATACCAAGAATGGATTTTGCGTCTACTAAAACGCTTCCTTTGCATAAATCCACGTCATAATCATACTTGGTTACTGTTCTGACAAATGTGGTAATATCTTCGATGTTGTTAATTCGGATAGGGTACTTTTTCATATCGCTTCACCTCATAAAAATAATTCTGGTTACATATCTGTAGTTTTGCCCTGATTATATGACAAAATGTGACATTAAGATATGTCTAAATTTGTATAAAAACCGTCTTTTCTTGCAAAGTTTTGAAGATTGGTGTTATAATGACTTGGGGGAAGGGCATGTGAAACTGTTGTTTGGAGGGGAATATGAAGAAAGAACTTCTGAAACGTTTAAGAGATTCATCGCATGCAACTTCAATTTTGCAGCATTATAAGAATGATTATAAAGATAAAGTGGTGGATAAGAATATAGTAATAAGGCCGGGGAAGCTGATGGATATGTATTGTCAGCCCTGTAATATCGCCATATCAAATCATACTCATAATTACGTTGAGCTGGTTTATATGTACAGTGGATCCACGGTTCATGTCATTAACGGCACAAGAAGGCTTGCACTGGGGACCAACGATTTGCTTTTACTTCGAGAAGGAACCAGCCATGCCATCGAACCGGCAGGGGAAGAGGATTTAGCGATCCACTTCTTTTTGATGCCGGAATTTTTCAGTCATCCTGCATTTATGGGAGAATGCGGAGATATTCTGCATCGTTTTATTGGTACATCAACTAAGAATAAAGAGCCTCAGGCAGAATACCTTCATTTTCATTTAAGTGAGATGCTGCCGGCTAAAAATCTGCTTGAAAACATGATCTGGTCCCATGCAGAAGAAAAAGAAGGCAGACAAGAGATTAATCAGGCTACCATGGGTATACTTATCATGGAGCTTCTTCATGATGCAGGTAAGGCGGAAACTCATGATATGTTGCAATATGAGGAAGAGATTGTTCTTACAGCATACAAATATTTAGAAAATAACTACACCTGTGCCACCCTAGATCAGTTTTCTACGTTATCTATGCAGCCGTCTTATTACGTGAGCCGCTTATTTAAGCGATATTACAAGATGACTTTTACAGAATGCCTTCAATTAATCAGGCTCAACCGTGCGGCGGGCTACCTGTCTTCTACGACAATGCCAGTTGAGGAGATTATCGTGGAAATCGGATACGAAAACAGCAGCTATTTTCACCGTTTGTTTAAACAAAAATATGGAATAACGCCAAAACAATTTAGAGACAGCTCCAAAGGCAAATTCTGAAAAGATTATGAAATATGACGGAGTAACATTGACTTTCCAATCATAGGTTATTATAGTTAAGACAAAACGAAAAAGGGGCGAGGAATATAAGATGAGCCAAATTCGGGAACGCTTTTCAAGGTTTATGATTGGTCGGTACGGTGCGGATAAACTGAGTCGATTTTTAATTGGATTTTCTGTTGTCTTGTTGATTGCAGGTGTTTTTATCCGTAATTCCTGGGTTGATATCCTGGCTTTTCTTTTCATGGCGCTATGTTATTTTCGCATGTTTTCAAAGAATATTAGAAAACGCTTTGAAGAGAATCAGAAATTTGAACGCCTTTCTTTTCGGGTAACAGAAGTTTTTAAGAAATGGCGTTTTAAGATCCAGCAGATGAGGCAATACCATATTTATAAATGCCCAAGCTGCAGTCAGAAGATCAGGATTCCAAGAGGAAAAGGGAAGGTGAGCATTCACTGCCCCAATTGCAAGACGGATTTTGTGAAAAAAAGCTAGATATATATATTAGAAGGGAACTATTATGAATTTACAATTTAAGCCGCTTCAAGCTGAGGACATGCAAAAGATTGCTCCGTTCTATGCTTTACGGCCCAATAAAACATGTGACAGCGTCTATTTGGATAGTTTTATCTGGAGAGATTATTATCAGGTAAAGTATACTGTCATTGATGAAAAAGCAGTTTTATTTTTAATGGAAAAGGACGGCGATCCATTTACAGCAATGCCCATTTGTAAGGAAGAAGATCTTTCCTATTATTTTCAGCAATTAGTGGAATATTTTAATCAGGAGCTAAAAAAGCCTCTCAAGATTTTCCTGGCAGATGAAGAAGCCATTACTTATCTAAATCTCGACCCAGAAAAGTTTCTTGTGAAAGAAGAGGAAGATTTAAAGGATTACCTTTATGATGCACAAGCATTAAAAACTCTGGCTGGCAAGAAGCTTCATAAGAAGAAAAACCATTTAAATAACTTTCTAAAGGAATACGAAGGTCGTTACGAATACAGATCACTCATCTGTTCCGACCGGGAATCCGTTCTCTCTTTTCTTGATGAGTGGTGGGAGAATAAGGTTGAGGCCGCAGAATTTGTTCGTCAGCTTGATTACGAAGTAATGGGGATTCACGATATCCTGAAAAATTGCTCCATGCTCAATGTAAGAATGGCTGGAGTTTTTATTGATGGAAGCTTAAAGGCATTTACCATTGGAACTTACAATCCACTGGAAAAGATGGCTGTCATCCATATTGAAAAGGCAGACCCTGAAATCAGGGGGCTTTATCAGTTTATCAACCAGCAGTTCTTACTTCACGGATATACAGAGGAAGTAAATCTTGTCAATCGAGAAGACGATGTTGGTATGGAGGGCTTACGCCGGGCTAAGATGTCTTATTATCCTATGGGATTTGCAAGGAAATACGGCGTAGTTCAGAAAGGTTTTTCACAATGATACGGTATTTAAAGCAGGAAGAAAAAGTGGAAAGCAAAAAGCTTTGGGAAAAAGTTTTTTCTGAGGATTCAGAAAGCTTTGTTCATTACTACTATTCGGATCGTGTGTTTAAGAATCAGGTTCTTGCCGCTTATAAGGATGAGAATATGGCTGCTATGCTTCATCGCAATCCTTATGAGGTCGTGGTGAAGGACCATGTTTGGACCATCGATTACGTGGCTGGAGTGGCTACGGCTTCTGACTTTCGTCATCAGGGATATATGAGACGGCTTTTAGACCGGTGCTTCTTGGATATGTATGAGGAACGAATGCCCTTTTGCTTTTTGGTTCCAGTTAATCCTGCTATTTATCAACCCTTTGATTTCACCTATATCAGTGATCTCTCTACAAAGAAGCTGAATCAAGCAGGAATAACCCACTTAAACCGGCGTGCTTTTATGGAACGTTCTGATGAATGTAAAGAGGTTTCTGATTTTGTAGAGCGACAGCTTGAAAAACAGTATGAGGTCTATGCTCTTCGTAATGAAGAATACTACCGGGATCTGAGTAAAGAAGTTAGAAGCGACAGTGGAGATATGATTCTTCTCACCACTAAGGCTGAGAAGGAAACCTTGGCTGGCGTTTGGGCTTATTACGGAGAAACGGCAGGTGCTTTAAGAGAACTGATTTGTCTACCGGAATATGTGAGGGAAAGCAGCCAAGTAAAACCTTATGCCATGGGAAGAATCATTCATCTGGAACGATTTGTTTCTGTCATTAACTTAAAGGAAGAAAGTCCGGTAAGTGAGATGGAAATGCTCATTGAAATAAAGGACAAGTTCATCCCTCGAAATAATGGCTTGTTTCTATGGAAGCTTGACCGGAAGGGGTCTAGCATCTCTCCAGTAAAAGAAAGCGGGTTAACACCCCATATCTCACTTACAATCAGCGAGATGACCTCCTGGCTGTTTGGATATAGCCTTCCATCTGTTTCTGCTGATGCAGAGGCCATGGTGGACCGGATTCGGCCATTAAAGGGTGTATTCTTTAATGAGGTAACTTAACATTGTTTGTCGGTTTTACAATCCGACTGGTATTTGCGGGCGGATTAATTATAATCCGCCCTGCATTTTTGTATGCGGATTTATTGATATAAGAAAGGGTTCTGTATGGAAGGGGTAAGTCAGTTAAAGGAATGGATAAACGCCAGCAACAATATTGTGTTCTTTGGTGGGGCAGGTGTATCCACGGAAAGCGACATTCCTGATTTTAGAGGAGTAGATGGCCTTTATCAAGAACAGTATAAGTATCCTCCGGAAACCATAATCAGCCACAGCTTTTATCGGAAGAATCCAGAGGAGTTTTACCGGTTTTACTGCAATAAGATGATATTTCCCCAGGCAAAGCCCAATAATGCCCACCATGCGTTAAAGAAGCTTGAGGATATGGGGAAATTAAAGGCAATCATCACCCAGAACATCGATGGACTCCATCAGGCAGCTGGAAGTGTAGAGGTATTGGAACTTCATGGCTCTGTGAAAAGAAATTACTGCACCAAGTGTATGAAGTTTTATAACCTAGAAGAAATGCTCTCTTCCATGGACGAAAATCAGGTTCCCCGTTGTGATTGTAAAGGGCTAATTAAGCCTGATGTGGTTTTATATGAAGAGAGTCTAAATGAAAGCGTGATGAGTAAGGCAGTATCTTACATCTCAAACGCAGACATGCTCATGATCGGAGGCACCTCTCTGACGGTTTATCCGGCAGCAGGCCTAATTGATTATTACAGAGGGAATCGAATGGTCTTAATTAATAAGACAGTCACTCCCATGGATGACAAGGCGGATCTTGTCATTAGCGGCAGTATTGGACAGGTACTTCATGATTCGGTTTAAAGAAAATTCACTTGAAAAAGGAGAAAAACACTATGTATGAGGCGGCAAAAGAAAGATATGAAACCATGGATTACAAGCGTTGTGGGAAAAGCGGAATCATGCTTCCCAGGGTATCTCTGGGACTATGGCAGAACTTTGGTATGGAGAAGGCCCCCACGGTTCAGAGAGACATTTTATTAAGCGCATTTGATATGGGAATCACTCACTTTGATTTGGCAAATAACTACGGAGCTCCTTACTTTGGAAAAGCGGAAGAGACTTTTGGAGCTGTATTAAAAAGCGACCTTTTAAGATACCGAGATGAACTGATCGTTTCTACCAAAGCAGGTTTTGATATGTGGCCAGGACCTTATGGCAACTGGGGTTCTAGAAAGTATCTAATGGCAAGTCTTGACCAGAGCTTAAAGCGTATGGGACTTGATTATGTCGATATCTTCTATCATCACAGACCAGACCCTAATACACCGATAGAAGAGACCATGGGGGCTCTCGCTGACATCGTAAGTCAGGGAAAGGCACTGTACGTAGGAATTTCCAATTACGGCAGTAAAGAAGCAAAGGAAGCCATTAAGGTATTAAAGGGAATGGGAGTTTCCTGCTTGATCGCACAACCTAGGTACAACATGTTCGAACGAGTGGCAGAAGAAGGACTTTTTGATACTCTGCTTGAGAGCGGAACTGGCTGCATCTGCTACAGTCCATTGGCACAGGGTGCGCTTACAGATCGGTATTTAAATGGCGTTCCAGAAGATTCCAGAGCGGCAAGAGCGGGAAGTACCATAGGCGGCCGTTATCTTACAGAGGAGAATTTATCTGTAGTCAGGCAGTTAAATGAAGTGGCAAAGAAAAGGGGCCAGAGTCTGGCTCAAATGGCACTTGCCTGGGTATTAAGAGAAGAAGCAGTTACCACTGTTTTAATTGGAGCCAGCAGCGTAGGACAGTTAAAAGACAATGTGGATTGTTTGAAAAATACAGATTTTTCTAAGGAAGAATTAAAGCTAATCGATAATATATTAAAATAATTAGATAAAAGGGCGGCCCGGAAAGGACAGGCGGGTATTACTATGATTTATGAAATTGGAGATATTGTAAAGCTGAAAAAGCAGCATCCCTGTGGTAGTCAGGAATGGGAAATATTAAGAGTCGGAGCTGATTTTCGCTTGAAATGTATGGGCTGCGGACACATGATTATGGTACCAAGAAAACTGGTGGAAAAAAATACCAGGGGTTTAAAGAGCAGTGATGGCAATCTAAAGCCGTGAAATCGGGTAAATATACTGGAAAAGGCACCTAAAGTTGAGAAAAGGACTTGCTTTTGTTCAACGTTTCCGGTATAATGTTAACTCGTGACACATATAATCCTTGCTCCTGAAACTGAAAGCAGGGGCCAGAGACCACAAGGAGGTAACAAGCATGAACAAATATGAGTTAGCCGTTGTTATTAGCGCAAAGCTCGAAGATGATGAGAGAACAGCAGCTCTTGAGCAGGTTACGGGTTATATTACTCGTTTCGGCGGAGCTGTAACTAACATCGATGAATGGGGTAAGAAGAGATTAGCTTACGAAATTCAGAAGATGAAAGAGGGTTTCTACTACTTCATCAAATTTGATGGCGATTCCACAACACCAAACGAATTAGAAGCACACATTCGTATTATGGAACCGGTTATCAGATACTTATGCGTTAGACAAGAGGCATAATAGATAAAGAAAGTGTGATCGTATGAACAAAGTAATCCTTATGGGTAGATTAACCCGTGATCCAGAAGTAAGATATTCCCAAGGTGAGCGTTCTATGGCCATCGCAAGGTACAGCCTTGCTGTTGACCGCAGAGGCCGCAGAAACCAGGATGGCAATGAACAGACCGCAGATTTCATCAACATCGTCGCATTTGACAAGGCTGGTGAGTTCGCAGAGAAGTATTTCCGTCAGGGTATGAGAGTATTGGTTTCCGGTAGGATCCAGACTGGAAGTTATACGAATAAAGACGGCATTAAAGTATATACAACAGATATCGTTGTAGAAGATCAGGAATTCGCAGACAGCAAAGGCGGAGCTTCCGGAGATGGCGGTTTTCAGCCAACCTCCAGACCAACTCCATCCAGCGCTATCGGTGACGGATTCATGAACATTCCGGATGGAGTCGAAGACGAAGGACTTCCATTCAACTAAACCTGATAGGAGGTAGTACCAATGGCATATAATAGAAATGATAAAGCTGATGGCGCTAAGTTCAAAAGAGGCGGCATGCGTAGAAGAAAGAAAGTCTGCGTATTCTGTGGCGAGAAGAACGGCGTTATCGATTTTAAAGACGCAAATAAATTAAAAAGATATGTATCTGAGAGAGGAAAAATCCTTCCTAGACGTATCACAGGCAACTGTGCGAAACATCAGAGAGCACTTACTGTTGCTATCAAGAGAGCTAGACATATCGCTCTTATGCCTTATACAATGGACTAATCCTTATTTTATAAGGGTTTGTTAGTGGTAACGGGTTGAAATTTAATATAAGCGGGATGATTTTTTCGGACGAGGAATTGGACGGGGAGAGAGTTTCGTAATATGGAAGACTTCACATGTGAGTGTGGGGTCTTTTTTTATTGGGAATCAGTGTTTGTTGGGGAGGGGAAGATAGGGAAAGGGGATATGTTGGAATGGTTTGAAAATAGCATGGTTAAAGATGGAAATTAAGATTAATATGGTATATAATTAATTATTGATAGAGTATTGGTTGTTTATATGGATTATAGCGATAACGGGAAGATCTAATTTCTATTAGCCAAATGTTATTATTAAATAATTAAAGGCGTTTAATTATGTTAGAGCATCCAAAAACGTTTATCTCATATGCAATTTCATTAATAAATGTAGTATTAAAAAACGGAACTGAAATACATAATGATATATGCAATATTGTTTTAAATAACGAAAAAGATCTATAATATAGGCAATGGTCTATTATGTTTATATAGTTAATATGCAATAAAAACAATAGACAAGCTAGAAATTCGGAACTATATATTTGTAAAATTAGAGGTGGAAATTATGTTTGAGTTTAAAATCACTTTAAGTGATGATGATTATTTACTATTTAATCAATATCATTTATTAAATAGTCTTTCTGGCAAAAAATATTTGATGTCCATTAAATTTGTTTGTCCACTCATTTGTTTTATGTTCATTGTTATATTATATATTGCAGGTTCTGATTTTAAACTAATTTTGAGTGAAACTATATTTATGACGATTATTTCTATTTTTTGGATTATATTTAGCAAAAGAAAGATTCTAAAATCTATGAATAAAAGAATTACAAAAATGAAGAAAGAGGGCAGGCTCCCTTATAGCAACCAGGCTATCTTAAAGTTTGATGATGAGAAGATACATGAAATCACACCAAATACTGAAAATGTAACGAAGTACTCATTGATTGAAAAAATTGCAGTAACAGAAAAAGCTATTTATATATATTTTAGTTCTTTACAGGCATTTATTCTTCCAGTAACCGCTTTTTCAAAAGAAATAGAAAGACTAGAATTTCTGGAATTTATCAATAAGAAGGTTGATATTTTAAAAGACACAAGGCAATCATAGCTTGAGGTCTACAAATTCCAATTGATGCGGGAGATCCTTAACTTCCCATTATGTTTAAAGTAGTCACTAATGAGATATTATGTAATACCAACTGTTTATATTATCTAAAAGTAGATTGAAGGTATGAAAAAATATGGAAACTGACAGAACAAATATTTTGAATGTATGTTTTGATGAGGTGGATTTTGGTAATGGAGTAAGACAAGATAATCAGATACTGTCTGTACGTTGGTCGGACGGAGTATATCTAAAGATTCAAAACTCTTGGGTATATCACGTAACCATTGAACGTGATGAATATATATTTAAACATCAAATCTTCAGGAAGGAAGACGACCAACTTTTGCTGTGCTTAAAAAGATGGGCAAAGGATATTTCTGATGGTAGATACAAAACCAAGAAAACAGGGCGAGAGCGAATTTTTGATATTATAGTCAAAAGAAATCTAACAAGCTATATGAACGATACAAAGTGGCAAGAATTTCGAATAGCAATGCTGAAAGAAATGCCTTTTCAACCTCCATACGATTATAAAACCTTGTTTGATGACAGTGATTACATTGATAGAGGTCATGTTCACCACCTTATTAAAAAGGAAGGACCGCACTACTTTTGT
This sequence comes from Hungatella sp. UBA7603, assembly GCA_002478865.1. Classification (GTDB taxonomy): domain Bacteria; phylum Bacillota; class Clostridia; order Lachnospirales; family Lachnospiraceae; genus Lacrimispora. The sequence continues at coordinate 26,293 of DLJZ01000016.1, forward strand.
AGTTTTGACGAAGAAAGTTTTAACTTCCTTCTTTATAAGGCAATTGAATGGGTGAAGGTCAGACCTCGTTTTTTTACACAAGAGGGTGGACAATTAGTGAAAAAGAAAATATGGCATGATTCCGAAATTGAATTTATTGATATACTAAGAAAATACAATATACCATATGAGCTGGAAAATGGTGTGTATACAATCTATGGTTACAAATAGCTTTTGAATTGTAAGCATAATCAGAAATTATTTTTGTTTCCCATTATATTTATTAGTAAGGCAGATGCTGACAAATAACCATAACTAAACAATTGCTGGTGATGTTTTCATAAAAATAAATAATTTCAAACTAATAGATTGTTCTTTTAGTACAGGGAGTAAATTATGTTGGAGATAAAAAGGGCAGTATTAAAAGATGCAGAGGCAATAACAGAAATAAAGATAAAGGCTTTTAATAATGAAATAAATACATACTTGGGTAGAAATGGAGGCCCCCCTGGTTATGATAAAGTAGAATCTGAAAAGGATATTATAGCTAATTTTATAGCATACAAAATCGTTTTAGATAATAACATTATTGGTGGATTATTCTTAATTCCAAAAGAAGGTAACAAAATGAGATTTGAGGATTTTGTAATTAATCCAATATATCAAGGTAATGGCTATGGATATAAAGTAATGCAGTTAATTGAGATGATTCACCCAGACATTAAGGAGTGGCAATTATCAACACCAGTATTTAGTGTAGGAAATCAACATTTATACACTAAGTTTGGCTATAAAGAAAATTCAAGAAATGATGATGAGATAGAATATGTGAAACTGACGTAAAGCTGATTGAGTTCCTCATCTTCTGTAACAGATAGCTTTCCATTATATTCATAAGGGAATAGTTAGGTTAAAAAAATAGAAATTATACACATAGGGTTACAAGTAGCATTAACTTGAGAGGTGTTAGTTTGAATGATTTATATAAAATGATTAAACCATACTTAAATCAAACTATTTTATCTAAATATAAGTTCGGTTATGCAGGCGAGGTTTATATTGAGTCAGATAAGTTTGATGAAGAGTACAGACGATATCTTTCGATATTAGAGAAATATTTTAGTATAAAAAAACCGTTTTACTGTAACAGAAACGGTTCGTATTATTCAACTGATTTAATTGTAACAACAGACATGGTAAAAAATATAGCCTTAGACGCACCGATAATATTAAACTTAGAATTATCGTATGATAATAAAAGATATATAATATTTTCACTCGCGGAATATATGTTGTCATGTATAGCAAAATTAGTTGGTGTTATATTCTCTTATACTTCTTTGGATGTTAATTATTATAAAGCACTTAAAGAATACCTAATAGATTTAACTGACTATATAACTCGAATTATTTTTAATGAAGAATTAGTTCAATTTCCATTGCTACCTTTAGGCTTAATTGACAAGATAGTATTGGATATGAAGAAACTTAATATTTCCCATGTTCGTGAATATTCAGAGATGGACAATATCCTTATTATGTTTATTTCTTATTTTGCACTATGTGATTATATTGGAGAAAACGATATTATAATTTCACCTTTACAAGGGGCTGCACTAATACCACCATTTTTTATTTCTATGCAAAAATATACTACTGTCATGAAGAGCTGTTCCGGTTTGGTAGGGTATGAATATGTTAGGTTTTCAAAGTATGATAAAGATCATTATTGCGAATTATCCTTGCTTGACCAGGTACATTTATTAAGTGCTCAATACCCAGAGTGTACAAATATTATATTGATAGATGATAATACAGGTACTGCAACTACGATTAAATCTGTTAAACAAGAATTGTTAAAGTATTTTAAAAATATTTCAACTTGTGCTTTAGAGTATTATTGGGAAGGTAAAATTTGCAAATCTGATTACCCCGCGTTTCAACTAAATGAAATAGATTTAATAACACCACTTTGCTACAGATACTTTAAAATACTTGAGGAACATTTAGAATTCCTAAAGAATGAAACAGATATCAACTTTCGGTATGATTTAGTCGAGTTTAGTAAAATAAATGTGATTTACGATAAAATTGACTATTTTTCTTATATAAATACCAATTGTACGGAAAACTCAATAAAAACAAGAATCTTGAATATCTATGAGAGAATTATGGAGATAATAAAAATCCTCTCATGAATATTTATTATTGATTTAAGTAAAGAGAGAAAGATTTCAATTTTCATAGAATTTTGAACTTCCCATTATATTTATTAAATATAGATCAAATTATTTATATAACATATGGAGGCAAAAATGGTTCAGGATAATCGGATTTATTCGTTTTATGATATTGATAAAAATTCTGCTACTATCATTAAGATCCCTTTTTCTTTCTACTTTTAACATAGTTAGTATCATGTTTTATGCACATAATGAGCAAATAGAGAAGTAAAATTAGTAGTAATAATGAAGTTGTAATATAAATTATTAATATCAGGGGGTATTAGTCTTATGGATGAAGAATTAAAAATCAAAATGTATTCATTTACGGTGGATTGCAAAGAGCCAAATGAACTGGCAAAATTTTATGCGGCGTTGCTAAAGTGGGAAGCAATGCCTCTTGGAGAGGACTTCGCATGTGCATACCCTCCGGGATCGAATCAGGGATCCTATCCTAGTTTATTGTTTCAGCGCAATCCTGAATATATACCACCTGTATGGCCAGGAGAGCCTGGAGCTCAGCAGCAAATGGCACATTTAGACTTTGCTGTTAATGATTTGGAAAACGCCGTTCAACATGCAATCCAATGTGGGGCAACCGTTGCAGATGAGCAATTTTCTGAAGAATGGAAAGTTATGCTTGATCCTTCTGGACACCCTTTTTGCTTATGCCAAATGAAATCTGTTATGGAAAGTCCACATTTCGGCTTGTTGTAGACAAATATGTAAGGTGAAACATTTCTTTCACAAGGGGTATGATATGAAATTGATACAACAATTATGTTTTTCCGGAGAGACAGAGGAAGCATTGGAGGAATATAAGCAAGCCTTTGGCTGTACAGTAAGGAGTTTATTATATTATTCTGATGCTGTGAAAAATGGCTGGGAACAACCAGATGAGGCAAAGGAATCATTGGTTTACCATTCCGAAATTATGTTTGGTGACCAAGAGGTAAGAATGACTGATTTGTCCGATGAAGATAATGTGAATCTTACAAAAAAGGTGAATCATATGATTGGCTTTGATACAGAAGAAGAGGTGGAAAGGGCCTTTTCCGTACTTAGTGTCGGAGGAGAAGTGATAAAGCCACTGGAAAGGCCGCCTTACATGGTAATAATTGGCACTGTAAAGGATCGCTTCGGTGTTCAATGGGAGCTTATGTGTGACTTTTAATATTTCTTATATTGAAAATAGTTATTATAAACATCTAGTAAAATATAAGTTGTTTCTATTTGGGGAGGTAATAAATGGCGATTGAGATACGCAAGCTGATGCCGGAACATGCAGATGAGTACGTTCATTTTTTTGATATTACACCACATGATGATAATGTAGATGAAAATAAATGTTACTGCGTATGCTGGTGTAACGAAGATTATAAGAGCAAAGATCTTTCGACAGCAGAAAATAGAAGAGAGTGCGCTTTTGAATATGTGAAAGGCAATAACGTTCAAGGTTACCTTGCCTTTAAGGACGATGTGGTGGTTGGCTGGTGTAATGCCAATACGAAGGCAGATTGTTTGAAATGCGCTAGTTGGCAAAGGTTTATGGATTATGTGCCGCTAGAGGAACCTGGGTCAGACATAAAGGTGAAATCTATATTTTGCTTTATGATTGCACCGGAGATGAAAAGACAGGGCATTGCCACACAGTTTTTGGAGCGTGTTTGTAAAGATGCTGCTGAAGATGGATTCGACTTTGTAGAGGCATACCCGTACAAAGAATCAAGTTATCAATCTTCAGACTTTGGAGGTCATTTTGAATTGTATAAGAAAATGGGGTTTTATGTTTCGAAAGAGACAAAGCAAGGACTTGTCATGAGGAAGCAGTTAAGGTAGTGCCACTTTAAATATGTAACTTGAGAAGCGAATATGGCTTTTCAATATATTAGGAAGAACTATTTTAAAGACATTGAGAATTACAATTAATAGAAATAAGAACAGGAGTATTTATAATGAGCCATATATATTTATTGCCAGTAACTTTTAATTCAGGTAAGTCAGAGCGTATCATATACCCTGTACTTTTAAAAGATGAGAATGAATTAATTTTAATTGATTGTGGCTACCCAGATTCCATGCCAAAGCTAGAAAATGCAATGCAAAAATATGGCTTATCCTTAAGTCAATTAACCAAAATTATTATTACACACCATGACCATGATCATATGGGGGCCTTAAAAGATATAACTCAGGAATATCCCCAAATTGAAGTTTTGTGTTCGAAAGAGCAAGCTCCTTATATTACAGGAAAGCGCAAATCCCTACGTTTACAGCAGGCAGAAGATATCCAGAATACGTTGCCAGAAGATAAAAAGGAATACGGGATACAGTTCCAAAAAGTCATATCCTCTGTTAAAAAGGTGGATGAGGTTTCGATAATAGACAGTGGAGAAATTCTTCCTTACTGCGGTGGTATTGAGGTGGTTGACACGAAAGGCCATATGCCTGGCCATATCTCCTTATATGTTAAACAGGAGAAAACACTGATTTCTGGAGATGCACTTGTTAATGAAGGCGGAAAACTGCGCATGGCAGTACCAGAGTATGCATTAAATATGGAAGAGGCAAAAGACTCCATTCGAAATCTGGAAAATTATGATATAGAAAAAATTATTTGCTACCATGGTGGGGTCTGTGATACTAGTGTAAAAGATTGTTTGGAAGAGATTATTGCAAGTTTTTCATAACGGTATAATTAGATAATTATTATTTTTCTACTATATATTATGAACGAATAATTTCGTGATATCATCTTTAATTTAAGTTGATAGTTAGTAATAATGGTTAGAGAAAAGGGTGTATAAATATGGGGTGTCTGGTATGTGAACGAATTGAAACGATAAAGAATGGAACCAATCCTTATTTCGTTATGGAACTTGAAACGGGTTACGTTGTCATAGGTGATCATCAACATTTTAAGGGCTATACTTTATTCTTGTGTAAAGAGCATGCCATAGAACTGCATCATCTACAGAAAGAGTACAAGTTGAAATATCTAGAAGAGATGTCTATGGTGGCTGAGGCTGTTTATCATGTATTTAAACCTGAAAAGTTAAATTACGAATTGTTAGGTAATGGGGATACACATTTGCATTGGCATCTCTTTCCGAGAGTAACAGGAGATACACCAACAATAGGACCAGTATGGAAGCTTCCTAAGGAGGAAATGTATAGCAATTCCAATTGCCCTAGTGAAGAAGAATTAATATGTATGAAGAGAGATCTTAAGAAAGAAATTGAAAAGCTGATCCAGGCGCATTAACGTGGAGCAAGGCAATGCAACTCAAACATGATTGCCTTAATCCTCATAATAAAGGGCTGAACACTCCTGTTAGGAGCTTCCAGCCCAATTATTATTATGTAGCATTTGCCTTTACGACAAGGTCTTTAAATGGATTAAACAAGACCAGGCTCCATAAAATCCAGGGTAAGATCAGCGTCATCCTCATGGAGTTCTGTCTCTTCTTTTGTATCCCCATCTACATGGAAAATTTGATAGCCAGATCCAAGCTTTTTAATTCTATATTTAGATCCGTCATACATTTCAGAAGTCAGACCACTGGTTTTTACTTTTCCAGCTTCATCTACAATATATAAACCTGTATTGTTAGTTTTAACTAACTCAGGGACATAAATTAATTTATATTTTGTATCTTCATCTGCTGTTACTGAAAGTCCCTTATAATATAACTTTCCGTCATATACTCCAGTGACTCCCTGACCTTCGGAATAGCCCTTTTCTCTCTTTTTGGAGAAATAGTAATCGTATTCTGTGGCGTCATTTTCTAATTTTACTTTTCCTGTTGATCTTGAAGATTTGGAGCCGAAATAATAATAGCCTTCTTTTAATTGGAAGGAACCATCTTTATTATAGATGTAAAGCAAGCCATCAACAATTTCTCCCTTGGAGTTGAAAAGATAATAGATATTATTGATTTTTTCAAGGCGAGCGTGGACTAAATCATCATCGTCACCAGCTAAATCATATTTGCCATTTGTATCCACACTTCTTACTTCTGTCATACGAGTTGCATTTGATGGTGTGGCTTCAGAGGAGGTAGCCTTTGCTGCGGTCATCATCTTTCCCCTTTTATCAAAGTAATACCAGGAGGTGTCTTCATCAGGGTCACCATTTAATCCAGGTGGTACGATTGATAGCCAGATCTCTTTTTGTAGGACTCCCAGATCTTCCTCGCCGCAATAGTAATATCTGCTTACATCATTGTTATAGGTATCTAATAGCGCGGTATCCGTATTTTCATCAACCTTTATGTATGTATCATCAACTGTGTTATAAGCCCAGCCATCAATCATCCGGCCTTGTTCATCAAAGCAGAAATCATGATCTCCAATAGAGGTTTTTGTGTTTCTCCGAATCATTCCGCTGCTCTTAAAATTATACCAGTACTCTTTTTCTGAACTGTCTTCACTGTCAGGAGATTCCAGTTTAAGCCATCCGCTTGCTCTTCTTCCGTCCTCAAGGCAGTAATAGGTATCATTGCTGCTGACCTCGTCTGTTAAATATTCGGCTTCATTATCTGAGTATGTAATCCAACCGGTCATCATCTCGCCAGTACTGGAGAAAAAGTATTTTTTATCCCCGATTTGCTGCTTTCCGGTCATCATTTCCCCGTTTTGATCAAAATAATACCAATATTGATTCTTATCCGTGGAATCATTCCAGGATTTGTTATAAATCCATGAATTTTTAACTCGAAGTCCTTCGGAATCGACATAGTATGTTTTGTCTCCATCGGTAACCCAGGAGGCAGTCATTAACTTACCATTATCACCAAGATAATAAAGGCCGCTTTGTCCTTTTTTCCAAGCTGAAGTTGTATACCCGCCATTTTCTTCGTAATGCCAGCCGTTTTCTGTCTCTGTCCAGCCGTCTGCTTTTGATACCATAACAGTATTTATGGTTAGTGTAGCTGCTGTCATAATAATAAAAGTATTTTTAGTCCATTGCTTGTTCACAAGTATGTCTCCCTTATTGTATTGTATGTAATATTTTTATGATATGGCGAAGATTTACCTTATATCAATCACTGCTTTTCATAGTGCTTTTAAGATAAACATATCACGCCTATATGGTATAGTACTTATGTAAATTTGTAAAGCAAAATTTAGATAATTTTAAGAAAAAAAGACCTTATTGATAGATTATTTTTAATAAATAAAATCAAAATCATAATTTCATATAAAAATGAAATTGTTTATCAATAATAAAATACTTTAGTTAATGGAAGATAATAGAAAAAAATAGATAAATATATAGCTTTTTCTTATTTGTTTTGTATTTCCAAGGAAATGATTTTATTGATCTATAGATGTCTTAGATTTCAAAAAAATTAGAAAACGATACACTGTTTTCTTTGTAGGAGCATTTTGACGTGTTAGATTATTTTTTCGAGAAGGTTGATTATATATAGGAAAATGTTAAAATGGTAGTAAAAATAAAGCGCATGAGGTGAGAATACTATGAATGGATTCCTGTCTATATTACCCCTTATACTTATAAGATTTGGAGTATTAAATATACTTAATAAGAATGCATTAAAACGCGCAGCTTTTTTCACTCCGATGATTGGTAAGGAGAAGGTGGCACTCTGGTTTTACCAGGTATCAAATATTTTGATCCTTCTGTATCCCTTTTTTCTTAAAATTAAGATAGGATCATACTGGTTTTATGTAGGTCTGGTGATCTATGCGTTGGGAATATTATTGTGTCTTGTCTCTGTATTAGATTTTGCAAAACCTGCGGAAAATGGTATTAATCTGAAAGGGCTTTATCAGGTTTCCCGTAATCCTATGTATGTCACATATTTTATCTATTTCTTAGGTTGTACGGTACTTACTCAATCATGGATACTATTTGCAATTCTAATCGTATTTCAAATATCCGCACATTGGATTATTCTTTCAGAAGAAAGATGGTGTATGAAGGAATTTGGGCAGGAGTACATTCGTTATATGAATAAAGTAAGGCGATATATTTAGAGTCGTTTGATAGACATCATTTCACAAATGGAGTGAATCGAATAGAAAAGCAAGAGAGGAGTTTTAATATGGCATATTATGACGAACAATTACAACTTCTACAACAGCAGATCGTCCAGAAAAGGCGTGAGGAGTTTAAGCTTAAAGAATTAAATAAACAGCGCGAGGTGTTAAGTACTCGAGTATCTGAGTTTCAAAAAAATAAGCTGGATCAGCAGGCAGATGTTGACCAATTAGAGGGCCATAGCCTAGCTGCATTCTTTTATGCCGTGATTGGTAAGAAGGAAGAACGGTTGGATAAGGAGCGAGAGGAAGCATATGCTGCTAAGGTAAAGTATGACGTTGCAGCTCGTGAGCTTTTTGCTATTGAGGAAGATATTTTGCGAAGTGAGGCAGAATTGAATCGACTAAAGGACTCTGAACAGCAATATGAGAAAATGTTGAAGAATAAGGCAGAAGAGATCAAAATAACTGGATCTAATGAAGCGGAAAAGATATTTCAAGCAGAGGAACGTATTGCATATATTGAAAATCAACTGAAAGAGATGAATGAGGCTCTTGCTGCGGGAGAGAAAGCACTTAGTATTATTGATCGTGTTCTTTCTAATCTTGATAGTGCAGAGGGTTGGGGGACCTGGGATCTAATGGGCGGAGGGCTGATATCTGGAATGGCAAAACATAGCCATCTTGATGAAGCTCAGAAGCTGATCGAGGATCTGCAGGTACAGCTGCGCCGTTTTAAGACGGAGTTGACTGATGTGACAATTGATGCAGATATACAGGTTAGTATCGATGGATTTTTACATTTTGCAGATTACTTTTTTGATGGACTATTTGCAGATTGGGCTGTGTTAGATAAAATTAATCAATCTAAGGCTAAGGTGGAAGATACCAAAGATCAGATTGAACGTGTTTTGAATCATTTGAAAAACTTAGCTAGTACTAGTAAGGCGGAAATGGAATCAGAGAAAGTAAAACTGAATGATTTGGTTGTGAGGGCTGTAATAGATAAGTAAAGAAGGAGATATTACGCAACCAATTAATAGGAGCAAATACCAATAGGAGACGCCGTTATGAATAAAAATGAAGTACTTCTTCTTTTAACAGACCGCTGGTGCGATTGGGAGGCAAGTTATGCGGTTGCTGTTATTAACTCATTTTCAGATTATAGTGTAAAAACGATTGGAATCAGCACCACTGGTTTGGTATCCATGGGTGGTATAAAAGCCGCAGTGGATTATAGCATTAACAGCTATGACCACTTCGACCAGGTTGCAATGGTAATCATTCCAGGGGGACTATCATGGGAAGAAAATGACTATAATGAAATAGCTCAGTTTGTTAATAAAGCGAGGAACTATAATATTCCGGTTGCAGCCATATGTGGGGCAACTTATTTTCTGTGTAAGCAAGGATTTTTAAACAATATAAAACATACCGGTGATTCTTTGGAACTGTTTCAAGGCGTAAAAGGGTATCAAGGTGAAGACTTTTACATACCAGCTCAAGTCGTTTCTGATGGAGGTTTTATCACGGCTAATGAAACGGCTGCCGTTGAATTTGCCTATGAAATCTTTAAGATTTTAAAGGTCGATACTGAGGAAGAAATGGAGACGTGGTTTGATAATTTTCAAAATGGTGCTGTTCGCTAGATGGGTATGCAAAAATCGTCGATCTAATAACGTATTAACCATTAAAGTTAGACACATATCGAAAGACAGTCTATTAATCCGTATTAAAGAATGTAAAAACCACAAGAAAATAAATTCCAGTTTTAAAAGTTGGGGGAAGTACATGGAAACATATCTTTACAGGAAGTACACCATAGGAGAAATTATCAACTCTGTTATAAAGAGTGGATTTACCCTTCGAAGCTTTGACGAACACCCCTCATGGTCAAATGAAAGTGTACCAGGAGAATTCATATTAGTTGCAATTAAGTAATGTTATTATAAATTTTTTAAATGAATCATTGACCTTTAATGTTATATTTTTCATAGCTATAAAAATACCCGTTTTACTACATAGGATTGGAGTTTCTTAATGACAATAGGTGTAATACAGGCTAGTTCCCAAAGTGATAAAAATAAGATATTAGAAAAGAGTGTCAAGATGGCAGTAGCCAATCAAGATCACCAGGTGATCAATTTTGGTGTATTTGGCAATGAAAACTTGTCATTCTCTTACGTGCAGATTGCTTTATGTATCAGTATGTTGATAGAAAGTAAAGCAGTCGATTTTGTGGTAACTGGCTGTTCATCAGGACAAGGTATGATGCTTGCTTGTAACAGTCTGCCGGGAATTCTATGCGGCTATATTGAAAATCCAACGGATGCGTATTTATTTGGCAGAATCAATCATGGAAATGTTGCTTCTTACCCCTTAGGGCTGAACTATGGGTGGGCAGGAGAGATTAATTTGCAAAATACTATGAATGCCTTGTTTGAAGAGCCATTTGGAATTGGTTATCCGGCTGAAGATGCACAGCGGAAAAAGGAAGATACATTGTTATTAAAAAGAATCAACGCCATAAGTAAGAAAAGTCTAATTGAAATATTACCTGATTTGGATCAGACTTTTGTCAAATCGTCTCTAGCCTATGAGCCTGTACGTAGTTACATTATGCAAAATGGAAAAGACGAAAAACTAAAGCAGTACATCAAAACTATGTGAAAGGTACCACTAAAGGCACTACCAAAAGCACAATCAAAAGAAAGGGTATAAATAATATGTTAGAAGCAATTAAAAACAGACGCAGCATACGGAAATTTAAACGGGATGAAATTCCAAAACACATGATAGAAGAAATACTGCAAGCAGGAATCCTTGCGCCGTCTTCAAAAAACGGTCAGCCCTGGAAGTTTGTAGTAGTTACAGGAGATGCGAAGAAAGACATGCTGGCAGCCATGGAAAATGGATTGGAACGGGAGAAGGAGCAGCCTCTCTTACCAAGTGTGACTCATTACCTTACTGGAGCAGTAAACACCTTTCATATTATGGAACAGGCACCAGTGACCATTTTTGTAATCAATCCCGTGGGGTTAGATATTCACGCCTCATTAACAAAGGAAGAGCATATTAGTGAAATCTGTAACGCTCAGTCGGTTGGTGCAGCAATTGAAAATATGATACTTACAGCCACCGAACTTGGCTTGGGTAGCTTGTGGATTTGCGATACTTATTTTGCCTATGATGAACTACAGAATTATTTAGATACGGAAGGTGAACTCTTTGCAGCCATTTCATTTGGGTATGCAGACCAGGCGCCTGATGCAAGACCTAGAAAAGAGATGAATCAGGTTGTAGAATGGCGTGGTTGATGTTCAGAGTTGTCCATCAATATACTGAAATAGAATTACAACCCTGATTTTACATAAGATAATTGATTAAATACATAAAGATACCCCTTGACCGGATTAAAAAAAACGAATCAAGGTGTATCTTTGTATCTTATATTAGGTAAAGATGTAATCCACATCATAGTTTATCAACTCCTTTGTTTTTTTGATATTATAAAACAAAATGAGAGACAACTCTATGGTTTTTTGCGAAAAAAATAAATAATCAGTTGTATTACGGTTTGATACCTTAAAAGGCAATTCTTAGAGAAGGGGTGTAATATGAAATTGGGGACTACGTTATATATTAAGAATACAGTTGAAGCAGTGGGATTTTATCAAGAGGCATTTGGTCTTACCCTGGGATATTATGAAGTGTATCCAGATGGGACTTTTATGCATGCGGAACTGCATAAAGATGGGAAGGAAGTATTTGCCGTCAGTGAATCCAGGAATGATACGTTGGTAAATTTGATGCTGGCCTCAAGCTTAAAGGACGCTCGTCCTACCATGTGTTTTGGGATAAGCTTTGAAAGTGATGAGGAAGTAAAAAAAGCCTTTGATACGTTAAGTGAGAATGGAACCATACTCCTTCCCTTGGGGGCTCTTCCATGGAGTACTTGCTGTGCAGAGGTGGTGGATCAGTACGGAGTATACTGGTACCTATTTGTCTAGTGTGCCAATTGATTATTACTGAAATGGAGTGTTTATGAATAAAGCAATTGTTTTTGCAATAACCATTTTTCTAATATTCTCAACCTTTACAACACAAACGTATGCACTGTCAGATTCACAAGGGGAGGCAATACAACGGTTGTTAGATGAAGCCTGCCGTAAATCAGGTGTGCCGGGAATGTCAGTTTCAATACTTAATAATGATGAAGTGCTCTACTTTTCATCTGGATATGCCAATCGTGAGGAGAAAGAGCCAGCAAGTGAAGATACGCTGTATGAGTTGGCCTCTGTTAGCAAAGCATTTACCGGCATGGGCATTCTTTTGTTGGAAGAGAAGGGGCTACTGTCTACCACGGATACAATCCAAACATATTTACCTTGGCTTACGTTAAAGTATCAGGGGAAACCTGTTGATATGCAAAGCCTTACACTGAATAATTTTCTTCATCATACTAGTGGCCTAACAAATAGAAAGCATACGAAAGATATACCAGAAGGAAATACCCAAGATATGCTTCAAAAGACGGTAGAAATGCTGGTAGATGCTGAACTTTCGTTCTCTCCCGGAAAACAGTACGACTATGGAACCGTTAATTATGACGTATTGGGTCTTGTGATAGAAAAGGTGACAGGGCAAAGCTATGAAGATTTTATGAAGGAACAGATATTTCAGCCGTTAGGTCTTCACCGGACGTATGTACATAGAGAGGAAGCTAGTGCTACCGGACATTTGGCGCAAGGTTATCGTTCTTCCTTTTTTACAACAACCCCTTATCATGCGCCGGATTATGCCGGGAATAAACCTGCAGGCTATATCATTTCCTGTACAAAAGATATGGCTCGTTGGATGGGCATACAGATAGGGACTGTAAAAGATATACCTGAAATATACCAGACGGTTATTGAGAAATCACATCAGGGTGATAAGTCAGTTCCAGCTGTAAATGACATGTATTATGGAGCTGGTTGGTCGGTAAATGACGATCAAACTATCATAGAGCATTCAGGGGGTAATCCCAATTTCAGAACCCAGGTATCCATATTGCCAAAGGAAGGGACAGCCATCTGTCTGCTGACCAACGGTGCTAATACCAATATCAGCCTGGTGAAATATGTTAAAGATATATTAGACGGCAATCTAACCCAGTCATATACAATAAGCAGCACTCAACTTTTGGATATTATCTTGTCTTCTCTTACAATTATATTTTGCCTGCTGGCGGTCTTGTTTGCTTTCTTAGGGGTGCGAAGAACTAAGACAATTGAGAGACGACCAATGACAAAAAAGAGAATAATCGCAATCACTATCTTAATAATTACTACAATTATTTTATGCTTATTTTCAATGCTGATTGTCTCCAATCGGTCAATTATACTTATTTGGCAGACGTATAGTATTCTTACCGCTTTAATCTCTTCCGCGTTATTAACGGCAGCCATTACATGGTCTGTATACACTTGCTCATATCAAACATTGCTCAGGAAGTTAACACATTGGAAGTAATTAAATACCTAAATAATAAAATAGCCATAGGTTCATTTTTAAATTGACCTATGGCTGTTTTATTATAAATATATAGGGTATTGATCAAAAATAACAAAGCTATTTTTCTGGCTGTCCCACATTCTTTTAATGTAAGATTGTCTTCCATTTTCCAGTTCGGTACTGAAAATAAGAGATAATATAGTTTACCAGCCACCCAATAGGAACTGCGAACCAAACCATGGCAATGCCAAACCGAGGCGCAAGAGTCACCGCCATAACTACCCGTATGGTTAGATTGGTGAAATTAGCAATGGTAAACATCTTCATATCAGCGGCACCGCGAAGCAGCCCGTCCGTGCTCATCTTAAGCCCAATGAGAACAAAGAAGAAGCCCATAAATCTTAAATACCCAGTTCCAGTCTCATAGGCAAGCTCAGTTCCGCCACCTCCCAAGAACAACCGAACGATGGGGGTATGAAATAGCTCTAAAATAATACAAGAAGATATCGCAAACAGGAAGACATATAGATTGGCGGCGTGATAACCTTTCCTAACCCGTTCTGTTTTCCCGGCACCCAGGTTTTGGGCGGTGTAGGAAGACATGGCGTTTCCAATGGCAGCCATTGGAACAACGCATAGGCTTTCAACCCGCATGGCAGAGGAAAACCCTGCTAACACTTCACTTCCAAAGCTGTTGACCACGGACTGAACCAGAAGCATACCAATGGCTACTGTGGACTGCTGAAGAATGGAAGGCAGCGCAACCTTTGACATCTCCGAAAGAGCCAAAGGGTCAAATGGCTTTTGAAGATAAGAGGCGTATTTTTTAAACTCACGATAGAGGAGCACGGCAGATAGTAATACCGAAACACCCTGTGCAATAAAGGTTGCCCAGGCAGCGCCCCGAACACCAAGTCCCAAGTGATAAACCATAAAGATAGCCAAAAGAATGTTAAGCAAGGAAGAAAATATAAGGAGATACAAAGGAATCCTTGATTTTCCTATGGCATTAAATATGGCAGAAATCACATTATACATAAATAAAAAGGGAAGGCCCCAGAAATAAATATTAAGGTAGTCCGTTGCCATATCCAAAATGTTCTCAGGAGTGTTTAAATAAGTCATAAAGCTTCTACCAAAGATCAGGCCAATGGCGGATAATAAAACGCTGAGGCAAAGAAAGGATAAGAGTGCCGTGGTGGCAGACTGCACCATCTTCTGATAATTCCTGGCACCCAGATAGTGACCTGTGATGACCGCAGCTCCTACGCCACCTCCTATGGCAACACAGATAAACACATTGGTAAAGGAATAGGAAGCGCCTATGGCAGCCAGGGCATCTTCGCTGACAAATCGGCCTACAATTACGGAATCAGCCATGGTATAAAATTGCTGGAAGAAGTTGCCGATGATCATTGGTACGGTAAAAGCAGCCAGGGCTTTGGCAGGCTTATCGTGAATTAAGTATTCTTTGTCCATTACATACTCCTAAGTTATATTTTTAATGCTTTTTCTCGCATTCGTATTCGCAGATGCGTTCTGTTGCTTCTGCCTCCATATTTCTTTTTACAGTAAATTCTTGTGCGAATTGGTTGATTGTTTCTTTTACCAGATCAATGTTTACCAGATAATGCATATGGTAACCCATTTTTGTCCCTGTTATGACACCTGCTTTTTTTAATAGGTTCATCTGCTGCGACACCGCAGGTTCGCTGATTCCCAGTTTTTTCGATACGGCTCTGACACAGTAGTGTCGTTCCATCAAAAGCTCTAGTATGCGGTATCTGGTGGGATCTGTGATGGTATGGAGGAGGGTCATAGGGTCCATATAGGTTCCTTTCTATTTTTTATCTAAAATAAAGAAGAAAAATCTGATTAAGAATATACTTAATCAGATTAATCCTCTTAACAAGGTTTGTCAAGTTAGTTTTTCGGAAGATACCATTAGCTGTAAGTCCTTAAAGGAAGCAACCTTTCCATAATAATCGGAATAAGAATCATGAACTATCATATTTCTTTCTGCAAGAATGGTTTTGATTTCTTCCAGTGAGTAAAGACGGGTTGGGAACCCATAGATGATTTCGGGTTTATGTGCTGGTTCTCCGTATGGAATATCAAAACCTCCATATAGCATGATTCTTTTGTTAGATCAACCCCTACGACATCAAAGCCCTTGCTGGCAAAGGAAAGGGAGTGTCGTCCAAAGCCACATGCCAGGTCAAGAATTCGTTCATTGCCCTTTAATTTCAGGTGATTGATGATAAAGTTCACCTGTCTTTGTGTATCCTCCACCCAGGATTGATGTTTTATATTAAGACTCCAACTATGTTTGTACCAATCTGATTTTTTTGCTATCATTTTTATTTCCTTTCATTATTGATTGCAGGCATAATCAGTATAACGAAAATTTCGTAAAATGGTAGACTTATAATTTTCATTATGATATGATTTTGATAAGAGTGCGGATTAAAATATAAGATTGTTTTTGTACATATTTCACAAAAAAGTGACGGAAAGTTGCATGAGTTTGCATATAGATTTCCGAAAATTTTCGTGTTATACTACGTTTAGAAAATAGAAGTGTAGTTTGTGACTGGTCAGGCAGGCAAGGTCTACAGGGTTGTAATCACGTATCAGTAATATACGGTGGTGCTCTGTGCTTGTCTTTTTTTTGTTCTATTCGAAGGGGATTATGAAGATTGAAAAAGTACTGAATAATAACATGGTATTAACGTTTAATACTGAGGGAAAAGAAGTAATTCTAAAAGGAAAATCCATTGGCTTTGGTAGAAAAAAAGGCGATGAAGTAGATCGTAAATTGGTGGAACGTATCTTTGTCCAGAATGATAAAAAGGATGCCAGACATTTTGAAGAATATTTTGCAAAGCTTCCCCAAGAATACTGGGATATTAGTGAGCAAACCGTTGATTATGCAAAAAGTGAATTTGGCATACAGCTTAACGAGAGAACCATTCTTACGATATGCGATCACATTGCAGGTGCGGTTGACCGTTACCGGGATGGAATTATACTTCGTAATGCCATGGTTTGGGAGGGAAAGCGGTTTTATCCCAATGAGTTTAAGGTTGGACAATATACGGTTGAATTGATTAAAAAAAGGCTTGATATTTCTATGGAAGAGGATGAAGCCATGTTTTTGGCATTTCACTTCGTTTATGGACAGTTGAATAAAAAAGAGCCTGAAAATCTTGAACTCATCACCAAGATCATCCGGGATATCATTGAAATTGTAGAGGCTTCTTTTCAGATTAAGCTTAACACAGATTCCTGGGACTACAGACGGTTCGTAACACACATTCGATTTTTCGCACAGCGTATGCTGCAGAATAAGCAGTATGAGACTACCGATGAGGATTGGTTTCATCTGTTAAAGGAAAAGTACCCCAATTCCTATAACTGTATTGTAAAAATAGCTAATTACGTTCATGACCGGTATTACTATGAAGTGGACCGGGAAGAGATGATGTATTTGATGATTCACATAGAAAAAGTAACAAGAGATGTAAATTAAAACTGAGAGTTGGGATTGTTACCAGACGAAATATTGTCTGGGCAGGACCCTGCATGAATAGTAGGCTGCAAGAAATATCGCAGGCTGCTTGATGCAGGGTCCTTTTTATGTAATAGGGAATGGCATCCTATTACATAAAAAGCCCTACCGGGCGGGTGCACATGACACGCATAAGGAAGATTGCCACTATTGTGTCAGCGTGTCAGCGCTTGAGTCTGGCAAGCCAGACTCTATATTCATTGAATGCAAAGACAGTCCCTGTATGGGCAGATGTCTTTTCAGATAGACTATCATAAATCAACCTTGTTTGAAGGAGGAATAAATTATGGCATTTAATCATGCAAAGACCGCAGAAACAGTTCTAGAAAAAGTAGGCGGCGAGAAAAACGTAGTAGGACTTACCCACTGTATGACACGTTTAAGATTCGTTTTAAAGGATGGAAATACTCCAAAGGATGCAGAAATTGAAAAGATTCCTGGTGTTATAAGAGTAATTCGTCAGGGTGGACAGTATCAGGTTGTTATTGGAAATGAAGTTTCCAATGTTTATAATGAGCTGTTAAAGCTCGGAAAATTTGAAGAGACCACAGGCAACGGAAAAGGAGATGGGACTAAGGAGAATTTATTCTCACGCCTTTCTGGCTTCATTGCCGGTTGTATGACACCTCTTCTTCCTGCCATGCTTGGTTGTGGTATGATTAAGGTGGTTTTAACCCTTCTTACCACATTTAATTTGGTGGATTCCGCTAGCAGTACCTATATTGCTTTAGAAGCGGCTGGTGATGCCTTCTTCTACTTCATGCCTATTTTACTGGCTATGACAACAGCGAAACGCCTTGGTTCTAATATTTACCTTGCCATGGTTATGGCCGCTTTCCTGCTTCATCCAAAGTTAGGAGCTTTACTTGCAGAAGGAAGCACCACATATTTTGGCCTTCCTGTAACCTCAGCTAGCTATGCATCTTCTGTATTGCCAGTACTTCTTATGGTTCCGCTGATGGGCTATATTGAGCGGTTTGCAGAAAAGATTTGCCCTAGCTTGGTAAAAGTATTCTTAAAGCCCCTGATTGTAATATTTGTTTCAATTCCACTGGCACTTGTTGTTGTAGGTCCACTTGGTAGTATTCTTGGTAATTATTTGGCAGCCGGAGTTAATCTTTTATATACCAACGTTGGTTGGTTGGCAATTATGCTCCTCTCTGCTGCAATGCCTTTTATTGTTATGACGGGTATGCACTATGCTCTTCTTCCTATTGCTACGATCGGTTTAGCAAGTCTTGGCTTTGATGCCGTATTAATTATCACCATGTTCTGTTCTAACTTAGCACAGGGTGCGGCATCTATCGCTGTTGCAGTTAAAAATAAAGACAAAAATGTAAAGTCTGCCGCATCGGCAGCAGGTATCTCAGCCATTGTGGCCGGAGTAACAGAGCCAGCCATGTATGGTGTAACACTTAAATATAAAACTCCAATGATCGCCAGTGTAATCGGTGCAGGCGTTGCTGGTCTTTATGCAGGTATCACTCATTTGGTGGCATACTCCATGGGTGGTTCTCCATCTTCTTTATCCATAATTCAGATGATTGGTGGAGACAGCTTTAAAAATATGACCAATGGTGTTATCACTCTTTTGATTTCTCTTGTAGTTACCTTTGTAATGACAATGATTCTTTATAAACCTGAAGTAGTGGAAGAAGATTCCCCAACAGTCTCAGAGCCAGTAGAAGAGAAAAAACCTTTGGTAGAAACCATTGAGTTATCCAGTCCTGTTTCAGGAGCTGTAATTCCTTTGTCACAGGTTGAGGATGCAGTATTTTCTGGTGGGATTCTTGGAGAAGGAGTTGCAATTATTCCGGAAGAGGGAAAAGTATTTGCTCCAGTTGATGGGACCATTAGCGCAATTACCGATACAAAACATGCAGTAGGAATGACCAGCGATAATGGAGTAGAAATATTAATCCATGTAGGACTTGATACGGTACAGTTAGGCGGAGAAGGTTTTGTTCTTCACTGCAAAACCGGAGATAAGGTAAAAAAAGGCGCTCTTCTTTTAGAATTTGATATGCAAAAGATCAAAGAAGCTGGATTTCCTTTAACAACTCCAGTCCTTGTTTCTAATATGAATCAATTTGTCAGCTTAAAAGCCAGCGAGAAAAAGCAGGTGAAGGCTGGAGAAACACTGATAACCATTGTCTAATTTTGAAAGAGGTGTGATATGTCTGTATTTACTGAAAACTTTTTATGGGGAGGCGCAGTTGCTGCCAATCAGTGCGAAGGCGCTTGGGATGTAGATGGAAAGGGAATTTCTACTTCTGATGTTTGTACCGGAGGTTCTCATGCAAAATCCAAACGAATCACCAGAACCATAGAGCCTGATACTTTTTATCCAAGTCAGGAAGCCATTGATTTTTATCATCACTACAAAGAAGATATTGCAATGTTTGCTGAGATGGGCTTTAAGGTATTCCGTTTTTCCATTGCTTGGACCAGAATTTTCCCAACCGGAATGGAAGCGGAGCCAAATGAAGCAGGACTTGAATTTTATGACCGTGTAATTGAGGAGTGTTTAAGCAAGAATATCGAACCTCTCATCACAATATCACACTATGAGATGCCATTTGCCCTTACAGAAAAATACAACGGCTGGTCTTCCAGAGAGTGTATTGATCTATACGTGAGGTATGCAAAGACTTTATTTAGCCGTTATAAAGGAAAGGTGAAATACTGGCTGACCTTTAATGAAATTAATGCAGGGACCATGTCAATGGGCAGTTTCCTCTCCCTTGGAATCTTAAATGAAGGAACAACAGATTTTACCAATCAGGTTGATGTTCCAAACCTTCGTTTCCAGGGACTTCATCATCAGTTTGTTGCCAGTGCCCTGGCAGTGAAGGCAGGTCATGAGATTGATCCCCAGACAAAGATTGGCTGTATGATTGCTTACATGACCACATATCCATTAACCTGCAATCCTGATGATATTTTAAAGGCGCAGAAACAGAACCAGATTGCAAATTTATTATGCGGTGATGTTCAGGTTCGAGGAGAGTATCCTCACTTTATGAAGCGTTACTTTAAGGAGCAAAACATTGAGGTAGCTATGAAACCCGGGGATGCTGAGATTTTAAAAGAGGGCTGTGTGGATTTCTATACCTTCAGTTACTATATGTCAAACTGTGCGACTGCTTCTAAAGAAGTTGGAGAGACCTCTGGTAACATTATGGGAGGAGCAAAGAATCCTTACCTGGAATCTAGTGATTGGGGCTGGCAGATTGATCCCAAGGGACTGCGCTATACCTTAAATGAGATTTACGGACGTTACCAAATTCCTCTTATGGTGGTGGAAAATGGCCTGGGGGCTTACGACAAGATTGAGGAAGACGGAACCATTCAGGATGATTATCGCATTGACTATTTAAGAAAACACATCCAGCAGATGGAAGAGGCAGTGGCTGACGGCGTGGAATTAATGGGTTACACTCCATGGGGCTGCATCGATTTGGTCAGCGCATCCACTGGAGAGATGGCAAAGCGCTATGGCTTCATCTACGTGGAGAAATACGATGATGGTAGCGGTGACTTATCTAGAAGAAAGAAAAAGTCATTTGACTGGTATCAAAAAGTAATTGAAACCAATGGAGAAGTATTAGATTAAGCATTACGGGGAGTTTTCATATATGAAAAAACAAGGTCTGATTGTAGGGATTGTTTTTCTTGCAGCAGTGATGGCAGCAGGCTGTGCAGGAGCCGGGAAAAAAGATACGGCTCCTGCCACCTCAAAGGCAGAGGAGACGGTGAATGAAGCGGTTGAATCTACCAAACAAGAGACAGAGTCTGATGGGACCATAGTTTCTACAACATATGGTCCGGTAAAAGGGGTGAAAGAAGGGGAGATCTTAACCTGGTACGGAATTCCATATGGAAAGGAACCATCAGGAGAGCTTCGCTTTAAAGCTCCGGTAAAACCAGAATCATGGAAGGAGCCTTTGGAGTGCATCTCACCCTCCAAACCTGCTCTTCAGCTTACAGGGACCGAGGTTACTGGCAGTGAAGATAGTTTGCGCCTGACTGTTTATGCAAAAGAAGGAAGTGAGAAGCTTCCTGTTATGGTATTCATACACGGTGGAAATAACCAGACCGGCAATGCAGGAGAGATTCCAGGTGTGGAACTGGTGAAAAACGACAATTGTGTGTATGTCTCTGTGGATTATCGTCTGGGACTTTTAGGCTTTAACTGCCTTCCGGCTCTTACAAAGGACGGAGGAACTGGGAATTTTGGAATGTTAGACATTGCCTCTGCTCTTGACTGGGTGAAGGATAACATTAAGGAATTTGGCGGTGATCCTGAAAATGTAACCATATCCGGTTTTTCTGCCGGAGGCCGTGACGTGATGGCAATGCTCATAAGTCCGGTGTTTGAAGGGAAATTTCAAAAGGCTGTTGCATTTAGCGGCGGCATGACCACATCAGAGGAAGAATTAAGTGGGAAAAAGATTGCAAAAGCCCTGGCTCCTCTGGCTGTAGAAGATAAAAAAGCGTCCGAAGAAGGGGAAGCAGCGAAATGGCTGATGACTGATGGAGCGGATGTGAAGGAATACTTATACTCCATATCTCCGGAGCGCCTGGTACCTCTTATGGGAAATGCCATGATTCGTATGAGCGTATTCCCCCATCTTTATGAAGATGGAAAGGTGATTCCAAAAGAAGGCTTTGATACGAAAGTCTATAACAGCGTTCCTTTGATGATGCTTACGGGAAGCTCGGAATTTTCTTTATTCTGCTTAAATGATCCTTATTTTAAAAGTGATGATATGAAGGGATATTCAGAAGAGGAATTAAAGAGTGCCAAAACATTTGCCAGCAAGTATGGAAGCAATATGTACCGTATCTTCAATGCACAGACCAGCGCAGAAACCATGTACGATAATTATAAGTCTGATATCTATCTCTGTCAGGTGGATTACGGAAGTGATGCTTCGGCTGTAAAGGATTTGGGGGAGTACGGAGCGTTTCACGGAATCTTTGTTCCGATGCTTTCCTCTAAGAATAATTATACGGAAGTTTTTAAGGGAGCATTTGAAAAGCCTGGCTACGTAGCTATGGCGAAGGAGTATAATCGGTATCTGGCTAATTTCCTGGCTTCTGGAGATCCAAACGGTGATGGTCTGACTTCCTGGAGTAAATGGTCGAAAGATCAGAAGGTTTCCATGGTATTTGATGGGGATGAAACAAAAGGAATCATTGTTCAAAAGGATGGTAGCGCCACTTACGAAGACATCATAAAGGAAATGAAGGCGGACACCAGCGTTTCCCAGGAAATAAAGGATAAGATGGTGAAAAACGTATTAAATGGCCGTTGGTTTAGTACCGTTTTAGATGAGACATATCAAAATAAAAGCCTTTGGGCAGATGTAGAATAATTCACAAGACCTTGCGTCTGAAACTCTTTTTATCTGGGAGTTTCAGACGCTCTTTTTTTGTGGTAGTATAAAGAGGTATTAGATAAATGAAATCATAAAAGTACGTAGAATGGAGGGGGTACAGTATGGTTAAAATTTTTCTTGCCGAGGATGAGAAAATCGTCCGGGAAGGAATTAAAAATGGGATACCATGGGAGAAATACGGGTTTGAGTTTTCAGGAGAGGCGCCAGATGGAGAACTGGCATATCCCCTGATTCTTAAGACAAAGCCTGATATCCTTCTTACGGATATTCGAATGCCGTTTATGGATGGCCTGGAGCTTGCTGAGATGGTGAAAAAGGAGCTTCCAGATCTTCATATCATGTTTTTTAGTGGGTATGATGATTTTGAGTATGCAAAAAGGGCCTTAAAAATTGGCGCAGCCGATTATCTCTTAAAGCCAGTGAGCAGCAGTCAGCTTTTAGAAGCTCTGGAACGAATGAGCAAGGCTATCATGCAAAATAAAAGTGATAAGGGGTATAAGGTCGCTTTTTGTGAACAGCAGGAAGAGAGAAAGCGAATGGAGCGGGACAGGCTGTTTGATACCATCGTATCTGGCAAGTTAAGTCTTTCTGAGATGCTTTCAAAGGGCCAGGAGCACAACCTGCAATTAAGTGCGCCCATGTATAATCTCATCCTGTTTCAGACTCGGGTGTCAGATAATCAGGAGCAGTATTCTGACATGGGAGTTATCTTTGATGAAAAACTTAAGAGGGAATTTGAGGGAGTTACAGACGTGGTATTATTTAACCGCCTTAGCGAAGGGTATGCCTTTTTAATTATGGGTAATGACCCTTTGGAGCTGGATGAAAAAATCAAATCTCATTTAGGTAAACTAGTGTCTCTTGTGGAAAGTTTCAAGGATATGGAATACTTTGGAGGCGTGGGAACGCCTGTGTGCAGGCTCAGCGAGATCAGAAGCAGTTTTAAGGCCGCAAGCAAGGCTTATGCTGGCCGTTATATGCTGGAATTCAACCAGATCTTAAGGGCAGATGAGGTCATAGGCATTCATGAAGATCCCGGCAATATCAGTCTGGCTGGCATGGATATGACCAAATTAAGCAGGGACATTGTTCCCAATTTCCTTCGTAATGGTTCTGTTCCAGAGGTAAGGTATTTTGTTGAGGAATATATAGAAGCTTGTGGAAACAACTTTGAATCCCTCCTTTTTCGGCAATACATATTAATGGATGTGTATCTGGCTGTGAATGAATTTTTAAATCAGCTTGATATTGACCAGGAGCAGGTGGTGAAAGAATTAGGGGATGCAAAGGCCATGCAGCCTTGTACGGGATCGGAGGAGGCCGCGGCTACTTATGCCAGAGATCTCTTAAAAAAGGCCATTGTCTTAAGAACTGCTTGTTCTCAGAAAAAGTATCGACAGGTTCTTGATAAAGCCAAAGAATATATCTTAGGTCATTATAAAGATGAGAATATATCCCTGAACGTGGTGGCTTCCTGTGTGAACATCAGTCCCAATCATTTCAGCACGATATTTAGTCAGGAAATAGGGATTACATTTGTTGAATATTTAACAAAGGTACGGATGGAGGCGGCCAGAGAACTTCTTTTAAAGACGGATTATCGGACTTCTGAGATTGGTTATCAGGTAGGATATAAGGATCCCCATTATTTTAGCTATCTGTTTAAAAAAATCCATGGGATTACACCTAAGGCATTTCGGTCAGGAGGGGAGTATGAAGTGGAAGCATAACTCCATTAAGTCACAGATTAATTTAATGCAGGCGGTGGTGTTTATTCCAGTTATTATAATGATAGGAATCATTCTATATATGATGGCCTGGCAGAACATGCAGTACCGTCAAAGCATACGGAATTTAACCATGGCAACGGAGTTTAACTTTGACTTTAAATCAAACATTGATTATAAGATGTATCGGATCGTAATTGGGGCAGATTCATTTGAGACATTAGATCCTTATGAAGATCTGGAAAATTCCAGAAAGATCTTTGAACAGCTTAAGGCTTCGACGCCCCAGGAGACTAGCAAAAAGGGGTTAGACGGCCTTCTTCAGCTCATTGGGATTTTAGAAAAAAGAATTGATGACATCAGGGGAAGCAGTATCTTCGGTGATTACGACGAGAACATGGAACGGCTGGAAAAGGACATTTATGTAGTAACGGATCTCATTAAGGAGTCCATGTCAAATTACATATATAACGAGACAAAGACCCTAGAAACCATGCGACAAGACCTGGATGACCAGATTAAGCAGACCATTGCTCTTTGTATTGTAGTTTGTGCCTATATTATGGTATTTCTCATTGCATCTTTTTCTGCCTTTGGAAAGAAGATTACTGGGCCGATTGAGGAGTTGTGCAACTATACCATGAAGTTGGCGAATGGAAACTTAAAGGTCAGTGCACCGAAAAGTAAGATTAGTGAAATCCAGACCTTAAGCGATCAATATGATCAGATGGTGGTGAGGATTGGGGAATTGATTGAGCATGTCAGGGAAGAACAGGAGCTTAAGCGGAAGACAGAGCTTAAGCTGTTGCAGGCACAGATTAATCCTCATTTTCTTTATAACACCTTAGATACCATTGTTTGGCTGGCGGAGGGGAAACGTCATGAGGAAGTGGTGGACATGATTACAGCCCTTTCTCTCTTCTTTCGGACGGGTCTTAACAATGGACGGGACTTTATCACCATACGAGGAGAGGAAGAGCATATCAAAAGTTATCTCCAGATTCAACATTTCCGTTACGAGGATATTATGGATTATGAGATCGAGATTCAGGAAGAGATAAAGGATTATTCCATCTTAAAGCTTACCCTACAACCAATCGTGGAAAATGCATTGTACCATGGGATTAAAAATTGCAGAAAAAAGGGAGCTTTGAAGATCAGTGGCTGGATCAAAAGAGATGATATCTTTTTAAAGGTTGAAGACAATGGAATTGGAATGAAACCAGACGAGCTTTTAAAGATGCAAACACTTGCATCCAGAAGAGGAGAAGATCTGGACCAGCGAGAAGGATTTGGCATTGCCAACGTAGCGGAGCGTATCCGGTTGAATTTTGGTGAAACTTATGGAATTTCTATCGAAAGTGAATATGGACAAGGAACGTCGGTGACGGTGCGAATACCGGCAGTTTTAAAACATTAGTAAAATAATCAACTTTTTTCCGAAAAAATCCAACCTGTGGTTGGAATAAAATGAAATGCGTAAGAATCTTAACTGTTTTCAAAAGATTTTGCATTGAGAAAAATGAAGGGTAAGATTATGATACGGATAGATACAAACGGTAGCGAAAATGATAGTTCAAATGGAGGGAAAGTTATGAAGAAACGATTTTTAAGTGTATTAACAGTTGCAGTTATGGCCGCAGCTACGATCTTAACAGGATGCAGCGGAGCACAGACAGCGGCAACCACAGCAGCACCTGCAGCAACGGAAAGTAAGTCCGATGCAGCAACCACAGATGCAGCCAAGGCAGAGTCCAAAACTGAGGCGAAAGCAGGGGATAAGAAAGAAATCGTAGTAGGATTTTCTCAGGTAGGTGCAGAGTCTGACTGGAGAACCGCCAATACGGAATCCATGAAGTCCACATTTACAGCGGAGAACGGATATAAGTTAATCTTTGACGATGCTCAGCAGAAACAGGAGAATCAGTTAAAGGCAGTTCGTAACTTTATTCAGCAGGATGTAGATTATATCGTAATCGCACCGGTTACAGAAACCGGTTGGGATACTGTTTTACAGGAAGCAAAAGATGCAGGGATTCCGGTTATCATCGTTGACCGTATGATTAATGTATCAGATGATTCCTTATATACCGCATGGGTTGGTTCTAACTTCCTTCAGGAAGGTTACGACGCAGTGGGTTGGCTTGATGAGTACTTAAAAAAGACTGACCGCGCCGACAAAGATATCAATATTGTAACCATTCAGGGAACCATCGGTTCTTCTGCACAGATTGGTCGTACCAATGGTGTGGAAGAAAAGATGAAAGATCATCCAAAGTGGAAAATGTTAGAGCGTCAGACAGGTGAATTCACACAGGCAAAGGGTCAGGAAGTTATGGAATCCTTCCTAAAGACTTATAATAATATTGATGTTGTAATTGCAGAAAATGATAACATGGCTTTTGGAGCAATTGATGCGATCAAAGCAGCAGGTAAAACCTGTGGACCTAAGGGTGATATCACAGTCATTTCCTTTGATGCTGTTGCAGCCGCTTTTGATTCTATGATTGCTGGCGATATGAACGTATCCGTAGAGTGTAATCCTCTTCACGGACCTAGAGTTTCTGAAATCATTGGGAAACTTGAAAAGGGCGAGACTGTAGAAAAGATCGCTTATGTAAAAGAGGGCGTATATCCTGCAGATACAGCAGCCGCAGAAAAACCAAAGAGACAGTATTAATTTATAAGGACCGGCGATGCCGGATGCAGGCATAGACTGGATAAACAGGTGTTGGGTCACGGAGGACTGGATATGAAGGTCCTCCGCTCCACACCTTTTTTTATCCTTAAAAATGCCCATACGGCAGTACAGCAAAGGAAAGGAAGGATCAATTATGCCAGGTGAACACGTATTGGCCATGCGCAACATAACAAAAACGTTTCCAGGGGTTCAGGCTCTGTCCCATGTGAATTTTACTCTTAGAAGTGGTGAGATTCATGCACTGATGGGAGAAAATGGAGCAGGAAAATCCACCCTCATAAAGGTTCTTACAGGAGTCGAGGAGTTTGAAACGGGAGAGATTACCTTAGTAGGAGAAAAGAGCGCTATTATCAATCATTCTCCTCAGGAGGCACAGGAGCGGGGGATCAGTACCGTATACCAGGAGGTCAATCTCTGCCCCAATCTTTCCGTAGCAGAAAATCTCTATATTGGCAGAGAGCCAAAACGAGCTGGTATGATTGACTGGAAAACCATGAATGGAAAGGCCAAGGAGCTGTTAAAGGGCCTTAAAATTGAGATTGATGTGACCAAATCAATTGATAATTATTCCATAGCTCTTCAGCAGATGATTGCCATTGCAAGAGCCGTGGATATGTCCGCTAAGGTTTTAATTCTGGATGAACCGACTTCTTCCTTAGATGACAACGAAGTGGAGAAGCTGTTCACACTTATGAAGCGCCTGAAATCCGAAGGGGTTGGAATTATATTTGTAACACATTTCTTAGAGCAGGTGTATGAAGTCTGTGACCGGATTACGGTGTTAAGAAATGGTGGCCTTGTGGGAGAGTATGAAATAGAAAAGCTTCCAAGAGTTCAGCTTGTAGCAAAGATGATGGGAAAGGATTTTGATGATCTGGCCTCCATTAAGAAGGAAAAAGAGGAAGGAAGAGTCCGTGAGGATGTTGTTATTGACGCCCATGGAATCGGACATCAAGGCTCCATCAAGCCTTATGATCTAAAGATTCATAAAGGAGAAGTAGTGGGTCTGACTGGACTTCTTGGTTCTGGTCGTTCAGAGCTTGCCAGAAGTCTTTATGGGGCTGATAAACCAGACAGCGGAGAGCTTAAAGTTAACGGGAAAGCAGTAACCGTTAATAAACCGCTCGATGCCATGATGGCTGGAATGGCATACCTACCAGAGAACCGAAAGGAAGAAGGGATCGTTGCGGATCTGTCCGTTAAGGATAACCTAATCCTGGCTCTTCAGGCGAAAAAGGGCATGTTCCACCTTATTGGTAAAAAGGAACAGGAGGAGCTTGCACAGGAATATGTAAAGTTACTCCAGATTAAAACTGCCAGTCTTGATACGCCGATTAAAAGCCTGAGCGGAGGGAATCAGCAGAAGGTCATCTTAGGACGCTGGCTGCTGACCAATCCAGATTTTCTGATTTTAGATGAACCTACGAGAGGAATAGACGTAGGCACGAAAACAGAGATACAAAAGCTTGTGGTGAAACTTGCGGAGGAGGGGAAATCCGTAATGTTCATTTCATCGGAAGTAGAGGAAATGCTTCGTACCTGTAACCGTATGGCAGTACTTCGGGACGGGGAAAAGGTTGGCGAGCTGGAAGAACATGAGCTTGACCAAAACCAGATTATGAAGGCAATAGCAGGAGGTGGAGCAGATGAATAAGTGTATGGCATTTATAAAGAAGCTGACGGGAACACGGCTTTTTCTGCCTATATTCTGTCTCTTTCTCGTGTTGTTGTCAAACCTGATAAAAACACCTGGATTTTTTGAAGTCACCCTTAAAAACGGGGTTTTATACGGCTACATCGTAGATGTTATCAACCGAGCTAGTGATTTGGTAATTCTGGCGGTTGGAATGACACTGGTAGTAGCTGCCTCTGGAGGTACGGATATCTCCGTAGGAGCTGTTATGTCAGTGGCAGGAGCCGTTTGCTGCTTTATCTTATCTGGTGGACAGCAGTCTGTGAATGAATTTCAAAATCCTTATCTTTTAGGGGTGATGGCAGCGATTATTGCTGGTATTTTATGTGGAAGCTTTAATGGATTTTTAGTGGCGAAGATGAAGATACAGCCCATGGTAGCCACCTTAATCTTATTTACAGCTGGACGAGGAATTGCACAGCTTATTACAAAAGGTCAGATTACTTACATACGTGTGGAATCTTATAAGAAGTTGGGTTCTAGCATACCTGGAATTCCAATTCCAACGCCTGTATTTGTGGCTGTTATTGTGGTTCTTCTTACTTATGTGCTATTAAAGAAAACTACATTAGGTGTGTACATACAGACCGTAGGAATCAATCCTAAGGCGTCTAGACTTATGGGAATTAATTCAACCATGATTATCTTCTTATCCTATGTATTTTGTGGTCTTTGCGCTGGGATCTCTGGTCTTGTAGCTTCTTCCAGAATCTATTCAGCAGACGCCAATAATATTGGACTTAACCTGGAACTAGATGCAATTCTTGCGGTAGCTTTAGGTGGAAATAGTTTGGGAGGCGGTAAATTCTCTCTTCTTGGTAGCGTAATTGGTGCCTATACCATTCAGGCCTTAAGCACCACTCTTTATGCCATGGGAGTATCTCCTGACCAGATTCCAGTTTATAAGGCAGCCGTGGTAGTTATAATTGTTGCCCTACAGTCCACAGAACTTAAGAGAATGGTGAAACGGCTGCAAACCGAACGTGCAGCAGGAAAGAAGGTGGCCTAGATGAAGAAATTGGGTAAATTAGACGGAAAAGTATTCCTTCTCATCATTACAATCGTTCTTTTCGTAGCCATGTATCTGGCCGGTATCATCATTTTTAATAGCAAGGGCTTTGCAAAACCTCAGGTATTTTTAAATCTGTTCATATCCAATGCCGGTCTTATCGTAATTGCGGCTGGAATGACCATGGTCATGATAACAGGCGGTATTGATATTTCCGTTGGTTCTGTGGTAGCACTCGCCTGTATGATGCTGGCTTGGATGATGGAGCTTAAGGGCATGGGTGCAGTTCCAGCTCTGATTATCGTATTAATTATGGGTCTTGTATTTGGTTTGGTTCAGGGATATCTGATTGCATATTTAAAGCTTCAACCCTTTATTGTCACTTTGGCAGGTATGTTCTTTGCCAGAGGTATGACAGCCATTATCAGTCAGGATATGATCAGTATAAAGAATGAACTGTTCTTACAATGGGCGAAAAGCAAAATCAACTTAACTTTTCTTGGTGGGGCGGTAAATAAAAAGGGTGTGGTAAATTATCCTTTTATTTATCCCAGTGTCATCATTGCTCTGGTGATTTTAGTTATAGTGTTTGTGGTTTTAAAGTATACAAAATTTGGTCGAACCATCTATGCCATCGGTGGCAGTGAGCAGTCGGCTCTTATGATGGGAATTAACGTGAGACGTACTAAGCTTTACGTATATGTGATCAATGGATTTTTATGTGCCCTTGGAGGATTCCTCTTCTGTTTAAATACCTGCGCTGGATTTGTGGAGCAGGCAAAGGGCTTTGAGATGGAAGCCATTGCATCGGCAGTTATTGGTGGGACCTTGCTGACCGGAGGCGTTGGTAATGTATTTGGAAGTTTGTTCGGGGTACTGATTAAGGGTACCATCGAGACCTTTATCACCTTCCAGGGAACACTTTCTTCCTGGTGGACCAAGATTACCATAGCTGCGTTATTGGCATTCTTTATTATTCTTCAAAGTTTATTTGCAAAGGCAAAGGAAAAACGATAAGAGAGTGTTGCAAAAAGTCTTGTCGGAATAAATGTATAAAAAATACGTCTTGGTTGGCTGTAAAATGGTGTCCTATTGACGGGGAGCACACCAAAAGCCAGTACCAAGGCGTATTTTCACGTGATTCATTTGATCTCATTTATAAGCTGCCATTATAGATTCATATAGCGACAACCTTTTATGGGAATGGAGGTGTTTATACTATAGTTCACTCCGGTATTCGCTGGGGCTGATGCCATAGACATGCTTAAAGGTCTTGCTAAAATGAAACGGATCAAGGTAACCCGTGAGCTGGCTGATATCTGCAATGGATAGCTCTGGGTTGCGAAGAAGCTGTTTTGAGATGCTGAGTCTGTGGTTTCTTAAATACTTGGATTGGGTGATTCCAGAATACTTTAAAAAGATCTTACTTAAGTAAGACATGGAGAATCCAAATTCCGAGGCCAGTGAGGTAAAATCAATCTGGTTTTGATAATTCTTATGAATGTATTCCTTTACCAGTTCCACGATTTCCTTTGCCCTGTTTGGAGAGTGAAGGAGAGTAGCGGCATCAAACTGATCTCTGGATGCGAGAAGCTTGGTTTCAAGGGCAGATAAGGTAATAGCCAGCTCATCATAATTAACAGGTTTTAGTAAATAGTTGCTGACTTCATACCGCATGGCTTCTTTTGCATATCCAAAGTCATTATAACCGCTTATGATGACAAAGAGAATGAAGGGATATTTTTCATGAACCTGTTTTGCTAGTGAAAGACCATCCATCTCCGGCATACGGATATCTGTAACGATGACATTGGGCAGATATTCTTCTGCAAACTTAAAACCCTCCAGTCCGTTGGAAGCAATCCCAACCACTTCAAAGGAAGGGTTTAACTGTTCGATTTTTTTCGCAATGTTTTTGGCAATTAAGGATTCATCCTCAACCACCAGCACTGAATATCTCATGGAATGATACCTCCTATGACTACAATTGCTCCGTGGGGCACGTTGTTGCTTAGTTTAAAGATGTGCTTGCCTTTATATAAAATCTTGAAACGGATGTATATGTTCATCAGTCCCATTCCATCTATTTCCAGGTTGGGAAGTGCGCTGTTTTTCTCAATCAGAGCAATCTTTTTTTGGAGATCATCAAGATCTTCTTTTGTAAATCCTGGTCCATTATCCTTAATCTGAATCTCCCAATAAGTGTTTGTGAGAATTCCTAAAATCTTCACGTTCCATGGGGGGCTTGACTTGGTGGAATACTTAATGGCGTTTTCTACAATCAATTGAAGACAAAGCTTGGGTAGACGAACCTCTTGCATTGCCTCTGGAATATCAAATTCAAACTGAAGATTTTCGTGGTATCTGACTTTCATACATTCCAGATAATCCTGGGTGTGAGACAGTTCATCCTTTAGTGAGACAAGCTGTTCCTCGTCAGAGGAAATGTATCTTAAGATTCGTGAAATGGTCTGGCACATCATGATAATTTCGTGATTCATATTTTCATCGGCCATAGCCTGTATGGTTGCCAGGGAATTGTATAGAAAATGAGGATTCATTTGGGCCTGGAGAGCCAGCATCTTGGACTGCATATCACTGTTTTGAAGCTGCAATTCCCGTTCCATAGAGGTTCTGGCCTGCGTTTGCATCTTTAATAAGGCTTGATATAAGGTGTTTACTTCGGTGATGCCAAGGTCCATCTCCTCAAACGCTGTACCTTTTTCTTCCCCTGTAAGCTGGAAGGTCCTAACCTGATTGTAGATTTTATAAAGGGGAGTGGCAATTCTTCTGGAGATTAAATAAGAGACCAAAACCGTTATGACCATAACGAAAAACAAAAGCATTAAGTTAGTGGAAATATACTGGTAGATGGGTTGCATCAACATCTGGTTATCAATAATCAGTGCGGTGATAAATCCGGTATAATCCGAGGTGGTATAAATGATGTATTTGTTCTCTGATTTTAGATAAATGGGGGTCTTGCTTAGATCCTTTGATGGGTCTTTTAATTGTTCTGTTATGAGGTTAAAGTATAGTTCTTGATGTTCAATCCCCCCGGTAGAATAAACGGTTTTCCCATCCGGACTGTAGAGGTAAACCTCCTCGTCATAGGGACTTTTAAAGGCGGTAATTGCATTGGCTACGCTTTTAAAGGATTTCTTAACTTCCACAATACCCTGAGGAATATTAAGAGGACTGTAAAATACCCGGCAGAGGGAAATGAAGTTGTTGTCTCCAGGATAGGAATAATAACGGCCTAGCTTGTCATCTTTTTCACAGTAGATATACTTCTTACCTTCTAACTGAGTGACCTGGTCATACCAGTCTCTACTGGAGGCGCTTTCCTTTGAGGTGGTATTGTCAAGACCTACGCCAAATTTCCCGCTGTCTAAGGAATAGAGATAAGTCTGGTCCGCAGGAGAGTTTGGTCCGATCATTGCAATAATTAGGTCGTAAAGGATTTTCGTATTGTTAATGCTTTCATAGATCTCATTGGAGCTTAAGGTGCTGTCCTGATAATTGAGATAGGTTCCGAACTTTTCTTTTATGAGGTTGGAATATATGATATTCTGGGATACAGTATCCAAATCGTGAATGACCGATTCAAAGTTGTCCATAATGATGGCGGCATTGTTTTGAAGGGTTGAGAAGGCACTGGTTTTTAGTTTCGTGGTTTCGGTTGCGATAGTGTGAATGGTAAAGGAAAGGATTACAACGATAAACAAAGCGGTATAGGGGAGAAAAAGCGTCTGCATAATGCTTTGTTTCTTGGGATTTTTCATTATAATTGCTGCCCGTTTGGGCTCTCCTTCCCCGATTTTTTGCTATTGGTTAAAAATATACATGAAAAAGGATCGGAATGTTCATTCAAAAATGTATATATTACACTATATAATACAGATAACAAATGAAAAGTCAATATAAAATTTTGGGGAGGTATTTTTATGAAGCTTAGAAAGTTAGCTGTATTAAGCCTTACAATGGCAGCCGCACTTGTCTTTTCCGGATGCTCTAAGGTGGAGAGCGGGACAGGGGGAAGTACTGCTGCAGGTGGAAGTTCCTTAGAAGAGACAAAGGACACATCAGCAAAGGGGAAAGATAATGTGACCTTGTCTTTTATGGCCAGCCAGGACTGGATTCAGGACGCAGAAATTGAACTATCAAAGAAATTTACTGAGGAGACTGGAATCAAGGTGGATTATCAGATTATTCCTTCTGACCAGTACGTCAACCTTTTGATGACGAAACTTAATACCGGGGAATGTACCGATATCTTTGGTGCTCAGAGTGGAAAGTTTGATATCAAAGCACAGATCAATGTGGAGAAGAATGCTTTGGATTTAAGTGGAACCTCCTGGGGCAGTCAGGTGGAGCCACTGGTGGCGGATGAGCTTTCGGTAGATAAAAAGCTTTATGGTCAGCCAATTCAGGATGTCTCCTCCGTATGGGCCATTGCTTATAATAAGCAGATCTTTCAGAAATTAAACCTGGAAATCCCAACGGATTATCAAAGCTTTACAAAGGTTTGCGATGCCATTGCGGCGGCAGGAATCACTCCAGTCTACGAATGTGTTTCTGATGGCTGGCATCATACCTTGTGGCTTCCAGAAGCAGGCGTTCAGGCAGAGAGTAAGGAACCTGGAATCGTAGAGAAATGGAACGAGAACAAGGCAACGTTTGAAGGGGATGCAACCCTGACCACAATCTTAACCCAGATCAATGAAATGGTATCCAAAGGTTATTGGGGGGAAGATTACATGTCAAATACTTATGCAGATTCTGCAAAGAACATTGCCTCAGGAAAATACGCCATGACAATTGCAAACCAGGGATTTGGTGTAGAAGTCAATAAGATTAATACGGAAATCGCTATCGATGATATTGGTTATTTCGTAATCCCACTTGCTGACAACCAGACCTTAAATGTAAATCCCGCAGGACCGGCAAGATTTGTATTCAGTGGTACCAAGCATAAAGCAGAGGCTGAGCAGTACCTGGAATTCCTTGCAAAAGAAGAGAACCTGACATACTTAACAGAACATGTTGGCAAATTCAATAAGCTTCCTTTTAAGAATGCAAAAAGCAGGTACACAGAAACCGTTCAGGAGTTTTATGACCGTTACCCCAACAAAGGAACTGTAGTTCAGACGGCAGTCAAATACGTAAATCCACAGTGGAGCGAAATGGGAGCAAATCTTTCTGCCATGATCGTAGGAGAGATGAAGCCGGCTGAGGTATTAAAATCCATTGATGAAGTAAGAGCACAGCAAGCAAAGGCCGCAGGGGACCCTGCTTGGAAATGACAACCTGGAATTCTCTTTAAGGTGAGTGAATACAATGAATAAAAATAAGATCTACCCTATGTGGTTTGCCGTAGTGGCACTGCTGATCTACTCGGTTTTATTTGTCCTTCCTGGTCTCATTGGAATTGGATATTCCTTTACGGATTGGTCCTCTTATTCCAATCAGCTTCATTTTGTAGGACTGGAGAACTTTAAAACCGTCTTTTCCGCAGATGAAAACTACCTGAAAATTATTAAGAATACCCTGGTATTCACTCTTGGGACAACGATTATTAAAAATATGTTAGGACTGGCACTGGCGGTGCTGCTGACGAAATCCATCCGGTTGCTTAATTTCCACCGGGGAGTCATGTTTTTGCCCTCTGTGCTGTCCACCTTAATCCTTGGTATGATTTTCACCTCCATACTAAATCCATCTTCTGGATTGTTAAATACGTTCTTACGGGATATGGGGCTTTCGGGGCTTGCAAAACCCTGGCTTACCAGCCCCCACTATGCCTTTCAGTCTGTAATGGCAGTGGATATCTGGAGAGGAACCGGATACATCATGACGATCTTAATTGCCGGTATCCTTTCTATCTCCCAGGATTATTATGAGGCTTGCAGCATTGATGGAGCCTCATCCTGGCAGAAGTTTCAATTTATCACACTTCCCCTACTTCTTCCTACCCTTGCGACCACAACCGTTTTGAATGTAATTTATGGGCTTAAGGTCTTTGATATGATTTATGCCCTGACAAATGGAGGTCCGGGTAAGGCCACCACAGAGGTTTTATATACCGCTGTATTTAAAAAGTTTGGGACAGGTCAATATGCCATAGGTACCGCCTTATCATCTGTTATGTTTGTATTTATGGTAGTAATTGGATTCTTTATGATCCGTATGATGACGAAAGACGAGGTGCAGGAGTGATGAAGGCGAAAAAACAGGCGGCAGCCATTGCCGCCAATGCCGGGGCGTGGCTGATTACAGCAATTTCACTTGTTCCATTTCTGCTTATTTTGCTAAACTCCTTTAAGGACAGTTTAGGGGCCTCTGAAATGAATCTTAAGCTTCCGGGGCTTCCGCTTCAATTTACCAATTTCCTGGTAGTGGTGGAAAAGGGGAAGCTTCTTACTTCTTTCTTTAATAGCTGTATCTACTCGGTGGCAAGTGTTTTTCTTTGTACAGTATTTGCCTCCATGGCTTCTTATGTATTTTCAAGAAACAGGTCCAAGATAAACCGGATCTTATACCTTTACATGGTGCTGGGGATCACCATGCCTGTCAATTATGTGGCACTGACCAAGGTTATGATGTTCCTTCATTTAAATAATTCAAGACTAGGAATCGTGCTTTTGTATACTGCCATGCAGTTGCCGTTTTCCATTTTCTTAATTCATGGTTTTGTGGCAAAGCTTCCGGTGGAGCTTGATGAGGCTGCCGTTATTGATGGATGTAGCCCAGTGCGATTATTTGTTTCAGTTATCTTGCCTCTTTTAAAACCTGCCATTGCAACCGTGGTGGTGCTCACTTTTTTAAATACGTGGAATGAGTTTGTATCCCCTCTTTACTTTTTAAGCAGCTCCACAAAATGGCCCATGACACTGTCGGTTTATAACTTCTTTGGAATGTATTTTAAGGACTGGAATCTGGTTTGTGCCGATATTTTCCTCACCAGCTTACCGGTAATCCTGGTTTATCTCCTGGGACAAAAATATATCGTATCTGGTATGACAGCCGGAGCCGTGAAAGGATAGGTAATCTCATTGAGCCAACAAAATAAGGTCATGATAGAATCAGCAGATAAAACGCTTACTTATGAAAGGATTGCTTCTGGCATTCTTCACTGTACCTGCCAAGTGACAGGAAGCGAAGTAATTCCCTCTCCCCTTGAGATAAAACCGCTTGTTTCTGGTACTTTGGAACATGTAATCACGGACTCCTCTCATGTGGTCACAAGTGGAGATCTTAAGGTGGAGATTGATAGAAAATCCGGAAGGACTTGCTGGAGTCATGAAAAGTCAGGAAAACTGCTTTTTGAGGAAACAGATCGGGAGTTAACTGAGATTCCTGTTTATGAGCATACCACCAAAGGGGAAGCCCCTGAGATTAAGCGGGTGAAAACCGTGGATGGAGAGCGGAATTTCATCAGTAACCTGGTGTGTGAAACGGTGCGGACTGCTTACCGGGGGAAGCTGTCATTTGCCTGGCAAAAGGATGAGAAGCTTCATGGGCTGGGTCAGGGAGAGGAAGGAATCTATAATTATAGAGGAACTACCCAATATCTCTATCAGCACAACATGAGAATTCCCATTCCCTTTCTAATCTCTGACCGGGGGTATGGAATCTTGTTTGACTGCGGTTCCATCATGACCTTTAATGACGATGCAAGAGGTTCTTATTTATACTTTGATACAGTGGATCAGCTAAGCTATTACGTTATCTATGGTCCTGATTTTGATGAGATCATTAAGGGCTTTCGAGGGCTGACTGGAAGAGTACCCATGCTTCCCAAATGGTCCTTTGGTTATATCCAGTCAAAGGAGGCGTACCATACTCAGCAAGAGCTTATAGAAGTGGTAAGAGAGTACCGAAAGAGGAAGGTTCCCATAGACGGAATCGTACAGGACTGGAACACCTGGGAAGAGGGGAAATGGGGAAATAAACTTCTTGATAAATCCCGGTATCCTGATTTTTCCAAGGCGATAAAATCCATTCATGAGGACAACGTCCATGTGATGGTATCCGTTTGGCCAAACATGGATTCCACTACAGAAAATTATAAGGAGTTTCTGGAGAAGGGACTGCTTTTAAATGATTTATCCACCTATGATGCCTTTGATTCAGAAGGAAGAAAGGTTTATTTTAAGCAGTTAGAGGAGGAACTTTTCTCCGCAGGTGTAGACGCTTGGTGGTGTGATTCTACGGAGCCATTTAGCGGTCCTGACTGGAAGGGAAGCTTGAAAAAAGAGCCTTGGGAACGGTTTTTACTGGTTGGAGAGGAGCATAAGAAATATCTGGATCCCACAAAAGCCAATCTCTATGCTCAGGTTCATGCAAAAGGAATCTACGAAAACCAGAGACAGGTATGCCAGGATAAACGTGTGCTCAATCTGACCAGATCCGGCTATGCAGGCTCTGGGGCCTATGGGACCGTCTTGTGGTCCGGGGATATTACGGCTACCTGGGAAACTCTTAAGGTACAGATTCGGGAGGGACTTAATCTATGCATGAGCGGTCACCCCTACTGGACCCTTGATGCAGGTGGATTCTTTGTCGTAAAGGACAACTGGAAGAAACGTGGGTGCAGCTCAAACAATGACCCAGAGCCAAAGTGGTTCTGGCAGGGAGGTTATGAGCTTGGAGTGGACGATGCGGCTTACCTCGAACTTTATGTAAGATGGCTTCAATTCTCCCTTTTTCTCCCCATGTTCCGTTCCCATGGAACCGATACACCGAGAGAGATCTGGAACTTTGGAGAACCTGGCAATCCGTTTTATGACAGTATAGAGCAGTGCATTCGCCTTAGGTATCAATTGATGCCTTACACCTATTCCCTGGCAGGCAGGGTCATGCTTCATGATTACACCATGTTTCGGAGCCTTCTTTTTGATTTTGCAGAGGATAAAACAGCCAGTGAAATTTCCTCCCAGTTTATGTATGGAGATTCTTTGCTAATCTGTCCAGTCATTGAGCCTATGTATTATGAAGCGGAAAACAAGCTTTTGGACCGGGAGAGAACGTGGAGATGTTATCTACCTGCTGGAAATGGATGGTATGATTACTTTACTGGAGATCATCATGAGGGCGGACAGTGGGTTACCGTAGAAGCACCCATTGAGAAAATCCCTGTATTTGTTCGGGAAGGGGCCATTATTCCCATGGAAGCGGGACTTGACTATGCTGGTGAGGTGGTTCCTACTCCGTTTGAATTCCATGTATATGAGGGGAAAGATGGAAGCTTTCCTTTGTATGAGGATTCTGGTGATGGATACGATTATGAGGACGGCATCTACAATTACATTATGATTTCCTGGGATGACAGGAAAAAAGAGCTGTACATTGGTGAGAGCAAGTATTCCTTTCCTCAGTCCATTTGGGGGAAAGAGTGCGTGCTTCGTACCTCTGGCGGCAGGGAAGTCTTCTTTTCTTACGATGGAAAAGAAACAAGAGTTAAATTATAAGAAAATGTAACATAGAAAAGTAAGCTGGCCATCATTCCCGGGTAAAGGAGTGATGGTCTTTTACGTGACCTATGGTTATGCTTGCGCATTGCTGTGTAATTGATTATAATCAATAAGATTACTTTAAATTAGGCGGTAAGCAAAAGAGGAATAAGGGAGGTAATACAGAAAAAATGCTTGATTTTTTCTGTACAATACAATGAATAAGTTTATTGGAAATAAAAGGTTTTATCAGATGGTGCTTTCAATTGCAATACCTATTATGATACAAAACGGCATAACGAATTTCGTCAGCCTTTTAAATAACATTATGGTGGGCACGGTGGGGACCGAGCAGATGACAGGAGTTGCCATTGTAAATCAGTTAATGTTTGTATTTAATATCACCATCTTTGGAATCATATCAGGAGCTGGGATTTTTGGTGCTCAGTTTTATGGAAGCCAAAGACACGATGGCGTAAGGCATACCTTTCGCTTTAAGATCATCTGCTGCTTGATCCTTACCGCTTTGGCCGTCGCATTGTTTTATTTTTGCGGAAAAGACCTTATCTCCATGTATCTGCAAGGGGAAGGCAATGAAGCGGAGCGAGCACTGGTGCTTGGGTATGGAAGACAGTATATGTTAATTATGTTAATCGGTATGCTGCCTTTTGGAATTGAACAGGCATATACCAGTACTCTTAGAGAGTGTGGGGAAACGGTTCTTCCTATGAAGGCTGGTATTGTTGCAGTTTTAGTCAATGTGACCTTGAATTTCATTCTTATCTTTGGAAGGTTTGGCGCTCCGGAGATGGGAGTTATGGGAGCTGGTACAGCGACCGCTGTGGCTCGATTTGTTGAGGCAACTATTATCGTATCCTGGACCCACAGCCATAAGAAAAAGAATCCATTTATTGTGGGAGCTTATAAAAACTTTTACATTCCAGCAAACCTTGTAAAGAAGATTCTCATTAAGGGAACCCCTCTGATGGTTAATGAGGCCTTATGGGCAGGCGGAATGGCGGCCCTCATGCAGTGTTATTCCATAAGAGGTTTGGTGGCAGTTGCAGGACTTAATATATCTGGTACCATCGGTAATGTCTTCAACGTGGTTTATCTGGCTATGGGAAGTGCAGTTTCCATCATCGTAGGGCAGCTTCTGGGTGCCGGAAAGCATGAAGAAGCCAGAGATACGGATACGAAACTAATCGCGTTTTCCGTTGGCTCTGGCGTGGTGATTGGTGGAATCTTGATGATTCTTGCTCCACTCTTTCCTATGATTTATAACACTTCTGATGAGGTAAAGGGTCTTGCAGTACAATTTATCCGCATCCTGGCATTGTATATGCCAATCAATGCTTTTATGAATGTTTCATATTTTACCCTTCGCTCCGGTGGAAAGACCATTGTCACCTTCCTTTTTGACAGTGTGTTCATCTGGGTGGTGAGCATTCCTGTTGCTTATACCTTAAGCCGGCACACCAACATTCCAATCGTTCCGCTTTACTTTATGTGCCAGATGGTTGATTTAATCAAATGTGTCATTGGTTTTGTTCTGGTGAAGAAGGGTGTGTGGATTCAGAATATCGTGTTGGGAGAAGATTAGGTCTGCCCTGCTTCCTGCTTTGGGAAGGAGACATGCCAAGAAGAGATTTAAATATCCGGTTAAAATGGGTTACATTTGAAAACCCAACTTCCCGGCTGATGTCTGTAATGGTCTTGTCTGTTTCCTGAAACAGTCTTTGTGCCTGAATGATACGAAGGTTGTTGACATAATGAATGATGGTGCTGTTGGTATAGCGTTTGAATTCCCGGCAAAGATAGTAGGGACTGATATAAAATCTAGCGGCTAAGTCATTTAAGGTAATATTATCATTGTAATTTAAGTGAAGGTAATGAAGAATCTGGCTGATGCGGCTAGACTGTTCTGGCTTAATCGGTTCTCCAGACTGCCTTGCCAGTTTAATCAAAAGCTGATTTAAAAGCATTTGCATGGTTTCTTTTGAATAACATTCCCCATTTTCTTGTTCCTTAAGAATCTCCTTTAAGAGTTGATGAATGATTAAGCTGTCCTTTTTCTCTGGTCGATAAACGCCGGGAGCGTTTTCTAAGGCTGACTTAATTTCCGGAACCAGAATGGTATCTGGTGTAAAATAAACCAAAAGCCGTTTGAAGGCTACGCCACTGTCTCCGTAGGAGTGGTGCATCACATAAGGAGGAAACAGAATAAATTCTCCAGATTGAATGGAATAGATATGTTCGTTTATCATGTGATACCGGTTTCCGTATTCCAGATAGTAAAGCTCATAATATTCATGATAATGGGACCGTTCCATATTGTCATCAACGCCCTGTATGCGTTCGCTGGCAACCGCTTGTCCCCCAGCCATTAAAAAGCCTGCAGAATCGATCAAAGGTGCACTCCTCCTTTCGGTTTTTATGATAGGGACATTATAGCTTTTTTCTTCTTTTTTGGCAATCTATGGGGAAATTTTAGCTAAATGAGAAATGAATTCAATAAACCCTCTTGATTTTTTTAAATCACTGTGATAATATATGGTTAGTTAGCCGACACTAACTACGTGTGAATATTCTAAACATCAGACTAACCCTCTGAGATTCTCCTTCATTGACCCGTGAAGGATCATGACTCCTACAAAAAGGCCCTCCCTGTTACCGCATGACAGGGACGGCCTTTTTGATATTTACATTCCGATCATATCAAACTGTTCAAATGAGATTAACAGTCTGGAATCTTTTTTCGGATTTGGGTATTTGATTTGAACGGATTTTAATGTCTGGCTGTAATACCAACCGGATACCGCCTTCTCGAATTTTTTCCTGTGAAGGTGGTGAGGCAGAAGTTCGCCATCAAGTGTGACGAAGAATGGTGCCTTGTCTCTTTGAATGACATCCAGATACATGGTCTCAGCCGTTGTTTCAAAGCTGCCTTCCCTCTTAAAGTCTAATATGGTTTGCTCGCCAGCCGTCATGGTGATGGAAGTCTTTAAATACACTCCCTTTTCATAATCCATGGAATAGCCGTCATCTTCATATAAGGTGAAGGTATGATCCTTGTCCGCTGCAATGAGAAGATGAAGACCTGTGATGGTTTCTGTGGTCACGTTATTGATCTGGTTTAATGCCATTGGAATAATGGAACCTCCACGGACAAATAAAGGAATGCTGTCAATGGTAACAGGAATTGTTATGGTCTGACCGCCTTCGTATCGTTCTCTTGTGTAGAAATCGTAGAAAACCTCACCTTTTGGAAGATAAACACTTCGGTGTGTGGCTCCCTTTTCCACTACATTGGCAACTAGAAGAGAATCTCCTGTCATAAAATCAATGCCTTCTTCGTAGCAGTTTGGATCATGTTGGAATGCACTGCACATAGGTTCCATGATGGGAAGTCCTGTTTCATGAGCTCGTTCCATAAGAGAGTAAAAGTAAGGAATCATGCGGTAGCGAAACTTCATGGCCTCTCTAATATAACCAGTGTTGTTACCATACATCCAAGGCTCTGTTACGGTGTTGTCGGTATTGACAGAGTGAACGGAAAAACGAGGCTGGAAAATGCCGTTTTGCACCCAGCGGACCATTAATTCTGCCTCAGGAGAAGTTCCATAAAAACCGCCGATGTCGCAGCCTTGGTTTGCAACTCCGCTAAGGCTCATTCCTAAGATGGTTGCAATGTTATATTTTAAAGAATCCCAGCAAGTTAAGTTATCTCCAGCCCATGTCTGTGCGTAGCGTTGAATTCCGCTGTGACCGGAACGGCAGACAATAAATGGTCTTGTATTTTCAAAGGTCTCATGTACCGCTTCATCGGTGATATGGCACATTAAGTTGGACATGACGGATTTAAGCTGGCCGATGGTTCCGCCTTTGCCTTCAAAATCGCACCGACAGTCCTTGTCCACCATGCTGTCGTATTCGCAGTTGTCGTTCCAGATAGAATTGGTGCCCATCATAAGAACATTTTCTTTTAAAAGCTTTTTCCATACGGTTCTGGTCTTTTGCTTTGTAAAGTCTGCAAAAACACCCTTTCCACCCCACCAGGTACCAACCCCCGGTTCGTCTTTTTCGCTGTCCTTTACAAAGATGTCCTCTGCCTTCATCTTTTCTAGGTCTGGATGAGTAAGAAGAATGCCTGGCTTTACGTTAGGTGATACGGTGATGCCACGTTTTTTCATCTCAGAGAAGAATTTCTTTGGATCTTTAAAACGGTCTTTGTTCCAGGTGAAGACGCAACGTTTAATTCCTTCTCTTGTCTCAATAGAAGTGTAACCGGAGGAAAGCTGGAAGCCATCTGCCGGAATGTCCTCTTCCTTTGTGGTATCGATAAATTCTAAGATGGCATCGTCACAATCTTTTGGAAGCTCTGGATAGTACATAGAGGAACCAAGGTAGCCCAGGGCATAACGAGGAAGAAGAGCTGATTTCCCTGTTAAATCTGTATACTGCTCTACCACACTTCGTACCTTTGGACCTGCGATTAAGAATAAGTCAATGTCGCCGCCGTCAGAACGGTAACGGCTGTGAGGTTTCCAGTAATTGCTCTTTTCTCTTCCCATGTCAAAATCGCATTCATAGGTATTGTGATAGAAATAGCCAACTGCCTTGTTGGTATCTTTATTTAACTTAATGTAAAATGGAATGTGCTTATATAAGGAGTCTGTTTCCTTTGGGTTATATCCCATGGCATCCTTTGGACTCATGGAAAGGAATTTCTGTGCTTTATTTAATTCCCCGCTCTTTTCTCCAAAGCCGTAGAAGCAGTCGCTTGGTGAAATTTCGCTGGTATGGATGCGTCTGTGGTTGCTGTCTTCCATATAGCCAAGGTCAACAATATCAGAATGGATGCAGGTGCCTTCGTTATCGTAAACGCAGATGCGGAACGGTTCTTTTT
This sequence comes from Hungatella sp. UBA7603, assembly GCA_002478865.1. Classification (GTDB taxonomy): domain Bacteria; phylum Bacillota; class Clostridia; order Lachnospirales; family Lachnospiraceae; genus Lacrimispora. The sequence goes on from DLJZ01000016.1 coordinate 70,466, forward strand.
CAATGACAACCTTTAAGAATGCTCCTTGTAAGGTAACAGCGCTTTCGGTGCCTGTTATGGTTGCGCTGGCAGGTACAATTTTCTTTCTCATATCCCCAAGGAATTCGTCCATGCGGTCTTCCCATGCAGTGGTTACAAGGCTATAGGATTCTTCTGCAAAGTCCCCGTCAAAGCCTGCCCGAATGCGGATGATGGAGTCAGTAAGAAACATAAGACGGATCTCAATGGAATTGGTGAGAATCCGAAAATAGGAATCGGACTGTATTACTTCTTTTACACTGGTACAAAGCTTCATATGGCATATGCTCCTTTTTTAATGTAACATAAAGTTTCTGATATAATCATAAAGAAAACCCGGGATGAATGCTAGACGGAAATTGCAGTCTGCTGGGTAAAACTATACATATCTTGCGCTTTTTTCCTAGGAAATATGAGTAGATCCTGTAACAAAGAGGGCAGAATAGGTTTTATATGAACCCGATCAGTGCAATTTCCGTCTAGTATTCCCATTTTTTAAACGGTATAATGGTAACATATGAAAAGATGAGGAGGACCAGCTCATGGCCAGCATGAATTGTAATTATTACAGTTTTTCTTTGAAACACAACGTGGTTATCAATATAATCATTCCAACTCCGGAAGGAAACGAGCAGATTACAAGCGAAGAAACAAAAAAAGCATATCCTTATGAAGCAGGACTTCCAGTTTTATATTTGCTTCACGGTGCCTATGGGGATCACAGCTCCTGGATGCGGTTTTCCAATATTGAACGGTATGCACAAAAGCATTGCGTGGCAGTGGTAATGGCATCTGCGGATAACAGCTTTTATCAGGACATGTATTGTGGAAATCAATATTATACCTTTTTTACAGAGGAACTTCCTGCGTTTGTTCAGAGCATTTTCCCGGTTTCAAAAAGGAGAGAGGACACCTTTGTGGCAGGTCTTTCTATGGGAGGATACGGCGCCTGGTTTCTCGGACTTTCAAAACCAGAACAGTATGCAAAGGCAGCCAGCTTATCCGGTGCCCTTGACCTGGAGATGGCTTATGAACAGACAAGGGTAATCGATGACGGTGCACCTTTTCACTGGAACCGGATTTTTAAGGATCCAACAGCCATTAAAGGAAGTGATGCAGACCTGATGACTCTTTATGACCGGTGTGAAAAAGCAGGGAATCTCCCAGAACTTTACTTTGCCTGTGGAACGGAAGATTTCGTATATGATATGAATACCAGTATCAAGACTCAATTAGAAGAGAGAAGTTCAAAGGCAGTATACGTGGAGGGACCAGGACAACACGACTGGTATTTCTGGGAGGCTTATATCCAGAAGGTTCTTCAGTGGATGTTACCCGTATAAATGATAATTCTTTACTCCTATGGTTCTTGATTTTTGGGACGAATTATGATATTATAACGATAGTTAGTTTTACCTAACTGCGTGTGAATATTCTAAATCAGATTAACCCTCTGATTGCATCCTTCATTTGACCCGTGAAGGATCATGACTCCTGCGAGAGAGCCGTACTGTTACCGCATGACAGAGCGGCTTTTTTTGCACCATTTTTTACTTAAGATTAAGCTGCCGAAAGGCCAGAAAGGAATATATCGTTGGAGATTAAACAATTGGAATACTTTGTGGCAACTGCAGATTACGGTAGCTTAAATAAGGCGGCAGAGTATCTATATACCTCTCAGCCAAATGTAAGCAAGGTAATTGGGAATCTGGAAAAGGAACTGGGTGTCCTTTTATTTGAACGAAACAGCAGAGGAATCAAAATTACGGAGCAAGGAAATTTGTTGTATTCTTATGCCCTAACCATTCTTAAAAACTCTAATATGATACGGGAAATGGTAAAGAAGAAGACTGACACTCACTTTTGTGTATCCGGTTATCAGAGCAATATTTTAACCAGATTGGTAGCGGATTTATACGAAGCCCATAAGGATAAGGGAATTAAATTTGGGTACAGGGATGGAACGGTGGAAGAGATCACAGATCACGTGTCAAATCATATTTCAGAGATTGGTATCGTTTATCTGGCCCATTCCCAGCTTCCCTGCTTTCATCATATTATGTGGCACAAAAAATTGGAATACCACCCTTTGTCAGACCAGGGCATATGCATCTATATGGGAGAGAAGCATCCCTGGTATCACAAGAGTTTCATTGAATTTGATGAGCTGAAGGAACTAAAATTCATGGAGGGAACCGAGGACTTCTTTGCCATGGAACATCACATTGAACGCATCAGTATCGGTGGATTTCAGTTGGAGAACAAAAACAATGCAGTCTATACCAACAGCGATTATATGATTCACAACATGTTAAAGTTTACGGATGTCTGCTGTATGGGAATCGATTTTGTTTCAAGGGAATACGAAGCGCAGGGAATAAAGGCACTTAAGATAAAAGACTGCAAACAGTTTTTGACCTTAGGTTTTGTAAAGCAAAAGAATAAAGAACTGTCAATGGAAGCCCAATATTATATTAAAGAGCTGAAGAAAAAACTGGCAGAGTATAACAAATCGTTATAACACGACCTCACTGATTGATATTAGTAAGCTAAGACTAACCATGTTATAGTAGATAGCGTGATAAAATCAGGAGGTACTAATTATGAAAAAGAAGTTATTATATACTTGTCTTGCAGGCGTTATGTCTGCGGCAGTTTTAGCAGGCTGTGGCAAAGCTCCAGCCAGCAGTACACAGGCAGCAACATCTAATAAAGCAGAAGAGAGCCAGGATGCAGGTCAGCCAAAGGATGCAAAAGAAGAGCTGGTATTTGTAAACTACAGAGATATCAGAGATCTAAATCCTCATCTGTATGCAGGGGAAATGTACGCTCAGGAAATGCTTTATGACACACTGGTATCCATCACAAAGGACGGCTACGCGCCATGTCTTGCCGAAAGCTGGACTATTAGTGAAGATGGAAAGACCTATACCTTTAAGATCCGTAAAGGAGTAACTTTTTCAGACGGAGAAGTTTGTGACGCCAATGCCATTAAAGCCAACTTTGATGCTATCATAGAGAATAAAGATCGCCACACCTGGCTTGAAATGATGAATCTTTTGGTAGGAGTGTCCGCGCCAGATGCAGAGACATTTGTCATTGAGTTATCAAAACCTTATTACCCTATGCTGACAGAGCTTGGAGTTACCAGACCATTTGCGATGATCTCTCCTAAGGCCATGAAGGACGGAAGCACCAAGGAAGGTGTCAATGCTTATGTGGGAACAGGTGCTTACGTACTAAAAGAATCCGTAACCGATGAATATGCCATCTTTGAGGCAAACGAAACCTATTGGGGAGAAACGCCAAAGGTGAAAAAGATTACGGTGAAGGTAATTCCAGACAACCAGACCAGAATTTTAGCTCTGGAAAAAGGCGAAATCGATTTAATATTCGGCAAAAATATGATTGATGCCGATGCGGTAAATAAATATAAGGACGGCAGTAAATTTACAGTTTCCTTATCTGCGCCCACTTCCACAAGACAGATTGTTTTAAATACCACCAATGATATCTTAAAGGATAAAGCGGTACGTCAGGCGATTTTACATGCAACCAACCGACAGGCGATTTCAGATGGAGTATTCTATGGCCTTGAGGCACCTGCAGATACTTTGTTTTCGGAATCAACTCCTTACTGTAAGATTGGGCTTAAGCCTTATGCATTTGATGTAGAAAAAGCAGGTCAGATGCTTGATGAGGCTGGCTGGGTCATGGGCGGTAATAACATCCGGGAAAAAGATGGAAAAGCCATGAAGTTATCCCTTTTATACAACAGTGACAGTGTAACAGAAAAAACCATTTCAGAGTACTTACAATCAGAATACGGAAAGATTGGTATTTCTCTTGAAATCAAAGGAGAAGAAGAGCAGTCCTACCGAGACAACATGAAGGCAGGCCACTTTGATATGGTATTTAATATCTGCTGGGGCACTCCTTACGATCCTCAGTCCTCTCTGTCTGCCATGAGACAGCCGGTATACGGTGATTATGCAGCACAGCAGGGTCTTGAGGACAAGAAAGAAATTGACGAAGCCATCACAGAAATCCTGGTTTCCACGGATGAGGCAAAGCGTCAGGAGCTTTATCGTCACGTACTTACAAGACTTCATGAGGATGCTGTTTATCTTCCCTTGACTTATGAATGCAACAAGGCCATTTCTTCCTTGTCTTTAAAGGGGGTTGGATTTACACAGACACAGTATGAGGTTCCTTTCGGACAGATGTATTTCGAATAAAGCCAGAAGAACCGAGACGTTTGCCAAATTCCTAAGGGAAAACATCAAAGGGGGAACCAGAGACTGGTTCTCCTCTTTTTCTTTACAATGGAGGTAATACCATGAAATCGTATATCATTAAGCGCACGCTGTCGGCTATTCCGCTTTTGCTGCTTATTTCATTCCTGTGCTTTGTATTTATTAACCTGATTCCGTCCGATCCTGCGGAAGTGGCTTTGCGGGTCCGACAAACTCCCATTATTTCCCCAGAGGCCATTGCTCAGGTCAGAGAAGAGATGGGGCTTAATGACCCTTATCTGGTAAGGTATTTTAACTGGCTGGGGGATTGTTTAAGGCTGGACTTTGGGGTGAGCTATACCAATCCTTCAAGAACCGTGCTTGGAGAGATCACCCGGTGTCTTCCTGCGACCCTTGTACTATCTACGGCTTCCCTTGTTTTTGTAATTGTATTAAGTCTTCCCATTGGCTTTTTCTGCGCCGTTTATAAGGACAGTCTGTTTGACCGTGTGGTAAGGGGAATTGTCTTTATGACCACTGCAATGCCCGCTTATTGGATCGGTCTTTTGCTGATCTGGCTGGTCAGCATTAAGTGGGATCTTTTGCCCACCAGCGGAAGCGGCACGTTATGGCATCTGATTTTGCCCTCCTTTACCGTGTCTCTCACTTATATCTCAACCTATATCCGTCTGATCCGCAACAACATGCTGGAAAACATGAAGGAGGATTATGTGCTGTATGCAAATGCAAGGGGCCTCAGACAGCGAAACATTTTAATACGGCATATTCTTAAAAATTCCCTCCACACCTGCATTGTAGCCATTGGTATGAGCGTTCCTCAGCTTATGGCCGGTACGATTGTAGTGGAAAATGTCTTTGCATGGCCAGGGCTTGGAAAGCTTTGCATCACGTCAATTTTTAATCGGGATTATCCGGTAATCCAAACTTATGTGCTTTTAATTGGATCCTTGTTTGTGGTATTTAATCTGCTATTTGATATCATACAGTGCATCGCAGATCCAAGACTTCAAAGGGAGGTGTCTTAATATGTGGAAACGTCTGTTTCATAATAAAATGGCAGTGGCTATGATGGCCCTTATTTTCCTGGTAGCAGCTCTTGGAATCTTTGCGCCTGTTTTTGCACCCAATGATCCTTATGAAAATAATATCTTACATAAGTTTTCAGGCTTTAGCCTCAAGTATCCTTTGGGCACCGACCAGCTTGGACGTTGCATTTTATCTAGAATGATATACGGAATCCGCCCTACCTTGTTTCTTTCTTTTGTCACCATGGCAGGAACCATAGGAATCGGCTGTATCATGGGACTCCTTGCCGGATACTTCCGGGGACCCGTGGATGAAATCATTATGAGGGCAGTGGATGTGATGATGTCCTTTCCCAGCCAGATCATGGTATTTGCCGTGGTTGCCTTATTGGGAATTGACGTTAGAAATGTAATTCTTGCAAATGTTTTGATTAAATGGGCCTGGTACGCCCGCATGATCCGTACCAATGTTATGAAGTACAGGGATAAGAATTTTGTTCTTTTTTCCAGGTGCGTAGGAAGCGGAGAGCGGTTTATCATGTTAAATCACCTTCTGCCAAGCGTAGCGTCTGAGATGGCTGTTCTTGCAACATTAGATATCGGCTGGGCAATACTTAACATATCCACCTTGTCCTTTCTAGGACTTGGAGTGCAGGCTCCCATGCCGGAATGGGGCGCCATGCTCAATGAAGCTAAGAATGTCATGACCACCAATCCAATTCAGATGATCGCACCGGGTCTTGCAATTGTAGTGCTGGTGGCAGCTTTTAATCTTCTTGGAGATGCCCTTAGGGATGCTCTAGATCCAAAGGAGGTGGAAGCCTGATGGAAGCAGTATTAAAGGTAAAGAATTTAACCGTGGAACATCGGAGCAAAAAGAGTTCCACTACCATTGTCCATGGCATTGACTTTGAAGTAATGCCTGGACAGTGCCTTGGTATTCTTGGAGAGAGCGGAAGCGGAAAGAGCATGAGCTTAAAAGGTATTATGGGCCTCTTAGGACAAGGCTTTTCGGTAACAGGAGAAGCAATTTTCGGGGGAGAGAACTTAATTGGAAAATCTAGAGAACAGCTTCGTAAAATCAGGGGAAAAAGGATCGGTATGATTTTACAAAATCCAATGACCTGTTTTGATCCCCTCTACCGGATCGACGAACAGTTAGGAGAGACTTACAGAGAACACACCAATCTTTCAAAGGTTGAGATTCTGGATAAATCAGTGGAGATTTTGGAATCTATGAGAATTGCAAACCCCAAAGAGGTCTTAAAGAAGTATCCTCACCAGTTAAGCGGTGGGATGCTTCAGAGAATCATGATTGGACTTGCCATGTCCATGGAACCAGACCTCATCATTGCCGATGAACCCACAACCGCCATTGATGCCATAACTCAATATGAGATTATGAAGGAATTTGTCCGGATCAAAAAACATTACAAGACTTCCATGATTTTTATCAGCCATGATCTGGGAGTGATATCCACCATATCCGATGAGGTCCTGGTAATGAATCAGGGAAATGTGGCAGACAGAGGAACCTTTAACCAGATCTATGAAAATCCCCAGGACGACTACACCAGACTGCTGGTGGGTAAGAAAAAGGCAGTCATGGAGAAATATCACCAGGCGGTTCACAAAAAGGGAGGAATTGGTTTATGATAGAGGCAGAGCATATTTATGTCAGCTTTAAAAAAGAAAACCAGACAAAGATTTTTGGGGTGGAACGGCAGCAGATTCTTAAGGACGTATCCTTTGTAATAAAAAAGGGAGAATGTCTTGGAATCCTTGGGGAAAGCGGCAGTGGAAAAAGTACCTTAGGACGAGTAATATGCGGCCTCTTAAAACCAGATAAAGGAAAGGTGTTTTTAAATGGAGAACCAATTGGAAGTCGGAAAAAAGGAGAGAAAAGGGCAGTAATAAGCGTGGTGTTTCAAGATTATACCACCTCTGCCAATCCCAGATTCACGGTAAGAGGACTGATTTCTGAGGGCATAAGAGCCAGGGAAAGAAGAGAGAAAATCTCCCTTGATCGGGAGAAGGAGATTGACGAGCTCTTAACTCTGGTGGGCCTAAGCATCAGCTATAAGAATCGCCTACCCCATGAACTAAGTGGAGGGCAATTGCAACGAGTTTGCATTGCCCGTGCGCTGGCAGTCAATCCGGCAGTCATTCTTTTTGACGAAGCAATCAGTTCTTTGGATGCCCATACCCAGGTACAGATTATGGACCTGTTAAAGCAGATACAAGAGAGGAAAGAACTCACTTATATTTTTATCACCCATGATTTGACTTCAGTCACATACCTTTGCACTCAGGTATTGTTTTTGTATCAGGGAGAGGTGGCAGAGATAAGAAGCGTAAAAACTATGGGGGACGTAACCCATCCATATGCCAGAAAGCTGCTCCACGCCATATTTGATGTAGAGGCAATGAGAGAAGAACCCATTGATGAGGAGGAAATATTATGTGCTACATAAACAATCTAAAATTAGAAAAGGGAAGCAAACAAAACATCATGCTTCCTGTGGTGAACTATGATCTTGAACTTCCGGTATGTGTCATAAAGGGCGAGGAAGGGGGACCGGTGGTTTTAATCTCCGCCGGTGTCCACGGTGCCGAATACATTGGGATAGAGACCGCAATCACCATTTCCCGTGAATTAAAGCCAGCCGATATCAAGGGAACCATACTATTTCTTCTGGTGGCAAATCCCACGGCAGCCCATTCCTATACCCGCCGTTTCGTTCCTGAGGATGGAAAAAATCTAAACCGCATGTTTCCTGGAAAAAAGGAAGGTACCCTTTCGGAGAAAATCGCCTACACGATGGAAAAGGAATTACAGAGTCAGGCAGATTACTACATTGATTTGCACTCCGGAGATACCAGTGAAAGAGTCATGTCCTTCGTCTATTATGCAGGGGTGGCAAAGGAAGAGGTATCAAAACGGTCCAGACTCATGGCAGAAGCTACCGGCATGGCAGTCCGGGTGAAATCCAATGCAACCACTGGTTCTTATAATTATGCTGCTATTCAAGGGGTGCCCTCCATTCTCATGGAAAGGGGCGGTCAGGGAGCGTTTCAGCCAGAAGAGCTTGAAAGCTACAGGCAGGAAGTGAAAGGCGTTTTGGCTCATCTTGGGGTTTTAAAAGAAGTTCCTTTGCCAGAAAATCAGGCTCAGAAGGAGATTTTAACTGCCATCTATATCGACAGCGAGTCCCAAGGGTTCTGGTATCCAACAAAACAGCCGGGAGATTCCTTCGTCCAGGGAGAATTACTTGGTAGTGTTAAGGATGTATGGGGAAATGAGCTTCAGGCAGTATATGGAGAATACGATGGTATCGTTCTTTATGAAACCGTAAGTATGGGGATTGGTGAGGGAGATTCCCTGATCGCATATGGAAAGTGAATCGGTTGTAATAATGGGATTCATGGTCTATAATTAAAGGAGAAATGCAAATTTGGAGGAACTACATGAAATCTTTAATTATAGCAGAAAAACCTTCCGTAGCCAGAGATATTGCCCGGGTGCTTCGTTGTACCAGGAGTCAGGATGGGGCGATTGAGGGAGATAACTATATTGTGACTTGGGGGCTTGGTCATCTGGTTACCCTTGCAGATCCAGAGGACTACGATCCCAAATATAAGGAATGGAAGATGGATAACCTTCCAATGATGCCGGAGAAATTTAAGCTGGAGGTTATTAAGCAGACAGGAAAGCAGTACCGTGTGGTAAAGACTCAGATTCACAGAAACGATGTAAATGAGATTATCATTGCCACCGATGCCGGTAGAGAGGGAGAGCTGGTAGCCAGACTTATCCTGGAAAAGGCGGGAAACAAAAAGCCAACCAAGCGTCTTTGGATTTCCTCTGTTACAGATAAAGCCATCAAAGAAGGGTTTGCGAACCTAAAGGATGGACGTCAATACGATAATTTATACGATGCGGCCATGTGTCGAGCGGAAGCTGACTGGCTGGTGGGAATCAATGCAACCCGTGCCCTCACCTGCAAATATAACGCTCAGCTCAGCTGCGGCAGGGTACAGACTCCCACCGTAGCCATCATTGCAAAGAGAGAAGAAGAAATTAAGAATTTCATTCCCAAACCTTATTACGGAATCACTGCAAAATGCCAGAATCCATCTCTAACCTTTACCTGGAGAGAGGAAGGTAAGGGAAGCTATCGCTCCTTTGACAAAAGCCGGGTAGAAGCGCTCCTTGCAAAGATGAAGGAAGAAAAGGAAGGCTTGGTCACAGACGTAAAAAGTGTGCCAAAGAAGACCTATTCTCCCCAGCTTTATGACCTGACAGAGCTTCAAAGAGACGCCAACCGTCGCTTTAACTACTCTGCAAAGGAAACCTTAAACATCATGCAGAGACTTTATGAAAATCATAAGGTTCTCACTTATCCAAGAACAGATTCCAGATATTTAAGCTCAGATATCGTGCCTTCCATTAAGGAAAGACTGGAAGCTTGTAGCATTGGACCTTACCGGAAGCTGGCAGGAAGACTGATCAATAAAAAGATTGAGGCAAAGCCGTCCTTTGTAGATGATAAGAAGGTGACGGACCACCATGCCATCATACCAACAGAACAGTTTGTACAGATGGATCATATGACCATTGATGAGAGAAAGATCTACGACCTTGTGGTGCGAAGATTCATTGCCGTCCTTTATCCACCCTTTGAGTACGAACAAACAGAGATTCTTGTGGATTTAGGTGGAGAAAACTTAGTTGCTCGTGGAAAAACCGTGAAAACTTCTGGCTGGAGAGAAGTCTATGAAGATCAGGCGGAGGAAGAAGACGAAACGGAATTAAAAGAGCAGAATCTTCCCCAGGTGAAAAAGGGAGACCACCTTTTATCTCTTACTCTTCTCCTGACGGAAGGAAAGACAAAACCCCCAGCTCCATTTAACGAGGCCACCTTACTTACTGCCATGGAAAATCCTGTGTCCTATATGGAGACAAAGGATAAAGATATGGCTAAGGCTCTTGGAGAAACGGGTGGACTTGGTACGGTTGCGACTAGAGCTGATGTGATAGAAAAGTTATTTTCCAGCTTTCTTTTGGAGAAAAAGGGAAAGGACATCCATATCACCTCTAAGGCAAAGCAGCTTTTAAATCTGGTGCCTGAAGATTTAAAGAAACCAGAACTCACCGCTGACTGGGAGATGAAGTTGTCTGAGATCGCAAAAGGAACTAGAAAACGTGCTTCTTTCATGAAGGATATCAGGCAGTATTCCGAGGAACTGATCCACGAAATTAAGGCAGGAGAGGGCCGTTTCGCCCACGATAACTTAACCAATACCAAGTGTCCGGTTTGCGGAAAACGTATGCTGTCAGTCAAGGGCAAAAACAGTGAGATGTTAGTCTGTCAGGACAGAGAATGCGGCCACCGGGAAGTGACACAAAGAACCAGCAACGCCAGATGTCCGGTCTGTCATAAGAAGCTTTCTCTTCGGGGAAATGGAGATGGACAGATCTTTGTCTGCTTATGTGGTTATAAAGAGAAGCTTTCTGCCTTTAAGGAGCGTCGGGCCAAAGAAGGGGCTGGGGTATCTAAAAGGGATGTGGCAAGCTACATCAATAAGCAGAGCAAGGAAGCAAAGGAAGCCATTAATAATCCATTTGCGGATGCATTTGCAAAGCTTAAGTTAGACAAAGAAGATTAAAAACGTTAAAAAACCGGGAAGAGTAGACGGATTCTTCCCGGTTTTCCCTTTATTTACCTTCGATATCAAAGGTTAGGTAAAACTTTAGTAAAATTTTACTTTGCTTATTGACGGTAGTAGTTCGTCCAATTATAATGAAATCTGAAAGGTGAGGATATAGGTTATGGCCACAATTAAAGAAATTTCACAACTTGCGGAGGTTTCCATTACAACCGTATCTCGAGTGCTGAATCAAGATGAAACCATCGTGGTCAGCCCGGAAGTGAAAAAAAGGATATTTAAAATTGCCCACGAATTAAAATATGTCCCACCCAGGATGCGTCATACGCAGAAGAAAAGAGAAATTGTCATAGGCGTGGCTGACTGGCACATTATTCGTAAGGATCGGACAAACATCAGGCTTTCCTCTCTGGACTTAATCGTAAAGTCCATGACAGGAAATAGTGAGGTAAGGTTTGAACGCATGGATAAGGGAACGCCTGGACAGTACGACGGAATCATGGCATTTGGAGTGTTTTCTGAACAAGAGATGGAGTCTCTTCGGATGCAAAGCTATGCCATCGTATTTATTAATTCCGATCCAAAGGATTATGAATATGACAGCATTGTAATGGATTTCAACAAAGGAATTCATGAAATGCTATCTTATCTGGTGGATCAGAAAAAATACTTAAATGTCGGCTACATAGGAGGTCTTTACGACGAAGGTCAGGTAAAGATCGGTTACCGCAGACTTGAAGGCATCAAAGCTGCTTTTACTCAGAGAGGATTATATGAAGATCAGTATTTTTTCCTGGGAGATATCAGTAAGGAAAGCGGTTATGAGCTTGCAAAGAAAGCGGTGGAATCCGGAAACTTACCAGAAGCGGTGCTTTTAGGAAGCGAGGAAGTGGCAGAAGGAGCCTTAGAGGCTTTTTACGATGCCGGACTTCGCATCCCGAAGGATATTGCCGTGGTAATCTATAAGGATATTGAGACCTTAGAATCCAAATGGCCCACCTTTACCAAGGTCCGTATGTTCCCAGATATTGTCTGGCAGACAGCCATTAAGCTTTTGCTTGAGCAGATTCGGGAAGGGCGAAAGGACAATATGACAATTTTTCTTCCGACTAAGCTGGAGGTCGGAGACAGTGCGTAAGGCGTAAAACATGAGAACCGATGAACCACACGAAAAAGGAGAGCAGTATGAGAAAAACAGTTTCTGTATTAATGGCAGCAGCACTCTGTGCAGCAATGATCGGAGGATGTTCCGGTAGCAGCAAACAGGCAGGTGCAACCACCGCCGCAGCTTCCCAGGGAGCAGAAAGTTCTGCAAAAGCAGGTGATACAACTAAGGCTGAGAACAAAAAAGTAGACAAGTTAAACGTATACTTTGTACCTTCCAGAGAGCCACAGGAAATCGTAACTGCTACAGAGCCATTAAAAGACATGCTTAAGACAGAGCTTTCAAAAGAAGGTTATGACATTGGCGAGGTAGTAATCACGGTTGGTACCAGCTACGAAGCAGTAGGAGAAGCTCTTTCCGCAGGAACAGCAGATATCGGTCTTATCCCTGGAGGAACCTATGTCCTTTACGATGACGGTGCAGATGTAATTCTGACTGCAACCAGAGATGGTTTAAGCAAGAATTCTGACGTGGCAAAAGACTGGAATGACGGAAAAGAAACTGAGGCTACCAAAGAGCAGGCAACTTCTTACCGTTCTCTCATCATCACAGGTCCTTCTGAAAAAGGACAGGCACTTGCGAAAAAGATCAACGGTGGCGAAGCTCTTACATTTGAAGATTTAGATGGAGCAAACTGGAGCGTTATGTCTTCCTCCTCCCCAGCAGGATACATTTACCCTTCCTTATGGCTTCAGGAAAATTTCCAGAAGAATATTTTAAATCTCTCTCATGCAGTTCAGTCTGATTCTTACGGTAGTGCATTTGCAAGACTTGCGAGCGGACAGATAGATGTTCTTTGTACCTACGCGGATGCACGTAGAGATTACGAGGAGAAATGGAAAACCGAGTATAACAGAAGCGGATCCATCTGGGAAGAGACCAGTGTCCTTGGTGTAACCCCTCCAATCTTTAATGATACCGTAAGTGTAAGCAAGTCTTCAAAGATCATGGATGATAATTTTAAGAAGGCAGTTTCCAATGCATTCATCAACATTGGCAAGACAGAAGATGGCCAGAAGGTTATCGCTATCTACAGCCATAAGGGATATCAGGAAGCAAAAAGCTCTGATTATGATAACGAGCGTAAAGCACAGAAGATGATTAAGGAATTAAATGCTAAATAAATAAAACATACAGGCTGCGGGGGCGTCGTAAGGGGTAACAATTGCGGCGCCCCCGCTCTTTGTGCATGGAAATGAGGAAAAGTATGATTACATTTAATCACGTAAGCAAAAAATATCCCAACGGGTTTGAGGCTTTAAAAGATATAAACTTAACCATTGAACAGGGAGAATTCGTGGCGATCATCGGTTTATCCGGTGCGGGAAAGTCTACCCTTTTACGCACCATTAACCGTATGCATGACATTACAGAAGGTAGTCTTACGGTAGACGGCACGGATGTTATGCAGTTAAGGGGTGGGCAGCTTCGCATATTTCGAAGAAAGATTGGTATGATCTTCCAGTCCTTTAACCTGGTAACCAGAACCAGAGTCATTAATAACGTTCTCATGTCAAAGGTGCCTGATCTTTCTTTCCTTAGGGCCTTGTTTGGCGTCTATCCAAAAGTAGACAAACTGGAAGCCCTGGAGGCACTTGATAAGGTTGGAATTCTTGATAAGGCTTTCGTTCGTGCAGATCAGCTTTCTGGCGGTCAGCAGCAAAGAGTAGCTCTTGCAAGAACCCTTGCTCAGAATCCCCAGATCATTCTGGCTGATGAGCCAGTGGCTTCTCTTGATCCCGTAACTGCAAAACAGGTCATGGGAGATTTCCAGAGAATCAATAAGGATATGAATATTACCATTTTACTGAACATTCATCACGTTGACTTAGCTCTCCAGTATGCCAGTCGTGTGGTAGGAATCAGATCAGGAGAAATCGTATACGATGGTCCCGCTACTGAGGTAACAGAGGAAATTTTAAATGAGATCTATGAAGGAAAGCAAAAGGAGGCCGAAGGATGAGTGTATATGACAAGATATTTCCTCCCACGAAAATGGAATTGTCCAATGGGAAAACTGTCTTTAAGCCTGCGTCCAGACTTCCACTTGTTGCGCTGATTGTTTTGCTCTTTACTGCACTTTCTGTAAAAATCACTGGTTTTGACCTGGGAGTTTTAAAAGAAAGAGGGAATCAGTTTTTTGTCATCCTTGGAATGATGATTCCACCAGCATTTTCCTACAGTTCTCAGGTATGGGAGCCCCTTTTTGATACCCTTAAGATGTCCCTTCTCGGTACCATAGTGGGAGCGGTTGCTGTCATACCATTTGCCATGGCTGCTTCCACCAATGTGATTAAAAATCCAATCTTAGTTGGTGTGGTGAGACTGTTTTTGAGCATTGTAAGAACTCTTCCGACTCTGGTAACGGCTCTCATTGCCACCTATGTATTTGGTCTTGGAACACTGGCAGGAACTACTGCAATTGGTGTGTTTACCTTTGCCTATATGGGGAAAATCCTCTATGAAGAGATAGAAACTGTGGATATGGGAGCGTTTGAAGCCATGGAAGCCATTGGTGCTACGAAGGTAAGAGCCTTTGTTAGTGCCATTATTCCTCAGGTTCTTCCGTCTTATATCTCAAACGGATTGTTCTGCTTTGAAGGAAATGTCCGTTATGCTGCCATCTTAGGTTACGTGGGAGCAGGTGGTCTTGGCTTAATCTTAAATGAAAAGCTTGGCTGGAGAGAATATCCCAGCGTTGGCATGATCTTAATCATGCTATTTGTAACCGTATTTCTCATCGAGACGGTAAGTCGTTACTGCCGCAAAAAACTGGTATAGGAGGGCGTTAAAATGAACAAACAAATTGAAAAAGCATACGCCGACCGACCAAAGAATACGGTCTATCAGATAGCCGTGTCTGTCATTGTCCTGGCGTGTATCTTATGGTCTGGCTCTGCAGTCGAGATATCAAAGGGAGGATTTTCCGGTCTTCAGATTGCAGGAAATATCTTAAATGGGATTCTTCATCCAGAACCTAAGCTATTATTTAATTTAACCATACAGGGAGTTCCTTATCTCCTTCTTGAAACTGTTTGCATTGCATTTTTAGGAACCTTGGTAGGCTCAGTTTTAGCCATTCCACTTTCCTTTTTATCGGCTTCCAATCTCATGCCTGCGCCAATTGCATTTATCGGTAGATTAATCATCATGGCCATTCGTACCATACCTGCTTTTGTCTATGGTCTGATGTTTATCCGTGTCAGCGGACCCGGCGCATTTACAGGACTTTTGACCATGTCTGTCTGCTCCATTGGAATGGTATCAAAAATGTACATAGAAGCCATTGAGGATTTGGATACCAGGATCTTAGAGTCCTTAGATGCTTGCGGTTGTAATACATTACAGAAGATCCGCTATGGCATTCTTCCTCAGCTTATCCCGAATTTTGCCTCTACAGTTATATACCGGTTTGACATTAATTTACGAGATGCTACGGTACTAGGCTTGGTAGGAGCCGGTGGTATCGGTGCGCCTTTGATCTTTGCCATGAATGCTTATCGGTGGAATGAGGCGGGATCCATCTTAGTAGGACTTGTAATCTTAGTTCTTTTGGTGGAATATATTTCTACAAAAATTCGAGTAAAGCTGGCCAGGGGGTAGATGAATGAAACGACATGCAACCATTTATTATACCTCAGATGTCCATGGATTTTTATTTCCAACCTCTTATGGAGATAAAGAAGTAAAGGCCATGGGACTTCTAAGCTGTGTTACAAACTTTAAAAAAGATAGTAATACCTTAATCTTTGATGGGGGCGATACCTTGCAGGGTTCCCCCATGGCATCCTACATCACAGCACAAGGAGGAGAGCTCCTAGAGTCAGAACCCCTTGCTCTTGTATATAATAAAGCAGGGTATGATGCTGTGGTTCCTGGAAATCACGACTTTAACTTTGGTTATGAACGACTGTCCCATTATTACAATACCCTTAACGGAGTTTGTCTCTGTGCTAATGTGGAAGATCCAAGGAATGAGCTAAAGCTTACAAACAGCCAGATATTTACCCTGGGAAATGGGCTTCGCATTGGAGTAACAGGCGTTGTTACGGATTATGTAAACGTTTGGGAAAATCCGGAGCATATTAAGGATATTCAAATTACAGAGGCTTTTCAAGCAGCTAAGAAAGAACTATCCATCCTAAAGGATCAGTGCGATGTTACAGTCTGCATCTATCATGGTGGTTATGAATGTGATCTGATAACCGGTGAAGTTTTAAGCACCAGCGGTGAAAATGTAGGCTATCGAATCTTAAAAGAGCTGGATTATGATATCCTGCTTACGGCTCATCAGCATATGCCTGTCTCAGGAAGGAATCTTTTTGGAACCCATACCTTACAGGTGATGCCCAATGCGGTACAGTATGCAAAGATTGATATCACAGTCTCAGAGGGTAAAACCTTGGTGGAATCTATGATTTGCCCAGCAGGGGATCACCATGAGGCGGAACCATATGCGACCCTTCTTCCCTTGGAAGGAGAGGTACAAACGTGGCTTGATGTGAGCATCGGAAGATTCAAGGAACCAGTGTTAGAAAAGAGCAAACTCGATATGGCCATGTATGGCTCTGAAATTGCAGATTTCTTCAACCAGATACAGCTTGAATATACAGGGGCTAATATTTCCTGTGTAGGCCTTGGCAATACTCCTATGAGTCTGCCGGAGCATGTTACCATGAGGGATCTGGTAAGAGTGTATCCCTTTACCAATACTCTTGTGGTGATTTCTATTGACGAAGTGGCTCTGAAAAAAGCTCTGGAGCGTTGCGCCGAATACTTTACGGTAAATGATGGAATCATGGAGATTTCTGAGACGTTCTTAAACCCTAAGGTGGAGCATTATAACTACGATTATTTCGCAGGGATCACCTACGAAGTAGATGTAAGAGAACCTGTAGGAAGCCGGGTGAAGGAGATTCGATTTGAGGGTGAGCCATTAAATGGCCGCAGCTTAAGCCTTTGCATGAGCGACTATAGAGCCAGCGGAACCGGGGGTTATGAAGTGTACAAAACCTGCCCGGTATTAAAGCGTTTGGGTGCAGAAGTACCTGAGCTTGCCCTGGATTATCTGAGAAAGCATCCTGTGGTTGAGATTCAAAAAAAGGGGAGCATGGTCCTTTATAAATAAATGGCTGTCCTCACCAAAATAACAAAAATATTCCACTTTGGCTTTAAAAATTTTACTTGACAAAAAAGCATTGATGCTTTAGTCTAGCTATATACTTTACAAAACGAAGTTAACAATCATTTTCAAGGCAAAGAAGCCATAACTATGTGCAGTGTCGCACAAGGTTATGGCTTAATTTTTTTACCCAAAATTAAGAAAGAGGTGCTTTTTATGGATCACGGAGATTTTTCATGGATGCTTACTTGTTCCGCTCTCGTATTTATCATGACCCCTGGGCTGGCATTTTTTTACGGAGGTCTGGTAAAACGAAAAAATGTAGTAAATACCATTATGTCATCAGCGATTATGATGGGAGTTGGTTCGATTCTTTGGGTTTTGATCGGATTTTCCCTCTCCTTTAGCGGAGATATTGGAGGTGTCATCGGCAATCTTAACTGGTTCGGTCTTAACTTCGATACGTTTACCGATGCCACTCATCCTTATCCAAATACTCTGGTATTTGCAATCTTTCAGATGATGTTCGCAATCATTGCCCCAGCCTTAATTACGGGAGCAGTGGCAGAGCGAATGAAGTTTACTTCACTGGTAATTTTTGTGGCATTGTGGTCTATCATCGTGTATTATCCCCTTGCACACATGGTTTGGGGCGGCGGTTTCTTGTTCCAGATCGGTTCCGTTGACTTTGCAGGAGGAAACGTAGTTCATATCAGTTCTGGAGTGAGTGCACTGGTTCTATCCTTCCTTCTTGGAAAACGGAGACACTTAGGTAAAGCACCGTATCACCCTCATAACGTTCCGTTTGTATTCCTGGGAGCAGCACTTTTATGGTTTGGTTGGTTTGGTTTTAACGGAGGCAGCGCATTGGCAGCCAATGAACTGGCAGCTCACGCATTCATGACAACCAATACAGCAGCAGCTTCCGCACTTCTTTCCTGGATTTTAATAGAAGTAATTAAAAACGGAAAGCCTACCCTGGTAGGAACTTCTACCGGCCTTGTTATCGGCCTGGTTGCCATAACCCCTGGTGCAGGATTTGTACCGATTTGGGCGGCTATCATCATCGGAGCATTGGTTAGTCCAATCTGCTATTACTTTATTAATGTAATCAAACCTAAGTTTGGATATGATGATGCACTTGACGTATTTGGGTGCCACGGAATTGGTGGTATCTGGGGTGGCATTGCTACTGGTATCTTTGCAAACACAAAGATTAACTCATCAGCACCTTTTAATGGTCTTGTATACGGAGATGCCACCTTATTGGTTCGTCAGATTGCAGCCATTGTAATAACCATTATCATTGCCATCGTAGGAACTGTAATAGCAGCAAAAGTCGCTTCCCTGATCACCAAGGGCATTAAAGTATCCAATAAGGATGAGATGATTGGCCTTGATGTATCAGAGCATGGGGAAACAGCTTATCCGGCATTTAATGGTATGGATTAAGAGAAGGGGGACGATCTCATGAAGAAAATAGAAGCATTTATCCGGCCAGAAAAGCTGGAGGATATTAAAGATATTATGGAAGAGCAGAAGTTAAACGGCTTAAGCATCAGTCAGGTTATGGGTTGCGGAAATCAGAAGGGCTGGACAGAATATGTCCGCGGTGCTGAAGTTGATTATAATTTTCTCACGAAAATTAAGCTAGAAATGGTAGTAGCTGACGATCAGGTGGAAACGGTCATCAGCAGAATTACTCAAAAAGCTTACACCGGAGAATATGGGGATGGGAAGATCTTCATATCGGATATTCAGGATGCGGTTCGCATTCGTACCGGGGAGCGCGGGGAAGACGCGATAAAGTAGTTTCTTCTATATATAATAGAGCAGTGGACTGGAGTTGCTACCAGACACTGCTTTTTTTTGTAAAATCGAAAATCATATTGGAACATACAAGTCCCCTTCTAACCCATGAGTTCAGAAAGTAATGTTGTTTAAGTATGAAAAAATACCCCCCAAACTCATTTTTTTGTTTAGCGGGTATTATCCTATGGTTAATCCATATTAAAATATGAATGTCTTATTTTCCTGGTTCCTTTCTCATCTCTTTCATAACGGAGCCGTATCCACGTATAAAGAAAAATAATGTTACAGCGCTTCCAATGATATCCGATATAGGCCGCGAATACCAAAGTCCGTCCATACCCCAAATTAGTGGTAGTGTATAAATCATAAATGCAAATAAACCTATTTGATAAAAAACACTTAGAAATGAGGAGATTTTCTCTTTACCAGTCAGCATCATGAAACACAGGCTAGTTGGAACAACAGTAGCTAATGGTAACAAAAAAGTAAATTTACGCAAGCCATCTAAAGTCAATGGTACTAAAGATGGGTCATTAATAAAGAGGGAGACCCAAAACCCAGGGAAGACTTGAATAAGAATAAGTCCAATCAATAAGATTACGGTATTCCATAATAGTGCCAATTTGAATACGGCAAAGGCTCTTTTATAATTTTTCTTGGCATAGTTATATCCTGCAATAGGTTGTAAGCCCTGACCAATACCATGCATAGGCATTAAAAATATTAATAAAATGGAATTTATTGCAGTCATCACTCCTACGGAAGATTCTCCTCCATGCAATGCCAATGAGTAATTTCCCACAAGTTGTGTAATGCTTATTGAAAGCTGGTTAGCAAAAGGAACAATCCCGATTTTTAAAATTGATTTGAGTATTGGTAGAGCGGGGAGAAACATGGCTTTTGACAGTCTTAAATAGGAGTGTCTGCTTATAAAATATCCAAAGCCAATTGCGGTGACAATACTCTGAGATATGATGGTAGCAATTGCCGCGCCGGCAATTCCCATGTGTAAACCCAATATTAAAATTGTATCTAAAATGATATTGAGAATACATCCAGTTAGTGTAAGTACTGCAGATAACGTTGGTCGTCCATCTGCTCTTATAATGACTGGTAATGTGAAGCTGAACATATTAAAAATAGTTCCTAAAATTATAATTGATATATAGCTCTCAGCATAAGATGCGGATTGGCCGGTGAGACCAAGCACCCCCCAGAATTGTTGCTTAAAAACAAAAAATAGAATTGTGATCGCCAAACTGACAATGGTAACATAAGTAAAGGCGTTTCCTGCTGTTTTTTCCGCTGTTTCCTTTTGATTTTCTCCAAGTCTCATAGATATGTTTGCACTGGCGCCGATGGCGATCAAGGCTGATATTGCCAAAATAATTGTTGTTATTGGCATCGTATACCCTATACCGCTTAAAGCTAATGTACCGCCCTCTTTAATATGACCGATAAAAATTCGATTAATCACCTGATATAAAGAATTTACAATTAGTCCAAGCGCAGTAGGAATAGAATACTGTGCTAGTAATTTCCAAATTGGTTTTTGCTCCAGATCATCAATAATTTCTGTTTTATTTTTATTCATCTCGTTTCTCCTTTTCGTAGATATTGTAGATATATATAGTCCTTTATTACGATAAATATTAATAACACTTATATCTTTAATAAAGTGTTATTTTTTCTGATTTCTTTTTAAAGAACTTAATTCAAATAGCTTTTTTTCATGTAAATACTGTTCCATAATAATTTCTGCATCATTCATTACCTTTTGTATCGGGCATCCCTTTTCTTGCTGTATTCCACACTCAAAAAGCAGACCATTCCCCTCAATTGCTTGTATGATATCCATAAAGCTAATGGTTTCAGCAGATTTTCGTAATGTATACCCCCCACTGGCTCCAGACACAGATTCAACCAGTCCTGCCTTAACAAGTTGAGTCAAAATTTTAGATAAATAAGTAACAGATACTTGAAATTGCTTTGCTAGTACGTGTACACTAAACTTTTCGCCTTGATTCTGATCAATCATGTATAATATGGTGTGTAAAGCATAATTTGTTGCTTTCGTATATTTCATTTTATTCTCCTTAAAGACATTAAAGACTCTATTTGTCTATGATGATATCAGCTTTCAAAAATTTTGTCAACATAAAAACAAATGCTACTATGTTTCAAAATGACATTATTAAACTAAGCATGAAGCACAGAAACGTAATTCAAGCTTACTAGATATTTCTTTTTTCCATTCCCAAACAAATGTTTTTACGGTATAAGTCGTACATATTCAGATTATTTATTATGGCAGGTGCTATCTTTGCAGGATGAAATAATCCTAGAACATCGTAAGATTTTCGATTAAATAGACAACCTTGCTTGCATATGGTTTATAAAGAGCAAAAAGGCTGGTTTCATGAATAAGGGTAATCTCAAGGCGGTTTCTATTTTTAAGGAAAAGGGAAGTGACTTCAATGAGCGATTCACTAGTTCAATTTTAACTTTTTTGGAATCCAATGATTATATGATTAAGGATTCCAAAGCAATAAAAAGTCGTTCGGTAGGCAGCGAGCAAATAGAAGACGAAAGGGAGCGCGAGAATGATTGTTAATGATAACCATACCAGTGCAGAACTTAA
The DNA here is from genome assembly GCA_002478865.1 of Hungatella sp. UBA7603. Classification (GTDB taxonomy): domain Bacteria; phylum Bacillota; class Clostridia; order Lachnospirales; family Lachnospiraceae; genus Lacrimispora. Next base: position 92,175 of record DLJZ01000016.1, read on the forward strand.
ACAATTCGTAAATGAATATAAAGTTGCTGTTTATCTGAGGCTATCAAAAGAAGATGAAACAATCGGTCAATCAACCAGCATAGAAAACCAAAGAAATATACTTATGGAATATGTACGTTTACAGGGTTGGGTCTGTCACAAAGTATACATAGATGACGGGTACTCTGGTCTTCGTTTTGACCGTCCTGGATTTAGACAGTTACTAAGTGATATTGAAAAAAAGAAAATAAATTTAGTGATAACAAAAGATTTGTCTCGGTTAGGGCGTGACTATATCGCAACAGGCTACTACCTGGAACGGTATTTTCCAGAAAAAAATATACGTTACATTGCCTTAAGCGACGGCATCGATACCAGTACCACGGACAGCTTTAATGACATGGGTCCTTTTAAATCTCTTTTAAATGATATGTACGCAAAGGATATTTCCAAGAAAATACGTTTTGTATTTGATCAAAAGAGGAAAAGAGGCCAATTCATTGGTGCATTTGCTCCTTATGGGTATTTAAAAGACCCCAATAACAAAAATAAATTAATCATCGACCCATATGCCTCCTCCATTGTAGTACGCATGTACAACCTAATCCTCAACGATAACAGTATGGGAGCCATAGCTAAGATTTTAAATGAAGAAAAAGTACCGTCCCCCATTGCTTACAAGGAGACCTTCTGCAACTATAAAAACAGAAGAACGGATCGGAGATTATGGAATCAGGGAATGATAAAAAACGTATGCACCAATCCCACATATCTTGGCCATATGGCACAAAAAAGATCAGAAAGAGTCAACTATAAATCAAAGAAAATGAAAAATTACAAACAATCAGAATGGATCATCGTTGAGAATACCCATGAACCCATTATAGAGCAAGATCAATACAATCTGGTACAGGAGATGATTGTTAAAAAGGCCGTTCTTTACTCAAGAAAGGATGGAGCAAAACATCTGCTTAATGGTTTGGTATACTGTAAGGAGTGTGGGGCAAAGCTCACATATAAGAAGGTGAATGGGCAACATAAAATGAACTGTATCATGTATTTAAAGCACGGAAAAGATTATTGCTGCAGTCATTATATTGATGAAGAAACTTTAAATGATTTTGTTGTGAAGGAACTTATAAACATTGCTGATAAAGTGTTACCCCTGGATTATGAGACCCAATTTGGGTCTTTGGTGAAAAAGGAAAAATTAGATATGTACGGTGGGGAAATCCTTCAGTTAGAGAAGCGATGTGGGGAGATACAGACATATATAAAAAGGTTATATGAGGATAGAGTGAAAAATATCATTGCAAATGATACATTTATTAGTCTGCTTAATGATTATAGCAAAGAAAAAGAAACAATAAACACACAATATCAGCATATAAAAAAGTTGCAGCAAGAGTTGAAAGCTTCTCAAATTGGGAGTGAGGATTATAAAAAATGTCTTATAGATATTATTCAATTTAAAACAACAGATAAAGCGATACTGACACAACTAATTGAGAAGATTGATATAGACAAAGATAGGAATGTATTTATCAGTTATAATTTTAAAAATCCATTTCCTAACGAATAAATTAATAAACATATGTTGAACGGAGCAACCGGTCCGGCGGTTCAAATATTTCCTATATTATATCACAAACTTATGTAGATACGGCACCTGCTACCACCACCTCCACTTATGAGGTGCGTGTCATTACTGAATATGTGTCCAATGTTTCCTTTATAAGTTCAGAATATTATAATAATATAAGCCTCCTTATAATCTAGTTTAAAAAAACAGGTAGCCTTGAAGATAAAGACTGCCTGTTTTTTTAGGATTATATATCTGCACTCTCTTTGTACGTATTAGTATTCTAGAAAGTCAAGCTTTTAAATGAACTTTTTAGACAATCTTTTCTAGTGTCAAACAAAGTATATTGTTATTATTTATAATTTTAAACCTGTAAGAGGATTTGCATACGCTAATTTTTGCCAGGGGATATTTACTGTGATAATACCAGATTTTAGCAAGATAAAGTAGTCACAAATATACACTCAGCAAATCGGCTTGACATATTATTATAAGTATAATAGCTGCAAAAGTTCTAGATAAAAATAGATAATTAAGGAGCCCTTTTGCAGTTATTGTTCGACAAAATTTATTTTTAGTAAAGGAGAAGGATATCATGAGCAACACAGTATTACAGATAGAGCGGTTAGCCGCCGGAACCGTAGACGTGAATCAAAATGTTATTTTTGATTCCATTGTAGTTATATCTGATTCAGTCACCTATAACAGTGCTACCGGAACCATAACTTTGCTTCAGCCGGGTAGATATGAATTTGACTGGTGGGTAGATACCCAATCTTCTGCCTCCTCAAATGGTGTAGGTTTCACGCTTGTATCATCTCAGGGTGACCTTCTTGTAGGCAACTCTCCTATTAAGACAGGTGAGGTTGTAGGTGTGGGAATACTTGTGGTCAACGAAGCACCTGTAACGGTAGAGCTTAGAAATAACAGTACTGCAACAGTGTATTATCCCACCATAGTTCCGGTCAAAGCAACACTTGTTGTAATTGGGGACGAAGGCTCAGGTGGAACTGGCCCCACTGGAGCAACTGCTCCGTTAAACTTATGGTAAAAATCAAAAGAAATATTATAATAATCTTTCTAAATATCTCTAAAGTAAACAAATATTATGCATAAAATAAATTTAGACTATTCAATGGTATGCTGTTTGATGATAAGGTACGAATATATGGAGATTTATTAAAGGAATTTATCTAGGTAGACAACTATAATTTCAAAAACCCTTTCCCGGAAGAATAGAAGTATGTTACATAAGTTAAACGGAGCCACCGGTCCGACAGGGGCAACAGGCCCCACGGGTGAGAGTGGTTCTTCTGGTGCAACAGGTCCAACCGGAGATATTGGCTCCACGGGGGCAACTGGTCCAGCGGGAGTTATCGGTCCAACAGGAGCCACAGGTTCAACGGGAACGACCGGACCAACAGGAGCCACCGGTCCAACGGGAGCAACTGGTCCAACGGGAGATACAGGCCTAACGGGAGAAACTGGTCCAACGGGAGAAACTGGTCCAACGGGAGCGACCGGACCGACGGGGTTAACTGGCCCGACCGGAAGTGATGGTCCAACGGGAGCGACCGGACCGGAGGGGGATACTGGTCCAACCGGAGGTATTGGTCCAACTGGATTTACCGGCCCGACCGGGGACAGTGGAGCCATCGGGGCCACCGGAGCAACCGGTCCAACTGGGGCAACAGGTCCATTAGGGGAAACGGGAGTCACCGGGCCTACTGGATCAACTGGTGAGACAGGAGCCATTGGCCCAACAGGAGCGGCAGGTGAAACCGGCGCAACGGGAGCCACAGGTTCTACCGGAGCAGTGGGCCCGACGGGAGAAATAGGTCCAACCGGGGAAACTGGCCCAACAGGAGCCACGGGTCCAACGGGAGCCACGGGTCCAACGGGAGCCACCGGTCCAATGGGGATAACCGGTCCAACGGGAGCTACAGGAACCACTGGTCTAGCGGGAACCACGGGTCCAACAGGGGATACAGGCCCGATGGGAGCCACGGGTCCAACGGGAGCTACAGGTCTATCGGGAACTACGGGTCCAACGGGAGATGCCGGCCCGACGGGAGCCACGGGTCCAACGGGAGCGGCAGGTCCATCGGGAACTACAGGTCCAACGGGAGTTACCGGCCCGACGGGAGCTACGGGTCAAACGGGAGCCACGGGTCCAACCGGGGATACCGGTCCAACTGGAGCTACCGGTCCATCGGGAGTTACAGGACCAACTGGAATTACGGGTCCAACCGGAAATACCGGTCCAACGGGAACTACTGGCCCAACGGGAGATACCGGCCCAACCGGAGCCGGTCCAACTGGAGCTACCGGTCCAACTGGAGCTACCGGCCCAACTGGGGCCACTGGCCCAACGGGAGCGACAGGTCCAACGGGAGCTACGGGCTCGACTGGCCCAACGGGAGATACCGGCCCGACGGGAGCTACCGGTCCAACCGGGGATACCGGCCCAACGGGAGTTACGGGTCCAACCGGACCAACTGGATTGACTGGCCCAACTGGATTAACCGGTCCAACGGGAGCGACTGGTCCAACCGGAGTTACAGGTCCAACCGGAGATACCGGTCCAACGGGAGCGACTGGTCCAACAGGAGCGACTGGTCCAACCGGACCAACTGGCCCAACTGGATTGACTGGTCCAACCGGATTGACTGGTCCAACGGGAGCGACTGGTCCAACGGGAGATACCGGTTCGACAGGAGCCACCGGCCCGACAGGAGTAACCGGTCCAACGGGAGCGACCGGCCCAACGGGAGATACCGGCCCGACAGGAGTAACCGGTCCCACTGGTCTTGGCCCCACAGGAGCGACCGGCCCAACTGGTGATACTGGTCCGACGGGAGATACCGGTCCAACGGGAGCGACTGGTCCAACCGGCCCAACTGGTGACACAGGACCAGGCATAACTGTTTTTGGAAATGTATTTACACCGTTGGCAGAGGATTCTGAAACAGCAGTATTACTTTCAGGAGATGTTATTTTTAGTAATAACGGGATTATGCAGGGGATTACCCATACACCTGGTACTGCACCTATAACAATAGAGCAAACCGGCGTATATAAAATCAATTATAGTATCTCAATAAGCAATAATATTGACGCTACGGTTACCTTAGCGGTCAATGGAGTAGATGTTAGTTCTGCCGCCGTTCCAACTGAAATAATGGTGGGAACATTCTCAAACTCATTTATACTGAGTCTTACAGCAGGGGATGTAATTACTTTGAGAGTCGAGTAGATAAGGCTGTTAAGAGGTAGGCTGGGAGAATAAAAAATAGATGCCGGCAATCTGTCATTCATAGACAGATTGCCGGCATCTAATATTAACCAAGGCAACTTATTTTTAGGAAATACCTATACTAATTTTATCACATTCAGAGATAACTGATTATAAAATGCAAACGCTGCTTTGTTAACATAAGCATCATCTCTTCCAATTAAAGTCGTCTGATATGCTCCTGGCGTAACAGGAAAATCAGTCGAGCTAGTAATCCCTACCGTATATACTGCACCTTCCGGTCCGACTTTAATACCGCGACCATCATCCCCTCCGCTGCCCCCTAGATAGTATGAAACAAGAAGGTTACTTAGATCTGCTGATAAAATGCTGATAAATGCATCTTCAGATCCTCTCAAAGCTGAGGGGATCACGTCTGGTGTTATTGGAAAGTCGGATGCTGAAGTAAATCCTGTGATATATGCATGGCCCTGTAAATCGGTGTAGATATCTCGAACTGAACTCGCAGTGCTTCCCCCCAAATAGGTGGATGCAATCAGACTGTCTCCAGACGGAGATAACTTGGATACATATGGTTGACCATTAGCAGGGCCTTTTGTTGTCTGGAAAGCGCCAGGTGTTACCGGAAAATCGAATGAATTGGTGTCTCCCGTGACAAAAGCATGGCCCAGGGCATCCAAGGCAATGCCATAACCGTAATCAATACTGCTTCCACCCAAAAAGGTAGAGTAGACAAGAGAACTTCCGTCGATTGCCAGTTTTGTAATAAATGCTTCCTGCTCAATAAAAGTGGTTTGGAAAGCACCGGGTGTTACAGGGAAATTGGCAGACTCAGTAGTACCAGTCACATACGCATGCCCCTGAGTGTCCAAAACAATTCCAAGGCAACTTTCAGAAAAACTACCTCCAAGGTAGGTGGAGTAAATCAGGCTTGCTCCGTCAGGAGAAACTTTAGTAATAAACCCACTGCCGGTAGTATTGGGTAAGGTCGTTTGAAAGGCCCCGGGGGTAGAAGGCAAAACAGTGGAGGTGGTTCGCCCTGTCACATAAGCACTACCTTGAGGATCCACGGCAATATCATAACTGATATCAGTATTGCTGTTTCCCAAAAAAGAGGAGTAAATAAGGCTTCCACCGTCTGCAGCTATTTTAGTAACAAACATATAGCCACGAGTGGTTTGAAAAGCGCCTGGTGTAATTGGAAAGTTTATAGAACGGGTTTCTCCTGTAACATAGGCACAATACTCATCATCCAAGGAGATACCAAGGCCTCGATCTATGCCACTGCCTCCAAGATACGTAGAATAAACAAGAGATTCTCCATTGCTGGAAAACTTTGTGACATACGCATCCTCATTACCAGAGAAAGTAGTCTGAAAAGCACCTGGTGTTACTGGGAAACCAGTTGAATTCACGTATCCAACCACATAGGCATGACCCTGGTCATCTACTGCAATTGATTGACCGTATTGGATATCTGCACCTCCAAGATAGGTGGAATACTGTAGGATAGGGTCTATAACAAGGGGGAAATCTGAAGAATAATTCCCAGCTAATTCAAAACCAATATCGAAATCATTGTAAAGCTGATAGGCGCAGTTCACCGGTATGACAATACCATCTATCTGCTGATAAGCAATAGGAGCTAAGTCGGTGAAAGTTCCCAGTGCATGGTGTACCAGAAGATTTCCTGTCTCGTCTATTTCCAGACTCTCAGCCCCTTCCCAATGAAGCCGGATAGAAGTGACATGTTCTGGACTATCTAATAACCAGTTCATTTTCAAACCATCATCACTGGCGGAAACCTCCAGATCCACGCCCTGCCAGACAGCATTATATTTTAGTTCTTTATAATGGGGAACTCCATTTTGCCATTTTGAAGAATCATTTCCTTTGAAATAATGGTGATATCCCTCCTGCTGAGAGACTCCCTCCGGGAAAAGATTGGTATTTGCATTTGTAAAAGAGAGCTCCAGAGCCACACCATTTCTAGGCTGATCTGGCTCTGGGATTTCTTCCTCTATAGGCTCCAGCTCCACGGAAGTAATCCGGTCTGAAGAAAAGAAAAAACGGCGTCCTTTATAATTTGTCGTAAAGTGTGCTCTCTGATCTTCCTGCCCATTGTTTTTTACAAAGGAGAGAGGAAGCTTACATTTATTTAAATGAATGGAATCTTTTAAATGATTTTGCATAATATACCCCCTATTTTTTTCATTGCTATACAAAGCATAGTATGCAAAAGTCATAATTTATGAGACAGACATACCAAATGCCACCTAATAGCATTCAAACAAGTCCCTCCAAATCCCTTGTTTCTTGATAATATTTCGGGCAGAGTATATAATGTTAGGGAAATCTTAATAATATCTCAGTAAAAAAATGATAATTAACGTTTGGAAAACTGATAAAATAAGCTGTCCTCCATAACCATGGAAAGGAGTATCGCAGATATGCAGGAAAAAATACTGATTGTAGACGACGAACAAGAAATTGCGGACTTAGTAGAACTATATTTAAACAATGAAGGATACACGGTTTATAAATTTTATTCAGCAACAGATACCCTTGCCTGTATTGAAACCACAGAACTTGACCTTGCTATTTTAGATGTTATGCTGCCGGATATGAGTGGATTTAAACTATGTCAGAAGATTAGGGAGCAGCACACTTACCCAATTATTATGCTGACAGCAAAAGATGAAGAGATTGATAAAATAACAGGTTTGACATTAGGCGCAGATGATTATATTACAAAGCCTTTTCGCCCCCTTGAGATGGTAGCAAGAGTAAAAGCGCAGTTACGAAGATATAAAAAATACAATCCATCTCATTCCACGGAGACGGAGGAGACAGTGATTGTCCATTCCGGTTTGTTAATGGACATTAAGACCCACGAGTGCTCTTTGGATGAAAGACCCCTTGCCCTGACTCCCACGGAATTTTCGATTCTCCGCATTCTTTTAGAGAATAAAGGAAATGTGGTGAGTGCAGAGGAATTATTTCATAAGATTTGGAAGGACGAGTATTACAGTAAAAGTAACAACACCATTACGGTCCATATTCGTCACCTGAGAGAGAAGATGAACGATACGGTAGAAAAACCAAACTATATTAAAACCATATGGGGAATAGGATATAAAATTGAAGGGTAAGTATAAAGCTGACTATTTTCAGTTGAAATCTAAATTGTTTTTTCGGTTTTTAGGAATGATGGCATTTGCTTTTCTAATTATCTTTGTTTTGTATAAGACCTTATGGAGTGGAAAAGGAGGAAACGTCATTGTTTCCTTCTTACAAAAATTCTTTGGGATGGATTATGGCGAAGCACTCTATATATACCGTCAGATATTTCGCGATTACGCGGATTTGATTTGGCTGGTCGGGATTGTATTCGTATTTTTTGTATTTCTAATATTTTTCCTTAACTGGTTCACAAGGTACTTTAATGCAATCAATCAAGGGATTGACGCTTTACTAGAAGAAGATGCAATCATATCTTTGCCAGAAGAGATGTCAGCCATCGAATTAAAGTTGAACACAGTAAAACGGACCCTTCAAAAACGGGCCTTAGATGTGCAGATCGCCGAACAGCGAAAGAATGATTTAGTTATGTATCTGGCTCATGACATAAGAACGCCACTTACATCGGTGATCGGATATTTGAGTTTATTAGAGGAAGCCCCTGATATGCCCCAGGAGCAGAAGGCAAAGTATGTGCACATAACCCTGGATAAAGCGTACCGTTTAGAAAAGATGATCAATGAATTCTTTGAAATTACACGCTATAATCTCCAGCAAATCAAGATAGAAAAAGAAAAAATAGACCTTTACTACATGCTTGTACAATTAACAGATGAGCTTACCCCCATTCTCTCTGAAAAAGGAAACACAGTCACCCTCAAGGCGGATGAGAATCTAACCGTTTACGGAGATCCTGGAACTCTGGCAAGGGTTTTCAATAATATATTAAAAAATGCAGCAGCATATAGTTATCCGAATACAGATATTATAATCTCGGCTGAGGAACATGAGAACGAAGTAGTCATATCCTTTCATAATCAAGGACACACAATTCCACAGAACAAACTGTCCGCAATTTTTGAGAAGTTCTACCGAATGGACGAGTCCCGGACTTCAAACACTGGGGGAGCTGGCTTAGGCTTAGTCATAGCAAAAGAAATCATTTCCTTACATGGCGGCAGCATAACAGCAGAAAGTGAAAATAACACCATCGTATTTAAAGTTACCCTACCTCAGTCTATTTAGTTCCTTTCCACTTGGTATTAGGATTTTCTTAGGATTTAAACAACAAAATATTAAAATCAGGAGAGCTCCTGTTTGGTAAGATAATTACGAAACAGGAGCTTTTTATATGAGTTTTGATCCAAATGAGAAAGGAAGATCACCATGAGACAAGAAACAAATGACCATAATGTTGATAGATATAAACCCCGCAGACAATCAAGGCGCAAAAAAAGGTTTCGGAGAATTCCCATCTTTTTATTCCTATGCTGCCTTGTGATTACAGTAACTGCTTTTGGTTTGATAAAGAACAAAGATCCACTTGGTAAGGAAGAGTGGCAGATGCCTCCCATCACTGCAATCAATACCAATATGACCGCTTCCAATACTAGGAGTGAGGAAACCCCATGGAACTTGATTTTAGTAAATAAGTGGAATTCCATTCCAGATGATTATGAAGTGGAGCTAATGGAATTAGCAAATGGACAATTAGTAGATAAGCGGATTTATCCTGAATTGCAGGAAATGTTTGATGCGGCCAGAAGTGAAAATATCTATCCCATTGCTGGGTCTGGATATAGAACCGAAAAGAAGCAAAAGAGTTTAATGAAGGAAAAAGTCACTGAATACAAAGCGAAGGGACTCTCCCAGGGAGAGGCAAGGGCCAAAGCCGAGGCGTGGGTAGCCGTTCCAGGAACAAGTGAACATCAAATTGGTTTATCTATTGATATCAATGCAGACAGAACGCAATCCACTGGAAACGATGTTTATGAATGGCTCCGAAAGAATAGTTATAAATTTGGATTTATTCTTCGCTACCCTGCCGACAAGACGGACATAACAGGGGTAATTAATGAACCCTGGCATTACCGTTATGTCGGAAAGGAAGCGGCAGCTCAAATATACAAAAAAGGTATCTGCCTGGAAGAATATCTAAATAAATTAAACAAATAAAAGGTTATGACTGTTCCTGCTTAATACCATAGACTGACCAGAACCAATAAATCATTAAAAGGATGAGGTATCCCATAAATAAGACTACCGGAATCATGCGGAAAACTAGAGCAAAGGGCAGCTCAAAGTAAAATGCCTTCCAAAACACTTCTCCACTTCTTTCCCAGAGTCCAGGTGTCAAAAATGCCCGTTCAGGCTGAATTATCATTCTCAGATCAATCATTTTTAAACTGTGGGCTACGAGGAGATAGCATAGGAGTGTTAAAAATCCCTGAAAGCTGTTAACCGCTTTTTTCTTGTATCGCATGGCAGAGGAATCCCTATCTGAGAAGATGGAAACACCTTTCTCTTGCCCCTGAACTGTCGTAAAGTAATGTTCCCCGGACCGTATGCTTCCGGCCATGTGTTTCCAACCAGAGTCATGAAAAAGACCAAGATATTCATCATAATCCGCTTTGTTTTTAAAGATTCGGTAATCAATTGCATAGGTTAGAGGCTGTTTGGAGCCTTTTTTAAAGGTATAAAACAACCCCTTTTTCACTAGCTCCATACCAGTTTTAGATAGCTGGTTTAACCATTGTTCTTCTTCTAAGTAGCTTTTAAATAATTTGAATTTAATCACGTTCATTGTTTTTCTCCCCCTTTTTCAAAAGACTGTTTTGTGACAGCAATCATATGTTCCATACGGCGCATATCCATGAGTAATATCTCTCTGCCTTTATCCGTGATTTCATAAACTTTTCTTCGTTTGTCATCGCTAGGAATTGGCTGAATGTACTTGGATTTTAATAAGTTTTCAATGGCACCATATAGGGTTCCGGCCGCTAGACGGACTTGCCCGCCGCTTTCCTCCTCCACCTTCTGCATGATCATATATCCGTGTAGTGGTTCGAGTAAGGATAACAGAATATAGTAGACCGTCTCTGTAAGCGGTAAATTTTTGTCTCGATTCATAATAGACCTCCAATGGCGATTAAGTAAGGATAGATGTTAGATACAAATACAGTCTGAATATATAGTAGAACTGTATATAGCCATTATATATAGTTGGACTGTATATGTCAAGTGTATTTCATCAGAGTATAATTTTACCATTAAGTGTTAAAGAAATTGCTTTCCAGTATGATAATGAAATAAAGGCAGTAGTTGTAAAAGTAGTATTCCATAAAATACGTTCCAAGTATTTTGTAAATGAAAATAAATTATATGATAGGTTGACAAATGAGTGATTAAGGCATATATTCATTTTAAGTAAACCGTTAGTATACTCAAAGTGAATCTAGTAAAATAAGGTGGTATAATGGGAAGAAAAGAACACAGCATGAAGGAAAAAGAACTGAGGAAAGGTCATATCATTGACGCCGCAGAACGAGTCTTTTTTTCAAACGGATATGAGAATGCTTCTATGGATAACGTTGCAAAAGAAGCTGGATTTACGAAAAAAACCATATATATGTATTTTAGCAGCAAGGAACAAATCTATTTTGAAATTATGATACGAGGGTATCGTCTGCTAATTGCAATGCTGGAAGACAATTTTAAAGAAAAGAAGCAGGAGAATGCCGTGGATGAGTTGCGTACCATCTTCCTTTCCTTCTATCAGTTCAGCCGGGAGTGCACCCCATACTTTAAAACCATCATGGAATATGAAACCAAGGATTGTGATCAATACATTGGCGTAGGAGATGCTGCAATCCATGAATGTTATGAATTAGGAGAACGGATTTTTGGTTATCTCTCCAAAGCATTGGATCGGGGCAAGGAAGAGGGAAGTGTCCGAGGGGAGCTTGAGAGCGAGAAAACTGCTTTGATTTTATGGGCATTTACTGTGGGGGTATTTAATACAAGAAAGAGAAAAAAAGATTATCTAAAAGTGTATCATAATGTCTCCCCTGAAGAATTTATAACGGATTCCTTCCATATGATGATGCATTTGATTGCGGTGAAAGGAGAGATGAAACATGAAGGGCGATAAATCCTTTGATGTCGTGGCAAAAGGGCTATTTTTCCTTGCTGTGACAATCATAGTTCTATTCATTATACTTTTTACTATCAGTGGAGGTTTTATGAAGCAAAATTATCTAAATCCATGGTCAAAAGAGTACTCCAAACGTTACAGTGATCCCAGAATTTGTCTGGCTGCCAGAGGGATATTAGCGGCAAGCGGACATAACATGCAGCCGTGGACCCTAAAGTATGACCCAACAGATTCTATGTCATTTTATCTCTATGCCAACCGTGAGCGCATAACAAAAGAAGTAGATCCTGAGTATCGTCAGATGATGATATCACAGGGAACCTTTTTAGAATACGTACTAGTGGCGGGTGAAAAAGAAGGGTGGAATGTGCAGATTAAGCTGTTCCCCAATGGAGAGTACGACGAAGGAAATCTAGTCCATAGTATGGATACCTTGCCGGTAGCAAAAATAACCTTAAAAAGCGCTCAGCCTGAGGATACCCCACTTTATAACGCCATGTACATGCCGGATACGAACCGAATGCCTTACTGGGACCATGAGCTTTCTCCCTATGAGATTTCCAGCCTGGAATCAGTTTCTGAAACTTCTGATATTTCAATTAAGGTATATAAGGAGTTATCCGATCGTTCTTACATATCAACTTGTGTCATGAAAGGTGCCACAACGGAAGCAGGAGTACCCCGTGTGATGGAAGAGACAAATACCATATTTCGCCCCAATGAACACCAGAAAAATCAGTACCGTTACGGCTTTTCCGTGGAAGGGCAGGGGACTTATGGCCTTATGAAGCCAGTCTTGCAGGGAATGCTTACGATATTCCCATCTCTCAATTCAGGAAAAGCTGCTAGCCAGAACTTTATCAAATCAACTCAGACATCCGTTGACAGCACTCCGGCCTACGTTATGATTGTAACCGAAAGAAACGACCGGATGACGCAGGTCAGGAGCGGAATGATCTACAGCCAGCTTGTGCTTACAGGACATACCATGGGCCTTGCCATGCAGCCACTCAGTCAAGTACTGGAAGAATATCCGGAAATGAACCCCATATATACTGAATTCAAGCAAACATATGCACCAGAAGGAGGTACCATTCAGATGCTGTTTCGAGCTGGATTTCCTAAGGGTAGGATGCCCTTTAGTATGAGACAGGATGTCATGGGATTTTTTGTAACACAATAAGAGATCTTTCAATTAGTGAAAAAACAAAGTTACATAATATAAGGAAAAAGCATATGGTGAAAAGGTATAAGACATCAATTTGTTGCTGTCTTTTGTCTCTTTTACCATATGCTTTTTAAATTTCTAAAGCAACCATTTAAAAGTAAAATAAAAGTCTGGAAACAAAGAAAAACACTTTCATTGATACAATGGAAGAAACTATGTATAATATATATGATTCCTATTACAAATAGAAAATTTACACAAAGAACCTGGGAGGCGTTATGAGTATCAAAGTGGTAGCAATCGATAATTCGGAGGAGTTGTTAGATAAAATAACTGGAATCTTGGAAGAGATGAAAGAGGTCGAACTATTAGGCAGTTTCAGCGATGCTGTCACAGCCATGCAGTATATAAAAGAACATCCAGTAAACCTGGTATTTTCTGACGTAGTCATGCCAGATATCAGCGGCATTACCCTTGCAGCAAAGCTCTATGAGCTGGCGAATCCACCGGAGGTGGTATTGCTTTCTGGAATCCCCGGTTTTTCTCTGGAGGCGTGGAAAATCAGGGCTTACGGGTTTATCATCAAGCCTTATAAAAAGAACCAAATTAAAAAGATTGTGGATCAGTATATAGCGGAAAATGACACTGTGGAGTAATCCGATTTCCTCGATTTGACCATGCAGGGGTGGGTTTTTCTTTTAATGGACGAACCCATTTTCCTATGTTATAATATGGAGATAGTGAAAAAAGACCCTTTTTTCCATAAGGAGAAAGATATGAAAGAGAATTTTAAAATAAAGGGGCAACTGAGAACTTATATGCAGTGGCCACTTTATCTAAGTGCGCTGTGGATCATCGCCAACGCGGTGGTGGGGGCAGTCAGTGCAAAGGCAGGTATCATTATGGCCTTGTTCACCCTTTTGTATACCGGGATTGCAGTCTGGCTTTACGCTTACAGAAGGAAGCGTTTGCTTGGCGGACTTGTGGAATTTTCCGCAGAATATTCCTGGATGCAGAAGAATTTTCTTACCGATCTGGAACTCCCCTATGGGATCGCAGATGAGAGCGGGCGGATTCTATGGGGAAACGCAGCGTTTTCAGAGGTTTTGGGTGAGGAAAAACCTCTCAAGATAACAAGAAAAAACATAATGACCATTTTTCCAGAGATAACCAAAGAAGCTTTTCACCTGAAAGACGGGACGAAGGAGCTTCATGCCACGTTAAATGACCGTAAATATAAGATTCATTTAAAGACAGTAACAATGGAAGAATCATCACTTGGATTGGGCCAGCCAGCGAATATGGATGATGCCGGTGAGACGCTTGTAGCGGTCTATCTTTTTGATGAGACGGAGATCCTTACTTACAAACAGATGGTAGATGACCAGAAGATGGTCGCTGGATTAATTTATCTGGATAATTATGAGGAAGCCTTAGAAAGTGTGGAAGAGGTGCGCCGTTCTCTTCTTACCGCCTTGATAGACCGTAAAATCACCAAGTATATCACCAATATGAACGGAATCGTTAAGAAACTGGAAAAAGATAAGTATTTCATCGCCATTAAGCAGTCCTATATTGGGGAGCTGAAAGAAAACCGTTTTTCCATCTTAGAAGAAGTAAAAGGTGTGAATATCGGCAATGAGATGGCAGTAACTTTAAGTATCGGCCTTGGAATGAATGGAGATACCTATTACCGCAATTATGATTATGCAAGAATTGCCATAGATATGGCCCTTGGACGGGGCGGTGATCAGGCGGTAGTCAAAGACACAGAACGGATCCAGTTTTATGGAGGCAAAGCTCCTCAGGTAGAAAAGACCACCCGTGTCAAAGCTAGAGTAAAAGCACATGCTCTCCGGGAACTTATGGAGACGAAAGACCGACTTTTAATTATGGGACATCGTCTCACAGACGTAGATTCCTTTGGTGCAGCGGTTGGTATTTACCGCATTGCCACTGCCTTAAACAAGAAAGCTCACATTATTATTAATGAAGTAACCACCTCAGTCCGCCCCATGCAGGACCGGTTTATCGGAAATCCGGATTATCCGGATGATTTGTTTTTAACCGGAGCAAAGGCAGCGGATCTTGTGGATGCCAATACCTTATTAGTGGTGGTAGACGTCAATCGCCCAAGTATTACCGATGCCCCTGAGCTGTTACGCTTAGTTAAGTCCATCGTGGTATTAGATCATCACAGACAGAGCAGTGAGATCATTGAAAATGCTGTGTTATCTTATGTAGAGCCATACGCTTCCTCAGCCTGTGAGATGGTTGCGGAGGTACTTCAATACATTGCAGATGGGATTAAGATTAAGTCCGCAGAGGCAGATGCCCTATATGCGGGAATCGTAATCGATACCCATAATTTCACCAATCAGACGGGAGTCAGAACCTTTGAGGCAGCCGCCTTCTTAAAGAGAAACGGAGCCGATGTGGTCCGTGTGAGAAAGCTGTTTCGAGATAATCTTCAAGATTATAAGGCAAAGGCAGAGGCAGTTAGAGAGGCAGAGATCTTTGAAGGGTATTTTGCAATCAGCGTTTGCCCTTCAGAAGGAATTGGAAGTCCTACGGTTATAGGGGCCCAGGCAGCCAATGAGCTTCTTGATATTGCAGGCATTAAGGCGTCCATCGTTATGTCGCATTACAACAACACGGTGTATCTAAGCGCCCGTTCCATTGACGAGGTGAATGTCCAGGTCATGATGGAACAGCTAGGGGGCGGAGGCCACCGGACCATTGCAGGTGCTCAGCTTGCAGATGCGACCATTGAAGAAGCAAAAACCCGCTTAAAAGCGGTTATTAAAGAGATGTTAGAGAAGGGAGACATATCATAATGGATATTGTATTATTAGAAGACGTAAAGGCATTAGGAAAAAAAGGACAGATCGTAAAGGTGAATGATGGATATGCAAGAAATTTCATTCTCCCCAAAAAGCTTGGTATTGAAGCAACCACTAAGAATTTAAATGATTTAAAGCTTCAAAAAGCAAACGAGGCTAAGGTTTT
Organism: Hungatella sp. UBA7603; assembly: GCA_002478865.1. GTDB lineage: Bacteria > Bacillota > Clostridia > Lachnospirales > Lachnospiraceae > Lacrimispora. The sequence goes on from DLJZ01000016.1 coordinate 108,343, forward strand.
GGCAGAACAGTTAGACGCTGCAAAAGAGCTTGCTGCAAAGATTGGAGAATTATCCATTACTCTTTCTATACGTGCAGGAGAAGGCGGAAGAGCCTTTGGTTCTGTATCAGGTAAAGAGATTTCCCAGGCCATTAAAAGCCAGCTTTCCATGGATATCGATAAAAAGAAATTAGTACTTCCAGAGCCTCTTAAAACCTTTGGCTCCCATGAAGTTCCTATTAAGCTTCACAAAGAAGTAACTGCAAAATTAATCGTTAAGGTAGTAGAAAGCTAGGAGGCATAACTATGGATGACGCCCTGATTAAGCGGGTGCTCCCCCACAGCATAGAGGCAGAACAGTCTGTTATTGGTTCCATGTTAATGGACCGGGATGCGATCATATCGGCTTCCGAAATCGTTACAGCAGGAGATTTTTATCAGAACCAGTATGGCATCATGTTTGAAGCCATGCTGGAGCTTTTTAATGAGAATCTGCCAGTGGATTTGGTAACCCTTCAGAACCGGTTAAAGGTAAAAGATGTGCCGCCTGAAGTATCCAGTCTTGAATTTGTTCGAGATATCTTGACCACAGTTCCCACCTCAGCCAATGTTAAGTCCTACGCCAATATTGTAAGGGACAAAGCAGTGTTAAGGCGTTTGATCAAAGTGAACGAAGAGATCGCCAATTCCTGTTACGTGGGAAAAGATTCTCTTGAAACCATTATGGCACATACGGAAAAGACCATATTTAATCTCTTACAGAACCGAAATTCCGGAGAATTTGTTCCGATCCGTCAGGTAGCCATGAATGTTTTAGAAAAGATTGAGGAAGCCTCCAAAAACCAGGGGACTGTTACTGGAATCCCCACCGGCTTCATTGACTTAGATTATAAGACGTCTGGCTTACAGCCTTCTGATTTTGTCTTAATCGCCGCCCGCCCTTCCATGGGTAAGACGGCATTCGTACTTAATCTGGTAGACCACGTGGCGGTTAATAAAGGTCTTCCTTGTATGGTATTTAGTCTGGAGATGTCAAAGGAGCAGTTGGTAAACCGTATGTTAGCCATGGAATCCAACGTAGACTCCCAGAAGCTTAGAACAGGAACTTTATCCGATACCGACTGGGATGCAGTTGTAGAAGGAATTGGAGTTATTGGTAACTCAAAGCTGATCATTGACGATACCCCTGGAATTTCCATTATGGAGCTTCGCTCCAAGTGCCGTAAGATGAAGCTGGAATACGGCCTTAGTGTAGTCATCATCGATTACCTGCAGCTTATGAGCGGAAGCGGAAAAGGCGGAGAGAACAGACAGCAGGAAATCTCAGAAATTTCAAGGTCCTTAAAAGCCCTTGCAAGAGAATTAAGTGCCCCTGTTATTGCATTATCCCAGCTTAGCCGTGCCTGCGAGACCCGACCCGACCACAGGCCCATGCTTTCTGACCTTCGTGAGTCTGGAGCCATCGAGCAGGATGCCGATGTGGTTATGTTCTTATATCGTGATGATTATTATAATAAAGATACAGACATGCCTAATATTGCAGAAGTCATCATTGCAAAACAAAGAAACGGTCCCATCGGTACCGTGAATCTGGTCTGGAGACCAGAATATACCAAGTTTGCAAACATGGCTCGGTAATGACGAGAATAGTAAAAGGGATCTTCCTATTTTTGGAAGGTCCCTTTTTTAGTTGTATGGCAATCTTTTAATAAACCACCTGCCATGCAGGTGCGTCCACAGTCGCTTTAGCTTACAGAAAAAACCTCCAGTGATATAATAGTGTAGG
>DLJZ01000019.1 GCA_002478865.1 Hungatella sp. UBA7603
CCGGCCCAACGGGTCCAACAGGAGCCACCGGCCCGACGGGCCCAACAGGAGATACCGGTCCAACCGGCCCAACGGGAGATACTGGCCCGACCGGTCCGACAGGGCCAACTGGTGCGGCAGGAGCCGCAGGCTTGTTAGGTCCGACTGGAGCAACAGGAGCCACCGGTCCAGTAGTTACCAGTGATAGTATGTCGGCAAATAACACGACTTCAGCAATTATTGCTGTAGTATTGGGAGGTACCCCAATCCCATTACCAGATAATCAGAACCTTAATACGTTTACTGTAGATGGTACGGATACTGTATTTACTGTACCAACAACAGGAGAATATTTGATAAACTATGCTGTAGCTACAACAGTAGCCCTTCTGGTATCTTCACGGGTATTACAGAATGGCGCGCCTATAGCTGCTTCTGTAATTACACCTGTGGTTGCTGAAAACGTATTAACTACAGGATTTATTGTTCCTTTAACTGCAGGCGATACACTTACCTTACAGTTGTTCGGACTGATTGGTGCTGCAACCCTTCTTGGAGGCTCTAGCACTTATATGACAGTTGTTCGAGTAATTTAATATCATCTTACTTTGATTCAAATCCCCTCCCATTTTGTGGGAGGGGGTAATATTTTGATTGAAAAGATGAGAGATAAGTATACTCTTAATATGGGAAGGCAAATTTTGCAATAACAGAAAAGAGATGCTATAATAGAAAGGTATTTAGATACGAGAATGTAAAGAGAGGTAATGTGTATGAATCTACTTCCTAAGATGATTATAATGAGTGTATATTTCTGTACAAGGTCTGATCAATGGACGAGGCTTGTACAGAATGTATTGATTTAAACATATCTCGTCCGCATTGGATCTTGTACTTATAAGACGAAACACTTATAAGGAGAGAGAACAATGGAAAAAAACAAACATTATATTATTTTTTGGCTGGGACAGTCAGTGTCGCAGCTTGGTAGTGCTATGACAGCATTTGCTCTAACTATTTGGGCCTATCAAAGAACACAGTCTGCCATGACAGTTTCACTTATGACATTTTGTTCCTACGTCCCATACATACTTGTCAGCATTTTCGTAGGCGGTTTCATAGACAGGCATTCTAAAAAAATGATTCTCATAATTTCTGATTCTGTAGCAGCCTTATTAACGGTAGGAGTATTCATTCAAATAACCCGAAATAATCTGTCTATAGAACAAATTTACGTAGTAAATGCAATCATTGGTTTTGCTAATGCATTTCAATCTCCTGCAGCCTCAGTGGTTACAGGAACACTTATACCAGACGGTCAGTATAAAAAAGCAAGCGGATTACAGTCCTTTTCAAGTAATCTCACTATGGTTGTGTCTCCGATGTTAGCTGGTATGATTACAGGTTTTGCAGGACTTCCCTTTGTTTTGGTTGCTGACTTATTGTCGTTTTTGTTTTGTATCGTAACATTGGTTACGATTAAAACAGATCCTCTGATATCCAATGATGAGGTCAAGAAGAACAATAATAAAAAATCTGGCAATCTAAAGGATAGCATTTTATTTTTAAAAAATGAAAAAGGGCTATTATATATTATGATAAGCTTGGCTATCATAAATTTCTTTTCCAGACTTACCTATGAGAATATTCTATCACCCATGATTTTAAGCAGAAGTGGAAATGATATCAAAGCACTTTCTGTAGTAAGCGGAGTTTTGGGCGCAGGAGGTATTATCGGAGGTATCATGGTTTTAGGAGGGAGAGGAAAATCAAACCCTTTAAAGCTTCTATATGTATCAGCAGGATTATCCTTCCTGTTTGGGGATCTTACGATGGGAGTTGGGCAAAATCTTTCCGTATGGCTTTTGGCAGGTATTGCAGCAAGTGTCCCGATTCCATTTGTAATGGCAGGTCAGACCATGATTTTATACAAATTTATCCCTCAAAACATGCAAGGAAGTATCTTCGCACTGCGCAATGCCATTCATTCTTCCACCATTCCTTTAGGAATATTATTAGGAGGCTATTTGGCTGATTATGTATTTGAACCATTTATGGAATCGGATCATCTCATAGCAGATTTATTAAAAAATGTGGTGGGGAGCGGAGCTGGAAGTGGAATGGCAGTGATGTTTTTGTGTACTGGCATCTTGGGATCGATTTCCTGTATTGTTGGATATAAAAATAATCATATCAGGAGATTAGCAGATCGACTGGAGGTAGATGGAGAGATGGGCAGCCATACTTTGTAAGTATATTTGATTTGTTTTCGTGTAGTTAATGTTAAATATTCGTTATAATTACTGGTAATCCCATTTGTAACATGTTACAATTGCAGAAATAAGCAAGGGTAAAACGGAAACTGTAATGGGGGGCTGGATAAATATGAAACGATATTTATATGTTATAATGTTATTTGCATTCATAAGCGTTTCAATTGTATTTCAAAATAAGTATTTTCATATGCAGAAGGCACTCATTCTGGAAACTGAGCAGACCCCTCATACAGTATTAACTAGTTCGGCTGATACTAAGGTTTCGTTATCAAATCGTGAGATAACGGAGCCTGATCAGGCAGTCAATGGACAACCGGTTCAAGGGTCTCTAATTAATTCAACAGGCATTACCCTGGAAGAACGATTTAATACTCCTGTTGGTTATCAAAGACTGGAAAAACCTGTGGGAAGCCTTCAGGGATATCTAAGAAAGTATGAATTGAAACCGGATAAAAGCCCAGTGCTTTTATATGATGGCAGTAAGAAAAGGAATCAGGAAGCTCACGCTGCGGTTTTTTCTATGCCATTAGTGACAGGAGACTTACAGCAGTGTGCGGACAGCATAATACGTATGTATGGAGAATATCTACGGTCTGTAGGTGCATATGATTCAATCGCTTTTCATTTAACCAATGGATTTTTAATGGATTACTCCTCTTGGAAAGATGGAAAGCGTTTGACTGTGGAAGGTAACAAGGTCTCGTGGGAGAAACGGGAAGCCTTTAATGACTCTGATGAAAGCTTTTTAAAGTATCTACGGCAGGTAATGATTTATGCAGGGACCATCTCACTTGAAAAAGAGTGCAGCAGTGCTGAGTTAAATCAGATATTATCTGGCGATTTGCTGATCCGCGGAGGTAGTCCGGGCCACTGCGTAATGGTGGTGGATGTTGCAGAGGATGCGGCAGGAAACCGTTGCTTTCTTCTAGCCCAGGGATACATGCCAGCACAAGAATTTCAGATACTCAACAATCCCCTTCATAAGGAGGATCCATGGTATTACGTTTCAGAAATACAAAATTCTATCAATACACCAGAGTATGAATTTAATGTGGGTAATTTAAAACGGTGGAAAGCGTTTATACAATAGTGGAAGCGTTGTAGAAGGTCATTCAAAGAAGCGGCATTTTAATTTTGAATTAGCTGATGGCGGGCTGATCAATAGTATGAAATGAAACGAGATTTGTAGAAGAGAAGTCAAAGTAAATTGTATTAATTAGAGCTACTATAGTTTTAGATAGATTAGAATGAATGCGTAGAGAGTTCCATAACATGTAGATGAATGGGCGCTTCCTACGCATTATTTATTGTAAAAGTAATATTTGGTTCATATATTTGAAGATACCTACATGAACGGTGATAGTGATGTCTTGTATTTTGTAACTATAAATATGAATAGGATTCATTGCATTGCTATATTAAAATTTGATTCATCTATATCAGTGTTTTAGTTTATCTGTAATTGAATAAAAACAATTATTTATAGATCTATTTCAATCATATAACATTGTTTAATACGAGAATTACCATGGCTATTGTCACTAGAACGACTCCTATAATAAGTGTCATACCCAAACTTAATTTTCCAGTATTATTATTCTCTGATTGAAAAGTCAAAAGGTTTGATTTTCTCAGTGTTGTGACAAGTGGTTTGTAAATAAGCAAAGTCAGAACCGTATTAATCCCACTTTTTAAGAGATTAAATGGTATGATCGCCGGAAGTAAAAGCTTTACCACAGCTTCTCTGGGATAACCCATATAAATTGGTGTAATTAGGTAATTCCATAAGACCATAATCACTGTCATGAGCAAACAACCGATCACCATACCTACAAACGCACCAGACATGGAATGGCGCTTCTTATAAAGATAAGCGGCTGGGCAGACAAAAGCAACCGTGGACAGAATGTTCATAATCAGACCAATAATTCCAGTGCTGCTGATTGTAACCAACTCTATAAAGGAAACGATAACGGAAATCAGCACCGCAGACATCGGACCGAAAATAAATCCTCCGGTCAAAATAATAACATCCTTTGGCTCGTACTCCAAAAAAGGTGCTACCGGGACAATGGGGATTCTGATGGTAAGGACAGCCACGAAAGCCAACGCACAGAGCATGGCCATAATAGTTAATTTACTGGTTCTTTTGTTTAAATTCATAATACAATCCTCCTGAAAATAAAGTAACACCTGAAAGTGTGCCCTTCAGGTGTTAATAATAGACAGGTGTATTAGTCCTATTTAACACATCTTCTTTCATCCAGACTTTACTGTCGGTATTGGAGTTACACCAATTCTGCGTGATACACGCTCGCGGACTTTACCGCCGGTCGGGAATTTCACCCTGCCCTGAAGACAACTATATGCAAATGTTCTGGATACATTATACCACCGATTAAAAAAATTGCAATATGTAGTTGATTTTTTTTTAGTGGTTTGCTATAATAGCCGACATGGGGGTATAGCTCAGCTGGGAGAGCGCTTGAATGGCATTCAAGAGGTCATGGGTTCGAATCCCACTATCTCCACTTAATCAATAAGCCACAGGCGTGAATGCTTGTGGCTTAAATTATAACTTAAAGGGACGGACACTTGGTAAGTCAAGAGCAAAAAGGTACATTTTCAGTTTTGAGAATGTACCTTTTTTGCCCCTAATCGTACATAACAAGGGGCATTATCGAGGTGGACCTAGGTCAATACCTTGGACACAAAAAGTCGAACTTTTTTTATGCGGCTTGGATAGCTTTGTCCTCTATCTGTTGAGGCGTTTTGTATCTGAGGGCACTATGAATCCTTTTTCTGTTATACCATGATTCAATATATTCAAAGATGGCTTTATTAGCCTCATTTAAATCTTTATATATATTCAAATATATTTCTTCCTTTTTTATGACGGAATGAAAGGTTTCTATGCATGCATTGTCATGGGGATTTCCTTCTCTGCTAAAAGAATGCTTCATACCATTTTGATAAGTAGTTTTCAAAATGGTCACTGGTATACTGACTTCCTAAATCGCTATGCAGGATAATTACATTCAAATTATCTGTATTAAGTGTCGCATTTTTTCAGCCTGTAGTGCAAGTTCTGCTGTCATATGTTTACCATATGCATAACCAATAATTTTTCTGTTATTGAGATCCATAACGGACGCAAGGTATATCCAGCCTTTTTTTAGAACATGAATGTAAGTAATATCTGTTAACCACTTTTCATTAATTGTTGTAGTAGAAAAATCTCTTTTTTATATATTTCCTTTATTATCAAGTACTTTCTCATGATTGGCCTTATGGTTATATTTTTTTACCACCACAGAACGGATGCCTAGTAATTTCATATGTCTTTGAACACGCTTGATACTACAAGTGATTCCCCAGTCATTAAGCACTCTGCAAAGTTTGTCAGCACCATATCTCTTCATATTGTCAAGGGAACTATTTATAGAAAAGTAAATACCTATCAAAAAGGTTTCTTATATCATATATTTTTTCTGTATTAATAGATATAGACATTAAGATCCAAAGCGATGAATCTGATGAGAAAAGTTAAAATTGTCAAAGAGGAATAGTGATTTTGGTATCAAACTTGACATTATATTGGATTGGTGATATATTAGATATGTCAGCACTCTCTAATTTCGAGTGCTAACAAAATACAAATAAATAGAGCTAATAAAAGTCACTTTGTATAAAAAGTGGCTTTTTTTTTATTTGTGGGGCTTTAGTCTATTGAACCTGGGTGAGTTTCTCTTTAGGAGAAACAAACCCAGGTAAAAACAACAACCGTTATGCGTGTGAGCCGGGGTGTCATACAAAAAATCAAATCACCTTTTCGTTATAATAGAGGTGTCTGATGCAATATCGGATCCGTTACAATGATTCCCAGGATGACAAGTTCCTTTTTATGTTTTCCGTGTCCCATAATTATTACGGCTTGCTTGGTGCTACCCACACTTGGTATAAAATATTATTCTCCATAAGAAGACACTGATTGTCCTTTCGTTAATTAATTGTATGGTATATGACCTTATAAATTAGCGATATCGAGAAGATGTACTTTTAGAAACATGCAAAAGTGCCAAAACATCTCAGGGTTCAAGTGAAATTGGCAGAGTCAATCAAGACAAATTGATGAAATTGGTGGAACAGAGGATATTGGACAGAGGGGATTAAAATTAATTAGACAATGACGAAACACAGGGGAGTCTAGAGTGCATAAGGCACTTTGTTCTATATTTTGTAATACTATCACAATTTCAATAAATTGAATTTTATCTAAAAAAATGAATGAAAGAAAAAGAGGTGATTTAAATGGGAGATAAAAATCCAAAGAAGCTGCTAAAGAAGAAAAAAGTTAAGAAAGATTCTGTACATCTGGAAGTTGCAGTAGAAACAGTTGCAGCAAATAAAACAAAGAAAAAATAATAAAATAAAAGGAAAGCGAGATACTTATTTGAAAAAAGCGAGAGTATTAGTTGGAAGTCCGGTTTATCAAAAAACAAAAATTTTGGAGGCGTTTTTAAAGTCATTAAAAAATCTTAGACGTAATACCATTTCGATTGACTATATGTTTGTTGATGACAATATTGATGATAAATCCAGTCAGTTGTTAGCTGGCTTTGAAAGAGAAGAATCCAAGGTTATTATCATTCGCGGTAAGGAATTGGGAGTGTATGAGTGTAATGACGAATCTCATCTATGGGACGACAACTTAATGTTAAAAGTAGCAAATTACAAAAATTCTATCATTAATTACGCTATAGACTATAATTATGATTATCTGTTTTTTGTGGACTCCGATTTGGTTTTGCATCCTAATTTGATAGAACATTTGAAAATTCAAGATAAGGATATAATTTCTGAAATATTTTGGTCTCAATGGCATAAAAACAGACCTTTTGAACCAAATGTTTGGATGTTTGACGAATATGATTTGGTTCCTAAGAAATTAGGCGAAGTCTTAAGTGATAAAGAGATGGAAATACGACAGACAAAGTTTTTAAACCAGCTTAGGATACCTGGCGTGTATGAAGTGGGCGGATTGGGAGCGTGCACATTGCTTAGCAGAGCTTCATTGGTGAAAGGCGTTAGTTTTGAGCCAATTAAAAATTTAACCATACATGGTGAAGACAGATTTTTCTGTATACGTGCAGCTGTACTTGGCATTGAACTTTTTGTTGATACTACTTATCCAGCATATCATATCTATAGAGAGACAGATTTAGCTGGAGTTCAGGAATATGTGGAAGATTGCGAAGCTGACCTTGCCTTTGTACGTCAATATAAAGAAGAAGGAAATAAAATCACTCTTTCCATGATAGTAAAAAATGAAGCAGGACGTTATCTGAAACAGGTGTTAGAAAGTTTAAAGGGACATATTGATGAAGCTGTTATCATAGATGACGCAAGCTCAGATGATACAATAAATATGTGTAGAGACATACTAAAAGAAATTCCATTGCATTTGATACAAAATGATAAATCAATGTTTGCGAGTGAGGTCGACCTTAGAAAAAAGCAGTGGGATGAAACTGTAAAAACAAATCCTGATTGGATTTTAAACATAGATGCTGATGAAATATTAGAAAATAATTTTTGGGATAATGCAAAAAAACTCATTAATGACCGGGATTATGATTTGTATTGTTTTAGACTATATGATATGTGGAATGAAACCCAATATCGAGAAGATAAGTATTGGAATGCACATAGCGTTTACAGACCATTTTTAATGAGATATCAACCTGATTTTAAATATATATGGAATGATGCAGCACAACATTGTGGAAGATTTCCTATCAATACGTCTTCTATTCCAAAGACAACATCAGAATTCAGAGTAAAACATTTTGGTTGGGCAACGCCAGTCGATCGAGAAGAAAAGTATAAAAGGTATCAGCTTTTAGATTCGGATGCTATATTTGGAATTAAGGAGCAATACGATTCTATCCTAGATTCCAATCCCAATTTAGTAAAATGGGATGAGGATCAAAAACAATGAAAATTGAAAAAAAGAAGATAAATGTTGGTGTGGGTTTTGTAACAGGACGAAAAAATTTTAAAAATGTTGTAAAAACTTATGTCGATAACTGGAATGAATCCGGACTCATTGATAATAAAAAAATTGCTATCCATCTGTTTGTAGCATATGATTTAAAGTATTACAGTACAAAAGTGAGCGATTATAAAATTACAGATGATGAAATATTGACGTTGGTGGATTCCGCTTACTATTTAGGAAATTCTGCAATAGCAAATGAAGTACAGTTTCTGGTTGAAAAAGATGTCATTACCTTAAAAGAGGCGAAACTGATCTTTGGTGAAGGCTATGCGATGAAAAGAAATGCAGTTTTATATTTTGCTTTAAAAAATAAAATGGACTATCTCATTTTCCTTGATGATGACGAATATCCAATAGCAACGATTAAAATTAACAATAGTATTGTTTGGAAAGGTCAAGAAGTTTTATCAACGCATATTAACAATTTACAATATGCTGATATGACTCATGGGCATCATTGCGGTTATATTTCGCCAATACCACAGTTGGATTTTAACGAAAAGCTTTCCGAAAACGAGTTTAGAATTTTCATTGAGTCCATAAGCAATGATATTATTAACTGGGACTCAATAAAAGAAAAAATGAAGGATGGCGGCGTTACATATGCCGATCTTGATATTATTAATAACGATACAATTGAAACGGTGAAAGAAGTAAATGGAATGAAATTTATTTCGGGTGCTAATTTGGGCTTTAATCTCAAAAATCTTGATAAATTATTTCCGTTTTATAATCCACCGGGAGCAAGAGGAGAAGATACTTTTTTAAGTACCTGCATTGGTGAATGTAATATAAGAAAAGTCCCTTGTTACACCTTCCACGACGGTTTCTCTAATTATGAGCATTTACTTCTAGGAGTGCTTCCTAACAAATTAAAAGCTTTGAAGGCAGATTCAGGGGCTAATTCAATGAGGTTTTTGAAAGCTTCAATAGGCTGGATTAGATACAAGCCGCTTTTGCTTTATATTACTCAAAGAGATAATTATGAAGCAGAAATAAATAAAATGAAAGAAAACTTATCTGTAGTTATCCCAAAGGTTTGTAATTATTTTGAAAATGATCAATTTAAAAATATACTAGACGAACTTGAATTTTATCACGCACATGTTGAACAACACTATAGAGATTTTGAAAATACAAAATCAGCATGGCTGAAGGTAATCAAGTTTCTAAAAATTAATGAAAATATATCAAAAAAATGAAATAAATATAAGTGCCAAATGATCTGACAATACAAAAGGAGGGAATAGCAGAATGAAAACCGTTATGCTGGTCTTTGGAACGCGCCCCGAGGCAATTAAGATGTGCACTTTGGTGAATGAGTTGAAATCTCGAAAAAAAATAAAAACAATAGTTTGTGTATCTGGACAGCATCGTCAAATGCTGGATCAAGTATTGACAACTTTTAATGTAATACCTGATTATAATTTGTCAATTATGCAGGATAATCAGACGCTATTTGATATAACTACAAACATCCTTAATCGCATTAAAAATATTTTAGAAGAAGTTAAACCTGATTTGGTATTAGTACATGGCGACACTTCTACTACTTTTGTAACTGCTCTGGCTTGCTACTACCTGCAAATTCCGGTTGGACATGTTGAGGCTGGACTTAGAACTTATAATATTTTCTCCCCATATCCGGAAGAGTTTAATCGTCAGGCAGTCGGTATATTAGCAATGTATCATTTTGCGCCTACGGAATTATCTAAAAGTAACTTGATTCATGAAGGAAAAGCCCCATCAACGATTTATGTGACTGGAAACACTGCGATTGATGCACTAAAGACTACGGTGAGAGAGGACTATACTCATGAGCAGCTTACGTGGTCAAAAGATAGCAGACTCATCATGTTGACTGCTCATCGCAGAGAAAATCTTGGAGTACCACTTAACAACATATTCAGAGCAATAAAGAGAATTGTCGATGAGACGCCAGATATCAAAGTGCTCTATCCTATTCATATGAACCCAGTGGTGAGGGAAGCGGCCAATACAATCCTTGGTAAACATGATAGAATAAGAATAATCGAACCAATCGATGTTTTGGATTTTCACAATTTTCTTTCAAGATGTTATTTAATATTGACTGATAGCGGTGGAATACAAGAAGAAGCACCAAGTCTGGGAAAGCCAGTTCTGGTTATGCGTGATACAACAGAACGGCCCGAGGGCATAGCTGCCGGCACTTTAAAACTGGTTGGAACAGATGAAGGAGTAATCTATAAAACATGTAAACAGCTCCTTGATGATAAAGCTGAGTATGAAAAAATGAGTCATGCGAGCAATCCATATGGTGATGGGCATGCAAGTGAAAGAATAGCTGATATATTGGAGAAATCATTTGGTTATTAAAAAGTTACGATTTAAAAGTGTGCGAAAGGCTGAAAGCAGTAAAATTGCAGGGTTTCACCACAAGAAGTTATAGCTTTTGAGTGAAAAATGGGGCTAAAAAATGCGATTTTTAGCCTTCTTTTTTGGCTCTTCCACGGATGACATAGGGTATAATGAGAGAAATGTTTCTTTAATATTCATTTGGTATAGAAAGAAAATAAGTCACGGTATAGCTCAGCTGGGAGAGCGCTTGAATGGCATTCAAGAGGTCATGGGTTCGAATCCCACTATCTCCACTTAAACAATAAGCCGCAGGCATGAAAGCTTGCGGCTTAAATTATAACTTATAGGGACGGGACACTTGATAAATTAAAGGCAAAAAAGGCAATTTATTATGGCTAGAAAGTAGATAATCGAATAATAAATTACCATTATTTGATTGAATTATTTTACAATTTGTCATAATGGATCGGTTACAATTAACTAGACAGAAATTTTCAGGGCATATATGATAGTATTAATAAAGAAGGATGATGCTCTATGTCTCAAAACAAAGACTACGTCGTACATTTACACTTGAATTAAAACAACAAATTGTGGATCTCTATCGAGGTGGCAAACGAAAATGCCATATTATCAGAGAGTATGATATTGCAAGTTCACTCCTTGATAAATGGATTGCCCAGGCAGATAACAGTGGTTCCTTTAAGGAAAAAGATAACCTCTCTGCAGAAGATACTGAGTTTGTTAGGCTTCGCAAGGAAAGCCAGCAGCTTAAGAGTCCTACAAATCCCAATAAGTACCTATTACTACGAAGCAAAAGTAAAGCAAGATGAATCGGAACTGACATCAAGTATAATTGATATATTTAAAGCAAGCCGCAATAATTACAGGACACGGAAAATAAAATCCAATTTAAAGGACCGAAATCTAATTGCTTCCCGCCGCCGCATCGGAAGGATTATGAAGCAGGAAGGACTTGTTTCAAGTTATACAACTGCCCAGTTTCGTCCGCAAAAAATACCTACAACGAATCAAAAATTGAAAACGTTGTTAACCGTCAATTCAATAAACAGCCATATAGAAATGTTATTGTAAGTGACTTAACTTATGTCAGGGTCGGCATGAACTGGAACTATATATGTGTGCTTGTTGACCTCTTTAATAGAGAAATCATTGGTTACAGTGCCGGACATAAGAAAACAGCAGACATTGTAAAACAGGCATTTCAAACCGTAAGAGGAAATCTGAAAGATATCCAGATATTTCATACGGATCGAGGTAATGAATTCAAGAATCAAACAATTGACGAGACTCTGAAAGCATTCGAAATCCAGCGTTCACTCAGTCATAAAGGGTGTCCCTATGATAATGCAGTTGAAGAAGCAACCTTTAAAATAATCAAAACAGAGTTCATCAGGAACCAGACCTTTCGCAGATGGTACCAACTTCAGATTGAATCGGTATAGAGGAAAGAACCGGAGGTATGGAATTGTGCCGTGACGGTATGTTAGGAAGTGAAGAGACTGGAAAGTATTAATAGAGCTTTTTTCAGATAAAATGGGGGATTTTTAAGAAATGTTCTGTGTGTTCTTGCCGTCTTGCTTGGACCTGTGATACATTGAAACGGAAAGTGATAAACAGCAAAATGAAAGGTAAGGATTTACAGGATGGATAAAAAGAAGATCATTTTAGTATCACACGGAAAATTATCAGCTGGTATGATTCATTCCATACAGATGATCATAGGAGAGAATGAGGACGTATCCTCTATGGGAATGATGCCGGGAGAACATTATCAGCCGATGGTGGATGCGGTGGAAGAAAAACTGAAAGAAAATCCGGATACCCAGTATGTGGTGGTGGCTGATCTTATGGGCGGCAGTGTTTGCAATGGAATGACATCATTGTTACATTATCCCAATATGAAGCTGGTGGCAGGTATGAATATGGGACTGGTCATCAATCTTGTACTTTCTCCAGGCGTTTTGTCGGATGAGGAAATAAATGCTAAGGTAGCAGAAGCAAATGCAGTAAACCAGAGAATCCAGCCAGAGGCACTGACAGAAGGCGGAAGCGGCGAGGAAGACTTTTTCTAATTGGTTTATGTGGATTTTTTATTTTGATGTCAGGAATGGACAGACATCTCTTTGAACGAGGGAGACAAAGAAATGTTAAAAAGGTTAGGGTTTGCCCCAAAATACCCGACAGCAGGCTGAAAAGCCGGTAATATGCCGGCACTTGGTAATGATAAACTGGGAGTATTACGGATAAATGAGTAGCAATTGTAATAAGCAAGACACAACTGAGACAAGAGCAGAAAAAAATGTAAGGAAGGTGCAGATATATTATGGCTGAACTATTGTTTTTACAGCCAGTATTTAAGCAAGCTGTATGGGGAGGAAAGAAACTGGAGGAATGTTTTGGATATGAGATACCCAGCGCTGCCACAGGGGAGTGCTGGGCTGTTAGTGTTCATCCCAATGGAGACTGTATTGTCAGCGGCGGCATATACGGGGGAGAATCATTATCCAGTTTGTGGAGCAGTCATCCGGAGCTTTTCGGTAATGAGGATGGAAGGCTGGGTAACCAGTTTCCTCTTCTGGTAAAGATAATAGACGCTCAGGAGGATTTAAGTATACAGGTTCATCCCAACAATGTCTATGCAAAGGAGCATGAGAATGGTTCTCTGGGCAAAACAGAATGCTGGTATGTTCTGGGCTGTAAGCCCGGCGCCTCCATTGTTATCGGACATCATGCCAATAGCCGGGAAGAATTAGAACGTATGACAGAGGAAAAACGCTGGAAGGATCTGATAAGGGAAGTGCCTATAAAAAAAGGAGACTTTTTTCAGATTCCACCAGGCTGTGTTCATGCCATAAAAGGTGGTACAATGATTTTGGAGACCCAGCAGTCCAGTGACATTACCTACCGGATGTATGATTATGACAGAATGTGGAATGGAACGCTGAGAGATTTGCATACTAGACAGTGTATGGAGGTGATCGATGTTCCTTTTGTTCCCGCTGAAGATCAGAGAAATAGGTTGGAAACCGGGGCTGTGGATAAGGAGCATCTGGTGACCTGTGACTATTATGCCGTGGAAAAATACGATATTCATGGAACCTGGAATCACAAATTCCAGGGGGCATTTACTAATGTAAGCGTGTTGGAAGGGGAAGGAACGATTGATGGTGTTCCACTGAAAAAAGGAACCCATTTTATCATTTGTTCCGGATGTGGAATCTCTGAAGTAAAAGGGCAGCTTTCCCTGATCTGTTCCTGGGTGCCGGATAAGACTCCGGTTTGTGAACATACCAATGATTCTATGAGCCTTGAGGTCTATGACTGGATGGGACGGTTAAAAGCCAGAGAAGAAGATGAAGAACAGGCTGTTCTGGCATTTGAAGATATTTATGAGGAAGGGGATTTTATAAAGCTGACGGTTCCCCGGAAAGAAGCTCATTATGTGGTAAGGATCGATGATACCATGGATGAATCCCTGGTATATATGACAAAGAAAAGTCTAGATTTTGAGATCCCATTTGAGGAGCGGAAAAAGTCCTGCAATCTCCAGTCATTTACCGGAAGGCGTCACTATCTGACCTGCCGTCCGGCGGAAGATTATGAGATATACGGTTACCGGAATCTTGCAAAGAATGTGATGGATCAGCATGGAAACAGGGGATGCTATCCTCATGCTTCCGCCAATGTGGAGACACGGGGAGAGTCTGTATTTGCTACCAGAAATGCCATTGATGGTGTGCTGGCCAACCGTTCCCACGGGTCCTGGCCTTATGAATCCTGGGGAATCAACAAAAGACAGGATGCGCAGATGCTTCTGGAATTTGGCCGTCCTGTGGATTTTGATCAAATTGTACTCTGGACCAGAGCTGATTTTCCCCATGACAATTGGTGGGTGGAAGCAGAACTTTCATTTTCTGATGGTACCAGGGAAATTGTAAAGATGGAAAAGAGCAGGAAACCTCATCGATTTAGATTGAAAAGAAGAACATAACCTGGATCAGGCTGGGAAATCTGATTCAGTCCGATGATCCGTCTCCGTTTCCTGCTCTGACCCAGATTGAGGTATATGGATGGGAGGCACGGCTCTAAATGCTGATCAGGGAAAGGAGAACGGGTGATGCTGCGTGCAATTATTGCAGACGATGAAGCAGTCATATTAAAAGGACTCAGGAAACTGATTGACTGGAAGAAGATGGGAATAGAAATTGTAGGCGAAGCCGGGAACGGCAGAGAAGCTCTTGAACTGATTCAAAAGCAAAAGCCTGATCTGGCGGTATCGGATATTGCCATGCCTGAACTGAATGGGCTGGAAATGCTGCAACGAATCAACGAACTGGGTCTTGAAACAAAGGTGATCTTCATAAGCGGTTATCAGGAGTTCTCCTATGCAAAGAAGGCTGTAACCTATGGGGCAGTGGATTATATCCTAAAGCCCATCGAGCAGGATGAAATGGAAGCGGCCATTAAAAAAGCGGTAAGCCTGGTGGGTGAACAGAGCAGTTTAAAGCTGCTTAGTTTAGAGCAGGATGAGAATGAATTGTCCCGTATCTTCCATAAAATTAACGGCAATCAGGAGTATGCAAGACAGGATCTCTATGAACAGTTTGAAGCCCTTCACATTGATGTGGCCTGTAAGGAATTTATTGGTGTTGCCTTCCGGCTTTACTTTACCAGATCAGCTCCCACCAATATTAAGATGCAGGAACTGCAGAAATTCTCTGCCTATAACCGGCTTCAGAAAAAACTGGAGGAGGAAAAGTGGGGATTTGTTATTAAAAAGGATTTGAATAACTGCTATGTTATCTTTACCCTTTTGCCCTCTGAGGATGACCGGATGATCCGTAACCGCGCTCGCAAACTGGCAGAAACGATGACAAACGGCCAGCCCATTATGGTAAAGACCGGAATCGGGGAACGGATCAATGAAATCGGTACTCTCCAGCTTGCCTATAAGACCAGCCGGTTTGCCCTGGAATTGTATTACTTTACGGAAGAAGATGAGATCTGGTATGCCAATGTGGAACGCCAGTTTATGGATTCCTTTGATGATTATCAGGTCTGCTATAAACGGCTGATGCAGGGATTTTTGTCCAGAAAGTCCTCCATTGATCAGGAGGTTCGGGAGATTCTTTTTATAATCCGCAATCTTCATTTTGGAAATCGTTTTGCGGCAGTAAACCGGTGTATCCTTCTGGTGACTGATATTACCAAGGAACTGATGGACAACTATCTGGTGGATGAATCTTACCGGGAAAAGGGAGAGCAGGTAGCAGAAGAAATTCGTATAAAGCCGCTGTACCAGCAGGCCTGTGATGTGATTGTGGCTTATTTAACAGAGCTGTTTGAGATTATAAAGGAAGGAACCGGAAACAGCGGACTTAATGAAATTGCCAGGATTAAGCGCCACATTGGGGAGCATTACCGGGAGAATCTTACGCTGGAATCCCTTGCTTTCTTTGCCAATATGAATCTTTATTATTTCAGCAGTTATTTTAAGAAGAATACAGGTCAGAACTTTAAGAACTATCTGACGGATATCCGCATGGAGGAGGCGAGAAGGCTTTTGGCAAATACGGATTATAAGGCCTATGAGGTTGCGGAAGCGGTAGGCTACCGCAACGTCCGTCAGTTTAATGAAAATTTCAAAGGGAAGTATGGGAAGAGTCCAAATGAATACAGAAAGGAATACAGGTCAGAGGGACATGTGTAAAAAAAGGGATAGATTCTCCATGAAAACAGCAGGAAAAAGGGTGTTGGTAAGCATCCTTTTTCCTGCTGTTTTTCTTATGGGATGTTCGTTCAGTCCTGCCGCCCCCAAAGAAGAACCGGTGTCCATAAGAGTGGCTTGTTCTGCCGGAGATCTTAAATGGAAGAGCGGCATGGAAGATGCGGCAGAGAAATTTATGGAACAGAATAAGGATATTAAAGTGGAACTTTATTTTGTGCCTGAGGTTAAGAACCAGACCTATGCAGAACGGCTGAAGGTTCTGGCGGCTCAGAAGGAGTTTTACGATATTGTGGAACTGCGTGAGACAGGGACTCTTGTACAGGCCGGGCTTCTTGCTCCTATGCCTCAGGAGGTATATTCTCTGGTAGTGAATCCACGGTTTTATGATGGAGTGTGTTACGGGGTGCCCCGGTATACAACCACACTTGGAATCATTTATAACCGGGGTATTTTTGATGAAATGGGACTTTCCGAACCGGAGACCTATGATGAGTTCTTAAATATCTGTGAAAAGCTAAAGACAGCCAGATATGATGCCCTGGCTTTGGGTGCTGCCGATATCTGGCATATGAAGTTCTGGGGAAACTATCTGTTTCGGAATTATATTGCCACAGAAGACGGGGAGGTCCAGATGACAAAGGAAAATCTGGTGGAGATGCTGACAGATTTTCGGTATCTGGCGGACAAGAGTTATATTAATTCCCATTACCGAGATATATTGGACAGCCAGACCGCCCAGGCATTGTCTTCCGGGCAGGCGGCCATGGTTTATACAGGCCCCTGGATGCTGTCACAGATTGAGAATTTAAATCCTCAGATCCGGCTGGGCTTTTTTTTCCTTCCCGGCAGAGACGGAGCTGCCTATGCAATGGATGACAGCAATGTGGAATGGGGCATCTCTGCAGGAACAGCCGAGGATAAGGCCAAGATGGAGGCGACGGTCAAGTTTCTTCAATTCTATTATTCAGAGGATGCTTATGAAACCATATTGGAACTAATGAATGCAGATTCCGTGACTATCCGCAAGGTCCAAATGCCGGATACCAGGAATCAGAGGATTATGAAGGAAGCCTATGAACGGGGACCTGTGCATACAAAGCTATTGGTGGAGGATGCCAATTCGCCCGACGGGTTCATCGCATATTATGACCAGGTACTTATTAGTGCCCTATGGGGAGACAAACCGGTTTCTTCTCTGGCTGCAAGCCTGCTCAAACGATGGGAGGAGCCATGACACAGAAAAGAAAAAGCATTTTTTTCAACCTTACCATATCGTTTATGGTTCTTGGTCTGGCCCCTCTTCTCATTGCCGGTACTGTACTGTTTTTTCAGTTTCGGAACAACATGGAACGGGTGGTTCTTGATGATATGACCCGAATAGTCCGTTACTCCGGAAATAACGTGCAGGAAATGATGGATGAGTGCAGTGAACTGACCAAGCGCATTTATGATATTTCCACAGACGACGGTTTGTTCCTGTATCAGATTTTAAACAACAAAGACCTTCGCCAGGAGGTAAGGGAAATGAAGGTCATGCTGATTCTCAATGAAATGCTTGATGGGGACAGCCGGATCAGGACCGCTTATTTTGCCGATAAACAGGGGAGGATTTATTACGCAACTAAAAATACCCAGAAGGTACTTAACAAAGAGGCCTTTTTAAAATGGACCGGACAGGAGGACAACAGCGCCAATTTTTCCGTCCTCTATACTCATGTGGATAATTATTTCCCAGATTCCAGAAATCAGGTAGTTACCTTCCGCCGCAGTTATCAGGATATCACTTCTTTTAAAACCATAGAAAACAATCTGGGAAACTTCTATTTAGATATGGACTTAAGCAAGTTGTCTTCCATGTTATCGGATGTGAGTATGGATATTAACGAGTCCTTCCGCATTGTGGATGACAGGGGCAGATGTATCTACAGCATGGATCCGTCGGAGATCGGGAACGTTGTGGCGGAGATGGTTCCCCTTCTTCCAGCGATGTCAGAGGCAAGGGGAACCATGCTGGAAGGGGACAAGTATCTGGTATACAACCAGTTGGAGAACTGCGACTGGACAGTGGCTGCCCAGGCCGGACAGGGCCGGGTTCTTAGAAATCTGGAAAGCACCAAGCAGTATATTTTGGCTTTCTTAGGGGGCACCTTTTTTTTACTGTTGTGTCTGTATTTCTATTTTCTCAAGCAGATCAGAAAGCCTGTGAAGCTCTTAGAGAGCGGCATGGCCGAGATACAGAAGGGAAATTTAGAGACCCGGATAGATGTGGGCAGCAGGGAGGATGAGATCGGAGTCTTGGCGTCAGGCCTAAATTCCATGGCAAAGGAGCTTGATGAATACATTAAAAAGGTCTATGTGGCAGAAATCGGCCAGCGGGAGGCGGAATTAAATGCCCTCAAATCCCAGATTAAGCCCCATTACCTTTATAACACACTGGAAGTTATCCGGATGACGGCTCTGGAACATGAGGATAGGGAAACTGCAAGAATGGTGGAGAGTTTATCCAGACAGCTTAAATATCTGATGGGTCACAGCGGGGATATAGTACCCCTTCGAATGGAGATTGAAAATATCCGGGAATATTTTTACATCATGCGGATCCGGTATGAAAACCGGATTCAACTGGAAGTTAGTGTGGATGAGGATGTGATGGAAACAGCAATCATCAAACTGAGCCTTCAGCCTATTGTAGAAAATGCCGTAAAACACGGTCTGCGGCCCAAGAAGGGGAACGGAACCGTGAGGATTGAGGCCCACAGAAAGAAAGACTGCCTGGAGGTAACCGTAATGGATGACGGGGTGGGAATGAAAGAGGAAGTGTTAAGTGCTCTTCATGACGGACTTGTTCAGGAGGAGATGGGAATGCAGACCATGGAGGGCTGGAAACATGTTGGAATTAAGAATGTTTATGATAGAATACAGAAAAACTTTGGACCGGAATACGGACTGGAGATTATCAGTACAGAGGGAACCGGAACCATTGTTGTGTATACTCTGCCGGTAAATGTAGAGAAAGTTGAGAAAAGATAGAGGATTTTTTGGAAAAACAGGAGAGGTTTTTAGATGATCGGACCAAATGGTTGAGACAGGCAAAAGCATATGATACCATATGCCTATCTTGAGGAGGTACATGAAAGATGGACCTTTTTCACGTCTGTAAGATATTCCAGGAGGTAGAGAGATGATTAAGATGATGCGGGTAGATGACCGCCTGATCCATGGCCAGGTGGCGGTTATGTGGTCAAAAGAGCTGGGAATACAAAGAATCATTGTAGCCAGCGACACCATTGCTGCCAATGACATTCAGGTCAGTGCCCTTAAAATGGCTGCACCGACAGGAGTAAAGGCAGCCATACTGCCCATTGATAAGGCCGTAGAGATCCTTAATGATCCCCGGGCACAGCAGATGAAGATCCTGGTGATCTCCAACAATCCGGAGGATTTGTTAAAGATAATGGAAAAGATTGAGGAAAAGCCGGCTCTCAATGTGGCCAATTACGGAAGAATCGGAGGAGGCGCTCTGTCTTCCAAAACCAAGATTTCCGAATCCGTTTATGTAACAGATCATGACCGGGACGTATTGGAAAAGATTTATGCGCTGGGAATTGATATCATTCATCAGCCCCTTCCCAGTGATGGAAGGCAGGACTTTATGAAACTGTTAGGAGGAAAATAAGCCATGATCATGAATGCTTTAATTGTGGGACTTGTACTCATGTTTACGAAATTTTTTGACTGGTGGGGGAACACCATGTTCCAGAGACCCATAATCTGTGTGGCAGTTTTAGGCGCCCTGCTTGGACACCCGAAGGAAGGTATTATTTTAGCGGCACAGCTGGAACTTGTATTCCTTGGAAACGTAAGTCTGGGTGGTGTAATGCCTTCTGACTTTACTCTGGGTTCTATTTTCGGTGCTGCATTTGCGCTTTTACTGGGGAAAGACTTAGCGACAGCCGTTACCCTGGCTCTTCCTCTGGCAGCACTTGGAACGCTCCTTTATTCCTCTATGAAAATAGCGGTAACTTCTCTTGTACCAAGATTTGAGAAGCTTTTGGAAGAACGCAATATAAAGGGATTTAAGAAACTGTGGATTCTCCAGTTTTCCGTTTTCCACCTTTGCTACTTCCTTCTTGGTTTTATCTGTATCTGGGCAGGTACAGACGCAGTAAAGGCATTTGTTGATATTATTCCGGCTTGGGTACAGAAATCCATGACCGTCGCTTCCACCATGCTCCCTGCACTTGGTATGGCACTTCTTTTAAAGTCCTTATGGACCAAAGAAATTTGCCCTTACTATTTTCTGGGATTTGGTCTTGGAGCATTCTTCTTTTACAACAACGTAACAGGAGCAGCACTGGCAGACAATGCAGTAAAGTTAACCAGCGCTCCTACTAAAATGTTGTCCCTGGTGCAGATCTCCTTTATCGGTGCAGCCGTTGCAGCTCTTATCATTTTCCGGGAACTGCAAAAAATCAAGGACGAACGGAGGCTTCAAAGCGTGTCATCCAGCGCAATAATAGATGAGAGTGAGGATTTCTTCAATGACTAATACCACCACAGGCACAGACACAACCGTTACAATGAAGACAAAACTGAATCCTCAGCAGAAGAAGATGGTAGGCTCTGTGTTCTGGAGAACCATGTGGCTAATGTTCTGTACCTCTTATACCAAACAGCAGGGTACTACCTTCGGTTGGACCATGATTCCTTATCTGGAGGATATCTACGGCAGAGAGACAGATGAATTCTATGAAGCAATGTCTAGACACCAGGATTTTTTCAATACCACACCCGGTATGTCACCCTTTATTTTCTCTCTGGTTATTTCCATGGAGCAGGAAAGAAAATCCGCGATGAACACAGGAAGAGAATTTGATGATTCCTCCATTGAGGCACTGAAGGTTGCTCTTATGGGACCGTTTGCAGGAATCGGTGATTCCATCTATTCAGGAGCACTGCGTATTATTGCGACAGGAATTGCCTTGGGCTTTTCCCAGATGGGCTCTTGGCTGGGACCTATATTATTTGCACTGATCTATAACGTTCCCAATGTATTAATCCGTTATTTTGGAGCCAGTTATGGCTTGAAACTTGGCAGTACATACATTGCCAATGCACTGGCTTCGGGCGCATTGAAGGCGTTTACAAAAGGTTTTGCTGTTTTGGGACTTATTATGACAGGTGCCATGACGGCGCAGTATGTAAGCTTTAAGACCACTTATGTGGCGGACTTTGGCGGAGCTACCTTTAATTTGCAGGGCGTGCTGGACCAGATCATGCCTGGACTTCTTCCGCTTGCAATCACCATGGCTTCCTTCTTCTATTTAAGAAAGAAGAATAAGCCGGTCACCGTTCTGCTGGTTATGTTTGCAGCCGCTTTGGTGCTTACTGTGCTGGGAATCTGCGGTTAGTTGTTATGGCTTAGAAGGGCTGGCAGACATTGGTTTGCTGGCCCTGAGTCGTTTATAGGAAAGGAGAGAGAAATGATGAACGGTTTGGGAATGCTGTCTGTGATAATAGGGATTATGACGGTTTCAGCCGTTGCAATGGGTGTTGTGAAAAAACGTGTATTTACGGGCATTTATACGGCGCTCCAAACCAGGAATTATAGTTCTTTTTTCAAGCAGGTGGATGCAAGGCTGGCCCGTGCGGTTTTACCTGTGTATACCAGAGAGAACATGAAGCTAAGTGCTTATATCAGTCTTGATGATGTGGATAAGGTAAAGGGGCAGTTTAATGCCATGATGAAGCAGCCGATGAATTCCTTTCAGCTTACCGGACTTTTGGTCCGCGGATATGAGTATTTTGCCCGTAGGCAGGAGGGGGAGAGGTGCAAAAGAATTCTGGAGAAAATGGAAGCGGTTCTTCCCTCTGAACGGCTGGAAAAATACCGTATGCACTATGAGATTGTATTTTGCGGTTCCCAGGCATATACGGACTGGCTGAAAGCCGAGGCAGGAGTCCACAGAGGGAAAATGAAGGGCTATCTGGAATATTTGCTTGCTAAATCCTATGTATCCATGGGCAATGAAACGGAAGGAAGGTTTTACCGGCAGCGGGCGGCAAAGGAGTTTAAAACGAGGGCAGCAGAAATGGAGAGATATGTTGAAATCATGTAAGGATCTTAAAAGTCGTAGGGATCTGGTGGAATGGTTTTCCTCAATGCTTCCTGACCCCTTATCAGGAAGAAAGAAGCCGTTTGGCTGCCTGGCTGAATCTGGTGAACGAAATTGATAATCAAAAGGAAACTGGTACTTTTTCCTTTTGATTATCAATTATGGTCTGAAGGTAAACAGCTTTCCCTACAGCAGAGAAAACATAGATTTTGCCTGCAGAGAGATTGATAGTCACTATATTGGAGGCGGGTGGTACAAAGACGGGCATGATTCCCAGAGGGATTATTACATTCCCTTTGCTTTTCACTTTTACAGCCTGATTCTTGACCGGTACTGTCCGGAACACAAGCTTTCCTGTGTCAGGGAGAGGAGCCTGGAATTTGAACCGGATTTTCTGTACTGGCTGGACCCACAGGGGCGGAGCCTGCCTTTTGGAAGAAGCCTTACCTACCGCTTTGCCCATGTATGCTACTGGTGTGCCTGCGCGGTCAGCGGTGTTCACGGAATCAGTACAGGAGAAGTGAAGGATATGATTTTTGGAGAGAGGACAGAAAGCCGGTAGTTTTAAAGGAATCCATCAAAGAAGAGCGGGGACCGGGATTTTTGATTGTGGCAGGCAAAAGGCACCATTATGCGCTTTCAGCCTGTCAGTACAGCAGCGCATCCATTTTCCAGCACATGTCCAAGTATGGGAAGTTCTGTTACTCCACTGCATTTGGGTTTAACTGTTCCAGAGATGTGCAGGGAATCAGCCAGTTTGCAGTGGACAGCACTCTGGCACTGTCCGTCAAGGGAACCGGGCAGTTTGCAGGACGGGGAAGAATTGAAGAATGGGATTCTTTCAGGGAATATGTATATAGCAGATGGGGGTATGGTGAGATTGCGGAGATTGAGAGCTGGCTGGTTCCAGTTGATGAGGAATTCCATGTAAGGATACACCGGATAAGCACCAGTCTGGAACTGGAAACTTATGAAGGTGCATTTCCGGTCTTTGGCTGGAGCCCCAAGTTCTGTTCTCCGGTAGTGGAAAAAGAAGGAGTGGTTCTTAGTTATGGTTCCATGTCCAGCGGGATATGGGATCTTTGCCATAACCGTCAGCCGGAGGTTGTCCTTCAGGGACCCAATACCAACATCTATGACTGTGAAAGAAATGGAGTTCCCGCTCTTAGGGGTGTAATCCCCCCATCAGAGGAGGGTCAGATTATAGCGTGTCTGGTCTATGGCAATCCGCAGATGGATAAGAATGAAACAGGCCCCAAGCAAGTGCCGAAGGTCAGCCTTATAGGAAACTGCATTATGATAGACAGTAAAGAAACAATCTTAGAAAAATTAGATGCCAGGGAGGAATAAGATGAAATTTCAATTAACAGATGCTGACCGCTTATGGGCGGAAGAGACTTATAAAAAGATACGGGAAAAGGTTTCAGCAGAATGCGGCAGAGTGGGAGACCGTATTCCCTATATCGCAGAAGATGGAGTTTATAAAGAGGATAAGGCCGAGACCGATATCGTCTGGTGGACCAACGGTTTTTGGCCGGGGATTCTCTGGCAGATGTATCACGCGGAGGGAGAGGAAGCCTTCCGAACGGCGGCTGAGGGAGTAGAGGAGAAGCTTGACAAGGCATTTGAGACTTATACCGGGCTTCATCATGACGTAGGATTTATGTGGCTTCATTCTGCAGCAGCCAGTTACCGCATTACAAAAAGTGAACGCTCCAAAGCAAGAGCGCTTCATGCGGCTCATCTGCTGGCAGGAAGGTACAATCCAAGAGGAAAGTTTCTCCGCTCCTGGAACCGGAACCGTTGTGGCTGGGTGATTGTGGACAGTATGATGAACATTCCTCTGCTTTATTGGGCCAGAGATGAAATCAAAGATCCCAGATTTGAGTATGTGGCCATGGATCATGCAGATACGGTTATGAAGTATACGGTGCGGGAGGATGGCTCCTGCAATCATATTATTGTCCTTGATCCTGCGACTGGGGAACTTTTGGAAACTCCCGGGGGACAGGGATATGGTTCCGGCTCCTCTTGGTCCAGAGGCCAGGCATGGGCTATATATGGATTTGCGCTGAGTTTTCTGCATACAGGCAAAAAGGAATATTTGGATACGGCGAAAAAGACAGCACATTATTTCATAGCACAGACCGACCAGACTGGTGGGGTGGCTGTGGTAGATTTCCGGGCACCAAGGGAGCCGGTATACTGGGACAGCACTGCCGGTGTCTGCGCTGCCTGCGGTATGCTTGAGATAGCGGCTCATGTGCCGGAAATGGAAAAGGAATTTTATATTAGTGCCGCGCTGCGGATTCTTAAAGCGACCGATGAAAGGTTCTGCAACTGGGACCTGGCATATGATTCCATCGTACAGATGGGCTCCGGCTCCTATGAAACAGAACATGACAGGCATGTACCCATTATATACGGAGATTACTTCTTTATTGAAGCGGTCCTCAGACTTTTAGATAAGGACATACTGATATGGTAAATACGGAAATGATTGGTTTGCTGTGCATTGATATCGACGGGACGCTCCTTGACAGCCGCAAGGAGCTACCCCGGGAGAATGTGGAGGCTGTTCATTATGCTCTTGAAAAGGGCGTTATTGTGGCAATTGCGTCCGGCCGCTCTGTTGCTGGCATAGAACCGCTTTTTTCCCAGCTTGGCATCGAAAGGAATGGGGTCTGCTTAAATGGCGGACTGATCCTGTCGGAACGGATCATTCAAAAAACCATTATGGAAGAGGAACTGGTGATGAAAATCATCAGTCAGGCAGAGCGCTATAACAGCCAGATTTTCGTCTCCACAGCAGAACTGAACCTTACCAACAGAGAGATGTCAGGGGAGGTGAAGGAGCTGGTTGAGAAAGGAAGTCTTCGTTCGGATTACCTGTATTGTCAGGATTTTAACGAACTGCGTACACAGGCACATCTCTACAGGGATGAAATTATTAAGGTAGCCATAAAGGAAATTGATGAAGATAATTATGGATTATTAAAGCAGTCCCTGATTGAGATGAATCTGTTCCATGTGGCAAAATCAGATACCTTTTTTGTGGATATTAACCCAAAGGGAGAAAATAAGGGAAATGGTGTTGCGGCTCTTGCCAGACACTTATCCATTCCCATGGAGAATGTCATGGGTATCGGAGATAATGAAAATGATCTGGAAATGATAGAGCTAGTAGGCGTAGGCGTTGCCATGGGTAATGCGGTGGAACCGGTAAAAAACGCGGCTGTTTATGTAACGGGCGATCATGACCATGCAGGAGTGGCAGAGGCAATCTACCGGTTTATATAGTGATGGACAGGATATCTGGCTGACAGTAAGGGAAAACATAAGGAGGCGCATCATGAATCAAGAAACTGTACACACAAATCTTCCAAAGAAAGCCGTGATTCATAATCCGGTTTTAAGAGGATTTCATCCGGACCCCTGTATTTGCTGGGCAAAGGGAACATACTATATGATCACATCAACCTTTGAATGGCTCCCCGGCGTATCTCTCTATGAATCGGGGGATCTGGTCAACTGGACTTCTAAAGGAGGGCTTTTAAAGGATCTGGATTTAAGGGGAATTCCCGATTCAGCCGGGATCTGGGCGCCTGCCCTTTCCTATGATAACGGGATTTTCTATCTCATTTATACCGTCAGCAGACAGATTGACGGTAACTTTAAAGATGTGAAAAATTATGTTACCACCTCTTCTTCCATAGAGGGACCGTGGAGCAACCCCGTTTTTATCAATGCTTCCGGTTTTGATCCTTCCATGTTTCATGAAAATGGAAAGCATTATGTGCTGAATCCCCAGTGGGATCCAAGACCTTTGAACGGGCATCAGAAGTTCAATGGACTGATCCTACAGGAATTTGACTTTGAAAAAGGAATGGTGGGGCGGTCAGAAGTGGTGTTTCGGGGAAGTGGCACAGGCGGAACGGAGGGCCCTCATCTGATGAAGAAGGACCAATACTACTATATTCTTGCAGCCGAGGGCGGAACCGGGCGGCATCATTCCATATGCGTGGCCCGGTCTGAGAACTTATGGGGACCTTATGAGGTATCCCCTTACCATCCGCTGATTACCTCCTGGGAAAAGGATACGGTGTTAAAGAAATCCGGACACGGCAATTTTGTGGAAACTCCCGATGGAAGCTGGTACATGACCCATCTGTGCGCCCGGTATCTGCAGAAGGAGCCGGTCTGTGTTCTGGGCAGGGAAACAGCGCTTCAGAAGATTACATGGATTGACGGCTGGCCCAGAATGGTACAGGGGGAGTGTGTGCCTCTTGTAGAAGTGGAGGCACCTGAGGGAGCTGTAAAAAAGGAAACCTCAAAAGAATATCGGACTTCATTTCCTAAGGATAGGGATCTGGAACAGGAGGAGTGGCTGTCGCTGCGTCGTCCCTTCCGTCATAAGACTATGTTTACAGACCAGGGGCTTATATTAAAGGGAGACGATTCCCTTACTTCTCTGTTTGACCAGTCTATCATTGCAAGAAGATGGGAAAGCTTCCGCTTTACGGCAGGAACCGTTGTGAAATTTAAACCCTGTCACTATTCCCAGTCCGCAGGGCTTGTGTGCTATTATAACACAAAGGTATTCCATTATCTCTATATCGGATATGATGAGAAGAAACAGTGTCCTATGGTCAATATTTTAACTAACGATAATTTCAAGTTCCAGGAGCCATTAGAAGGAATGTATGAATATCTGCCGGAATTGGTGGAATCCGTTCGGTTAAAGGTCTGTTTGGATCAGAAAAACCTGCAGTTTTATTACGCAGCAGGGGATGAGGAATTTAAAAAGATCGGACCGGTTCTGGACGCTTCCATATTAAGTGATGAACATGCAAATGGCTGGGCTTATACAGGAGCAGTAGTAGGAATTACAGCCGTTGATAATTTTAATAAGGATACGTCGGCTCTGTTTACAGAGTTTTACCAGATAGAAGGGGAGGAAAAACTGTGATTCGTGTATTGGAGCAGGAAAGGACGTTTCATCTTGTTACGGCCCGCACATCCATGATTCTTCATGCCATGCCAAGCGGCCATATGATGAGTCTTTACTGGGGCAGCAGAGTAGAGGATGACGCATTCAGCCGTATTACAAAGGATATAAAAAAGGCAAGCTATTTAAGCGGTACAGACGGAATCAAGGATTTCAGGCTGGAGCAGTATCCGGTGCTCTATTCTTCCTGGGGTAATCCAGATCTGAGAAAGCCGGCCTTTCAGTTCTCCTATGAAGACGGTTCACAAATGACAGATCTTCGGTTTTTCGGATACAGACAGTATCAGGGAAAAAAGAAACTGGAGGGTCTTCCTTCGGTCTTAAATGAAGTAGCCCAGTGTCTGGAACTGATTTTAAGGGACAGCTTAAGCGGCGTGGAAGTAACCCTGACTTACGGAGTTTTTGAATCTTATGATGCCATAACCCAGAGCGTGAAGGTAACAAATGGAAATCAGGGAGCCATCCAGATCGAACGGATAATGTCAGGCTGCTTTTCATTTCTGGATGACCAGTATGATGCCATTACCCTAAACGGGGCATGGGCCAGGGAATGTCATGAGAACAGGCAGAGAATCAGACAGGGAAGTTTCTGTGTGGAAAGCCTAAGGGGAGCCAGCGGCCATGGTCAGAACCCTTTTCTGGCGCTGGCAGAGCCGGGAACAGAGGAAGATAAGGGCAATGTATGGGCAATGAATCTGATCTACAGCGGAAGTTTTGAAGCAGGCGTTGAAGTGGATATGCACCAGAACACCCGATTTATGATGGGAATCCAGTCCTTTGGATTTTCCTGGCGGCTGGAAAAGGGAGAGTTCTTTGTAAGTCCTGAGGTGGTAATGATTCATTCCGATGAGGGGCTTGGTGCCATGTCAAGAAGCTTTCACCGGCTGTACCGGGAATGTCTGCTTCCAGGGGCCTATGCAGGAGAGACAGGCAGAAAAAGACCGATCCTGATTAATAACTGGGAAGCCACCTATTTTGATTTTGATAAGAAAAAGCTTCTGGAGTTGGCAGATGAGGCAGTCAAACTTGGAGTGGAATGCTTTGTACTGGATGACGGCTGGTTTGGAAAACGAAACAGCGATGAAAGCTCTCTGGGGGACTGGACGGAAAACTGGGAGAAGCTGGGGGGAAGCCTGTCAGAGCTGGCAGAAGAAATCCGCAGCCGGGGACTTTTATTTGGTCTGTGGTTTGAACCGGAGATGGTGTCGCCGGACAGCGACTTATTCAGAAGCCATCCGGAATGGGCCATTCAGGTGCAGGGACGTCCCATGCAGCTTGCCAGAAACCAGCTGGTGTTAGATGTAAGCTGCAAAGAGGTGCAAGATTATATCATTGAATCGGTTGACCGGATTCTTAAGAAGGTTCCTGTATCCTATGTAAAGTGGGATATGAACCGCAATATAACGGAATGGAATTCCTGTTTTCTTCAAAAGGACCGTCAAAAGGAACTGGGACACCGGTATATTCTTGGGCTTTACAGGATTTTAGAGGAACTGACCGGGCGTCATAAAGACGTGCTGTTTGAGGGATGTGCGGGAGGCGGAGGACGTTTTGATCCAGGAATGCTTTATTACATGCCCCAGATCTGGACCAGCGACGATACGGATGCCGTGGAGCGGCTGGACATTCAGCTTGGAACTTCCTATGTATATCCTTCGGTAGCCATGGGCTGCCATGTATCGGCCTGTCCCAACCATATGATAGGAAGAATTACTCCTCTTTCCACCCGAGGTCTGGTTGCCATGCAGGGCAATCTGGGGTATGAATTGGATCTGACATCACTGGGCGAAGAGGAAAAACAGGAAATTCACAGGCAGACGGACTTATACAAACAGATTCGGGAAATCATCTGGAACGGGGAACTGCACCGGCTGAAAAAAGAAGGAAATGAGCGGGCTTTTCTGTATATTTCAGAGGACGGAAGTAAAGGCG
Organism: Hungatella sp. UBA7603; assembly: GCA_002478865.1. Lineage (GTDB taxonomy): Bacteria > Bacillota > Clostridia > Lachnospirales > Lachnospiraceae > Lacrimispora. The sequence continues at coordinate 29,465 of DLJZ01000019.1, forward strand.
TGGTAAGCTTTGTTCAGATTCTTGCAAAGCCCAATACGGTTCCCAAAAGGCTGAAGCTGAAAGGATTAAAACCAAATGCCTTATACCGCGTGGAGCGGGTGGGAGAGACTGACAGCATGGTTGTGCATGGAAGCTTTCTTATGAACCTGGGACTGGATTTAAAACGGCCCCAGAGGGATTTCCATGGAGAACAGTGGCTGCTTTACAGAGAGGAGAATTTCAATGCCTGTCATACCGGAGAATAGAAAAGTCCGTGTCATTCTGTGCAGTGATGCAAAAAATGAGGCCGATGACCAGTATGCCATTGTCCATGCTCTTTTGACCAGAAGCTTTGATATAAAGGGATTGGTTGCAGTTCATTTCCAGGAGGAAGGCACAAACAGGCTTTCTTATGAGGAGATGGAGAAGCTGGCCCTGCTTACAGGAACAAAGGGGCAGTATCCCATTTTATTAGGAGCAGATAAAAGGATGGAGAGCAGGGAAACCTATGAATACAGCCAGGGAGCCCAGTTGATTGTTAAGGAAGCGCTGAAAGAGGATGAGCGGCCTCTCTATGTACTGAATATAGGGGCACTGACGGATATGGTCGCGGCAATACTCAAACACCCGGAGATCCAGAACCGCCTGACGGCTGTCTGGGTGGGAGGAGGACGCTATCCCCAGGGAGGGAACGAATGCAATCTCAATAATGATATGCTGGCAGCCAGAGTTCTTTTTTCTTCGTCCGCGGCATTGTGGCAGATTCCAAGCAATGCCTATAAGACCACTTTGGTATCCGTTGCAGAACTGAAGCTGAGGGTAGAGCCCATGGGAAAACTGGGAGCCTACCTTTACCGTCAGCTTATAGAGTTCGCGTCTGCAAATATGGAAAACAAGTCATGGATCAATCCGGAATGCTGGGTCATGGGAGATTCCGGTGCAGTAGGAGTACTTTTAGATCCACAGAAGGGGTATTACCGGGAGGAAGAAGCCCCTGATTTTGATGATAACAGCAGATATGTGAAAAAATCGGGCAACCGAAACATCAGAATCTATGACAGGTTGAACAATCGTATGATTATCGAAGACATGTTTAGTAAAATACAGCTTTATTATTTATCAGGGCAGGAGAAAAATTCTTCTGCAGGACCATAAGGGGAACCTCTGTTTTAAGTACAAAAACGGGCTGTCACACCAGCTTATTCTATTTGTTTGGTGTGACAGCCCGTTTTTTTATTTGCGGAGAACTGTGTTCTTGCGGAAACGGGGATGCCGTATATGTAAGCGTCGAGGTTGTCCTGCAGAAAGTGGAATTAAAAAGGGGTCTTGAACATTTGACACGTTTTTGCTCCAGCTTTTACAATTGGAGTTATGCTTCCGATTACCTTGTGCGTTTTAGGGCCGGCCGGCTCATTCTTAGGAAACTATATTGGCAATGGTATTATAGCAATAGGTGCAGTTACAGGATTTCTAGGAGTTGCAATCATTGGTGCTACATTTGAATTTTTAGTGATAAGAGGAATGCATATGATTTTAATTACCTTTTTGTTCCAGATTTTCGCAACGGCTGGACACGAAAACTTTGTAGCTGTGGGTATGGCTGCAGCAACATATGCAGTAGCAGGAATGTCTTTGGGAATCCTGCATGTTGGACACTATACGCTGATACCTTCTACCAATTTGGTTGGTTTATTAGCTTTTACTGGTAATGGAGTAGGCAACTTGGTAAATGGAATTATTGGTTGCATTATCTCAGTAATTGTTTCGGCAGTGGTTACTTATTACTTTGGCTTTGATAAAAATGATCCAATTGTAAAAGGTAATTAAGAAAGGTTTGCCATATGAAAAATATTTTAATAAGAGCAGATGATCT
>DLJZ01000002.1 GCA_002478865.1 Hungatella sp. UBA7603
TAACTTTTGGGGGTCAGTTCATTTCGTCCCTACTTTTAATTACATAGTAAAGTGTTATCACTGTATCACGTTGTTTTTGATGATTATACCCCCTCTCCTCTTTCTATTCTTTAATTAATAAGAGAATATATCTGAATGATTTCCACCTTTTTTTAATATGAAACCTTAATATTGATAAGCCTTTAGTAAAAGGCAACTATAAATGATTTAGATAACAATATAATATATATTGAAAATAAAATTTAGAGTTGATTTACTTTTTATAACTTAATTTTATTAATAAAATTGACATATAATATAAAATAATATATCATTACAATAAACTACGTACCCCTTAAGGAGAAATGACAGATGCCCAGAACAAAAAGTTCTTCATTACTAACGGATAGAGAAATGGATGTCATGAAAATATTATGGAGCAGCAAAGAACCGCTAGTCGCTTCGGAAATCGCCAAGAAAGGGGATTCCTTAAGCAACAACACGGTTCAGTCTGTTCTACGAAAGCTTTTGGAAAAAAAGTATATTGTAGTCGCTGATATCGTTTACAGCGGTACTGTACTAACACGAAGCTATAAGCCCATCGTATTAAAGAAGGATATACTATTGGAACAATTTGTAAGTCAGTTTAATAAAGATGATGATACCATCCCTATTCCTAGCTTAGTTGGAACTTTATTAAAACATGAAAAAAATGAAAAAGAGACTATAGAGAAATTAGAAAAATTACTTGAGGAAAGAAAGAATATACTTAACCAAGAGGAAAAATAAAATGTTTTTATCGTCTTCTGCATTAATAACTATAGTACTAACAACTAATTTAACCATTGCAGCTCTATGGCTTTTTCTTAAAAGCCATAGAAGGCTGATACAAATAAGCATCAGTACTATCTTTATAGGTATTTTTTTAGTTTTACTTCGCTTGCTGCTTCCTATCGAGTTTGGATTCCAAAAAACCATTGGGGAATCTTATATACTTCCATTCTTATTTTCCTTCTTCTTCACACCGGTATTAGAATTTATTGCTCCTGGATTATATATATATCATATCATTTTATTTATTTGGGTGGTGGGCTTTATATGTATGGGATTTCGGACTATAATTTGTCATATCATGTTTCGATATTCCATCGGCCAGGAATCCCCCCTTATGGATGAAGCTATTTTAAGCATATTACATAAAATTGAAGAATCTCATGGTAAATCAAGTGATTTTGTTATTGTCAGGACCAGTAAAATATCTGTTCCCATGTATATAGGATTATTTACCCCTAAAATACTATTGCCTGACATTAACTTATCTGAGGAAGAATTATATTATATTCTTTTCCATGAAGCCACTCATTATTATAAACATGATTTATGGGTAAAGCTTTTGCTCGAACTTACCTGTATCATTTACTGGTGGAATCCATTTATTTATATTTTGAAACAGGACATAGATAAGATCATGGAGATACGAGTAGATTTGGCAGTGACAAACAATTTTGACGAGATTGATAAGATAAAATACTTAGAATGTTTATTAAAAATTGCCAGAGGAAATAGCTCACCTGAACTTAACAGTTTATCACTTACTTTCGACAGTAGAACCGCTTCCGTTCTCTCTCAACGCTTTCAGATCATTCTAGATAAAAGTATGCTTAAGAAATCAGGTGTTTTTCATAAAGCACTATTAGTATTCTTATTATCTATATTTGTTTTAAGTTCTCTTTTTGTCCTTGAACCATACTCTTTTAAATCCGATGTTCAAGAGTATACCGTGGAACTCACACCTCAAACGGCTTATTTAGTTCATAATAAGAAAAAAGGATATGATGTTTACGTATATAATAGATATTTTGCTACAGTTACACGAATTAGGGATTCATACTCTAATTTGAAAATATACAATAATTTAGAGGAGGCTTTATTATATGAAAGTAAAAAGTAAAAAAATCCTGTTATCTCTGGCGGTGTTGTCAGTTGGTACCATGATGCTGCCAATTGAAGCTTTTGCCCAGTCACAAGCAACGAATACGTCTATGATGACACAGGAACCGTCATCTGAAGGTTATCATCTAAATGCTCAAATAATTGAATGGCGCTATAAAACAGTGAACGGGAAAATGTATCGTCGACAATACAATTATTCCAGAGAAAAGTGGATCGGGGAATGGGAACTCTGTGATTAATCTTTATAAAGATGTCACTTATGAAATTACAGTTCTTTTGCAACCTTTGTATCGATAAAATTAAAGGAAGAGGGTCTCACTCTATCACATCATTTTTGATGATCTTGTGAGGTCCTCTTCCTTTTTCATTGTCAATAAAATAATCCCCTCAATTTAAAGCACATAAATACATGTTACTTGTACCAAGCCCAAGAAATATCCACCTCATTCTTCATGAAGCCATCACGTCCTTATTCCTAAGCCATAATACAGCAATCCCCGTGGATGCCACTAAAAAGACTGCACTGCTTAAAAGAAGCTGGGAAGGAGTGCAAATCATTGGACCACCTGGGCTATTGGCTCTCATGCCAATGCTCAAAAGAGTATAGGGATAAAAGGCCCCTGCTCCCTTAGAAAGTGCCGCTACCCCACCGATTCCTCCAATCATTGCGATCCCAACCGGTACCGCAAAGCTGCGAATCATAAGGGATAGACATAGTTGTACTCCACAAATCACAATCCCTCCAACCATACCATAAGCCAGCCATTCAAAAAGCTCTGGCGGTACTGGTCCTGAAAGATTGGACAGCTTTCCACAGATAATAAACAAGATTCCTACCCACACCTGGGTGGCAATTACCATAACCGAAGCGGTAAAGAGCTTGGAAAGATAAATATAAGGTATTGGCACAGGAAGAGTCATGACCGAATTCCAGTTATGATTGGTGTGTTCCAGACGACAGAGATAGGAACAGTAAACTCCAATGGTTGGCGGAAGGAAGAAATAGCAGGTGAACAAGGTGTGCTGTGTCCACAAGCTGTACCAGTAATTATCTAAAATATCAATATTTTGAACGTAGTTAAAGGTTCCCATAATGGCCGGCAGAATTGGTAAGAAGAAAAAGGCAAGCCAGACAGGACTGCGCTTTAACTTCATCTGTTCTGCGCGAATTGTTTTTAATAACATAGTTTACCACTCCTTTCTGGCAAATGATCGGTGCCCATAAATATAGATTGCCAAAAACATCCCAACCAGTAAAAATACACCCAGCCAATCAATGGGAACATAATAAAAGTCTGAAATTCTAGTACTCTCATCCCAGTTTAACCCGACCCGCATCATGACCCCGTAATAACCCCAAATCAGGAGTTTACCAATGCCCTTAGGCAAAAACATACTAAATAATCCAGCAAGACTGCCTATAAGTCCTATCGTAAGGGGTACCATTTGATTTGAAAAATGAAGAGATAACACCTGTTGAAGCAGCAATATAGTAACATGAACGCCTATGGTAGAAATCAGATAGAACAAAATCTTATCCCAGGGAATGGGACCTCCAAAGCCCATGATCACTCCAAAGGAAAGAATCATTAAGACCTGAAGCACTGCAATTGCCACCACCTGAATGACTCCACACATGTACTTGGCATGGAACAAAGTTTCCGCAGGTATTATGGTCTCTAACAGCTTAAAGGTCTGTCCTTTGTGCTCCACATCGCAAAGCCTGGAAGCCAAAACAGCGATTATAATAGGCATCATAATGGCATTTAAAATGGGAAAATGATAGAGACATTGATACCAGCCCTGAGCCAGCTTTTCCCCTCTCATGTTGCCAAAGGAATATAGTCCCCATAAGCACTGGACTCCTAAAAGAACAGCTACTGTGGTAAAAATCCCTTTTCTTTTTATTTTTTGAAATTCCATAGCAAGTGCTTTCATTATAGACTCACCGCCGTTCCTGTTAATTCTATGAAGATCTCTTCCAGTGTCTTTTTCCTTTCTTCCACGCGGATAACTCCAATGGTTTCATGAAAAAGATGAGATATATGAGTAGCAAGTTCCTGATCTGAAAGTTCTGGTAAGAGTAGAAATGCGCCATCCTCTCCACACATAATTCCATTTCTTTGAAATACCGCTTTGGCATTTTCATTATTCAGGGTACGAACTGCTATACTGCTCTTGCTCTTATCATGAAGAACCTTTAAGCTATCCTGAAATACCAGCTCTCCTTTGCTGATTACTCCGATGTAATCTGCCATCTGTTCAATCTCATTTAAGAGATGGCTGGAAACCATGACTGTCATTCCAAAAGTCTTTGGAAGGGAACGTATGAGTTCACGCATCTCCTGGATTCCTGCGGGGTCAAGACCATTGGTTGGCTCATCAAGTACCAGAAGCTTTGGATTTCCAAGAAGCGCACCTGCCAGGCCCAGTCGTTGTTTCATTCCCAGGGAGTACTGCCCTGCTTTTTTATCCCTTTGATTTTCCAGGCGGACAATCTTTAATACCCTGTCGATTTCCTCCTCTGGCACACCTTTTAAGGTGCTGATGATTTTTAAATTTTCCCTTCCGGTTAAGTGGGCATAATAGCTTGGGGATTCTATGAGTGAACCAGCGTCTTTTAATATGCTAAGCCGGTTGTTGCGATCCATCTCTTTCCCAAAGACGGTAATGGTTCCACTGGTCGGTTTTGAAAGTCCCAGTATCATTTTCATTGTAGTGGTCTTACCAGCTCCATTGGGGCCTAAAAATCCGTAGACCACACCCCTTGGCACTTTTAAGTCCAGATCGTTTACACTTATAGATTCTCCATATTTCTTGCAAAGAGCACTTGTGGTTATGATATCCGTCATTGTTATACTCTCCTTTTCTTTTTGATGTGTTAATGGTAACAAAGGCGCCTTACATCTGACTGTAGGCCACCTTACATTTACCTTAAACTTTGTTTTTTTTGTCCAATTTCATTTTTTTCGGCTATAATACAAATAAAAAGATAGGAAAGGATGAGACGCCAATGATAGATGTCTATGACTGTAAATTGCTTTTAGTGGATGATGAACCAGAGCTTCGCAGAATGGTGATTGCTATCTTGAAACAAAACGGTTTTAAGAAAATCATCTCAGCTGGAAACTGCAGCGAGGCACGCCATCTGTTTGCGCTGGAAAAACCAGAGGTTGTAATCCTTGATGTTTCTCTGCCTGATGGAGACGGCTTTTCCCTGATGCGTGATTTTAGGGCTTCCTCCTCCGTTCCGGTGCTGTTTCTTTCTGCCAGAGATGAAGATGATGACCGGCTGCTGGGCCTTGGGCTTGGTGCCGATGATTATATGACCAAACCATTTCTCCCAAGGGAACTGGTATTAAGGCTTCATGCTATTTTAAACCGTACTTATTTTCCTGCTGTCTTAAGCCAGAAATTAAAACCTGTGTTCTCCCTGGGAGATATTAAAATAGATTTAAATAGTTGTGAAGTGACCTCACAAAAAGGCAACGCTACCCTTACGGCTAAGGAATTTGCCCTTTTGGAAAAGCTATATGAAAACCAGGAGAAAATCGTGACCGGAGACAACTTATGTATGGCCGTCTGGGGGGATTCCCTTTATGGGTATGAGAATACCTTAATGGTTCATATCCGCCGCCTTAGGGAAAAGATAGAACCTATCCCCTCTTCCCCTAAGTACCTGACAACCGTCCGTGGTCTTGGCTATAAGCTGACGGGGGTAACGGTTCTATGAAAAGCATGATGAAGGTATTATCTCGTTATGTGCTATCAGCCGCAGCGGTCGCCGTCCTTTTGCTGGTCATTAATTTTGCAATCTTCACCATCTGGCTTTTTACAGAAAAAGATGAGAAGAATTATTACAGCATCAGACAGACTGCGGACCAGCTAACATTTACCAGGGAGGGATATAAACTTACCGGTTCTGGCAGAGATCAGCTTGAACGAAACAATCAATGGGCAATGCTTCTAGATCCGGCTGGCAAAGTAATCTGGAATTATAAGCTTCCGGCTGATGTTCCTCAGAGTTATTCCATTTCAGATGTGGCAGGATTTTCTCGGTGGTACTTAAAGGATTATCCCGTATCTGTCTGGCGGTACAACGATGGCCTACTGGTTGTTGGAAGCCCCAAGGACACCATGTGGAAGTTAGGCATTATGATTCCTCAAAAATCCATGGAAAATTTAAATTTCTGGATTCCCCTGTTTCTGATATTAAATACCATCACTGCAATTTTCTTTGCCTTAATGTTAGGCCTTCGGCTGTTTCGTTCCTTAAAGCTGATTTCAAACGGGATTCAGGATATGGCAGAAAAACGGCCTGTGACTCTCCCGGTTAATGGAGTCCTTGGAGATCTTGCCGCGGGAATTAATAAAGCTTCCAGCCAGCTTATTCTACAGGAGACTGCCCTTAATAAAAGAGACAATGCACGCACCACATGGATTGCAGGAATCTCTCATGACATTCGTACCCCCCTTGCCGTTGCGATGGGCTATGCCAGTCAGTTGGAAGAGGATGAGGGGCTTATGGATGAACAGAAAGACCTAGCAGGCATTGTAAGGCGTCAATGTCAGCGGATTAAGGATTTGGTAAGCGACTTAAACCTTGCCTCAAAGCTGGAATATGATATGCAGCCATTGAGAAAGGAACAGACCCCACTTGCCCCACTGATTCGCAGTGTGGCGGCCGATATGATAAATGATCACATATCGGAGCAACACACCTTAGAGGTCTCCGTTTCGGACAATGCACAAAACGGGCAACTGCTTGGCGATAAACAGCTTCTAAAACGTGCCGTATCGAACCTTATTTTAAATAGCATAAAGCACAATCCAGAGGGCTGTGATATTAAAATCGAATTAAATAAGGACGGGGAAAACTTTATTCTTTCTGTTGCAGATAATGGAACGGGGTTCCCAAAAGAAGTGTTTGAAAGATTGAATGAAACAAAGATGGATGCAGACCATAAGGAAGACGTGGGCCGTAAGGAAGACGTGGACCTTATGGAAAACGTGAACCATAAGAAAGACGTGAACCATAAGAAAGACGTTGACCATATGGAAGACATTGACCATAAAAAGTGCGCAGAGCCAAATGATTTAAAAGAACAAAGCAGCCATGGCCTTGGACTTACCATAGTGCGTCAGATTATTAAAGCACACAATGGAAGCACTCATTTCTCCAATCTATCGAGAGGCGGCTGTCAGGTAATTTGTTATTTGCCAGCCTTGACCTCATAAAACCACATTAAAAAAGCTGAGCCTACAGAATTAATTCCTGTCATAGACTCAGCTTTTTCTATGTTTAGAAAGAAACGTTTTATACCACAACGCCCTTCTTTAATATAATATTTGCATACAGCTCTTTTTCTCCTGTCATAATAACTACAGTAGAATGGTCCTTTGTCCTATCATAAAAATCCCACTTGTCAATCTCTTCAAAGCAGTCTGCGCCTCGCTTATCATGCTTCGCCACTACTTCTTTATAAGTATCCCAAATTGGAGTCTTTACGTCATCCCCTTTTACCACTCCCATCAAAGTGACCGGGTGCTCTACATAGGTATCAAGAGGGAATAATTGAAGGATAGCATCTAAAATTTCAGGAACCCCGTGTCCATCCATTCGGATTACCTTCTTTCCATAGGTATGGCCTGGGAAATTACCGTCTCCAATGGTAAGTTCATCGGTGTGACCCATTTCACATAATACTTTTAATAACTCGGGACTGATAATTGGTGGTATTCCTTTTAACATAATACTCTCCTTTTCTCCAATAGCGCTCTTCTATAAAAGAAGAGCGCCAAATATTTAATCGTATAAGTTTTGTGAAATCTCGCTGCTGTCCATGTTGTCTTTATTATACCACTGACTGCCTGTATCTACATCAGTAACTTTTTCGCCTTTTGCTGCTGCAACGGCAAGTTTCACGGTCTGGTATCCAATCTCTACAGGAGCCTGAGTGACAGCACCAGCCAGTTTACCGGTTTTGATTCCGTCTTTGATCATGGTTCCAGAATCAAAAGCAACTCCGATTACGTCTTTTCCAAGTCTTCCTAAGTTCTCATCTCCGGTTAAAAGGCCTTCTCCAGTCTTCTGGTTGGAAGCGAAGATACAGATGGTATCATCTTTGTTTAAGATCGTCTGAGCATCTGTGGTCATAAGGGAAGCTTCTACCTTAGAAGGAACAGCTACGTCAAGGATTACATTAGCAGTGGTTCCTTTGTCTACCTTCGCATCGCCTACGAACTTATCGTTACCAGTGATACATACGGTTTTTCCGTCTGCTTTAATTAACTCTGCAAGCTTATCGATGAAACCAAGGCCACGGTTTATGATGGACTCTGAAGTTGCATCCTGATTTAAAACACCAATTCTAACGCTGGCGGTCGATTTCGCAATCAGATCCTTAACAAGAGGATAGGTGTAGATAGCTGCCACTTCTCCTGCCTTGTAGTTATCAGTAGCTGCATTGGCAACAACGGCTCCTTCTGGTGCTTTTGGTACACCGGAATCAAATCCTACGATAGGAATGCCTGCATCCTGAGATGCTTTGATGCTGTCATTTAATGCAGATACGTCAAGAGCAGCAAGACCGATTGCTGCCGGTTTCATCTGAACTGCATTGTTCATCATCTGAACCTGCTGAGCAATATCGGATTCGGAATCTGGTCCCTGGAATTCCAGTTTCACACCTAATTCTTTGGACGCTTTTTCTGCTCCTTTATAAACGGCCTGCCAGTACTGGGACTGGAAGCCCTTTGCTACCATATAAACGGTTACATCGCCGCCCTTATCTTCCCCTTTGGTGGTAGCTGCCTCACTTGATTTTGCTTCTGCTGCTGTTGTTCCTGCTTCACTCTTTCCTGGATTTGCAGTTGTCTTGCTTCCACAGCCGGCTACTAAAGATGCTACCATTGCTGTTGTTAATAAAACGCCCCATACATTTTTTTTCATTTTTTGCTTCCTCCTTCATTTTCTATGTGGAATCTTTCGAGTCACATGGCTAGTTAGTTTTTCTTCCGGTTTCTATATACATCTGCAAAGACTGCCACGATTAACACCAGACCGGTTGCTACTTGCTGGTAATGGGTCTGAAGACCTACGAATGGAAGTCCTGTCTTAAGTATGGAGATGATAAACACACCGATCATGGTGCCTGCTATGGTTCCGATTCCTCCTGACATGGAGGTTCCCCCGATTACCACGCCTGCGATGGCATCCATCTCAAATCCTGCACCGCCTCCTGGTAATAAAGTGGAGTAGATTGTGGAGTAAGCAAGCCCTGCGATTCCTGCAAAGGTACCGCTGATAACGTATGCGATGATTAAATATTTATCCACGTTGACACCGGACAACCTGGTTGCTTCTTTGTTGCTACCAAGTGACAGAATGTAGCGGCCTGTTTTTGTCTTGTTCATAACAACTGCCATGAGTACGGCTGCAGCGATTAAGAATAAAAAGCCAGTGGGGATTAGGAGGCCGCCTTCTGTCTTAATTTTAAATATAGAACGGTACCAGCCTTCTGGGTCTGATCCTGATTTCCAGGTAACAGACTGGGCTCCTGTAATGATGGAACCGATTCCTTTTGAAAGCATCATGGTGCCCAGTGTCGCAATAAATGGAGGGAGCCCAAGCTTTGCTACTAAAAGCCCGTTTATGACTCCGAATAAAGTACCAATTGAAATACAGATAATGATAACGAGCCATATGGGGAATCCCATATTTACGCTTAAAAATCCGGCCACCAGACCTGACATAGTAAGTACGGTACCGATGGAAAGATCAATACCTCCGGTTGCTATAACAAAACAAATACCAATGGCCATAAATCCAATGTAATAAGATGCGTCAAAGATATTGACCATGGTGCTGTAAGTGGCAAATCTAGGGTTCATGATTCCAAATGCAAGATAGAGTAGGATAAGAGCCAATAATGCCACCAGTCTCTGGGTTCCTATCGCTTTGATGACGGGATTATTTTTTAGTTTTTCCATTGTTGCCCTCCTGGTTTCTCAAAGTAGCCGCAGCCATAATACGTTCCTGTGATACCTCTTCAATGGGGATCTCTCCGGTGATGCGCCCTTCGCACATAACCAGAACCCTGTCACTCATTCTAAGAATCTCTGTCATCTCTGATGATATCATGATGATGGATTTTCCTTGCTTGACAAGCTCATTCATTAGATGGTAGATCTCACTTTTTGCTCCTACGTCAATTCCCCTGGTAGGTTCGTCAAAGATTAAAATATCACAGTTTCGAATCAGCCATTTGGCAATAACCACCTTCTGCTGGTTACCTCCTGACAGATTCACTACAAGCTGGTCCACGGAAGGAGTTTTCGTCTTCAAAAGCTTCACATAGTGTTCCGCTTCCTTACGCTCCTTTTGTTTGTCAATGAAAACACCCTTCATAAAGGAAGACAAGGCTGACATAGAGGAATTTTCTGCCACGGTTTTTGCAACCACAAGGCCAAATCGTTTACGGTCCTCTGAGAGGTATCCAATTCCATGAGAAACTGCATCTTCTGTGGTTTTAATCTCCACCTGCTCTCCATTGATGCAGATGGTTCCCTCATCTTTTTTATCTGCTCCAAAGATGGCTCTGGCTAGCTCCGTTCTACCTGCTCCCATGAGTCCGGAAAATCCCAGGATCTCACCTTTTCTAAGTTCAAAGCTTACATCTTTTACCATCTTTCCAGCGCTTAGATGCTCTACCTTTAATACGATTGGCGCATTTTCTGGAACGCTGCTGGTCTGCTTTGGATCTTCATAAATAACACGGCCCACCATCATATTGATGATGTCATCCTTTGTGCTGTCTTTTGTAATCATGGTTCCAACGTAGGTTCCATCTCGCATGACCGTAACTCGGTCTGTGATTACCTTTATTTCATCCATTCGGTGGGAGATATAGACAATTCCCATCCCCTTGGACTTAAGATCTCTTATAATCTTAAAAAGTTCCTCAATCTCTGACTCCGTCAGTGCGGCGGAAGGCTCATCAAATACCATGAGTTTGGCTTCTCTTGATATGGCTTTTGCAATCTCACACATCTGCTGCCGTCCTACGGTTAAGTTCCCCATGGTTTCAGACGGATCAATGTCAATATTTAGTCGATCAAATAGCTTTCTTGCCTCTTTATTCATACTGGAGTCGCTGATAAATCCACTCTTCATCATTTCTCGGCCGATAAAAATATTTTGTGCCACGGTCAAGTGGTTCATCATGTTCAGTTCCTGATGTACGATGGCGATTCCTGCATCCTGTGCTTCTTTTGGGGAAGTAAATTCCACTTCCTTACCTTCAAATTCAATGGTTCCAGAGTCCTTTAGGTAGATACCCGTAAGGATCTTCATAAGGGTTGATTTACCGGCGCCGTTTTCTCCCATAAGTGCATGGACCTCGCCCCCAATGACATCCAGATCCACGTGGTCCAAAGCATGTACACCTGGAAAGGACTTATCAATCCCCTTCATTCTCAGCATAACACTGCCCACATTCTCACTCTCCGCTTCTTTTTAGATTGAGCAACATTTCCTGCTCTGTTGATACCATTATATAACCCAAAAACGCAAGGTAATATAGAGTATCTTACAAAAAAAGAAGAGGATTTTACTTTCTTTAAAATGGGAACAAAAGCTTTTGGTTTTCGTCGGTGTAGATATTGTCTAAAGTGATGACTTCCGTGTCGCAGTAGATGTTTTTCTCCATTTTATTTCCCCTTACAGACTCCACTGCCGTCTGGATTCCAAGATACCCCATGTTAAACGGTTTCTGGACAATGAGGGTATCAATGATACCTTCTTCTAAATACTGGATTCCTTCTATATCATTATCAAATCCCACGATATTGACTTCACGGTTTAGGTTCATCTCTTTAATAGCTCTTGCCACTCCTACGGTGGAATAAAGGTTTAGTCCTGCAATTAGATTGATGTCCGGATGTTCTCTCATCAACTCCTTTGTCTTTTCATAGGCTTGTCCGTAGTCGGAGTTGCTATAAAGAACTGCCTCAATCCGATCTTCATAATCACCTAGCCCCTCCCTTAGCCCCGCTTCCCGTTCCATGGCGGTGGAGGAGCCTTTTACATGTGATACGATTGCTATTTTTGAGTCCTTGTTCACATAATCCCGCATTTTCTTTCCCATTTGCAAACCCGCATTCCGGTTGTTGGTTCCAATATACGTTTCTTCCAGATCTTCATCAATCTTGGAATCAATTAAGATGAGCTTAATTCCAGCGTCTTTTATCTTCCTTACGGTATCCGTCATCTCGGAATACTGTATGGGGGCGAGGGCAATCACATCTGGTTTCATCTTCACCGCTTCTTCGATGTATTGCTTTTGCATCTGGTAATCATTTTCTTCCTCAGGGGCAAGAATAGTCAAATTGGCCTGATACTCTTTCCCTGCACTTTTGGCACCGGATATCATGGACATCCAGAAATCATTTGTCTTATCCTGAACCTTGGGAATGAATACAATTTTAACGGTTTTCTTCTGATTAAATTCTTCTAACTGAAACACCATGGAAAGGAAAACAACCGTTAATAAAAAGAAAGTCAGGAGCAATAACCCATTTTTATGTCTCTTCATCCGTGTCCTCCATACGTTTGTAAGGAATGATGACTTTGACCACCGTCCCTACTCCTTCTTCACTCTCCACAATCAGTCCATAGTCCGGCCCATAATGCATCTTAAGGCGGTCTTGAATATTTTTCATCCCCACCCCGTTATGCCGTTTGTCCGATATTTTCTTCTGAAATATGGTAGAAAGGGCTTCCATTGTCATTCCTATCCCATCATCCTTGATCATAAGAATCACGCGGTCTCCCTGACGGCATCCGGTGATGGTGATGTTGCCCTGCTCTGTCTTATATTTCAGCCCGTGATACAGGGCATTTTCCACCAGGGGTTGGAGCACCAGTTTTACAATGGCGCACTCCATAACGTCTTCATCCACCTGGATATCAAAGGCCACCTTGTCTTTATACCTCATCTGTTGAATCAGCAAGTAATTTCTTGTGTACTCAAGCTCCTGCCAGATGGTAACGTATATCTTAGAATTTCCAATAGCCTGACGGAAGAACCTGGCAAGGACGGAGGTCATCTTGATGGCCTGATTTGAGTCTTCGGTTTCAATGAGCCAGATAATGGAATCAAGGGTGTTATAAAGAAAATGAGGATTGATCTGGGACTGGAGAGCCTTTAGCTCACTTTTACGTTTCTCCGCCTGTTCCTTCCGGTTATTCTTTAACAACTCATCAATGCGTTTGGTCATGCGGTTGAAGGACCGGGTGAGGCTTAAAATCTCATTTTCTCCCCCTGTATCAATATAGACTTGTTCAAACTTTCCTTCCTGCACTTCATTCATGGCTGCCTGTAGCTGCTTAATTGGTTTTGTAATCTTGGCTGAAAGTAAGACAGCAAGAATACTGGCAAATAAAATCAGAATCGAGGCTGTGCCAATGTACATGGCCCTTACCGCTTTCTCATCGCCTGCCAGCTCTGAGGTATAAACCACTCCCACAATGGTCCAGCCTGTTTTGTCTGAATGAAAGGGGGTATAGATTTTATTTTCTCCCTTTTCATCGGTAAAGGTAAGGCTTGACTTGACGTTTGATACTTCTTTTAGAAGCTCCTTTTTCACTCCGCTTAAGATTAGCTGCTGTTGGGGGTGATAAACGATCTCACCTTTTCGGTCAATGATATAGACATACCCCTTATTTCCCAGACTGATGGACTCACATAAGTTATTGATGACATCATAATTTAGATCAATGACCAAAAGTCCTTCCACCTTACCAGTTTCAGGGTTTGTGATTCCTCTGCTTAAAGTTACCACCCATTTATAATCATTTCTCACCAGGTTTTGAACGTGAGAGGAGGAGATCAATATCTTGCTCCCCTCCTTTTTGGCATCTACATACCACTCCTTATTAACCAGTCTGGACCTTAAGTTTAAGACGTCTGTTCCATTGTTAATAAAATACCTTCCGTTATCCCCTAATACCGCAATGTTATAGATATCCTTTCTGGCATGAAGAATGGTCTGAAAGGCTTCCTTAAGATCGCTTCCTGTCTCCTTTGTGCCCGGATCAAATAAGTAACTGGTCATATCCCGGTTGCTCATAATCACCTGAGAGATATTTTCCATATAGTTAATATAGTTTTCGATGTTAAAGTTCACCTGTTCAATGAGAAGCTTGCTGTTCTTTTCTGAGTTCTCCATGAGATTCTTTTTTGTATATCGAATGGAGAAAAACATGAAAACCGTTACGGTAAGTAGAACCAGCAAAGAAAAGTATATGATCATACTGGTCCTTATGCTTTTAAATCTGATTCTGCTTTTCATAGGTCCCTTTCCGGCTCATCAAGGTTCTTGCGTATTCCCGAGGTGTCATTTTCGTAGTTCTCTTAAAGATGGCACTGAAATAATTGGCATCGTTATATCCGCACTTTTCTGCTATCTCATAGGTCTTTAAGGAGGTATTCTCTAGAAGTTCTATTGCCTTTTCCATCCGCCGTTTGGTCAACGCCTCTACAAAGGTCATTCCTGTATAGTTTTTAAATGCAGAGCTGAAATAGCTGACGCTGATAGCCAGCTTTTCGCATATTTCCTGCAAGGAAAGATCACAGTCTGCGTAATGACTGTTGATGTATTCTAAGGCAGCGATTGCCTGATGGTCCCCATAATTGCCACGATTGCTGTTCATCATCTCCACCGCCATCTCAAAAAACTCCAAGACCTTTTTCTCCATTTCAGAGATATAAGTACAGCCAAAAAGTCCGGAGATAATTTCTTGTTCCTTTAAAAAGAAGGCATCGTCTACGATATTTAACCGTTCAAAGAAGTTCATCACTGCAAGAATCAGGCTTTGATATAAGACCACAACTTTATTCTTTGCAATCCACCTCTCCACACATTCTGCGCGTATTCCGCAGACTTCCTTCATCACTTCTTCTGATAAGTTACTTCTTACCGCCAGCACAATCCGCTTTTCCCGATCATTTTCACAGATCATCCCCTGTGCACTCAGTTTGTATTTTTGGTACTTGTCCCATTCATAGATTCCCTTATCCCGTTCCAAGTAAAGATATTCCTTTAGCTCCATGGCCTTTTCATAGGAAAATCCCATCCCTCCTAAGCGGAATACACAGGTTCCGATTAAGGAAAACACCGGAATGTTTAACTCTCTTTCAATGCTTTTTGCTGCGGCTTCGCAGATATGCGCCATATCCTTTTTTAGCTGGGAGCTGTTTTTCTTTTTCACGTAGAGAATGATGTTATTATCGTCTCCCTCAAAAGCCAGCACATCCTCTCCTGCTTCTCTGTTTATGAGGGAGGACATCTGGACCAGCTCTCTTTTTTCCAGCTCTACTCTAGGATAAAGCAGGGCGGTACAGTAACATTCCCCTTGAAAATCAATATGAAATTCTTTTAGCTTTTCTTCAATCTCCTCTTCCTGGAACTTTCCTTTCGATAGCTGAAGGAGAAACTGGTTTTTTAACAAGGGAAAGCTGCCCTCATAATACGTTCTAACCTGGAGGTTGGCCTCTTCACTCTCCAGCGTTTTCTTTGCTTCTTCTAATTTTTCAATTAACTCCACTGCGGTAACTGGCTTTAATACATAAGAAAGAACACGGTATTCCACCGCCTTCTTTGCATACTCAAATTCATCGTAACCAGTAATAATCACTACTTTTGTTCTTTTCTCATTCTCATAAAGATATTTTGCAAGCTCCAGGCCATCCACGTATGGCATACAGATATCAGTCACCACGAGATCTACCGGCTGTTTCTCCATAAATTCAATGGCTTCCTTACCATTTTCACAAGTCCCCCTTAATTCGTACCCCAAAGATTCCCACGGTATTCTTTGAGAAATTCGTTCCCTGATCAGAATCTCATCATCTACCAACAATACCTTATACATAACTCTCTCCTCTAACTCAATGAATCCAACTGGTCTGGTTTGCTTTGCATTATTTAATTTGTGCACTTTATACAATTATACACAGTTATCAGAAAAGAAAATAATATTTATTTCAAAATCCCTGAAGTTACCATTGGCGCGCTTCAGGGATTTTGATTTTTCTTATGTGTTCTGTTATTTTACGATAACTCCATCTTCATCCCACAGATCATGCCAGTCATTTGCGCCTTCCCATAAGAATACCTGTCCTTTAACCAGACGGTTGTTCCTCTCTAAGGTTGCGATACGGCTCATCTCTTCTTCTGTCAATGGATCTTCTGTAAATGACTTTAAATTGCTAACGTATTCCACCTCGTGAATAGAAAATGGAATTGGGATCTGACCTCTCTGGTGCGCCCATTTTAATGCTACGACTGCTGGGTGAATTCCATGTGCTGCAGCGATTTCCTTCATCTCTGGTGTCTGTAAATCTGCCACATCTTCAGGACACATATCACGTTCTGGTCTCTGAGGGGAACCTAATGGCATAAAGCCGATTGGCTGAATCTTGTGGGCTACCAGATAATCAAACAGCTCTTTTTGCTGGAAGCAAGGGTGAAGCTCCATCTCACAGGCAGCTGGCATTACGTTCATGTGTGGCAGAACTGCTTCTAATTTTGGAATGGTCATATTGGAGATTCCGATGTTGCGAATAAGTCCTTTTTCCAATAATTCCTCGCATCTGCGGTAAGTTTTTAAGAATTCCTCTGGGCTAAATGGCTTGGAATCTGGATTTCTGGAATCTACATCACAGTTTGGTGCATGGTAGTTAGGGAATGGCCAATGGATAAAGAACATGTCAATGTAATCGCACTGTAAATCAACAATACTCTTTTTGCAGGACTCTTCTACTCTCTCATGCATATCATTCCATACCTTGGTCATGATGAACAAATCCTTACGCTCTACTACGCCTTCTGTAAATGCCTGATGAAATACTTCTCCGATCTGGTCTTCATTTCCATAGCAGGCTGCACAGTCAAACATGCGGTAACCACAGCGAATGGCTCCTGCAACAGCACCAGATACCTCATCTGGAGTGAAACGGTCGGAACCAAAGGTTCCCATTCCAACACAAGGAATTTCCTCGCCTGTATATAATGTTACTTTTGGTACCAATGATGGCTCAATAAATGGTTTCATATTCTGATTCTCCTTCTCTTTTTATAAAATTGAAATCTTATATTCCAGTTGCTTTTCTTCCCCAGGTTTTAAGATCGTAACGTTTCTCTTATGCTCAAACACATCGTCTTCGTCGCTGCAGGTAGAAAGTCCGGTCCATGGTTCTATTGCGATAAAAGGACCGTGATTGGCGGTTGACCATAACATCAGATACGGAAAGTCTTCAAAGGAAAATTCCACGCCCTGTTTTTTATCCTTATGACTTAAGGTCACCTTCCTTGATTTTATCCGGTCAAATACAATGGCATCCTGTTCAAACAACTCATGTTTTAAGGTTAGACTTCTTTTGTCCCAGGAAAGGGAAGTTCGGGTTTCCATGTCGATGAGTCCAGTCTCTGTGGAGGGCCAAGGATTTGTCTCTTCTTCCTCTTTCTCAAACCGGACCTCATATTCATCGTAGGCTTCTCCCGGATTTAATGGACAGCGAAAGGCTGGATGTCCTCCGATGAAAAAGGGCATATCTTCTGTTCCTGCATTGCGAACTTTGTAATGAACAGTAATACTGTTTTTATCTAGTTGATAGATTATGGTTAATACAAAGGGAAATGGATACTTGGTAAGCATATCTTCACCAGAGGTGATGGAAAAGGATATGGTATCGTCAGTGATGGAGGTTAATTCAAATTCTTCCTTACGGACAATTCCATGCCTTGGCATCTGAATCTCTTTCCCGCTTAAAGTGGTGGCCCTGTTATCTCTTAAGCTGCCGCAGATGGGGAACAATACTGGTGCCTGACCGCTCCAGTACTCTTTATCTCCCTGCCATAAGTACTCCAGGCCTTTTTCATTCTGAATGGAGGTAAGTTCTCCTCCCTTTGAGGCAAAGCAAACTGTTAGATTCTCATTTTTCAACGAATATTCCATGTTATCCCTCAATTCTTGTGATCTCAATCTCCGGCAGAAGCTTTTCCATATCTTCCATTCGGAAGTATCCAGTTTCTTCTCGTAAGGCAGAAGCGGCAGATATCCCGCTGGCCTTTTTTAGAATCTCATCAATGGGAAGATTTTCACTGAGTCCAAGTGCAAATCCAGCAATCATGGAATCTCCGCATCCTACGGTATTGACCGCATGGAGCTTTGGCACTCTGGCTCTGTAAACCCCTGATTCACTGACTACAAAGGAACCTTCCCCACCAAGAGAAACCGCTACGATTTCTACCCCTTGGGTATGAATCTTTTTGGCTGCGTCCACCATATCTTCTAACGTGTCACAGCTTTTTCCAGTAAGCATACGAATCTCATCCAGGTTTGGCTTTATCATGGTAGGACAAGCTTCAATTCCCATCTTAAGAAGATTTCCGCTGGTATCTAAAATCACCTTTTTCCCAGCATCTTTGACCATTTTAACCATTTTCTGATAAGCGGTTCCGTCTAGCCCCTTGGGAACGCTGCCTGATATGGCAACCACGTCGGCTTTTTCTATGAGGGTCTGAAACAGCTGAAGAAATCCTTGAAACTCTTCTTCCTTCACCTCAAAGCCTGGTTCTAGAAATTCGGTCTGAATCTCTTTTTTTCCATCCCAGATATTAATGCAAGAACGACTTTCTGAATCCAGGTGATAAAATGCACTAGTTATCCCCAAAAGCTTTAAGGCATCCTCAATATACTGGCCTGCATGGCCTCCTACAAATCCGGTTGCAACCACCTCTCCACCTGCAATTACGGCTGGTTTTGATACATTTAAGCCTTTTCCGCCTGGGGTATAGCTACACTTTGCAACCCGGTTGACCTCACCTTCTAGAAATCCATCCACCACATATCGTTTATCAATGGCGGCATTTAATGTAACGGTCAGTATCATAAGAGCCTCCTATTCCTCATTGACTAACAGTACTTTTCCTTTAACAAGTCCTGGGGTCTTAAACATCTGGAAGGCTTCCTGTGCCTCGCTCATTGGCATCTTTTTGAAGATAAAGCCAGGGTCAAATTTTAACTGGCCTGTTGCAAAGTAATGAGCGGTCAGCTTCCATTCTTTTCCTGGGAATGGGGAGCTGTAAGACATCCAGGAGCCAGTCAGCTTAAATTCCTTCCGGTTCATGTTTTCCCACATCGCTGGAGTGAAGCTAAGGTTTTCGTGAGGTGTTCCAATAAAGCATACACTTGCTTTGTTGGAAGCCAGTTCAAATGCCATGTGCATGGTAGGGATCTGGCCAGCGGTTTCAAATACGAAAGCAAAGCCTTTTCCTTCCGTCAGTTCCATGGCTTTTTCCTTATATCCTTCTAAGGAAGTATTGATGACCTCGTCAGCCCCAAGACGCTTTGCGAGAGCCAAACGCTCCTCGCTGATATCAAATACCACTACTTTCTTTGCTCCGAAGATCTTAGACCACTGCATGGTGAACATGCCGATGGTACCGCCTCCTAGCACTGCGGTGTATTCTCCGCCTTTGTAATCATTTTGAAACAAGCCGTGAAGGGCTACGGTAGACGGTTCAAACATAGCTCCCTGCTCATAAGAGATGCTTTTATCAAAGGCGACTGCATTCTGCTCTGGTATTACGATATATTCTGCGTTGCTTCCCTGCTGTCTGGAACCGATAAAGCTATAATGTCTGCAAAGAGAGAAGTTTCCGTTTTGACAGTCATCGCATTTCATACAAGGAATGAGAGGTGCTCCTGAAACCCGGTCTCCCATCTGAATGGTTGTAACCCCTTCTCCGATCTCCACTACATCTCCGGAAAACTCATGACCCAGAACGATTGGATAGAAATGCACTCCGTTATGAAGCACTCTTGGAATGTCAGAGCCACATATTCCGGAAGCCTTTACCTTAATCTTTACCAGTCCAGGTCCAACCTGTGGTTCCTCATAGTCTAGGTATTTTACATCTTCATTGGCACATACAACTGCTGCTTTCATCGTTTAACTCTCTCCTTCCTCACTCATCATATTTTTAAGATTCTCATATAGGTTACGGTATATCTTATAATTCTTATCATAGACCTCTCGGTCCGCCTGATTGGGAACGTGATACCGTTTATTTTCTACGGTAAGCCTTACCGCCTCTTCAAAATCCTCATACATGCCCACTCCCACTCCTGCTAAAATAGCAGCACCTAATGTGGTTGCCGTATCGGAAGAGGGGACAACAATTGGCTTTCCTGTTACATCTGCCTTGATCTGGGTCCATAAAAGAGAGTTTGCAGATCCGCCCATAGCTCTTAACACATCAACGCTAGCGCCTGCTTCTTCTGCTACATCTAGGTTGTGCTTTAAGGACAAAGCAACCCCTTCCATGGCAGCACGGATAAAATGGCCTTTGCTCTTTCCAAAGTCCAGTCCATAAAAGACTCCCTTTGCATCTGGATTCCAGATAGGGGAACGTTCGCCTGCCATATAAGGCAGGAACACCACCCCGTCGCTTCCAGGGTTAACCGCCTGAGCCAGTTGGTTGAAGAGATCCAAAGAGCTTTTTCCGATTCTTCTTCCTTCTTCTCTTTCATAGTCGGCAAATTCCTTTTCCAGCCACCGCATGACACCACCGCCGCCTGTAGTTCCTCCCTGCAACAGCCATTTCCCTGGAACCACGTGATAACTTAAGATCAATCTCTCATCGGCTTTGTAGCTATCTATGCAGATGCTCATGCCTCCTGCTTGACCGCCCTGCTCCTGAGTCTCACCGGAATGGATTACTCCAGCTCCTAGGGTTCCGCAAGCTGCGTCAAGGCCACCTGCTACCACAGGGGTTCCTGGAAGTAGACCTGATTCCTTTGCAGCTGCTTCGGTTACGGTTCCAATTACCTCATGACAGGGGTAAATGTCTGGAAGGATTTCTAGGGGAATTCCAAGTGCTTCACACATCTCTTCATTCCAGGTTCCTGTATGCATATCAAAGCAGTGGAATCCATAACCCTGGGAGATATCCTGGGTCATCTTACCTGTCAGCTTAAAGCCGATGTAGCTGTTGGACTGAAGGATCTTATCTATCTTTTGATACACCTCGGGCATATGTTCCTTATACCAGAGTATTTTTGCGGTGGTATAAGATGGCTGAAGGGAGTTTCCAGATAACTGAAAAATAGGTTCTGTTCCTATTTTCTCATTTAATTCCTTGCAGATCTGGGAAGCTCTTGTGTCCATCCAGATGGGGGTATTGGTAAGTACTTTTCCTTGTTTGTCAACGGCAATGGCGGACCAGCTTTGTCCATCGATTCCAATTCCTGCGATCTCATCTGGTTTGATCTTTGATTTTGAAAGCATATCTTTCATGGTGCTGCATATGACTCTCCACCAATCCTCAGGGTCTTGTTCTGCCCAGCCAGACTGGGGATAATAGACTTCATACTCCCCGGCTGCTGATTCTAAAACGGTTCCTTCCCTGTTAAATACTGCTATCTTACAGGCACTCGTGCCGATGTCTATCCCCAATAAATATGGCTTCATTTTTCCCTCCATATAACGATTAGTGGGCTTTGTGGTCACAGCCGCATACAAGCATACGGCCCTTAACAAATTCCTTTACCGCTTCCATTCCTGCAATGCCCAGCTTTTTGGGATCAAAGAGATCTGGATCCTCTAAAAGAAGTTTTTTACCAGCATCGGTATATACGACTCTTAACTCTGTGGCGAAGTTTACTTTACACATTCCTCTTTGTACGCATTCCCTTACATCCTCATCGCTTAAGCCAGAGGCACCGTGAAGCACCAGGGGAATGGATACTAACTTCTTCACCTCTGTAATTCGCTCTTTATCAAGTACCGGTTTATTGGCATAAAATCCATGGGCTGTTCCAATGGCGACTGCAAGAGAGGTAATTCCCGTTCTCTCTACAAATTCCTTTGCCTGATTTGGATCGGTATTGGTATCTTCCTCGACATCCAAATCATCTTCCTTACCACCAACTTTACCAAGCTCTCCTTCCACAGGAATGCCGCATGCCTTTGCTGCGTCAGCTGCCTGTTTGGTCAGTCTGATATTTTCTTCAAAATCTGCATGAGACCCATCAAACATCACGGAAGTATATCCGGCACGAAGGGCATTCAGTACCAATTCATAGCTGCTGCCATGATCTAAGTGAAGACAGATTGGAACGGTTGCTTTCTCTGCTTCTGCTGCTGCCATAGCCTTAAAGGTTTCCAGTGTTCCGTAACGGACGGTTGATGGAGTGGTCTGAAGCATAACAGGAGCCTGAAGCTCTTCTGCCGCTGCCACAACAGCCTTTAGCATTTCCATATTCTCTACATTAAAAGCCCCTACGGCGTAACCGCCCTTTTGGGCATCCAGTAACATTTGTTTTGACGTAACCAATGACATATCTTTTTCCTCCTTGAGATAAGGTGATTGTTAGGTTTCTTATAAGTTAATTATACCGGAACCAGATCAGAAAATTAGGGGATAAACAGACATAGGTAGGGGGTGGGTGTCGTGTTATCGAACATCCCTTGACTTGAAGTTTTATTACTGTTAAAGTAAGATTAATTAGAAGAGACTTATAAGGCAAGGAGGGAAGACATGAGAACGGGATTTAAGGACTTGAATATCAAGACGACCATCAATGATACTACCTTTTTGGTTTTAAATATTGCATTTGAACGCTTCCTGCGGTCCATGCCCAAGCACAGCCATGGAAATAACAGCTATGAGCTTCATTACATTCCTTATGGACATGGGAAGGTGAGCATTGACGACCAGATTTATAACATCACTCCAAATACCCTTTATATGACAGGACCTCATGTGGAACACGAGCAGATTCCCGTTAAGAACGATCCCATGACAGAGTACTGCATCTATTTTAAGATACAAAAGAACAGCTCCCACCCTCCCCTTGATGTGGACACGGTGGCTTATAAATTTGAGAAAACCCACTTTTGGTTTGGCCAGGACACCCAGGAGTTATATCCCTTGATGCAACAGATCTTTTTTGAGCTGGAGCACAGATTCACCGGATATATGATTCAGGTGGAAGCACTGTTGCAGCAATGTCTGGTGAAGATTGTTCGAAATTATGAGAACAGGACCCAGTCAAAATCTCACTTTTCTCCTTCCAATCTGGTGGACAGTAAGTACATCATTGTAGAGGAATGCTTTCTATATGAATATGAGACCATTACTCTTGAGATTATTTCAGAACGACTTGGACTGAGCATCAGGCAAACGGAACGGTTTTTGAAAGAATATTATGGGAAGACCTTTCTACAGAAAAAGACAGAAGCTAAGATGTCCATGGCGAAGATTTATTTAAACGATGATACTATTAATATTTCAGAGATTGCGGACCGATTGAATTACTCTTCCATTCAACACTTTTCTTATGCTTTTAAGCAGTACTACGGCATAACACCTACGAATTATAGGAAGAATAGCCGGGTTTAAGATAGATAGGAATGGATTAGTAATGGACTTACGTAAAATACCCCTATACAGGACTTTTCTATATCATTGTCCTATATAGGGGTATTATGTTACCGATTAAGATGTGTTTTTGTATATTGTTATCCAACTAGGCTATTGGCAACAGCCCCTTTCCTTCGTATAACTATAAAACGTTGATATGGGACTAAATTTCTCCAGCTCCTACACTAAAAAGCTTTCTCTTACTACAGGAAACGTGAGCTTTTCACTGTCGTATTCCCCATATTCACATCCGGTATTCTTCATTTCAATATGATCAATAAGGATTTTCTGATTTCCTTTTCTTTTGTACAACCGTATCGTCCCATACCCAGTTCCCCCATTCCAAAGTCTGTTATGAAGCTTTTTTCCACTGGGGGCTTCGTAATTCATTAATATCATCTCATCTACTTTACAACGAAGGGTAAGCTCCAGAATAGAGGTACGATTTTGAGCTTTCACCTTCCATGTGTGATACCGATTCCCCTCTTGAAACTTAAAGTCCACCCGAGATCCGGTCCATAACTTGGAGAAATTATAGTCATACATCTTGCCTTCATAATAAAGGCCTCCAAGGAGCTTTCTCTCCAGTGCCATTCCCCAGATCTTTGGCCTACCGCCTCCAAATTCCACAGCGGTATTCGTTAACATTTCTCCTGTTACCACACTTTTCATGGTGCAACTGCTGATCCAAAGCCAGGGAGATGTAAAATCAGCACCCCAGTTCTTATCTGCATATCCATGGGATCTGTCTGCAATCACATCATAGGCTTCTCCGTCCAATATGACTTCACCAGAATATTCAGTTTTCATCCCTTCTGCGTGCCAAAACATCTCAAAGGCATCTAACCTTCGAAATGGTGCACTGGCCCCATACCCTGCATGATAAGCTATTTTCTTATGAATACTCAGGTTCCAGCTCATCTCTCCTGGATCGCACATGTATTCTGGATGATCCTTGGCCTGCTCTGGTGTAACCTTGACTCTGCCTTTCATCCGCTGTTCTGTTAGGAGGTTTGCTCCTATTTTTATATCTAACTGCTTTTTCGCATAGGAAAATTGGGATATGGGATAGAAGTTATGAATTTGTCTCGCTTCTTTTCCCCACGCCCCAGCCTTTAACATGGCATAGGAAGGAGGGATACCAGCCGCCTGATTTTCCGGAAGCTGCCCTAACACGGGATAATCCTGACCTAGCTTTGGATTGCATACAAAATACTCGATAAAGAAGGACTTCGCTTCACCCGTCTTTCTATGAAATCCAGTAAAATTATGCCACCACCAGTCATATCCTTTCTTCCCAAGAGCTCCTGTCAACATGAAACGGTCTCTCTTTAAATCACTTTTATTCATTGCTGGCACCACCTTTCCTTAGCTATTGCAAATGATAAGGATACCTTTTAATTCCTTTATAATTTCATCCAGATGATTCATGGCCCACGTTGGATCCTTCTCATCTCTTAAACGACATTCCGTCGCAGCCATAATATGGTCTGACCCCCTGTAAAGCAGTCTTCGTATCTCACGGTTTTCTGGCTCAAACAGTTCTCCATATCCCTCCCAGTAGGAAGGAGATACCTTTACAAAGGTATGTATCCACTCGGATATTTCATCACCCCAATAGGCACGTTCGGAATCTAAAATTCCGGTTACCCGCCAGTTGTCGCCCTTTTTAGATATAAGAATATTTTTCTCCCATAAATCCCCGTGAACTAGACGTGGGGTTTTAATGGTATTTAACAGTTCCATGTGATTACCAAATAAATCGATAAAACCATCTACCTGACTGTAAGTATATCCCATCTCCTTCAAATCCGTTTGAAGCCCTGTAAGATAAGCCATGAGATAACCTCCCCAGGTTTCAAACTGTGCCGCTGGAGATGGAGGACCAAATTCACTGGAAGTTATACTACAAATCTGTTTTGCAATGGTCCCTACCTCGTACCAGATGCGGTCGTTTTCCTTTTGGGTAAGAGTATCCTTTATCTCTTCCCAGTTGGTACCTTCCACGAATGTCTGCACCACATAATCCCGTTCACAGATTTGATGGGTAAAATCAGCAAATACCGTCTTTGGGAAACAATCTCCCAGTGGCATAAAATAAGGCTGGATATTATATTCCCTGCGCATGAGCGCCTGCTCATACAAACTCATATGCACACTACTATGAGGAGATATCCTTAAAATAAATCGTTCCCCATCTGCATAAACCAAATACGTATTGTTGAAAAACCCGCCTGCTAGTTCCTTTAGTTCTGTGACAACACTCCCAGAAAATGCGGTCTCACATATCCTGGAAAGCTGTTCCTTTGTGACTGGCTTTTGCAGCCTGTCATCTTCTCGATTTAACAATGTAATCTTCATCTGATACCCCCATAAGAAACTTATCCTTTTATAGATAACCCCATTTAATACAATAATGAGTCTGACTTGTCAGACTCTGGCGCTGACGCGCTGTCACTTTAGTGACATCTTCCTCTTAAGCGTCATGTGCATCCTGCAGGTCGTGCTTTTTATTTTATAGGGGAGTTCGTAGAACTTTCCTATAAAATAAAAATAAGCAGACTGCCAGTTTGACAGCCTGCTTATCAATATTTATGCCCTTACAACAACTTTAATCCAAACCCCTTTTGAATATACGGCAGATACTTGATATCTGTTTCATCAATCTGACCGACCACATTCAACCGAGGATCCGTAGGCAGATCTTTTCGGGCGATTTCAAGCTCTCCCATATATCTTAAATAATCTTTGTTGGAAATGCAAATGTTTCCTGCTTTTCTCATGAAAATATGATGCCTTGGTTGTGGTTTAATCTCTTGCTCATACTGTCTGGATTCCTGGGAGCGAAATATATAGTCACTGGAATCCGGCCTGTCATGATGTATGGTGCCTTTGATAAATTCATAATCAGGAAGAACGTCTGCTCTCAGTTCCACATAACCTTCGTTTAAACACCTAAGACCTTCCCAATCCCTATCCTTGATGTCCACATCTCCAATCAGCACCACATCACAGCAGCCCTCCTGAAACAGTTCCAGCATATTGAGCACTACGTCATCCCTTCGTCCACGGTGTTCTTCTACCGTAGGCAGCCCCTCAGATAGGGGACCCCGGAGTTCTAGATTCCCAGGTACAAATGCCATGGTAACAAATCCAAGATATTTTAACCTAAGATTAATCTCCTTCACCCGTTGTAAAGACAGCCCGGTGTACTCCTTGGGATAAAAATTGTGACATGCGGCAAACTTGGTGAAATCCGCTCCGTACTCTTTCCATAAAACAAGTTCCTCTTCTGTAATGGTGGAGGCGTTAAATACAACGGAAAAGCTTTGGGCAATCTCAACCACTTCTTTGGCCGTAAAACCATAATCAAGCCTTAGGTGGGTGATACCAAGATCTTTCAATTCTTCCATCTTGGTAACACCAAGTTTTTTATAGGTCTCGGGGCCAACGTCTACGATTACCTTGCATTTGATTTCTCTGCAAAGGGAGAGAAGGGTTTTTATCTCCTCCTGGTAGTTGACCCCAGTTTCCTCTGGAATATGAAGAGAGGTAAAAACATACTCCGCTCCATGTTCTCCTGCCTTTTTTATAATCCTGCTGTTTTTCTCTATACCACTTGAAACATAAAGAGAGATTCCAGTTTTCATAGGTTATTCCCCGTATACTTCGTTGATTCTGTCTTCATCTACTCCAAAGAAATATGTAACAAGGAATCCGCCTGCATATGCCGTCAGCATTGCCAGCAAAAATCCCAACTGCTGTCCCGGCTGTACAATCAAAAGACCAAACAAACCGGAAACACCTTGTGAAACCGTACCAAGGTGAAGAATGGCAGCCAGGGCTCCTCCAAAACCGCTACCGATACAAGCGGTAAGAAAGGAACGTCCAAGAGGCAGAGTCACTGCATACATAAGAGGTTCCCCAATTCCAAGGATTCCTACTGGAATGGAGTCTTTGATATATCGTTTCAACTTTTTATTCTTTGTCTTTATGTACAAAGCAAGACCTGCACCTACCTGGCCTCCACCTGCCATCATAAGGATAGGAAGTAAGTAATTGATGCCCTTTGAGGCACCAGCAGGGTCATTTAACATGGAGTGAATCGGGGTAAGTGCCTGATGAAGTCCAACGGCTACCAGTGGTAAAAATCCGGCGGACAAGATATAACCACCTACCACTCCCATTTTTTCATAAGCAAAACTTAACACTGCAAAGATTACTTTTGTAAGACCTGCTCCCAGTGGCTGGATTACCATCAGTGCTACGATACCACCAATAATCAGTACTAAAAGTGGACTTACAAAGGTATCAATAAGGTCTGGAATATATTTACGGATTTTCTTTTCCAATACGGCAAAGAACATACCTGCGATTAAAGCTGCCAAAAGACCACCGGAAGCCGGGTTAAAAACGGAATTGGTAATTGGCAAGATGATCTGGTTATCCTTAATGGTTGCCAAAAGTGGCATGGCAGGATTGACTATGGACATAGCTCCTGCGATAGCGCCAAGGGCGCCAGAACCGCCAAACTCTCTAGCGGCATTATAGCCTACCAAGATAGGTAGATAAGCAAACAATGCCCAGCCCATAGTGCGGATGCAAGCATACCACCAAACTCCATTTAAGGCGCCTCCAGTGGAAACATTGATTACATTGCAGATTCCATTAATAAGTCCTGCTGCAATAATTCCAGGTAACAGTGCCACGAAAATGTTAGCTATTTTCTTTAGAAACCGCTGAACTGGTTTATCGTATTTTGCCTTCTGTACTGCTTTGTTTTCTCTTGCCACAGCCTCGATGTCCTGATCTTCTCCGTCTTGTGCCTGGCCTTTGGAAAGTCCGGTAAGCTGATAGAACTCATCGAGAACTTTATTTACCTTCCCCGGTCCAAAGACAATCTGGAGTGTGTCACTCTCCACCACGCCAAGTACCCCATCCAGCTTTTTGATTTTCTCAAGTTCAACCTTTGATGTGTCTTTTAACCCAATGCGAAGTCTTGTCATACAGGCGGCATTGGAAGTAATATTAGACGCTCCTCCTAGAAGTACCAATAAATCTTTACTGATCTGCTTATAATTCATAAGTCACCCTCCTCTATCTATGTTTTTTTATACTAAACTTATCTTTTAAAACTCCTTTCTATCTATACTAAAAGCCTTTCGGATATTCCCTCCAGCTTCTACTATCATCTCTCTGGCTGTAGCCGCACCACATTCCGCTAAAATCATTAAAATAGCTGTCTTTACATGACCGTCTGACTGTTCCAATGCTTCTTTCGCCTTCTCACGGCTGCATTCGGTAGCGGTCATTACAATGTTTTGAGATCGAACCACCAGCTTTTCATTGCTCTGCTTTACGTCCACCATAAGGTTTTCATAAACCTTTCCAACTCCAATCATACTGCCTGTTGATATCATGTTTAGAATCATCTTCTGAGCGGTACCTGCCTTTAATCTGGTGGAGCCGGTCAGTACCTCTGGGCCTGTTAAAGGCTCTATGGCAAGCAGTGCTTCTCTGCCAATATCGGAATCTTGGTTACAAGCTATGGCAACTGTCTTACAGCCCATGTGACCAGCAAATCGAAGCCCATAGATCACATAAGGGGTTCTGCCAGAAGCCGCAAGACCGATTACAATGTCTTCTTTTCTTAAACCAATTCCCTTTAATTCCTCTTCACAAAGAGTCTTACTGTCCTCTGCGCCTTCCACTGCTTCTACAAATGCCTGATCGCCTCCTGCTATGAGTCCAACCACCAGTTCTTTTGGAACTCCAAAGGTGGGAGGGCATTCCACGGCATCTAATACTCCTAGCCTGCCTGAGGTTCCGGCCCCAATATATATGATTCTACCACCTGATTTCAAACTCTCCGTTGCCCACGTAATCGCCTGGTCCACAGAAGGAAGGATTTCTTTGATGGCACTTACTACATTTCCATCCTCATGATTCATGATGGAAGCAATTTCAAAGGGAGTCATCTGATCCAGGTTCATGGTATCCGGATTACGCATCTCTGTGGTTAATTTTGATAAATCTATCATTTTACGTTCCTCCGTCTTTTTGTATGTGGGTTCTGCCAAATTGTTTCATACAAAATTCGTAATTTCGGTTTACATAAGCTGTGAACAAGACGTCTATTACATTCAATTGAGTAATTCTCGATGACATGGCTCCGCTTCTGTGAATCAGCTCTGTAGCAGCTATGGGTAATACAAAATCAGCCTCTGCCGCCAGCTTGGAATCCACTGCCCTGGTGATTGCAATCACCTTTGAGCCATTTGCTTTGGATTCCTTGGCACAAGTAAGCATCTCTTTTGTCAGACCGGAGTAGCTTATGACAATGGCTAGGTCATCCTTTTTTAAGTTCTTTGCGGTTAAAAACTGTGCATGCCAGTCGTCACAAACATTGCAGATTACATCGGCTCGAAGCAGCTTTAAATATAAATCTCTGGCTACCAACAGGGAGGTACCTAGACCAAATAAGGTTACGGTTCTACTGGTTTCCAAAAGTTTGACACATTCAGTGATGACCTTTGGTTCTAATAGCTTTCTAGTAGTTTCCAGTGATTCAATGTTTTTCTTTGTTACCTTATAGATGATATCCTCCACCGAGTCTTCTGGTGTGATGGTCTGAAATGAAATTTCCTTGCTCTCCCAAAACAACGCCACCTCATAGGTTAGGGTGTTTTGGAAGTCCTTATACCCCTTGCAGCCCAGCTTTTTACAAAGCCTTACTACGGTGGCAGGTGAAGTATACGTTTCCTTTGCAATATCCTTAATGCTTTTTCTCAGCATTGATTCTGGATTTCTCTGAAGCCGAATCATCAACTCCTTTTCCGCTTCCCCTGCATACTGGACATAGTCCTCGATTCTAACAAGCAGTCCTTTCATAAGCCCCATCCTCTCTGAATGGCCAGATGAAATAATGTTCTTATCTCACAATTTATGTTAATTTCATTCTAGCTCTTTTGTTTTAAAGTTTCAATATTTGGCCAATCTTATGAAACTTAGTTTCATTATATGATATATTTCTATAAGATAAAAGGGGTTGATTTTCTTACTGAAAGGAAAAAAGCTCTCTCCATTCCCGCTGATGCGGAAATAGAAAAAGCTTTGATTTTTCGTTTATTTTTCTTTTTGAGATGCTTCCATTAAATCCATGAAATATTCAAGCCTTCCGGTTGAGAAATAGCCATACCAGGCATCAATTACTTCCTTGGTATAGATGGATAAGCACTCCAGAATAAGCTTTGCCCAGAGCAGACCTCCGGCAGAGCTGGCAGTAATGACGTTTCCATCCCTTACAGCCATCTCATTGACATAAAAGCGGCTGCCAATGTATTCCGTTGAGAATGCGGTAAGAAATTCTAAGGAATTGCTGGTATGGGTCCGGTTGTTTAAAACTCCTAAGTCTGCAAGCGCAAGGGTGGCTCCGCAGATGGCAGCAACTAGTATGTTCTGGTCAATACAAAGAAGTGCCAGATCAAGAACCGGCTTATGCACCTCTTCCTTCCAGGTATCGGCTCCAGGAAGTAATAAGGCCCCAACTAGATCCAGACTGATTTCATCTATGGAGCAGTCAGGTACCATAGTCATCCCTCCAAGAGTTCTTATGGGTTTCTTTGTGATTCCCACTGTTTTTACCTGGTACTTAACCTCATCTGCCATATCCTGTCTGGTCAGTCCCTGTAGAATATAGCCTGTTTCCCAGTCTGCCATAGTGTCTAATAGATAAATATATATGTTTTTCATTTGTTATCCTCAATTCTTTCATAATGGCTTAAGATATCCACACAATCCTTCTGAATTCGTTCTATTAAAGATATAGGTTCCAGTACTCTGGCAGCCCCTCCAAAAGATAAAAGTATTCCGTACCAAAATGTCTCATTCTCCGGAACAAATATCTCACATTCAAACTCACCGGTTTGATATTCTTTTGTAATGGAGGACCCTAAATACTCCCTGCATCTGGACCTAAGCCTGTCCTGGCACAAAAGCCGTACCTTGATTCGTTTCCGGTAATCCTCTTTGCTTTTTAAAAATGCCTTTACCTCATTGGTATCATGCGCTCTTCCATTTACCTCTCCCGTTGCGTTCAGATGATCCATTCGTGTTACCTTATACATTCGGTACTCTTCATGCTTTAAGGAAAAACCAATCAGATACCAATGGTACCACTGATAAATCGTACACACCGGCTCTATCTCTACCTGGCTTCTTTCATCTTTGGCGTTGGTATAAGCAAAAGAAATTCTCACCTTTTTCTGAATCCATTGGTTTAAAAGATAGAGAAGCTCATTGGTGTCCCTGTTCTCATGAACCACGCTTAAATCCAGAATCATAGGCGATTTAGGGGAAGAAGAGAGGCTTTCCATCTTTTCTAAGGTGGCTTCCAGCTCCCTATCATGATAAGCAGAGGCCAGGCTTTCTAAGGCACTGACAACAAAGCTGTAATCCATCTCTCCTGCCACCTGCCGCTGCATCTCAAAGGTTTCCATGATTTCAAAACCGCCGTCAGTCCCGAAATTTGAAGAGACTGGAATACCAGCCATACACAGGGTATCCATATCCCTCATAATGGTTCGGGTGGAAACCTCAAAATGCTCTGCCAACACAGATGCCTTTGTTCTCCCATGATTTAATAAATAAATAGTAATACCTAACAAGCGGTCAATTTTCATTTTCCTTTTACTCCTGTGTTTTTGTAAGAACGAAATAATCTCCATATTCCGTTCCATCGTGACCAATCAATTTATGAGTCGTTGGTGAAAATCCCAGTTGATTCAAGGCCTCAATTCTGTTTCCAGCTTCTTTCATGGCCTTGGTGGCTATAAACTCACAGTGAAATCTATCCCATGTGTTTGGTATCATTAAGGAGAGTATGTCCGTAATGACCTCTTTCCTTTCATAATCGCTGCGAAGATCTAATCGTAACAAGCCACAATCATGAAAGTAATCCGTAGAATCCCGATGAAACAGTTCTATGGTCCCCACCACTTCCCCTTTCTCTTTTCCAAAGATTGTCCACCGGACATACCGCTTCTTTTCATATTCCAGAATCCAGAACCGGATTGCCTCTTCCATTCGGTCTAAGGTCCTATAATAAAATCGGTCTCCATGGCAATTATCGCTGTTAAAAAGTGGAACGGACCGCTCATCACTATAAACCTTTAATAAACCAGGTGCGTCCTCCATGGTTACAAACCTAAGAATATACTGGTCGTTTTCCAGAACCGGACAGCTTTTATATACATCTCCCATAGTAATCTCCTCCTTTTAATCTATCATAGCAAAACGACTATGACACCTGTATGTCATAGTCATTTTTTTCCTGTACTGATTCGTTTTTCATTTATAATCTTACATCACGGTTGCAATCCTTTGAATAGATATAGGCAAATAAATCTTCCCGACCAACCCCGTATGCGGCCTGAGGACAATAGGCTCCCATAAACAGGTAATCCCCCTTCTTAACAGGAATCCAATCCTGATCCAGGACATACATTCCTTCACCAGAAAAGATATAAGCTCCATGTTCCTGGACATGAGTTTCAATATATCCATGACAAGCCCCTGGCTTAAAGGCAAGGATATGAAAGTTCATGTCAAAGCCTAAGTTCGTTGCGGAAGGAAGGAAATCCTTTACCAGCACATCGTCCATGCCTTCGTAATGTACCCAGTCCACATCATTGATGTTACCAATTACTGTATGGGCTTCATATCCCTCTATCCTGTTATACAGTCGTTTATATAAAAAGCATCTGGCACTGGTATCTCCTGCATTTTCAAAGTGAAGCTGGGTTCCCTCTGGGCAGTAGATATAACCGCCGTCTGTAACCTGCGCTTCTTCTTTCTCATTCCACACTTTTACCGTTCCTTCAAATACATAAAAGAAGATTTCCTCCCCAGAAACACCAAATCCGGTTCTGTTTCCACCTCCTGGCGCTACATTTACCAAGTAATCCACAAAAGAAGCCCCAAGTAAGGGAGATCCAAGAATGGTAATCTCGCATTGTTCAAAACCTGGAATCGTATTTTTTACAAGCCCATCTGGTTCGAGAATTGCATAATTACCTTTTTTGATGACAGAACGCGTGCTTAAAATGTCCTTGCGGTATCCTGTGTTTCCATTGAAATAACTCATGTTTTCCTCCTAAGATTGTTATGCAAAAGGCTGCGCCGTTAGTTAAATGAAATCATAGCATAAAAGCGAGAAATTGCAATAGAAAAATCCGGATTGGAACACTCCTGTTCCAACCCGGATCTTTATTATTATTCATTCTTACCAACCACTGTCACCAATTAATGCAGCGTTATTTTTACTTTAAATCAATTACAAAAGTGGTAACACTTCTTGCCGGAAGCTGGGCGGTAAAGGAACCGCCAGATACGGAATAACCAGAACCGTAAGAAAGATTTCTGCTGCCGTCAGTCACCCAAGAAGCGACAGAACCTAAGGTACCATTTTGAATATTGAATTTCTGGCTGACAGATGAAGTATTTTTGTTAATTGCTACAATAACAGCTTTACCTCCGCCCTTATAAGCAGATACAAACACATTGGAAACTGGGCTCTTGGTGGCATCCACTCTCACATAACCTGGTCTTACGAATTTTGAGAAATGAGCCATGTTATAACCACGTTTACTAATGGTTCCATCTTCTTTCATCGGACCGTACTGTCTGCGGATATACCACCATACATACATCTGGAACTCTGCTTCTACCATAGCATTGTGCATATGAAGTGATACTTCAAGTGCTTCTGGCCATAGGTCTGCGGAATTGTTGTTGCTGTTTGGATGATAAACTTCTGTCATCCACAGTTCCTTCCCTGCTCCTTTTTGTTTAAAGAGAGAATAAGGGAAATTACTTACTGGTGTGCCATAAAGATGAGCGCCCAGGATATCCATGTTGGCAAGTGCTGTAGCATCATTTAAGATCGGATCAGATATATTCTTTACATAAGAAAATGACTCTGGAGCGATGACTTTACAGTTAATGGAGCCAGCATAATTCTTCATGAAATTAAGAATCTCTGCTGGTGTCCACCAAGTCCAGGTATGAGCATAATCCGGCTCATTCTGAACGGAGATGGCATAGAGGTTAACTCCATTGTTCTTCATGTAAGTAACGAAATCATTTAAATGCTGAGCGTACGCGCCGTACTTATCATAACGCAGCCGTTTCTGATTAGCCACACCTTCTCTGGTAAAGGTTTCTACCATATCACTAGGTGGATTCCAAGGAGATGCAAATACAATCGCTCCTTTTTCAATTGCTTTCTTTGCGGTGGCCACTTCTCTGCTCCAATTGTTCTTATTCTCATCAACAGACATTCTAAGAACGGAAAAGCCAAGTTGGTTATCACCATTTCCAAATGCAGTTTCTCTTTGAGATGCTGTCAAATCCCCAATCCATGCTGGGTGGTTCATACCACCAAAACCACGAATGAGCTGTTTTTGTGAAGATAGGTTAATCGTTGCATCGCTTGCTGCGGCTGCTAAACTTGTTCTTAAAAGATCTTCCTTTTTAGTATCTTCCTCTGTTCTTAGGATATTACTTCCTGCTAATATTTTTTCGTCCATTCTTATTTTTCCTCCAATTCTAATTTGTTGACACTCATTTTTGCAGAGCTGTCAAAGTGAAACCAGTTTACATCCACATAGCCGCCAGAGGAGGCTGTTGTGAAATTATAGATTCCAAACTTGTCGCCCTGGAAGAAGCCAAGGTCAAAAGGCATATTTAACTGTCCACCAAGCTGGGTGAAGTTTACATTGTTTGTGCTATAAGAAAAAGTTGCCTTGTCGGTAAGGAGATTGGCATTTGCCCGCAGATAAACCGTATTCCCTTGTAGTACCGGTCCATTGGTCACGGTGCCCTGTGCATCTTCCTTTGCATTGATATTTGCTACGATTTTCTTTACTCCACCGGATTTTATAATACCAATGGAGCCGTAAGGGATATTTAACAGACATAGACCTGCCTGATCCCCATCTTTCATGTTGGTTGTATCCAGTTCAATCGTTCCCTGGCAATCCGGTCCCTGGACTCTTTGAGTGAGAGTATTGGTGGCTCGCCATAGATTCTTAGCCGTCTTAGCACGAAGCCTCAAATAACCAGAGCGCTCGGTTAAGGACCATCTTCCATTATCCGGGTAATGGTTCCACTGCCACTGAACGCCTAGTGTATTGGAACTAAATTCATCGCTTGTGGGAATAGACACTGGCTGATACGTTCCTCCTACGTTTGGCTTTTTGTATGTGATTGGCACGCTGCCGATTGGATAACTCTTTCCGCCTAATGTCATATTTTTCACCGTTGACGGAACTCCAAGGACTGGCCAGTCATTTTGCCACTGCATGGGCACTAAGATATCTCTGCGGCCCACACCGTTGCAATCCTGGAACACATAGAACCACCATTCACCAGTAGAGGTGTCAATTGGTCCGCCTTGATGAATCTGGCTTCCGCCTGAAATTCTTGGTCCATCTAAAAGGATTCTCATCTCATAGGGTCCATAAATATTTTTGGAACGCAGGCAGTAGGTGTAGGATTCCGGAGGAGTAGAATTACGGAAGATATAATAATATCCGTTTTTCTTAATCACATGGGTTCCTTCCACTAAATATTTGCCCGTTACCCCTTCAATTCTTGTACTTACTCTACTGTTTACGACGGATTTATAATCGCTGCTCAGCTTACTGATCTTAACGTCATTTGCTTCTGAAATAATATATCCCGTTCCGTCCTCGTCAAGAAAAAGGGCAGGATCGTGAAATCCCTGATTAAATACCGTTTTGGTATAAGGACCGGCTGGGTTGGTAGCGGTACACAGAATAAATCTGCCCTGTGCCTGATAGATTCCCACATAAAATACACCGTTTCGGTAAGCAATGGTAGGAGCCCAGCAGCCATGTCCGTAATCCTCAAAGTTATCGGTTAGGTTATAAGATTTTCCGGTTCCATTTAAATCTGGGGTTACATATCCAATGATTTCCCAATTCACCAAATCCCTGGAATGCATAATCGGTATGGAAGGAAAGGATACAAAGGTAGAACTGACCATATAAAAATCATTTCCCACTCGTATGGCCGCAATGTCTGGATAATCTGCATTCAAAATAGGATTGGTATAAGTGCCATCTCCATTATCAGACTGCCAGGCTAACTTCATATCGGCTAGTGAGGAAAGCATCTCGGTTGTTGTTACATTTCCTTGTGCTTCATTTATTTTATTGCTCATTAAAAATCCCCCTTTTATGGAAGGCGCTTACAGCCTTCCTTGGCCTTTAAAACGTGCGGTCTTTACGTTTCGTCCTTTGAAATTTGGGACCGCACGTCCTAACTAAAACTTTAACTTATTTCTAGGTGCTTTATGAAAACTTCCAGTAGTCAAACTTAAATAAGTCGCCACTTCCATTTCCAGTGAATACAAAAAACAATTTATGCACGCCTGTGGCACCGCTTATGGAGGTTTCAACCTCTTTCCAGCTCTGCATACCGCCAGTATTTGGTACATTCAGTGTTCCTACTAGAGTTCCACTTGTACTGTCAAGGCGTACTTCAATCTTGCCTCCTGAGGCAGAAGCCACATTTGCTTTAAAGCTTTTAGCTCCTCCAGAGCCAAAGTTAACATTGCCTAAACCAATCCAGTCACCATTATTGATTCCAGTGATATTTTGATTGTATACAGGACCACCAGATGCGTTGGACTTCTCAGTTAAGATTCCGCCGTTCCATCCAAAGGTTTCTGCTTCTACTCTCTTGTATGGATCTAAGCTGGAAAGCTGAGCGATACCAGCATAATCGGCTGCAACCTCTCGAATGCTTCCATCACTGTTATGAATCAACTGATTGATGTGAGGAGAGCGATATCCTTTACCAGAGCCATATAATGCCTGGCTGACTGTCTGAGCGTGATATACCACATACCACTGATTCTTAAACTGGAATACGCAGTGGTGATTATTACCGCCAGCGCGGAAGAACGCGCCTGGGTTTTTCAGAAAATGACCTTTGTAAGTAAATGGTCCCATTGGACTATTGCTGGTCATATAGCCAATTTCACCAGCCGGCTTGTCTGATGGGTGAGTGCCTGAAAAATTGATGCAGTAGGAGTAGTAGTACACACCGTTAAACTTATGCATTCCAGAATCTTCAAACATAAACGGCGCATCAATGGTTGAAGCACTTCCCACAACACTGATCATATCGCCACCTAAGCGAAGCACTCTGGCTGTTTTGGGATTTGCCCGCTGTGCCTGGCTTGAATTTGGATCTCCAGGAATTCCACCACCACAATACAAATATCCAGTTCCATCGTTGTCTATAAATACAGCAGGGTCAAACAGCCATACAACTCCAGGCATACCAGATGTGTTGGTTGTGACAAGAGCTCTTCCAAGAGGATCACTCCATGGCCCAATAGGGCTGTCCGCAGTCAGTACACCAATTCCAGCGCCGCCATTTGCAAAGTAAAGGAAAAACTTATCCTTACCATTAATATTTTTCACTGCCGCCGCAGGAGCCCAGGAATTACCTGCCCATTTCGCTATACCTTGTCCCCCATTTAGACCGTTTGCCCCAGCAACTGGAATAGCCCCGTGATCGGTCCAGTTTACCATGTCTTCGGAAGAGATTACAAAAATACTCTTTAAGTTCGCAAAGCTATTATCCTTAATGGTGCCATTACTATTGAACTCATAATTATCACTAGACATATAGATGTAAACTCTACCGTTGTAAGTCAGTGCATAGGGATCGGCCCCCAAATGATGGTCAATGAGTGGATTTGAATTTCCCACCGATTTTGCAATTGTTGATTTTGCAGCAAGCATAGCTCTTTCATTACCCATAAATAAATACCTCCTGTTTTTTCTTTCTCCGTATTTTTTTTAATTTTTTTCACCTTTTGGTTTCCTATATGAAACGTTTTTTAAGGTGATACCTGGCACTCCGGTTCTCTTTGCCGGCACTAATTGAAAACCTATAACTTTATATGCCAATTTTTTAATTTCGGTTCCTTTTTAATTCTTTAGATTTGCAAGTCTATACTATATAAAGAAATTTAAGAGAGATTTGTAAACATCAAAGTAAAAGTTTTTAAAATCATTTTAGATTCTATATTTGACTCTAATTAAAACCTCTGGGTTCATAATAATCATAATAGGTTTCCTAAGTAATACAAGATTCCATTCTATAGAAAAAAGCCCGTCAAATTTCTATATTTTATAACGATTTTCTACAAATACTCATATATGCCGTTAATGGTAAGATCACTTTCATTCATCTGATTGGTGATATCATCGATTTTATTGTCATTTCCATAGAATGGAAAAACATACACTACCTTTTTATCCTTCATCAAATAAAAGGTGACATCCACAAAATCATCATGTTCTTCCTAATGTTTATTTGCTTCGCCAAATAGCCAAACATGTCTGGTCCTACACTGTAACCACGGAGTCTTTATAGGCTCGTTAATCATTGAAAATCAAACTCTACGAAGCGTTTATTGTTAGTACTTCTAAGAGGGATTATGATAGAAAAAAGCAATCCCATTCGATAGATTGCTGATAAGGAGATATTCACTATGAACAACAAATTTACCCCTTTGGATTTACAATCCTGGTCACGAGGCCAGATGTTTCATTACTTTACCCAAATGGCACCTACCGGGTTTTCATTAACCGTCCTTTTGGATATTACAATTATGAAAAAGGCATTAAAAGATCGTGATCTCAAATTTTATCCCGCTTATGTATGGTTAGTGACTACAATACTAAATCAACATATTGAATTTAAAGTGGCAATAAAGGAGGATGTTCTTGGATATTGGGATACCCTTACTCCACTGTATCCGACCTTTCATGATGATAATAAAAGTATTTCTTTGGTATGGACCCCTTATAACAAATCATTTATGGAGTTTTATCGTGGATATCTGGAGAATGAAAAAGAGTACGGAGATAATCGGGGGATTTTGGCCCAGCCCCTTAAAACACTCCCAGCAAACTGCTATACGGTATCATGTATC
This sequence comes from Hungatella sp. UBA7603, assembly GCA_002478865.1. Taxonomy (GTDB): domain Bacteria; phylum Bacillota; class Clostridia; order Lachnospirales; family Lachnospiraceae; genus Lacrimispora. The sequence continues at coordinate 39,467 of DLJZ01000002.1, forward strand.
CCATGGATTGATTTTCAACACTTTTCCGTTCACAGTTATGAAAACAAGCCGTATTATTTTCCCTCTATTGAAGCTGGTAAATATACTGCAAATGGGGAAACCATTACTATGCCCATCTCTATATCGGTACACCATGCTGCTACGGATGGTTGGCATGTAAGCTGCTTTTTTGAGGAATTGCAAAATCTAATGAATGAACCGGAGACATGGTTGGATGATAATTTCAATAAATAAGAAATAAACAACTCACCCCATTTTTTAAATAAGAGGATGTCACAAAATTAATTTGTGATAGCCATATATCCATTGGGATTATATCTATTACATGACAATACCCCCATACAGGACTTTTATATTTCATTGTCCTATGTGGGGGTAATATAAAACTGACCAAATTGTATTTTTCACGCATCATTTTATAGTATGACTTTTATTATTTTTCAACAGCACCTTTGCTTATATCAAGCCTCTCTACTATACTGGTATCTCCCCCGCTTTTCCGTGGATCTTCCGTACTGAACTGCCTTTTGCTTGCACCCATGAATGCACTTTAGACAAAACGTGCAATCTCCCGTCCAAACAGGCTTTCCGTTCACCATCTCTATAGTTTCACTGGGACACTGAGTTGCGCACTTTGTGCACCCATTGCAGGACTCATTCACACGGAACTTTTTGCTGTGATCTGTTTTTCGATAAGCATATCCGGTGAGAGGTGATATAAAAGCAAGACTTCCCTTCGTTATTTGCTGGATATTTTCCTGTCCCTCAATGAAAGGGATAATATGATCAATCTGAGCTTCTGCTTTATCTAATAGTTCCTTTTGTTTATCCAAACTTATAATGTCATAACCAACCACATAGTTGTCTACCATCTTTACCCCAAAGGCGCCGTTTAGCTTTAACTTCTTTTCCTTTAACAGTGCTTCCAGACGGTCCATAACATTACCAGCAGAAAAGCCAAATGTAGCAATGGCATACATATATTGATTCTCATATCCAGAAAAATGAAGCTGCTTTATAAAACGTTCCACCAACGTAGGAAGGGTGTACCAATACACCGGAAACACGAATCCAATGGTTTCCTGTTTACCAACTTCATAGGTTATGCCCTCCTTTAGCTTGGACTTAGTCATATAGATCAGGCGATCCCCTGTTTCTTTCGCTACTTTCTGCGCAACGTGTTTGGAATTACCAGTTCCACTAAAATAAAATATCATCCTAATTCTCCTTCCTGTCTACCCTTATACATGTGATTAAGTTCTTAATACTGAACTTCTTTTTGATTTTTAATGCCACCTCACGACCGATCATCAAGCCGCCTACCCAAAATATAACTTCACTAACCACCATCATAGTCCCAGTAATTGCTGCTTTTACAGGGGCAGAATATGGAAGGCAGAGATTAAGCGGCATGATGAAATATAATACAAATGACATAACAATCAAACCGATTGCAATCATCTCTCGTCTCTTCTTATTCCTATTCCTTCGGTTCAACGGCTCTCTCCTCCAGCCTTTCCACTAACTTAGAGAAGATACGTTCCATTATCAGAACCTCTTTTTCATCTTCTGCGATGTCTATAATCATGTCAGATACCCATTGATAAACCGCATGATCCCCCTGAAGTATGCTGTCTCCCTTATTCGTCAGCTCTACATAATAAACTCTTTTATCCTCTTCTGACTGCATCTTCTCTACCAAACCTAAATTTTGAAGTTTTCGGATAATAACGGAAACAGCAGGTTTTGTCAGGGACAGTTTATCCGCGATCTGTGTGAAATTGGGTTTTTGCAGGGAATGAATGACCAACAAATAGTAATAGTCGTTATTTGAAAATTTGTTAACCTCATCTTCTTTCAGAATTGTATTTAAATTCTGGATACATTCCTGCCACAACAAATTAACTAAGGAAGAAAGCTTCTCTTGCATCTCATGCTCCAATCTAAACTATATTGTTAAAATATTTTAATTAAATTTATTTAACTAATTTAGCATAATAAAAACGTGCTGTCAATAGCACGCTTCTATCTTAACATTTATCTACTGGAATCATTCCCATTATTTAACATCTCACATTTCTTCGTTTGAAGCCTAGTCTGTCTTTTTGTACTGCCTTTTTAATTTCAACGGCATTGGCTACTTCCACCGCCTTTTCATGCAATGGAAGATAGGAAACTCCTTTCTTTCACACACAGTTTATCTACAAATCAGAGCAAAGAAGAGAATATACTTCCAGATCAACCACTCCTTTGCCTTTCCAATATTGAGCCTGCCTCAAGATGCCTTCTTTTTTGAATCCACTTTTCTGCAGCACTCTTTGAGATCTCTCATTGGCGACCATTACAAATGCCTGAATCCTGTTAATCATAACCGTTTCAAATAAATGATCCACCATTGCTTTTACTGTTTGCTTTGCAATTCCCTTACCCCAGAAATCTTCGTTTAGACGGTAACCAATGGTAATCATATTGACCTTATCATCATAATCAAACATTTCCGCCACTCCTATGATTTGGTCTGGGGATTTGGCAAGGCAGATTCCTAAGAAAATCACTTTTTTCTTATTGAAATCCCGTTCAAAATGACCAATCATATGTTCGACCGTGGCTTTATTCTTTTTTACATCTCCAGGTATATACGTAAATATATTCTCATTGCTGTAAATCTCAAATAGTCCATCAAGATCCGATGCAACAATCTTTCTAAGTATCACTCCATCCGTAACCAAGTACGGAACCTTATCATAAGGATTACCCATTTTTCACTCCTTTATTGATGAAACCCATAAATACAGATGCTTTTTACATTTATATTTTCATACAAGGCATATGAAAATCAAGAATAAGCTGATCTGCGCCATTATCGGCTGGTTCGCAAAATCTGCTGACGGAATAATACTCCACCCAATAAAAATTGTCATAAAGCAGTTTATATCCATTTTTCTGTACCAAACCAGAAATAAGAATATATGCGTTATTCACAATATCATCCAGATTCTTTGCCGCTATCTGAGCCTTTGCAATGGTTCCGCCCTTAATGATTCTTCCAGTCATCCCCTTTGGAATAGGCGTTCCCACCTTAAAATACTTCCCCACAATATAAGTCTCCCCAAGTCCCGTATCGTCTGCGAAATCAGTCATATACCCAAGTCCGATACAGTCCTCCATAGAAACATAGCGATCCCTATATTCATGAAGTACCTGATCAAAACCCTGTTCCCAGAAAATCCCCCACAATTCTTTTGTGGTAACCCCATAATCCTTACTGCTGATTCCAAGGAGCAGCACATCCTGCGTATCCTCATACTCCAGCTTTGCAATATCTGCCATCACTCTTTTTCCCTCCAGAACATAATACGTGTCTTGATTGGTTAAGGAGAGAGGATTGGTCGCATGTTTCAGATAGATATCATTTGTAATCAATACAGGTGGAACTGTAAAATGTTCTTTAAAGGCCCTTGTAAACGCAGAGCTGCTTTCGTATCCGCATTCCATTGCAACTTCGGTTACACTTTTATTCTCTTTAAGAAGCATTTCTGCCGACAAGGTTAATTTTCTTTTCCGCACATACCCGGATAAAGAGATATTGCAGATATAGGTGAAAATCCTTTGATAAAGACCCAGTGGAATTCCCGTCAGCCTTGTGATTCTTTCATAATCCACGTTCATAATGTCCGCTTCCAGCATATCTATGACCTTTTGAGTCTGATTCAATACTTCCATTGCTATCCCCCCTTTCTGTTTATTATGAAGCAGATATTGCATTTTTGCTTTCCATTTTTTGTACAGTTTTTGCATGATGACCGGGGCATGATTTTGTATCTTAGGTAATGCTTTTATTCTTCCAACAGATAATGATTCTCTTCGTTTGCCTGTTCCATGGTTCTGATCTCAAAGGATTTGCATCCAGAGGCCATGAATGGATCTGCTTCTGCTATTTTAGTCGCCTCCTCCAAATTCTCTGCCGTAATTACCACCATTCCTCCGGGATAGTCTGTAAATGGCCCACAAAGGACAAGCTTTCCCTGGCTCTTTAATTCTTTTAGATGCTCCACATGTTTCTTTACGACTTCCTCGTTAAGCGGTTTTAAATTCTTCATTAAGTATACGTACATAATTGTTATAACTCCCTTCATTTTTTAATAAACAGCTTTATTCATTAAAGATAGATATCGTACTTCTTACTTGTTTCTTCGCACCGGCATACAACTTATTACGCCCTATCAAATAAGAAAAATAATATTAATATAATACCATATATTTCCTACAATTTTAAAGAGGTTTTTATGGTGTAAGGCAAGCTTTTGCTACCTTTACATAATGACAACCCCTTTCTTTTATTCATATAATACAGAATAATACAGCATCAATCAAAAACGTAATCCAATCCACGCTAAAGCTGTACTGTATTTAAATATAAGGAGATGCTAATATGTATATTGAAAAATTTCCAAGGCTTACCGGACGAATCGTCTTACCAGACAATCCCCAATACGATACTGCACGACAGGTATTTAATACCTTCTTTAACAAATATCCACTCATTATTGTTTTTGCACAAGAGACACGAGATGTGATCAATGCGATTAAATGGGCACGCTGTAATGATATCCCCATTCGCATTCGCTCTGGCCGTCATAATTACGAAGGGTTATCGGTACGTGATGGCGGAATTATCATTGATGTCAGTGAAATGAAGCGGGTAGAAATCGATCGAACAGGCAATACTGCAACGATTCAGACTGGTCTGAGAGATTATCAAATGGCACAGCTTTTAGGAGAGCAGGGGTTGGTTGTTCCTCCCGGTCTATGTCCAACGACTGGCATCGCAGGCTTTACCTTAGGAGGTGGCCAAAGCAGCCTTTCACGTCCATGGGGCCTTGCCATTGATAATTTGATAGAAGCAGAAATAGTTCTTTCAGATGGTTGTGTACTCCACGCCAGCAAAGAGGAACATGCAGATTTATTCTGGGCGCTGCGTGGTGGTGGTGGTGGAAATTTTGGAGTCTGCACTTCCTTTCGTTTCCGCACCCGCCCACTGGAAACGGTTGCTTACACTCAAATTAGCTGGCCGATTGAAAATCTAAGGCCAGTGCTTCAAAGTTGGCAAAATTATACCCTTCCAAATGCGGACAAACGGCTCACTCCTTTGCTCACCGTCGCATCAGGGGAAAGTACTCTGCTTATGATGCAAGGCGTCTTTCTAGGGACCTCTGAGGCACTTAGAGCCTTACTCCAGCCACTGATCAACTCAGCAGCACCAGATAGTATCTATATTGAAGAAATACCATGGTTAGAAGCAGCCGCTAAAATAGCAGCCACACAGCCGGGCAATCCTGAGCCGTTTAAAAGCGTAGGTCCCTTTCTTTATCAGCTTCTTCCAGATGAAGCAATTGATATCATAGAGCGATTTATCAGTGAACCGCCCACCTCATCTGTATCCGTCTTTTTCCATGGACTTGGTGGAGCAGTTGCAGAGGTCCCTAATAAGGATACTGCCTATTATTACCGCAAAGCACTATCCAATATTTCATACTTTTCAACATGGAATACGCCAGAAGAAGCAGAATCAGGAATTAACTGGGTAGGGGACTTCCGTAAGGCCATGCTGCCTTATACCAAGGGTGTATATGTGAATACTCCTGACCTTTCCATCTGCAATTGGCCCAAAGCTTATTACGGCAGTAATTTTCAAAGGCTGACCCAGGTAAAAGCAAAATATGACCCTGATAATATTTTCAGATACCCTCAAAGCATACCTCCAGCCTGTTTTTGAGCAAAACTTTTTGTTACCTGGTGTAATCTAAATTAAAACAGGCAAGTAACCATTTTTTGATTACCTGCCTGTTTCATAAATTCACCTTATGTTGTAGCCCTACTGATTTTAATTAGGAATAATTCACCATTACCATTCCGCCCTTTTTCTGATAACCAGTTGCCCAAAGTTCCCGAAGAGAGATCCAGCGATATCCACCGTAGGTGGCTGTTTTAACATAAAACTCACCTTCTACTTCTTCGTATCCCACTATCATAAACCAATGCCATACGAGATCCTTAAAGTTAACATTTTCATGACGAAGCAGCAAGTAAGGGATTGAAATTCCCTGGTCAATTTGTTGTTTTACGGCACGAACTGCTTCTGTAACAGGCGCATCTCCATGACATCCTGACAACTTGATTGCATGTTCTCCCACATCATCTAAATAGTTATGAAACCCATCCATAAATATTTCCAACGTATCGATTCCTTTGATACGGGGCCTGAGATAGGGCTTCATCTTGGCAGAGAACTTAATATAATCCTCTTTATTAAGTCCATGAACGTCATAAGGGTAAAGGTGGTCTTTCTTATGATGGAGTGCAGCATTGATGCAGACATCACACGCTGCCGCTGCCCCGCAGCCTCCCATATTCATAATTGGGTCACGAAACCAATCCTGACTTCCCCCAAATGCATTCTCTATTTTAAAATAAGTTAATTCTTTCTTCATCCTTTTCCTCATTTCTTTAAAAACTAAAATGATAGTTCCAGCTAAAATTTTGCAAAAAGCAGTTAGTACATGCTAATAACATGATACACCAGTTTAAATATAAATTTCAATCGCACCAATCAGATTACTATCCCCTTTGGAAAAGCAATCTTGTATATAACAATATACACCATATATTAAAAATCGTTCAATGGTAAACTTTACCAAGGTTTCTTCGCACGAAAAAAGACAGAATATGACTTTTGCCATGATCCTGCCTTTTTATCCATTACTTTTCTTAACCATTAATTTTAGGAGCAAATAAGCGACTTCTTACTGCTACACCAGATTGACCCACCCGTTTTATTTAAGGCGCTATAATCTGCCACTGCTGATTGGTTCCGTTGTTGCTGCTCCATTGAATTACATTACCGCCATCGGCAGTGGAGCCTTTTTCAACATCTAAGTACTTACCACTGTTTACATTAACCAGATTGTAATAACCGTTTCCTACGTCAACTAAATTCCATTTCTGGTTGTTTTGACCTCTGTCTGTCCATTGGATTACATCGGCTCCATCGGCAGTGGAACTGTTATAGACGTCCAGAGCCTTACCGCTGTTTGAATTGATGATCTTATATCCATTGCCAGTATCTGTTAAGACCCATTTTTGATTGATATTGCCACTATAACCCCACTGGATTACATCAGCTCCGTCAGCGGTGGAACCGTTACTAACATCAAGGGCTTTTCCACTGGCTCTGTTGATTAGTTTATAGGTACCACCGGAAACAATTCCAGTGTCTGGAACGGTACCACTGCCTGGAGTGATATAGATACGATAACCGGAGCTTGCGTTACAGCCGGATAAGTTCACGGAAATCTGGCCATTTACTACGGAATAATTGGTATTCGACAGGACAGCCGGTCCATTGGATACCGTATCCTTGCTCACCCAGTCTATCTTTTCCACTTTAACTGAGGCTGTGGAACCAATAAAGGAAGGGATGTTCTTAAATGTGGTGTTAATCGTACCATCATTTTGTCCTCCGAAAATGAGGCTGATGTATTTTGCATTGGAATCAACACAAGCTGCACCATCCACCAGATTACTATCATCATTTGGAGGAGTTACATAAACCATCTTTCCGGACATATCGCCATACCACTTATAGAAAAACCAGCCTGCTCCTTTTTGAGAATTGGTTGCAAGAAGGCTTCCCAGTCTTCCGGGAGTTGGTACGAACCACCAAGTGATGGAGGCACTCTCTACCATATGGCGCTCAAATTTAGCAATAAAGCGAGCAGAAGAACCAGGTTGTCCCTCTAAATCATGATTGGGATCACAATATTCATTGATGCTTAGAGGCAATGTTTTAATTCCCAAAGATGACTCAAGCGCTCGATAAGCTCTGATGTTTGGAGCAATTGTCTGAGGTCCTCCTGAGAGTTCATGCCAGCTCATAATATCTGGTACGCAGTTATTAGCTTTACAGAAAGTCAAAAAATCTTTCATCTTGCTATTGTTATAGTAGCTCTCACATGGCCCTATAATCTTAGCTCCCGGATCATTGGCCCGGATTACATCATAAGTCTGCTTCCACATATCATTAAAACTTCCGTTGGCTGTATTCCAGGTACCACCTGGCTCATTCCAGATTTCATAGCCATAATAATTATCACGTCCTGAGGCTTTTTTATCCTTGATAAAGGATTTCACCTGATCCAGCCAACTAGTCATGCCCGGCCATTTATAAGGCCAGTTTGGAAGCATATCTGCCAGATCGATGGAAACCTTTGCACTTGGAATGGATTCCAACCGTTTGGATACTAGGATTGCATCTCCATATGGATGCTGGTTTCCGTTCCCACCCCTGGCCGGATTCCTCATCACATATGGTTTTAATGGTGCTACTAGGCCGTTAACATCAGCCGGTATGCTTTCTGTAATTCCATACAGAGAGCCATTGGCACAATGAGTTACATCTCGAAACACATTGCTGCAATCAACGGTTAGTGAATTTGCAGCCATTGCCGGTATTCCCGGTATCATGGACAAGATGAGCATGACACTGAGCAGCAAGGCAGCAGGCCTTTTAAACTTAATCATACGAATACCTCCTCAACTTTTGTTTGAATTTTCCCCTTAAACTTATCTATCTATGAAAATATTGTTCCGCCTTTCTCTGTTTCACAGATTACCTTTTCCTCCTTTCCTTGTGTCTTTATAACAAGCAGAACTAATTTCATTCCCCCTAATACCTCTTTCGTCTTATCCTTTTTTTATCATACCATTATGTTTGGTTAATTTGTATGGTTTTTTGTTAAATATATATGTGTAAATGTTACTTTTTTACATGTTTTAAACGATCTCTAATAGATAAAAACGTTTGGCGTATTCTATTTCTTTCCACCAATCATTTTATGTAAACAAAAAAACGCTAAGGTATGAATTACCCTAAGCGCTTTTCATTTATAATAAATTTATCGAATCATCTCTTTATCTTGAAACTCGTTTGGATTCCGTAGTTCCCCTTCTATTGCTTCTAGGAGTTTTTGAGAAGCCAGTTTTTTCTTTCAGTACACCATCTGCCGTCATTCTCATCTTCTTTTTAGGGGCAGCTGCCGCCGCTTTCGCCTTTGATGGATCTTTCCTTGGCTGTGTTGTTTTTACAGCTGGGAAATTATTTAACAATGGGAATGGATGATCTTTTACTTCTTTTAGATGCTTTCTGATCAACCGTTCAATATCTGAAAGCAGTTCTTTCTCATCAAAATCGCAAAATGCGATTGCGATTCCATTTAATCCTGCTCGTCCGGTACGTCCAATCCGATGTACATAGGTCTCAGAGATATTTGGCAGATCATAATTAACCACATGGGTAAGCTCATCGATATCAATTCCTCTTGCAGCGATATCCGTTGCGATCAATACTCTGATTTTTCTTTCTTTAAAGCTACTTAAGGCACTTTGACGTGCTCCCTGGGATTTATCCGCATGGATGGCTTTTGCTGTTATTTTATTCTTTGATAACTGCTTCACCAAACGATCAGCTCCGTGTTTTGTTCTGGTGAAAACAAGAAGAGATTCAATGCTTTGATCCTTTAAGATGTGCAGAAGTAAATCCTTTTTATTTTCTTTATCCACATAGTACACATACTGATCGATGGTATTCGCTGTTGTAGACTCTGGTGTTATCTTTACATTAGCAGGATTCTTTAACATGGTATCGGATAGTCTGGCCACATCTGCTGGCATGGTAGCAGAAAAGAACAAAGTTTGCCTCTCTGCAGGAATTCTGGAAATGATTTTTTTAACGTCATGGATAAATCCCATGTCCAGCATACGGTCCGCTTCATCTAATATAAATATTTTCAAGTGTTTTAAATCGATGACTTTTTGATTCAACAAGTCATTTAATCGACCAGGTGTGGCAATTAAAATATCCACTCCCTGTTTTAATTTATCTTCCTGAGTCTTTTGTGATACCCCTCCAAAGATTACACAAGACTTTAACTTTGTGAATTTTCCATAGGTACAAAAACTTTCATATATCTGAATCGCAAGCTCTCTAGTGGGAGTTACGACTAATGCCCTTATTGCATGATTTGCCTTCTGAGGTGCCTTTTCCTCGCTTAGGAGTTGTAAGGTTGGGATTGCAAATGCAGCTGTTTTACCTGTACCTGTCTGGGCACACCCTAGTAAATCTCTACCGCTTAATACAATTGGGATTGCCTTTTCCTGTATTGGAGTTGGTGTGGAATAGTTTTCCATCTCCAAAGCCTTTAATATCTCAGGTATAACATTTAATTCTTTAAATTGCATAATAGCTCCTTGTTTATTCATTTATTTTGTAGTAATTCTCTTAATATAATGTCGTCAAAACATTCAAAATTCGATTTGCCTTGTTTATAGTAGCATTTATTGAGCATTTTTGCTACCTATAAATACGCTATATCATGGATTTACCTATATTAACCAGTAATAGGAAACGCCCAGAGAAATCATTACTCTGGGCGTTTCCTTCCATTTAATTATTTCTTCCTGTTTCTTTCTGTGAGTCCATTTAAAAAAGATTTCACATACCGGTCACCGCTTATCTTATAGTTACGCTGGCCCTGTCTACGAAGCGCTGCGCTCAATTCACTATTAGATAATTCAAGTCCGCCATCTTTAAAAATAGCCAGCATCTCCTCACTGGTAAGTGACAGAGCGATCTTAAGCTTTTTCAAAACCACGTTATTCACATCTTTATCACTGGTTATCATGAATGCCTGCTTGTCCGATTCCCCTGGCTTCTCTTCTTTTTTCCCTCTTTTATGAGTGATAAAACCGTTTAAGAAAGACACAAACATGCGATTGCTGCATACTTTCTCAACGTCTGAAGAAGTTTCTTTTGTGGCTGGAGCGAACTTACTGATTGAAGTGGCGCTTAATAACATCTCTTGAATTTTCTCTTTTGTTATGGTAACTCCACCTAGTCGGAATACCTCAACCATATCAATGTCTTTGATATCCAAAGCATACCGTAATCTTTTTAATATATCGTGATTTTCCATAAAATCCCCTTTTGCATCTTCATTATCATTTACTCAATACTATACCACGTGATTAGCGTTTATCCAATGCTTTCATTACCTTTAATTGCTTTCCGCTTATCTTTGTGTCTTTCATTTGCTTTAATACCAGGGGACCCTTGCTATTTAAAATCTCTACATACGTTAGGGTTTCCTGAATGGTTATAATACCAATATCCTCCGCCGTCATGCCGTCTAGATTGGAAAGCACTCCAACAAAATTTGTTGCTCTCAGCTTCTTTTTCTTACCGCCATTGAATTGTAACTTCATAATCCCCTTATTTAACTGGTCGCTCTTCGCCTTTTTAATTTCAGGAGCCGCATTTATTTTTTCTTCAAATGATGATTTCACCCTAGATACCTGGTCTTTTTCAGGCTTTGGTTTTTCCTCGATCTTAAACCCGATTAATGTTTCAATTCCTTTTAAAAATCTGGATTGGGTCTGGGTCACAAAGGTAATTGCCTTTCCCTTTTGTCCCGCACGACCAGTTCTTCCTGTACGATGAACATAGGTTTCCTCTTCCATTGGAATATCATAATTAATAACCAGGGAGATACTCTCTACATCAATCCCTCTAGCCGCCACATCCGTAGCCACCAGATACCGGAACTCCCCTCGTTTAAACCGCTGCATTGCGGATATACGATCATCCTGTTCCATACCCCCATGGATTTTTCTAGCACCGTATCCCATAAGATTTAAACGCTCACACACCATATCCACACGGTCCTTGGTACTGCAAAAGATGATGCAGCTATCGGGATTTTCCATTATGGTAATATCATTTAACAGCTCAAATTTATCTGCCTCTGATGTATTGCAGATAGAATGGTTAATATCCCCAGTCGTAACGCTGACCTCATTTATATCAATGAAAACCGGGGTCCTCATGTCATTGATTGACATCTTTTTAATTTTATCTGGCATGGTAGCAGAAAATAGCATGGTTACCCGTTCCACTTTCAGCGCTTTTATAATCGTCTCTACCTGCTCAATAAATCCCATGTCCAGCATCCGGTCCGCCTCGTCAATGACCAGGTAGCTGATCTTACTTAGTGGCAGCGTTCCTTTTTCAATGTGATCTATCACTCGTCCTGGTGTCCCTACTACCACATGATTTTTTTGTTTCAACTCCGTTTTTTCAATGGAAAATGGATGTCTTCCATAGATAGCCGCTGCTTTTATTCGTTTGAATCTACCGATGTTGGTAAATTCTTCTTTTACCTGCACAGCAAGCTCTCTCGTCGGTGTCAAAATCAGTGCCTGGGGTTTATTTTCAAGCCATTCGGCCATTTCACAAATTGGTATCGCATATGCAGCTGTCTTTCCGCTGCCTGTCTGCGCTTTCACGATTAGATCCGTTTTTTCTAACGCCAATGGAATGACACGTTCCTGAACTTCGGTTGGTATCTTATACTCTAATACCTGAAGTGCCTTTTTAATATCCTCGCTCAAAGAAAAACTACTAAAACTTTTATGAATCATGTTTATGCCTCTCATTCCATTGAAACGGTTTCATGTATTCGTTTGCACCGTCCTTGTTTCTATTTGCTATGCTATTATAGCACAACACGTATGAATGGGGGAATAAAAGTGAAAAGTCCCACAATTTAACATTGTGGGACGCTTCATGATTGATTCGGTTTAATCGATTAGAGAATATATCTGGATACTTTCTACCTTTTTATCTTTGATATGAAAGTTCATGACGTCCACATAATTTGCTGGCTCATATCGATAATCATCCTCTTCGTTACTGATCTCCCCTCCCAATAGATTCCCTTCGGGATAAGTCTCTTTTAACAGTTCATAGCTATCGCCTACTTTAATATTTCTTACCGTAGGATATTTGGAATCTGTAATTAAAATGTTGAAAATATATGACTTCTTATTCTCTGCGCTATCCATAGTTTTGATCACAAGACCTTGATAATGGTACTCTTTTTCTGTCTTTCCATTTAACTGATCCATGTTTTTGCCGTCATTAGGGGAGTAAGTGTGGGATTTTATGTCATCTGCTTTTCCTAGCAGACTCTCCATCTTTTCATCATCAACAATCGTTGAAAGTGAGATAGTTTTATCCTTATTTAAAAAAGCAAGCTGTTTTAAAATAACATTCCCTTCTTTTTCTACTGATCCTTCCTTTATCACTTTATCCGTATTATCTGTAGTGCTGTCTTTGGTTGGTTCTGTAGAGGTTGGTGATGATTCCGCGGGCGCACTGGCTGTTGTTGGTTCTGGTGCTTTCACCTGGTTCTTTCCACAGCCATATAAGGCCATTGCACTAAATGCCAGTAATGTGGTCATCATTACATATTTTTTTAATACTTTCATTGTTAGTCCTCCTTTATGTCATTTGAATTCTGTTTTATTGTTTACAAGGTCATTATAAATAATAAATTTATTAGAGTCATAACAGACTTGTATCATTCTTGTAACATTACTTGGAGCGATGAATTTTCAGACACACCCTAGTTTCATGTAAAAGAACTACTAGCTAATATTGATTACTAGTAGTTCTTGATAACCAGTATTAAATTGTTATTTGATTATTTCGTCAGCACTTTTATTTGATATGTCCTTTTCCCACATTTAGGGCATTTCATATAACGGGTTCTTCCTTTATGTGGTGCTAAGACTACCTGCTTAAAAGTAGGAACATAACGCTCATGGCAATGTTGGCATTCATAATATCCAACTTCCCGTTCCAGTTTTAGAGCAAAATAAATGGCTGGTATAAAAAGTACAATCGCTAATCCAATCAAAATAACACGAACGGCGGTGGATATGTTTGCGAAACTGGCAGTGAATATCAAAATTAGATACGGTATGATTCCCATATACCCAATCACCCAATCACCCATTCCAGCCAAGAAGAACCATTTTAACAATCAATTTAAAATTTACAAAGTACGATAAATCCATTAAACTTTAAAAAAAGAAATCAATCCTTTCCCTTTATGCCAAAGGAAGAATAAGTGTAACGCTTGTTCCCACTCCAATCTCACTTTCTACCATAAGCTGTCCATTAAATTTCTCCACGATTTCCTTGCAAAGGGAAAGTCCAAGCCCTGAGCCATTGGCACGATTCGAATTGCCAGCCCGGTAAAATCGCTCCTGTACCAGAGCAATCTCATTTTGATGGATTCCAATTCCTTGATCGTTGATCTTGATAATTGCTGAATCTTCATTCTTAAATATCTCTATACTAATCTGACTTCCTTCATTCGAATATTTTATTGCATTATCTAAGACATTCGCAATTGCATGTGTGATTAATGTTTTGTTTACATTTACTATGATACCTTTTTTCACATCAACTCTTATCGAAATCTCTGTGAATTCTGCCTTTGGCTTCATTTCCTCAATCACATGCAAAGCTAATTCGGATAAATCCACTTTTTCTATATTAAGCTCTGGAGCTGCTTTATCAAATTTAGAGAGAATGAGTAGTTCCTGAATCAGCTTAGTCAGACGATCCGATTCATTAACAAGGTGAAAATAAATCTTTTTTAATTCCTCATCTTCATTTTGCCCCTCATATAAATATTGGGAAAATCCCCTAATTGCTGCAAGAGGAGTTTTTAGCTCGTGAGAAACATTGGAAACAAACTGTTTCTGGTACTGTATATAGTCATTTAATTTTATTCCCATTTGATCCAACCCTGCTGCCAACATTCCAAGTTCATCATTTCGTTTTAATGATACCGGTTCGAACTGCTGTCTTGAAAATTTCTCCGTCGCTCCCAACAGATACTTAATGGGCTTTGTGGTTTTACGGGCAATGTATAAACTTGAAACGGTTATAAGAATGATAAAACCCACCGCGCCAATAATTAATATTACTCGGATCTTGTCCATAATTTCATAAAAGTAGGAAATATCTTCTACAAGCTCAAATACATAGGCATTTTCATAATATTTATCCTGAATCGGAATTGCAAAATAAATCAGCCCTTGATCTGTGACTGTATAAGAATAATTTCCTTTTAAAGCCTTACTAATATTTTCTTTAAAAATCTTAGGAGAACCGTTATAGACCGGAGTTCCATTCTCAGCCAGCCCCAAAAGCTTCTGATTGTTATCATAGATTCTTACTTCTCTTCCTGATGCCTTTAAAACCTGTAAAACATCTTTTGCCACTTGGGAAGCATCAGCCTGGCTCGCCGTTTTATCATACCTTGTAAGTATCTCTCGAAAAGACAGCTCACACATATCTGCCTTTTGCATGAGTTGCTTTTCTATGGTCACAAAGCTATAGTGGTCAATCGCCTTATTCACCCAAAAAATAATAATAGAAAAAGATAGGATAGAGAAAAACAAGATACTAAGAAGAAGCCTAGTTGCATACTTCAATTGGCTTCACCTCCAAATTGGTAACCGAATCCATAGATGGTCTTCACATACCTTGAGTTCTCCGTGTCATCTTCCAGTTTCTTTCTAAGGCGCATAATTGTCATATCCACACTTCGCGTATCGCCGGAATAATCATACCCCCATACCAGTTCCAGCAGTTCGTCTCTGGTAAATACTTTTTTTGGCCTTTTTGAAAGGGCTTCCAGAATTTTAAATTCTTTCGCAGTAAGAGAAATTATATCCTCCCCCTTTAACACCCGTTTCGTTTCAAAATCAATTTCCAAATCTTTGTACCGAACCGGAATCATAATGTTATTTGAATTTTGTTCACTCGTCTCATACCTTCTTAATACAACCTTGATTCTCGCAATAAGCTCTCTGTTATCAAAGGGTTTTGTCATATAATCTTCCGCCCCAAGCTCAAGACCAAGTACCTTGTCAATAATTTCATTCTTTGCCGACAACATGATGACTGGTATGGTGGAGGTTTTTACAATTTCCCGGCATAAATCGTAGCCGGAATAGTCTGGCAGCATTAAATCAAGAATCACAAGGTCTGGTTGAAAAGCGCCTAACTCCTTCAGTCCCAAAGCTCCGTTTTCTGCCGTTTTTACTTGGTAGTTTTCTCTTTTTAAAATTAGTTCTATCAGATCTCTAATTGCAGCCTCATCGTCAATTACAAGAATTTTTTTCAAGATTATGACTCTCCTTTTATTACTAATAGTATATTGAAACAATGAGTAAAATTTTAATACAGGAGACAAATATTTCCCATAATTTATGATTAGTGACAGGATCGCTCTTATGTATTGTTATTTACACTCAGCTCTCTTTTCATATTCCACTTGCATCTCTCCCCAAGCCTCTAATACCTCTAGCACAGGAATAATATTGTTCCCTTGTTCCGTCAATCCATATTCCACGTGTGGAGGGGTTTCAGAATGCTGTTTTCTCCAGATCATTCCGTGGCTCTCTAGATCCTGCAAGGAACGGGTTAACATAATATTGGTAATACCATAAAGTTGCCTTTTTAGCTCGTAATATCGAAGGTTCCCTTGAGACAAATACCACAGAATGGGGAGCCTCCATTTCTTGCAAATATAATTAAATGTATGAACGAGATCACATGAGCCATCGTACCAATCACTTGATTCCATTTTAACCACCTCATTATAATTTCTTGTGGGCACAAAATTGTGCGTACTTGTAAAATGCCGTTTTAAACTTTAATATTATGACAGGGCCTCTAAAATATAGTAACACTAAAACATGGAAATTTAAAGGAGAGAGAAGTATGATATTTTATTTTTCAGGTACAGGAAACAGCTTATGGGTGGCAAAAAAGCTGGCTGAACTTCAAGATGATCAAATATTATTTATCCCAGATCTGATGAATGAAAACAGTGGACCATTCTCATTCACTCTAAAGCAGGATGAAATGCTTGGATTTGTATTTCCAGTCTATGCCTGGGCACCTCCTAAAATAGTATCGGAGTTTATAAATAATCTTGTCATCACTAATATGGGTGAGCACTATACCTATTCCGTCTGTACTTGCGGTGACCATACGGGGCTAACCATGAACGTCTTGTCAGCAAATCTGCAAAAAAGGAACATCAAGCTAAACAGTGGGTTTTCTGTTTTCATGCCCAACAATTATGTGGTTGATTATGATTTAGATTCAAAAGAGCTGGAACATAAAAAGCTGGAACAAGCGAAACAAAGGATGGAAGATATCAACCATCATTTAACGAATAAAACAAAGGATATCTTCGACTGCTATAGCGGAAGTGTTCCTTGGTTTCGAACCTATATCTTTAACCCATATTTTAACGGATTTTGTTTAGGAACGAAGAAATTCCAGGTTAAAAGTAATTGCATCTCCTGTGGGTTATGTGAAAGGATATGTCCAACGGAAAACATTCATCTGAAAAATAAATATCCCACATGGAGAAAAGACTGCACGAAATGTATGGCATGCTTACACCGCTGCCCAGTTAAAGCGATTCAATATGGAGATAAAACAGGAAAAAGAGGACAGTATTATAATCCAAATGTTTAATTCTGTTATCAGTGTGATTTGTAAAAATGAAAGCAGGCATCCTTATGTGCCTGCTTTCACTTAACATCTCCTATTTATAATCTATCTACTCCAGAATGTTTTGTCAAACCTTTAGTAGACCTCGAAACCCTCTGACACCATAGTAAGAATCTGCCCCATTATGGTATAAAAACACAGTATCATAGCGACGGTCACAAAAGACGGCGCCACCCAGTTCCCTTATATAAGCCGGTGTTTTTACCCAGCTACTAGTTTTTGTATCAAAACTTCCAAGTTTTTGAAGTTCCCGATATTGATCCTCTGTTAAAATCTCTATGCCCATGGCATTTGCCATATCAATGGCACTATTTTCTGGCTTATGTTCTTTTCTTGATTCCAAGGCTTCTCGGTCATAGCAAAGACTTCTGCGGTTTTTCGGACTTTCAGAAGAACAATCAACAAACATGTATTCATTCGTATCTTCCTTATAACCGATCACGTCTGGTTCCCCTCCGGTTATTTCCATCTCGTTCAGTGACCAGAGTTTTTCCATATTCGCTTCAAGTTTTGCTTGCACCAGTTCCCATTGAATGCCTTGATGTAATTTTACATTTTTATCAAAACGAGCCTTTAATGTTCTAAGAAACTCCTCACACTGTTGCGCGGATAACTCCTTTTTTCTATCAATTTTATTCTCAGTCATTATAGTTTCCTCCATTTGATGTATCAAAGAATACTATTATAGTTTACGCAGCTCATAATGATTTAATCATTTCCCTTAAATAACGTAACATAAGAATCATACGCCTGATTCAATACCTTCCAGGCGACTTCCATATCCTCTTTTTCCGTCCTCCAATTGTTGATAGCTGCACGGATTCCAGGTGTACCTTTGTATACCGTTTGAGTAAAGAATGCGTTTCCAGTCTCATTTACCAGCTTTAAATATTGCTGAATGTTTTCTAATGTTAGGGTTTCTCCGCTTGCATTTATGGTAAAGCATACAACATTTAATCTAGTATCGGAGATATCTCCTAAATATACGGCGTTGTTTTGGAATCTGCACCATCCATTCCTTCCACGAAATGCTTATATTTCTGGGAGCAAGATGCAAAGCCACCAAAGGCACCATCTACATGAAGAAAGAACTGATACGTTTTCTTTAATTCAACCATTTCTTTTATATTGTCAAAATCAACGGTATTAACAGTTCCTGCATTTGCAACAACGATACATGGCTCTCCATTTAATTGTTTTAAGGATTCTTCCAGCTTCTCTAAATCAATCGCCTCTCTTCCTTCCATAGTAGGAATCAAATGCATGTTATTTCTTCCCATACCTAACATGGACATGGCTTTTAAAATACTTCATACCTATCATTATATTCTTTCTAGTCAACGTAAAAACAGCCTTTGATGTGGTTTATTGAAAATCAAACCACATCAAAGACTGCCTATATCCCGGATCAATCACCTCATCAACCTTTGGAACCTACCGTAAATCTTTCTTTTATATGTTCCGGCTGTTCAATTTCATCTATAACAGCTATGGCATAGTCTGCAAAGCTGATATAACTATCCCCTTTTGCATTTACTAGAAGATGGTCTTTGCCCGCTACGTAGCTTCCAGTTCTTTCTCCCTGGGGATCAAAGAAAGCAGATGGACTGATATAAGTCCAGTTTAAGCCTTGTGTGTTTTCTAATTCCAATAAATTCTTCAACATATTGCTTGCGGTTGGAAGATAAGCCTCTGGAAAATCTGGCGTATCAACAAGACGTACTGTTTTATTCTCATCTACAAACAAGCTACCTGCTCCGCCAACCACAATAAGTCTTGTATTGGAAGCATTTTTCAACAATCCAATCAACTTATCACCAGCTTCCACGTGAAGAGTCTCTTCCCCTGGTGCAGAATTAAATGCATTTACAATAACATCAAATCCTTCCAGATCACTTGATACCAAATCAAATACATCTTTCTCCAGCACTTTAACATCTTTGTTATCTACTTTTGAAGCATTTCTGACAATGGCAGTTACCTCATGACCTCTATTTACCGCTTCTTTTGTTATAAGGCTTCCAGCTTTACCGGTAGCACCAATTACACCTATTTTCATGTTAATTCCTCCTATTATAATTTTTTATACTATTTTTTATAGATAGCTTCTATATAAGAAAAGCTTTATGCCATCATATGGCACTATTTACTTTTTTCATTTCTTTTTCTATTACTTGTTCAAACATCTCTTTGCTTGCTGCACCTTCGATCCGTTCTTCTCCAATCACAAAGGTTGGAACGCTTGTGATGTTAGCTTCGTGATATGCATGTTCCAATGCTTGCTTTTGAACTTCCTGATACTTTCTTGAAACCAGGGCTTCCGTAAAGGCTGCCTCATCAAGCCCTACCTCTGCTGCAAGTTTTGCAAGTACTTCAATCTCTCCAATATTTCGATCTTCTTGATAAAATGCCTGGAACACTCGTTTGTTATATTCCAATCCTTTCCCCATCACTTTGGCATAATAAAACCCTTCATGTGCCAGATCTGTATAAGGGTGTGGAGAAACATCAGGCAGCTTCATATTGATCTTTTCCCAAATAGCAGAATGGACAAACATAATCTGAATATACAGATACTTTTAGTTTCATAAATGTTTCATCTCCTATCTCTATTTTTCTATCATATTTTATTATTTATCATTTTAGTTGTAACCGTTTTTGTTACAACTGGGAGGTAAAAAAAATTGAATGCATTATGATTCAATTTTCTTACTTAAATTATTCACAAGTTCCTCCATGGTCACTTCTTTTAACACGTTTTCCATGGCTTCCTGAGAACGAAATAATACCAGTTCAAGAACTCCCTGAATGTTAGCTCCCACCGGGCAATTCGGGTTTGGATGTTCCTGGAATTGAAACAATTCCCCTTCATCCACCACTTCCACAGCTTTGTAAACATCAAGTAGAGTAATCTCATTAAGATTCTTTAATAGAGAAGCTCCCCCTGTTCCAGAGGTGACACTCACCATGCCAGATTTCTTCAGCATTCCCATAATCCTTCGAATTACAACCGGATTGGTATTTACGCTTCCGGCAATCCATTCTGAAGTACACAAAACATTACTTGAAATGGCCAGGAGAGACAATATATGAACGGCAACTGTGAATCGGCTACTAATTTTCATTTGCATCGCCTCCTGTAACCATTATAGTTACAACCAAATCATTTGTCAAGTATCCTTTTACATTTTTTATTTTTTTGAACATTATATCCTCAGCGCTTCCAGACGTTTTGCTTTTTCAGACGCTTTATGTAAAAATTCTCTAGCCGTCAAGTCTTCATAATCCCAATACATCGCCTCAATTGCCGTGGGCCCTGTATAACCGGTTGCTACAATGTTTTTCATGGCGGTTTCCCAATCTATGGTGCCATCAAAGGGAAGCCCGTGCATGCCATAACTTCCGTTATCGTCATGCAGATGAAGGGCCATCAGCCGAGAGCCATACATAGATAACAAATCTTTGTCTGGAACGTAGTGGTAGTGATGTCCGCAGTCATAACAAAACCCAATGCGCTTGGAATCGATCTGCTCTAGTACATGGGATAGATTGGAAAAATTATACAGGTTCTCCAAAGCTACGTTTATGCCAAATTGCTCTGCCTTTTCAGCTATTTTTCCAATTCTACTCATTCCAAGATCATTATATGGATGTCCCTCACTAGGCAGATGAACTACCATGGTGGGGATCTTAAATTCGTAACAGTCAGCAATGCATTGCAAATAGCAATCCGTTAACGTTTCTCCACTTAGATTGTCACGCCAAAGTTCATCTTGATTTTGAAGGGGGGCGTGAATGTTTTCTACAAACAGACCCGCTTCCCTTGCTAACTCTGGGGCATCCCGGTAATAATTACGGCCAAATCCGTCGCTCCACCACAACATGACACCTTCAAATCCAGCTTCCTTAATTAATTGATACCGCTCTCTAATCGGTAAATCATAACCAAACCAATCATAAATACTAATCATAAGGCGCTCCCTCTCCATCATTAGCAATTGCTTTTATTATCACGACCTTCACAGTGGCTACTACTGTCATAGTCTCTTATTTCAATATCTTCTGAATCAAGCTTAACTTATTCTTGTAAGGCGGAAACGTAAGACCAGTTTCCAAACAAGAACTCTTTTTCATGATGCCTTTTGCATGAGTAAATAAGTCAAAACTATATTTGCCGTGATAAGCACCTATCCCTGAATTACCGACTCCACCAAAAGGAAGATGATGGTTGGCAACATGGGAAATAGTATCATTAACACAGCCTCCACCAAAGGAAACCTTTGTTAGCACATTCCGCTCCACACGCTTACTCCTGGTAAACAGATAAAGAGCCAATGGCTTTTCATGATCCTGAATCATGCGAATCACCTGATCCAGTGATTTGTAAGTCATAATTGGAAGAATTGGTCCAAAGAGCTCTTCTTCCATAGCAGCATTATCCCAGGATACAGCCTCCGTCAAGGTCGGCTCTATAAATAGGGATTCCTTTTTATAATGACCCCCATGGAGAATATGGGAATGGTCCATTTTAAGAATTGTAACCAAACGGTCAAATTGCCGTTGGTTTACGATTCTGCCAAAATCCTTGCTTCTTACTGGGGAACTACCAAAGAATTCAAAGAGAGCCGCCTTCATTTCTTTTAAGAACGCATCTCTTATCCCTTCTTCCACCAGAACATAGTCTGGTGCTATACAAGTTTGTCCCGCGTTTAAAAATTTCCCCCAGATAATACGTTTTGCCGCCAGTTTAAGATTTGCGGTGCGATCCACGATTGCAGGACTTTTCCCACCAAGTTCCAGTGTAACTGGCACCAGATTTTTCGCTGCGGCCTCCATAACAATTTTTCCAACCGTCGGGCTGCCAGTGAAAAATATATAGTCAACAGGCGCATGAATGAGCAAGGAAGTCTCCTCCTTACCTCCTTCAACCACTCGAATATAGGAATTATGAAAGGTTTCACCAATGAGCTTTGCAATCACTGCGGATAAATGAGGGGTGTGTTCCGATGGCTTTAATATCACGCAATTGCCCCCAGCGATTGCGCCGATTAAAGGCTCGATTAAAAGCTGAAAAGGATAGTTAAACGGACCTATAATAAGAACAGTTCCATAAGGCTCCTTTAAAATATAACTCTTAGACGGCTGCAGGTGAATGGGTGTCCTCACCGCTTGGGGCTTGGCCCACTTACGCAGGTTTTTCATCATATATCCGATGCTGTGGTACACAAATCCAATTTCAGTAACATATGCTTCAAATTCACCTTTGCCTAAATCCTTATATAGCGCCTCTTTTATGGCTTCTTCATGACAATGAAGGGCCGCCCTTAGCTTTACCAACTGTTTTAGACGAAAGGAAATACTATGGGTATGTCCATGACGGTAAAAATCCTTTTGCATCTTTAAGAGGTCATTTAGGCATTTTGAATCAAATGGTTCCATATTTGTTCTCCTTTTTCACAGTAATCTACTTATAAGTCAGTATCAGTCAAACGCTGATAAATATGTATTTGATTGCATTGAATAAATCTCACTGCTCGCTTTTCTTTGTATCTATGGTATCTTTTCACCTGTCCGATGTCAACAACTAACTTCCCCCTTAATTCGACACGTTGTGGTCTTTCCAATCGTCCATATTTTAAGGCCAGGGAAACGAAAAAGTCGTTTCCCTGGCCTTAAGAGCTTATCCTAACTATTAAAAATATGCTGGCGTTGCATTGCTGCTTGCGGTCTATCTCGATTATCCTAAACCAATTATTTATAAAAGCTTTCCCTTATGAAACCTGAATCAGTTTATCTGCCTTGGTTACTTCTCCATTTCCTATTATCTCAATGGAGCTGTATTCATTGGAATTTAAGATAACAACCACGGCAGTTGTAGGATATCCAGCTTTCTTAATCTCATCCATTGAAAATGTCATAATCTGCTGACCACCGGTTACCGTATCCCCCAACTGTACTTGCTGCTCAAACCCATTTCCCTGCATATTAACGGTATCTAATCCCACATGTATCATTAACTGAACACCAGCGCTATTTTGGATACAAATCGCATGTTTGGTATCTGCAATTTGAACTACCTTACCGTCGAAGGGCGCGTATACCAGACCCACTTTTGGTTTAATTCCAACGCCTTGTCCAAGTATCCCTTCGGAAAATACACCGTCTGCGATATCCTTTAAGGATATCACTTCCCCAGGAATCGGTGCATAAACAGTTGTTGCACTTGAAAATTTCTTTGCTAATTTATCAAATAATCCCATGGTATCTCCTTTGCCTTATTTATATAGTCTCTATTATAGCTTTTCACCATTTGATGCAATCACATCTTTATACCAGTAAAAGGAATCCTTACGAACCCGGTCTAATGTTCCATTCCCATCGTTGTCTTTATCGACGTAAACAAATCCATAACGCTTCTTCATCTCACCGGTAGACACACTCACCAGATCAATACAGCCCCATGGGGTAAAAGCAATTAGATCTACGCCATCTTTAATTGCTTCCTCCATCTGCTTGATATGCTCACGAAGATAATCAATTCGATAGTGGTCGTGGATTTTACCGTCTGCTTCCATTTTATCGATAGCACCTAGTCCATTTTCAACCACCATCATTGGGATCTGATATCTGCCGTATAATTCATTTAAGAGATATCTAAGGCCTTTGGGATCGATCTGCCAGCCCCATTCGCTTGATTTTAGATAAGGATTATTCACACCCATAATCACATTACCAGATGCTTTCAACGCCTCTGTATCAACCGTAGAGCAGGTGCTCATGTAATAGCTGAAGCTGTAGAAATCAACCTTACCTTCTTTTAAAATGGCCAGATCTCCCTCTTCCATGATGATGGAAATACCCAGTTCCTCAAACATTCTTTTTGCAAAGTGTGGGTATTTTCCACGAACCTGTACATCTCCGCATAGATAATTCATTCTCATATCCTGCTGAGCCTTTAATATATCGTCTGGATTGCAAGTGTAAGGATAGACCGCACCTCCTGCAACCATACAGCCAATCTGGAACTCAGGGTTGATCTCATGCCCTAATTTCACCGCTCTTGCACTGGCAAGGAATTGATGATGAAGAGCCTGATATCGATTGGTCAACTGTTCTTTTGTACTAGGTAGGCCAAGCACCTGAGCCGGACTATCTTCACACGGAATGCCAGCAGATAAGATATCTCCTACCCCCATGACCAGGCAATTGATTTCATTGAATGTCAGCCAGTATTTTACCAGGTCTTTGTATTCCATAAACAATACTTTACAATAATTCAGGAAAAAGTCAATGCATTTGCGATTTGTCCAGCCACTATACTGTTCCATTAAATGATACGGTAATTCATAGTGAGATATGGTAACCAATGGCTCAATCCCATACTTTTTACATTCTTCAAACACAGACCGATAAAAATCAAGTCCCTTTTGATTTGGAGTTTCTTCATCTCCTTTTGGGAAAATGCGAGTCCAGTTGATGGATAGACGATATACGCCAAACCCCATCTCCGCCATTAAAGCAATATCTTCTTTATATCTATGGAAAAAATCTACCGCTTCATGAGATGGATAATATTTCTTCTCATTGATTGTATTGGTAAAATAACGTGGTTCGCTGACCGTTCCACCTGTCATATGGTCACAAACACTATCGCCCTTTCCATCTTCATTCCAGCCGCCTTCAAATTGATTGGCAGCCGTAGCTCCCCCCCATAAAAATCCTTTTGGAAAACTCATATTGTGTTACCTCCATTCATTTAATAGATACTTTCACCTTTGTACATAAATAATGTTACTACAAATGTCACGATAAAACCGATTAAAAGACTTATGCCCATATAGACAACATTTAAAGCCGTAGGTCCTATAAACCCTGGAACTCCAAAGATTCCTGCGCTTCCAGATAAGGCATAAGCATATACTTTCATCAAACCTGCAAAGGCCGCGCCGCAGAAGTTTCCAATGATAACTGCATAGAGTGGCTTCTTTAACCTTAAGTTAATACCAAACATGGCTGGCTCCGTGACTCCACCAATGATAGCTGTGATGGCACTGGAAGCAGCAGTTGATTTTGTCTTTTTGTCTTTACATTTTACCGCTACCGCTGCGGCTGCGGCTCCCTGATTAATATTTGCAATAACGGCTGCCGCACAAACAATAGGCTCATAACCGAAGGTTGCAAAGGACTGCATCATATATGGGAATAAAGCACCATGCATTCCAGTAATTACTAACAGAGGATATACGGCTGCCAGCAATGCCACACCAAAGAAACCGGTGGTATTATATAAGAACATAATTCCCTTTGCTAAATAAACTCCTAAAAATGAACCCGCTGGTCCAATGAGACATAACGTCAATGGAAGCATGACTAAAATAGTTCCAAGAGGAACAACAATGGCCTTTATGGAATCCCTTGAAATCTTTCTAAAAAACTTCTCCACATAGGACATGATAAATACTGCCATAATGACTGGAAAAATAGTGCTAGCATAAGAGGCCGCATAAACCGGAAGACCAAAGATAGACATTCCTACCCCTTCTGCTACACTTGACACCATTTTCGGATGAATTAAAATTGCTCCCAGCAACATACCCAGTCCCATGTTGGTCTTAAATTTATTGGCGGCTGTGGCACCTAAGAAAACTGGAAGGAAATAAAATCCTGCATCCGATGCAAAGGATAATACCGAATAGGTTGGCATATCAGGGGTCAAAATTCCAATCAGTTCAGCTAATATGATAATAACTTTTAACATACCGGCACCAATAAGGGCTGGGATCATTGGCATTAAGCTTCCGGAAATTCCGTCTAAAACAGCACTTAAGCTAAACTTTTTCTTTTTGTCATCCAGGTTTTCATCTACCGTTTTTTCAGCAGCCAGCCCTGCCTTTTCACAAATCAGTTTATACGCATCGCCAACGGATTGTCCGATGATGATCTGCAATTGTTCATTGGACCACTGAGCGCCTATAACACCTTCTATCTTCTTGATTTCTTCGATGTGAGCGATGCTGGTGTCTTTTAGATTAAATCTCAAACGTGTCATGCAGTGACCAAAATAGCTGATATTATCTTTTCCTCCAATGAGTTCCAGTACTTTCCCTGCAAGCTCTTCATACCTTTCCTTTTTTGCCATAACGTTTCTCCCTTTCTTATATTGATTTATCATCAAGTGACATCTTCCTCTAAAATAAAAAAACCGAAGAGACGCAATAATCCCTGCGTCAGCTCCGGTAATGCCTCCCTAAGAGTAACAATCCTTAATTCGCTGTATTATTTTTTAAGATTCGACTCATGTGTATCATCAGATACAAAATCTCATCTTGTGTGATTTTTGCTTGTAGTTTATTTTCTATCATGGAACTGATCTTCACTGCACATTCATAGATTCTGGGGTTTTCTTCCTTCATTACTGTAAAAAGCGTTCCGTTATCGTCCACAAATTGTTTCTTCTCCTCAATCCGCTTCAGACTATATCTAAGATGCATAACAAATCGGTTATAATTAAATCCTTTCCGATCAATGGAAACTTCAAACCATGTTTCGATTTCATTTGTAATTTCATCAATTAATAATTCCACATTCCATTCTGAGGATTCGCTGATGTTTTCTTCTTCTGCATTGACAAAATGCATGGCAATGTTTGTGATCTCGCTTTCCGGTAGTTTTACCAAAAGCTTTCTTTGAATCAAGTCCACTGCATATTTTCCTAGTTTCGTCTCTTCTGGATAAAGTTGCTCCACGTCATAGGAAAATAACATCTTCATCTTCTTAAATTTCTTTAGACGAATCAATGCAAAATTAATATGATCAGCAAGTCCTGGTAACAGGTTGGGGTTTAGCTTGCAGTCCAGAGTATTCTGAGCCCTCTTTACAATTAAGGCTGACACCTCAAACACTTCCTCCGGGATTTCCTCCAACAACTTGTAATAGCTTTTATCCATCCGATAGAATGTCATAGTAACGGAACCAAGGTCTGTTATCTCATAGGGCATAGAAGGGAATCCGATGCCTTTTCCAAAGGCAATCAGTTCTTTTTTATTATTATCTTCACATACTGCCACATTGTTGTTGATTTTCTTAATCGCCTTCATGATTATTCCTTTCATCATAGTTTTAGATAACAAAAAACTCCTTGATAGCACACCAAATAAAACAGGTGATGCCTCAAAGAGTAACAAACCTTACTTCTACGATTATTATAATTGATAAGCATTGTTATGTCAACATGTCAGTTTTAATCAAAATAAATTCATGTTTTTATGCACTTTGCACAAAAAGTCGGCTCAAGCATATGTAAAACGCTTGCCGACTTTTCAATTCTTAATTTACAGTCCTACTGTGATATTTTATGAGTCCTTGTTGAATCAATTCCAATATTCTTATGTCTTTTTTCAACGGTACCAGAACCAATCTTTTTCTCAGCCTTTAAATAACCGCCTTTGGCTTTCTTCTCTTCTAAAAATTTCTTCATTTTTTCCATATCATTTACTGACATTTTGTTTTCTCCATTCAAATGTAAATTAATTGTTCTTAGTTTCTAATTGTGTCTTTGTAGATTCATTTTATCTCAAAATAATCCATTCTGGATGTTTCCTGGAATCCACAGGATTGATATAAGTTGAGAGCTTTGGAATTCTCTGTGGCAACCTGTAGCATAATTTCCGTTGCTTTTGCTTCTTTGAGTTTTTCTATAGATTTTAACAAGATGGCCCGTCCATATCCCTTACTACGGTATTCCGGCAGCACTCCTAATCCGTAGATTCCTCCGGTGATTCCTTTGATTAATTCCAGTTTGACCTTGCCAATCACATTATCCTCTACTTGCGTCAGATAAACTATATTGCCTCGTTTTTCTTCGTCTTCCGGTAGAATAATTCCGTTTTCGGCATCAGCCTCATTTTCTTCATCCAAATCATCGCCAAAATAAATATGATCTTGTCTGGCTATCTCTCTGACATCTTCATTGGTTGCTTTTCTAAAGATAATGCCATTGGTCTGCTTCTGAATGTTCTCATAGACCTCCTGATTCAGATACATCTCAAATTCAGAAGATTGATAAACTGCTCCTACCCTATCTAAGAATCTCAGGCCAGAGACAGATTTGTTATCACACAAAGCAAGTATACTACCTGCATTTCTCCCTTTGCATTCGGAAATGGCAAGCTTTAGTAGCTTAGAAAAAATACCCTGCCTTCTGTAATCAGGGTGCACCATACCGTTAATTTCCATAGCTGCGCCACCAAAGTAGCATATGCCAATATATCCAATCAACTGTTCACCATCAAAGTACATAAAATCATTGATGTCGCGCAGGCATGCTTTGTCCGTGCTAATTCCTTTATCCATAAGTTTATAATCAAGTTCAAGCTTGAAAGAGACTTGATCCTCAAGGACACATAGCGTCTCTAGTGCATGAATCAGCTCATATTCCTCTTGGTTCAGGCTGTTTTTAAGTTTGATCCAGGGGTTATTTATTGTTTTACTCAAAAGTCCTCCTTATGGAATGTATCTACGTTTTTCATTGATTATTGTTAATGACTTTTTACAGCTACCCTCTTATTATACTATCTTATAGTGCCTTTGTCATTGTTAATTCTTGTATTTTACACCTATTTCACTCTAGATTCATGTGAAATGTGCTTTTTAATGATACGAATTATCGCAAACGTGAATAAAAAAGTCTATCATCTTATGCTTTTGTATCATAATAATAAGGGACTGTATAAGTCTTATTTTATATGTACATTTGCTGTAAATTAGCGTTTTAAGACGAATTGCCTAAAAACCCTTTTTAACACGAAAAGGAGTACCTTTTCACAGTACTCCTTAAAGATCACGCTATTTCCCATATTCTATGTACTATATCACCTAACGCTAAGACAATTATATTGTTTTGAAGCCTGAACGTTTCGGTTTTCGTCTAAAAAACGGCTTTGCTACTAAATCAATCATTGGAATTTTTTTTCTTATTCTTTTTAATTTGTGTCGCTACTATACATACCAAAAGCCCCACCCCTATAGCCGTATAATCAAACATGCTTTTGTAATCACCTAAAATGCTCATAATCTTAAATTGAAGATTGATTAGTGAGAGTGTAATAGATATGATACCGAAAAGGAACACACATGCACTTATATTAATCACTTTATCTAACATAGATACGCTTCCTTTTTTTATAAATAGCAGTATTGAGTAAAGAAAACATTCATGACTTCGCTGGCAAGTTCTATCTTAACTTCAGTTGTGCTACCATCTGCCATATCCAGTTCCATTGTACTTTCTGTAAATCCCTTTAATCCGTTGTAATCTGAGGCATTATCTAAATCGATACAGCATTCATACTCATCCCCATCCGAAATGTATAACTTATCCGCAGTGAGTACGGCTGCTCCCTTCATATTTCCTAAAAGATCCATGGGTACGGCTGCAATCACTTCATCACTACTAACACCATACTTATTAAGAATACACTCTTTGAGATTTGCCATCTTTTTTTCGTTAATATCTCCATTTAGGTGGAGCTTTTTCAGACGTTCAATTTTTTTCAGATGTTCTACAATTAACTTGACTTTATTCGTTTGTAGCCACTCAATACTTTCACCCCATAAATTATCCGTCTTACCGTTCAAATAATTTTTCTTAAATATGTAGCTTAAAAAGGAATTGGTAATCAATACATTACTTGACCCGTCCCCAGTTAAATGTTTCGCATAACTTGAAACAAAAAAGCAAAATTTATTAAACTGACTTAGTCCTGATTTTTCAGAGAAGATTCCGTATCTTCCAGTCTGCATGGATACTAAAGTAATATCTTGATTGATTGCACATGCTTGAAAGGTCCAATCCAGATTTATCAATGTTGTCCCGTTCTGCCACACATGGGAAACTTCTTTTAGTACCGGTAGCTTTTGTCTTTTTAGATTTGACGTTTCACTTTCTGCTTCAGATAGAAATTCACATGCACGAATTTTCTTCAAATTTACACCAGGGATATGATCCATAAAAAATTCATAACAATGATCTGAAAAACTTTTTTTCTTTTTAATTCCGTACTGAATTGGGTATCTTAATGAACCTGGAATCACCTTGAAATGCTGACCGGGAAGTGCCGTTAACCCACTAAATGGTTGAAAGAAATACTGAAGATTACTTCCTTGACGCATGGTATAAATCTGAAGATATTCATATTGCGCATTTCCACCTACAAATGAGGTAACAGCCGATCCGAGTGTAGACTTCAACTCATTTACTTCTCGTAGAACTAGACCTTTGACATCTACTAATTCGATGTTCTGACTTTTGCATTCAGCCGTTATTTGCTCAATTCTACGCTGATATGCGGTATCCATGCCTTGACTAAAAATATTTGCCATGTAACACTTCCTTCCCATTCTTAAAAAATGGTTTTATCTGATTCTGTATATATTGATAAAATATATCAATTTGAGGATAATTAAACTTCTTCCTTTAAGACAAGACATCCTAACTTTTACTAATTCCTACCTAACATAAATTTACTTATTAGTAAAGTCAAAATAACTTTCCCATGCAGGCTGTTTACGCATTAATTCTTTGGCAGCATTATGGGCTACTAAATTATCAAAGCCTTGGGTTTTCATAATAAAAACAGCCATACTCTCTTTTTTCTCTTCGAATGACTGCATGGAACCATCGGGTCTTGCACAATGAATGCAATAATCTTTCGTCTCATCATTTAAAGGATAATCTTCCAGTTTTGTAATTGGCATACCGCAAGAGATACATGATTTCATAATATTTTCCTCTTCTCATTATTTAATAGAATCAGCTATTCCAAACCGATTACCAAGCATTTTTTCAAAACTCACTGCTTTCCCTGTTCTAGATCACTTACTAGCAAAAGATATATCATAAGCTTCCGTAATACGTTTCCTTTTAAATTTCCAATAGCTTTATAAAGTTACTAACCAGTTCTTTTTTGTACCGATTTAATACAGAGCCATCTGGTGCAAAGAGATCTTGGTTGGAAAGATAGTAATGGATAAGACCTAACCAGGTATTGAAAATAAAATGCATAGGTAACATTTTAATCTTTCCCTTATTTTGATATGTTTCGATCACTTGGCTTAGGTGAAAGGAAACGGATGATTGAATTGATATATAGACATATTTTGTCTGTTCAGGCAAGGAACTGCCTTCTGAAACAAGTCTTTTGTAAAAATCTTGATGTCTAATTAGTACTTCTATATGGGCATACAAAACATCCTCGAGGCTGTTATTATTCTCTGACATTTCATGCAACTGTTCATTGATATCTAACCCAAATTGTTCCAAAAGACATATTTGAAGATTTTCTACCGTTGGAAAATGGACAAAAATATTTCCATGAGAAATCTGAGCTTCTTTTGCAATCATATTTGTGGTCGCACTAAATCCCTTTTTTGAATATACCTCATAAGCTGTTTGTAAAATCAGTTTACGAGTAGCCTCCTTTTGGATTTGCCTTTTGTTTTGTTTCATTCGATAACCTCCGACTCATTGAGTCATTACTTATTTTACTTAATATGCATAATTATGTCAAGTATCTGTTTTACAGAACGAAGTGTCTTCGACACTTCAACTCCTCTTGCCCCGGTAATTTCAAACATATTGCTTTCCGCGGCTATTTTTGTCTCTCTCCTACATGTGGTGACATGTACTCCATTGACAGGACTACTTCTATGTTCTTTAAGATTATCCCCTTTTTGCATCGCCATTATGTCTTTACTATCGTTCACAACATACACCCCATTTTCTCATGGACCGGTCCCTCCTTAACTGTCTTATTTCTGAAGGAGGCGTTATTCATTCTCTCCTGGGGCGGACACTTAAGATTTGTTTTTCTCGCTATACTAGGTTCATTTCGTTTGAGTCAGAATCATACAGCTTATTTTATCATACCATAAAATTCAATATTTATATTGTAATTGTGTGTCATGGATAGACAATATTGAATAATATAACCATATGATTATTTTGATGAATATCCTATGTATTTATATAAAGAAGGTGGGGATGGAATGGTATTTTCTATGACAAATGCAGTTAACAACAGCATTGTAGCTATTCAGCGAGATATGGCTGGAATGCTATCCGATACGGAAGTCTATATGACACATGGTAATGGAACTGGCGCACAAATGGTAGACCCTTTAGGGTCTCAAGGGTCGGTTATCCTATCAGGCGATGGTCGCTTTCTCTTTGCTGTAAATACGGGCAGCAATAATATCAGCAGCTTCCTTGTGCAACAAGACAGTCTTATGCTCGTTGATGTAGCCTATTCAGGAGGACTTCGTCCAAACAGTCTTGCCACAATTGACAATTTTCTTTATGTGACCAATTCCGGTAATGCCGCCCACCCTTCCAACGTAACCGGTTTTCAGGTAAGCCCAGATGGTTATCTAAACCAGATAAGCGGTGGAACAATGCCACTGAGCGCAGCAAATGCTGGCCCAGGATGTGTTGTTATCAGCCATTTGGGGCATAAACTCGTTGTCAGTGAAAAGACAACCAATGCTCTCAGCATCTTTCAAGTGCAAAGCGATGGCACATTATTGCTTCTGAAAATATACCGTTCTATTGGTGAAGTACCCTTTGGCTCTGCTTTCCTAAATAATAATCTTTTGCTCGTCGCTGAAGCAGGCCCCAATGCTCTGTCATCTTATACGATTGCGGCAGACGGAGTTCTCAATGTTATCAGTGATTCCGTATTAAATAATCAAAAGGCGACCTGCTGGGTTTCAGTTGATCCAAAGGAAAAACATGCATATACATCAAACGCAGGCAGCGGTACAATAACAGATTACTTAATTAATAATGACGGAAGTCTCTCTGTTGTTGGAAATATTGGAAGCACCCCGCAAGGAACAGGCGCTCCGCTGGATAGCGCAATTGATAAGTCAGGTCAAAACTTTTATGTACTAAATGGCAATGAAGGCTCAATAAGCGTATTTAAAATTGATGAGAATAGGCATTTGTCTCTATTGCAGGTTTATAAAGATACAACACTACCACAAGTGGGCGCTCAAGGTCTGGCAGTATTATAACAATTCATTAATATTTCCGGCACAAATAAAATCATTGCTCTTTGGCGCATTTTATCGAACACCAGATTCCTATTCGCCAAAAGGTCTATTTTGGTGTCTGTTTCATCACATTGCCTAAATCTGAACGTCCAGGTAACTCTGCAACATACTCGAAGAAGAAGAAACAGCAAACTATTTAAAATCAGCCAGAAAGCTCAATTAATTTCACAAAAGATTGTTTAACTATTATGATAGAAATCTTGGGATGAATGGAACTAATAGACCAAATAGTGGCACTTTCGCCGCAATAACACAGATAAGGGATAATGATACTTTCTCACAATCTCCCACAGACTTGAGAGGAAGGTCGCGGGGTGCGTGGCAAATATGGCAAACAAATAAAACCAAGGGCACCGCATTTTTTGTTTTATACAAATTTGCGGTGCCCTTGGTTTACCTATAATTGATGTATCGACAAATTTTTAACAAATGATATATACACTTATACTTTATGTTACATTACTCCATATAAGTAGTCCACTTTCCGCAATTATTGCAAAGATATATGGCGAAGTCCAAAATGTCGTCCGCTTTTTCTAAATCGAGTGTAACCATTCCATTGTTTCTTATGAAGCCTAAATTCCTTTGCCAAATCCTAAAGTTTTCCATTCCACAATTTGGGCACTCTGAATCACACTTTCCAACGTGCTCAAAATCATCAACCGTTATTCCATTGTCTTGTAAAAGCTTTACAACCTCTTCTTCGTAGCCGGTTTCTGAATAGCCCATTATCATATCTTCCAAGCTCAAGAATTCACCCATAAAAGCCTCCTGTTGTTTTTAAATTCACACATTTAAGTGTTTCATGAAAAATCCCTGAAATTATTTCTACGATTTACAAAGCCAATTGCTCAAATTACAAGCTTTAATTTTCAGACTTATGTTTGAACCCTAAATAGAGCCTTTGCAATAGAACGAATTTCCGATCTACGTTTCGCTCATACTGCCTATCTCAAGTAAGTTCCCCTCCGGGTCGGCAACATAAAAGTTACGGATACCAAAAGGATAGGTGATAGGTTCTCCAGTTGGAAATTGCACGCCCAGCTTCAATAGTCGCTCATATTCCGCATCCACATCAGCAAAACAGGGTAACCAAAGGGCAATTTCAAATGTTTGATTGATTCCTTTTAGAGGAACATAGTTCTCCCCAATTGCCTGCACAAATGCTTTCCTGCTATACATGAACAAAGATAGTT
This sequence comes from Hungatella sp. UBA7603, assembly GCA_002478865.1. Taxonomy (GTDB): domain Bacteria; phylum Bacillota; class Clostridia; order Lachnospirales; family Lachnospiraceae; genus Lacrimispora. The sequence continues at coordinate 74,276 of DLJZ01000002.1, forward strand.
GGCCGCTTGTCGTCTCAAACTCTGCGAAATCCCCACCATCCCATTGAGTATCAAAGCCTAATGTATCTCTGTAAAATCGAACCATACTATCCATGTTGCCAGCATATATGCAGGCGCCTACTCTTACATTCTTTCCGTTCATATCTTCCATCTCCTCCATAATCACATAATGAATTATTTCAAATAAATTATTTTATTTACTATCCCAAAAGATAATTCATAAATTAAGATTTATCTTTCAGCTATAAAGCAAAAATGTTTATATGTAGGAATTCAACCCTCTTGCCAAAACATTCATTTTCCTTACCCCACCACAATACCCGAAAACATATTTTACTCTAATACATTACAAAAACATACCTACATATCCTGTCCAAATTTCCAGAATTCTTTGACTTCCTAGGCTTTCCGCTCCAACACCACCACGGTCTCCACATGCGGTGAAAATTATTTCTTATACTACATGGAGATAATATAGTTTTACCCCATTGGCTAAACTCAAATCCTAATTCTATATCATCAATCGTTGGCAGATCTTCTTTTAATTTACCCGAAATTTTATTAGAAAGCCTGTATTCGCTTTTTCCCATCGCCTTGTTTATATCCTTAAGCACATATTCAGTTTCTACCTTATCCTTGCCTTTACATAAGAGTAACCCAATTATCAAATTAGCATTTTCCGGTCTTAATTCTACATCAACCGCAAATGACTGCTAAATGTAAAAAATAAATCCATCGCATCACAAAACTCCATAAATCCAATAAAGTTCTTCTATATCAATATGTCTTCCTATAATTGAATTAATCTCAAATTCCCGAGATAAAAATAGTTTAGAAACCATCCATCGAACATCTTCTCTCAGCCCATAATGGATTTGATTATGGCAATTACTACAAAGTGAAAAAACATTCTGTTCTCTATCAAGATTTACACCAAAGTAATCAGTAAACGACATAGGGATCATATGATGAGGCTCCATATACAAGGCTGTACTATTCCTTCGCAGAAATGATCTATGTGTTGGCTCTATCTCACATAAATGCCCTGCTCTTCTAAGTGACTGTATTGACACAGAATAGCTTCTCAAATAGTTCCTATGTTGTCTGGAAGGATTTAATATCGCTCCTATTGGCTGCGGCTCATTTGAAAGATAAATTAACTTGTCTGCTGAATTATTACCAGTTTGGGATATGTGCTCTATAAGGCACTGTTCTTGTTCTGCTTCGGCAGATATCTGTACAGAAAATATCTTTTGAAAGAAAACGGGTGTAAAACAAATATGGGCATCTAATTTTAACTTTTTAGCTTCCTCAACCATTAACGCGAGTTGGTTCTTTCCATCCTCCGTAATTTCCCATGTCCCATCTGTACAATTTTTCATATATCCAAATTGTTTCAGATGTTGCCGTTCATATGAGAAATTGTTTCTCCACACATTTTCATTACGAGAAGACCTTATTTTATCGTTTTGGTCATTCTTAAACCAATAGCAGCTATCGTTTATATACTGTAGCACATGCCTTCGATGCCCGCCTCCACCTAATTCATTTAGCGTGAAAAGAAGTACAAGCTGCATTTGTTTCTGTTGATTCATCTTTATTTCTCCTTCTTTTGTAGATACAATACAGGATATGTAATGAACTGTTCAATCAGCAATTGTATAAAATCTTCAATCTTTGCATTTATTTCTTTATTCTTATTTGCTAATTGAATATTGGATAAGTTGAATATAGTTTCTCCAATCCTGTGCTGCATATCTAAATCAGGATAATAAATAGATATGGAAGAAAGCCTATCTATATTCATATTTGCACGAGTCGTGTACACTGGAGAAACCTTCTTTACTTCTCGTCGGTATATCATACTGCGAAAATAGCCTGCCATATAAAGTGGATCAATAAGTGCGTCGTTCCTAGGACGCAGCCGCTTAACATAGTTTCCGTAAACCGCATTACAGTCTTTCGTTGCAACACTGCAACAGGCAAGTTCACCAATCGACTCACTAGTTCGATTTAATAGAATATCACCACGCTTTATACTATATTTTTCTATTTCCTCTTTAGATACCACGACAAACGATGATAGCATATCTGGGAGAAATGGATGACGCAGGATAGTTTTTACATCTACCATCGGTGTTCCATGACCAAATGATTCTTTTCCTTTCAAAACACCACCAAATATGTCATATAAGTCTGGCAAAAACGCCCATTTCCAGTTAGAAGAAATCTTTTTAGTCTTCCATTCTTTTATACATGGACGCAAAGATCCATCAGTCAAATAAGGATATAACGTATCAGCCGTAGTTTCAAACCATAACCTATTTTCTCGTATAGTTAGCAATGGTAATGATTTCTTTTTGGTGTAGAAGTTAGGGCTTAAATTATATTTTTTTTGCTCGATTTCCTCTAAAGAAACAATTGCATATAACTCGGTTTTCTCTTGCAAGGTTCCCAGCCGATACTGTTGTATCACTTCCAGCAGCTTTTGAATATCTATATGATTTTTTTGTTTCAACTTCATGTGATTGGCATCAATAAAGAGTACATCCTTACTGGGCTTAGAGATTTTATTTATTAGCCAAATACAACAGGGGATTTTGGTATTGTAAAAAAGTCCTGCTGGAAGCGTAATAATACATTCTATTAACTGGTCACAAAGAATTTTTTGACGTATCTTATATTCCTGCTGATTTTGGGTTGTCAAAGTTCCATTGGGCAATATGATTGCTGCGCATCCATTGTCTGTTAAATGACTAATAATATGTTGGATCCATGCATAATTAGCATTTTTACGCGGGGGTAAGCCATATATCCATTTATCAAATCCTATAATATTCATTTCACCACACCAGTCACGATGGTTAAATGGTGGATTAGCAATGATATAATCAAATTTGCGATTTGTATGTAAATCCTCAAGTAATGTATCGGCTGGGTGTTCCCCTAAATCAGCATATAAACCGTGCAAAAAAAGATTCATTAAACATATTTGGTAAGAAGTGCTATCCAATGCCTGACCAAACAATTTTAACTCCCTATCAGAGAACAAGTTAGCTGCTCGGCATAACAAAGCACCACTTCCGCAACAAGGATCATAAATATTCCCTTGACTCTTTATATTTAGCATTTTCAACATAAATTCAATAATACTTAAAGGTGTATAGAAATCGCCATTTTGAGAGGTAGTTGCTTGTATCTCTCTGGATAATCCATATTCATAGAGAATAGGTAAAGAAAAATCGTCCAAAGAAACATCTGACAATAAATCAACAATTTCACGAAAAGCCGATTGGTCTATTTTCACAGATTGTAACCCATCCTCCAACATCTCAAAAATAGATAAGCGCGGAGTTATCAACGTCATTGCATATGAAATTACACCAACATAATCTTTAGGATTTGAATTTATTGCATTAACAACAATATCCCATGGTGTCTCATTTAGTGATTCTCCAATATCATTATCTATTAAAAAATCATCTAATGTTAGTTGCTTGTAAATTGGTTTAAATACTTTAGATGCTTGTCTGATTAGCAATAAGCACTTCCAAACATTTAAATCCAAGCAAGAAATAAGTTGTATAATTTTTTTATTTTTTATCATGTATTAATGTTCCCTCTTATGGCATTTTAAAAAATCGAAAATAAATCATACTAATGTTTTTTTGTTTATTTCTATGTAACACAAGCCCAAATCACTCTTTCACTTCTAGATTCATTTTATTCATACATCCCATTTAACACAAATTCAACCCTCTTGCCAAAACATCCATTTTCCTTACCCCACCACAATACCCGAAAATATATTTTACTCTAATACACTACAAAAACAGACCTACATATCCTGTCCAAATTTCCAGAATTCTTTGACTTCCTAGGCTTTCCGCTCCAGCAGGACCACTGATTCGACGTGTGTAGAATGAGGAAACATATCACACCCTCTAACCTTACTAAGCTCATACCCTCTCTCCGCCAGATACTTTAAATCCCTAGCAAGAGTGGCAGAATCGCAGCTTACATAAACCACCCGTTTCGGCTCCATCTTTACAATGGTATCTAAACAAACCTCATCACACCCTTTTCTTGGTGGGTCAACTACAATCACATCAGCACGCACCTGATTCTTCTCAAACTGCTCAGGCAATACCTCTTCGACTTTTCCTACAAAGAACTCCACATTCTCTATACCATTTATTTTCGCATTCTCCTTGGCATCTTCAATGGCCTGAGGAACAAGCTCAACCCCATACACCTTTTTCGCCTTTTGAGCCAGGAATAAGGAGATGGTTCCAATACCGCAGTAAAGATCCCAAACGGTTTCCCCTCCAGTCAGCCCAGCATACTCAAGGGCTGTACCGTAAAGCTTCTCTGTCTGTACCGGATTTACCTGATAAAAGGACATTGGGGAAATTTGATATTTTACATCTCCAATGTAATCCGTAATAAATCCAGGTCCATAAAGGTTCTCCACCTGGCTTCCCATAATCACATTGGTTCTCTCTCTATTTACATTAAAGGAGATGCTTGTCATTCCTGGTACCTTAAGAAGCTCCTCAACCAGCTTCTCACTGTGAGGCAGACTTTTCCCATTGATTACCTGACACACCATAAGTTCTCCGGTCTTAAAGCCTTTACGAATCAAAGTATGACGCATCAAACCTCTATGGGATTCCTCCTCATATGGAAGTAAGTCATAACGCTCCATATAGGCTTTCATAATCTTAAGTATCTCCTGGTTCTCTTCTATACCAAGGAGACAATCCTCACACCCGATGATGGAATGTGTACGTCCAGCATAAAATCCAGTTATGATATTGCCTTCCCTGTCGGTTCCCCAAGGAAATTGAGCTTTGTTCCGGTATCTCCACGGCTCGTCCATTCCCATAATAGGTGACATGAGAATCTCAGTGAAACCGCCAATTCTTGTCAGGTTATTGTATATCTTATTCTGCTTATACGTAAGCTGCTCCTTGTACTCCATGGCCTGAAGCTGGCAGCCTCCACATTGCCTTGCAACGGGGCACTTTGGCTCTACACGGTTACTGGAAGGCACAAGTATTTTCTCCAGTCTTGCAAAGCCGTAGGACTTCTTGGTCTTCATGGCCTTTGCTTCCACCTTGTCCCCAATTACGGTATCTTTAATAAACCAGGTAAATCCATCGGTCTTACCGATCCCTTCCCCTGTCTCGCTCATATCTTCAATGACTGTTTCAATCCTGTCATTTTTCTTCCACTCTGACATAACATCCTCCATCTTAACGCTCTTGCCAAAGAAGCCTTAAAGCTTTCATTTATGGCAAATATAAAATTTTTCTATGTGCCTATTGTATCTTTTTTTTCATCAGGAAGCAAGAGTACCCTTTTCCCATTGACCCCTTGAAAATATGGATATTAAAAAAGGAGCAAAGCATTCCCGGAAAGGCTATGCCTTTCCTTCCTGCTTCGCTCCAGAAAAATTTATTTGCCTTTTCCGTTGGCTTTTTCCATATGGATATTCTTGCCTTTGATCTTTACATCTTTCATGGCCTGAAGTACAACATCTGCATTTTCTCTAGGAACTTCTACAAAGGTATACTTGTCATACATGTCGATGCTGCCTACCATCTTACCAGGTATACCGGATTCTCCAGCGATGGCACCAAGGATATCTCCTGGCTTAACATTCTGGTTCTTACCAATGTTGATGAAAAGACGAGCCATATCTTCTCTTTCTCCTCTGGAAGAAGAAGAATCGCTTCTTCCGCCACGGCCACCTACACGGCCTCCGCGACTGTTTCCACGGCTTCCGCCGCCAAAGAGATTATCAAGAGTATCAAGGGAACGAGGTTCTTTCACATCGATGATATCCTCATTTTCTTCACCCATCAGACGTTTTAGAAGGGCAGCTGCCAGATCCAAAGAAGTATATTCCTCTTCCTGAATTTTCTGCTCGATGATGTTTACCATCTTGCTTAAGTCTGTATCAGCGATGGTATCGGCTACGCTCTCTAAAATCTTGTCTACCTTAATGGCTGTTACGTCATTTAAAGAAGGGACTGCCTGAGGAGTGATCTTGGTCTTGCAGTAGCGCTGAATGTCACGAAGCTTATAAACTTCCTTGCCCACAACAAAGCTAAATGCAATACCTTCACGGTTTGCACGGCCAGTACGGCCGATTCTGTGTACATAATACTCGTCATCCTGTGGAAGATCGTAATTGAATACCGCTTCTACGTCGTCTACATCGATTCCACGGGCTGCTACGTCTGTTGCCACAAGGATCTCTGTCTTACCGTTACGGAAGCTGTTCATGACCCTGTCACGCTGGATCTGCTTTAAATCACCGTGAAGTCCCTCGGCGAAATATCCACGTCCTTGAAGAGCCTGAACCAGTTCGTCTACCTGCTTTTTGGTGTTACAAAATGCAACAGAAAGCTTTGGTGCGTACATGTCTAAAAGACGACACATAACTTCAACCTTGCTCTTTGGTTTCACTTCATAATAATACTGTGTTACTTTTGGAACAGTCAGTTCTTTCTTTACTACTTTAACTGTTACTGGGTCCTGCTGGAATTTTCTTGCGATTTCCATAATTGCAGAAGGCATGGTTGCAGAAAACATTACGGTCTGGCGATCTTCTGGAAGCTGGCTTAAGATAGTTTCCATATCCTCTAAAAATCCCATGTTTAACATCTCATCTGCTTCATCCATAACAACGGTACGAACCGTATCAAACTTAACAGTTTTACGACGCATATGATCCATAACACGTCCAGGAGTTCCGATAATAACCTGTGTTCCATCTTTTAAAGAACGAATCTGTTTTACAATATCCTGTCCTCCATAAATTGGAACGACTTTTACACCATGCATATATTTTGCAAGCCTGCGGATCTCATCTGCTACCTGAATTGCAAGTTCTCTAGTAGGGCAGAGTGCAATCGCTTGAAGCTTTTTTACTTTAGGGTCAACCTTCTGTAACAGGGGAATACCAAAAGCTGCGGTCTTACCGGTTCCTGTCTGAGCCTGACCGATAATATCTCTTCCTTCTACCTGGACTGGAATTGCCTGGGCCTGGATTGGAGACGCTTCTTCAAATCCCATATCTGCTACAGCCCGCAGAATTCTTTCATCTAACTGTAATTCATCAAATCTCATTGTTTCCATAAATGATTAATTCCTTTCTCATGGCCTGCCGGGTTCCCATGTTGCCGACGGCCGCACACACACACTTTCACAATACAAAACGAGAGGGAACAGGCACGTTTCAGACCTTAATCCTCTCGTTTCACAAATGTAAACTATAGCAGGTTTTATTTTAAGTGTCAAGGGGCATAACTTTATTTTTTCATTGTCTTCCCTAAAATACAGAAGAACAACTGATGGTATATATTTCCATCCGCTCATTAAAATAAAACAGACCATCCCAGCAAAGAATCAAGATATTGATCTTAATCTTACTAGAAGGGCCTATTTAATAAGGAAGCTTTTGTCTTATCATTCCCCGTATAACTGTTGCACAACCCCGGCAATTAACTTAGCCGTACCGGTAACTCCAAGGAGTGAGGAGTCGATCATAAGGTTTGTATGCTCCGGGTTATTTGGAAGATAACCGGCATACTTTTTATGATATGTGTTTCTTGCTTTATCCACGGATGAAATCATTCTTTTGGCTTCACTTACTGTCATGCCTAAGGAATTGACACAGTTTTGAATCCGCTTTTGATACGGGGCATAAATAAAGATATTAATATTATTCTTTTCTTTTTCCAAAATGTGATTGGAGCATCTGCCCACCAGGATACAGCTTTCTTTCCTTGCAAGATCCAAAATAATATCCTTTTGAACATCAAAAATGATATCCTGCATATAATCCTCATCAGTTCCAAGTGGGAACATATGAGAGAATAATAGATGTTTCGACTTTTCTTCTTCTTCACTTATGGTTGAAATCGGAAGATTCAGTTTTTTTGATACCTCTTCCACAATATCACGGTCATAAAACTTTACTCCAAGTTCTTTTGAAAGTTCCCTGGCAATGGGGCCCCCCATACTTCCAAACTCACGGGCAATCGTGATTGTAAACTTTTTCATTCAAAAAGTTCCTCCCTAACCAGTTACGATAGTTTTTTGATAACGCCTCACCACAGTACTGAGTGCAAAGCAGATGGTAAAATAGCAAAGTGCCTCGAAGGCAAACAGCATCATCATGCCCCGTACATCGTAGATACTGCCTAAAACAACAGAGCTGTTTCTCATAAATTCTGCAACGTCCACCATCTTTAAGAAGGAGGTATCTTTAATGATTGTGATGACCTGGCTTAACAGTGCAGGTATCACCTTCTTAAACGTCTGGGGAAGTATAATGTACCAGAGAGTCATTAAAAACCCGAATCCCTGAGACTGGGCGCTTTCAAACTGACCCATGGGAATGGAGTTTAACCCACCTCTAACGATTTCTGCCATAACAGCAGAAGTAAAGAGCGTAATTGCGAATACCGATACTCCTACTTTATTCCCTTTGACCGTAAAATAGATCCAGAGGATCCACAAAAGGTTGGGGGTACAGCGGAAAAATTCTGTATAAATTGCAACCAGCACTCCTGCCCATTTCCATTTACCGGATGCATAAGTACGGATCAGGGCAAATACAGTACCAAAAAACATACTGAAGATAGTAGATAACACAGCGATCAACACCGTCATCTGTAATCCTTTTAACATAAAGAATACATTTGCCTGAGTGAAGATCTGATGAAATAATTCTATCATGCGACCTCCTCATCTGCTGTAATTTCAAGCCTTTTTGCAGTCGGCAGCCTCATAGAACGAATCTCTAAGTAGCGGGCAAGCCTTGCCAGAGGGAAACAGATGATAAAGTACATAACCGCACTTGTAAAGTATGCCTGAGCAAAATAGCCTCTTTCAGAACCCCAGGAATCTGTAAAATACATGAGATCCATACCTGCAACCATGGCAAGGATGGAGGTGTTCTTAACAAGCCCAAGAGCCTGATTGGCTAGAGGCGGCAGGATTATCTTCACGGTCTGAGGCAAAATAATGTGATACATGGTCTCCAGATAAGAAAAACCCTGAGAAGATGCTGCCTCAGACTGTCCCTTCGGAATAGCTTCAATACCGGTTCTAATAACCTCAGCAATATAGGCTCCATGATAAACACCAACCCCCACCACACCCAGTATGAATTTAGGGATGCGAAAACCGGAGCTTGAAAAAAGCATGGGCAGGATGGAGTAATAGCAGACCACCTGCAAAGCCAGAGGCGTATTCTGTATTAATTCCACATAGATTCGTGAAATGATACGAAACGGTTTGAATTTAGCCGTAGATAACAGACCGAATACCACTCCAAGGGCAAGCGAAACCGCAAGCCCTACCAGTGATATTTTAAGAGTCATAAGAAAGCCTGGTATATAATAGTCGGGAAATGCCTGAAACAGGGCATTCCAGCGTTTAATATCAAAAAGACCTTTAATCATATCAACTTTCCTTTACATTACAGGTTACTGTAATCCCCATTTATCCTGAAGTTTCTTCATAGAACCATCAGAAATCATGGAGGTGACTTTCTCTTCTACCAATCCTGCAAGACCTGTATTATCTTTTGCAGATGCTACTCCGTAATCCTGCTCTGCAAAACGATCTTCTAAGATTTGATTTTTATCATTTACATAACCTGATAATATGGCACGGTCAACGGAGAAACAGTCAATCTGCTTGGTTGCAAGAGCCTGAGCAAGCGCTGGATAACCATCAAATTCCTGGAACTCTGGCTTAACTTTTAAGCCTTTCTCGTTGACATACTTCATGGTCACTTCTTTTGTATTGGCAGACTGAGCAATTCCTACAACCTTGCCATCAAGTCCTTCGATGGAAGTAATACCAGAGTCCTTATTAACCAGAAGACCTACAGCATCGGTATAGTAAGGTGTGGAGAAGTTATAAGTTTCCTTTCTCTCATCTGTGATGGTAAAGGTAGCAATAACTAGATCAATTTCTCCGTTCTCTAAAAGAGGACCTCTTGTTTTCGCGGTAACACCCTGAAATGCAACCAGCTTCTTTTCTTTCGCTTCTTCTGGTGTGCATCCAAAAATCTTGCCTGCGATCTCATAAGCAAGATCATCTTCAAACCCTTCATATTCTCCTGTTGCTGTATTTTGAAGGCTGAACTTTGGAATATCGGATTTACAACCAACCTTTAAAGTACCACGATCAATAATTTTTTTAACGTCAGCTGCCACGTCTTTCGTGCCAGCAGCGGTAGTCTCCCCTGCCTTGGTTTCTGTAGCTGCTTTGGTAGTCGTCTGTTCCGGTTTAGAACCACCACACGCTGTTAAGGTAGCCGCCATGGCTATTGTAAGTGCAAGTGATAACATCTTTTTCATCATATCTGTTTCCTCCTCAATCATGATATTATATTAAACAAACATCCTAGTGCAGGATCTTGCTTAAAAACGCTTTGGTTCTTTCATGTTCCGGGCATTCAAAGAAATGCTCTGGTGTTCCCTCTTCTAAAATATACCCTCCATCCATGAAAATTACTCGGTCTGCTACCTGACGGGCAAATCCCATCTCATGGGTCACGCAAATCATCGTAATGTTTTCATGAGCAAGCTCCACCATAACACTTAAAACCTCCTGAACCATCTCAGGATCAAGGGCTGATGTGGGCTCATCAAAAAGAATGAGCGGCTGTTTGGTGCACAATGATCTTGCTATGGCAACTCTCTGCTGCTGTCCGCCGGATAGCTGAATGGGATAATTACCAGCTTTTTCCTTTAAACCAACTCGTTCCAAACTACTTAAGGCGTTCTTTTTTGCCTCTTCTTTGGGAACATGCTGCAACTTGATGGGTGCCAGGGTCAGATTTTCTAAGACGGTAAGATGGGGATATAAGTTAAATTGCTGAAAGACCATGGATGAATATTTCTTTGCTAATTCCAGATGATTCTTTTTTGTTACTTCCGTGCCTGCTACTGTGATTTTGCCGCTTGTTGGCTCCTCCAGGTAATTGATGCAACGGATAAAGGTGGACTTACCGGAACCGGAAGGACCTATAATAACCAGCTTCTCACCTTCCTTAACCGTAAGGCTGATATCCTTTAAAACTTCCAAGTCTCCGAAGTTCTTTTTTAAGTTTTCGACTTTTACCATATCTGGCATACTTTCATCTCCTTTCTATGCAAAAGACTGCGAATATGCAAAAAAACGCCTAAGGGTAAATACTCTTAAGCGTCTTCGCTTATTTTTGTTGTTTAATTGTTGTTATTATAAAAAGTTTTGATTAAAAAGTCAAGAATTATTTTTCTAAGGTGTTTGATTCATTGTGCATAATTCCTTGGATACAAGAGCATGAAACATAGTGGCCTGGAGATATCTCACGCAGTTCGGGAACCGATTCTTTGCACCCATTTTCCGCATACTTACACCTGGTATGAAAGTGGCATCCACTAGGCACATCCATTGCACTTGGAAGATCCCCGGTAAGCACAACACGGTTTGTAATTCTTGCTACTTTTGGGTCAGCTATAGGTATGGCAGAAAGCAGGGCTTTTGTGTATGGATGAAGAGGATTTTCATAGAGTTCATCGCTGTCTGCCACCTCCACCAATCTGCCTAAATACATGACACCAATCCTTGTGGAAATGTGGCGCACCATGGACAAATCATGGGCAACGAACAAATAGCTCAACCCCATCTCTTCTTGAAGTTCTTCCAGCATATTTACAACCTGCGCCTGAATCGATACATCTAAGGCTGAAATCGGCTCATCACAGAGAAGGAACTCCGGTTCCACGGAAAGTGCCCTGGCAATTCCAATTCTCTGACGCTGTCCGCCAGAAAATTCATATGCATACTTATGCATATCATCTGGTTTCATCCCAACCCTTTTTAAGAGCTCTTCGATTCTTCCATCCATTTCGCTGGCAGGCATATTTCCTCCAGCGGTAAGGGACTCTTTGATGATTTCTTTAACATTTAAATGGGGATCCAATGCAGAATATGGATCCTGGAATATGATCTGCATCTGTTTGTGGATAGGAAGAAGTTTTTTCCCCTTCCATCCAGTAATATCCTGCCCTTTAAAATGGATGGAGCCGCTGGTAGGTTCATACATCCGAATGAGTGTCCGCCCGAGAGTGGATTTTCCGCAACCAGACTCTCCAACAAGGCCAAAAGTCTCCCCTTTTCGAATGGCAAGATGAATGCCATCCACGGCCTTTACCTCTGCCTTTTTACGCCCAAAGAAATCCTTTGTTGGAAAATATTTACAGAGATTTTTTGCTTCTAGTAAGATCTCATGGTTATTCTGGTCCATATCACTGCACCTCCTTTTCCATGGCAGAAAGCTCTTCGTCTGAAAAGATGCACATCGCCCTCTGGGTATCCGAATACACACGGTACTGTGGAATGCCTTGATTGCAGGTTTCACAAGCGAATTTACAGCGCTCTGCAAAGGGGCATCCTGGGGGTGGAGAGGCCAGAGATGGAGCCATTCCAGGAATGGATTCTAGACGTTCTCTGCTTCCTGACTGGGGCCTGGGAATGGCTCTTAACAGTGCTTTTGTATAAGGATGTTTGGGAGCATAAAAGATTTCATCCGTTAGCCCCTCTTCCATAATAAGTCCACCGTACATAACACAGATTCTGTGGCTTAAACTTGCCACCACACCAAGATCATGAGTGATGAGCACGACACTCATCCCATTTTCTTCTTGAATCTTTTTAAGGAGTTCTAATATCTGAGCTTGTATTGTCACATCAAGGGCTGTGGTTGGTTCATCTGCAATTAATAGCTTTGGCTTACAGCATAACGCCATAGCAATTAAAGCTCTCTGACGCATACCACCGGAAAATTCGTGGGGATATTGCATCAGCCGTTTTTCTGGAGAGGAAATTCCCACCTGTTTTAATACTTCTATGGCCTCTTTTTGTGCTTCTTTTCCATTCATCTTCCGGTGTCTTTTTAAGACCTCAACAAGATGGTATCCTATGGTTCTTAAGGGGTTTAAGGCTGTCATAGGATCTTGAAATACCATGGCAATTTCCTTTCCCCGTATCTTTCTTAGCTGCTCCGGAGTCATGGTGCTAAGCTCCTGCTCCTGAAACCTGATTTCATCTGCCACTACTTCCGCATTATCAGGCATTAATCCCATGATTGATTTCATCAGGACGCTTTTACCGCTGCCTGATTCTCCTACCACGGCAAGAATTTCTTTATGTTCTACATGAAAGCTGACGCCTCGTACTGCCTGCACCGACCTTCCATGGGTGTGAAAAGTGGTGTGTACATTCCTGGCAGACAGGACCGCATGATTTTTATTGTTTTCTTCCACTTTTATTTCCTCGCTTTATTCTTTCTCATCATTCATAACCTTAGGTTCCACATAGACCCGGAGTAAATTACCAAGCTTATTAAAGCCAAAAATCGTAATAATAATCAACAGTCCTGGAATCAAAGCCATAAAAAAGTTGTTTTGCATGGTCCCTTGCGCATCTTGTAACAAGCTGCCCCAAGAGGACATAGGCTGTTGAATTCCAACCCCCAGAAAGCTTAAGGACGACTCTGTCATAATGGCATCTGCCATGCTAGTCGTCGCTGAGACGATGATAGTTGGAAATACAGAAGGTATGATATGGCGGAGAATAATATGAAATACTCTGACACCGGAAAATTTTGCATAAAGAACAAATTCTCGTTCCTTTAGGGAAAGGGTTTCCGCACGTACCAGCCTTGCAATCTCCATCCATGTGAAGAGACCGATGACCAGTATAATCGACTGAATCCCCGGCTTTAAAAAGATGCTGACAACCGTTACTAATATCATCCAAGGGATGGAATGGAGAATGTCAACGATTCTCATAAGTATTGTATCAATGATCCCACCGCAAAAGCCAGAGATGGTTCCCACCGCTACGCCGATGGTAAGGCTTGTAAGCATGGCTAGAAAACCGACTAAAAGAGAAACTCTGCCTCCGTAAATCACTCTGGCAAAATAGTCTCTTCCTACCTCATCCGTTCCAAAAAAATGGCTTGTGGAGGGTGACTTTAGACGATTGATGACATCGGTGGCATTGGGATCCATTGGGAGGAGTGGCGCTATTAGTGCAAGCAGGATGACAACGGCAAGAATAATCAGAGAAATTACCGCAGCTTTATCGTGTTTTAACACCAGAAAAACGCTGTCCATTCTGGTAGACCTTGTGTTTTTTTTCATTGTTTCATTCTTTCTCATTTGTCATCACCCCATTTCCCGGATTCTTGGGTCGATGAGACAGTAAAGGATATCTGACAAAAGATTGCCGACGATTACCAGGGTTGCTGAAAGTACCAGTATGATCATGACGATGGGATAATCAAGCCCTTGAATGGCTTTGATAAAGTATGGTCCTACCCCAGGCCAGCCAAATACAGTCTCTGTAATAATCGCTCCAGTTACTAAAAGAGGAAGCGCCATACCAAGTCTTGTCACTACTGGTAAGAGAACATTTTTACTCACATGCTTAAACATGATCTCCCGTCTGCTGGCCCCAAAAGCCTGCTGTACCAGCACATAATCCTCAGAGTACTGAGTCAAGGTGGAGGAACGGACAAACTTTATATTGGCTGGCAGGAAGGTAAATACCAAAGTTGCAAAGGGCATGATATAGTGTCGTAGAAAATCAACCACTGAGGATTCCATACCGACAGAATTCATTCCAACAAAGGGAAGGAGTTTTAGCTTATATCCAAAAACAAAGATAAGAAGCATAGAAAACCAGAAGGAAGGAACTGCAATTCCAACGGAAGAAAAACCGTCAATCAGCTTATCTGTGGCACGGTTTTTACGAGATCCTGCTAAAAGTCCCAACACTACAGCCAGAGAATAGGCCGTAAAATATGCCGGAAGTACCAGCTTAATTGTATTTGGAATTCTCACGGAAAGATCCGCTGCAATGCTTTGCTTTGTAACGATAGAATATCCATAATTTCCATTCATCAGTCCGTCCAGCCAGCGGATATATTGGATAAAAAGCGGCTGGTCAAATCCGTACTTTGCCTTGATTAGATTAATGGTCTCCTGTGACATCCTGGGATTTGTCATCGCGTCTATGGCATCATAGGGAGCAAAATGCATTAAGGTAAAGCAAAGAATTGTTATGAATAGGACCATGGGTATGGCTGTCAATATTCGTTTTAATATATATTTGGCCATATGATTTCTCCTTATAAAAAGAGGGTATCTGCCGCAGGAATTGAAGCAGCAAACACCCCCTTTTTCAAATTTTATTTAAGCTTAAGTTTTGAAGTGTCTTCAAAGGTATAAACAGGAACTAACTTCGCTTCATCAATGCCTGCGATTTTATCTGATACCACTAAAAGACGCTTGTTGGAATACAGCGGATAAAAACAAGCTGTATCTTGTAACTTCTTCTGAAGCTCTGTATAAATCACTTTTCTCTTTGCTTTGTCAGTTTCTTTCCGTCCCTGAGAGAAAAGCTCATCGATTTCAGGATAATCATAGTGCATATAGTTGTGGCTGTTACCGCTTTCAAAGAGGCTGGTAAAGGTATCTGGGTCAATTCCCATGATATAACCACCAAAGTACATATCGTAGGAGTTATCTTCCTTTTTCATCTGCTGACTTAATGCAGTGGAATCCACTCCCGTTAAGTTCACCTTAATGCCTACCTTCTGAAGCTGTTCCTGAACTAAAATTGCTGTGGTTGACTGAATGCTGTCTGTAGCACTGTATGCAAGGGTAAGTTCTGGTGCCTTATTACCGGAAGCTGCAAGGAATTCTTTTGATTTCTCCAGATTCTGACCGTACTTTTCAACGTCCTCTGTAAAGAACTCACTGTTCGGAGGCATAAAGCTCCATGGCAGATCGTAGTTCGCTTCATCTAAGAAGATAGCGTCTGCAATGGCCTTTTTATCAATGGCATACAGAATTGCTTTTCTTAAGTTTTCATCGTTCATACGCTTTGCGTTCATCATCAGATAGCCAACGCGGCCTTCCTGATAAGGCTTCACGGTTAAGTTGTTGGACTTTAAGTCCATCTGCTCTACCTGAGCAGGGGTACCAATCCAGGCATCTACTTCACCACTTTGAATGGCTGTTTTCGCTGTGTTCTCATTTTCAATGATTCGGTAAACAATGTTATCAATGGAAGGTGCTCCAAGGAAATAATTCTCATTCTTTGTGAATTTCACATAGGAACCTGCGGAGTACTCTGACATCACGTAAGGTCCAGTTCCAACTGGCTTTGCATTCACTTCATTGTTTTCAAAACTGGTCACATTCTCATAAACATGCTTTGGCATGATAAAGATCTGGGAGAGCATCTCTTCTGCTGCTGCATTGATCACTGGCATGGTAAAGGTAACGGTATAATCATCAACTTTAGCGACTTTTACACTTCCTTCTGGATAAACAAGCTGGGAATAAGCCCAACCTACATTCTCCTCTTTTTCCATGGCTTCAAAGGTAAATACTACATCATCAGCCGTAAACTTCTCACCATCAGACCACTTCACATCGTCTCTTAAGTGTACGGTGTAAGTTAAGTTATCATCAGAAGCATCAATGCTCTTTGCGAGGAAGTAATTGATTCCATCTGCATTATACATATATAAGGGAGAATAAATCATCTTAATGGTCATAAGTCCAAAACGGTCGCTTGTTGTAATAACATTTACATTGGCTCCCGGATCACCTGCAATGGCATAAGTAAATGTACTATCGCCTCCGGTTTTCGTTCCAACAGTGGTTTCCCCAGCCTTTGTTTCACCTGCTCCACTTGCAGTTGTATTATTTCCTGCCCCCGGATCTTTTCCTCCGCAAGCAGTTAGAGCTCCAAGAATCACGAGAGATGTCATGAGAGCTAACCCACTTCTTTTTAATGTTTTTTTCATAAATAACTCCTTCCTATTCTAGTCAATCCACGACGTATATGAAAATCCAGTAACTCTGGTAGCCGTCTTTTATTAAAAATATAGTTTATTATATACTCACTTCATAGGTTTTTGCAACTGGTTTTCTTTAATTTCCTATTTTTTTCATATGTTTAAATGTTTATCCCTGTATTTTCTTGATTTTCTTCTTGTCGCCGTTTGATCGATCACCCTTAGTTGCAAAAATTCCGGTGCATCTTTGCACCGGAATCTTCTCCTTATTCTTCTTTTACCGCTTACACACTTCGGATGGAAAAGGTTCTATCATAAGGAGTGTAGTCGTTAAAGTATATGGTGAAACCGGATTCGTTGATTTCTTCTCCAGAATAATGTCCCCCAAATTCATGGGTTCCATAACCAGGTCCCAACAATAGTTTTTGATTTTCATGATGTAACGTCAAAAATCCATCCCGGAGCACCATTTCTTCTCCCTTTGCTCCCCGGATATGGAAATGTTCATTTTCCAGAATGCTCCCAGCCGGAATGCAGATTTCAACACGTAATGGCACCTGATCAAGCCCTTCTGCTTTTACATTAATTTCCATTCCATCGGAAAGTTCCTTTAAGGTAACGGTCATCTTAAGCTCACTGCTGTTTAAGATTTCTCTCTTGGTATGATCCATCTTCCACCAGTCACTGGTGCCTTGTTGTTCTGAAAAAGGAAGATAATACCAGCCTTTTGCTACAGAAGTCAGTACACAAACACCATCTTTTTCTTCTATGGTCTGAGGGATAAAATTACGGATATCGCAGTAGCTTTCTCCTATTTTTAAATAGACAAGAGTCTCCTTAAATTTGAGAAATAAGAAGGAACTTCTTCCTTTTAATATACTGTATCCATACTCTGGTGTTTTACCACGGATGACCCCTGCTTCTTCAAAGTGTTTATGATAGGTTTCTAAAAATCCATAACCTTTAAACTCATACTCCATCATAAAATCATGAAGCATAATAATATGAAGACACTCTGGTGCCATATCTCCACGCTCTGTATTGTCCTTGATGATCTTATGAGCTGCATGGTCAAAGACTTCTAAGCCTGTCTTAGCCGCCATGTATAAGTACTGGTATAAATACTTGTCCGGATAATCCGCCTTGCCTTGATCCTGCCTTGTGGAATTCTGAGTAAAAATGGTATCATCTGGATCGATGTAGTAAAGCATCATCTTTAGATTTCGCTCTACATATAAAAGGTAGGAGTCATCACCAGATTCCTCATACATTGCCATCATGGCATTGTTGACCACTGCATTATAATTGCCTGTAGAGCGCTCTGCGTACTCTCCCTCTTCGTTACCGTCTATGCCCTCTAAAAGATACTGCTGTGCCCGTTTCGTAAGCGCAAGAGAAAGCTGGGGGTTTTCTTCCTTTACCAGATTGGCTCCCTGCATAAGGGCAGCAGTAATACCCCAACGATGATTTGGCGTGTGGAAACCTCCGATTAAAAGTGCGTTCAGTGCCTTTATGAGAACTAAGCGGTAACCTGTTTTTAAGGTCACAAGTTCTTCTTCCCTGGTGTATTTTAGAAACAACCGATACGTGGCAATTAGGCGTTTAAAGCAAAAGGAAGTATCTGGCGCTGATTTAAAGTTACAGGAAGGGTAATCAAAGCTTCCGTCTTCTCTCTGACAATGTTTGATAAAGATGAGAGCTGCCTCCATTGCCTTTAAGAGAGTCTCATTTTTATAGTAGCGGCTTTTCTCATTTAGATAGACGCTAGCTGCATCCGCCATAACATAAATGGTTGGCTTTACTTCTAAAAGAGGACGTTTCAGCCCTCCGTAAAAAACATCTCTTTGATCCTTCACCTGCAAGCTTATAAATTGTTCCACTCTTATTTCTGCAGAACGGATCATATGTTCCATGTATCGTTTCATCCTGATTGTCCTCTTTTCTATGATTCTAACAGTGCTGCACCAATAAGGCCTGCATCGTTATCCAGCGTTGCAACCGTAATTTTCGTCCTGTTACGGGAGGTGGCCGCGTAATCTTCTTTGTCAATGATGGCCTGAAGGGGTTTTAATAGAAGGTCCCCTGCCTTACTGATTCCACCGCCAATGCAGAGGACCTCTGGCTGAAAGATATTAATTAAATCTACCAAACCCGTAGCCAGGTACTCTATGAATTGACTTAAGACCTGCTTTGCGATTTCATCTTCTTGCCTCACACCGTCAAACAAGGTCTTTCCTTCTATGCTGTCTATGTTCTTATGGCACAGCTCCCATAAAATGGATTCTGGGTGTTGTTCCATGGCTTCCTTTGTCTGGGCTACCAATGCGGTAGCAGAGGCATATGTTTCAAAGCATCCCCGTCTTCCGCAGTTACAAGGGATTCCATTTCTGTCAATGACAAAGTGACCAAATTCTCCTGCCGCATAATTCACACCACGAAACAGTTTCCCATCTAAAATAATACCACCACCCACCCCAGTTCCAAGGGTAACTACCAGCATGGATTTACTTCCTTTTCCGCTGCCTGCCACATATTCTCCCCATGCGGCGGCATTGGCATCATTATCAAATCGAATGGGCTTGCCTGGAAGTTCCTCTTTTAGCATAGAGACCATCGGTTCATCGTAAAAGCCAAGATTATTGGCATATTCCACCATGCCTGTATCTCGGTTAGCCGTTCCAGGAACGCCAATCCCTACTGCTTCGATGTTCTCCCATGGAATCTCTCCCATTTCTGCTACTTTCTTTGCAAGACTTCCCATATCTTTTACGATTTCTCTGGCGCTTCTCCCGCTTTTCGTTGGAACGGACATTTGCGTTATTAAGGTGCCATCCTCTCCCACTAGTCCTGCTGCAATATTTGTTCCCCCAAGATCAATACCAACGTAATATCTCATGTTCCTTACTCCTTTTGTAATTTCTTCCTTTGCAGCCATGTTTCCAGTCGCTTCCCGTCCCCATTGATAATCAGTTCTTCCGGGAAGTTTATTGCCTTAAGCATTTCTAAGGCATTTGGAAAATCTCCCACCAGCTTGCAAAAATGGGCATCTGAGCTGACTATCACGAAAACCTGATGAAGGGCGCATAATCTGGCAATCCTCATGCAGTTTTCCCTCGATTCCTTTCTTACATAAAAGGTTGCCTCATTAATCTCCACTGCCTTCCCATATTTCCCAAACTCAGGTATGACTCGCTCATAATCATAGGTAAAGCACTTAGTTCCGCTATGGCCGATGATGTCTACCAAGGGATTTGCTGCCACAGATAAATAGGCTCTTGTGTGGTCCTCTATGGTTCCTGGAAATATCACATCATCATGAAAGGAAGCAATGGTATAATCAAGCCTGTTTTTAATGGTGTCCCCGCTTAGGTCAATGCTTCCATTATAATCTGTAATATTTAATTCTGCTCCCCGGTATACCCGGATTCCTTCTACGATTTCAGGTAATACTCGTAAATTCCGAAAATGTCCCTCCGGGGCTCCGTCTTCGTGGGCCGGACCATGGTTACTGATTCCTATATGGGTTAGACCGGCCGCCTTTGCAGCCATAATATTCTCATAGACGGTGCTGTAGCCGTGTTTGCTCACATCCGTATGGGTGTGTAAATCCGCTGTCAGATGTTTTATCATTTTAACCTGCTTTTTTCATTGTCCTTGTTATTGTTTCTTATATAACATGGATTAGTGGGGTTCAATTTGACTCTTATCCGCTGATGGAATCAATCCGCTTATCCCCAGACCACTTGATAATCAAATTGTTTTTTTCATAACCAGGTGGAAATAAAAGGTCTAGTTCTACCTTGGTACTTTCTTTAGATTTCCCTATTTTCACATTTAAAACCTTGATCTTTTCTTCGGTAAACATATTAAAAAGTTCTGTGATAATGGAATCGTAGTGGGAGGTGTTGATTTTTAGCATACTCCGGTAAGGCTCTTTGGATAAAAAGGGCACGTCATGAAGAATAATCTGGGTGAAGATAAGAAGCAAGCTTGCCCCACAACCTACAAAATAAGAGCCAGAGCCAATTGCCATACCGACTCCTGCCGTTGCCCAGATCCCTGCAGCCGTAGTCAGTCCGCTTACGGAGTTATTTTTTATAAATATAACTCCCGCACCCAGAAAACCGATACCGGAAACGATTTGAGACGCGACTCTTGACGGGTCAAAATTAGGAATATCCCGAAACCCGTACTTAGAAACTACCATCATAAGGGCAGCTCCCATAGCCACAATGGCATGAGTCCTCATTCCGGCACCTTTGTAGCGGTTTTTTCTCTCATACCCGATGAGATAACCAAAAATCCCTGCCACAACGATTCTTATAAACAAGCTGGTCTGATAAACGAGATCGTATTTTTCGATTACTCCAACCAGCATTTGTTGAACATAAATCATTTCCTTACCCCTTTTCCGTTAACGCTGTTATATTATAAATATGCTACTAATTTATCATGTTTGATTGGATCCGTCACCTCAGAATTTGCGATTCTTACCTATTTTACTATGCATTTCTTGTATTCTTATCTTGCATAGGCATTTTATTAATTGTATGATAACTTGTATCAATATAAAAGTGAGGTACTATTTTGATTAAACTTGCCATATGTGATGACGAGGAAACTATGGTTTCCGACTTAAAAGAAAGAATAACGGGTTATCTCATGATGCAGTCCTGCCAATTTGAAATTGACTCATTTCAAGACGCAAGATCCCTGCTTCAAAAAGATACTCATTACGATATTATATTTCTGGATATCCAAATGAATGGAATAACCGGAATGGAAGCCGCGCAAAAAATGCGTAAGGCCGGGAAGAATTCCTTTCTGGTCTTTGTTACCATATCTCCGGAATATGTATATGACGCATTTGAAGTGGAAGCCTCAGATTATATATTAAAGCCCATATCGCCAAAGCGTTTTTCCCGCACCATGGACCGGATTCTCCATTATATCAGCGAGCAGAAGAACCGGCGTCTTTCCATACAAAAAGGATCCTACTGCAAAATCGTCCGGTTTGATGATATACTTTACTGCGAAATCATTAACCGGATTATCTATGTACATACCAAAAATGAGGTCATTGATTACTACTGTAAAATCAAAGAACTGGAAAAACAGCTTGATCCATGCTTTTTTCGATGCCATCGCAGCTATCTGGTAAATTTAAGATTTGTCAACAGTTGTGAAAAGGGAATGGCTCACTTAGAAAACAGCGAGCAGATTCCAATTTCAAGATTAAAACAGCAGGAATTTCTTTCCGCTGTGCTGCTTTATATGAAAGGCCGGTGATACCATGGACTTTATAAACATTCTATTCTTCTTTTGTTTGTTAAACGGCCTTCTGGCTCTTTCTGAACTGTATTTTTTCGGAACATTCACGCACGTGCCGTTAAAGAAGCACCACTATGTTTTCTACACCGCTCTGATGTTTATCATATATGGCCTGGAGATATACGTTAAGATGTCATTTATTTTCACCACAGCAATAGAAGTGCTTGCTTTGTTTTCATTTGGCTGCCTTATTTTAAGATGCAGGCCCTGGCTGTCGGGAATCACCGCAATCCTAGCCATAACCATCATGCAGATCATAAACGGATTATTTCAGACAATGACTCAAATTGTTTATGGCTGTGGGGGTCCCCTTGGCAATTTTGAAAAACTGCTTCTTGCTGCCATTTCTCTTACTTCCGTGATCTCGGTCTTTATTGCTTACCGGTATACTATAAAGTCCTTTTACGGGCGGAAAATAGCATTGACACAGCAGGTACTGATCTTATTGCTCCCAACTCTATTTATACTGCTGATTCTGCAATTTATTATCAGCAGCTCCTCCAGCACAGGCTTTCTGTCACAGCTTACGAACGCAGGCCATATGATTCTGGAATTGTCTGCTCTGGGGTGCCTAGCTGCAGTTCTATATGCCTATCACCGGCTTCTCACCGGATTTGAACTGGAGTTAAAAAACACTATGTTAGAACAGCAGGCCGCCTCCCAGCAGGATTATATTGATGAATTAAAATACCGTTACGAGCAGACTCGCTCTTTTCGTCATGATATTAAAAATCACTGGACCATCCTTGAAAACCTGATTCAGAAAGAAGAACTGATTAAGGCTCAGGAATACCTTGGAAAGCTAAAAGATGTAACAGATAAGACCTCATTTCCCTGCAGCACAGGCAACACTGTCATCGATATGCTGCTAAGCAGCAAGCTGGGGTTAGCCGCCCAAAAAGAAATCCATGTTGACTGTACGGTTAAAATCCCAGCTAAGAGTTCCTTGGATGATCTTGATTTATGTATCGTTTTTTCCAACGCAGTGGACAATGCAATCAATGCATTAAGTACCTTAACAGAAGGAAATAAATACCTTCTCTTATCTGCCATGCAAAAGGGTAGCTTCTTTATGATTGAAGCAGAAAACAGTCGGTGTATGAAAGACAGTTCACCCATTGTTTTTGGCATTGGCCTAAATAACATAAAAGCAGTTGCACAAAAATACAATGGCACTATTTCCATCGAAGATGGACCTGATTTTTTTCGGCTAAATGTCCTGTTTCTCATTCCACAACACCAAACATACCATTGACACCAAATCCATTGCAGTAAAATGGCTATATTTTTATAATGAAACCATCACAAAAGACAGGAGGTTTTATTATGAACATAAGCAGTACCACAAGTGCCGCCCCAAACCAATTTGGCGCAAACGCCGATTCTATTGGCAGCAGTGATTCTGAAGACAACAACGCAGCCATTAAGGACTTACAAGGAAAAAAGGCCCAGTTGGAACAAAAATTGAAAGCGGCGAATGAACCATTCTCAACCAAACCCAGTAAGGAATATGCCAGCCTGAAAAAAGAATTAGCCGAAGTCGAGCGTAAGATCCAGGACTTAAAAGCCGATACCAAAAAGAAAGAAAAGGCTTCGTCCTCTTCCAGAGACTCATTTGACCAGTACAAACCGGGGGACGATAAGTTGGAAACCGGCACTTACAGTCAGGGTTTTGATGAAAATCAAAAAAGGCTTCTATTCTGATAAAAACAGCCGCTATGTAAACAGAGAGATGCCCTGTCAATCGAAAGGGCATCTCTCCATTTTTTAGTTCACTTCCTTGACCCAGTTATATCTTGGGTCATCAACTCTTGTTGTCCAGGGATTACTGGGAAGATGGCGGATCATCCAGCAGTAATACATGGGAAATCCGGGTGCAGTTGTCTGAGGGTGGGTCTTCCCTCCAGGAATGGCTGCACAGCCTCCGTCCTTGATCTTAAAGGCTTCCTCGCCGATAAAGCAGGCTCCAAAGCCTTCTGGCCGTTCGTAACGATAGTAATACACCTCTGGCTGGGGATGCTCGTGGGGGGTGTAGCTTGACCAGCCGCCTTGATGGGTGATTACTTCTCCATTTACCATATTGGAATAAGGAGCGTTGCTGTAATCGAAGATGGTGCGGACCGTACGTTTCATCTTATTCTCCCAAAGTCCCTCACCAAATGTATCATTGGTACAATCCTCTGGCCGGTAGAATATGCCTTCAAATGGTTTCTCATTTTCGGTGCACTGAACTAAGATCTGGCTGTCAGCCTTTGCTCTCACCGTAACGGTTGTTTCCTTGGAAACATGAAGACAGTAAGGGCCTTCCTCAATGAGACTGCTGCGCGTTCCGCACGCCTCCTTCCCCTCCCAGGAAAAAGTGATTTCCCCGATGAGAAGCAGGACTGCCATCTCGCTTTGAGGATAGGAAAAGGTGCGTTCCTCTCCTTTCTTTAACTCATAGACAGCAATATCCATTAACATATCATTGTTCGCATCTCCGGCTTTACACAGGGTCTTAACTCCCTCCTGATCAAACTCCGGATAGCTGAATAATTCGCTCATGGCAACTCCTTTCTTCCTATTATGAATTACATTGTGATTTCTGAAATTTTAACAGGTCTGTGCTCTTCCACGGATTTCTTTGCTGCGATTCCCATAAGTACTGGCTTTAATCCATCTAACACGCCAAGAGGAGTATCTGTGTTATTTTCAATGGCTTCAATAAAGCAGTTTACTTCTTTTGCAAAGGACTGCATGTAGCGCTCTAAGAAGAAGTAGAGAGGTTTTTCTCCGGTGACACCGTCTGCGGTGCTAAGTATAGCACTGGATTCAGTATCGTTAGCGGTTGCCACCATACCCTTGGAGCCAAATACCTCTGCTCTTTGGTCATAGCCATAAACGGCCTTTCTGGAGTTATCAATCACTGCTATGGCGCCATTCTCCATCTTAATGGTGATAACTGCGGTATCCACGTCTCCTGCTTCTCCAATGGCCGGATCAACTAAGACTGCTGACTGAACGTAGATCTCCTCTGCGTCACAGCCTGCCAAGAAACGCACCATATCAAAATCATGAATGGTCATATCAAGGAACATACCGCCAGAAACAGCTGCATACTCTGCACTTGGTGGTTCTGGATCTCTGGAGGTCACCTTAATGATATGAGGCTCTCCGATTTTTCCTGCTACTACTGCATTCTTAACTGCTTCAAAGTTGTGGTCAAAACGGCGGTTAAAGCCTACCTGATACTTCACCTTGCTATCTTTTAATGCCTCAATGACATCTTTAATTTTATCAACGTCATGGTCAATTGGTTTTTCACAGAAAACGTGTTTACCAGCCTTAATTGCTTCCACAGAGATAGGGGAATGTGTGTTGGTGGAGGAACAAATTAAAACGGCATCGATTTCTGGATCTGCTAAGATCTCTTTATAATCCTTGGTGGTATGATGAACTCCCATGCCTTTTGCCCAATTAGCAGTCTCTTCGTTCATAAATGGGTCAGCGATGGTTTTGATTGTTGCATTCTTTACGATGTTGCAAATGCTGGTGGTATGAACTTTTCCGATCCTTCCAGCCCCAATAATACCTACAGTTACCATAATTTTCTTCTCCTTTTATTGTTTAATGAATTAAAGACCAGTTTTTTCTGAAATGAATTTTCTTGCATTGATGGCATATTCCAGTGGGTTAGCTTTTGCTGGATCCTGCTCTGCTTCCACTACCATATAACCTTCA
This sequence comes from Hungatella sp. UBA7603, assembly GCA_002478865.1. Lineage (GTDB taxonomy): Bacteria > Bacillota > Clostridia > Lachnospirales > Lachnospiraceae > Lacrimispora. Next base: position 100,218 of record DLJZ01000002.1, read on the forward strand.
TAAGAAGCGTCCTCTAATACTTTAAAGATAGGATCAAAGCTTACGCAGCCATCTCCAGGAATGGTGAAGGCACCTGCCCGTACCCCTGCAAGGAAGCTCATTTTTTCTTCCCTTACCTGTTTTACCACATCTGGACGAATATCCTTTAAATGTACATGCTTAATGCGGTCCACGTATTTTGTGATCATAGCCACCGGATCCTCGTCGCAATAAGCAAAATGTCCGCTGTCAAATAAGAGACTAACGTATTCTTTATCCGTACCTGCCATCATGCGCTCCACTTCGGCTGCACTCTGAACAACGGTTCCCATATGATGATGGAAAGTAAGATGAACCCCATACTCTTCTTTGGATACTTTTCCAAGACGATTTAAACCGTCGCATAAAAGATCCCATTCCTTATCATTCATCTCATGTTTGCCTTCAAATACGGGCTGATCAAGCATTCCCTGTGTGCTGTAGCTTTGCTCAGAAACTCCAACTACTTTTGCCCCCATAGCTGCAAGGAAAGCCACATGCTTTCTAAATTCTACCTCTGTCTCTTCGTATGGCTTGCTGATTAAGAAAGTAGAAAACCATGCGTTACAGATTTCGACTCCTCTTAATTTCAAGGCCTTTTTTAAGACCTCCACATCCTTTGGGTACTTATTCCCCACCTCTGAGCCGGTAAATCCAGCCAGTGCCATCTCGCTGACACACTGCTCAAAGGTATTCTCCCCACCGAGATCTGGAAGATCATCATTGGTCCATGCGATTGGTGCGATTCCTAATTTTACTTTCTCCTTGTTTAACATATTGGTATCCCTTCCCTATTTTATTATTTAATACCGCCTTGCCTTACCGCGGTTTTCAATCAAAGTTTCATATGCTTTTTGCTGCCCTTCATCTCCGGTCACACTTGCAAGTCCCACATTCCACCATGAATTGTAACCCTCTGTCATGGTCTTTGGAAGTACCTTGATATCAATTAAAGTGGAAACGGTCTGCTTCTTCGCATCTGCAAGTGCTGCCTTTAATTCATCCAGTGTTTTTGCGGTGTAGGTCTTAACCCCATATCCTTCACAGACCTTAGCATAATCCACTGGGATCAGTCCGCCGTTTAAAGCCCCGTCTTCGCTGCGATAACGGAATTCTGTTGCCAGGTTTCCGATGCCGTTTGACATCTGGAGATTGTTGATACAGCCAAAGCCGCAGTTGTCAAACAAAAGAACATTGATCTTAATTCCCTCCTGAAGAGAGGTTAAAAGCTCGCCATGAAGCATCTGGAAGCTTCCATCTCCGCACATAGAATATACTTCCTGCTTTGGTGATGCCATCTTTGCGCCAAGACTTGCCGCAATCTCATAGCCCATACAGGAATAACCGTATTCCATGTGATAAGCATCTGTTTGATCCGTGGTCCACATTCTCTGTAAACAGCCTGGAAGACTACCAGAAGCCCCGACTACGATGGCGTCAGAATCAATCTCACCGCGGATTAAGGAAATAGCCGCTGTCTGAGTGATTACACCGCCTGTGAGTGCAACGAACTCCTCAATGGACACAGGGTTTCTTGCTTTCACCATAGGCTCAAAATTATCATCATAGCAGTATGAGGAAAGGCGTTCCATCTCCTCTTCCCAGGCTTTCTTTGCTGCCTCTATTTCCCTATTATAACCAGATACATATCCTTGTTTTTTCAAACGTTCTGACAACACGTTAAGAGCTGCCTTTGCATCTGCCACAACAGGAAGTGAATCCATCTTATAAGCATGGAATCTGGAGATATTAATGGATGCCATCTTCATATCAGGATTCTTAAACTGGTTTTTAGAGCCAGTGGTAAAGTCAGACAAACGGCTTCCCACAGAAATGATTAAATCGGCCTCTTCTGCGATGGTATTTGCAGATAAGTTTCCAGTTACGCCTAACCCTCCCAGGTTATAAGGATGAGACGATTTACAAGCACTCTTACCAGCCTGAGTTTCTGCAAATGGTATGTGGAAGGTCTCACAGAACTTCATCAGTTCCTCACCAGCTTCAGAATACCGAACCCCACCGCCACAGATGATCATTGGCTTTTTGCTCTTTACGATCATTCCTACCAAGTCGTCTAAGTCTTCACTCGTTGGAACCGGACGAGAGATTCTATGCACCCGTTTCTCAAAGAAATAATCCGGGTATTCATAAGATTCCCCTTCCGCATCCTGAGAAAGAGCGACGCAGACTGCGCCTGTTTCTGCTGGATCTGTGAGAACCCTCATAGCATTGATCATGGTTGACATCAGTTGTTCCGGGCGAACGATACGGTCCCAGAACTTGCACACAGGACGGAAAGCATCGTTCGTCGTAATGGATGGGCCATAGCTTTGCTCCAACTGCTGCAGCACTGGGTCTGGCTGTCTGGTGGCATAAGTATCACCAGGAAGGAGGAGAAGAGGAATGTTATTTACGGTGGCACAGGCTGCGGCTGTTACCATATTGGCTGCACCTGGTCCAATGGAGGATGCGCAGGCAATGATTTTCTTTCTGTTGTTTTGCTTGGCATACCCTGCTGCCACGTGAGCCATCCCCTGTTCGTTCCGTCCCTGATATACCTTTAAGCTTCCTGGATTTTCATCCAGTGCCTGACCAAGACCTACCACGATTCCGTGACCGAAAATAGTGAAGACTCCTTCTACAAACTTTGTTACTTCTCCGTCTCGCTCCACATACTGGTTATCTAAAAACTTTACCAGTGCCTGCGCAACCGTCATTTTGGTGTACCCCATAACCCTTGTCTCCCTTCTTTATGCTCTGGCGATCATTTCGCCGAATTTTTCCTTACTTTCTTTGATAAATGCACGAACTTCATCTGGTCCAGGAAGATCCTCGGAACAAGAGTGGCTTGCCACCATCATCGCTGCTTCTGCACTGCCAAATTCCAGACTATCAATCATCTCCCAGCCTTCAAACAATCCATATAAGAAACCGGAACCATAGCCATCTCCGCCACCAAAGGATTTAAGAGCCGTAACTGGGAAAGGCTTGATACTATAGCGGTTGCCATCGTTTGTATAAGCGGTAGAACCTTCCTTGCCATGCTTAATAATGACGATCTTTGCCTGTTCCTTATGCCATGCAGCCGCGCTCTCCTCATCGGAACGGCCTTCTTCGATCAACCGTTCTGTTAAGTTAAATTCCTCTCTGGAACCCATGATGATATCTGCTTCCTTTGCTACCATAGAATAGTAGATGGATATCTCATCCTCACTAACCCAGTTATAAGGACGGTAATCAATATCAAATATAATGACTGTGCCATTCTTCTTTGCAAGCATCACTGCCTTAAGAGCTGCTTCTCTAGAAGGGCTGGCTGCAAGAGACGTTCCGGAAATCAGGATTGCCTTTGTATTCTTTATATATTCTTCATCAATATCCGCCGGATCAAGCTGCAAATCTGCAATGCAGTTGCGATACATTAGGATACTGCTTTCCGTAGGAGACAAAATCTCCGTAAAGGTCAGGCCAATCTTTTCACCGTTCTCACAGCGGCGGATTCTGGTTACATCAATTCCTTCTTTTTTGAAAAAGTCTGTTACAAAATCCCCAAACTGGTCATCGGATACTCTTGCAAAAAATCCTGCCTTCAATCCATGTCTGGAAACACCAACCGCAATGTTAGCCGGTGATCCACCCACATACTTTTTAAAGGTAGTGCACTCTGCCAGGGGATGGAAATAATCCACCGGGTTAAAATCAACGGCCACTCTGCCTAGTAAAACTAAATCCATTGGTCTTTTCTCGTCAAATGTAATATACTGCATGCTTTCCCTCCAGACTACAGCGGTTCTGCACAATTAAAAATGCGGATGTGCTGTGTAACATTATCGTAAACGCCCTTTACCATAGCTTCATTTAATCCAAAATAATCATGTTTTCCTTCACTGCCTAAATAGTTGATTGCCTCTTTCGTCAAGCTGTCAAAGCTTGCAGTAGCAATGTTGATCTTGCGTATACCAAGTGAAATGGCGATTCTAAAATCTTCCGGTGTAATCCCGGTTCCTCCATGAAGCACCAAAGGTGCGTCTGTGATCTTACCAATCGCTCCTAACACATCAAAGGCAAGACGAGGCGCCACCGGATAATTACCGTGAGCGTTTCCAATGGCAACTGCCAAGGCGTCCACTCCGGTCCGTTTTAGAAAAACCTTGGCGTCTTCTGGGTTGGTGCATCTAATCCCCTCATCGACGCTGCCATCCTCACTTCCGCCCACCAGACCAAGCTCCGCTTCCAGTGTGGCTCCGTACTTCTTAGCAAGGTCAGCCGCCTGCAATGTTTTTTCTATATTCTCCTCAAAAGGAAGGGTTGAACCGTCCATCATAATGGAAGTGAACCCATATTCCAACGCCTGATGAAGCACGTCTAGTGTCTTTCCATGATCCAGATGAACTGCAATATCCACAGAAGATTTCTTTGCCGCCTCCACCATCATGGGAGCCATCAGAGCCAATGGAGAATGGGGAAGCCTAACCTCTGCAATCTGTAAAATGATAGGGGTATCCATATCCTCAGCCGCCTTCACCGCTCCCTTTACCATCTCAAGGTTCCCCACGCTAAATGCACCAACGGCCCGATGTTTCGTCTTCGCCTGATCAAGCAATTCCTTCATTGTTACTAATGCCATACGCTTCTCCTTTATCCCCGCTTTAATTAAAAAGTCTGCGGTAAATCTCGGTTACATCGTCCTTTGTCATGTCTTTTCTGGTATTGGAAGGACTTCCGCTTTCCATGGCATCCCCTGCCATCTTATCAATGACTGCGAAAAATGCTTCCCTGTTTATACCATATCCAGAAAGAGAAGGAATCTCAAGTTCCTCTACAATTCCAATTACAGCCTGTAAAAATGCCTTTGCTGCCACCTCATCCGTATCCGCTTCCCCTGCGACTCCGATTTCTCTTGCCATAACTGCAAACCGATCATAAGCTCCATCAAGAGCAAAGCGGAAACATTCCTTTAAAAGCATGGCATTGGAAATACCGTGAGGAACATGAAATAGTGCTCCAATGGGGCGGCTCATTCCATGAACCAGGGTAACCGATGCATTGTTAAAAGCAATACCAGCTTCTAACGCAGCCAAAGCCATCTCTTCTCTGGCCTTTTTGTCCTCCCCGTTATGATAAGCCTTAGGAAGCCAGGCAAAGATTCTCTTAACGGCTGATAAGGCAAAGGAATCGGATAAGGGCTGTGCCTTTCTTGAGGTATAGGCCTCCATTGCATGAGTTAAAGCGTCAAGTCCGGTAGCCGCTGTAATCTTAGGCGGAGCCGTCATAGTAAACCTGGGATCAATAATAGCAAGGTCTGGCATCAATACCGGACCTTTTAAAAGCATCTTAATGTCCTTTTTGGTATCTGTAATAATGGTAAACTGAGTTGCCTCTGAACCGGTACCTGCTGTGGTAGGAATGGCAGTCATAGGAGGAAGTTCTCCTTTAATTACCTTACCCATGTAATCAGAGATCACACCGCCACAAGCAGATAACGCAGCAATTGCCTTCATGGAATCAATGGGACTTCCGCCTCCCAGTGCGATTAAGAAATCACAGCCTTCCTCGTTGTAGGAGGATAACCCGTCTTCAATCATGGAATCCGTTGGCTCTCCATTAATCCCGTCAAATACGAAATAGGATATGTTCTCTTCGTCTAAAAGTCCCGTTAAAATCTCCACATTTCCAAGCTTTACCATCACCTCATCCGTGACAATTAAAGCCTTTTTCCCTTGTTCTTTTAAATGACCCCTAGCATCAAAGAGGGCATTGTCTCCATTCACGATTGTTCCAGGCATAATAAACTCTCTTCCCATTATTACGCTCCTTTCCTATTTATGATAATATTTTGATTTAATTGTTGTTGTATTTTGGTTATATTCTAGCACTTTTCCTGGGTATGGTCAAGAGATTCTTCCAGTTTTTTTCCTTAATATGATCACTTTTTGGTAACTTGTTGATATTTTTTTGTGCATCTGTTATAATTTCATTAGAAAGGTTGCCAATGGGGCAGCCATAAAAGGAGTGTAACATGAGAATTTCCCGTATTGACGAATTAGAACAATATATTCTGGAACACAAGACTGCCACCATTGATAGCCTGTGCGAAGTCTTTGAAATATCAAAAAATACCTTGAGAAGAGACTTAGAGGTACTGGTATCCAGAGGAACGGTAGAAAAGGTATACGGCGGTGTAATTGCCCTGGAATCTGTCTCTCCCATTCCAGAACTTATCACCTTTCACGAGCGGGCCAATCAGAATGCACATAAAAAACAGCGGATCGCAGCCTTAGCAGCTTCCTATGTCAGAGAACGTGACATCATATTTATAGACAGCGGAACCACGACCATGAATATTGTGGACTATTTGACCCATTTGAATACGGTCACTGTCATAACAAACAGCGTTCAGGTCATAAATAAGGCCATGAATTATTCAAATATTAACTTAATCGTCTTACCTGGTTCCTTAAAAAGAGATACGGCATCTCTTGTGGGAAGCTCCTGTGTGGAGTATTTGGAGGACTTTAATATTGTCCGGGCTTTTATGGCTTGTACGGGAATTTCCACTCAGGCTGGAATTTGCAATGCATCTACGGAAGAATACAATGTGAAAAAAGCGGCGATTAAAAAAAGCCAGAAGCATTACCTTCTGGCTGATTCCTCAAAGTTTGGCCGTGCCTCTCTTATGACGTTTGGAGATGTGAGTCAGTTTGATTCCATACTAACCGATCAGATGCCAGATGATGCATTCTGCTCCTACTGTGAGGAACAAGGCTGCGCCATCCGCATCGCCACAGAAGCAGTCGTCAGATGACAACTTCCTCCGTATGAAGGAGGGTGACATCTTCTTTATAGTAAGGCTGCATGCTCTCTTCTACATTGATTTTCACATGCTCAAATGAGATATCTCTTGCATAATCCACATAGATTCCAGATATCTTGGTTCGAATCACACCATCACCCTGGTAAGGACGGATATCATATCCTTCAATGTCCCAACGAGAGGTCTTTTCCAGGGTCAGATGAATGTGATCAAAACTCACATCTTCCACGTAATTATCTTCACTTCCCCGAATAAAGATTCCATTTTCCCCTTTGCAGGTAATGTTCTGGAACCGGACATTTCTAACCATTCCAGCTTTTACCCCTGGCTTACGGTCTTGTACGGTGATACAGATCGGCTCCGCTCTTCCCCACCACTCATGAGAAAACCTTCGTGTTTCAATGACGATATTGGAGAACACAACATTTTCCACATTTCCACCATCTCGAATCTGTAAGGAGATACCACGATTGCTTTTACTGATGGTACAGTTTTCTACCAATATATTGCGGAAGCTGCACTCCCCTTCCGTGCCAAACTTAATGGCAGCACTGGTGGAGATTAAGGTGCAGTTTGAGATTACGATGTTCTCGCAAGGACCATATTGATTGTAATCTCCTGAGTTTTTTAAAACAATAGCATCGTCTCCGCACTCAATATGGCATCCGATGATACGGACGTTGGTACAGTGATCTGGATCAATTCCATCGGAGTTTGCCATCTGTAAATTATTAAGCAGACGGATTCCCTGAATTAAGACATCGTTACAGCCCACCAGATGAACGGTCCAAAACGCACAGTTAATGAGAGTCACATCCTGAATGGTCAGGTGTTCAAATTTCTCCAAAAGCATCAGTGGGATTCTTGGATAATAGGTTCCTTCAATATGATAACCAGAGTCTGTTCCGTAAAAAATCTTCTCGTTGGCATCAATTGTTCCAAAACCAGTGATTGCTACATTCTTCTGGTCAAACCCATAGAGAAATGCGTGAAATGGTCTGCCGTTGTATTCGCTGTTTAAAAAAGAAGGAAGCCCTGATTCATGAGCTACAATCTTACCTCCGTTGGCCAAAGGGTAATAATCATTTAAGTTGTCGCTGGCCTTTAACACGGCACCCATCTCCAGGTGGAAATCCACGTTGGACTTAAGTAGGATAGAACCACTGTTATAAGTATGACCGCCGGGAAGAAACACTCTTCCGCCTCCCTCGCTGGTACATGTGTCTATGGCTTTTTGGATTGCCTCTGCATCATTGGTGATTCCATCGCCCTTTGCTCCGAAATCCAATACATTGTATCTCATAATTTCCTCCAATCTGACAATTCCATCTGTAATGTTCTGTCTTTATCTGAATGTGTTTAAATTGGCCCAATTATATCAATTCTATCCGAAGAAAAAAAGCTGAAATGAAAAATAAACGGCAAAGACTTATAAAAAAGCTGTTTTTTATAAGTCCTCTGCCGTTTTTTAACCCTTTAAACCGGAAGTGCTAATGCCTTCCACCAAATATTTTTGCAGGCAGATGAAGATAATCACTGCTGGGAGAATGGATAAGGTGGCCATGGCAAACATGGCGCCGTAATCCGAGGAAGAACCTGGGTCACTAAAAAGCTTTAGAGCCAAGCTGACTGGATACTTTGCTGATTCGTTGACGTAGAGCAGGGCAGATAAAAAGTCATCCCAGCGCCACATAAAGGAAAATATACTGGCTGTAATCATAGCCGGTGTTATTAGTGGCAGCATGATCCGGGCAAAAATACTGTAATAGGAACAACCGTCAATCTTTGCTGCTTCATCAAGCTCTCTTGGAATGCCGTCAATAAAGTTAATCATCAGATAGATGAAAAAACCCTGAATAGCAAAGTAATATGGGATGATAAGAGGACGATAACTTCCCACCCAGCCAAGTTTTTGATACCATAGATACTGAGGAATCATAAGTACCTGAGCTGGTAACATCATGGACAAAAGCATGGCAACAAAGAGAAACTTTCTGCCAAAGAATTTACACCGTGCAAGGCCATAAGCGACAAACGCAGATGAAAATACGGTTCCTAAGGTTGCCACCACAGCAATAAAAAAGGAATTTCTAAAAAACACTACAAAACCAGTCTTTGCAAATCCCTTCCAGCCAGTAGCATAATTTGTCAGAACGAACTTCTTAGGAATTAATTGTCCGGCTGTGGTAAAGATAGTGCTGGTTTCCTTAAAGGAGCTCATAATCATCCAGATCAGAGGATAGACCATAATAAGGCCAAATCCACATACCAGAACATGATAAACAATGTCACCCATTCGTTTCTTTGTCTTCATGGTGTCACACTCCTCCCGTATAAACCCAGAATCTCTTGGTTGCAAACAATATCATAGTAATAAAGCCGATGATCGCTAACATAACCCATGCCAGTGCCGCACCGTATCCTGTATTGTAAAATTCAAAGGATTGCTGATACATGTAAACGGTGTAGAATAAGGTAGAGTTTAAAGGCTTTCCCTGGGTAATGATAAAGCACTGGGTAAAGGCAAGGAACCCGTTGATCATCTGCATCACCAGATTAAAGAAGATGGTGGGGGTCAATAAGGGCAGTGTAATTCGAAAGAACTGTGATACTTTATTTGCCCCATCCACTCTGGCGGCCTCATAAAGAGTCACCGGAATCTGCTTTAAAGAGGATAGGAAAATTAACATGGAAGAACCAAACTGCCACACCGCCAATATAATGAGAGTCCAGATTGCCGTATTCACATTACCAAGCCATGGAAAGCTGGAATTAACACCGGAAAGTCTTAAAAGCTGATTCACCACCCCATCGGTAGCAAACATACGCTTCCAGAGAATGGCAACGGCTACAGAACCTCCAATAATGGACGGCAGGTAATAGGCCGCTCGGTAGAATCCGGTTATCCTGGTAGTCTTATATAAGATTAAGGCAACCATTAAGGCAAATACAAGACGAAGGGGCACAGATACAAGCGCAAAATAAAAGGTGACCCCAATGGTTTTTAAGAAGATCAAATCATCCGTAAACATCTTAATGTAATTTTTCGCTCCTACAAAAACTGGTGGCGCCAATATATTATAATCGCAAAAAGAATAAAACAAAGAAAGTCCCATGGGAACTACCATAAATACAAAGAATCCAATGGTAAACGGAAGACTAAACACAAATCCTGCCGTGCTTTCTTTATTCATAAATTGTCTGAAACTCTCTCTTTTCCTATGGTTCAAATACGTCCCCTCCGTTCTCAAAGAAAAGATCTCCAAAAAAGGGGCAGAGCCTACTCTGCCCCAATTCATTTATTTCTGGCTCATGATCTTATTGGCACCGTTGTAGAATTCCTCTGCAGCGGTTGCAGCATCGTAAGCGCCGTAGCATAACTGTTCCTGTACCTGATTTAAGAGGTTGAATACCTCACTCGCGCCATCAGGCTGAGGTGGATTGATGGGTGAGCTGTTTGGAGTTATGACTTCATTGATATAGCGAATAATTTCCTGGTTGATTGGATCCATCTTAGGAGAAAGTTCCTCTGCAATCTTACTGGAAGCCGGAACTCCACGCTCGCCTAAGAGAATGTTGTTTGCGTCACTTGAATTCACTAGGAAGTTTAACACCTTAACCGCTTCTTCCGCATTCTTTGTATGGGCACCAATGGAGAAGAACTGGCTGGATTTTAAGTAGCCGGATTTTTTTGGATCAGGAGATGGCCATGTGGTCATGCCTACGGTCACACCTTCTGGTGCTGCCTTTTGAATCGCAGTAAGCTGATTGGAGTTTGCAAACGCACACCAGGACATGGTCTCTGGACTTGAGCCGTAAACCATAGGATCTTGTTCCACGGAACCTACAGAGATTTCAGCAAATACGCCTGGATCAATGAGCCAGCCCTCTTTTAAGCCTCTGGTATACATCTCAAAGAAAGGAACGTAGCTTTCCTTTGTTCCACCCAACTTTTTATCTCCAAAGAGCACCACATCATAGGCTCTCATAAAGTAATCCAGATAGGTCTGAGCGGTTCCGTAAACGATGGAGGTCTTATAGCCGGTTTTCTTATAAATCTGACGACAGAGTTCCTCAAACTCATCAATGGTCAAATAATCCTTAACGGTAATGCCGTTCTGATCAAGAAGTGTCTTGTTGTACATCATGGCCGGAGAGTTAATCCCCGCACAGATGGCATATACGCCTCCCTCCACGGTACCGGTAGCCATGGTATTCTCTGGAATGTTAGAAACATCAAGAGTTTTATCGTCTATGTACGGCTTTAAGTCTACCAGCAAATCATTCTTCACGTACTGATCAATGTACATGTAATCCATTTGAACAATGTCAGGAATTGATTGTCCGGCCGCCGATGTAGCAAGCTTGTTCCAGTAATCCGACCACTCAGAAAACTGTCCTTCAATGGTAACTCCAGGATTCTTTTCTGCGTACAGATCAAGTGCTGCCTGGGTTCTTTCATTACGGACCTGGTTCCCCCACCAGCTCATAGTAAGCTTTCCCCCATCTTGCTTTGCTGCTGCCGTCGTCTGTGTCTCCTTGGTGGTCTCAGGAGCTGCAGTTGTGGCAGAAGTCTTGCTTCCCCCACACCCCGCAAGAGATGCTGCCGCAAGAACCCCTGTCATGAGCATTGCCATTCTTTTTTTCATAATACCTTCCTCCTTTTTAACTCATCTTAGGTAATTTCATTATACGTTTCGTAATTCCAGGCGTATATGCGTAAAACCGAGTTAGAAGTGGAAAAAACCGAGTTTATTGTATATAATGTATATTTTCACGACTTATTAATTGTGTTTGTTCTGTATTTTGTATATAATTTGCTTATAGATATTACTACAAAGGAAAAGAGGGGCAGCCTATGAAAGCTTTTATCCGCAACTTGTCCTTAAAAAAGAAGATACAGTCCATTGTATTTATCAGTATCCTGCTCTTAGTTGTAACTTCCTTCCTTAGCATTCACATAACTTCTCTTGCACATCAAAAGGTACTGCACCAGACCGCCGCCACCACACTTTCTTTTTCTGCACAGGAATTAAATAATCGTCTGGAGAACATCTGCACCATGGCAGATATGATCTTAGCTGACAATTCCATGCAAAAAGGTCTTGGAGTCTATAAAGACTCTACTCTGACCCAGGATCGCACCATCGCTTATAAAACCCTTTATACAACCTTAAATGAGTATTACTTTAACTTCCGAAAAAACAACATCAATTACATGAGTCTTTATCAAGATAACATCTCCATTCATACCCACATCATGAGCAGGGATAAACTTCCCGATGCCATAAAAAAAGATTTGATTTGGCGAGCAGAGGATGGAAAAGGAAAAACCTTGTGGGTCACAGACTACAGTCAGGAATACGGGCTTTTCATGGTAAAGAACATAAGGCGTTCCCAGTTTCTGAAGCTGGATTCCATTGGAAATTTAATTGTTAACATTGACATTAACCAGCTTATGAACTCCTTTACAGACACCAGCCGACTTAATGAAAAGGCTGGCTATATTCTTTATCACGATGGTATATTTATTTATAACTCTTCAACGCTTCCGTCTGAGGAAAGACTTTTAAACCTATTTGATTCCAGGTATGGGCAAGTGAAATTAGAAACAAAAAACTTCTTTTATGTAAAAAGGAGAGTGCCTGATTTGGGTTGGGATTTCGTGTGCATGATTCCCTATGATAACATCGTAACCTCCCTTAAAGTGAGCCTTAATCTATGCATTATCATTACCCTTTTAGCAGTAGCTGCTGCCATGTCCCTGTCCTCCATTCTTATTGATTCCATCACGAAACATTTTAATATCCTACTTCTTAAGATGAACAATTTAGCTGACGGCAACAACCATAGTCTCTTCATACATTACGATTACCGTGGGCGAAATGATGAGGTGGGAGTCTTACATACCCGTTTTGACGAGACGGTATTAGCGGTCAATGATCTCATACGGACCAATTATTTAAACGAAATCTTAAAAAAGGAAGCCCAGCTAAAAGCCCTGGAAAACCAGATGAATCCTCATTTTTTATACAATACCCTAGAATCCATTAACTGGAGAGCAAAAACCCTTGGAGCCAAGGATATCTCCTCTATGGCAGAAGCCCTTGGAACCCTCTTAAGAATCACTTTGGACCAAAAATGCAAGCAGGTGCCGCTTCGTACCGAGCTTGAGATGGTACAATGTTATATGACCATTCAAAAATACCGATACGAGGACCGTTTGGAATATCAGGTCATAGTTCCTCCCCATCTTTTAGGCTGCTGCATCCTTAAGCTGACCTTGCAGCCTCTTGTTGAGAACGCCATAAGATACGGTCTGGAAGAAAACACAGAAGGATGCAAGATACAGATTGTGGCAGAACAAGTGGACAATGTCCTTCATGTATCGGTAATTAATAACGGCTCCACCTTTGAAGACAAGCTCTTAGAAAAGTTAAAAGCCCATCAGATTACCCCTCATGGGTTTGGGATTGGCCTTTTAAATATTCAGGAACGGCTGGAACTGACCTACGGCTCTGCCGGAAGCCTGGACCTTTATAACGAAAAGGAACAAGCCATTGCAAGACTCACCATTCCTCTTGCCATAGAATGGGAAGAGGGCGAATGCCAGAAAGGAGAAGAACCATGTTAAAATTAATGATTGCCGATGATGAGCGGATGATACGGGAATCCATCTCCACTTTAATTGACTGGAAGAGTCTGGGAATTGAACTAATTGGCACCTGCAGCGATGGGATTGAGGCCTATAACATGATTCTTGATGAAACACCTGACATTGTTCTTACGGACATCCGCATGCCCGGCTTATCTGGTCTTGATCTGGTGAGCCGGATCTCACAGACCGATTTGAGCACTCAATTTATCATTCTTTCTGGATTTGGTGAGTTTGAATATGCCAAACAGGCCATGAAATACCGGGTCCATCACTATTTATTAAAGCCCTGTAACGAGGGCCAGATCATTGAAAGCATGAAGGATGTGGTAAAGGAGTATTACCACCGCCGTGCATTCCAGGATCTTAAGGACAGGCAAAAGGCCCTGACCGACAACCTCCATCACAGCGTTTTGGCAAACGCCATAAACGAGGGGATCTTTCTTCAAGAGTCCTCTGAGCGGGAATGGGATTCTTATTCTGGCTTCATGGATTTCTTTAACACTGGCTACGAGATGTGTTATCTGCATTATTTGGAAGAGGAATATTTAACAGTGGTTTTAGAACAGGTCTACTTCTATATGAAAGAACATGCCCCAGGAATTACGGTTTACAGCCTTTATGTGAAGAATACCCTAATCCTATTTTTTGAGAGCCATCAGGTTACCTATGAAACCTTTGATGCATTTATGAAGTCTCTGTCTCTGGGAGAACTGTCTGTTGAGCTTCAGTACATAAGAACTACTTTTCCCAACCTTTCTGGCCTAATTGAGACACTGACCAGTAAGGTCAGACGGTACGGGATGATTTATTTTATGAACGGCCTTCAGCCTGTTCCTATCTGCAATTATAAGAATCTGATTGCTAAAATCGAACAGCTCACCACTTCACTGATGCAATCAAAAGACCCCCAGGCAGATGTGTTCCTAGAGGAATTAAAAAGTACACTGGACAATATTAATAACCTGGATTTTTTAAAGCAGGCAGGTTCTCGCATGGTAATTAAATTCACAACAGGCAACCGGTATTACTCTTCTTTGGAAGCCACCGAATACTTAATGTCCCTAAACGAACAGACTGACATTGAGAATCTACGCTCCATGCTCCTAGAGAAGATTTTTCATATCTTAAAACGGCCCTATGAAAACCCCCAGTCCTGCAGTACATTCATTGAGAAGGTTATGCAATATGTAGAAACTAACTTAAATAACCCCAACCTAACCTTAAAGTGGATTGCAGAAAATTACCTATTTATGAATGTAGACTATGTCAGTGCTCGCTTCATGAAGGAAACAAAGCAAAAATTCTCCAATTATTTAACAACCCTTCGCATACAAAAAGCAAAACAGCTCCTAACGAAAGGAAATGCAGAGCAGATTCAAATGGTAGCAGAGCAGGTGGGCTGCGGTAACAATCCTCAATATTTCAGTCAGATCTTTAAAAAGCATACAGGAATGACTCCCAGCGCTTTTATTAAGAAAATGAACGGAGGAGAATAAATGCAAAAATGCCCTGACCGGTTTTAAACCGCGTTCAGGGCATTCCACGCTATTACCTATAGACCGTAAGCCGTAATCTATAATTTATAGTCTAAAATCTGTAAACTATCGTGTGTATTCTATAATCTCTCAAGTATCTTCTTAAGCGCTTCGCAAGCAATGGTAAATGATTCTTCCCCGCTCAACTTTTTCTTCTCTACTGTACTCTGCTCTAAAGCACTGAATCCAGCAAAATCAGCCAGATGTGGCTCCAGGGATAAGAAGCCCTGATATCCACTGTCTTTTAACATGGTAAGTATCTTTTCCACATTTCCATCCCCATAACCAGCTGGAACAACGCTGCCATCAGACCACAACGCATCCTTAATATGAATGTAAGCAATATATGGCTTTAACATCTCATAAGCCGCTAAGGTATCCTGTTTGCACTGGACAAAGTTTGCAAAGTCAAACACTGCCTTAAAATGCTCTCCATAAAATTCCTTCATAAGCTCCTGGCAGCGGTCTGCCATATCTCCAAAGATATCCTTTTCATTTTCATGAAGAAGAATGATATTGTTTGATTTTGCATAGTCCACAAACTGTCCCATCTGGTCCATAACCTTTCCACGGTATGGATCATAACTCTCATTCTCAGGCATAAAAAAGCTAAACATACGGATATAAGGTGTCTCCATCTCATGGGCAATCTCAACGGTATGTTTATAAAGCTCCATGTGTGATGTGAAATCTTCGGTGATTTTGATTTTACCAATGGGGGAACCAACCGATGATAGTTGAATTCCTGAATCGGTCAACTGCTTTTTGATTTCCTTTGCTTCACTCACGCTGTATTCTACAAGGCCTTTTCCATTGACCCCACGCATCTCTACATGATGAATATCAAGTTTTTTTAAGACCTGAATCTGCTTACTTAAGTCCGTATCGATTTCATCTGCAAATCCAGATATTTTAATCCCTTCCCACATAACCAATTCTCCTTTTTTCGTGCCAATAACAGCCTATTATATATATCGTTCTCTACGATTAAAAGTGTCTATCTCAATAGCTTCCTTCTGTGCTAAATACCACTCCAGAGCCTTCCTTTTTCTTAGAAGCCTTACGGCGCTTTGTCAATTCCTCTAAGAATAAGTCTTCATCAAAAGGAAGTTCAATCTCCTTCTCCAGCCAGCTAGATAAATGCATGGCATTTGATAAGGTCAGGCCATTGATGCCTTCCACCCCTTCTGCCACAAGTGGCGTTTTATGAAGAATTCGATTGGCAAATGCCTTCATGATTCCCATATGCTGTTCATTGAGTCCATCTGTCTCCACCTCAGTTACGGTACATTCCGGTGTATCAAAGCCGCCCTTTGCCGTCTTACAGAAGGTACGTTCATTCTCCGACAGCTTATGAAGCGTTAGCTTATTGTCTTCACAGACAAGTTTGCCCATCTCAAGTGTTACCTCAAACCGATTGGTACCAGGGGCATCGGCGGTAGTTGTTACAAATACGCCCGTAGCTCCATTTGGATATTCCATGTAAGCCGTCACGTCGTCTTCTACTTCAATGTCATGCCATTTCCCATTGTGGCAGAATGCTCTCACCTTACTTGGCATTCCACAGATCCACTGAAGAAGGTCCATGTTATGAGGACACTGGTTTAATAAAACACCGCCACCTTCTCCGTCCCAGGTTGCTCTCCAACTTCCAGAATCATAATAAGACTGGGTGCGATACCAATCAGTTACTATCCAGTTAACTCTCTTAATGGCTCCAAGTTCTCCACCAGTCACCAGCTCATGCATTTTACGGTAAATGCAGTTGGTTCTCTGATTAAACATCATGGCAAACACACGGTCACTTTTCTTTGCCGCCTCATTCATTTCCCGCACCTGTTTGGTATAAACACCAGCCGGTTTTTCACACAATACGTGAAGGCCATGATCTATGGCATATATGGTCAGCTCCGGATGCTGATAATGAGGAACTACAATCAGCACTGCATCACAAACTCCTGAGTCAATTAATTCTGTGCCTTCCTCAAAGATAGCCACTGATTCCGGTAAGGTTTCCTTTGCCCAGGTTCTCCGGCTCTCCTGTCTATCTGCTACCGCAGTGATTGTAAGCTCAGGAAGTTTGGCTTCCAATAAGCTCTTTACGTGACCAGATCCCATATTCCCAATTCCAATAATACCTAGTTTTACCTGTTCCATCATCATCTCTCCTTATTTCTGGCTGATTCATAAATGTCCATGACCGTATTAAATGTATTCTCAACAGAAGGCAGATCATTTCCATAAGCCTCTCCTGTTTCAAGGCAGTGATAAAAGTCCTTAATACAAGCTTCGTGTCCTCTGCCCCAGTATTCCTTTCCTGGAGCCAGTCCCCTAGCTTCCTGGAAATATATAGGTTCTTCCTCTTCCCAGGTTCTGTACCAAACAGAGCCACCTTCCAGTCTCACCACGCCTTTTTCGCATACCAGTTCAATCAAGATAGGGGCATCATATCCAAAAGCCGTTGTGGCGTAAAATGTGGCCCGTACCGGATCCTCTCCTTCGGTAAATTCCATATAAGCTTCTACCGTATCTTCTACCTCTACAACATCTTTTAGATGATGGTTACTAATGGTTGCCTCCGTTTTTATCGGCTTCCCAAGCCAATAAAGCAAAAGGTCCAGGGTATGAACCGACTGGTTAATTAAGACTCCGCCACCCTCGGTATTAAGGCTTCCCCGCCATCCGCTATCCGTATAGTAGGATTGCCCCCGGTTCCAGGTCACAAAGGCTCTTCCTCCCTTTACCTTACCAAGAATTCCTTCTCTTAAAATCCGGCCAACCTCTTGACTCGTCTCGTTATAACGATTTTGAAAACAAATACCAAGCCGCCCTTCGCTTTCTTTCTCCGCCTCGCAAAGCACACGGTATTGTTCTCTGGTGATTGCAGGAGGTTTTTCCATGAATACTGATATATCCTTTTTTAATCCTGCCACCGCCAGCTCCACATGACAAAAATGTGGGGTACAGATGTGAATTGCATCTAAATCCCCATATTCAAGCATCTCTTCTAACGTGCCATAGACCCCTGCTTCACCACCCGTATATTCCTTGGAGTACTCTTCTGCTCGTTCTTTCTGGATATCTGCAAAAGCACAAAGATTAACGTTTGAAAGTCCCTTTAAACTTTTGGCATGAACCCTTCCGATACCACCACACCCAACGATACCAACCCGAACCATGATTCCATCCCCTTTTCTTTTTGCCGTTTCTATGATAAATTTATTATATACTTTTATTAACGCAATTTGTTTGCGTACATTGACTAAAAACATGCACAAATTGTCTTTTTAAGGAGGCTCTCATGAAAAAGGAAAGTCTTTACCACTACAGTGAATTTTCCGAACCCTTTAGTTGTGACTTCACCACCAGCCATGCGGCAGGAAACGTAGATTTTCACATGCATAACAGCCATGAGATTTATCTCCTTTTGGACGGACATATTCAGTATTTTGTGGAGAATGCGTGTTATGACATGAGCCCGGGAAACTTAATCTTATTTTCCAACCGGGAGATTCACAAAGCCATTAATACAAACAATGAGCCCTTTACCCGCCTTGTTATCCACGTAAATCCGGCTTTTATCCGCCCTTACTCCACACCCCACACCAATTTACTTGATTGTTTCCACAGAGAGCCAGGAGTAAACAACTTAATCTCTCTTTCTAGGGAAGAAAATGATTCCCTGATTGCCATGGCGAACACCTTAATTGAAGCCAAAAAAAATCACGGCTCATTTGGCAGTGATTTAACGGAACTTACAACTTTACTTCAGATCTTGATTCTGATTAATAAAACATACAAAAAGACTGGCTCCAAGAATACCTCGCCAAGACCTCATAAGGCACAGGCCATCATGGGTTATATCGATGAAAACTTAACCTCACCCATGACACTTGATTCCATCTCACATGCCCTATCGCTTGATAAGTATTATCTAAGCCATTTATTTAAATCGGAGACAGAAAGCAGCATCTTCCAGTACATTGTGGTCAAACGGGTGGCCTTGGCAAAAGAGTTTTTATTAAAGGGACACACCGTTTCCGAAGCCTGTTATCTATCTGGGTTTCATGATTATTCCAACTTTATCCGCACCTTTCGTCAGACAACAGGCTGTACCCCTGGGCAATTTAAGAATTTGAATCTGTAACAAATTATTTCAGCTTATAGACTGGGTCGGCAGGATAGCCGCCCCGGATCTTTTGCATTCCTCTTTGTATGGCGTCCTTCGACTGCTTCCAGTCTGCATCCTTGTTGATATAATCGAATTTTTCTATGAACCAGTCAATATCCCCTGACATCCGCTCCATATTTTCTTCCATCAACTGAAACAGGATCGGGTAAAATTCCTTCCGTTCTCCATCAGTCAAGTACTTATCCGCTCCGCTTAATAAATCCCCAAAGTGATGAAAACAAAAACCCTTGCTCTTTGTTAGCTTTTCACGAAAAGCAGAATCATTCTTATAGAGATGAAAAAAGGTAACCACGTAACGTTCATAACGCTTTGAAAATCGGTCACAGATATAACAGGTCTTTTCTCTGGAAGTGACCCAATCCCGAACAGAATTTCCGTTACTCACTTTTTTAGTCAATCGGTCTTTTAAGGAGGTCTTTTGTGGGGCAAAGCTGCCAAACTCTTCTTTCATCTCTTTGATCAGCTTTTTATAATACGTCTTAAGAATCCAGCCATTTCCAAGGGCATTCCCGTAATCAAACATCTTTTTTTGATGGGTACGGCAAAATCCTTCCTGGTCAGTGGATTCCCTGGTATCACTTTCCATGTAAGAAGCACAGGAGCCAAGCGCAAAATCCATTAATTCCTGCTCCGCCTTCCGCTCCAAATAACAAAAGGGGCATTCATCATTCTCATCCATGGCATCATTTAATGGTATTTCATATAATTTTTCCTTCATCTTCGCTTCCCTTTCCCTCAAAACAAAAATGGCTGTGCCAGGATTACACCTTCGCACAGCCAGCATATTTGCTTTTTGCCCAAACTTCTAGACCTTAGACTTTAAACCGGTAGCCAACGCCCCAGATGGTCTCAATATACTGAGGTTTTGCCGTATTAAATTCGATTTTTTCCCTGATCTTCTTAATATGGACGGTTACCGTGGCAATATCCCCAATGGATTCCATATCCCATATTTTATTAAATAATTCCTCTTTTGTATATACGTGATTGGGATTTTGTGCAAGGAATGTTAAAAGATCAAATTCCTTTGTGGTAAAATTCTTTTCTTCGCCGTTGATCCATACCCTTCTGGCCGTACGATCGATCTTAAGTCCACGGATCTCTACAATCTCATTGTCCGGTGTTCCGCTTCCAATTAGTCGCTCGTAGCGAGCCATATGAGCCTTTACTCGAGCTACCATCTCACTGGGGCTAAAAGGCTTTGTGATATAATCATCGGCTCCCAGTCCAAGACCACGAATCTTATCTATATCCTCTTTTTTTGCAGATACCATAATAATAGGAGTATTTTTTACCTCGCGTACCTTTCGACAAATCTCAAAGCCATCGATCCCAGGAAGCATCAGATCCAGTATCAACAGGTCAAAATCCTCACGTAATGCTAACGCCAGTCCTTCCTTCCCGTTATTTTCAATCTCTACTTCAAAGCCGCTAAGCTCTAAATAATCCTTCTCAAGTTCTGCGATGCTAACCTCATCTTCTACAATCAGTATTCTGCTCATTCCTAAATGACCTCCTGGTATTTTCTTAATACAAAATGGATCTCCGTTCCAATCCCTTCCTTGCTGCTGGCCCAAATCCTGCCTCCATGATCCTCAATAATCTTCTTCACGATGGACAAACCGATTCCGCTGCCTCCCTGGGACGAATTCCTTGAGGAATCCGTACGATAGAACCGGTCAAAAATATTGGGCAGATCCTTTGCTGAAATCCCCTTGCCATTATCCTCTATGCCTACTTGGATAAAATCACCCACATCCTTAATCCGGATATTAATGATTCCGTTTCTCTTATCCATATATTTGACCGAATTGCTGACAATATTATTAATCACACGGCGAAGCTGTTCTGCATCGGCTATAATCACTACATCTTCATCCACATAATTGAAATAACCAAGCTCAATGCTTCTGGCCTCCATCTCAAGCCCTACCTCATCAACACAGTCCCTAAAATAATTGGAAACACTTATTTTTGAAAAGGTATATGGGATTTTATTGGTATCGATCTTAGAATAAAAGGTCAATTCATCAATTAACTTATCCATATCGTTGGCTTTGTTATAAATGGTGCGAATATAACGATCCAGCTTTTCTGGAGACGATGCAACTCCATCCATGATTCCCTCTACATAACCTTTAATGGCTGTAATGGGTGTTTTTAGATCATGAGATATATTACTGAGCAGCTCTTTATTTTCCTTATCGTATTCGATTTTTTCTTCTGCCGATTCCTTTAAACGGATCCTCATCTCTTCAAAATCCTGACAAAGCTGTCCGATCTCATCATCCTCTTCAATCTCTAGTGAGAAATCTAAGTTTCCATCTCGTATTTTCTTGGTTGCCACTTCCAATCGTCCCAAAGGACTTATGACAGAACGATATATCCACATCAGAAGAATGGCATCGGTAAATACAATGATCATAATACCAGCAAGAAGCATCTCCCACATCATTAGCTTGATCTCAGGAAGAAGTCCATCAATATTGGATACAATAAATACGGTTCCCAAACCTTTATCCGGAAATAAAAAATCAATCTGCTTCACCAGATGCTGACTTTCCCCATCTAGATAAATGGCACCATCAAGAGTGCTGTCCATCTCCTCATACTTTGGGAGCTGATTATATAGAGCCGCGGTGATATGACTGTTGCCATCAAATAATACCGTGTCGCCCTTTCGAACAATCACATAGGCGTACTTTCTTGACAATGTGTTATTTAACTTGTCCAGGTATTCCTTATCGCCAAGCCGTTCTGGATCACTTTGAATCAACTGGCCAATCTCATTTACCTCATGGCTGGTCAAGCGGCTAAAAATCTGAAGGGTATTGCCGGAAATCAGATCAATTTTATCCGTCAGATTATATGCTTTACGAAAAGCATTCCTCTGGTAACTGTTAAGTCCTGTTACAACACCGAATATAAGAGTCAGGGGGATCACCGTGATAATTATAAATGCAACCACCAATCGGGTTTTTAATTTTAATTTCACTATTCTCACTTCTCCTATGCTACTGTCTTAATACATAACAAAAAAATTATATAATGTAATGGTATTATAACACAAATGGCCGTAACAATTTATAAAACAATTCTAAAATTTAAAAAGCCACGACAACAGGTGGTTTTACCCTACCTGTTGCCGCAGCTTTTAACAATTAATGGTTATATTATAAATATTTTTTAAGAAGTTCTGTTTTATCAAGCTTCTCCCATGGAAGATTTAAATCATTTCTTCCAAAGTGTCCGTAAGCAGCGGTCTGCTTATAGATCGGACGGCGAAGATCTAACATCTTAATGATACCGGCTGGACGAAGGTCAAAGTTTTCACGTATGATACCTACCAGCTTTTCATTGCTTAATTTTCCGGTTCCAAAGGTATCTACCATAATGGAAGTCGGGTGAGCAACTCCGATGGCATAAGAAAGCTGAATCTCACACTTGTCAGCAAGGCCTGCTGCAACGATGTTCTTAGCCACGTAGCGAGCTGCATAAGCAGCAGAACGGTCTACCTTGGTACAATCCTTACCAGAGAAGGCACCGCCGCCGTGACGAGCATAGCCGCCGTAGGTGTCAACAATGATCTTACGGCCAGTTAAGCCACTATCACCGTGAGGTCCACCGATAACGAAACGACCGGTTGGGTTAATAAAGAATTTTGTGTTATCATCTACTAATTCTGCTGGGAGAATTTCATCAAATACATACTTTTTGATATCTTTGTGGATCTGCTCCTGGCTTACATTTTCATCATGCTGTGTGGATAAGACTACAGCATCCAAACGAATTGGCTTTCCACTTTCACTATATTCAACGGTTACCTGTGTCTTGCCGTCTGGCCGAAGATAAGTTAAGGTTCCATCTTTTCTAACTTTTGTCAGCTGAAGAGCAAGCTTGTGAGCAAGTGAAATTGGATATGGCATATATTCTTCGGTTTCGTTCGTTGCAAAACCAAACATCATTCCCTGATCTCCTGCTCCGATGGCATCGATCTCTGCATCAGACATTTTATTTTCTTTTGCTTCCAGTGCGCGGTCAACACCCATAGCAATATCTTTGGACTGTTCGTCAAGAGCAACCATTACGCCGCAGGTATCGTAATCAAAACCGTACTTTGCACGGTCATAGCCGATTTCCTTAACGGTTTCACGTACGATCTTCTGAATATCCACGTAGGCATTTGTGGTAACCTCTCCCATAACCATAACAATACCAGTTGTGGTACAAGTCTCGCAAGCCACACGACTCATAGGGTCCTGCTTTAACAGCTCATCAAGAATGGCGTCAGAGATCTGGTCACACATTTTATCCGGATGTCCCTCTGTAACTGACTCGGATGTAAATAATAATTTTTCCATGATGTAATTCCTCCTTTTTTTAGATGGGGGAATAACAAAAAGAAAAGTCCGCTGCAAATGCGGACTTGATAAACTGAATCAAATCCTCTTATTGCTCGATTTCTCGCTCAGGTTGGCACCTTCCAGCAGCTAACATAGGCTTTATGCCATGGTGTTGCGGGGGTTGCCGTGACTTCACAGATCCTTTGTATCTCCATCACTCTGAATAAGGGATATTACGTACTTTTCATTTGTTATTCAATTGTAAGGTACTAATTATTGCACCTATATTCTAACCTATTCATAATTGGCTGTCAAGTGCATTTCTATCTGCTACTTTTCTTCTCTTCCCAAAGAATTTCCGGGTAAAGACCTGATTTCTTAAGTTGTCTGATGGCTTCAACCACCGTCTCCTTATCCTCTTTATAGGTCACACCGTACCAGCGGTCTGAGCTTTTTAACACTGAGACGGAAGCTTTCTCTTCTTTTAGCAGTTCATCCACTACAAAGGGAAGAAAGTATTCACATTTAATAGGATTTTTAGGCAGCTCTCTGTCTAGAAAGCTGATAAAACGGGAAGATAACTCCCTTAAGATGCTTTCTGTAAATCCCCACAGGTTCATAGAAACCAGAGTTTCTTCGGACAGTTTAGTCCAGTTTTTGCCGTCATCTTCTGTATATTCAGCCATAGTTCCATGCTTTTCAATTCGAGTTCGCTCATGGATATCTTGAAGTTTTCCGTCTTCATCTACGGTACAAACACCTCTTGCTACATGGCCATTTTCCGTGAGCGTATTGTAAAGTTCATAACCTACCATGGCATAGTGATATATATTCTCATCATCAGAAACGCTTACAAGCTGATTATAGATGGCTTGAAAGGCGCTTCTTCCGTAATAGTCGTCAGCGTTGATTACAGCAAAAGGACCGTCAATGACATCCTGACAGCAAAGAATGGCATGGCCAGTTCCCCAGGGCTTCAGCCTTTCAACCGGAACCGCATACCCCTCTGGAAGCTTATCAAGTTCCTGGTATACATACTCCACCTTTACATGATCTTTTAATCTGTCTCCGATGTTTTCCTTAAATTCTTTTTCAATGGCTTTCTTTATGATAAAAACAACCGTTTCAAATCCAGCCGATATAGCATCGTATATGGAAAAGTCAATGATCTTATTCCCATACTCATCTACTGGATCAATCTGCTTTAATCCTCCGTAACGGCTCCCCATACCTGCCGCCATGATTACTAGAACCGGTTTTTTATTCATTCCTCTTACCTCCGCTTTACTGCCTTCCCCTGCCTTTTACTGGTTAAAGGAGGCATTCCTTATTACTTCAGTCATTCTAACACAATACGTGGTGTGGTGTCTATATGATCTGCCTAACTGTCACATGGACTCATGTCAATTTCGTAGACACCAAAATTTTTCTTCTGATTCTAAGTATCGGACAGCTTCATGAGCCGCCTGGGGAGACATATAATTGATTGTACTATGATCTGTATAAGTGCAGGTAAGCACATCCCCCTTCCATGATAAACTTTTTGAAGAAACATCTTCAGGCTTTCCGATGTCTCATTTTCTTTGATTGCTCATAGATTTCGATTCTGCTGACTCTGTTTCTGTCGCCGGCATTTGATTATATGAAGAATCTGCACTCCTCTTTCTTTATATATCTTCTAAAAAGCACAATCATATACTAAACATTACATCTGTAGTATTAAAGGGTCAAGATTTAATCCCATCAAATAGAGAAAAATATTTAATGGAAGATGAAAGTTTTCGTATTATATCGCCTTTTTATTACTTTAAATGCGAAACATACGGATGGCTCTCGACAACATAATACATGGTTTTTGATAAAGATCTTCATCATTGAAGTAGAAGTTTACATTTTATAACTGCGATTTACTTTATGAGAAAATGCGGACCAATCGACGGAAAGACAATTATAAAGAAAGTTATCCCAGCAATTACTCAGATGAAACAGGATATTTTGAAAGCGGCTACGTTTATCAGACATCCGTTAATGAGCGTTCTAAGTTTGCATTTACCGTAATGGACAACATTCGGTACACGAAGGAAACCATCACTCAGTTAAAACAAAGCGAAGATGCAATAGCAATGTTTCTGTACTTTCTCCTAGTCATCGGAGTGGCCCTTAGCCCCATTGCTACGTATCTATCTAAGCGCGAGCAAAGCGAAAATGAGAAAAAAACTTCTTTAGATTTTCTTAACCGCGTCACTTTAGACTACTTTGTAGACCAAGCCATTGAAGCCTTAGAGGGAACTGTAATATATGCAAAATACGCTCCTGTTCTAAAATCTCTCTACGTATTGTATAATGTAGCTGACATCACATCAACTTGGGGAGAAGAGGACGTTTACTACTATACCATAAACGCCGGTGGAACCTCTGAAGATGCAGAGAAATTTAAAATTGTTCCTGGAGATTTTTATGTACAGGTAAATATTTTACATAATGATCCTGTAACAAAGAAAGCCACGTTAATTGAAAATATTATTTATTCTGACAACGATCAACTGTCTGGTAGTCTTTAATAAATTCCATATTTACGATGTAGCCGGAATGGCATCTGATTAAGTTCTTATTAAACCAGGCTTCGTGATCTTTCATGCCTTTATAGCTTATATCTTTTCCAGACGTTGCAGGAATCATTGTATTTCTTTTACATGTTTCTATATAGATGATTTCATCTATAAAAATCTTATGGATCCCAAAGTCACTCCGTTCAACAATGAAATTATCGTTGCTATACCTCAAATCGGATATTACAACTTTTAGAACACATGAAAGCCTGGATTTTTTAATAGGCTTCATTAAATAACGGGCCGCTTTCATATCATGCCCTTTTATGGCGTATGCAGATTTCGAAGATTAAAAAATATTTTTGTTTTTAGGGTAATGATATTAGTCTGTTTCGCAACTTCATAACCATTTTGCGCCCATCAGGATTTCCATAAAAACAATATACACATCCATGTATTCTTTTATGTAATCCAATTCCTGATTGCCAAAACAATCCTTGTCTAAAAAGTGTTTTTAATAATTCGTCCAACCTCTTTTGATTTGGTTAATCTTAGTATTAAGTACTGGCTTTTCCTTCATTAAGAATTATTGAGAAACATTTTGTAATGAAATTTCTTTTGCCTGATAAATTTTTATTGTAATACTCCATAATATAAGGCAGATAACAACATTAATAATTAACGCACTAACCCCTATGTTGATAAAAGAAAAATCTGATATTACCTTAATCAATTTATATATTCCAAGAATTGTGGCTGTTGAAACCGCATATGAAAGAATAGTAAAAATTTCAATTTTTTCAGTTGCTTCTCCAAAAAGATAATTTACTGATGTTAACAGTGTACCGGAACATAACGCAATATTAATTCCCATTAGAGACAACTGACCTAAAGCTTGCATCGATATCCTATTACTTATAAGGTTTGGAATTGAAAATAAGATTCCTATTACACTGCTAATCACTATAAGAATGATAAGAAGTAAATATTTAGAAATTATGATGTCTTTTTTTGACAAAGGTGATTGGACAATATACTTTGTCCATTTAACCTTACTATCTATTCGAAATGTTGATGTTAAAATTGTACTCCCAATAATAATTGGAACAATAGGGATAACAAAACCTTTATTTGTAAACACACAATATGCTATTAAACATACCATTATTATTGTATATAATTTAATAGCACCTTTTATATTATATAGATCCTTAATCATTAATCCACTCATCACCTTACCCCCTTAGTTATCAATAACATGATTTCTTCAATTGTAGGTTCTTCAAAGTTAATCAATTCGTCTAAACAATACTGTTTAAGTTGATTCGAAGCTAAAGCAATAACCCCGTTTGGCTTATTCTCATACGCCGTTATAAATGCCTTATCAAGTCTTGCAAACTCAGATTCTTTACATCGAATTAACAAATTATCATCAAGCAATGAATCTTTATCCATTGAAAAAATCAGTTTTCCATTATCAATAAACGTAATATAATCTGCCACAGTTTCTAAATCAGTCGTTATATGTGAAGAAAACAGTATACTATTCTTCTCATCTTGGACAAACTCTCTAAATAGGGCAATTATATTATTTCTCATAATAGGATCTAACGAGGCTGTAATCTCATCTAAAATTAACAATCTAGGATGATGGGCTAATGCAACGACTAAATTCACTTTAATTTTATTTCCACGAGACATTTTACCAATACTCACACTGCTTGGTATCTCCATTTTCTCTATCATACTATAATACAATTTTTCATCCCAACTTTTATATATCCTGCAAAAAACATTACAAATTTGCTTAATACTTAATCCTTCTGGAAGACAGTTCTCATCATAAACAACACCTAGTTTTTCTTTAGCATCAGTTGCTAAGTTGTCATGTTCCATACCAAATATTTTTATGTCTCCCTGATCAATTCTAATAAGATTTAATACAGAATTTATAAGTGTAGTTTTTCCAGATCCATTTATACCGATAAGTCCCATTATACAACCTTCAGGTAATGCGAAACTAACATTCTGCAGCATAAAATTTTGATAGCTTTTCGATACATCGTTTATTTCCAGAATATTACTCATTATGACCCCCATCTCTTCATACTCTAATCACAATAAAATAATCTTACTAAGTTAATTAATTCGTTTTCAGATAAATTTCGTTTTTTTGCCTCACGTACAACACTCTCAATCCTAGATTCAAAGCTTTGTATATCCTCATCTTCAATTTTATGTATATAATCGTATTTCACATAGTTTCCCTTTCCAACCACAGACTCAATAATTCCTTCTTGTCTAAGTGATTCAAAAGCCTTCTGAACAGTTAATATACTTATTTCAAGTTCTTTTGCTAAAGTTCTTACGGAAGGCAACAATTCTCCATCATCCAATTCCCTATTTAAGATAGATGCCTTTATTTGATTAACAATCTGTTCATAAAATGGCACACTAGTTTTAAAATTAATGATAATTTCAAGTTTTTTATTCATATATCCTCCATGCATAACACTATATTACACCGCACCACACTTGTCAAGTGCTGTTTAAATATGTTATTGCTCAGACCAGAGTGTTCACCTATTCTGCACGGTTATACGGAGAAATGTCCTTTCCCTTTATAATCACGGTCTTTCGATCATTTTACTCTAAAATTATACAGCGCTTATGAAATGTGCTGGAGCATACAATTCCAGAAGTGGTAATATTCGATTATTTTATTGACATGAATTTAAATTGGTGCAAACGCAATGAGGGGGTGGAATCCTAAGAATTCCACCCCCTCTGTTGACATAGCAGAAATATCCCTGCCTAGCCTACTTTTAATTTAAATTTTTTCGCTTCTTTTTCAGAATCTATCTTTTCAATCATGGCACCAAGTCCTTGAAGCTTCTCTTCAAAACACTCGTAACCTCTCTGAATATAACCGATTTCATCAACGATTGTGTATCCGTCTGCTGCAAGTCCTGCAATAACTAGAGCTGCACCTGCACGAAGATCTGGAGCATTAACAAAGGCACCACTAAAGCCGCCAACTCCGTCAATCACAGCTACATTTCCCTCTACCTTTACGCTAGCGCCCATGCGGGACAGTTCATCTACGTAACGGAAACGGTTTTCAAAGATACTCTCTGTCACTACACTGGTTCCGTTTGCAAGGGCCAGAGTAACTGCCATCTGAGGCTGCATATCTGTGGGGAATCCAGGGTAAGGAAGAGTCTTAATGTCTGTATGTTTTTGATTGGTCTTACCAACCACTCGAACAGCATCGTCAAACTCAACCACTTCACAACCCATCTCAAGGAGCTTGGCTGTAATGGCTTCCAGATGCTTTGGAATTACGTTTTTAACCATAACATCCCCTCTGGTGATTGCTGCACCACACATAAAGGTTCCTGCCTCTATCTGATCAGGGATAATGGAGTATTCCGTTCCATGAAGTTTGTCAACCCCGCGGATGCGGATGGTATCTGTTCCAGCGCCTTTGATGCTTGCACCCATGCTGTTTAAGAAGTTTGCAACGTCAACAACGTGAGGTTCTTTTGCCACATTCTCTAAAATAGTCTGTCCTTCTGCAAGAGTTGCCGCCATCATTACATTAATGGTAGCTCCAACGCTGACTACGTCTAAATAGATATGGCTGGCTACAAGGTCAATGGCATGGGCTATTACAGCCCCACGCTCGATCTTCACTTCCGCACCAAGGGCACGAAATCCCTTTAAGTGTTGATCAATGGGTCTGCTTCCAATGTTACAGCCTCCTGGAAGAGGAACCTGAGCACTTTTGTATTTTCCAAGCATGGCTCCGATAAAATAGTAAGAAGCCCTGATCTTACGGATATATTCGTCATCTACGGATACTTCACGAATGGTTCCTCCGTTGATACGAACCGTATGTCTGTCAATGCGCTCTACCTTTGCACCGATCTCTTCAATTGCTTCTAGTAATACATTTATATCCCGAACATCGGGTAAATTATCAATCAGAACATCATCGTCTGTCATAATAGCTGCTGCCAGAATTCCCAAAGCGGCATTCTTCGCTCCACCGATGGTCACTTCGCCCACCAGGGGATTTCCGCCCTTCATAATATACTGCTCCATTTCACACCTCTGATTATCACGTTATCTATTAAAAATTTCTTACGTTTTTTGATTAGTCTTTCACAATTATAACACATCCTGAGAATTTGTAAAGAGAACGCTTTTTCTATTCCCGAAATAGCCCGCAGACAAAGTCATTTCCACGCTCTGCAAAGAAAGAAGAAGCATCGTTAATTCCCATCTTCTGACTATCTCCAGTGGTCGGATTGTAGAGCGTTACATTATACTGATCGTAGCCAGATATAAGCAGATAACCGCCCTGACCTGTATAGGCTGCCACGGGGCAACCCCTACCTACAAAGTAAAGCACCTGGTTTAAGCTGCTGCCTCTGGCATCAATCATAAGAACGCCTTCTCTTACGGTTCTCTCCCCGTTAAAATCTTCTAGATTCCGTACAAATGTGGCACCATTTTTCATAGGATCTTTCATATTTCGAATAGGTGGACGATTGACACGGTTCCATAAGATCTCCTGGTTCTGATCCGTTACAACTCCCATTCTGTCATAGGCTAACTCCAGTGCATCTGTGAAATCACGTCTGCTTCCAATGAGATGGCCGCCGCTGTAGGCATAGTAACGGTTTTCCTGTGTCTTTTGATTGCCCTTTAACTCCACCACCTCCGTGGTCTCATAGGCAACCTTTTTGGGTACCGTGATCCTTACATCTTTGCTTTCTGCTTCTTTTCCAAGCTGGATAAAGTAAACCTTTTTCCGGTCCTGTGAAGCGACAGAACCAATTCCTTCCATATCCGCTTTGGTGATCTCCTGATTGCAGACAATGGTGTCCCTTTTGGAAGGAACATAAGACTGCTCTCCAGATTTCGCCACCTGAGTCAGATGAATTCTGCTGTCATCGACTGATACATCGGAAATATAGATATTTTCCTGTTCATATTCTTTTAGGATCTTTCCACTCTGATCCACAATTTCTATCCGGTGCATAGGTGCATCTATGATTCTGCCGTTTTGGATCCATTTATCTCCATCTTCGGCTATTCCGTAGATAAAATCATCTCCAACAAATCCAAGAGGACGGTACCTATCCTTTTGCCCGCCTGCAATCTCTCTTTTTATTCCGGTATCAAGATTCATAAGATGAATTACCCCGGCTCCGTAGATATCGCTCCCCTCCTGCCATGCCAGATGGCGTTCCGTACCGCTGACTGCATATCCACCTTCCATTAAGGAGTCTGCAAGAACCATATATTCGTTGCTGTTTAAGTCAATGCCGTATACGGACCTGTCTGCCATTAAATAAAGCATTCCATTGCTTCCGATATGAGCAAGCTGTTCCATATCCTCTTTTAGCATATCAAAGGACAAGGTAACCGGAGTGAAGAATCGTTCTTCAATGGCATTGTTTTGACTACTGTACTGATACATGGCAATGCCCATGCTTCCTTCATGAATTCCACGGTTCATATACCCGTAGACCAGAAAATTCACATCTCCATTGTCACTGATAGAAAGAACCTTGATGTCATGTTGGTTATAGCCGCTTCTAAGATAATCAGACTCTTTGCTTCGGAAGGAAAATACTTTGACTCCGTGTTCCCCCTTTTGGTCATAGGTCCAAAGATCCCGGTTCACCACATAGGCAAGAATATTTCCAGAAGGACTTTTTGCTGTTCTTACTTCATCAGGATCAACAATCCCAAGAAGAATCCGCTTTCCGGAAAACAGGTCTCTTTGTCCGGAAAAGACCTGGCTGGTATCCCGGTTAAAATCCATAAGATAGATTCTTTTGCTGTCCCATTTCATGGTGAAATTATCTTCAACTTCGTAAAACTCCTTTGAATCGCCTTCTCCTCTGGACACCATATATTTCAACTGGACGCTGCACATGACTCCATTTAGATCCTTAAGGGTCGCCTGAATCTCTCCAACAGGAGTGACCGAAAGACCACCCCAGGTGAGCTGGGAAAAGCTGGATCGTATGGAAACATGGTTTAGAGAGCTATTGTCCTCGGTATTATTGCTTTCTAAATAGGTGGTGAGGTCTTTTGCCTGATCGTAATTAAATGTCTTCGTGGTAAAGTCCACAGCAAAATCAATCATATCTTTTGCATTGCTGTTGTCCGTCCACATGATCCTTGTATAATATTGGAGTGTTCCATTGTTTGATGTGTCCAAACTTAGGACAAGAAGGTACTCCTTATCCTTTGACAAAAGGTTTTGAATGGGAAGGGAAGCTAAGACACCGTTGTCCTCCTGATTCCATTTATCCACGGTTGTCCGCTCTACCAGCCGCTGCATATCAAGACTGCGGACCTCATAGCTGATGCCTTTTATGCCACCGCTATAATCTGAGATCTGAATGCCTAAAGACCGGTCAGCCGGAAGAAGTGTTAGCGCTTCTCTGGAAACCGTTTGTTTCATGTCCTGGTTATATCCGTGAAGCAGATTCATCTTTTTGCCATATATATCGGTATAAACAACGGGTAGAGATGATTCATCCATAGAGGTATAAACCATGGCATCTTTTCTTTCCGTGGTATTTTCATTCCATATAAAATAAGCTGCGGTGGCTGCCACAAAAACCGCAGATAATATTGCAATCTTTTTAATTGTTCGATTCATAGTAAGACTTCCTTTGATTTTACATTTTATCTTATTATTGTATACAATTATAGACAAAACTACAATGAAAACTTTCTTAAACATTCGTTAATCCACTGGCTTATTCGAGGTTTATAAGAAGTTTTATAGAAAGAGAAGACTAGTATGGACACGCTTTTACGAAAAGTGTTTTATTTACCATAGAAAACAAAACAAATCGGTGCCAGGGTTTGAGTCCTGACACCGATTTGTTTTATCTTTAAAGGCATTATTTCATTTGTTCCGGGTAGACCTCCGATGCAAGTCTTTCTACACCGTCTAAAATCTGGTAACTGTAGCCCCAGAAATGACTGAAATCAATGATATAAATCTGACGGTTTTTAACGGCAGAGAGAGATTGAAGTGAGGGCATGTTGTAAATGGACTCAATGGACTCCTCTGGACTAGGACCACCGGCATAACGGGAAATAAGCAAAATGTCAGGGTTGGTTGAAATAAGCTGTTCTAATGTGATTTCACCTGTTGCATCTTTAAATGCGTTATCCAATTTGATAAGGTTCAATGCATCGTTTTGGAAGGTATCAGAGGCTCCTGCATAGGTAGAGATTGTTCCATCGCTATAAGAAATGGAGGAATAAGTAAGAGTTTTCTCCGTGCCAGACAGCTTTTTAGTCAACTGATCAATTCTTGTGTGCAGACCATCTGCAAAGGTGGCGGCATTGTCCTGGACATTAAATATTTTGCCGATCTCCTCGATATCTTGAAACAAAGCGTCAAGGGTGGCTCCCCGTTTACAGGTATTAAAGATATAGGTATGAACACCCAATGAATTTAATTCATCAACCGTTCCCACGCCCCATTCTGAATTTGCAAACAAATCACCTCGACCCATGACCAAATCGGGATTGGCTCCAAGTGTTATTTCTTTTCCAACATATTGTTGATTGAGTACTGGGATTTTTGCAAAATCTTCTGCTATATCTTTTTCCGTCTCTCCGTAAAGAGCAGCGACCCCCACCATAGAATCCGTAAGACCCAGGCGAATTAATAATTCTGCCGTGGACTGGTTGTTGGCAACCACACGAGAAGGTGCCGCCTTAAATACTTGATCTTTCGCTGTCCAAACACCATCATTAATACTATAATTAGATACCGTTAAAGGATAGGCTGCCGAATCATTCGTCTGCTCTTTGGTAGGTTCGTTTTTTGTATTGCCTGAGGGAGATTTGGTAGCGCATCCCGTCACCCCTGCGACCATAAGTGCAAGCAAAGAAACGCCCACAATTTGTTTATTCCAAGTAAAGTTCAAATGTATTTCTCCTTTTTATGAATTATTAGTTAGTTTTCACTAACCAATAAAATATACAAGGAATGAGCAGTTTTGTCAACCCGCTCTCCAAATTTTTATCTGCGCTATGAGATAGTCATTTATATTGACAGCAGATTTATGGTATGTTATATTGAAATTTAGTTAGACTAAGCTAACTAGCAAAAAGCAGAATGAGAATTACTAAGGAGTTATTATTATGAAGACACAAAGTCACATAGCAACAGGGGATTATAAAAAAGGGAGAGGACAACACAGGACATTTGTACTGTTGATCCTCTTCCTAATTGGTTTTATCGTGTTTTCCATTGGCTGTTCGGTTTCAATCGGACAAGTTTCCATCTCTCTTAGCGATACCTTTCGTATCTTACTTTACAAGGGCTCCGGTATGAGAATTGGTTCATTGGAGGGGATTTCCCAAGCGTCCTTTGCTGATATTATCTGGCATATCCGTATGCCCAGGGCTTTGATGTCCATGCTTATAGGCGCTGGACTTTCACTTTGCGGTGTGGTAATACAGGCTTCCGTACAAAATCCTTTGGCAGACCCTTACATCTTGGGTATTTCCTCCGGCGGTGCATTAGGCGCTACGTTTGCCATTATGCTAGGGTTTAGTATCCCTGGAGTACTTGGCCAGATGGGAGTGGCTGTGTGGGCTTTTGCAGGAGCTTTTGGAGCTGCACTTTTAGTGTTGACCATTGCTGGTGTGAAGGGTAAGGTAACCTCCGTAAAGCTTGTACTTGCAGGCATGGTGATCAATGCGTTGTGCAATTCCTTCTCCAATTTTATTGTCTATTTTGCTAACAATTCAGAAAGCATTAAAACAGTAACCTTCTGGACTATGGGAAGCATTGCTTCTGCAACTTGGGATAAACTTCCTTTGGTAGCCGTTAGTATCGGAGCTGCTTCCATATTCTTTTTAACTCAGTCAAGGGTTCTAAACACCATGTTACTGGGGAGTGAAGCCGCTGTCACACTTGGCATATCCTTAAATCGAAATCTTCGTATTTTTATGCTGATTTCTGCGTTAGTCACAGGAATTATTGTTGCCAGTTGCGGCACCATTGGTTTTGTTGGGTTAATTATTCCACACATTATCAGAGGGGTGCTGGGATCCGACCATAAAAAACTGGTTCCAATTTCAATTTTGTTTGGTTCTATTTTTCTAATCTGGGCCGATATTTTAGCACGTACTTTGATTCACCAAAGTGAGCTGCCAATTGGTATCATTACATCCATGATCGGTGCTCCTATGTTTATGTACATGCTTATGAAAAAGGGGTATGGTTTTGGAGGGAGATAACAAGATGGAACTTAGAGCAGAAAATATGATCGTTACATTGGCCAATACAGATATTGTTAACGATATTTCAATTAGAGTAAAGAACAATCAGTTTGTAGGATTAATAGGACCAAACGGCTGTGGTAAGTCTACGCTTCTTAAGAGCATTTACAAGGTCATTAAGCCTAGAGAGGGCAGTATTCATCTGGGCGATTTGGATGTGTTAAATTCAGAACCTCGGTCCGTCTCCCGTATCATGGGCGTGGTTGGCCAGTTTAATGATCTTAGCTTTGACTTTACCGTGGAAGAGATGGTTTTAATGGGACGGACTCCCCATAAGAAATTTATGGAGAGGGATACGGAAGAAGATCATCAGATTGTTACGTCTGCACTAGAACAGGTTAGTTTAAACGGATATGAGGATCGAAGCTATCTTACCTTGTCAGGCGGCGAAAAACAGCGTGTGATCCTGGCACGTGCCATCGCACAGCAGCCTTCCTTTCTGGTCATGGATGAACCCACCAATCATCTGGATATTAAATATCAGTTGCAGATCCTATCTATTGTCAAGCAGATGAATATCGGCACCCTCGCCGCTCTCCATGATTTGGAGCTTGCAGCAGAATACTGCGATTATCTTTATGTCATGAAACAAGGAAAACTTATTTCACAGGGAACTCCAAAAGAGCTGCTAACCAGCCAGCTAATTGGTGAGGTTTATGATGTGTCCTGTGAAATCTATACAAATCCCATTACAGGGGGATTGGGCATTGCATATCTGCCGTTATCGTTATAGAAAGGGCGTGTTTCAAAACTAACATTCAAAGTTAGGATGAAACACGCCCTTTTTATTATCTACAACGTCCTGAAGCGCATCTTCTGCGATGCATTTCATTTAAAAGCAGTACGGAAACCACATCGGTTAACCACGGGTTATTCTTTCCCGGCCTTGGTCCGTCCCAGGGTGGCCCCCACGGTTGATTTGACCCAGGATACGGTCCCCATGGATTTTTGCACGGTGGCCCCCATGGATTTCCGCACGGTTGATTTGGCCCCCAAGATGGGCCCCATGGACGATTTGGTCCGGGTGGGCCCCAAGGTGGCCCCCATGGGCGGTTTGGTCCGGGTGGCGGACCCCAAGGTGGCCCCCATGGACGGTTTGGTCCGGGTGGGCCCCAAGAATTGGAGTTTTGTTTGGAAAGCAGCTCACGCTCATTTGCCTCCTCCCCCCACTCCTCAATCTCTACGGAAGAATTACCAGGGTCAAAGGCTTCACGTTCCTCTTCTGGCAGTTGTCCCTCTGCCAAAATACCATCCGTAAGAATCTGACTGCAGATGGAATCACAAATTTGGTGAATCAGTATGCGGTCTGGAAATTCATCATAAATAGGACTGCTCTTATAATCCAGATGATCACATGCAGATACCACATATTCCTGCAGGCGTTTGATATGTCCTGGGTACAACCCCTGTAAGTATTCCAAATCCTGAACGATAAAATCCTTATTCTCTATGGGGTTTTCGACAAGGTTCTTGTCGTCAGAAAACATATATGGCTCCATTTGGTCCATATCATTACCATAAGTATAATCCGAGTCATTCGGCACGGCTGTTCTCACTCCCTGCTATAAACTTATACAACACCATATTATGAGGCATTCCATATAATGGTGTGTTGATTCACAAAAAAAGGACGCTTTTCTGATTATTTCGATCCTCAGAAAAACACCCTTTTTATTTATTTGCCCAGTTAAAACAATGGAGTTTTATAAACACCGTCCGTAATCAAGGCTTTTATGGACGCTGCAACCGCCCCTTTATCTTCTTTATAGGTCACTCCAAACCATCTGTCTTTTGTCTCAAGAACTTGGACCTTTGCCTCACTACTTTGAACAAGCTTATCAATGATCTTAGGAAGCAGATATTCAGATTTTATATCTCCTTTTTCAATCTCCTGAAGAAATACAGGAAATCCCCTCTCCAGCTCCTCTAAAAACTCTGGAGACAGTCCCCACATATTCATTGATACATTCTGTGTAAGAGGTACGAGAACGGATTCTCCTCCTTCTCGTTTTCCTTCGGCATCTGTCCCACTTCTTCTTAGCTCATAGGTCTCAATGACTTCCTTTAATATGCCACTTTCATCCACCTGACAGATTCCACGAGTCACTCCGCCGTTCTCGCTTAAGGTATTGCCAAGGACAAATCCTGCCATGCAAATATCATAAGGAAGAGCTTCAGAATCCATGTGGTTTACAAGATAATCGTGAATTTTCACGAAGCCTTCTTTTCCGTAATAATCGTCTGCGTTGATTACTGCAAAAGGCTCATTAATTACCTCTTTCGCACACAAGATCGCCTGACCGGTACCCCATGGCTTTGTTCGATCTTCCGGCTTTACAAAGCCCTTGGGAAGATCATTGACCTCTTGATACGCATAAGAGACAGGTGCGACCTTTTCAATTCTCTTACCAATCACTTCTTTAAAATCCTGTTCAATATCCTTACGAATGATAAACACAATCTTATTAAATCCAGCTTCCAGTGCATCGTGAATGGAATAATCCATGATAATCTCACCGCTTGGACCTACCGGCTCTAGCTGCTTAATTCCACCTCCGAACCGGCTTCCAATTCCAGCAGCCATAATAACCAATGACGTCTTTTTCATGTATACCTTCTCCCTGTTCTGTTTTATCTGCCTTATAGTATACCATAAATCACTAGTTTCATCTATATTATATGGCTTTTTATCCAGATTATGGAGAAATTACTTCTTTCTATTTATCATACGGTGAATCACCGGCTGTAAAAAAGCTCCAGCTTTCACTCCAAAAATCCCCACTACCAAAGCGATCGGATCAAACAAGCCTGAATACCGCTTAATCACCACCAAAAGAACCGCAAACATAATCATATATCTCGTCAGCGAGCTTGTGACACTAAAAACAGCTGTAAACTTCTTACTTTGAGTTTTTAAACAAAGCTTAAGAACGGCTGCCATGGACAAAAACATTGCTAACGACATAACCATGCCTAAAATAAGACCTGCAAAAACAGCCGGACGAGGGGAGATAAAAAGCGCCAAAACCATGGCAACTCCTGTAAAAATCCCGATTCCTGCAACAATTTCAAGCGTCAGTGCCTTGTCCTCTTTTATCATATAAAGCCTCTTCTTTCTATTACGTTATCTATGGGGTCGAATGGATGCGTTTTTATTTCATGCAACTGATATTATACCGAGTTCGACCTGGTTTGTCCATGGAAACAGGAAAAGGGGCCTGGCGTTCTCCTATTACCGGAGAACGCCAGACCCCACAAAAGGTTTTAATTAAACCTCTTTTGTTCCTGGAAGAATTGTTTCTACTTCTGCGTGTGGACGTGGAATTACATGTACGGAAACAAGTTCGCCTACGCGCTGAGCTGCTGCAGCACCTGCATCAGTAGCTGCCTTAACAGCACCAACATCGCCTCTTACCATAATAGTAACAAGTCCGCCGCCTACAAATTCTTTACCAATTAATGTAACGTTTGCTGCCTTAACCATAGCGTCTGCTGCTTCGATAGATCCGATTAAACCTTTAGTTTCGATCATTCCTAATGCATCATATTTCATATTATTAATCCTCCTGATTATATATATAAATTTTTATTGGTTCACTTATTTAACAATGGTAACAGTTGAAGATCCGTCAAGGCCCATGGCATTGGCTTCTTCTGTGTCTAAATGGATTTCCAGACAGGAAGTATCTGTTACACGAATGGCTACGTGATCAAAGATTCCTCCGCGGATTCCTTCTGTCTTAATGCTTACTTCCTGACCATCATGTACGCCAAATTTCAGCGCATCGGATGGATTCAAGTGAATATGTCTCTGAGCGATAATTAAGCCCTCTTTTGTCTCAACGGAACCTTTTGGTCCAACCAGTGTAATACCTGGTGTGCCGGCTAAATCTCCGGACATCTTTGGCTGAGCCTTTTTACCAAGCTTAAAGATATCGGCTGCTAAAATCTCAATCTGAGTCTGCTTTCTGACTGGTCCTAAGATACGAACCTTTTCAATGGCTCCCTTAGGTCCGCAGATGGTTACCATTTCCTTGCAGGCATACTGTCCTGGCTGAGATAACTCTTTCATATTGGTAAGCTCATATCCCTTACCAAAAAGAGCATCTAAATCTTCCTGGGACAAATGTATGTGACGATTGGAAACACCTACTGGTATTTTGGAATCATCTTTTGTAGAATCTGTTTTCACAGCTTCCATTAAAAGCTGAATCACTGCTTCGTATTTATCCATAATACTTTCCTTTCCCAGTTGTGATTACTGACCCTTCATAGCCAGCACGATTTCTTTTACAAGAGCTGCTAACTTTTCGTTGTCATCACAACCACTCTGACAAGATGCTGCCGGAGCTGTTTCCTTTTTCTCAAAAGAAGTTACAAAATCTGCTGGGCTGCAAGATGTCTTTGTATTTCCATTCTTCCACATAAAAGTATTATCATCCTCTACGATGGTGGAACAATCTTTTAAACCATAAGCAACTGTCTTGATGTTGATTAAGTGCTTAGGACTTACGTTCTCAGAAACAGAACTTCCGCCGCAGGTACCGCATCCTAATGTGAAAGCAATTGGAAGACCTGTGCTGATTCCTGTACCACCCTGGCTTCCGCCTGTGTTTACAAGAATTCTGGATGCTGGTTTTGCTGCAAACTTAACTACCTTGTCGCGGTCCTGGGTATGAATGCTCATAGTGTGTCCGATACCGTTCTGTAACAGACGGATGCTCAGACCACAAGCTTCTTCCCAATCCTTAACCGTATAGAAAGCAAGTACGGTTGTCAGTTTCTCGTAAGATAATGGATATCCTTCTCCTACGCCTTCCTGCTTACCGATCAAAACTCTGGTTCCTTCTGGAATCTGGATCCCTGCAGCTGCAGCGATTACCTGAGGAGAACGTCCTACAAATTTTGCATTCATGTTATGTCCGTTTTTAAATAACAGGCTGCAGACTTTGTCTGTCTCTTCCTTTGTCATGAAGTATCCGCCCTGAGCCTTTAACTCTGCTACTACTTCTGCATGATTGCTTTCCTCACAAATGATAGACTGCTCAGAAGCACAAATGGTACCATAATCAAAGGTCTTGCTTGCCATGATTGTTCTTACTGCATGCTTCACATCTGCTGTCTTTTCGATGTATGCAGGAGAGTTTCCTGCGCCTACACCGATAGCTGGCTTTCCTGCACTGTATGCAGCCTTTACCATTCCAGGACCACCGGTTGCGATAATGATAGAAACTTCCTTGCACTTCATCAGTTCATTGGTAGAACCCATAG
Organism: Hungatella sp. UBA7603; assembly: GCA_002478865.1. Lineage (GTDB taxonomy): Bacteria > Bacillota > Clostridia > Lachnospirales > Lachnospiraceae > Lacrimispora. Next base: position 140,937 of record DLJZ01000002.1, read on the forward strand.
AAGGCATGGTCACACAGCTAATGATTCCTTCTGGAGCGCCTGCTGCGATCGCTGCATTGCGCATCACTTCGGTTGCTTTTAAAGTACATTTAGCCGCAGATGGATGTGGGGAAAATACAATTGCATTTCCAGACTTAATCGCGATCATGGATTTGAAAAATACAGTTGAAGTTGGGTTTGTAGAAGGAACGATACCCATAATAAGACCTACTGGCTCAGCAACTTCAATGGTTCTTGTTACAGTATCCTCAGAAAGAATGCCTGTTGTCTTCATACCCTTGATCTGGTCGTAAAGGAGCGTGGATGCTGCGTGGTTCTTATATGCCTTATCCATTGCTACACCAAATCCAGTTTCTTCTGCTGCCATCTCACCAAGACAAAGAGCATGCTCTTCTCCTGCCTTTGCCATACTTCTTAAGATAGCATCGATCTGCTCATCTGTATATTTTGCGATTGCTTTTGATGCAGCTTCTCCGCATCTTGCTAAATCCCTTGCTTCTTGGATGGAACGTAAATCATAATCAAAATTTTCCATGTTCTGATTCTCCTCTTCTAAAAATCTTAATCATTTTGTCCATAATATTTACCGAATTCTTCCAGCAGCAGGGTTTTATTTGCCTTTGATATCTCTCGTCCAGCTATGCTGAATTCATGATATTCGCGAGCAAGCGTCCTAAGCTCTGTTACCTTCATATCTTCAAGTATCTTCATGGTCTCGTGAAGGCCATCCTGCTTCATCCAAACATCAACGGTTTCTTTCTTAATGGTACCCACCGTCTCTGTATCACAGGAAGGTTCTTCTTCTGTCAATACTACCACTGGTTGTGCCTGGATTTCTAGCTCCTGTGCCGGTACTGGCACTGGTTCATCATCAGGTTCTGTTCCACCGCCAATGATTACCACAAGCTCCTCATGAGGTCTTGGGATCACATGGCGTGTGATCAGTGCGGTGGCGTCTAATCGCTCTACCGCTGCTGCTCCTGCATCTACTGCTGCTTTTACTGCTGCCACATCACCAGTTACCGTTACAGAGATAAGACCTCCGCCGACCGTAGTCTTTTCAACCAGAGATACATCTGCTGCCTTTAACATGGCATCTGCGGCTTCAATCGCAACCAACAGACCTTTTGTTTCTATAAAGCCAAGTGCCTGCATCGTTTACCTCCTTAAACCAGATCTGCCCAGTTTGCCGGATATGTCGAGTAGAATACTCTCGCTTTGTCCGGGGAACCCCAGATCACCTTAGATCCTGACGGTACAAAAAGGACGTCTCCTGCCTTAGCGGTATAAGTCTTTCCGTCAATCGTTACTGTAAGTGTTCCTTCAATAACATAATCAATTTCTTCGTAAGTCAGCTCCCATTCAAATTCAGAATGGTCAATCACGAGAAAACCTGCGCTCATTTTGGATTCTTCTTTGCTTACCAATTCCTGATAGTAAGCTTTCACGTTAGGATCCCCTGTATCAAATACGTCCATTTTTACGGAGCTTCCACGTACTACTTTAAGGCCGTTTCCATGGCTATCTGACTCATATGGTTTTAAAATGTCATTTAACATTCCTTTTTCCATCAAAGCCTTTAGTACCATATAAATTTTATCGCTGTCAATATCCATTCCTGCAAGTGCTGGCTGGATCTGAGGTTTTTCTTCTGCCTTATCACAGAAGGTAATACCAAAAGCATCTGCTGCATCCTTTGCAGATGGAGTGATAATGCTTCCGCATTCCATGTAACAAACTTTCTTGCCTTCTGCATGGAGCATCTCTACATCTTTTGCACAAATCAACTGCTTCATATGATCACTTCCCTTCTATATAAATTGGCAATCTTCATCAATGATTCCAATTACCACTGCATCGATAGGAATCTCATCGCTTCCAAGCATTCGTCTGGCAGAAGAGCCGGTAGAAACGATGACGCGATCACCGATTCCTGCACTGATGATATCGGCTACGATCATCCGCTCGCCTTCCCTGGTACCACCGATAATCTCAGCAAGCATGAATTTATAACCGTTTAAGGTGTCGGCTTTTCTGGTTGCCCAAATGTTGTCGATCAGTCTTGCTGCTACCATTCCATGGTACCTCTCTTCTCTCTTATTTTAATCTCTTCCAGCGCTGCCTCTACCGATGCGGTATCTCCAAATATCGCCAGCATAATCATGTTCTGTGGGCAGCTTCCCCTGATATCTTCTACCGTTACGCCAACAGCCTTTTCCGCTACATCGGCGGCGCAGACCATCTCAATGATTCGCCCCTGAATGAGCCCTACTGCATCCACCGGCCCGATGGGGTTTGAGGAGCCGGAGCCTTTTCTGCGGTTTAAAATTTCAATGGTTCCTTTTGACGGTGATTTAATGATCCGGTATTCCATACGTCCACTTCCTTTTTATGCCATTTCCTCCTGTGTACAGGAGAATGCGATTCCAAGAGGAGTTACAAACATTGGGTTATCAGGTTTTCTTGTCTTGATTCCCGTCTGTTTTTCTATGATTCCTTCAATTCCAGTCAGACAGCAAGTTCCTCCTACCAGGTAGATCTCTTCTACGTCATGACCTTCGATGTGGTGCTTAATAATAGAAGCCACCTTTTCAACGACCGGTTTTAATACCGGAAGCAGCTCCTTGTGGTGTTTTTCCTCTCGCTTATAAACGTCAGCTTCCTGAAAGTTCATCTGATACGCTCCGGATATCACCAGGGAAAAATGGGTTCCACCAGTGGGTTCATCTGCAACATATACCACTTTTCCATCCTTTAAGATGGAGATACCTGTGGTTCCGCCGCCGATATCCACGACTGCTCCATTTTCAATTTTTAATACTGCATTTGCTGCCGTAGGCTCATCAAGAAGGGCAGTGATTTCAAATCCCGCACCCTGCACCACATTCTTGATAGCACCTCCGTCGAGAGCGTCGGTTCCTGGGGGAATTGCTGCTGCAGCATAAATCAGCTCTGTATTAAGCTTTTCCTCAAGTTCTGCCTTAAGCTCTCTAACGATTCGGATTGCGCCGATATAATCGACAACCATACCGTCACGGACTACATCTGCATACCGGTAAGCACCTGCCACTGGCTTGAAATTTTCATCAAGCACAGCTATTACCACACACGCTGTTCCCAAATCGACTCCGGTATAGTATACAGAAGAGCGCCCTTTAACAGGATGCTTTACCACTGCTTCAAACTGGCTTACCAGTTCATTGCAGCTATCAAAATCAATTACTTTCTTTGACATGCTTTTCCTCCGTATTCCAGACAGATGAGTTGAGATAAACGGTTAATTACCGGGTTAAAACGATTGTCTCCTGCTTCTGCCGCCAGCTCTCTTACACTGCAGCGCAAACGGTGAAGCATCACAATCTCTTTTCCTTTTTCTGACTGAGCGTGAAAACCGGAAATATCAAAACAGTCATCAAAGGGTTCTTTTATATTATCTTTATGAAAGCCAGTACAAACCTGAATGGTATTGTCCTCTTCGGTACTTTCTTTCCCCACGTCCGAAAGTTTCCGTTCCAGGTCAAATACCTGTTGTGCTAAAAGTACGTCCCGTTCCATGAGTAAAAGTCCTGCTTCTAAGAACTGAGCCTGAAGCGTTTTCTTCTTAAGCTCAAGCATTCCACTTATTACAACCTGCTTATTGGACTCAGGTTCTTTTGTCTCCACTTTTTTCTCTTCTGGTTTAAAGGTTTTTCTTTTTATGGACATTGGATCGTCACAAAAGGAAATTTTCTTATCTACCAGAAACTGTCTTGCTCCGGGCGTAAGTCTTGTTCCTCCTAACAAATCATAAGAGGTAAAGGGTTCTCTGCGAAACAAAATTCTTAAATCATCTTCTGTGATGAATTTCATTAAAATCCCCCCTTACACAATTTGCGATAGATATTTGCAATATCTTCTGCTGTCGGAACTCTTGGGTTCGTTAATGTGCAGTTATCATGAAGAGCCTTCTCTGCCATTTCTTCTACAGCCTGTAAAAATTCATCTCGATCAACGTTTAAATCCGTGATCTGCTGCGGAATCTTAATCTTAGTCATAAGGTTCTTTATATGACGCACCAGGCCGTGTACCGTGGCTTTATCTGTTCCGGCTGCGAATCCAAGCATATTAGCGATCGCCATGTAGCGTTTGCAGGCATCGTATTCTCCTGCTTCTTCTAAGCCAGCGTTATAACTGATGATATGAGGAAGTAAAATTGCATTGCTTCTTCCGTGAGGAATATGGAATTTTGCTCCAAGGGCATGAGCCATACTATGGCAAAGTCCTAATCCTGCACCGTTAAAGGCAACACCTGCCAGACAGGATGCGTTGTGCATATGAGTTCTAGCTTCTATATCGCTTCCATCTTCCACGGTTGTTGCAAGGTAGTTCCAAACTAGCTTCACTGCTTTTTCTGCAAATGCATCTGTAAAATCACCAGCACTAGTTGAAACATAAGCTTCTAATGCATGTGTCAGTACATCCATTCCGGTATCTGCCGTAATATGAGGCGGAACCGATACAGTAAAGCGTGGATCTAAAAATGCCACATCAGGCATCATGCTGTCAGAACGCAGCGGGTATTTTGCCTGAGCTTGAGGATCTGAGATAACGGAAAAATTCGTCACTTCACTACCAGTACCGCTGGTGGTTGGAACTGCGACCAGATAAAGCTTTGCATTGCCCATCTGTGTATAGATGTGACTTGCCGCTTTTGCTGTGTCAATGGCAGATCCGCCGCCTAGTGCGATGATGGCATCTGGTCCAAAGCTCTGCATATTACCGATTGCCTTAGAAACTACTTCAATGGTAGGATCTGGTACTACTTCAGAAAACACTTCAAAGCTGCTTCCCTTTTCGGTTAATAGGTCTGTAATCATGCTTACCTTTCCGGACTGAGCCATAAAAGGATCACAGATGATATAAGCCTTGTTGATTGGAAGCTCCTTTATCATATCAAGACAAGAAGATCCCATATAAACCTTTGTGTTCATTACAAATTGCTCCACGTTACATTTCCCTCCTTTCATCTTATTTGCCCTGCTTTATGGGCATTCAGGTATACCCTCGGGTGTTTCATCTTATTTGCCCTGCTTTATTGGGCCTATAGGTATACCCTCGGGCATTTCATTATATTTGATAGCTTCCACTAAATCACCAAGACCGATCTGGTCCCTAAGATTTATATGGTGGTAAGGTTCTGTAACTCCTGTTTTTTTCAACTGACGGATACACCAGCCATCATTATCAGGCTTTTCTCCGCTTCTAGTAATGACTCCGATCACCGGAACCCGGAACGCTTTTGCAAATCCCGGCGGGTAGCTTTCCCGGCATGAAGACTGGTCTACCAGCATCAGTACATGAGATGCGTCCTGAGCCGCTGCAATGATATGCTTATGCATCCAGGGACTTTCTAAGTAGACCCCAGGAACATCCAGGGTTCTTTTCCCATATACCATGTTTTGGGTCCGCCTCGCCGGCTCATCAATGTCATTAAAAACATTAGCCAGCGAAGTTTTCCCACTGCCGCCTGCACCAATGATCATGATTCTCTTCTTTCTCATGTCTTAGTAACAGGTGGAACCGTATAGCCAAGTACGCGATTTAAAGTTTCGCATACGGCAGTTAAAGCAGTTTCCACACTATCCACGTCGCCTGCAATGATGACAGACCCGGTAAACCGGTCTAAAAATCCAACTTCCACGTCCGCTGCCTTTGCTGCGATATCCGCTGCAATGATGGACGTCTCAAATGGAGATAAGGTCAAAATCCCTATGGCGCCAAGCTCATCAATACCCAGACACTCATATACCTCCCCAATGGGGGATGCAATGACATGGGCAATGGTTACCTGTTTTCCTGGAACCGATTCCTCTATGACACGCTGCATCTCTACCACGACGTTTTCCCCTTTCCTAGTGCTTCACCACAGTAACCGGAAATTGATAATCTTTCATCCATCCTTCGATCCGGTCCAGATCCTCAGCACTTAAGCTTGGATCCCCGTCAATGGGATACTTCATATCAAGCTGATTGTATTTGTTAACTCCCAGCTTATGATAAGGAAGTAAATCAATTCCTTTAAAATTCTTATCATCACGGAACGGCATCAGAAATTTGATTACCGCATCAATTTCTTCTTTGCTGTCATTAATTCCCTTTAACATCGGCATACGTACCTTTACGTTATAGCGGCGGTGTAACAGTTCCTTTATGTTGGTCAGTATCAGCTCATTGCTAACGCCTACCAATTCGTTGTGTTTCACCGGATCCATATGCTTTAAGTCAAACAGAAATAAGTCTACGTATTCTGCAATCTTTAATATTGTTTCTGTTTTTGTATAACCGCAGGTTTCGATCGCTGTATTGATCCCCTCCTGCTTACAGGCCATTAAAAGGTTTAAGGCTGCTTCCGGCTGAGCGGTTACTTCTCCGCCTCCAAGGGTTACCCCTCCGCCAGACATGTCATAAAACCCGGCATCCTCTTCTACGATCTTAAGCAGCTCGGAAATGGTTTTCACCTCTCCGGCGATGCTAAGTGCCGCATTCGGGCATACCTTCGTACATTCCATACAGCCGATGCAATCCTTTTCCCGCACAATTTCATGCTTACCGGTCTCGTTGGATATCACATGGATTCCTACGGGGCACACTTTCGTGCACGCCCCGCAGTCTACACAGGAATTTCTTTTAAACATCACCTGGAACTTCCGTTCCAACCCTTCCGGGTTGGCACACCATTTGCACCGGAGCGGACATCCCTTAAAGAATACCAGAGTTCTGATACCCGGCCCATCATACATATTGTACTTTTGCACATTAAAGATTAGCGCCTTACGTTCAATCTCTCCTGCATTTCCATGGTCCATAGTGATTAATCTCCGTTTCCTTTTAGAAATGTGTGAGCATGGTTCTGCTGATGATCTCGTCCTGTACGTCTTTGCAAAGCTCAACGAAGAATGCGCTGTAGCCAGCTACACGTACGATTAAGTCACGATACAGCTCTGGATGTTTCTGAGCATCAATTAATGTATTGTTATCCAAGTAGTTGAACTGCATCTCACCGTTTCCAAACATGCAGGCAGTACGGAGAAGAGTGATTAAGCTTTCTTCGCCTTCTGGTGTATCAAGAAGTCCTGCCATGATCTTAAAGTTATGAACCATACCGATATTCATGGTATCATTTGCCATCTTAGAAATAGACTTGATGATAGCAGTTGGTCCCTTAAAGTCAGCACCCTGTGTTGGGCTGATACCATCAGAAAGTGGCAGCCATGCGTGACGTCCGTTGGCGGTAGCACCTGTTAACTGTCCGAATGGTGTGTTATTAGAGATTGATAAGGTACCATGGCTTAAAACAGAATATAATGTCTTAAACTTTCTATGCTCATGCTCGGTAAAGTCAACCAGATCAGCAGCAATTAAATCTGCGTAATCATCATCATTTCCGTATTTAGGAGCATTGAGACAATCCGTACGAACCTGCTCATATCCTACAAAGTCAGCTTTTAATGCTGCATTTAACTGCTCAAGTGTGTATTTCTTCTCATCAAATACAAGCTTTTTGATCGCTGCCATGGAATCTGCATAGGTTGCAAGACCAGACCAGACAACACCAGGTCCAAAGTTATACATAGCGCCGCCAGCAGATACGTCTTTTGCTTTTTCCATACATCCTTCGTACATGATGGACATTAATGGCTTTGGAGCTAACTCTCTATGAATACGCTGAGAAATTACAGTTGCAACAGAAGACCATTTTGTAATGTACTTAATCTCTTCTTTTACGGCTGCTTCAAATTCCTCATAAGTCTTAAAGCTGCTTAAGTCACCCATATCTGGGCAAACCTGCTTGCCATACCATAATGGAACACCCTTGTTTAATACAAGCTCGATACAGATTGGCCACTGGGTATAAGCGGTAGAAGTCCACTGATATAAACGACCAGACTTCTGAGGTTCCACGCAGCCCATGAGACAGTAGTCACGTGCATCTTCAATAGAAACGCCCTTAGCAAGCATCATCTTGATGTGTGCATCGTCAAAGTGACAAGCTGGGAAGCCCATACCAGAACGAACAACATCTACGATTTTCTTTAAGTACTTCTTAGGGGACTTATTGTGGATACGGCATGCTAATGATGGCTGATAAATCTTTACATGACGAACAGCATCCATTAAGAGGTAAGTTAATTCATTGGTTGCATCCTGTCCGCTGCGGGTAACACCGCCAACGCACATATTTACGAATGGCTGATATCCTGCGAAGAACTTAGAACCGCCCTCGCTGGTGATCCACATCATCTCAGACATCTTAATAAGCATACATCCAGAAAGCTCGAAAGCCTGGAAATCATTCATACGGCCAGATTCGATATCATTTTTGTAATATTCATACATGTACTGATCCACACGGCCGATTGACATACCAGTCTGATTTTCTTCTACTACAAGAAGGGATTCAATGGTCCAAACTGCCTGGATTGCTTCCCAGTAAGTTCTTGGCTTGTGAGCAGGTACGTAAGCATTTACTTCAGAAATTTTATAAAGATCAGCTTTACGCTTTGGATCTGATTCTTTATCTGCAAGTTCTTTTGCATAGTCAGAAATTCTCTTTGCGTAAATCATAACGCCTTCTGTGGTATCGATGATTGACTTATAGAAGTAGATCTTTTCGATATCATCAGGATTCTGATAATCAAGTTCTTTTAAATGATCTTTTGCTTCCTGCTGAATATCAAGCATACCCTTCTTCATTAAGATTACGTCGTAACCAGGGTTTGAATCGCCGCCGCCGTTGATTGCGTGGTAGGAACAGTCAGATACAAAAGACTCACCGGATAATTCCCATACACCAGCTTCACGGTACTGGTCTTCACAGTACTCATCAACAGATTTGCCTTCCCAGTATGGGAATAACTCTTCTTTCATGATCTTCTTATCTTCATCTGAGATGTAGAAAGGATCCTGAGGACGGGAACCAATGGTGTCGATCTCATCTAACATCCATCTCCAAGCAATATCAGGAGAGAATGCACCTGCACGAGGAGCGCCGTTAGGAGCGCCTACAATAAGCTCGTTATCCTGGATTACAAGAGGAGCTGTTTCGCAGCAGTAACGGAAGCACTTCGCGCGAAGCATAATCTTTGGCATACCAGGGTTCTCTTTTGCAATCTTAGTGATGGCACGAGCACGGTGTGTTGTAATGGTAGGTCTGTGTGTTAAGTAGTTATCTTTTAACTTCTGAAGTCTTGAAGTGATGCCATCAGGTATCTCAGTACCCTCCTCAACACTTACAACATTACTTTTAGGAGCGGACTCCTTTTTATTTATTTCATCAGAAACACTTTCGAACATCTTCATCAGGGAAGATCTCTCTTCCGGAGACATGTTTTTAGTCGCTTCTACAAATTTATTAGAAAATTCACGAATATCCAATACGATTTCCCTCTCTTTCTATTATTTCTCGTCCAGTTCTTTGGACAGTGCCTCTAAGATCTGTTTTAACAGAGCCTTAGTCTCATCGACACCGTTTTTTTCACTTGAAGCAGGTTCATAACCGTTAAAAGACCGATCCGTCAGCTTTAAGAATTCCTCAGCTTTGCGGACTCCATATCCTACCTTACGGGTGTATATGAAGTTCATGGGGGAAACATTGTCTGCAGTCATTCCTGCACCTGACGTGATGCTTCCTAAGGTCATGGCCGGGAACAGATTCGTCGTTGCTCCCATACTTCCAAGGGTTGCCGGTGTGTTCACAAGAACTCTACCGACTGGTTTTTTTAATGCGAACTGACGAATTACTTCCTCGTCCCTGGAATGAATCACCAAGGTGTGACCATGGCTTTCATTTACCAAAAGGCTCATGCATTTCTCGCAAGCATGCATCCAGTCGTGCTCAATGTAATAAGCAAGAACAGGACAAAGAAGTTCTTTTGCAAATGGATTTCTCTCAGAGATGTACTTCTGTTCGGAAACCAGAACCGTAGTCGAGTCAGGGACATCAAACCCTGCCCGCTTTGCAAGCCAGGCTGCTGGCCTTCCCATAATCTCTGCATCAGCCTTTCCGCTTTCCAGACATAGAAGATCAATTAACATCTTTTCTTCCTGGCTGTCCATGAAATAGGCACTGTTCTTTAACATCTCTGCTTTTACTTCTGCTGCGATTACACCATCTACAACCACATATTGTTCGGCTGCAGATACGATTCCATAATCAAAGGTTCGGCTGGTAATAATATCTGCCACGGCTTGTCTTACATCTGCGGTGCGTTCTATAAACACAGGACCATTGCCTGTTCCACCATAGATATAAGGCTTTCCGCTTTGTGCTGCCTTTTTGCAAAACTCCGGCACTCCAGTGTTGATCACCATAGCCGCTGCGGGGTGATAAATTAGTTCCAATACACCCGCCTCTGTTACTGTCTTTAAATAACCGATGGCACCTTCCGGCAGTCCACAAGATCTTCCTGCTTCCTGCATCCGGCTAAGGAGCTTCCCAGTTACCTTTTTTGCTCTTTCATGGGGAGCAATCACGATTGGATTTCCGGATTTCACAGCGATTAACACATTATAAATCGCTGTGGATACGGGGCTTACTGCTGGTGTTAAGGCAGCGATGACTCCTACCGGAACACCGATATCCATAGTCTTCTTCTCAAAATCCTCTTTGAGGATTCCGACACAGGTTAAGTCTTCTAACTGTTCTTTTAGAGTTTCACAGACAAATGTGTTCTTCACAAATTTATCCTGCCAACGTCCATATCCAGTTTCTTCTGCAGATAGGATCGCTAGTTCCTCCGCCATTTCCTTAGCCGCCACAGCAAGGGCACCTACGATAGAATCAAGCTTCTCTTGGGGGAAGGTAAGCATGCTTTCTCTGGCTTCTCGTGCGCTTTCCATTAAAATCCTGGCCTCCTGAATGGAGAGCAGGTCTTTATCTATAAAACTCATTTCCATATCTCCCTTCGTTCGGGATGTCTGTTATACCTCTGCAGGAGCAGTGGGGATCGCATATCTCTTCACGATCTTGGCAAGATCAGGATGAGGTCTTGGGATAACCACAGAGCTGTATACTTCAGCTCCCATATTGCTAACAGCTTTGATTCCTGCTTCTACCGCAGTCTTACAGGCGCCGACATCACCCTGTACGATAACTGAGATATAGCCGGAAGCAACGTTCTCATATCCAACTAGTTCTACTTCTGCTGCCTTACACATTGCATCAGCCGCTTCCAGTACGAATACCAAACCAAATGTTTCAATCGCGCCTATGGCTTCATATCTTTCCATATACTGTTTCCCTCTCTTTATGCGTCAATATCATGTACTGATACAATGTCACCAACCTCTTTGATTGGTCTTGGCATAACATTATGTGCCGTCAGTTTACCGATGGCTGCGGCTGCTTCTGCGCCTGCATCTACGGAAGAACGTACTGCTGCTACATCACCCTTTACCATAATGGTAACTAATGTGGAGCCTACATTTTCATAAGAAATCAATTCAACATCAGCTGCCTTTAACATCTTATCTGCAGCCTCCAGTGCCGGAACAAGTCCAACAGTTTCCACTAGCCCTAATGCTTCATCTCCGTAATATCTCACCTTGAGTAAACCTCCTCGAATTATTTGTGGCGGTACTTTTTGTCTACGTATTTATCAACAGCTGTTTTTCCATCATCGTTGATTTCGTAGAACATACGCAGAACTCCGTTCTTGTCCAGATCGTGGCTGCTTAAGTTTACCATTCCGTTGGCTTCCAATGACATAACATGATCAATGTAACGATCCTTTGTAAACTGACGTTCATTGCCATATTCTGGCTTTAATGCCTCCATAATCTGATCCACGTCTGCATTTTTAACGCCATATAAATAATTTAAAACTGCTGTTCTTGCAGGTAATAACATACGTTTATTCCCCTTTCTTGAATAAATCAAGTGGATTCATAGTAACTAAAATCGCACCTAATACGATTACGATAGAACCGATTACGATTGTAGGGGTAACTGCCTGTCCCAGGAAAAGGATACAGAAGAATACGCCCCAGAAGGCATAGGTAACATTTAAGGACATACCAACTGCACAACCTACGGTTGAATTGCTCTTATACCAGCAAACGAAAGATACGGCTGCACTTAAGCCTGCAACTGCAAGCCAGATTACAGGTACTCCTGCTGAAAGAGTTCCGCCTAAAAGCCCGAGACCTCCAACGATAGGAAGAATTATAAATAAATCCACGATACCGGAAATGAGCTGACGTAAGTTAACTGCCACATCAGTATCAATCATAGCTCCGCCATAAGTAGAACAAACTCCTTCTAATGCCCAGCTAATCGCTGCAACAAAGGCACAGATGATTCCTAAAGTAAAGTTAGGGCTGCCTTCTGGTTTTGCCCAGTTGATGATAATAGCTCCAATTACACACACCAACATACCAGCAGTAACTCTCTTAGTGATTTTCTGCTTTAAAAAGATCCTTGCAAAAATCGCACCGAACAAAGCGCATAACGCAGAGATCGGGATCGCATAAGCTCCAGCCAGGGCAAGGCCTACCAGGTAAGCTCCATTGGCGATCGGACCTCCTAGAATGGAACCAAGTACAATCATTTTACCAGGGAATGTGTTAAGACTTCTTCCCATCTCACGGATACGGCCGCTCTTCGCATTGTAGATTGTAAGCCAGATGCCTGCGAAAAGATCATTTAAACCGGAACATACATAAGGTCCTGCTAAAAGTCCAGCTGCACCTGCAAGGGGAGCATAACGTCCCGCCAAAAGTACTAAGACCGTGTAGATTCCGTAGGTAAGTCCTGAAAATGCACCGGTAGATAAACCAGTCACTCTGAACTTTTTGTTGATAGCTGCCATTTGCTTATCCGCAGATGCGGCTGTCATTCCTTGGTTGCTCATTACTTAATCTCCTTCTTATCCTTTGGGAGAATTGACTCAACCTCTGCATGAGGACGTGGAATTACATGAACAGAAACTAACTCTCCAACTCTCTGTGCTGCGGCTGCGCCTGCATCAGTTGCTGCCTTAACAGCTCCAACATCACCTCTTACCATAATAGTAACAAGTCCGCCACCTACAAATTCTTTACCCATTAATGTTACGTTTGCTGCCTTTACCATAGCGTCTGCAGCTTCAATTGAGCCAATCAGGCCCTTTGTCTCGATCATTCCTAATGCATCATATTTCATTTCTTAATCCTCCTTTTTAGTAAACAGTTCCATTGGGTTTAGGGAAACTAAAATAGCACCTAAGATAATAATTATAGAGCCAACTACAATTGTTGGGGTGATAGGCTGATCTATGAACAGAATACAAAATAGCACGCCCCAGAATGCGTAGGTGATGTTTAATGACATTCCTACCGCACAGCCTACTGTACTGTTGGATTTGTACCAGCATAAATAGGAAACAGCCGCACATAATCCAGAAAGTAAAAGCCAGCCAACTGGTGGTACAGATAACATTGTACTTCCTAAAAGACCCATTCCACCTAAGATAGGCAGAATTACAAATAAATCTACGATACCTGATAACAACTGACGGATGTTGATAAGTACATCGGAATCCAGCATAGCACTTCCGTAGGCTGCAAAAACACCTTCCAGAGCCCAGCCAACGGCTGCAATGAATGCAAAGATAATACCCAGTGTAAAGTTAGTGCTTCCTTCTGGTTTCACCCAGTTAATAACAATCGCTCCAACCACACAAATCATCATTCCTACGCCTACTCTTGGTATAATCTTCTGCTTTAAAATGATTCTTGAGAAAAACGCTCCAAAAAGGATATACATCGCTGAGATGGGGATTGCATACGCTCCCGCCATGCTAAGTCCTAATAGATAAGCGCCACTCGCGATCGGTCCGCCAACAAAAGATCCTACAAGTGAAATCTTGCCAGGAAACAGTTTAAGACTTCTGCCCAGTTCTTTAATACGTCCGGTTTTAATGTTGTAGATTGTAAGCCATATTCCTGCAAACAAATCATTAAGACCTGAAGCTACATAAGCAAGTATCAGTGCTCCTGTAAGTCCTGGAAGAACATCTGCTGCTCCTAGTAGCGGCTCATATTTACCAGCGATCAATACGAAGGTTGTGTATAGACCATACATAAGACCGGATATGATACCCGCTGTGATACCAATTTTTTTAAATCTCTTTCGTGTTTCTGTCATTTTTAAAATTCCTCCCCCAATTGGATTGAGCACAAAATACACTCTTTTGTTACTCTACGTTCAGCTGAAAACGTTTAGAAAACACCTCACACCAGTTAATCAGTTAATGTTACTAATTTTCAAAAGGTGTCATGCGTTTTTCTATGCATTTAGTATAGGTCTTACCCCTATGGGGAATGTCAACCTGTTTTTGTTTTTTTTTAAGTCCAAAAACTGGATGAGTGATAATAATTCCTCATATGCGCCTAAATATATGTAAATCAGGTTCACATAAAATAATAAACCGTCAAAACCCAAAAAAACCTCTGACATAGAATCAACATGATTCTATGTCAGAGGCAGACACTACCTGTAGATAGGTACATTGACCTCAGTAACAAATTCATCTGGGTCCCTGGTGGTCCAATAGTCCACCACATACCGTTCATAACTCTCCTTGCCGCATTTATAACCTTTTTTCTCGGCCCAGGTAAGTATCCTCTCGTATTCTTCATCGATCGTATCAAGATTCCCGATGTGATAAACGGAAGCAGTCATAAACCCTCCATAGACCTGGCGGTCCATACATTCCGTACAGGGATGAATCGCTTCCTGCATGATGGTGGCACGCTTACAGGTGCCTTTCATCTTGTCCTCAAAGGACTGGAACTTTAAGATCACTGCTCCAGTAATCTCATTCTCTGCCCGTTCTAAGTAATTCGTCCATTCTATATTAATGACCGATTCCATATAGTTGTAATCAAAATCCTGTTCCAGGCAACAGTATGTAACTGCCGGAATATACTTTACCGCAACGTCGTGGACATCGTTTTCCCGCACCATCTTAGCTTCCTGGATCAGCTCATACCAGTCTTTTACCGCAATATAGCTGTTATGGATCTGCTGCTCTTGAAAGCGGAGCTGTTCAATCTTGTTACGGAAATTCTGCTCAAGATAGTAATACGTGTTTCCTTCCACGAGCCCTTGCATCTCTTCCAGCTTAAATCCCATCTGTTTATAATACTTTACAACCGGGACGGTAAGAAGCGTTTCTTTATTATAATACCGGTAACTATTCTCCTTACAGATCATATCTGGAGATATAATACCGATCTTATCATAAAAACGCAGTGCCTTTGTAGAAATATTGCAAATCTTACTTACTTCTCCTATAGAAAATAATTTTTCGTCTTTCATGTAAGCCCCCGTAGTATAGTCCTGTCTACATCATCTGGTTCATTTGCCTTTTCTACACGCCCCATGTACATATATCCTAAGTATAATCCTTCCTGTATAGGGGAAGGTCAACTACCACTTATATAACTATCTTAATCCATAAAGCTGATTTTGAAAAGTATTAAAATATGTAAAAAAAGGCCGCAGGCTCTTGATCTTATCGAATCACCTGCGGCCATAAGAATTACTTTAAACGATCTACCATTTCCATGATCTCTTTTTTGGACTTTACACCTACAGAAGTAACTTCAAGCTTGCCGTCCTTAAAGATGCCTACAGTTGGAATGCTCATTACCTTAAACTGGCCTGCCAGTTCCTGGTTTTCGTCTACGTCAATTTTACCAACCTTTAAATCAGGAATATTATCTGATGCTATCTCATCCATAATTGGTGCAAACATCTTGCAAGGACCACACCAAGTTGCCCAGAAATCAACAAGCACGATGCCCTTACTATTCACTACCTCTGATTCAAAATTATTCTGTGTTAATGTTACGACTGCCATATATATTCCTCCTTAATTAAAATGATCCTTATACCATGTAATTTGACTCATTTTATAGTTTTATCATAATTGTTCGGATTATCCTGTGTTTTAATATAATTATAAAAAACTGTAACCGTTGTAATATCAGATTGCTTACTGTTATTATAAAAGTTACAGTTGTATTTGTCAACACATTTTTTTATTCATTCATATCAAAGCCCAGAAGACGGATCTTTTTCAAGAAATTTTCCTTGTAACTATCAATTCCATTCTGCTCCGGCTGTTCTATTCCAGCATTGAACTTATCCCGCTCCATCACCTCGGAAGAAATCTTGCCGCCCTGGTAACCACCACTTAATTCTAGGCGAAGGCTTGATTTGCCGTTATCGGTGTCGATGTTTAAGCTTGATATCTGGAAAGAACGTTTCCCCTCTATTCCATATCCAAAGTACAGTTTGGAATCAAAGGCAAAACTTCTTTCATTTAAAGATACATTCCCGCTTAGGGAAATCCCTTGGTTATTTTCCATGGTTAACGTAAAAGTTCCAAGTCCCTCCACATCAATCTTGTTTAAGTTCATGTTCTTATCAATGGAGATCGTGATACGCTTAGATTCCCCTTGGGTTTTATCATCTTTAAGCATCTGACCCCATTCCTTCATATCCTTTAATGGGCCGTCTAAGACGAAATCGCCCACCTCATTTAAGAAGGAATCAAACACAGCCGCAGGAACATCAGCCTCTATGACAACACCGCTTTTGTCTCTGCTGACAAACCTAATCTGGCTTTTCGCCATCATATGTATGGAATCTTTCCCAATGGTCTCAAGCTGATTCTTCACCTTGCTCTTTTTTCCTGGAGTCAAGGTGAACCCAAGGGAATTTTTCAAAGATTCCTGAGTGGTCTGAGCGGATATCTGTGTGATTCCAGGAATATGGAATACCACATTTTCGTTGTCCGCCCAATAAGAGATGCCTTCCCTGATGGCTCCTAGGAAATACACGTTAAGGCTTCCCTGAGAAAAACCGTCATCCTCACTGCGCTGCTCTGTAAAGGAGATTCCAAGACCTGCTGGGAGGAGAAGGACAGAATGTCCATTCCACCTCACTTCATCTGCTACCAGTTTTAGATGGTCCTCGTAAGCATTTCCAACTCCCTCATCCTGATTCCACAAGGTGAAAAGCTCCTCTTTCGTCTGAAGTGCAGAACGAGTCAAATAAAATTTGGCGTAATACCTAGGCACCACATACCAGACAACGCATAAGACAATCGCCAAGGTCAAAACCACGGCACACAACCTGATTACCCATGGCTTTACTCCCGGTATGTGAAGTTTCTTTTTATTGTTAGAACATTCCTGTTTCACTGAGTTTTTCTTCAAAGAATTCATTAAGTTCATGCACCTTCTTCCGCAATACAATACCAACCAGCAATGAAATAGGAATAAAGACTAATACGTATCCAATATATCTCCAATAATCATTCTGGTACATTCCAGCGACACACTCTCTCATCGCATTAATGATGTGAGTAAATGGAAGCAGAGGGTTCACCATCTGGAAGAACCGAGGTGTTACCTGGATGGGGAATGTTCCACCGGAGCCTGCAACCTGAATTACCATAAATATAATAGAAATAGCTTTACCTACATCTCCAAAGGAAACCGTCAGGGAATAGATAATGCTGTTGAAAATAAAGCTGGCTATGATCGCTGCCAGAATAAATTTGCCGGGATAGAGACACTGAGCCTTTAGCAGGTAAATATCTCCCAAAGCAGCCACAACCGCCTGAGCCGTTCCCATGAGTAAAAACGTCATATATCTTCCCAAATAAGTTTCATAAAGCTCTAGCCCCACTGCCCTGCTATCTTCAACCTTGCATTTAAGCAATGCCACCAAAAGCATACCACCTACCCAAATAGCAAGTGTGGTATAAAAAGGTACCATGGCTGATCCGTAAAACTCAATTGGATACATCTTGTTGGTAACCATATCCGTAGGTGTTTTCATAAATTCACTAAACTGCTCTGGATCGTTCTTCATAATATCCATGATCTTATTGAGCTGCTTGCTGTCAACCACCTTATTCACGTTCTCGATCATATCATCGATTCGTTCCTGGCTTCTGCCAATCATGCTCTTAGTGCTGTCCAAAGTCTCAATTAAAGTCTGGGATGAAGCGGTTACACTTGATAAAGTGCCGTCTACCTGCCCAATTAAGCTACCCATGCTATCTAGGGCTCCTGATGTTGCACCTAAGGCATCATAAGTCTTATCCAGAGTATCATTGAGTGGAACCTCAACTCTTCCGGTATAGAAATTTAAAATATCGGAAGTAGTATTATAAAGTCCATCGAGAGTATCTCCAATATCGGATTCCACATCACTTGGTAAGTGCTTTGTCTGACGAACGGTCTTCTCAGCCGCGGCAAGTTTTGCAATAGCATCCTGCTGCTGCTTTGCCAGAGCGGTAAGCTGCTGTGAAAGGGCAGTTCCATCCGTAATCGGAATCGGGAGAAGCTTATTAATTCCAGTAAGAATCTTGTTAACCGCGTTAATCTGATCTAAACCTGCTTGTAACAATCCCTGCAGATTCTTTAAGGAATCTGCCGCTGCATCCGCCGATGTATTGGTAAGTTTTCCAACTGCATCAAAGGTCTTATAAACAGTTTCTTCTATTTTAACAATATTCTCTAGAGTGTCTTTCAATGCATCCGTCATGATGCCAGAAAAACCTCTGCTTGAATCGATCAAATTCCTGGCACTGCCTGCCGTTTGTCCACCAGAGCTGATTAACTTATCCATATCTGGAAGGGTTCCCTTCACTCCATCATTTAAAGAATTTACCGTCTTTAAAGTGGATTGAAGCATGGAAATGGTATCGGAAACCTGAGCCAAATCTTTTTTCGCATCGGTTAAGGTGCCGATGGTATCGTTTCTATTTGTTTCTTTATCCGTACTCCAGTCATCGGAACGTTTATTTAGAACCTTCGCCATGACCTTTGATGTTGTATTGATAAAGGTCTCGTTAATCTGAAGCTGAACTGTCTCCACGCCTTTGTCTGTAATCTTAGTCGCAATGGCATTCTTTTTTTCATTTACATAATACTGCAATACTGGCCGTTCAATTTTTGAGGACAAAACACTTGATATCTTCTGGCTGAAATCTTCCGGAATTACCACAGCAGCATAGTACTTTCCTGACTGCACTCCGTCGATGGCGCTTGCATTATCCACAAACTGCCAGCCGATTTTATCGTTTTTCCTCAGTTCATCCATGACCATCTCACCGATGTTAATGGATGAATCATCAATATCTGAATCGAAAATACTGTCAATTGATGCCCCTTTATCTTCATTCACAACTGCAACTTTAAGCCCTTTTGTATTGCCATAAGGATCCCAGCTTGCCGCGATGTTAAACCAGGCATAAAGGGATGGTATGATAATCAGTCCCAGCGCAATGAGTATTGACACCGGATTCATGGTAATATGCTTTAAATCGCCAACAAAGACCTTCCATATATTTTTTATATGTGACATAACAACCTCCTTGGTATTTATTTCGATCATTTAATTCCGTATTATATTATTTCCTATGCTTAAATGCAATGCCTTATCCTGTTAAAATAAACATTTAATAATTACAAAGGCAATAAATAACAAATGCCTGGATTACCAGACGCTAGGGGTGACATACTGTCACGATAGTGAGAATCTACCTTAATTGTGTTGTCATGTATATCCCGCCTAACAAAGCATTATTATGTAATAAGACACAATTTCCTATTACATAAAAAAAGGATCTCCATCATCTGGAAACCCAAAATTAAAAAATAGAGAGCGCGAGACGGGACTCGAACCCGCGGCCCCGACCTTGGCAAGGTCGTGCTCCACCACTGAGCCACTCGCGCATGATTGTTAAAAATAATTCAATTAAAGACATAAAGATTATACCATAAGTATCCGGGAAATGCAAGAGGGGAAATGCATTTTTGCACCCCCCTCTATGTATGATATTTGAGTTTTGTGTCCACAAGAAAATCCACTCCCAGCATATCCGCAGCTTTTTTCGTTTCTGTCTGCTCATGATCAAAAAGATCAGCATATTTGGCCACCAAAGGTCTTTCCTTGCTAACCAGCCGGTTTAAGTGATGATTCAATATGGTGTGAAGGCGTTCCGAATCCTTTGCAAGTACAGCATCTACAAGTTCTCTGTGCTGCTTAACAATTCCCTTTTCAATCCCGGAATCCGCCATAAAAAGAAGCCGTATTCTCCGGTAATGGCCGGAATTGGCCGTCAAAATGTCGTTGCAGTAACCTTTGTTTGCTCCATTGTAAAAAATAGAGTGAAAATAAGAGTCTTCGGATAGAAAAGCCCGGATATCACCATCTTTTTCAAGCTGCTCTTGCCTCTCTAATGACATTTCAAGTGCGGTTATGGCTTTTAGGTTGCACACTGCCATGAATTCTAGAATGACATTTTCTTCCACACAGGTTCTTAAGAACCGTTCATTCCTTACCTTATCATAATCGATCTTGGAGATCATAGTACCTCTTTGAGGCAGAAAGGTAATAAGCCCTTCCTTTGAAAGGCTTATAAGTGCATCACGCACTGGAGTTCTGCCAACCTGATAGGATTCGCTAATGTCCTTAATGCTAATTATCATTCCAGGGCGCAGCCTTAAATCCAGTATATCCGTCCGCAAAATATCATATATAGGTTCTACCTGGCTGTTGTCTGTTTCGCCCATTAATGCCTCCTGTTAAAAGCTTAATACTTCCCTGTACATCTTCAGGGCCTCATCTGGACTATAATTATAATACAAAAGTATGTCTAAAGCAAATGGTGAATATGGAATTTCATTGATTTTCCTGGAAAAGTACATTCCTCCGATCTCTGACAAGGCTCGAAGTGTTGATTTATTCTTATATCCAAGGAAGTTCCACAGGATAATTTTTTCATTTCTGGTATAGATTCCCTCTATCTCATCTTCCAGGTAATGAAATATCTCATGCCCTAGAATCAATCTTATGATTTCCTCCTTTGTAATAAGTCCGTCTAGTCCCGACTCACCGCCCAAATGCTCGATTGGTTCTGTCATGATCTCAACTCGGTCAGGAGGAGTAAAAAGAGCAAATAACACTCTGTCTGCTATCTGCCCTCTGTCTGTAAATTCCACTTTAAGTTTCAGTTTTTTTGCCATTTCCCAGGGATCACTGGTACCAAATTCTTTCATCGCCCAGACTGCAGTCTCTTCGCCGCAGCGAATCGCCTGTTCTATCATGGCTTCCTTGTCTTTGTCAGCCACTTTATTTTTAAGAATATCCCTGGAGAATGCGTACATTCCCCAGGATTTATCTTTCACCTGAAACAGTTCTTCTGCTATCGTTTTAAGCTGTTTATTTTCCATATCTTTCTCCAAATAACTTAGCCCTGTTTCCTATTTGCCGCTACGATAAGAATCTCTTCATTCTCTTCCAAAGAAGAAATTTCAAGGTCAACTAACAGTTCAAGCTGCTCGAAATCCTGAGCAGAGAAATCCATAACTCGGGCGCCCATACAGAGGTAAAAATCTGGCCTTATAATTAAGTCTGTCTGATATACCGCCATATCTTCCCAAAGTTTTTTCAGGCCCTCATTGCAGTTGCTTGCAGTTGCTTTTAAGCACATGCCACGACCTCTCTGAACTTTGATGAATCCTTTCTTATCTACAATACGTATGCCGCCTGCTCCATCTGCATCAGAGAGATCACCATATATATAGAAATAATCGGAACTTGTAAGAAGCTTCACCGCTTCATCTGGGATTCTCATATCCTGAGCTGCCAGATGGCGTGCTTCATTTTCATCGCACTCTGTCATAAGATCTGCTGTCTTAACTTCCGTTGAACCTGTTGCTATTGCAGTAACCTTTGAGGTCTGGGGATCAATCTCAATGTGGATCTCCACAGATTCCGCAGTTGCGCCTGATTCAATGGCTTTATTTAATGCTTCATTCTTAATTGATTTGATGTCCTCTTTTGATGGAGATGGAATGATACGTTCTACCACGTCACGGACCATGGAAAGGGCCACACCGATGGAGGATATAACTTCTGCATTTTCAGGAATGGAGTATTTAACTCCCATCTTCTCACTGAAATAGACGATCAGGGAAGCAGCTCCCCCTCCAACACCTACCAGTGAAATCTGATCTTTTTCCAGTTTGTATTTTTCAGCCAGTTCTAAGATTACAGGCTCGATCTTTATATAAGCCTTTTCCATAATCTGTTTGGCAATATCTTCTACCGTAGTATTGCAGTAATCTGCAAGGGCTTTGATGGCCTTTTTGGCAGATTCTACATTTCCGTGAGAAAAATGCTCTTCCTTTACAAGTCCAAGTACATTGGCTGCGCAGGAATTCGTAATCGTTACGGCAGAGCCGTCTTCCATGCGGATTCTTACATAATCATCAGGATCTCCGGCCTTTGGAGAGAAGAACTCTACTTTTGGCCCTTTTATTTTATCTGTGTCTGTAAATACGGAATAATCCAGCCCTGCAATATGAGCAGAACGAGGTCCTACATCAACAACTCCCTGCTTGTTTGCACGGACCATGGAACCACCCGCTACACCAAGAACTCGTACGTCAAGAGAAGAAATATAGGTTGGGTGACCACCTACGATAGAGTAGTCAATGGCTGGACGACCATTTTTAATAACTCCGATGTTTGTTGTCGTTCCTCCAACCTCGAAGTAAACGCCGTTTGATGCACGAAGGTACATCAGAGATCCCATAACGGAAGCTGCTGGTCCAGATAACATGGTAAGAACCGGACGTTTTTTCATTTCGGTAATTTCCATAACTCCGCCGTCGCCTCTCATGATCATAAGAGGTACATGAACGCCTGCTTCCCTTACGGAATTTTCTGTAGAGCTTGCAGTATCAAGCATCTTTGGAAGAATAGAAGCATTGATGGCTGCGGTTCTGGTACGTCTTGTGAGTCCGTAGAGTTTTGTAATATCAGAAGCCATGGTGGTTGGTACGCCTTTTTCACTGGCAACTTCGTATACTTCCTGCTCTGGACCTCCATCATCAACACCAAATGCCATAGAGGAAACTAGAACCTGTGCTCCTGCTTGCTTCATGGTATCTATGGTACTAGTTACCACAGAATGATTCATTTTCTTTACATTGATAAATTCATTTATGATATTAATCTTTTTCTGGTTACCCAGATCGATATCTGCAATTTTTGTCTGTCTTTTTGCAAGAAAGCCTTCAAAGCCTCCCTTTGCCATTCCGATCACACCAACTTTTGCCACATCGCCCTCAATTAAGGCATTGGTAGCCTGCGTTGTGGAATGTGCCACGAAAACCACGTCATCAGGGCTGATATTATTTTCTTTTAAACAGTTCATAAACGATTTAACAACTCCTGCGGCTACGCCTCTGGGATCATCATGTGTTGTTTTCACAGAAGATTTCCCAATGATTTCGTGAGTGGCGTTGTCTATGGCAACTGCTTTGGTATGGGTGCCTCCCACATCGATGCCCATTCTTACTGATCTTCCCATTTTAAGAATCTCCTTTCTTCCTTTGATCCCTTTTAACAAGGGAACTGGCGATTGCCGCCAGTTCCCTGTAATTTACATTAATCCGCCGTAAAGAACGAATACGAGGATACAGCAGATCGCACCTATGATCCAGCCGGTTGGGATTGACATTTTCATATAGTCCTTGGTAGAAACCTTGGTGTATCCAAATCCCCAAGCTACCCAAGACTGAGTGATATCAAGATGCTGAGGTGCAATGGTTGTAATTGCAAACAGTGGGAATAAAAATGCTACTGGTGCATTTGGAATGACTGAAATTACAACAGCTAAAATAGCAGTTCCTGCTCCGACTAAGTTTAATGGGCCTCTAAAGAATCCAAGAGGGGTGAGTACTGCAAAGGTAATTGCCAGTAAAATAGCTGACTTTGGAACCAATCCGCCAAGGATTGCTGTAAAGTAAGGTGCTGCATAAGTTGCTGCATTGTTGAACATGGATAAGGAAAGGAGGAATCCAATCATAGGAGCCACGTCAATGGAACCGTCTGTAAACAGCTTTGCAAAAAGTCTGCAGATTTCTGAATAGGAACCTTTCATCTTTCCAGTGGTTACAAGTGCGAAAATAGCGGAAATGCAGAATCCAAGAATAATTGGAAGCTTAAATGCTACTACGCCAACAACTGGAAGAATAATTGAAATCCAAGAAATAGCTGGGGCATTGTCACTTGTCTGAGATTTAGATGCTGCCCAGGCATGTGAGGTCTTTTTATTCATGGAGATATTAGATACAATAAGTACTACTACCAGAGCAACGATCATACAGATGATTCCGATTTTAAAATAGTCGTTGTAGGTATAAGCCTCTGCTTCTTTATTAAAACCTGCATAAATAGTCTGATACTGTTTGAAGTTTACAATGTTTCCAAAGATTCCTGCCATAATGGAACCCATAAAACTAAACATTGCTACTGGTGCAGGAATTCCTAAGGAAAGCATGATTGGAAGCACGATAACTGCGATGGAGATAACAGGACCGATACCAGTCATAGACATGAAGATGATTGCGGTAGCAATACATAACAGACCCATCGTAAATCTAGGCTTGTCACCGCCAAGTTCAACCACCTTACGAATGATGGTTGCTGCAATTCCGGTATCAACTAAAACTCTTCCAAAGAATGCACCGAAAAATACGTTAACGAGAATTGATTTTGCATAGCCTGCCGGTCCTTCTGCGTACACATAGGTCAGCACGTCAATAATAGACTTGCCTTCCATTGCGGAATTTGGTGAAAATGAATTTCCCACCATCGCAAGTACGGTCCAGAATGTAGCCATGACCGCAAACCCCACCATAAGATTGAGTCCCTTTACACAGTACCATACCATGCCAAGGAAGGACAAAATCATGATAATACCGATGATTACATTGATGTTCATACGAATCCTCCTTAAAAATAAAATGTTTGATTGGTAACCCGCAGAAAAATCGACCTATTTTCTGCTTCCCCACAGAGGGCTCATGCCCGCTGTTGATACTAATATATTAGTACTAAAATATCAGTCTGTATATGGTCAATATACCAGTTTTGAGCTTATATTTTTGTGTATTACTTACAAAATCATCTTGTATGCAACGTTTTGTTGTTGTACTTTATACATTGTTTTACTATCAAAGCTTTGTTCATTTACCTCATGATATATCAGTTGTACCTCTCATTCCACCTAGTCATTTTACCCATATCTCCAAATTCTAACATTTATTTTCCAAATTTTTTTATAATTCAAAATGAGCCACTTATTTTTTCCTTTTAAGTTTCCATTCTATTTGCTTTCATGGTATAATTATAGATACAAAGTAGAAGAAAAAGACGATCCCTGTGAGGACCGTTTCTATAAACAGTGCCGCTAAATCTCACGGCAGAACGGAGTTTTACATGTCACTCTTACCGCTTCAGAAAATATCACCCCGGAAGGCCAGCGAAGATGCCAGACAATACGCTTACCGAGTGCTCCGATATTTTATTCTGAATCTACATCTACCTCCTGGGAGGAAGATGAATGAAATTGAGTTTGCTGATGCACTGGGTATTAGCCGTACACCCGTCAATGATACGTTTAATAAGCTTTCCAGAAAGAATTTGGTGGACATTATTCCCCAAAAGGGGGCCTTTGTTTCAAAGATTGATACCAGAAGAATCGAACAAACATTATGGATTCATGAACAGCTTGGATCTTCCATGATCAAAAATATTTTTATTCGCAATGTGAAACGCCCCCAATTTGACCTCCTTTACCTGATCCTCGAGGAAATGGAAGACCACCTCTCCCACGGTGATTTAACCCAGTCTGCCAGACTGATCACCGACTATTACAAGCATTTATACGAGCTTGGAGGGAAGATGGATTATATATGGGAGTCTGTCCAAATCGCAGGAATGGATCTACAGCGTTTTCTTTATCTTTCCACAGAAGAGATTGGAGCAACAAGGAGTTATATGGAGGATCTGACAAGTTTAGCCGATGCCATGGCACAGAGGGATACCGACCTTGCATGCATCATATATCACCATCACCTATCAAGAATATTTCTCCTTCTTCCTGCCCTAATGGAAGTCAACCCAAATTACTTTTCAGACCAAAGGAATAAAGAATCAGCAAAAAACCTGACAACATAATATAATACAATTGGGGAGGAATACTTATGATTTTTGGAAACATTCAAAGCCCTCCTTCCCAGGAGAGTCCGCTATGATCATTAACCAGTTTATAAACCAGTTATCCTCAAAAGATCCTGACGAACGAAAAGAAGCTTTAAGGGCTGTCCTTAAACAGGAGAAACTATCTTTTTACCTTCAAGAAGAAGAACCTTCCCATAAAGCGCCAAGAGGAATTGAAAACTTTTTATTGACTCCCTGGAGCAGCGATCCAGGTTTATTGTTCTGCGCTCATTACGATGCAGTCCCTGGCAGCTTTGGAGCAAATGACAATGCCGCCTCTTTGTGCATTTTAATTGAACTTGCAAAAGCCCTTCGTGAAAAGGAGATTCCTGCGCGCTTCGCCTTCTTTGACGGGGAGGAATCTGGTAATACAGGAAGCCGACTTTTTGCATCCAGCCATGAGATGGATACCGTTACTGGGGTGATTAATTTAGATGTCTGCGGCTATGGGGATACCATTGCAGTTTACGACCGGGGACATGCAAAAAAGGAGCCCATCCGCTCCTTTTGTTCCAAAAAAATCTTAGATTCCCACAATGGGCTACTTGTTAAGTACCTCCCCCCCAGCGACGAGGCTTCTTTTACTGGCAAAAGAATCCCTGCAATCAGCATTGCCATCATCCCCCATTGGGATATCCAGTATCTAAACGCATTGTCTCGCATGGGAGTCAGCAACCTTTTTCGCACTCCGGAATTTGACCTCATCTTATCTCAGATGGAGGTGACCACCACCATGCATGGCGGATATCGGGATTCTCCAGAATGGGTGGAAAAAGAGGCTATGACAAGGGTTTATCATTATCTCTTAGAGAGTGTTTTGACATTACCAGAGAAAAAAAAGAAGTTCCTTCTGTTTTGAAGCAGAAGGAACTTTTTTATCACAATCTCATTTAAAAATCAAAGGTCAAAACCACTTTGCGCATAGAAGGATCATGACTGTCCACAAAATCAAATGCTTCCTGAGCTTTTGTAAGAGGAAATGTGTGGGAGACAGAACCAGAAAGATCTAGTTTTCCTTCTCCAATTAAATCAATGGCTTTTCCAAACATCTTATTTTGAAGCCTGGAACCTCGTACATCCAACTCTTTTGATGTTATAACAAACTGGTTTATCTCCGTAGGGGAAGTAGAAAATCCCATTGTAATCACACGACCTGCATTTCCGGTTGCATTTAATAGCTGGTTTAAGGAGTCTTTATTACACACCGCATCAATGGAAACCGTGGCTCCATGTCCATTGGTATATTCTTTTACCTTTGAGAGTAAGTCTTCTTCTTTGGTATTAATGGTATAGGACGCACCATTTTTTTTCGCTGTCTCCAGCTTATTTTCCTGAACATCTGCTACTATGATATGGCTGCAAATCAGACTAGCTGTTTTTAAAATAGAGCTTCCTAGGGCGCCACTACCGTAGATTAACAGCATGTCATCCTTGTTAAGTTCCGCCCTGGTGCATGCCTGGATCCCTATGGTAGTCGGCTCAATCATAACCGCATCTTCATCGGAAATGGAATCCGGCAGAACATAACAATCCGACTCTGGCACCGCAATGTATTCTCGGTAACCACCATCGATATGAACGCCCCGCACAGCAAGGTGATCGCATACATTTCCACGTCCGATTCGGCATGGATAGCAGTGTCCACAGCTAGTAACCTGATTGATAATGACCCTGTCTCCCACTTTTATATTGGTTGCCCCGGAACCTGTCTCCACAACCGTTCCTACCATTTCATGTCCGATAATCCTTGGGTAAGTGGCTGCAGCATTGCTTCCATGATAAATACCCATATCAGAACCGCAGATTCCTGCTGCCGTCATTTTAACCAATACTTGATCCGGGCCAGAAAGCTCCGGTTTTTCCATGTCAATGATTGTCAGTTGCCCTGGTTTTACAATCTGTACGGCTTTCATGTTCAACTTCTCCTTTATTCGTTTTGGTCCGTTCCTTTTTGTTATCGTACTTCCAGGAACTCATTTAGCACCTCATCCATTTCAGCCGCCCGGTCTTTTGTCAAAGCCATGAAAGGCTTACGCACCTCTCCTACCGGTATGCCCTGGGAAGACAATATATATTTTAAATTGGCACAAAGACCATTTTTTAATAGAACATCAAGTATATTATTGCATTTCGTCTGTAAAATTCTGGCCTCTTCCAGCTTGCCCTCCTCAAACAGATTTAAAAGGTGGCGAAACTGGGGAAGCATAAAATTAAAGCTGCTGCCGATAAAGCCTTCACAACCAAATGCGAGGAATGCTACCATACAGCTTTCAAATCCCCCAAAGCATTGGATATCAGGATTCACACTACGGATCCGGTCCATCTGAAGAAGGTTCAAGTTGGTATGCTTCATGGCACCGATTGCACCAGACTTTAAAAGCGCCTTTACGTCCGGATGATTCACATCAAGATCCTTGTGAGTACTGGACGGAATGTTATAATAAAGGACAGGACGTCCAGCCGCCTCAGCAATATCATAGTAATAACCTGCGATTTCCTTCTCCGAAAATCCAAAATAGATGGGCGGAGTCGCTGCGATATGTTCAATTCCTACCTTTACTGCTTCTTTTGCATAAAAAACAGCTTCTTCTGTGCTGATTGCACCTACATGGGCAAAGATATCTCCTCTGCTCTTATATTCTGACGCCAGCTCAAAGGAACGTACCCGTTCTTCTCTGGTCAGTAAAAAGCATTCTCCCGAACTTCCCCCGATAAAAAATCCGTTTGCCCCTTCCAAAAGATTTCTTTCCCATAACATTTTTAAAGCTGCTTCATTGATTGTTCCCTCTTCATCAAAGGGCGTTACAGAAGCAACGTATAATTTTTTCATGATGCATAATCCCCCTTATCATCAAATTACCCCTTTGAAGCCAGATTCTAAGCCCGGCTTCTCTCCTCCATAGCATGAATCATCTCCACCACAAACTGGTGAGTCGGGACCGGAACGCCCAGCTTCCCTGCTGCTATCACCACAGAACCACTGATATGATCCACCTCGGTCTTTCGTCCATTCTGAAGATCCGAACGAATGGAGGTACATCCATTTGGCGACATCAAAGAAGTTTTCCTTACTTTTTCCATGATTTCAGCTTCCTCTACCAGAAGACCCAGACCTTTTGCTACCGATACTGCTTCTTCGATTAGCATTGTTGTCATTTTCCATGCATGGTCATTGGAAGCTATATAGCCCATATCCACCTGCAAGATGGCTGTAACCGCACTTAATGACACATTTGTAAAGAGCTTATCCCATATAAGCTGTTGTATGTTCTCGTGAATCCTTACAGGGAAACCGCAGCTTTCAAACGCTTCCTTAAGCTTGGGGAGAAACCCTTCTTTGTCCGTTTCAAGCATCCCTATATTTGTATTTCCAGCTCCACCTCTTCGGATGCAGCCAGTGCTGATCACTGCGCCGTTATCTTCTGTGGTACCAATTATAATATGGTCCCTGGAAACAAATCCCTCCAAAATATCCTCATGGCCGGAACCATTTTGCAACGTCATCACATAAGTTTCCGGGCCGATTAGTGCCTGATTGCTAGCAAGTGCCGATTTTGAATACAAGGATTTGACAAATAATAGAATAAGGTCCACAGTTCCTAACTGAGCAGGCGACAACACCGCTTTGGGACAATAAACATTCTCTTCTCCGTTTTCACTTAAGCGAATCCCCTCCTGATTAATATGCTCCACCACAGATGTAGATGTATCCACCATATACACTTCATGATTAAGAGATAAGTGGCATCCATAAATGGAACCCATAGCCCCCGCCCCGATTACTGCTATTTTCATAATCTCTCCTTTGGCTAGTTGGAAAACTCTGTAATGCCCTCAATGGCATAAGCACGGATTGGGCAGGAATCCAGTCCCTTAATGGGAAGTGGAGTGTAGGACATAAAGAAGGTATCCGTTTTCAGTTCCTCTAGATTCTTAAGCACTTCAAGGAATACCACATTCACCTCCATAAGCACATCGTGGAATGCAGATACATCTGTATTGTTGCTTTCAATGGAAACACCGTCACCAAAGCCCACGGACTTAACTTTCTTTTCTTTCAACCACTCCGCCGTCTCTTTACAGATAAACAGTCTCTTATCTCCAGGTGTGTTGGAGATAGGCGTAAATGGAGGCACCTTATACTGGGAATCTAAAATTACAATATCACCTTCTTTGATCCGGTCGCCGCAAGCTTTTTCCAAATCTTCTGCCTTAATCTTTTCATTGGGAGCCATATGAGTGATGTCTACATAAATGGCGCGGCCCATAAAAGCGGTGATTGGAAGCCCCTGTACATCGGTCCAGTTATCATTGTGGTGATAAGGACATTCCACATGGGTTCCCAGGTGGCTGGTTAGATCCATAATGGTGTGAAAATCCGGGATTGGTCCGCCTGTGTTGAAACGGAATAAATGACATCTTCTTGATTCTGTGGCTGGATCCAGTTCCTTTGTTAAATCAATGACTCTTAGTCCATTGCCCAACTGAAATACGCTCATATTAATTCCTCCTGTTTTCTATTTTCTAAAAGCTTTATGTACTTATTATTATATCGGCATACCGGTATACCGGTTAATGGTTTATGATTGACTTACCAGTTTTTCTAAGGTATGATATTTCCCATAAGATCCGGGCCAGATGGCACCGGCTAACATTTAATATCTATGTCAGGAGATCCCAATGAACGAAACAAGTTCTCTTCAATCCCAGGCTTACCATACCATAAAAGAACTGATTTTATCAAAATCCCTTGAATCCGGCGTTCTGTATTCGGAGACAAAGCTTGCAATGGAGCTTGGTATTTCCAGAACGCCTCTTCGGGAAGCGCTTCAATGTCTTTCCCAGGACGGTTATATTACCATCATGCCCAGTAGGGGTTTCCAAATTAGAAGCCATAAGGAAACCATGACTGAATCCATTGAAGCTAGGTGTGCCATCGAGGGCTTTTGCATCCATCTATTTGCATCTTGTGAGGACGAGGCCCGCAGGCAAACGCTTTTAGATGATATGAAAGAATCCTTAAACCGGCAAAAGGCAGCCCTCACCTCCAAACGCTTTCCGGAGTCATTTACAGAGGAGGATCATCAGTTTCATATGATCCTGGTCCACTTCGCCAGGAACAACGAGTTCAATCATTTGTTCCAGAGACTTCTTTATACCATTCATTTAACTACCTCCGGCGCCTTAACCATTACAGGGCGGGCAGAGACCACCTACGAGGAGCACGCCCAAGTATACCAACTTTTAATAAATGGAGATACTGACCAGGCTTATCACACACTGATCCGCCATTTAATGATGCCACTTAAGATGAACCTCATATAAAATAAAAAGCACTCCTTGCAGGATGCACATGACGCTTAAAAGGAAGATGTCACTAAAGTGACAGCGCGTCAGCACCAGAGTCTGACAAGTCAGACTCTTTCTTATAGAGCCACTTTTATGACTACCTTTTTAACCTTACACGGCTCACCGGCGATTAAACGTGGCTTATGAGCATCTTCTGGAGCTACAACAATCATATCTCCTTCTTCTAAAAGGACACTTCCACTGTAAAGAGGCTCATCATAAAAGATCAAATCCTTATCTTCAATCCTCTCCCGAACCACAAGCCCTTCCCGGCCGCGTATACCAAACTGTTCTCTTCCTGATGCCACATACTGGATATCAAAATACTTTTCATGAGTCTCGAAAAAGCACTGGTCCCCAGCAACTGTGGTGTATTCTTGAACATTGGCAACCACTTCTTCTCCTGAAATTTGGTAACTTCCTTCTGCCAGAGATAAGATATCTGTTTCTTTCAGCCATTGATACCCTTTCTTGAATTTCTCTTCCAGATAATTATACTTCTCAGCAATTCCAATATTTGAATAGAACATGAATTTTCTCCTATTTTCTATTTGTCTGTTAACAGGCAATTATTCTTATTTGCTTGCAATATCTTTTGTATTTAAATTTCCTTCCGAGATAGCCACTACCTGCTGCCAGATGGAATCATCAACTGAAACACCTTCTTTCATGCTGCGTTCTCTGGTAGCATAAGTTCTCTCTCCCGGACAAGTAACTAGGGCACCTTCTTTTTCAGGATGACTGGCATCAGCGGCTGCCACACGGCGGTTTAGCATCGTCTGAATCTCTTCCTTTGAACCAAATAAACAAGGATCATAAGCGATAAATATCTGACAACACCCCGTACAACTTCCGTTGTCCGCTTCATCCATATCCAGACCACTGAATCCATTTGCCATTAAAGCGGCGGCAAGGTCAAGAGCAATTGCCATGCCGCTGCCTTTCCAATATCCCGTAGGAAGAATTCTTCTGCTATCTTCAATGGCACCAGGATCATCCGTTAGATTTCCTTCCTGATCAAATCCACCAGGAAACGGAAGCTTCTTACCTGCCAGACGATATACTCCCAGTTTTCCGTAAGCATACTGACTCATGGCCATATCAAGGATAATTGGCCCATCCTCTCTTGGAATGGCGATGCAAAAGGGATTATTGCCTACACCCGGTTCATCACTGCCCCACAAAGGCATGCAGCTTTCCGTATTGATCCAGCTAATTCCCATAAAACCTGCCTCTGCCATTTTCCAGGCATAAGTGCCACCCCTCATCCAGTGAGTGGAATTTTTTAAAGCAACACAACCAATTCCATGATCCTTAGCAAGTTCCATAGCTCTGTCCGCACAAAAGAGTGCATTGGTGATCCCGATCCCCAGGTGGCCGTCGTAATTTTCAACCGCACCTTTTCCTCCGATTAACTCTGGTTCTCCCTCTGGATGAATGAGACCTTTTTGCACATAGTCTACAAAACGGGGAACCCGGTTTAATCCATGGCTCTCAACTCCATCGGCACTGGATTGGGTGTGGATCTCGGCACATATCTGTGCCTTTTCCTGGGAGAGGCCGCTGTTAAGCAACGCTTTTTTGACTGTTTCAAGTACGGTTTCATACGGAATTCTCAGACTCATAATATCTCCTTTTGTTTCTATCAATTTATAGTTATGATTTATTGTGCTTACCCCAAAGCTCTAGCATTTCCTCATAAAGGCCGCTGGCTTCCTGGGGAGAATATCCATAGACTAAAAAAACGTCCATTAAGTAAGGAGAATAGGAAAGTCCCATCAGCTCCTTGGCAAACCCCATGGCTGCAATTTCACTTAAAGCAATGACGATGGAATCATTATGGAGAAATCCCAGAGACCAAAGGCGCACCTTTTCTGTCTGGGTAAAGATCTCCTGCTTATACTTTTCTTCCACAAAATGAAACAGCTCATGGGATAAAAGAAGGCGACAGATATCGAGTTCCACTGTAAGAACTTCTAATACCTGGGGATCTAACAATAGCTTGTTTGCCTTATTGACCGCATCCATATAAATGCAGATCTTATTTGGTATCCGGTACTCTGCAAAAAGTACTCGGTCTGTCTTATCAGGAACCTCAGGATAAGAAATACTCATGGAAAGCGAAGCAGCAAGCTCTATGGGATCACTTGTCCCATACTCTTTCCTTATTCTTTGTGCGTATTCTCGACCGCAGTCCAGACTTTCTTTCATCCATCCCTGTCTCTGCTCATCTGTAAATTTCCCGTTTAGTGGTTCCCTGGAAAATGCATAGGCATACCATTCTTCCACCGGAATTTCTGCCAGCTCCTTTAACATCTCATCCAAGGGGCGCACCATAAATTTAGGTCTTTTATAACCCCTTGTATTCTGTTTTCCAAACAATCCATCTGTTATTGGTTTTAGTGCACTTCGGAATTCTTCCCTTGTCATAATTGGTTTAACTCTCCCTGATTGAAGCAATAATCATGATCTCTTCTTCTGGTTCCCGATCTCCCAGGTCCAGATTCATAAGAAGCATAATCTGTTCTAAGTCCACCGCGCTATAATCGCAGACTCTTGGGCCGATACATACAAAGAAGTCAGGCCGAAGAACGGTATCTGTTTTAAATATGGCATTATCTTTCCATAACTGCTCCACTACTTCTTCGTAATCCTTTACTTTGCATTTTACCACCAGACCTTCAGAACATTGTACCTTAATGAATCCCTTCTTGTCTACAATACGGAGTGGATTTTTGCCATCTTTTTCCCCTGAGTATACATAGAACTTATCTGTTTTTTCAGCCAGATTAATTCCGGTCACCTTAGGGCCAAAATCTTCTTTTGCAAGCATGGAGGCTTCTGCTTCATCACACTCTTTCAATAAATCCGTAGTCTTCACTTCGGTTGAACCAGTGGCAATTGCCGTGACTTTTCCAGTCTGGTTATCAATTTCTATATGAACTTCTACCGTATCCGGTGAGGCACCAGAGCTGACCGCAAGGTCAGAAGCCTCTTTTTTCAAATCCTTGATATCTTCCTGTGTGGGATTTGGAATGACGCGTTCCACCACATCACGAACCATAGAGAGAGAAACACCAATGGAGGATATTACCTCAGCGTGCTCTGGAATGCTGTACTGTAAGCCTAATTTCCCTGCGCAGTATGGCACCAGGGAAGCAGCTCCTCCGCCGCAGCCCACCAGACGCATGCTGTCATGATCCAGCTTATACTTTTCAGCAAGAGCTTTGATGCAGGCACTTACCTTTTCAAAATCCTTATCAAGAATCTGGGTCGCCAGTTCTTCCACAGTGATTCCAAGTTTATCTGCTACAGGTTTCATGGCTTTGCGGGCAGACGTTGCATTTCCGTGAGCAAAATACTTTTTATCAATCAGACCAAGAACATTGGCTGCATCCGTATTAGTAAAACAGATTTTCTTGCCATTTTTCAATCTCAGGGTGACATAATCTGCCGGATCACCAGGCTTTGGACTGACCATCTCGATCTGAGGATTCTCGATCTCCTCCTCAGGAAGAAAACAGGCATACTCGCAACCGGCGATATGTGCCGAACGTGGTCCTACGTCAACCACACATTTATCATTGATTCGAACCATGGAGCCACCTGCGCAGCCAAGAATGCGTACATCAAGAGAATTGATATAAGTATCATGCCCACCAATCTTTGCATAATCCACACCGGGGCGCCCATTTTTAATAACACCTATATTAGTGGTGGTTCCTCCCACCTCAAAATAGATGGCATTGGAGGCCCGAAGATACATAAGAGAACCCATAACAGAAGCGGCCGGACCAGAAAGCGCTGTTAAAATAGGGCGTTTGCGCATTTCATTGATTTCCATTACACCGCCGTCGCCTCTCATGATCATCAGGGGAACTTTTACTCCTGCTGATTTTACAGAGCTTTCCGTTGCATTGGCGGTTCCCATCATCTTTGGAAGAATAGAAGCATTGATTGCTGCGGTACGGGTCCTTCTGGTAAGTCCATACAGCTTTGTAATATCAGAAGCCATGGTTACGGGAATACCTCTTTTTTTCGCACAATCGTGAATGAGCTGTTCCTCTCCCATGCTATCCACGCCAAAGGCCATGGAAGCCACAACTACTTGAGCCCCTTGTGAAAGAAGCTCACCAATATTTTGATTGATTACCTCTTCTGTCAGCATTTTCTTCTTAATAAAGGAATTATACACCTTAATCATACGGCCAACTTTTTCATCCAACAAAATATCTTTTAAAGAAAGCTGTCGTTTTGCCAAAAATCCTTCAATACCACCTCCGGCAACCCCAACCACACCGACACTTGCTACGTCACCTTCAATAAAGGCGTTGGTGGCCTGAGTAGTAGAATGAGCTACGAATACCACATCTTCCGGAGAAATATTGTTTTCCCACATACAATTTTGAAAGCTCTTTACCACCCCGGCAGCCACGCCGTCCTTATGATCATGGGTTGTCTTCACTTCATTTTTCCCTATAATTTCATGGGTATCATTGTCCATTGCTACACACTTTGTGTAAGTGCCGCCTACATCAATTCCCATGCGTACTGCTCTTTGTATACCTTCTGCCATTTTATTTCTCCCCTTTCCCTAGTCATAATATCCTCGATCTAACGGTGAAAACCATCCGGGTGCAGACACTGCGCCCGGACATGTTATGTATGATCTGGACTATATTACTTCACAAACCAGGTAGCTCCTAGGCCACCCAACATGATAAAGACTGCCACATACTGCAAAATACCCGTAAGGTATGCATTGGGAATGGACAGCTTTAAGAAGTCCTTTGATTCCACCTTTGTGTAAGCAAGTCCCCAGGCCACCCATGACTGAGTGATACAACAGCCTATGTTAACCGTAATAGTTGGTATGGCAAAAACCGCATACAAAAAGGGAACGGAAAAGGATGCTACATTGGATAATACGCCAAGAGTTGCCGCACCACATCCGACTAATGTCATAGGCCCTCGGAACAATCCCATGCAAAGGAGTACTGCAAATACGATACAAACTACAATTTCACTTCTAGGCATGACGTTTCCAAGAATCACCTTAAAGTAAGGAGATGCAAGGGCTGCCACGGCGTTAAACATAGGAAGGGTAAGCAAAAATCCAACCAATGGAGCCGTATCTACCACGCCGTCATAATACAGTTTGTTTACAAGCTGACAGTTCTCTTTGAAGTTGCCTTTCATTCTTCCGCACAGGAACAGTGCCAGGAATCCAGCGATTACAAAGCCGCCAATTACAGAGAAATCAAGCCAGATCTTAAGAACGACTGGAACGACTGGAAGAATCAGTGTATAGAACGGTGCATTCTTCATCTCAGTAGATGCTCCACGTGTCTGAGCTGCCCAGGCGTGAACGGTTTTCGCACGTTTTAAATAGATAACCGACAATAACGTAGTACATACTAACATGATAATAAGAGCTGCATAACCCCAGTGAGATGCATACCAACCAAGATTAAAATCAGCAAGCTCATCTGGTTTCACAAAAAATGCGCGGTACTGGGCAAAGTTTACTGGATTTAAATAGATACCAGCTGCAACAGCGCCCATAAAGGTAAACAAAGCAATGGACTTTGGAATTCCAAGAGACATTAAAATTGGCAGAACAATGACACCGATAGCAATAACCGGGCCAGCTCCTGTCATGGCAGTAAAAATCAAAGCAGTAACCACATTAAGAAGTGCTACCGTAACAAAAGGCTTATCTCCCCCAAGCTCTACTGTCTTTCGGATTAATGTGGAAGCGATTCCTGTATCCATGAGAACCCGTCCAAACCAGGCGCCCCAGCATACATTAACCAGTGTTGTGCCCCAGCCTTCCGGTGCTGACTGATAAATCTTATTAAGAGCTGCAATTAAGGTGTTGTCCTTTCCAAAATTAAGAATTGGATTGGCAGCCAGAAAATCCTGACTTACAAACAAGGTCCCCCCAAGCGGTACGATAGTCCATAAAAGGGTGATCAGCAAGAAACCGATCATTAAGTTATGTCCTTTGATGCAATAGTACGCCAGACCAAAGAAAGAAATTAATAGAATAATACCAATAATGTACTCCACGTAAATACCTCCTCGACTTTTTATTCTCCATACACTCTTGCTACTATGGCCTCATAAAAACATCACTTTTTCTTAGCCCCCCGTTACCCCAATCTCCTTTCTTTTCATGGATTCCTCAATACATTTATTTCTATCCGGTCAGGTACCTTAAGCCTGCCCGGAAAAGAACTGTGGATAGATTTCCCGAAGCGTCCCAGCATTCCATAATATCGTATTAAAATGGTTGGCGCAGATGAGAGATGCTGCTTCCGCATCTCTCCGCCTTAAATGATCCACCAAAAGGCGTCCCTCCACCTGAGAGTGCTCCCAGCTAGTCAAAGATGACATATCGGTTCTATAATTAAATGTAGTATATTGCAGATAGTTAAGCCTTAAAAGATCACAATCCAGGTTGCGAAATACTTCCCACGAATACTCTCTGCCACAAAAGGAGGAGAAGAGATAGTGCAGTTCCTGCTCCATCATGAGAAAATCCATGATATTTTGCTGATTGCTTTCTGACTTTTGTCTTGTCAAAACCTCCTCCAGACAGCCAAGCTGTTCCTTTGTTAGTCCCTGACGGCAAAGCTCTACGATCATTGCCTGCTCTAAAACCGTATGTGAAAAGACAGCCTGCCTTATGCGTTCCGTATCAATTAATGTAACTTCTGTTCCTCTTTGAGGGTAAACAACCATATAGCCTTCTTCCACCAGTCGGGAAAGTGCCTCTCTAACGGAAGATCTTCCCACCTTCATCTGACTGGATAATAGATTTTCGCTCAGCCGCTCTCCAGGTTTAATCTCCATATTTAAAATCTGATTGCGGAGCAAATGATACACATCATCCCTTGAATTGTTCTTTTCCATATCTAATTCTGTCATCGGTTTTCTCCCTCTTGAAGACTCTTTTATGTAACACGAGTACACATTGCACATCAGTATCCCGATAATTGCATATAAGTTCTTACATATTGTATTTATTAGAATACATTTTTTACTTCTTTTGTAAAACATAACACATAATGCGACAAAAATCAACTGCATTATAATCATTTTAACTATATTATTTTTATATTTTTATAATATACTATCCTATTTACACAAAAATACCTTTTTGCTTCATATTTGTTATCTTGCATACAAGTTTCTTTTTTTATTTGAATATACCTATGTTACGAGCTAGTGACAATTATTAGGCCGCCCCTATACTCTAATAAGATCCATCTGCAAGCACCGAGATAAAAACACAAAAAAACGCTGTTATGGAATGGCTTGATACCAGCAGTACCAATGCTGTACTCGGAAGGAAGTAATCAAAGATTTAAACCACATACCAATCCAAACAAACGTCTCGCATTGTCTGGATTGACATGCCCGTTTCTTTTTAGGCAAATAAAATGCCGTAGGACGAAAAATCCTACGGCATTTTTTAAACCATGACTTACCTAATGAATCCGGAAAATTGGAGATCTGCTATTAATAAAACTAATGAATTACTTCTTTGGATAAAAACCGGAAGGAGCTTCATTTAAATTGATTATGATATTCTTCATCTGGCTGTAATGCTCAAGCATTACCTTATGAGTCTCACGACCAACTCCAGAAGTTTTAACACCTCCAAACGGTGCGCCCTCAGGGATGCTGTTATAGGTATTCACCCACATACGACCAGTCTCTACGGATCTTGCCACTCGAATCGCACGGTTGATATCTCGTGTCCATACGGCTCCGCCAAGGCCAAATTCACTGTCATTTGCCATCTTTACAACTTCATCTTCTGTCTTGAACTTAATGATACATGCCACTGGCCCAAAGATTTCTTCCTGTGCCACACGCATCTCGTTGGTTACATTGCCAATCAAAGTAGGTTTCATAAACGCACCATTTTCAAGTCCGTTTTCACTCAGCTTTTCTCCTCCGCAAAGTACGGTAGCACCTTCGGATTTCGCAATATCAACATAACCTAAGATTTTCTTTAACTGGCCATT
This sequence comes from Hungatella sp. UBA7603, assembly GCA_002478865.1. Taxonomy (GTDB): domain Bacteria; phylum Bacillota; class Clostridia; order Lachnospirales; family Lachnospiraceae; genus Lacrimispora. Next base: position 180,447 of record DLJZ01000002.1, read on the forward strand.
GTTAACCTGGCTGCCCATCTGAGTATCGTCTTCCAAAGGAAGCCCAACCTTAACCTGGTTAAATCGTTTTACTGCCTCTTCTACGAATTTATCGTAAATGCTTTCTTGAACAAAGACTCTGGAACCTGCGCAGCAAACCTGGCCCTGGTTAAATAAAATTCCAAGCTGGATTCCATCCATAGCCATCTCCCAGTCACAATCCTCAAAGAAGATGTTAGCTGATTTACCGCCAAGCTCTAATGTTGCAGGGATTAGCTTTTCAGCCGCTGCAAGCGCTACACTTCTGCCTACTTCTGTAGACCCAGTAAAAGCAAGCTTTCTAAATCCGTTATGTTCTAATATATACTGTCCAGATTTGGAGCCAGCACCTGTAATTACGTTAAATACACCTGCTGGAATCACATCTTGAACTAATCTTGCTAACTCTAAAACACTTAATGGAGTTGTACTGGAGCTTTTAAATACTGTACAGCATCCGCTTGCCAGCACAGGCGCCAGCTTCCAGGAAGCCATTAAGAAAGGAAAGTTCCAAGGTACAATCTGACCAACAACACCAATTGGCTCTCTTAAGATCAGACTTAAGGTATTACCATCAAGAATATTGGCAGTTCCTTCATCCGCTAAAATACAGCCAGCAAAATACCGAAAGTGCTGAGCAGCCAAAGGAATATCCACGTTCATGGTCTCTCTGATTGGCTTTCCATTATCCAAAGATTCTACCTTAGCAAGGTGCTCTCTGTTTTCATCTATAATATCTGCAATTTTATTTAAAATAGCGGCTCTTTCTTTCACGGATACATGCTTCCAAGTTTCAAATGCCTTCCATGCCTCTTTCACCGCATCATCTACGTCTTCTCTTGTTGCTTCCGCACATTCTGCAAGAACGGAACCGTCAGCAGGAGATGTGGTAACGAAGGTCTTCCCATCGGAAGCGTCCTTCCACTGTCCTCCTATAAATAGTTGATATTTTTTCTGAAGCTCTATGTTCGCCATAATTCAATCTCCTTTCATAACCTCATATATATGTTTGAAACCGCTTTTATTAGTACGTTTCTGTACTGTTCATTATATGCCGGAGATCTGTTATGTCAAATTAATTAAAACTTTAACATAGGATTGATATTTAATTGACTTACTCTGTTTTTTATTTGACAAAGTAGCAACGAGTTTAAGCGATTTCCCGTTTGATTCTTTTCGAATTCACCTAAAACCCAGACATTTAATAGGTTTTTATATTTGAAATATTGTTTTAACTTTATCAGGTTACTTGCTGGAAATGTGATTTGCAAAAGGACATGATTGATTATTCAATGATATTCTTTTCACAATATTGTGACTAAATATCAAGTCTTTCGTGTTTTAAGCTTGTCTTTTTATGTAATTCTAAAAGTCTATCAATAATTTTTATAAAGATTTTATTCTAACGATTCAACTTTCTCACTTTCGTCGGGGTATTGTTATTTTTTTCCCAAGGAAGAACTCTGTATTAAGGATTTCCTGCCCCTGTACCCGCAAAAATATAAAACCGGTGATACGAGACTTCTAAAAGAAGTCTCGTATCACCGGTTACTGGCATGAAAAAAGCGGGTGATGGGAATCGAACCCACGTATCTAGCTTGGAAGGCTAGTGTTCTACCATTGAACTACACCCGCATGTATGATTAAGTTTGTATATAATTGTACGAAACGTACAATGCCCAAAGCCGGAATCGAACCAGCGACACGTGGATTTTCAGTCCACTGCTCTACCAACTGAGCTATCTGGGCTAACCGCTTGGAACACGAGTAATTTTACAAGATTTCTGCCTTTTTGTCAAGGGAAGTTTTCTAAATTATACTAAAAATATAATGAAATTAAATATCTTTCCAACTTTACAGGAACAACAAAATTGATTGTAAAAATTCCTTCCTCTCTCATTGGTAAAAGTTGGTATCATGTTTCTGCCTTCATTTGGGAATTCTGATAAAAGATATCAATATAATTGGAGGATTCCCATGAGAAACGAACCTGTATTTTTGACCGACCAAAACCACAACATTATTATGGAAGCTATTTTAGGTACCCCAAACGCTGCAATTCCCGATAGTTTAAGACCCTTTGAGATCCTGGAGCCAAATACCTCTGACGGTGCCACAGAAAAACATACTCCAGTGATTGAAACCAATGGAAATCATGTAACCGTTAAAGTAGGAAGTATATTTCACCCCATGTCCGAGGAACACAGCATCGCTTGGGTCAGTCTGTTCACAACTGCTGGCTGCCTGATGAGAGTTTGTCTTGATAAGGATTGTGATCCAGTGGCTTACTTCACCTTAGAAGAAGGTGATTCCCCAAAAGCCGCTTATGCCTACTGCAATCTTCACGGCTTCTGGAAAACAGAAGCCTAAACAAAAGGAGTTTATGCAACATGAGATTCAATCTCGTGCATAAGCTCCTTTTTTATATACCCTTTTAGTTGTTCCGCTATGTGACCAAAGGCACGTAAGTGGTACTCTTCTTCATACCTATTATTTATAAAAATCGCATCGTAGCGCCAGACCATGCGTTCCGGACCTAACATCTGTAAGCTTTCAATAAAAATACGGATCAATTCTACTAATCGGATGACTGTTCATAGGATTTCTAACATAGAGAACCCCCTCTATTATACGATGTTATAATACCTTCTTCAAGCGATCCAAGTGATTCTCCTCCACCTTCAGGAGATGATTCATGAGGGACACAATATCCTCTTTTGCTTCTCCATCATACTGCCTAATCCTCTTAATACAATCAATGATTCCCCTGGTTCCTCCCATGATTAACATCTCTGCCATGTGGGAAGGGGTTTTATCCACCAATGTTTTCATATCTATGGCTAGGTAAGCCATGATCTTTTCCATTGTGCCGATGTCTTTTTCTTTTAGCCCATGTTGGTTTAAAAGTTCTCTCGCCGTTTCATGAATCTGCTTGTATTCCTGAAGTTCTTCCGAAAGATGATTCTTAAAATCTTCCTCTTCTGATATGGAAAGAAGCTGTCCAATGGTCTCCACTCCCATCTGAGAATTTTGGTATATAAAATTTAGTAACTCTGCGTCTGCATTCATGTAATTACCTCATTTCTTTTTTCTTAGTATGAGATATAAACTACATTTTTATGAAAAGGACCCTTTCTCACCCGGTTTCTTTAAAATAACCTCTTCACACAAACAGAATCGGTCGACCTCACCGTAGAGCATCTGAGCTTGTCCCTCCAGTTCCTCTCCCGCTGCCGAGCTTTCTTCTGCAGTCGATGCATTAGCCTGAATGACTGCGGAAACTTGGGACAAACCGTCATTAATCTGTTCTATGGCCTGAACTTGATCCATGGAAGATGCCTCCACCGCTTTCATCGAGGTATCCATCTGATAAGCCTGATCCGCAATCTCTTTAAGCACTCTTCCAGTCTCTAAAGTTAGCCTTTCCCCCTCTAATACAGCTTTTGCGGAATGTTCTATCAATCCCGAAGTCTGCTTTGCGGCTTCCGCTGATTTGACCGCCAGATTTCTTACCTCTCCTGCCACAACTGCAAATCCACTGCCTGCGCTTCCCGCCCGAGCGCCTTCCACGGCTGCATTTAATGCTAACAAGTTCGTCTGAAATGCGATATCTTCAATCATCTTTGTGATATTGCTTATCTTTCCGGAAGAGGTACTAATATCCTCAATTGCCTCCTTAAGACTTTCCATATATTGATTTCCCATACCTACTTTAAGGCCAGACTGACCGGCATAGGTAGACGCCATACGAACGTGCTCTACATTCATCTCCGCCCGTTGGTGAACAGCCTGTATGGAGGTATTAAGCTCCTCTACGGCTGCCGCCTGTTCTTGGCTACCTGATGCTAAAGCCTGGGAGGCATCGGAAACCTGGCCTGCACCGTTGTTTACGGCTTGAGCAGAGATCTGGACCTTTCTTAAGGTACTGCTTAGGGCAACCGATATGGACTCCATACTTGTGCGGATGCTATTAAATTCTCCCGGATACTCACAACCGCTTTCCACGGACAGATTTCCTTTTGAAATCTGATGAAGATACATGGAAATATCCTGAATGATGTCTTTATATTTAGCCGCCATTTCATTTATGCTTCGAGAGATTCTTCCAATCTCATCATCACGTTTGATGGTTAGTTCCATATTAAGATCCCCCTCTGAGAACCGATTTAAGGAATCCACCACATGGTTAATCGGCCTTGTAATTCGATTTGTAATCTGCACCACGGCAAAAATACTAACCAATAGGGATAGGACTCCCAAAACTACCGCCGAGATAACTGAGGTCTTTATCCCAGACATAAATTCAGACTGAAGAGCCGTCACATTCACAGACCAACCGTTGGTATCTTTAATCGGGGCATAGGAACCAATCTTTTTAACTCCTCCATCTTTATAAAAACGAAATCCAGACCTACCGCCTATCATGTCCACTTCAAGGGATGCGAGTTCAGGACTCTTACCTGGATCCTTTTTTTCATCCTCAATGCTGTTTTGTCGTCCCAGCACAACAGAAAACTCATCTGCTGCCACCTTTGATCCACTACTATCCAATATGTAGGTACTGCCAGTACTGCCTAGCTTTGCTTCGCTTATGATGGATTCAAATACGGAGTAGGGTATTTCCAGCATGATTACAAGATCCCCAAAAGGGTATGCGTATTGAAAAGACACCGAGTCATTTCCCACGATGGGATCGGATAAAAAAGGGGTTCCCTCTTTTGCCTTTTGATAGACACTGTTGTCCTTGTAGGACTTTTTGCTTGCGATGGAGGTACCGTCCTCCGATATGATATCGATCTTATTCAGCCCATACTGAGAACTTGAAATGGTAAGAAATATACCAATATTGCCCCCACGCTCGGCGTTGCCCTTTTCATAGAGGCCAATGGACTCTGCAATGATGGAATATTCTTTTAACTGCTGTGTAATCTTTTCTGAGACAAGCTCTGAGGTTTCCTTTAAACTCTTGGCAAGGGATCGGTGAGCGGTATCATAAATAAGATAAATGGAACTTACAGACAACAGAAATACAATGCATGCGATGCAGGTTAAAGTAAATAATACCAAATCCTTTTTTATTCCCTTACGGTGTCTGTTCATGCTTCTAACCTCCAATGTATATTTAGCCTTTGTCTCAGGTATTTCTTGAGATCCAGTAAATATATCGGTTAGTTTTCAGATAACTATAGAGACTTTACCAATGTTTTACAATAACTTACACAACTTTTACAATTGAATTTTAAATCTCTTACTGCCATATTCCATTACATGTTTATTGTCTATTAATATATGTTTCATTTATAGTAAATACTTAACGTTATTTTCTTTCCTCCTGGCTTTGCCCAATCTCAGCCACTTGTGCCACACTAGTAGCTCTAGAAGCGCAGACTGTCATTGAAACTTGTAGATTTTAACTATCAACATTTTTTACATGCGAAAGAACCTTTTAATATATTCAGACAACAAAAAAACCTTGTCCTCAAAATCGAGTACAAGGTTTCCCACAATGAATGCCGGCGACCGGAATCGAACCGGTACGGGCGATTAAGCCCGCAGGATTTTAAGTCCTGTGCGTCTGCCAGTTCCGCCACGCCGGCATCAAACTTGATCATAAGCTTGTCCTATTTGCCAAAACAAAAGAACTCACCAATGAACAACATAATGTATTATACAAAATCACACCTTTCTTGTCAACTGTTTTCATGGGAAATTTATTCTGAACATGATTCGATTGCATCTTTTTTTATAAACCCTCTAATTAAGAATGATAATAATTGAGGATACCGCTGAAAAAATTGGTGAATGATAAAAAATAAATTAAGAAGCAATTGTCCACTAGTCAAATAAGTGGTAGAATCAACTTAAGCAGAATTGTATTTCTGCTAATACAATAATAAATGAGAATAAACCATTTTAGGAGGAATTATATGGAACGTATCGTAGTAATTGGAGCAAACCACGCCGGAACCGCGGCGATTAACACGATTTTAGATAACTATAAGGACAAAGAAGTGATTATATTTGATTCCAATGACAACATCAGTTTCCTTGGATGCGGTATGGCCCTATGGATCGGAAATCAGATCCCATCTTCAGAAGGATTGTTTTATTGCAGCAAAGAAATCTTTGAGCAAAAGGGTGCGAAGGTTTATTTAGAGACCATCGTATATCATATTGACTTTGATAAAAAGCTGGTTTTTGCAACCGGTAAGGACGGACAGAATTATCAGACCCCTTATGACAAACTCATACTTGCAACAGGATCTCTTCCAATCGCTCCAACCATTGAGGGCACCGATCTTAAGAATGTTCAGTATGTGAAATTATTTCAAAATGCCAAAGAAGTCATCGATAAGCTTCAAGATGGCATGATCCGAAATGTGGTTGTAGTAGGTGCCGGATACATTGGCGTTGAACTTGCAGAAGCATTTAACCGGATTGGCAAAAAGGTTACTTTAATTGATACCGCCAGCACCTGTCTGTCAGGTTATTATGATAGAGAGTTCACAGATGTTATGTCAAAGAACTTAGAAAGCCACGGAATTAAACTGGCCTACGAAGAGACCGTCACCAGTATCAAGGGAATCGGCAAAGTTGAAAAGATCGTTACAGACAAGCATGAATATCCAGCCGATATGGTAGTACTGGGAATCGGTTTTAAACCAAACAGTCAGTTGGGAAAAGACAGTCTGGAGCTGTTTAAAAATGGAGCTTATCTGGTAAACGAACATCAGCAGACAAGTCAGCCAGATGTTTATGCCATCGGTGACTGCGCTACCGTATTTGATAATGCCATTCAAAAAACCAGTTACATCGCTCTGGCTACCAATGCCGTACGTTCTGGTATCGTAGCGGCTCATAATGCTTGTGAAACACCACTAAAATCCATTGGTGTTCAGGGTTCCAACGGTATCTGCATCTGGGATTTGAAGATGGTTTCAACTGGAATCACACTGGATAAAGCCAAAAGTTTAGGTTACGATGCAGTTGCTACGGATTATGAAGATACTCAAAAACCAGATTTTATCCAGCACGACAATTATAAGGTTAAGATCCGCATCGTATACGACAAGAAGACACGTATCATCTTAGGTGCTCAGATGTGTTCCGAATATGATATTTCAATGGCAATCCACATGTTCTCTCTTGCCATTCAGGAACAGGTGACCATCGACAAATTAAAGCTGACGGATATTTTCTTCCTTCCTCATTTTAATAAGCCTTACAACTACGTTACTATGGCAGCTCTGATGGCAGAATAAATGTTTCTTTCAGTCATACAAAATGGCTTGTGGAAAAAAAATATAAAACAAGAACAAAAAACCGGTATGTTGATTGCAACATACCGGTTTTTATTTCACATATAAAGTTATAACTGGGCGGAGAAGGATTCGAACCTTCGAAGTCGTCGACAACAGATTTACAGTCTGCCCCCTTTGGCCGCTCGGGAACCCGCCCATGCCTTTTAACAAGCGATTGTTATTTTATCATATTATCCTAAATAAATCAAGCTATTTCGACAAAAAATAATAATTCCTAACAAAAAACAGCAAGAGGAATTTCTATTGTATTCGTCGAAACCACTCAGGCATATTATGAGAAATGCGGACCGGTATCCCATCTTTATAGATGGCAATTCTTCTAAATTCCTTAGTATTATCATACAGTGAAGCCAAATTGCACATGGGTAGAATTATTTTTAGGTTCTGAAACGTTTCCAGATACCGCTTTTCCACATCTTTATCCGGTATTCCATGCCCACCTTTAGATACGCGGTAAGCAATCCTCTGTTTTGCCAATTCCACAGAGTTAACGCCAACATAATATAGTTCAATGTAATATCCTTGATTCTTGGCTTTTTCTATCGTTTTAAAAATGGTCTTTCCACATAGCGTTGTTTCCTGATTAAAGGAAACTCCATCAGATAAACACCGACTCAATTCTTGAACAGCCAGTTTTCCCGCTTTCATAACGTCACCGGTAATTTTCCAGTCTCCAAACGTCCTAAGTATTTCATCCGTATTAATTCTGGGCATCTGCTGATATTTAGGAAAAGTTAGATACAGCGTAGACTTTCCGGCCCCATTAACACCTGCAAAAATCACATATCGTTTCATCAAAACCGATTCTCCCCAATTACCTTTCTCTGCCTCTGCTGGAGGACAAGGTCGCTGACCATAGAATAAAACTCCTGTTCCTCTTCCGTCTCTGCACCAAGGATCAACTGGGTGGCTTCATCCGGATCTAATTTCAGACACTCCTTGTATAACTTTTTCAAGGCATCATTCGTTGACATATTATCACTCCTTCCTTGTAAGTAAATCCATTATATCATAGGCTTATTATTAAATTCAATGAACACCCGAATATTTGTACAAGTTAAAATCTTAATCCGTAGCCATTAAAATGGAACTGACTGGTGGCATGGTAACCACCACTTTGCCGTTTATCACTGGTACAGATAATTTACCAACATTATAACCGCTCTCATAAGTCAACATAACCCTCGACATGTTCTCGCCGTCCTTTAATCCAAGCTGCCATACCGGTATCTGGATTTCCTGTTCTTCTGTATGACCATTTACCGCCACCACGCAGATACTTTCGCCCAAAAAGCGTCCGTAAGCAATCAGATGATCTCCTGCCAAAAGCGGCTTTAAGGAGCCAAGGCGCAGTGCTTTTACGGTCCGATGAAGCCCAGTCATATAGCGGTGAAATTCGATGAGCTCCATATTTTCATTTCCCCAAGGATATGTTCTTCGATTGTCGGGATCTGTCCAGCCGCAAACGCCAGCTTCATCTCCATAATAAATACCTGGTGCTCCCGGCCAAGTCATCTGAATCATAACGCCTTGTCGAAATATTCCATAGCTAATGCCTTCTAAAGCAGCCTCCGGCCCATCGGTTGCGATACGACCGATCTTCTGGTTGGTCCTGGTCAGGAAGCGGGAATGATCATGATTGGACAACTGGTTCATAGCAGTTAACAAGGAACCAGACATCATTCGGCTCATATGATAATTCATTGATTTGAAAAAGGCATTCCCGTCTCCAAACAACTTCAAATTCTTCTCATCGCTATGCTTTTCCATTCCAGTTAAGAACCAGGAAACCGGCTCCATGAATGCATCGTAATTCATGACCGTATCCCATTCGTCCCCTTTTAACCATTCAGAAGGATCACCATAATGCTCCGCAAGCACGATGGCATCTTGATTGGCTGCTTTCACCGCGTTTCTAAAGTCCTTCCAGAAGCTGTGATTAAAGGCACTGCTGTGACCCAAATCAGCGGCTACATCAAGGCGCCAGCCATCCGCACAATAAGGTTTGGAGACCCATTTGGTGGCTATATCTAGGATATTCTGGTAAAGAGTATGAGAGCCCTCATAATTAAGCTTTGGTAATGTCAAATGGCCCCACCAACCTTCATAAGAGTCATTATCAGGCCAAGCCTGTTCATTGAATTTAAAAAAAGAATGATAAGGACTGTCTTCTGATTTATATGATCCCGGCTCATAATTGCCTGATAGATTATAAATCCCTTCTCCGTCCAGCCATTTGTGAAAAGAACCGCAATGATTGAATACTCCGTCAAGTATGACCTTCATGCCCCGCTTGTGTATCTCTTCTATGAATCTGGAGAAAAATTCATTGCTGGCTTTTAAGTTTTCCTCAGCGGTGGTGCGGATCATATATTTAGTGGCATCTCGATTGTGAAGCTCCTGGGGATCTACTGTCTCCCCACCATCTCTTACAATTACTCCGTAATGGGGATCAATATAATCGTAATCCTGGCAATCGTATTTGTGATTTGAGGGAGATACGAATATGGGATTTAGATAGATGACCTCAACGCCTAGTTTCTCAAGGTAATCAAGCTTATCCCATACCCCTTGTAAATCTCCGCCATAGAAACTGCATACATCAAGTTGATCAGGATACTTATTCCAGTCCTTTGAATGGGCAACATTCTGTTTTAAGTACACATACTCATTGTCCACCACATCGTTATCCACATCTCCATTGCAGAAGCGGTCTACGAAAATCTGGTACATAACAGCACCTTTCGCCCAGTCTGGCGTGGAAAATCCAGGAACAAGGAGGAACCAACCATTAGAAGGAAGTTCATCTTCCACACCAAGACGGCTGTAATAGCGGACCTCATTTGCCTTCTTTACCTGAAAACAGTACCGAATGGGTTCCTTGCCTGCGGTCAGTCTGCTTTCATAATAGTCAAACATCTCATCCGAATTTGTTTTACTCATAGCAGTCACTTTTCCACTGCTTTCCTCTAAAAAAGCCACTGTATCCACATTGTTAGCGGCAGTACGGAAGAGAAACGCTACTTCTTCCCCTTCTTCTGGTTCCGCAGGAAACCGAAAGTTGCCAGTCTCGTCGGTAAATAATGCCTCTCTATTCAAAGCCTCTGGCTGAACGCACATATGTTCTTTCTTTCCTTTCATCCCTACTCTATCTCTATTTTATCTGATTGGTTTCAATTATACAACCCCGCCTTTTCCTTAAAAAAGATACAAGATAGAGTCTGACTTGTCAGACTCTGGCGCTGACGCGCCGTCACTTTAGTGACATCTTCCTCTTAAGCGTCATGTGCATCCTGCACGTAGTGCTTTTTATTATATAGGGGAGTTCGTAGAACTTTCCTATATAATAAAAAACGGTCAGCGGGGTAGCTGACCGTTTTTCGGAGAAGGTATTTCGTTTCTTATGGGGTGTAGCAAAAACTATATAATGTATTGGGGGGGTTTACATTTATTAATATACCACGATGATAAAAATAAGTGTGCACAAACATCATTTTTTTCAAATTAAATTTTTATGCATTTTTTCAACTCATAGCGATAGATCACAAAAAAGTGCAGTTTCCGGAGCATAAACTTAGATAATTTACCGGATTCTGCACTTTTAATTTGTTTAAACCATCTTAAGCTTATATCACTTCAGTAGGGTTTTTGAAAAGTTCTTCAAATTCCTTCTGGCCAATTTTTTCTTTTTCCATGAGCAGTTTACAGCAGCTATGAAGCACATCTTCATGTTTCACGATGATTTCCTTTGCTTTCTCATAGCATTCATCAATAATCCGCTTTACTTCATTGTCAATGGTGTTGGCAATCTCACCTCCAAAGTTCTTCGTATGGGCCAGATCCCTTCCAATGAAGACTTCATCACCGTCGTCGCCATAATTAATCATGCCCACTTTATCAGACATGCCGTACTGGGTCACCATGGCACGGGCCATTGCGGTAGCCTGCTTGATATCCTGGGAAGCTCCGGTTGTAATGTCGCCGAAGATAAGTTCTTCCGCGATTCTACCACCCAAATCTACCATAATATTTTGCAGCATCGTACCCTTGGTATTAAACATATGATCTTTTTCCGGCAGAGGCATGGTGTATCCGGCAGCACTCATTCCCGTCGGAATAATGGAAATGGTATGAACCGGTCCCTGATCCGGAAGCAGATGGAATAAAATCGCATGGCCTGCTTCATGGTAGGCTGTGATCTTCTTTTCCTTCTCGCTAATGACCTTACTCTTTTTCTCGGCACCAATGCCAACCTTTACAAATGCCTTATCAATATCTGCCTGACTAATAAACTTCTTACTGTGTCTGGCTGTATAAATGGCGGCTTCATTCATCAGGTTCTCAAGATCTGCTCCTGTAAATCCGGATGTGGTCTGAGCAACTCTTTTCAGATCTACGTCTTCGCCCAATGGTTTTTCCTTGGAATGAACTTTTAAAATATCTTCTCTTCCCTTTACATCTGGCTTTCCTACTCCAACCTTCCGGTCAAAACGGCCGGGACGAAGGATGGCAGGATCTAGAATATCCACACGGTTGGTGGCTGCCATAACGATGATGCCTTCATTGATTCCAAACCCATCCATCTCTACAAGAAGCTGGTTTAAGGTTTGTTCTCTCTCATCATGGCCACCGCCCATACCCGTACCTCTTCGGCGGGCAACTGCGTCAATTTCATCAATGAAAATGATACAAGGGGCATGCTTTTTACCTTCTTCAAATAAATCCCTAACACGAGATGCACCAACACCTACAAACATTTCCACGAAGTCGGAACCTGAAATAGAGAAAAATGGCACGCCGGCTTCGCCTGCAACCGCCTTGCCAAGAAGGGTCTTACCGGTTCCTGGAGGTCCTACTAAAAGAATTCCCTTAGGAATTCTGGCGCCTACACTGGTATACTTCTGGGGATTTTTAAGGAAATCCACCACTTCCTCCAGCTCTTCTTTTTCTTCTTCAAGTCCTGCCACTTTGCTGAAATTCACTTTGTTGGCTTCCTTTGCAAGCAGCGCCCTGCTTTTTCCAAAATTCATCATCTTGTTGTTGGCGCTTCCTGCTCCTGCTCTGGCATTCATAACCATGAACAAAAACACCATTGCTACTGCGGTAAGTATCAGCGGCAGTGTAATGGTCAAAAACAAGTTTTCCTTCTGAACTGCATCCACTGTATAGGTAATTCCATTGCGGTCCAAGCGGTCCTGGATTCCAAGTACATTGGATACATTGGCCTGCTTTGACGTGCCATCGGACATCGTCATATCAATTTTTCCCGTTGGTGGCGGGTCGCTCTGCCGGATGGTAGCCGAAGCTATGGTTCCATTATCAATTACCTGCATAAGCTCCTGGTTGGTGATAATCTCACTTTTCTGGGGTAGCCTGCTGGCAAATATAAGCATGATAACCAGAAGGAGCAGAAATCCCAAGCCTTTAAATGGTTGCTGTTGTTTCAACATGCTGCCTCCTTATTGCTGTTCTATAACTCCAATATATGGCAAATTCCTGTATATCTGATCGTAATCAAGACCATATCCAATGATAAACTGGTCTGGTACGGTAAAGCAAGTATACTTCACCTGAACCTGCTTTTTCACCCGACGTTCCGGTTTATCAAGCAGCGTACAAAGCTCAATGCTGTTTGGATTTCTCTGTTTTAATACTTCGATTAAATAGGATAGAGTATTTCCGGAATCGATAATATCCTCGACGATTAAAACATCCTTTCCTTCGATGGGATCATCAAGGTCCTTTACTATCTTTACGATACCGCTGGAAACGGTACCTGAGCCGTAACTTGATACGGACATGAAATCCATAGTAAGTGGCAGTGTAATTCTTTTAGAAAGTTCGCAGGTGAAGAAGACTCCTCCTTTTAAAATACAAATCAAATGAAGATTCTTTCCTTCATAATCCTTACTGACCTGTGCTGCAACCTCATTAATCCTTGCTGCTACCTCTTCCTCTGATAACATTACACGTATCTTATCATCCATTGTCTTTTCCTCCGTCTAATTGCATTTGTATTACTGTATGGGTATCATCTGTTATCTTATAGTATTCACTGATCCGGTATCCGATGACCCATAGGACATGGGAACCATCCACAATTAATGGGATCTTTCCACGATCCTCTTTGGGAATCTTTTCATCAATCATAAATGCCTTGACGGTCTTTCTGCCGCCTCCGGTCAGTGTCAGGTAATCTCCGGTTTGCCGATACCTCACAGAGAGTGCACATTTGATTTTATCATAATCGAACCATTTCGTATACCCGTTTTGGGGAATTTCCTGACCTTTTTTATAGGGAAAGACGTTAAAATCAACTTTGGGAAGTATGTTATCTAAGGGATTATCCACAGCTTCCTTCTTATTTTTACTCTTTATCCACAAACAGTCGGAACTTCTAAGAGCCGTTACCATACCTGGGAGGTCAATTTGCTTGCCTGCAGGTGAGTCTAGTAAGGCTTTTGCATTTTCCACATGAATCATTGAAATATCCTTCATGGAACCTAAAACCATACGAATCATGGCCCTTATGACATAGGTCACTAAAATATCCTCTTGGGATATAAGCCCTTTCATCTTAATTCCACTGGAAACAAGGATGTCATTTTCATCCCGTTTAAAGCATCCCCACTCCTTTAGGAGGCCTTGTGCCTGTTTTTCCAGATATTCATCGGCCTTAGCAGCCATCTCCCCGGCATGAATAATATTATCCGCGGCGCGGGCATTGATCTGCTCTTTGATAGTGGGAAGAAGAATTCCCCGTATCCGGTTTCTGGCATAGTCGGTGTGGGAATTTGTGGAGTCCTCACAATAAGATATCCCTTTTTCCTCCAGATATGCAAGAATTTCCTCCTTGCCAACAGACAGCAAAGGCCGGACAATCCGGTCTCTTTCTGGCCTTATTCCTCCAAGCCCTTTTAAACCGGTCCCCCGAAACAAATGATATAGAATGGTCTCCGCCTGATCATCTTTATGGTGAGCAACTGCGATTTTATTGCCACCAAAAAGAACGCGTTCCCGTTCCAATATCTCATAACGCAAATGCCTTCCAGCTTCCTCCACCGACAGCCTGTGTTCCCTGGCATAGCCTGTAACATCCACATGGGCGCAGGAAAAAGGCAGGGAAAGGGACATGGAGAGTTCCTTTGCATATTCACTATCCCTGTCTGCTTCCAGGCCCCTAAGCCCGTGATGAACGTGGACCGCTTTTAGGGAAATTCCCAGCACATCTTTTAATTCATTTAAAATTACAAGAAGACAGACCGAATCGGCTCCTCCGGAAAACGCCACGATGACGCGGTCCCCCGGAAGCAAAAGCCGGTTCCGTCTGATAAATTCCAATATCGTTTTGTACATTAAGCCACCTTCCTTAGTTGATTCTCTCCCCTCTTTATTATAAATATACCCGTAAAACATGTCTGTTGCAATTATTATTTTCTTTTCCAAATGCCAGCCGTTAAAACCGTCATATCATCGGCTGCTGTTTCCGTAAAGGATTTAGCAAACAACAAAATCCGGTCTGCCATATCCTGAGGATTTTTCACTGGCATGCGGGCAATAAACTCTTTTAGCATAAGCTCTTTGTCGTCATCCGGAAGGGCATCTAATATTCCGTCGCTTACCATGATGATGCGGTTGTCATCCCATAGCTTTTTAGACAGGAGCACCGGCTCCACCGGGTTTAAGATACCCATTGGCACCTCCCCTGCTTCTAAAAGTTCCACCCCTTTATCACTGAGTATGTAGGTTGCTGCTGCTCCCAGCTTCATGGCTTCTAAAATACCAGATTTTAAATCGATGCAGCACATATCAAGTGTGGCTGGATGTTGGGATATACCGGTTAACAAAAGAACGGTATTCACCATTTTTAAGGCCGCCCTTGTGGAAAATCCAGCTTCTAAAAGCCTTTGGGTTAACTCAATCACCTGACGGCTTTCTTCCTCTGCTCCCTTGCCGCTTCCCATACCGTCTGAAAGGCTCATAATAACTTGTCCGGGCTGAACCTGCCCAAAGGTATAATTATCTCCAGAAACCTCTTCTCCACTCTTTACTGCTTTGGCCGCTCCATAGATAACCCGGTATTCTCCCTTTTCTACAAAACGGATGGTATCGGATTGCTTTGTCACCAGATTTCTTCCGTCTGGTGCCACCGTCCATTCCCCATCTTCCATGGCATCTTCTAAAATTTCCGCAGCATCTTTTACAGTCACACAACGACCATTCATGGTCCTCATGGTTAAGTATGCTTCTCTTTGACGATTTTCATATTCCAAAACGAGCATCTTTTCTATCACAATATGGTTTCGCTTAAATGCCTTCTTTACTTCATCCTCCCATTCTGGAGTGATGTCAACGGCATGCTCCACCTGATGGGAAAATTCCTCTAAGATCACAGCAAGTTCCTTAAACTGGACGATGACAGCATCACGGCTTTCCAGAAAACGGTTTTTCCACGCCAGATTCATGGTGGCTCTTCCAAGGCCCCGATTTAAATGAACCATATATTCATCTTTTCTTTTACAGCTTTCCAGAAAAAAACGGGGCATGTCCCCATAGTCCACGCTCCCCTTTTGTTCAAACGCACGAATCAGATATTGCATATAATACTGATTGTCCTGCTCTTTTCCCGGTTGTATAAAGCACTTATTGCAGCCTGCGCATACCATAGCTGCTGCGGTCTCTAAAGCGGCCACTCCATCTTCCTTCGTAAGTCCCTGTTCTGCCGACAGTTCATCTGTGCACGCCCTAGCAAGCTCACCTAATGAATTTGCCATGTCGTTTAATCTCTTTGCCGTATATACGTTCACATTCGCCATATCATAATGTGCTGGTTTACGTCTGAACACAAAAATCCCTCCTGCCTGTTACATGTTTTAGACCACATTATATACAGACGGAAGGAATATATTTTGTCAAAATAGCTGACTCATCATTTAAAATCGTACGACAGCTTTCCACTTAAATATCCACGTTTTTATGGACTTTAACTTGTACTTAAAGGGTGATTTTCCTTCCTAAGCCACGTTTTTTAGGACTTTAAGGGATGGTCAGAAAAAATTACTGCCTTTGAGAAGGCTTAAGCAAAATTTCGTCAGGCTTTACAAGGCCAAGCTTTTGCTTTGCCACTTCTTCTATGTATTGTTTTGTTTGGACATATACCCGGTAATCTTCCAGCTTCTTGGCTCGCTCCTGCTCCTTGTCCACCTGCGCTTGAAGGTTTTCAAGACGGATGGCATACTCCCGCTCTCTTCCCTTCAAAGATGTGCCTTTGATCGTAACTGTCACAGCTAGGCTAAATACAACAAAAGTAATACCAATGAGGGCCATACGATTACCCCACTTGTCTTTTCTTTTTCTTCTAGTTTTTCTTATCACGCTCATACATTCACCAGTCGCCCCTATTGTCGCCTTTTTCGGCGGAATAATATACGCATTTTCATTTTAAGATATTTCCAAAATTTTTTCAAGAACTTTAGAAAAAACCTGCTTATGGTCTTGTCATAAATAAACATCCCAAGAAAGATTCCGACAATGACATAACCTCTTAGTCCACCATCTATCTGTTCATAAAGAAGAGAAAACGAGGTCAAAGAAGCATAAATCCAAAATACCATGTCCTCGATCCCAATAAATACATAGGAGTGGGGGATAAAGATGCGGAAAACACGCAACAGGTCATATGTCATCATAAGCCCTGCTCCCGTTAGAAAGCTGTAGAGCAGAAGTTTTACCTCATATACGATATGAATACTCATATGGCTCCTTCTGATCCTTATTTAAACAGCCTGGAAAACAAGGATTCACCGGACCGACGAAGTGCCTCATTGGAGGAATAATTTAAACTTTCAATGTTACCGTTTAGATCCACTTCTCCCTTTTCCAACGTCAGGCGACTGACATGAAGGTCTTTTCCCTTTAAGGTTAAAAGCCCCTGATCTGTATCCAAAATCACCTGATTCTCATCAAAAGACACCACTTCTCGTATTCCTGTTAACGTACCGGAGGCACGGTTTTCTATTGTCAGCCTGTGAGGGCGAATATTTATCTTCTCATCCATAAGAAAAACCTCCTAATATACCTGTCTTAAGTATATTAGGAGGGACTCTCCATTATTCCTGAAATTTATCATACGTATAAGATTAAAAGCTAAAGATACCGGTAAAGTTCCTTCGCCTCATCCTTTTTCACCGTTTCCAATACATCAAGAACCTCTACTTTAACCGAACTCGTTCCAAAATGTATCTCGATCACGTCGCCTTGCTTGACGTTTAAGGAAGCTTTTGCTGGCTTTTCATTCACAAGCACGCGGCCTGCATCACAGGCATCGTTGGCAACGGTTCTTCTCTTAATTAGGCGTGAAACCTTAAGAAACTTGTCCAACCTCATAGTTTATGCGTTAACCATGTCCTTTAAAGCTTTACCAGCTTTGAACTTTGGTGTCTTAGAAGCAGGAATGTTCATAACTTCTCCGCTCTTTGGGTTTCTTCCTTCTCTTGCAGCTCTTTCAGATACTTCAAATGTACCAAAACCTACTAACTGGATTTTCTCGCCCTTTACTAACTCTTCAGATATAACATCTGTCAAAGCTTTCACTGCCTTCTCTGCATCCTTTTTGGACAGCTCTGCCTTTTCTGATACTGCTGTGATTAACTCTGCTTTGTTCATTGATATCTTCCTCCTAAAAATGTAGCTTCGAGCTACGACTTTTCGCTTTAACACGATTACTATATCATTTATAGCTGTTTCTCCTGTTTTTGTCAAGGTTTTTCGCTCTTTTGACGGGCTTTCTCCTGCAATTTAATTGCTTTCCACAGGGCTTCTCCCTCTTCCGACGAAATCACCTTTTTATCTCCAAAAACATGAGGATGCCTGCGTATCATTTTTTCACAGATTCCATTTACAACATCGTCTATGGTGAAAGATTGATTTTCTTTTGCGATCTGGCTGTGGATCATAACTTGAAAGAGAACATCTCCAAGTTCCTCACACAGATTTTCCTGATCGTTATGATCAATGGCTTCTATCACCTCGCCAGCTTCCTCCAGCAGATATTGTTTTAGGCTCTCGTGTGTCTGCTCCTTATCCCAGGGGCAACCATCTTTGGAACGCAGTTTATTTGTAATATTTACTAAATCGTCAAAAGTATGCATATATGAAACCTCCTTTTTTAAGATTATAGCATATACCTTTGGATGTTCTTTCCAATTCTGACGATTTTCTGACATTTGTCCTAAGCCACTGTTAAAATGGTACGGATTCCGATATAATAAGGAATAATTTATTCATATCGGAGGTAACCATGAAAGAATTTAATATATGGAAAAAGTTAGCTGCATGTATGCTGTTTCTAAACATTGTATTTACTGCGTTTCACATTCAAACCATCTCTCCTACATCAGGAGAAGGAAATTTAAAAGCAAATTCCATGGGATTTGGCCCATCCATTGCAAGCGGACCTGGATCGAAGCTCTTTAATGGTGGCAGCTTATCTCTCTTAGCCAACTACGACAAACGTCAGATGCTCTCTATGGTCTTACAGGATAAGAACGGAAATCTGATTGTCATTGACGGAGGCTGGGATATTGATGCAGATCATCTGACAGACGTCATTGAAAAGAAAGGCGGACGAGTTTCTGCCTGGTT
The DNA here is from genome assembly GCA_002478865.1 of Hungatella sp. UBA7603. Classification (GTDB taxonomy): domain Bacteria; phylum Bacillota; class Clostridia; order Lachnospirales; family Lachnospiraceae; genus Lacrimispora. The sequence goes on from DLJZ01000002.1 coordinate 199,430, forward strand.
CATTACTCACCCTCACTCAGATCACGTGGGAGCACTGGTCCAGATTCTTAACAATCCAGGTAGAAAGATTACCATTGACAATGTCTATTACTCTTTGGCAGATCAGTCCTGGTATGACAAGGTAGAATCATCAAGATCCAATCTGGTCAATGAGTTAAGGTCCGCTCTTGCTACGCTTCCTGCAGACAAGCTCCATGTAGTCCGCAAAGGAGAGGAAATAAAAGTAGGACAAATTCGTGCAAAGGTATTAAATGATCCTTATCTTTTAGATGCTACCTCTGTCAACAACAGTTCCGTTGCTTATAAGTTTTTCTTAAATAACGTAAGCATCTTAGTTCTGGGAGACATGGGACCAGATGCTGGAAAGATTCTCCTGGAGCAGACCACAAAAGAGGATTTAAAGAGTGATATCGTACAAATGTCTCATCACGGTCAGTACGGCGTTAACAGAGACGTCTACGCAGCCATTAATCCTAAGATCGCCCTTTGGCCATGTCCGCTCTGGTTGTGGAATAACGATGGCGGCTCCGGCACCGGAAGCGGTGACTGGAAAACCCTTGAAACAAGGCAGTGGATGGAAGAGCTTGGCGTAAAGCTCAACTACTGCATTAAAGATGGAGATCAGATCATTTATTAATCTTACTCCATAAGCAATGTTGAAGTTAGTTATTAAGTCAATGCTTTGAAGCTGGTAAATATGGTGTAAAAACCGTACTTTACCAGCTTCTTTATTTTTTGCTTACATGTATTAGTAACGATAATATAAATTTATACGATTTGGAACGTTAAGACAATCCATTATTATTGATATATAGTTGCCTGACGTTACTTTTCAACAGACTTTGACTTCTCTTATCTGGCTGACTACCTCCTACAAAGATCCTGTAATATCCATGAGGCCAGTATTTTTTTCCTTCTTCATCAAATAAACAAAATGCGGAATATGGAAGATAAATTTCCACATTTTTTCTCTCATGTGGCTCCAGATAAACCTTTTTAATCCCCTTTAGCTGAGGATTTGGTGTATCTGGCCCCTCTGCCTCTACATAGACCTGAACAGTTTCTTTTCCTGCCATCTCTCCTATATTGGATACATCTACAGATACCACCACTCCCTCTTCCGTTAAAGATTCGTGAGATAACGCTTCATTTCGATACTCGTAGCAGGTATAAGAAAGTCCATAGCCAAATGGATATAATGCTTCATTTTCCATAAACCTATAGGTTCGCCCTTTCATCGAATAATCTTCAAAGGCAGGCAATTCTTCGGTTGTTCTGTAAAATGTGACTGGCAATCTGCCTTCAGGGTTTCTTATTCCAAACAAAATATCTGCAATAGCACTACCTCCTTCTGCACCGGGATACCAGCACTGCAATATGGCGGGGATATGCTTATCAGCCCAGGTAACTGACATGGCACTTCCCGAAAGGAGCAAAAGGATCACTGGTTTTCCGCTTTCCATAATTATCTCAAGCAGCCTGTTTTGAATATCTGGGAGGTTTAAATCCGGCTTATCTCCCCCTGGAAATTCATTTCCCGTATCTCCCTGCTCTCCTTCAAGCATTGCATCTAATCCCATACAAGCAACTACCATATCACTGGCCTTACAAATGGCACGTACTTCGGAGAAACGCCTGGTTTCCCGTTTCTTCTGCTTCTCCGTCGCACTTATCAACGGGCAGCCTTCGGAAAATAATACTCTTGTATTCTCTCCTGCCGCATCCTGGATTCCTTCCAGGACCGTCCGGTATCTGGAAGCAGTGCCTTCATAGTTTCCTACCAATGCCTTCCGGCTATCTGCATTGGGTCCAATAACTCCAATTGTTCCAATCGTTCCAGGATTAACGGGCAGCATATGATTATCATTTTTTAACAGAACAATGGACTTGCAGGCCGCCTCCCTATTCAACTGTTTCATTTCCTTTGAATCCACAACTTCATAAGGTATCCTCTTGTATGGATTTGTCTTCTCGTCATTTCCTAATATTCCCAGTTTCATTCTGGTGACCATAAGCCGTTCAACCGCCTCGTTGATGCGTTCTTCCGAAACGGTTCCCTGATTTACTGCATCCAGAAGATAAAGAAACATTTTCCCGCAATTTAAATCACAGCCATTGTTCATAGCCATTGCGGCAGATTCCTGAGGAGTTGCAGTAATGTGATGATTTTCATGGAAATCTCTAATAGCGTAACAATCAGAAACTACATGTCCGTCAAATCCCCACTTATCTCTTAAAATATCCTGCAGCAGAGTTTTGCTGCCACAGCAAGGTTCTCCGTTGATTCTGTTATATGCCCCCATAACGGATTCCACTCCCGCTTCCTGTACACATGCCTGAAACGCAGGTAAATATGTTTCATATAAATCCTTTTTTGATACAACTGCATTAAAGCTGTGCCTTAAAGATTCCGGACCGCTATGTACTGCCATATGCTTGGCACAAGCCGCTGACTTTAAGTAATTTTCATCATGACCCTGAAGACCTTCAATATAACGAACACCCATTCTGGAGGTAAGATAAGGATCTTCACCAAATGTCTCATGGCCTCTCCCCCATCTTGGATCCCTGAAAATATTGATGTTAGGTGCCCAGAAACTAAGTCCCTTATACATATCGTAATCTTCGTATTCCTGCTGCATGTGAAACTTGGCACGTCCCTCGGTTGAAACAGCATCCCCAGCCTTTTCTACAAATTCTTCATCAAATGTAGCAGCCAGGGCAATTGCCTGAGGAAAAACTGTAGCAGTACCTGCTCTTGCCACTCCATGAAGAGCTTCGTTCCACCAGTCATAAGACTTTATTCCCAGGCGCTTTATTTCAGAAGAAGCATTCACAGTCTGGTAAACCTTTTCCTCTATGGTCATTTGGCTTACCAGACGCTTTGCTTCAGCCTTAAATACTTTAATTCTTTCCCTGTTTTTGTTTAAGTCCATTGTACTTTCTCCTTGAACGCTTTTCTATCCTTTAATTCCGCTGGTTGCTATCCCTTCTACAAAGTATTTCTGAGCTGCAAAGAACAAAAGCATGACAGGTACAACAGCCACAAATGCCATTGCCATTACTTTTCCCCATTGAACCACGGATTCTGCATCAAGAGACATTCGAAGAGCTAAGGAGATAGGAAATTTTTTTACAGAATTTATAAAGATCAGAGAATTAAAATAGTCATTGTAGGTCCATAAAAACTGGAACAGACCAGCAGAAAACAATGCGGGTTTCATAAGCGGAAGCAACACCTGCATAAAAGTTCGAAAGGTTCCGCAGCCGTCAATATAAGCAGATTCATCCAGCTCTCTTGGAAGCCCTCGTAAAAACTGGATCAGCATATAAGTAAAGAATGGATAACAGGCAAGCACAGCCGGGGCATAAAAGGGCAGATAGGTATTAACCCAGTGAAACTTATTATAAAGAGCATATCTAGGTATGATGATTACCGAATTAGGAAGCATCAAAGTTGCTATAAGAACTGCAAACAGGATTCGCTTCCCGGGAAAACGAAATCTTGCAAAGCCGTAAGCTACCAGGGCGCTGGAGACCACGGTTAGTATGGTGGTAGGCAGTACCAGCATAAAGGTATTTACAAAAAACCTGGCATAACTTACTTTTCCGTTTCCCCTCCAGCCCTCCGTATAATAATCTAAGGAAAAACTCTTCGGGAGAAGTCTGATGGAGCCGAAGATCTCGTCATTGGATTTGAATGTAGAAAAAAACATCCAGATAATCGGGTAAAGCAAAACCACGCCTATCACAAAGATCACTCCATAATCTATTAGCTGTCTTGCTGTTTTGTTTCGTTTCTTTAACATCTTACTTTCCTCCTAAAAATCACCCTCGTCTCCGTAAAATACCCATGCTGATGATGTACTGAATATAATCAGCGTAATGATCAAAATGAGTGTGAACACCACCCAGGAAATCGCACTGGCATAGCCCATTTTAAAGTATGAAAAGCCTTCCTTATAAAGCTTCATTCCAAGTACATACGTGGACTTTAAAGGTCCCCCGTCTGTAATAACAAAGGCGGATGTGAAATTCTGCAGAGCCTGTATCATCTGCATAATCATATTGAAAAATATAATAGGGGTAATCTGGGGAATGGTGATCCTGATAAACCGCTTTATTTTTCCCGCTCCATCAATTTCTGCCGCTTCATAAAGGGATTGGGGCACCTGCTTTAAGGCTGCAAGAAACATGACCATTGAGGAACCAAACTGCCAGATCTCCAGGGAGCAAATGGTTTTTAAGGCGTATTTGGTATCACCCAGAAACTGGATATTGGGCAGATGAAGAGCTGTTAATATGGCGTTTGCAACACCGTTATCCAGAAACATAAGCCGCCACAAAATAGCAATTGCAACACTTCCGCCGAATAAAGACGGAATGTAATAAAGGGTTCTTATCAAATTTATCCCCTTTATCTCCCGATTTAAAAACACTGCCACAGCTAAGGCCATAATTAGCTTTCCAGGGACTGTATACACTGTATACAGCAATGTGACCTTTAAGGAATTCCAAAACTCGTTATCCTTCGTAAATAGTTTTACATAGTTTGCGGTTCCCTGCCAGTTTGCCGTTGCCCCAATAGTATAATCGGTAAAGGAATAATAAAGGGACATGAGGAAGGGGTAAAGCTGCAGGATCAAAAAGCCCAGAATCCACGGCATCAGATAAATAAATGCCTGTAAATCTCTTTTTTTATATTGGGCAAGCCCAATGGTTTTCTTATTCATTCTAATCTCCTATCCGGGTGGTTTTAAAAAGGGGTGCAAAAAGCACCCCTTTGATCCTGCTATTTCGATAATCCGGAAAGCAGGCTTACAGCATCTGCCGACACTGCAGCAGCATCACTTGCTCCATATCCTATGGTCTCAACAGAATCAAATAAGATTGCCTTGGATTCCTGGGAAGAAGAAATCTTATCATTTGGGGTTCCTCCCATGGCTGCTGCTATATTGGCGCCCTCCAGGGCCCACTTGCTTAAAAGACCTTTATCTGCACAAAGCTTTCTTGCTTTCTCAGTGGGGGGAACCGATCTTGTGCAACCTAACGTCTCAATAGCAGTATCATTGTTATAAAAAAAGTTCATAAATTCTACAGCCATCTCTGGATTTTTGCTGGTTTTTGTAACTACAAATACCTGAGGGGTATTGGAAGCCCAGCCGGACTCCGAACTTCCATTCAGAACCGGAAGCTGGCTCATATAATAATTTGCCTTTGGGTTTGCTGCTACCATTACATCAATGGTCGATACATAGGTAAGGGTTGACACATATTTTCCTGCAATCCAGTTGGCATCAGACTGTAAATTATCCCCGCTGTAAGAAGCCTGATAAGAGGCCGGTGCCACCACTCCTTCGTCATAGAGCTTCTGAACATAGTCAAATACCTGTTTTAACTGGTCTTCTGTTATATTCAGCTGTTTGCTTTCCGGGTCAAACAGAGTCTTCCCAATCAGCTGTTTTCCATAGTTAAACACCACCAGATTGGTTATATACTCTTTGTTGGCGCATAGAAGATACATGCTGTCATCATAGGCCTTCACCTTTTTTCCCATTTCAAGCAAATCATCCCAGCTGTATTCCTTTGTAAAATCCAGACCAACCGCATCCGCCAGATCCTTGTTTACCAGAATCCCTGCACCTGAAATTCCACTTGGCAGTCCAAGCTGCTTTCCGTTATAACGGCCATTAATTGGAGTGGAGATGTACTTTTCATCAAAATTGGAAAAATCCAATTTATAATCCTTAAAGTCAACGAAATAATCTCCTGTTGATACATAGGTGGGGAAGATCTCAGGATCCACCTGGACGATGTCTGCCGCAGTGCCAGAAGCCAGCTGGGTTGCCAGCTTGTCGTGATATCCGTCATTTCCGCCGTACTCTGCTTCAATGGTCACATTGGGATGAAGCTTTTCAAACTGTTCAATTACACTAAGAGTTGCTGAATTTCTTTCATCGCCTCCCCACCAGGCAAAACGCAGTGTGACCTTTTCCTCTCCGGAATCTTTGGTTTTTTCTGTTTCTTCCTTTTTGGCTGCCTCCGTTGTATTGGCTGCTTTTTCATTTCCTGCGCAGCCCATCAGGGAACCCACTGCCAACACCCCGGCCAGAGACAATGCTAATATTCTTTTCTTCATAAAATAAACCCCCTCCATCTTTTATAGTTTAATTGTATTGGATCCATAAAAAAATAAAAAGACAGATGCCTTTTTATTTTTCTTCATTTCTTATTGATTTGTTAAGTAGAGGTATCATTTCTTATGAAAAGGGATCTTATTTTATAATCCCTTCTGCTCCGGAACTACAAATTCCACCACACAGCCCATATGCTTCTTACTCTTAATCCTGATTCCAGCCTCCTCTCCAAAGTGAAGCTTTAACCGGTTGCTTACATTGGCCAGTCCGATATGATATACATTTATATTTTTCATGGAATCCTCTAGACTTAAAAGCTCAGCCCGATCCATGCCTGCCCCATTGTCTATGACCCGAAAATGCACAAACCCCTTTCTTTTAAAAATCTGAACCTTTATGTACCCCATACCTTCTTTGTGCCGCAGTCCATGAAGAATGCTGTTTTCCACCAGCGGCTGTAGCATAAGCCGGAACACTTTGAAGTCCATTAATTCCTCCTGGATCTCATAATAAGCTATAATGCGATTACTGAAACGGAAATTCTGAATTGCAACGTATTTTTTTAAATTCTCTACCTCTTCCCTTAAGCAGATCTTTTCCATAGGATTGGCAAGAGTGTATTTGAGTATATCAGATAAATGATCTATGATCCGGGACACATCCCCGGTCTCCTGATTAAGCTTGCTTATTTCCAACTGAACGTTTTGAAGCGTGTTAAAAAGAAAATGAGGATTGATTTGGAGCTGGAGAGCAGTAAGCTGGGCTACCTCCTGCTCATGCTGCTTTTGCACCAGGCTGGCATTAAGTCTTACCGTCTGGAGAAATAAGTAGATGATATTATTCATAATCACATCGTATTCATCTTTCATTTCCTTCTTGGGTTCGGTAGGATAAATGCCGCTTTCTGCTTCGTGAAAAACCTGTATCATGTAAATAAGTTGCACAAAAGTCCTCTTAGTGGTAAAATACGCCAGAAAAAGCATGGCAACACTATTAATCACAAACACCATCCCAAAGAGTCTGAACATCTGGAACAGCCTGTCTGTTTTTGCATCAAAGGGGATCAGAGAGACCAGTTTCAAACGGTACTGGTTATTGTATTCTGTATGAAGAAGATAAGACTTCCCCCCCGCATGGATCCATTGATTCTGTTTTCTATCCATGTCATCAAAGGATAAAGCAAGCTCCCCAAGGGCCTTCTCATTCTCTTTTGGCCAGGAAAACACAAGACTCCCTTCCTGGTTATAAAACAAAAGGATTTCATTCTTATTTAACAGAATATGACTTAACAAATCCCGGTATTTATCCACGTCCAGATTCATGACAACAGTTCCCTCTAAAAGCAGCATCCTCTGATAAATAGTAAGAACCTGTTTTTCCTTCCCGTTCCACGTTATCCTGCGGGATTCTATCCGGTTCTGTGTCCCCTTTTCCATGCTTAAATAGATCCGGCGCCAGACCTGGTCCTCTTCTCCAGAAAACTGCATTACCCCGTCCTGAGAGGAAAAGAAACTGTCATATCCGTCCAAATACAGGTATACCGACTGTATATAGGGATAGGACTGTATGATACTCTGCATCATGGTTTTGATGTTTCTCAAATAAATGGCATCGCTGTACTGTATATTTGGCTCCCGCTTAAAAAGCTTTTTAAGTGCCAGCACCATATAGGAATTATTGGTCAGCTGGTCGTTCTGGAATACAACGCTGCTGACTACAAAATCCAGGTTGGTGTTGATGTTTGACAGAGTGTTGCGGGCCTGTGCATCTAACTCCCTGTTGATCTGCCCATTGACCACCACAAAGGAGATCAGGAATACAAGAAAGGTGGGAATAATCAGAAGCAGGCAATAATTCTTAAACCGCCTCATAAAGAATTTTTTCTGCATAGTTATCCCCTGTCCCTATCATCATCTTTATTGGGGCTGTTTCTGTACTCCTTTGGTGTTTTTCCATAATAGGTCTTAAATGCCCTGGAAAAATTCTTGGGGTTATCATATCCAATGTAGTAGGCAATATCGTAGCTTTTATATCGAATATCACTCAGCAGCTCACTGGCTTTTTCCATCCGCACCCGGATGAGATAATCGGAAAATCCGAACCCGCATTTCTCTTTGAAAATTCTGGAGAGATAACTTGGACTTAAATTCACTGCAATAGCAGCTTCCTCCAAGGATGCCTCCCTGTAATGTTCCTCAATATACCCTTTTACAAGCCCCACGATCTGCTCATAATACGTGGACGACGCATTCCTCACCACTCCATTTTTCCTATCCAATTTTTCTCTGATTTTTTGAAAGCAATTCTGGATATCCGCACTTTTTATAGGTTTTAATAAATAATCTTCTACCTGATAAAAAATGGCACTGCGGAAATACTCATAATTTTGATGACTGCTGATAAAAACCACCTTAATATCTCGATCCTGCACCAGCCTGCATAACTCAATACCGTTTAAATCCGGCATTTCTACATCGCTCATCAGCACCTCTACCGGATTGGCACAAATATATGTATATGCATCCATGCCCCTGCTAAAGTAAACCACTTCAAAACCAATCTGCTCCCACGGAAAAAGATTAGCAATTCCCTCCGCAATTTTTACCTCATCATCTACAATCACTAACCGATACATATAAACCCCTTCCCCAATAACTTCCCCTCCTTAAATTATAGTAAATAACGAAACCAACTTCAATAGGTATATACTTAATCAACCTACTGTCTTTGTCTTTTTATGTAAAAAGACAGCCGCCGGTTGGTACAGATCTATATTCTGTCCGATCGGCGGCTGTCTTTTATTAATTTCCCCCCGGGCCATCCCTTCTTGGGCGCTCGGATTCTGGCAGTGGCTCTACGTAAAAACCATTTTCATATGGTTCTGTATCAATTTCTGGAGTATCGCCATCGCTGTAATCATCTTCTTCCGGCATAATTATCTTCATCTTAATCACCTCCTAACGATTCCATTGCTGTTTTTTATCCTTCCATCTGGCGGCCTAAGAAACCGGCAGCCGTGTTTGCAAGCTTTGTTTCCATATCTCCAAAACGAGCTCTTGGTTCTCTGCTTAAAAGAGCAACTGCACCTATGGCATCACCTTCACAGATAATAGGAGCTATCACCTGGGCGGTAATTCCTTCTAAAACTTCCCCAGTAAGAGGGATAAATCCTTTTTCATCTTTTCCTGCAATCACTACCGTCCGTTCATTAATGACGGTCTCTAATTGCTTGCTGATTGTTTTTTGCATCAACTCTTTTTTAGATCCACCTGCTACTGCTATGACTTGATCTCTGTCTGTGATACAAACAGTAAGTCCTGTTGACTGTGCCATTGCTTCTGCATACTGGGAAGCAAATGCTGTCAGCTCTACCATAGGGGAATATTTCTTAAGAATGATTTCTCCTTCACGGTCTGTGAATATCTCAAGCGGAGTTCCTTCTCTTAATCGAAGTGTCCTTCTGATCTCTTTTGGTATAACCACCCGTCCCAGGTCATCAATTCTTCTTACAATGCCAGTTGCTTTCATAATTTAAATTCCTCCATCTTGTGCAATTTAAGATCACTAATATTATTTTGCTACGAAAGTGGAAGATTATACTTAAGTCTGCCATTTTTCCCAAAATTTAAAATCAGGGTACGGTGCTTAAAAAAGACCGTACCCTGATTCTTAGTTTAAATTATTATGAAACTTAAGGTTTTAGAAGAGAGACTGTTAGCACCCCAGGTTAATAATCACCTTGTCTGACGCGCTGAGAAACCTCCTTTGAGGAAGTTATATAACCTTCATGAGCGACTCTTGCTGCTGCATTGTCCGGAATAGGAGAAACAAATCGGTTCTCAAAAGAACCATTCCGTTGAATCGTCAGTTCATCTGATACTCTTTGTAGAAGATACATACTTAAAACGTCCATAGCTACCACCTTTCTCCAAAAAAGAAAACTTTGAAAGTAAGAAAGCATCTGGGACTAAATCCCTTCTTCTACTATTAGTATATCACAAAATGCCAAAAAATCAACCAATCGGCATTTTATTTTTGTTTAAATTTGTTATTTTACTCAAACTTTTCTGACAACTCTCCGATTTGCTTTAATAGCACCTCTGCCTGGCCTATCATGATATCTGTAGACAGATTTTTCTTCCGATCCAGGTAGGTAAACCTGGGTTCCTCTCCCATAAGGAACTTTAAATCCCCCCGGTACTGCTCCACGATCTTTGGTATTCCCTCTACTTTCAGCTTGGCATTCTTATACATAGTTAGGCGGACTTCCTGCCTGTTTATATTAACCTCAATCACATAGGCGCTGTGTGCCAGTGCCTTAATGGCAGCAACCTTCAAAAGATTCTCAACCGGCTTTGGTATATCTCCAAAACGGTCCATTAATTCATCCTGCATATCCATGTATTCGTCTTCACTCTCAATGCTGGAAATTCGCTTGTAAATATCAAGCTTCTGATACTCATTCTTAATATAGGATGTGGGAATATAAGCATCGATATCGCAGTCCACCACGGTATTGTAGGTTTCCTCTTCTTTACGCTCTCCCTTTAACTCTAACACGGCCTGATTCAGCAGCTTGCAGTAAAGGTCATATCCTACCGATTCCATGTGTCCGTGCTGTTCAGCGCCCAGAACATTACCAGCCCCTCGAATCTCTAAATCACGCATGGCGATCTTAATACCAGAACCAAGCTCTGTAAATTCTCGAATGGCCTGCAGTCGTTTTTCTGCCTCTTCTCTTAACAGTTTATCTCGTTTGTACATGAGAAATGCATAAGAAATACGGCTGGAACGTCCTACCCGGCCCCTAAGCTGATAAAGCTGGGATAAGCCCATACGGTCTGCATCCTGTATGATCATGGTGTTGGCATTTGGAATATCAAGACCTGTCTCAATGATGGTTGTGCAGACCAAAACATCAATCTCTCCATTTACAAAGTCAAACATGATCTTTTCCAGTTCGTGTTCATGCATCTGTCCATGGGCAAAGGTTACATTGGCTTCTGGCACCAGCTTTGCGATGTGGTTTGCTATCTCATCGATGTTGCTAACCCTATTGTATACATAATACACCTGACCATCTCTGGAAAGCTCCCGGTGAATGGCTTCACGAACCATCTCATCGTTGTGTTCCATGACATAGGTCTGAATAGGCATACGGTCCACAGGTGGTTCTTCCAACACACTCATATCACGTATTCCCACAAGACTCATGTGAAGGGTTCTTGGTATTGGGGTTGCCGTTAAAGTAAGGACATCGATATTATCCTTTAGCTGTTTGATTTTTTCTTTATGAGTGACTCCAAAACGCTGTTCCTCATCTATAATAAGAAGCCCTAAATCCTTAAACAACACGTCCTTTGACAATACCCGGTGAGTTCCGATTACAATATCTACCATACCACGTTTTAAGTCTTCAATGGTTTTCTTTATCTGCCCCGGTGTACGAAATCTTGACATTAAATCCACCCGGATAGGAAAATCCTTCATTCTTTGAGCAAAGGTATTGTAATGCTGCTGAGCTAAAATCGTGGTAGGAACCAGATAAACCACTTGCTTTCCATCCTGAACGGCTTTAAATGCAGCTCTTAGAGCGATCTCTGTTTTTCCGTAGCCAACATCACCACAGATCAATCGATCCATGATCTTCTTGCTTTCCATGTCTTCCTTCGTGGCTTCAATGGCATCCCACTGATCCTCTGTCTCATCATAAGGAAACATTTCTTCAAATTCCTTTTGCCAGACAGTATCACCGCAATACTGAAAACCATGGGTCTGCTGCCTTGCGGCATACAACATAACAAGATCCTTTGCAATCTCTTTGACTGCGCTTTTTACCCTTGTCTTTGTCTTGTTCCACTGTTCTCCGCCCAAGCGATTAAGCTTTGGCTTCTTGGCTTCTGCCCCAGCGTATTTTTGGATGCCGTCAAGTCTGGTGGCTGGAAGATAGAGATTTCCATTATCCGCGTATTCTACTTTTAGATAATCTTTAATCACTCCATCTTGCTCTATTTTTTCAATTCCCCGGTAGACTCCAAGGCCGTGATCTTCATGAACCACGTAATCTCCGATGGAAAGGTCAGAGAAGTTTTGAATCTTGGTGCCTTCATATGCAGTCTTTTTCTTCTTCCGCTTCTTTTTCTCTCCTCCAAACATATCGCCTTCGGTAATGACGATAAATTTGATCATAGGATATTCAAAGCCCCGGTGGAGTTTTCCGTAAGTGACCAGGATTTCTCCAGGCTTTACCTCATGGTCTTCTCCGCCGTCATCTGGACAGTAGGCTCTTAGGTCATACTCTCTTAAATCACCGGCAAGGCGGCTTGCTCTGGTTCTGGAAGCGGACAATAAAACGACCCGGTAACCTTCCTTTTTCCATCTGGAGAGATCCTTAATTAAAAGCTCAAAGCCATTTTGATAAGCACTTACATTTTTCACTTGGAAGCTATAGCGATTTTTCACTGCGAACCCAGTGAGTTTCTGCTCCAGTCCAGTGAGATAGACGGTTGACTTTGTCTGGGTTCTTGCAAGCATTTCCTTTGCGGTAAATAGAAGGCTGGTCTGACCAGGAAGCAGATAACCATTCTCCAGACGGTGAATCATGCTTTCCCGAAACTCCATTTCCACGGTTTCCCCTTTTTCCTTTAACCGCTCCGGTTCATCTAGGAATATCGCGGAATCATCCTTATGGAAATACTCAAAAAAGGAAACGCTCTCCGGACAGAAATAATGGATATAACCATCAAGCCCTTGTTGCTTAAATCCTTCCTTAAGCCCTTCTAAAAGCTCATTGATGATGGAACGGATGCGCAGAGCCTCTTCTACCTTGGTTTGTGCCTTTAAATCCTTTTCATACTTCTTAATTTCTTTTTGAATCGCTTCTATGCCTTCTTCGATCTGGTCCTTTGTTAACGCCATCTCAGTCGCAGGATAGATCTGAATCTCCTCTAGCTGATCGATGGATCTTTGGCTTTCAAGGTCAAAGGTACGAATGGAATCCACTTCATCATCCCAAAGCTCGATTCGAATGGGAAGTTCTTCGGTTAAAGGAAATACGTCAATAATTCCCCCTCGTATGGAAAACTGCCCCATGCCATCTACCTGTCCCATGCGCTCATATCCCAGCTCTAAAAGACGTTTCTTCCAGGTCTCCACTTCAATGGTTTGACCACTTTGAACGGATAGGACCTGGTGTTTCATATATTTTAATGGAAGTAAGTGATCCATAAGACCGTCAATGGTAGTAACTACCCATCCGGAGGTTTCCTCCATCAAACGGCGAAACACAGTCATACGCTGCTTGGTCAGCAGGTTTCCATGGATATCAGCATTGAAAAACAGAAGATCCCTGGCTGGATATAACCAAACATTGGTATCAAAATAGCTTAAGTCCTCAAAAATCTCTCTGGCTCTGGTATCATCATAGGTCACCACAAGCTTCATACCAGCATTTTTTGCTGCTTCGTACATTAAGTGAACCTTTTGGGAATCCATGCAGCCGCTGGCCGCGATCGGCCCGGCCTTTTTCTCCAGATCTTTTGAGAGGTCTTCAAAATCCTTAAGCTCCCTCAATGGTTTTTCAAATAGTCCGCTCATGAGATCTCCTTATTTCTTCCTATTATACAAATTCATTGCCGCATCAGCCCCGTCTTCTACTATCTTAGCGGATGCTTCAGCCGCAGCCTTATAGGCATCCTCCATCAAGGCTTCCTGTGCTTTTGGAAAACGTCCAAGGACATAGTCTGCAAGATCCATTTCCTTTGGTTTCTCACCGACACCTACTCGAATTCTTAAAAATTCCTGCGATCCCAAATGGTTGATGATACTTTTCAGACCGTTATGGCCTCCTGCACTTCCTTTTGCCCGGATTCTTAATTGGCCTTCTTCTAAATTAATATCATCGCAGATTACGATGATATGATCTGGTTCTACCTTATAATAATCTGCCATGGAACCAATGCTCTCTCCACTCAAATTCATATAAGTCTGTGGTTTTGATAATATCACTTTCTCTGTACCGATCATCCCGATCCCACAACAAGCTCTGTGCTTTTTATCGGTTAAATTAACTCCAAGTTTGTCCGCCAGAAGATCAATGGCTTCAAATCCTACGTTATGTCTGGTCTTTTCATATTCTCTTGATGGGTTGCCTAATCCTGCGATGATAAACATGATGTTTCTCCTTATTATTGTCTATATTAACGGTATATTTGATTCATGACATGAATGGCTTTTAAACGCCTGAAAAGCGCTAGATTTTCCCAATTAGGATCTAACGCTACTTTTATCATTCTAACAGTTCCAAAAAAAGATGTAAAGGCCAACACAGAAGTTTTAAGATCTTATCCCTTGTATTTCCTATATTCATTATGATAAAATGATACCGTTGCGCTTATTTATGTTCCATAATGGTATTTATTTTTACTGACTGCATAGTGGCTATTTCTAAGGGTTAGAGAAAAAAAGGAGTGATGTTCATGAAGGATGCAAACAAAAAATACGATGTGATCATTATTGGTGCGGGCCCCTCCGGCATATTCTGCGCCTATGAACTGATTGAGAAGAAACCGGATCTTAAGATACTTATGATTGAAAAAGGACGCCGAATCGAGAACCGAAAGTGCCCCAAACGTACCACCAAGGCATGCGTAGGCTGCAAGCCCTGTTCCATCACCACAGGTTTTGCAGGAGCCGGTGCTTTCTCAGACGGAAAACTCTCCTTATCTCCTGACGTGGGAGGCAATCTCCCTGAGATTTTAGGATATGATAAAACCGTAGAGCTTTTAAAAGAATCTGATAATATCTATTTGAAATTTGGTGCCGATGAGAATGTTTACGGCATTGACAAACAAAAGGAAATCCAGGAGATCCGCCGAAAGGCCATTAATGCCAACTTAAAGCTAATTGAATGTCCCATCCGCCATCTAGGTACGGAAGAGGGCTATAAAATCTATACCCGCCTCCAAGAGCATTTGCTGGATCAGGGCGTGGAGATGGCTTTTAATACCATGGTGAAGGACATTATCATTAAGGACAATCAGGCAAGCGGCATCATTACTGACAAGGACGAAGTTATCTACGCTGATGAAATCGTTTCCGCAATCGGTAGAGAAGGCTCTGACTGGTTTAGTCACATCTGCAACGATCATAACATTGAAACAATGGTTGGAACCGTAGACATCGGTGTCCGGGTCGAAGTCCGGGACGAGGTCATGGAATTCTTAAATAAGAACCTTTACGAAGCCAAGCTTGTTTATTACACTCCTACCTTTGACGATAAGGTGCGCACCTTCTGCACCAATCCATCTGGTGAAGTAGCCACAGAATATTATGAAAATGGACTGGCTGTTGTTAACGGCCATGCTTATAAATCTCAGGAATACAAGACGGACAACACGAATTTTGCTATTCTTGTATCGAAAAACTTTACAAAACCATTTAAGACTCCAATTGAATACGGCAAACATATCGCCCAGCTTAGCAACATGCTTTGCGATGGCAGAATCCTGGTTCAGACCTTTGGTGATTTCCAGAGAGGTCGTAGAACCACGGAAGAGAGATTATGCAGAAACAACATAATCCCTACGTTAAAAGATGCCGTACCAGGAGACTTATCTTTGGTATTCCCTCACCGTATTATGGTTGACATAAAAGAGATGCTTCTGGCCCTTGATAAAGTAACTCCAGGAATTGCTAGCGATGAAACTTTATTATATGGCGTTGAGGTTAAATTCTACTCCAATAAAGTAGTGGTAAATACTGACTTTGAGACCAGTGTTAAAGGACTTCGGGCTATTGGCGATGGGGCTTCTGTAACCAGAGGGCTTCAGCAGGCATCTGCTAATGGACTTAGTGTGGCTAGGAGTATTTTAAGTAGATAATAATGGTTAATTATAGATTAAAATTGGAAGCCAATCTAAAGAATAAAATGATTTTTGCTGTAGAATATCAGTCAAAGGATATTGCATTGATCTTATTTGAAGATAATCATCGCCCTGGAGAATTAATGAGGGATTTTAATTTTTTATACCCAAATTATTATGCTTCTGAGTCAGAATGGAATGATGATAGAAACTTAATATCTGCACTAATCTTAAGCTTAGATGGAGAAATAACAGATCAGGAATTGAAAGACGATCTTGTATGCCTTGCAGATTCTCTTATTGAATATAAGCCTGCGGTTAATACAAAGGTGGATTTTTATTATGATCCCAAAATCAATCAATACTACTGTGAAAGAGACGGACACAGGGAGCAGTTTTCACAATATATAGTGTCTCTTTGTGAAAACAAGGAAACCATTCACTTAGATGAAGAATGCTTCAACCACCTCACGCAATCTTGATGGGTAATTACACGATTAAGTATATAAAGTAATAATCAATGTATTACACTACTTACTTAGTAAGACTCAGTATAATATGCTTTCTATAAAAAAAGGAAAGACCGTAAGTGATTTACCACTGATGGTCTTTCCTCTTTTCATGCACTTTTTACGGACTAATACGATACACTGTATCCAGCAAAATTATTGATTGATAACGCTACCAATCTCATTCATTCTCTCCGCCGATTCATGAAAGGTGATTTTTGTTCGTGTATATACGTAACAACTATATTCTTTATTCCCTATTACAACTGGTATCACAATAAAGCTAGTTTCGTCTGTATAAAATTCTGATATATTAGGTGCAACAAAATTCATACCAACGGCTTCATTGGGATTTATAGTTTTTTCCTCATAAAAACTAAATGAATTTGGATCAAACAGATATAAATCCTTCATTTTTTCATTTCTGACTATTTTTAGATTGCTTTTAATCGTAATCGGTTTATCACATATATTCTTAATGGCTATCTTAACAGTTTTACTATTACCAACTTTTACATCAGTGGCCCAAGTTATAAGGAACGTCACTCCATCATTTACATCACTAAATATTTCTCCTCTACTAGCTGTCATACGCCCATCTGGTATTACTGTACTAGTTTGTAGCACTCCTAATTCATTAAAATAGTATTCCTTTCCATCCACAGTCACAATTCCTGTCTGCATATACCCATTTGAATCAAAATGATAAAATTGGTCAGTCCCTGGTTCCCTAAACCATCTATCTCTAAGAGAAGAACCATCATTCAGTACATATTGCCAACCAGTAGAATCTTGTTTCCATTCATCTGCATAACTTACAATAGAACCGAAGATTGACAACACCAAAGATACTAAAACTATTAACTTTTTCATACAACTCCCCCTATTTAACATTGTTACTCTAATTATATTCTATAAAATAATTAACCTCAACCAATACATAAAAAAATCGAATATTAACAAGCCTTAAATATTATTTGCATTCAATTTAAAATTCCCTAAAACATATAGCAGTATTTTTAATGAGTGTTATAATAAAGTTGGACATAAATCGATAGGTAAGCCGCAAATATATTTTTACTTACATTAATTACTTCGTATATTTGGACACGAAATTTTTTAATTTTAAAGGAGGTACGCATGATATCTATCATAATTAACCTATTAGTCACAACTGTAATTATGTTAACCATACTCTTGACAAACAAGACTGCAGAAAAAGCAAATGGAAATATTCTTCTTGGAGTGTCACTGCCCCACTCAGAGCTTGAAAATAATGAAGTACTGAAAATTGTTCACGATTATCATAAAACCTACATTTCAGCAGGATTGATATCTGTTTTGTTTATGCTTCCCCTTCTAATCATTTATAACTATGATTCGATTAGTATTTTATACATTTTGGCTTGGTGTTGTCTCGTTTTCTATAGTAACTTTATCATTCAGAAAAAACACTTCAACAAATTATATCAATTGAAAAGAGATAAGGGATGGTATATTGAAGAGAGACAGAGTATTGAGATTGATACAGATGAGAGTCAGTTTTGGGTGATGGGATACTACTATAATCCAAATGACAAGCGTGTGTGGGTTGAAAAGCGGTTTGGCATTGGTACAACAACTAATATGGCATCATGGCTTGGAAAGCTGACTTATGTTTTTCTTGCCGCAATTATAATAGGGACCATTGCTCTTTCTATATTTATAATGCCGCTGGACTTTGGATCTGTTGATCTAGAGGTAAAAAATAATGTAGTTTTTGTAAATGCACCAATGCGCAATGACTCTTTTTCTTTGTCTGACATACAAGAAGTTAAGCAGGTGAAAGATCTACCTAAAATGAGAAAACGCAATGGCGGAGATGGCAATAATTTTTATATAGGAAGCTTTTATGTACAGGGATATAACAATTGCTCTGTATATATTCATCGGAACAATCCCCCCTATATTTTTGTTACTCTCTCAGATAGAATAGTTATCCTTAACGGAGATACCCCAGAAAAAACTGAAGAATATTATTTACTTCTTACAAAATAATAAAAGGTAAATTGTACCCCAAACCAATTTTTTTGTAAAAGAGGATGTGTTTAACTAAAAAAGGAAGACCACCGGTTATCTTATTTTATAAAACTTGTGGAATAACCAATTCATAACGATGATTCAACTGGAACATGCACTAAATAATTATTTGTATCCAAGCGGGACTTAATCTATAGGAAAATAAATATCAATTTCAGAGTTACTGTCATATGCTCCAGTAAACCGTTCAGTATAGCACTCAAAATCATCACGGTTAGCAAGTTCATAACCGCTCTTAGGAAACCAAGTACCCCAAATATAATGATATGTTTGTATCAAAGTATCTACTGTTCCCCTATGGACAAACCTTGCATACCTTCCACCACACAACTTTTTTATTTGCATGTGGTTTAAAATAGGATGGTTCTTTGAAATATCAATTCCTACAAATGCCATACTTTCGCTATCAGTACTAAATATATCTGAGGAACATGTATCACCGGTCTCAAAAATTCCATATCGTTTATTCAGGAGAAGATCCGGTGGAACTTTATTATTAAACTGTTGCCACATTTTGAGGGATTCATTTCCAGCAACCGTTGTTTTATATCGAATTCCCATAATATATATTTCCGGCATTCGTAGAATTTCTGGAGTCAAACCAGCATAAGTGATAATAGTCTTATTGGATTTCTGTGCAGGTTGCCTGTTTCCAATTAATACATCAATTCCATTTTTTCTATACTCTGATGGTGTCATGGAATACCTATTTTTAAAAGCTCTTGTAAAACTTTCAGCCGTTTCAAAATAAAGAGAAAGTCCAACATCTAACACTTTTTTATCACTATGCACCAAATCCCAAGCCGCCTGTGTTAAACGGCGGCTTCTGATATAGCTTCCTATGGTTTCGCCCATAATGGCATGAAAATAACGATGAAAGTGATAGTAGGAATAGGAAACTGCCTCAGCAACATCACTCGCAACAATTGGTTGATATAAATGATTCTCTATGAATACAATTGCTTTGCCTATGGTTTGTTTGTCATTCAAAGACACTTCCTCCTCCCTTTTATTCATTACTACTTCATTCGCTTATTTTGTAAAAATCCGAACTTGCCTTTTCTTGTGGTAATAATACTTTCATTTCTTCCGTGTCAAATGTTCCAACACAAAAAGTATTCCATTCATTGACTTGTGGGGAACCAAAGGTCACCTCTATAGTTTTATCAGTTGTATCAAATATCATAGAGCGTAGGGTACCAAAGAATTCCCCGTAATAATGGCAGCAAAGTCCAGCCGGATATGAAGTTGAAAGCAGTTCCTTAACCTTGTTTTTTGAAATCAATTTATTTCTCTCAAAAACATCAATAATTCTATGGTTCCGGATAACGGAGTTTTCAATGAGTATTTTTTCATAAGGCTTTATCTCATCAAATAACACATGATTTGTGGAGCTAAGGTATGTTTCATCGCTATTTTTATCTAAAATTTTATAAGCTTTATGTCCATCAACACATTGAAGCAGCGCTATTTTGTTATGACTATCAGCCAACATTAAGTTGATATTATAACCAATGGGGGCAGCCATTGTCCATTTTATTGCTTCATCTACATTTTTACAGTTTTCAAGTATGCTACGAACCACTATCCAAAAGCTAAATCCTGTTATTCCTGCTTTTTGACCGCCTTCAAAGTTGCCAACAGGCAGGCCATTCGATGCCTTACAAACAGCAAGACCATGTTCATTCATTCCATCACATCTACCAAACAAATTTAAGGTAGATGCAATATACCGATATTTTCCCTTAATATCAGTATAAGCAAAGCACATCTCTTCCATTTTATCATTGAAGTCATAATTCCTTGCCATTATAGTGTGTCCACTTTCAGCCTTTTGTGGCAATGCCGCCATTAAACTACACCCGCGTTCCAGATAGGTCATAGCGTAAAAAAGCACCTGTTCGTTGGAAACTCCTACCGTATCTGAAAATCCTTTGATTTCTTCATTGATACCTTGGCAATAACAATTCATCAGCTCAAAAATTTTATCAAACTTATCTTGAGGGTAAGTATTCGGGGGGAGTAATACTTTCTGCAGCAAATCGGGCGTAGATAAAATCCACTTTCCAATTTGTGTGCCAACTTCATAACTTGTCCCTACAAAATTTTTAAAATACACCGTTGATTCTTCCATTTAGTCCACCATTCCTTTCATAAACATTATAAATCTGGCTTGCACTTAAAACTTGATATTTTTTGCTGTTTACTCAAACACACTTGTATACTATCTCAGTGCATTTAGGTAAATTGGCCAAAGTATTTATAATCTTATTTAAGGAAAAAACAAGCACGATCAACGCCAAACAGTATACCCAAAGCGAAGCCTCCAATATATCCTGTTGCTGTCAGTAGCATTACCCATCTGGCTTCAAAAATAGCTGCAATCA
The DNA here is from genome assembly GCA_002478865.1 of Hungatella sp. UBA7603. Classification (GTDB taxonomy): domain Bacteria; phylum Bacillota; class Clostridia; order Lachnospirales; family Lachnospiraceae; genus Lacrimispora. The sequence goes on from DLJZ01000002.1 coordinate 220,405, forward strand.
CCGTAATCATCAGACCAAACATAAACAAATAAAAAGGCCACTGTTTCATGCCATGCAAATCAAAGAACACGTACCTACAAAAGATAAAGCTCAGGAGCATTGCAACGCATGCTAAAACACCCCAAATCACCTTGCTTTTCATTGTTATACCATTCATACAAACAGCCTCCTTACTATATTAAATATGGGCATTAATAGGACTTAAGTTAGAAATGTTATTTTTATTCCATAATACCATAAAAGGAACAGACCCGTAAAAAGTAAAGGTCTGTTCCTCTTTAATTTTAAAGCTATGTTATTTAAAGTCTTATGGTTTAAAGCTATATGGTTTACATTCTCTAGATAAGTCCTAATTCCTTCATCGCATAAGCCACACCATCATCTTCCACATTCTTCGTAAAGAAAGTGGCATACGGCTCTAACTCTACACTATGATGTCCCATAAGTACGCAGTTCTTAGCAAGCTGGAACATGGAAAGATCGTTGGTACTGTCTCCGAACACATAGATATCGGATAGCTCAATGCCGTAATGCTTCATGACCAGTTCAATGCCAGTGGCCTTAGAATGTCCTTCAGGGACGCATTCATAGAAGCCATCTCCCCGGTCAATGATATCAATGTCTTTTTCCAGATCCTGGTAAAATCCTTTGACATCGCTGTTTTCATCAGCCAGGACAAAGAACTTATCAAAATCGTAACAGTCGTCTTCCCAACCAAAGGAGGAAACTTTTCCTTCCTTGATCATCTGGGATTTCATTCTCACCGCCACTGGCATCCAAGGGTCTTCTTTTCTGAAATAGCATTCCTCGGTTCCTTCCAGCATTCCGTCTAGTTTGTGTTTAATTATGATTTTTTTAATCTCGCTGCCTCTTTTGCGAGGGATGGTAGTAGAATATAAGACTTTTTCGCCAGCTACGACTCTGGTACCACAGCCGCAGCAATATCCGTCCACTTCTATCATACGCCTCACAGGCTCGATCAGGCTATAAGTTCTTCCGGTATTGATAAATACCAGATGACCGTTCTTTCTTGCCTGAGCGATGGCCTCCATAGCACTCACCGGGATTTGCCGGGTTGACTCTGAAGTCAGAGTGCCGTCTATGTCAAAGAACAGCGCCTTACGTCCTTTGTTCATTTATCACCTCTAAAACAAATGGTGCCGGTGGTTTCGTCCATGCTTTCTACAATCGCAAGGGATTCCACCTTTACACCTTCCGCTCTCAACCGATCACCGCCTGGCTGAAAACCTTTTTCAATTACGATGCCTGCGCCTACTAACTCTGCGCCAGAATCCTTTACAATGGCAGCCAGTCCTTCCAACGCTTTTCCGTTGGCTAAGAAATCATCAATCAGTAGTACTTTGTCTCCTGAACCAATAAACTCCTTAGAAACCATAACATCATACGTTCTTCCGTGTGTATAAGACTCCACCTGTGTAGTGTATACGTCACCTGCAATATTCTTTGTCTTTGATTTTTTCGCAAATACCACCGGCACATCAAAATACTGGGCAACGATACAGGCGATTCCGATTCCGGAGGCCTCAATCGTTAAGATTTTATTGACTTCACAATCAGCAAATCGTCTTTTAAACTCTTTTCCGACCTCAACAAACAGTTTAATATCCATCTGGTGATTTAAGAAACTATCTACCTTAAGTACGTCACCGGACTTGATCTTACCGTCCTTACGTATTCTGTCCTTTAAAAGCTGCATAAAGGTTCCTCCCGTCGTAAATTATTATTTAACTACTGCATTCTTCAAAAGGAATTCCATTACCTTGTTATTCATAACATAGTCATTGACTTCAAACTGTCCTTCTGCCTTAACCAGTTCTTCTGCGTTTTCATAACCTAACTCGGTAGCAACTTCTTTACGATCATCATCAGTAATAGCGATTTTCTCTTTTTCAGCAATTGCATTTACGATAAGTCTCTGCTTTACGATTTCTTCTGCCTGAGTTTTAGCAGCTTTCTTAAAGTCTTCCTCTTTCATTCCGGTAAATGCTCCGATAAAGGTAGTAAAGTCCATACCATAGGTAGCTGCCTGATTGCTATATCTGGTGATCAGGTTATCATAATTGGCATCAACTGCTTTCTGATCTGGCTCTACCTTTGCATTTGCAGAAATAGCAGTGTAGATATCATTCTTTACCTTCTGATCTGCATCAGCGTTTTTCTTCTGTAAAAGAGTCTGCTTTGTTTCTTCCTTATACTCATCAACGGTCTTTGACTTTGTATTTTCCTGAACATAAGCATCATTTAATTCAGCAGCCTGTTTTTCCTTTACGGAATTAACTGTCACATCAAATACAACTGGCTTTCCTGCAAGGTCTTTATTCTGATAATTTTCTGGGAATGTAAGATTTAAGGATACCTTGTCCCCTTTTTTCGCGCCAACTAATCCACTCTCGAATCCTTCGATGAACTGGTTGGAACCGATGGTAAGGTCATAACCTTGTGCGGTACCTCCGTCAAATGCAACGCCGTCTTTTGTACCAGCATAGTCAACATTAACCACGTCTCCGTCTTTGATGGCACGGTCTACATCAACCTGTTTCTCATGAGCAGCAAGATCCTGGTCAATGGCCTGTTTCACCTCATCATCCGTTACTTCTACTGCATCTTTTTTCACTTCAATGCCTTTATATTCGCCAAGGGTTACTTTTCCGTTTTCGATATCTGTCAGATCCTTTAATGCCGTCGTTTCCTGGGCAGAGGACTCAGTCGCTTCTGTGCTTGCCTGTGTTGTTTCTTTTACTTCTTTTTTGGAACAGCCTGAAATAAGGGTAGCGGCCACAAGACCACACATGCATACTTTAAAAATTTTCTTCATCATACAATCCTTTTTCTTTCTATTTTAATGTTTAACAATAAAAACACTTCATGTCTGTTATACCATATTGGGCATGGGAAAAAAAGCATTTTACCGAAATTAACAAAAATTTCAAAATTCCTTCTCTTATTTGTAAAAAGCTCGAAACGCCTTAAATGTATTATAAACATCAAGCTTGGAGGAAAGTTCGAACGGAGAGTGCATGGAAAGAATCGGCACACCAAGATCTACTACATCCACATCCATGGCTGCTATGTACTTGGCAATGGTGCCGCCGCCGCCCTGATCAACTGCTCCAAGTTCTCCAATCTGCCAGTATATTCCATCTTCTTCCATCATAGCGATTACCTTTGCCATCAGCTCTGCGCTAGCGTCGTTAGAACCGCCTTTTCCTCTTACACCGGTATACTTTGTTATAACACAGCCCTTGTTTAAAAAGCAGGCATTGCGTTCTTCATATACCTGGGAGAAGGTTGGGTCATACGCTGCATTTACATCAGAGGATAAGCACATGGAATTGCGAAGAATGTGTCTTACCGGCACATCTGCCATCTCAGCCAAGTCCTCGATAAAGTGAAGCACAAAATCAGAATTAAGTCCTGTATTTCCATCAGAACCGATCTCTTCTTTGTCTGCAAGAACGGTAACTGTGGTAAACTTTGGCATTACGGCATCAATCTCTGCCATAAGTGCGGTGTAAGCACACACTCTGTCATCTTGTCCATAAGCACCGATCATGCTGCGGTCAAATCCCACGTCACATGCTTTCTGTGCTGGTACCAGTTCAATCTCCGCTCGTAAGAAATCCGCTTCTGTGATTCCGTAACGATCATGAAGAAGCTTTAAGGCGAGAAGCTTAACAGGATCTTTTAAATCTGCATCATCTACAAAAGGAATGGAGCCGATGAGGATATTAAGTTCTTCTCCTTTTAAGCCATCTCTTAACTTTCTATCATTTTGTTCTGCTGCAAGATGAGGAAGCAAATCGGTAATGCAAAGAACTGGATCTCCTGGCTTTTCACCGATGTTAACTTCTACCACTTCTCCATTCTTTTTAATGATGACACCATGCATGGCTAATGGAGTGGTTCCCCACTGGTATTTGCGGATTCCACCGTAATAGTGAGTTTTAAAATAAGCAAGATCATTTTTCTCATAGACTGGATTTGGCTTTAAATCTAGTCTTGGTGAATCAATATGAGCTCCATTGATACGAACGCCTTTTTCTAAGCCTTCTTTTCCAAAGGTTGTGGCAATAATGGCTTTTCCTCTGTTTACATAATATACTTTGTCTCCAGCTTTGTATTTAACGCCCGAAGCAAAAGGAACATAACCCTGCATCTCAAGCATGGCTACGGCTTCTCTTACACATTCTCTTTCCGTCTTACCATTGTCTAAAAATCGTTTGTAGCCCTCACAAAACATCTCAGCTTCTTCCATCTGGTGAGGTGCATCTTTACCGATATGAGGGAACTTAAAAGTCAGTTCTTCCTGCAATATCTGTCCTTTTGTTTTCTCCATGTTTAAATCCTCCGTTTTCTCTATAGGTATGCCCAGGGGCAATGCATATCAGCCCTGCAAACTGCAAATTTCATCGCTGTCTAGAACCAGAGTAAATGGTCCATCGTTTAAAAGTTCCACCTTCATATCCGCCCCGAAAATCCCTTTTTCTACTCGAATGGAGTGGGATTTTAGTCGTTCTGTCATATATTCATACAGATGGTTTGCATGTTCCGGCCCGCCGGCCTTTGTAAAGCTAGGGCGGTTCCCCTTTTTGCAATCTGCATACAGGGTAAATTGACTCACTGCTAAAATCTCTCCTGATACATCAGAAAGAGAAAGATTGGTCTTTCCGTTTTCATCTTCGAAGATCCTAAGCTTACAGATCTTATCTGACATCTTATCTACAATGTCTTTTGTATCCGTATGGGATACGCCAATAAACAGTAAAAAGCCTCGTTCAATTGCCCCAGTCACTGTCCCGTCCACCGTAACGGCCGCCTTAGCCACACGTTGTAAAACAACCTTCATTTTTTATCTCCCGTCTATCTAAGCACCAGTCTTAAGTACTCCAAAAGATTCTCTGCGGCTTCCTCCCGGTATATGATCTCTCTTGCAAGAACCGGGTAATCTGTAATGATATTGTCAACGGAAAGCATCTTCATCCGCTCCATCTCACTTTTTGAATTCACCGTCCAGGCATAAACTGCCTTCCCCTTTAAATGGGCGGCTTCCACCAGTCGTTCCGTCACAAAACTTGACTGCAAACTAATTAAATCAATGTCATCACTGGAATAATAATTGCCGTATGCGGCCGAGACGATATATCCAGTACGGATTTTTTCATCAAGCTTTTTAATTCTGGTAAGATAGAGAAACCGTGAGGAAGTAACCACGCACTGCTCATTCATCTGATACTTGTCTATGAGTAGTGCCACCTTTTCCGGCAGGAGACTGTCATCTCCCGCACTCTTGATCTCAATATTTAAGTTAATCTTACCTTTACAGTATTCCATCACTTCTTCCAGGGTGGGAATTTCTTCTCCTCTAAAATCACCAGAAAACCATCCTCCCACATCAAGTCCTTTTAGCTCTTCAAGGGAATAAGAGCCTATAGACCGGTTCACACCTGCTACTCGCCTTAAACTGGAATCATGTCCAAGCACCACCACACCATCAGCAGTCTCTTGAACATCAATCTCAACGAAATCTGCAAGATCATTGACCGCTTGTTTAATGGCTGCCATGGTATTCTCCGGTGCTTCTTTTGAACTTCCCCGGTGTGCCGTAATTTGTACCGTACCAAGAATTCCCCCAGCGATAGCGGAGCCATTATAAACCACATAAAACAAGGTGACCAGACTAAAAACCACCGCCACTGAGATGGAGGCAAGCGCAGTCTTTTTATTTGCCCAACGGGCGCCAGAATCAGAGATGTTTCCTGCTTTTTTAAGTACTCTGCTGCTAAACTGAAAATACTGGACACTTAAGGCGCCATAATTTCCCATGGCGAGAAGCATACTGCTTATAAAAAGAAGGACTAAGTCAATCCGTCCGCAGGCGGCGGGAAGGAACGCAAGTGCCAGCCTATTGTCCGTAAACAGAGTCACTGCCACAGCAGTAATCAAAACGCAAAAGGAGTAAATTAGCTTTAACAGCACCACAAACGCACCGTAATAAATAGTCAGCAATAATAATACCTTAGGTATTCTATGTCTTAACAGCCACCAGCTTCTAAGATACCCTTCCTTAAAATTCTTCTGCTCAACCATACAGGCGTGAAACGCATAAAGTCCTGGAACGACTGCGGCAAGAATCAGGATAAGAATAAAAATCAGGATCGCCTTTCCAAGTGGCTGGGAAAGCACTTGCGTCATGATAAAATCGAGTGGCTTTATATGAGTAAAAAACCGGTATATGAGATACAGGTTCGTCAAGCAATAGTTGGCCAGGATCAAAAGTCCCAACCTCCAGTTCCTTTTAAGGATCTCATCCCGAAGCTTAATAATGCCTCCTGCCAAAATCTCCCACGGTTTTAGCTTTCTGGTATAATATATTCCCTGGAAAAGCGTAAGAAAGCACCCCGTCTCTAACACGAGAATCAGCATGCCGAAAAAAATCAGAACTGCCATGATAATCATTGTCCATGGCTTTAAGAGAAAACCACCGATGTTGGCAACCGTCAAATAACTATACCCAGCTAATTTAAGGGCGATCAAAAGCCCCCTGTCCAAAGCAAATAAATAAAGGGTAGTCGTTACCAGACGAAATGCCAGAGAAAAAAAGAACGCATTCTTCCTGTTATATTTAAGAATCCTTATGGTGTCTTTTGTTAATGTGCTCATAACATGACCTTCTTTGTGTCAAAGCGATCCATCATGACTTTTCTTCCAAATCTTCCTCCCGAAACCGTCTCTCCCCACCTAAATCTTCATGGGTTTGAGCGCTCAGCTCCAAAATAGCCTGGTTTAGAGAAAACATCTTTGCATCCAGCATATTTACCACATCTGCACAAGCCTTTAACTCCTGCTGTAAATACGCAGGGGCATTGCCTTCAAATTTATAATAAATCTTATGCTCAAGACTCGCCCAAAAATCCATGGCAACAGTCCTGATCTGGATCTCTACCTTGGTATCCACCGGCCCATCTGTTAAATAGATCGGAATGGTCACTACCATGTGATAACTCTTGTACCCGTTTGGTTTTGGGATTTTAATATAATCCTTAACGTAAAGCACCGTAACATCGCTTTGCTTTGCAATCATCTGAGCGATCTGATAAATATCAGAGGTAAAAGAACAGATAATTCTAATTCCGGCAATGTCGTTGAGCTTCTCCACCATATTATCGATGGTCACCTCAAAGCCATAGCGCTTAAGCTTCTTTACTATGCTGTCTGGCGTCTTCAGCCTAGACTTTACGTGTTCAATCGGGTTGTAATTGTAGATATGAACAAACTCGTTATTAAGTATCTCTATTTTTGTACTGATTTCTTTTAATGCTGAGTCATACAAAAACATGACAGATTTCCATTGGTCAACCTGGTTAAATGAATTGGGAACATTCATTCCTCATCCCCCTCTCCTTTGCCCGTAATACGGATCAGTGAGACAGGGGCTTTCCGTCGCCGGCAGCCCCTGCTCATAATGATATTATACCATAGAAACCCGATATTTTATATATTTTTCCCGAGTTTCTAAAATTTTAATCCTTTTAACAGTGCGGATAAGTCTGTAGAGGCACTGCCGCTTTCTTTATAATCGAAAACCTCTACACTAGCTTCTTCATCCTCTGCAACTGCCTTCATGCTTAAACTGATCTTATTGTCTGCCGTGGATAGAATCTTTACGGTTATCTTTTGACCCTCTTTTAATACAGCACCAGGATTCTTAATTCTCTGGTTGCTGATCTGAGAGATGTGTAAAAGACCAGTTAGTCCGTTTTCCAGGTTTACAAAAGCGCCATAGTCCTTTAAGCTGTCTACGGTTCCTTCCATGATCGCCCCCACCTGACATTTGGCGATCTTTACCTTCTTTTCCTCATTCTGAACTAAAAGTGCAGGCTCTCTTCCAGATAAGATGAGTTTTTTGTTCTCCTCATCTGCGGTAACTACTGTGACATCAATGGTTTTTCCTTGGTAGGATTCCAGGTCCTCTACATAGGCGGCCGCCAGCTTAGAGGCAGGAATAAAGCCACGAATTCCTTCTAAGTAAGCAACTGCTCCTCCTTTCACGATCTCTGTGATTTTAGCCGGAACAATGGTTCTTTCATTTAATAATGTATTCAGGTTTTCCCATGCTTTTTGATCCCCTAAAAGCTTTGCGGATAAAAGGACATTTCCTTCACCGTCATCCGCTCTTACTACGGTGGCTGTGATTTCATCTCCTGGATGAATTTCCTGAATCAAGTGAAAGTCGGGATCCCCGTTTATATCTTCTTTATGAATGATACCTCCAGAAAAATACTTTAAATCAAGCAACACGGATTCTTCTGTTACATTCACAACGGTTCCTGTCAGCACATCTCCCTTTCGTACTCTCTTAAAAGAAGCTTCTAACTCATCCATGTAATCAGCCATGGTTTCAACTTTCTCTTCTACGAAATCGGCTTCATTTAGTTCTTTGCTCATATTAGTTTCCTCCACTCATAATTCCTTATTTTTTGCGTAAAATCTTACTATATATTTAACACATCCAGCCTGATATTTCTATAGTTTTCTATGGAAAAGTGTGATATATTCTACTTAATCGACCATAGTTGTTCCGGCCTTATATGCCGGGCGTCGATATAGAAAGGACAAGAACATGAACGACATAATGGATTTGCATACCCACACCATTGCCAGCGGACATGCATACAACACGTTATATGAGATGGCAAAATCAGCTTCCGAAAAAGGCCTGACCCTTTTTGGCTCCACGGACCACGCTCCTAAGATGCCTGGAACATGCAACGAGTTTTATTTTATAAATTTTAGAGTGATACCAAGAAAGCTCTTTGGAATCAATATTTTAATGGGAGCAGAATTAAATATTTTAGATTATAAAGGAAGAGTGGATTTAAGAAGGGGACTTTTGGAAAGACTTGATTATGGAGTAGCAAGCATTCACGAGCCTTGCTTTAAGAGTGGAACAGTTTCCGAAAATACCAGCGCTTATGTTGGCGCCATAGAAAATCCATCGATTCATATCATTGGACATCCTGATGACAACCGATTTCCCATTGATCATGATACCCTGGCAGCCGCAGCTGCTACAAATCATACACTCCTTGAGGTCAATGCAAGCTCCCTTCACCCATTAAGTGTTCGCGAGAATGCAAAGGAAAACTACATTTCATTACTAGAGAGATGCAAGCATTATAAAACCAGCATTATTTTAAACAGCGACGCCCATGTAGCAGAAGATGTGGGTAATCACAAAAGAGCCTGGGATCTCATAGCAGAAGTGGATTTTCCACAAGAACTGATTGTAAACGGTTCCTTAGACCGGATTCTTCCCTTTATTCCCAAGCTGGAGGCTTATTTATGATTAACTTCCTAAACCTTGAATACTTTCTTGCTGTTGCAGAGGAATTAAACATTACAAGAGCCGCCAAACGGCTCTATATCTCCCAACAGTCTTTAAGCAATCATATTTCCAATATGGAAAAGGAATTTGGGGTACAGCTTTTTAACCGTACCATGCCCCTTACCTTAACTTATGCGGGACGGTCTTTAAAAACAAGGGCCAAGCAGCTTTTGGATCTTAAAGACGAGACCTACCGAGAACTTTCAGACATTAAAGATTTCACTACGGGACAGCTTTCTATCGGTGTGTCCCATACCAGAGGCCGTTTTCTTCTACCTGCCATTCTCCCAGCCTACCGCGAGAAGTTTCCAAATATTGAGCTAAATCTGGTGGAAGGTAATTCTCAGGAACTAAGTTCTGCATTAATTCATGGGGAGATAGATTTGATGGTGGATCTTTTGCCCTTTAAGGCAGAGAACGTGGAATCAATTCCAATCTGTGAAGAAGAGATTCTTCTTGTGGTTCCTGATCAAATCCTTGATTCATTTTTTCCAGGGGAACAAGATGAGATTAAAAAAAGACTGGAAGAAAATCCTGATATCCTTTTGTTAAGGGATTGCCCTTATCTTCTTATCCATAAAGGAAACCGGGTCAGGACCATTGCGGATGAGATCTTTGAAGATGCCCAGCTATCACCTACCATTCTACTTGAGACAGAAAATATTGAGACGGTTTTAGCACTTGCGGCAAAAGGCATGGGAATCACTTTTTATCCTAGAATGTTTGTTTCCGGCAATACAGATAACAAAGATGGAGTTGTGAGAAAAACTGGACTTAATTACTATTCCCTAAATTACAGCCGCAGCCATGGGGTTCTCGCCTTTGGTTGTCACCGGGGAAGATACTTATCACAAGCCACAAAAGAGTTTATACGGATTTCCAAAGAAAACATATAACAGTTTCTTGCAACACATTGACAAAGCGTGGGGAATCTACTATTATTAAACAGTAACAATTACTAATATAATTATCATTATAGGAAGGAAGCGGCCATGAAAACATTAAAGTATAGCCGTCAACGGGAATCTATTAAAGCTTGTCTGATGGCAAGGCATGACCACCCCACTGCCGACGCTTTATACACCGCCATCCGAGAGGATTACCCAAACATCAGCCTCGGTACTGTTTACCGGAACTTAAATCTCCTTGTGGAACTTGGTGAGATACAGAAGCTGACTTGCGGAGACGGAGCAGACCATTTTGATGCTGTCACATCACCACATTATCATTTTGTCTGCAAAACATGCGGGCAGGTCAATGACCTACGTCTCGATACTATGGAGGAAATCAATCATCTAGCCCAGGAACATGCGGATGGACAGGTGGAGAGCCATACCATCTATTTTTATGGTACCTGCAATCAGTGTTTGAGAAAAAATTCTTAATAAGACTTGACATCAGGATAAAGTTGTGCTAAATTAATATCAGTAATCATTACTGTTTTTGATTGCAACAACATAATAAATAATAATTAAAAATAAAGGAGACATGAGATCATGAAGAAATGGGTTTGTACTGTATGCGGTTATGTTCACGAAGGAGAGGCAGCTCCAGAATTTTGTCCAATTTGTAAAGCTGGTTCTGAAAAGTTCAAATTACAGGATGCAGATATGTCCTGGGCCTGCGAGCATGAAATTGGTGTTGCTCAGGGATCTCCAGAAGATATTATGAAAGATTTAAGAGCTAACTTTGAGGGCGAGTGTTCTGAAGTTGGTATGTATCTTGCTATGTCAAGAGCGGCTCACAGAGAAGGATATCCAGAGGTCGGCTTATACTATGAGAAGGCTGCTTTTGAAGAAGCTGAGCATGCTTCTAAGTTTGCAGAATTACTTGGTGAAGTTGTAACCTCCAGCACAAAGAAGAACCTTGAGTTAAGAGTTGCTGCTGAAAACGGTGCAACTGCTGGTAAGTTTGATCTTGCAAAGCGTGCAAAAGAATTAAATCTTGATGCAATCCATGATACCGTTCATGAGATGGCTAAGGATGAGGCTCGTCACGGTAAGGCATTTAAGGGCTTATTAGAGAGATACTTCGGTTAATAGCTTTTCCATTTCACATACAAGATCAGCCAATAGAAATTATTCATAGGAGGGTTTAAGATGTCAAAATATGCGGGAACTAAAACAGAACAGAACTTAAAGGATGCATTTGCCGGGGAATCCATGGCAAGAAACAAGTACACTTTTTTTGCGTCGGCAGCTAAAAAATCTGGATATGAGCAGATGGCTGCCTTATATCTAGAAACTGCTGACCAGGAAAAGGAACATGCAAAGATGTGGTTTAAGGAACTTCATGGAGTTGGTACCATGGAAGGAAACCTTGAGGCGGCTGCCGAAGGGGAAAACTATGAGTGGACCGACATGTATAAGCGTATGGCCCAGGACGCCAGAGAAGAAGGATTTGAAGCGCTGGCATTCAAATTCGAATTCGTTGGAAAAGTGGAAGCCGCCCATGAAAAGCGCTACTTAAAGCTTCTTGACAGTTTAAAAAATGACAAGACCTTTAAGGGTGACGCGCCTCTTGGCTGGAAGTGCCGTAACTGCGGTTACATCCATGAGGGACCTGATGCCCCGGAAATTTGTCCGACCTGTGCACACCCAAAAGCTTATTTTGAAAGAAAAGTGGAAAATTATTAATGAGTAAAAACCGGCTGGGGATTTCCCTGGCCGGTTTTTTCGCGCCTTGGTTTTTTCTCTTTCTCATGATATACTTACATTAGAAAAATACAGGAATTCATTGAGGATGACCCATGATCAATATTGCTATTGTGGAAGACGAAGACCAGTACGTAGAAACATTAAAATCCTATCTTTTAAGGTATGAAACCGAACACGGAGAGCATTTTAAGATTCAGGTGTTTTCCGATGGCCTGGATATCATATCGGATTATACCCCAGATTATGATATTATTTTGCTTGATATACAGATGAAGCACTTAAATGGTATGAAAACAGCAGAAAAGATACGGGAATTTGATGAGGAAGTGACTTTTATCTTTATCACCTCTTCCACTCAGTTTGCCCTGGAAGGGTATCTTGTGGATGCCCTTGGGTATGTATTAAAGCCAGTTCCCTATCTCTCCTTTTCTCAGCTATTAAAAAAGGCAGTGCTTAAAATAAATAAGAAAAAGGAAACGCACTACATAACGGTAGACGTGGATGGCGGCACCATGCGCGTGAATTTAGATTCTGTTTCCTATATTGAAAGTCAGCTTCACCGGCTTTTAATTCATACGGAAAAAGGAAACTATGTAGTTCCCGGCCCCATGAAGCGGATGGAAGAGACATTAAAACCATTTGGTTTTTCCAAGTGCCATCATGCTTATCTTGTGAACCTAAATCATGTGACAGGAATCCTTAACAATCATGTTCTGCTCCTTTCCACACAGCAGATACCCTTAAGCCGTACCAGGAAAAAGTTATTTATGGACTGCCTGACGGATTATCTGGGAGGTTAAAATGAATTTAGCGGAACTGATGAATACTCCCCGTACCTACACCGCCCTTGCGGAATGGATTGCATGTTCTTTGTATATCCTCATGTTGAGAAGAAAAATAAAGGGGTTTTGGCTTGCTGCCTTTATTACTGGCATGCTTGGCCTGTTCCTTTCTTTTCATCACATCGCAGGTAAGCTTCCCTTATTTTTGTGGTTTCCGGGAATGATGACTGCTATCCTTATGATTTATTTATGCATTTATATTTCCTGTCAGATCTCTCATTATGATGCTTTATTCTTATGCATCCGGGCCTTTGTACTGGCTGAGTTTGCTGCTTCCCTACAGTGGCAGCTTTATGTATGGTGGGCTCTTATGTTTCAAAGGGAAAGTAGGACCATTTCCCTTACGGTTATGGCGGTCACTTATTCGTGTATTTATGTTGGATATTACTTTCTGGAACGGGAACACATTCAAAAAGAGGAAGGCATGGAGGTGGAAGGAAAGGAACTCCTTGGCACAGCATCTATGGGACTTGGCGCTTTCCTTATTAGTAATATTAGTTTTGTCATGCCAAACACTCCATTTTCCAGCGCTACAAGCTCTTTACTCTATGTCCGCACTCTGGTGGATTTTGGTGGGCTCATTATGCTCTTTGCCCAGCAAAACAGGAGAAAGGAACTTCAAATACGTGGTGAAAACCATGCCATGAACGTAGTTTTACAACGTCAATACGATCAGTACCGCATGGCTCTTGACAACACAGAACTGCTTCGAAGGGAGTTTCATGACTTAAAACATTATATGATTGCGATCCGGGCAGAGTCTGATCCGTTAAAGAAGGAGCAATATTTAAAGGAGATGGAGAACGCCATCTTGACCCAGGAAGCTCTCGTTAATACAGGGAACCAGGTACTTGATGTGGTGCTCACTACAAAAAGTACTTATTGCAGCCAAAATAAGATTTCCTTTACCTGTATGGCAGATGGAAAGTTGGTCTCCTTTCTCCACGTAAAGGACATTTGCTCTATCTTTGGAAATGCCCTTGATAATGCCATTGAATGCGTTTCCCAGTATGAAGACACGGAAAAACGACTGGTCACTCTTACGGTGTGTAAAATAAATGGGTTTTTGATGATCCAGTGCGAGAATTATTTAGAAAGCCCTCTTCTTATGGCTGACCGGGGTCTGCCTTCTACCACAAAGAATAATAAGCGGTTTCATGGTTATGGTCTTAAGAGCATACAGGCTGCCGCATTAAAATATGGCGGGTCCATGACGGTCACTTCAAGGGATCAGTGGTTTGTCTTAAAAATTCTGATACCGGTTTTGGAATAGTCGGGGTGATTGATATATGTATAACAAAAATACGTCTTGATAGGGCTTTTAGATGCCGTATCAAGACGTATTTTTTTACCTGTGGTCACTACTAATTAGTAGGATAACCAAAGACCATGTCTATTTGTTTTTAAATATAACTTTAAATATAGGAAAAAATACCCAAAAGGAAATTGCGGAATTAATCAGCATTGTGATCACATCAGCAACTGCCTCTCCCCCTGCTCCCATATCCAAACCACTCATAAAGAGATTGTAGATAGGAGCCTTATAAACACCTTGAAGAGCTGCTGCCCCTATGGTTATGATGATATAAGCAATCACATACCACATGGCAGCTTTTGCTGCACTGTTATTTGCCTTAAACGTTACGTTTCGTTGCAGGAAAAAGTTGATTACCTGAGCAATTGCCATGGTGATTTCAACTGCCAGGAAGTAGGCCAGGCCGCCACCTCCGCCTTTTGACAGCTCTCCTGCTGCATAGTTAAAGATATAGTAAGGCGTACCGTCGGTATTTGATCCCACATGCCATACTTGAAAGTCCGTATTTACCAGTGAAGTCATTCCAAAAGCGCCCTTAAAGGCTGGCATCAGTATCATTTGAAGTACTGTAATTCCGTTGGATACCAAAAAAAATATTAAAAACTGAGCCACTGTGGGGTGTTTTTTGGAAAATGTCTTCCACCCTGCTTTTATGCCTGTAAGCATGTTATTCCCCCCTTTATTTCTCTGAAAGCTTTTTTTCATATGCATGATTTGCTTTTCTATTGGCAAAGAATCCAACGATGATCTTCTTCATTCCTTTTAAGAAATGCCCGTTTACCGCTAATACCATTCCTTCTGCCATCTCCATACTGACTGCACCTCCAGTCATTTTGGCAATACCGCGAAATGGCATATTGTAGATAAATAAAAGGTTCAGGTTTGGTTTTCCCTTTGCTTCACTTTTATTCTTTAACCCTGTGAGTATCCGATAAATCAGTCTTGCCAGAAGGCTCTTTGCATAATACATCTGACAAAGAGCATCGTTTAAACCAAGGGACCCGGACCAGCTTCCATCTGGTACTGGGTGCCCTAAGAGGGCTTCAAATTCTTCGGTCTTAACATTACATACCTTAGCGCTATAATAAGATTTTAACGTCTCTGGATCATAGGGAAAAATCTCTGTAGTACCCTCTATCTCTATGGCTCCCTTAAGCCTTACATCAGCTACGTTAGCTCCAATGGATATGGTATATTGGCCACCTTCTACTTCAAACTGCTTTGTGGCTATGTTCCAGTAACGGAATGCCTTATCATCAAATGCGATAAATACCTGCTGACTCTCCCCCGCTTTTAAGAATACCTTAGCAAATCCCTTTAACTCCTTGTTCGGGCGAAATACTCTTTGATTTGGACCGCCTACATAAAGCTGGACTACTTCCTTTCCGTCATAACTTCCCGTATTCTTTAGTTGAAAGCGGACGCCTTCCTTTGTGACTTCAAGTTCTGAGTATTCAAAAGTGGTATAAGAAAGACCGTATCCAAAAGGATATTGAACCGGGATTTCTGCTGTCTGGTAATAGCGATATCCTACAAATAAACTCTCTCGGTATTCACTGTTTCGTTCCTTGCCTGGGAAGTACTGACAGGAGGGTGTATCCTCATACTTTATAGGATATGTCTCATTTAAATGTCCAGACGGATTGACTTCCCCTGTAATGATACGAAGCATGGCTCCTGGTCCCGCCTCCCCGCTTAAGTAACCATGAAGAATGGAGTTGCAATATTCCTGCCAAGGCATTTCAATGGCAGATCCAGCGCTAAGGATTCCAACAATGGAAGGGTTCACATCAGCCAGGGACTTAAGAAGCTTTATCTGGTTTTTGGGAAGTCTCATGTGGCTGCGATCCATTCCTTCGGTTTCGCTTAGTTCATCTAGTCCAAAGCAGTATAAAACCACATCGGCTTTCTTTGCCAGCTCAACTGCCTGAGATTCCAGGCTTGCATCTTCTTTTCCATTTCGCAGATATCCCTTTGCCACTCCCACTACGTTTAAGGTATATTGCTTTATGGTTCCTTCCATTGTTTCCAGATTCAAAGGCATGACCAGAGAGGAACCTGCGCCCTGATACCTTGGTTCAACTGCAAAATCTCCAATCAGAGCCACCTTACAGCCTGATGGTAAGGGGAGCAGTTTCCCCTCATTTTTAAGTAGAACTACGCTTTCCTCTGCCGCTTTTTCCGCCAGCCTGTGGTGAGCTTTTTGATCAAATGAAGTCTTCTTTTGATCTTCTTTCTGGTTTAAGTCAAACACAGCTTCTAGAAGACCTTCTACACAAGTATCCAGTTCCTCCATGGTCAAGCTGCCGTCTTCCAGGGCCTTTATAAGGCCTCTGGCGGAATCCAGACCAGGAGATGGCATCTCTAAGTGGGAACCTGCCGCAACGCCTTTTGCATGATCGTTGGAGCCGCCCCAGTCCGTGATGACAAGACCATCAAAGCCCCACTCATCTCTTAGAATATCTTTTAGCAGATGTTTATTTTCATTTGTATAGGTCCCGTTTACTTCATTATAACTGGTCATAATGGACTTGGCCTTGCCTTCTTTGACAGCGATTTCAAAGCCTTCTAAATAGATCTCTCTTAAGGTACGCTCATCTAGTACTGCATTCATTGCCATTCGCCTAAGCTCCTGGCTATTGACTGCAAAGTGTTTGGGACAGGCGTACACGCCCTGTTCCTGGATTCCCCTGACATAGGAGGCAGCCAGTTTCCCCGCATGGTATGGATCTTCGGAAAAATACTCAAAGTTTCTTCCGCAGAGTGGACTTCTTTTGATATTAAGTCCAGGCCCTAAGAGAACGTTTACTCCTTGGGATTTGGCCTCCTCACCTAGTGCATTGCCTATTTCCTCACACAGCCCTTCGTCCCAGCTATTGGCAACGGAGGCTGCGGTTGGAAAACAGGTGGCGGGAAGAGAAGGGTTAAGCCCCAGGTGATCTCCCGAACTAGCCTGCCTCCGGACCCCGTGGGGTCCATCGGCGCAGAAGATGGAGGGAATGTTCAGGCGGTCGATGTTGCGGGTCTGCCACACGTTTTTACCACTAAGAATGGCCGCCTTTTCTTCCAGTGTCATTGCTTCAAGAATGTGTTTATACTTCATCTGTTTTTCCTTCTGTTGAGGTTGTTTCCTTTGTCTGTCCTAGCTCCAGTTTGCTTTTATAGCGTTTTATCATCCGCATCTCCAGGAATAGGAAGCCTGCCGCCAAAACTACATTGATTGCAATGGCTGTGATCTGCCAGCTCATTAAGCCTCCCTTTGCGTTGTCTCCTTCGTAAGCGCGGCTGTTGACAACCGTATACATAATATTCTTAGCAGACTGTCTCATGGCCTTTAAACTGGTGGCGCTGGTGGTATCTTTAAGATGATTGGTTTCCGTATCATAAGCAACCAGCATGGCATCGTTTCCATTTCTGATTTCCTGGTCTGCATTCTGGTATCCGTATCCACCAAAATAATCCGTGAGGACAAATCCCTGAAAGCCCCATTCCTCTCTTAATACGGTATTAAGAAGGGTATTGGATGCTCCTGCATATTCCGTTCCAATATAGTTAAAGGATGACATGACAGCTTTTGCTTTGCCTTCCTTAACTGCGATTTCAAACGGCTTTAGATAAATCTCACGAAGGGCCTGTTCCTCAGACCAGGTACAAAGCATATTGTTTCGGTTTGTTTCCTGATCGTTAAATGCGAAATGTTTGATATAACCGTATACACCAAGCTTCTCCGCTCCTCTTAAGGCACTGGCAGCCATTTTGCCGCCTAGTAAGCCATCTTCTGAGTAATACTCAAAGTTACGTCCACCAAAGGCGGAACGGTGGGTATTCATAGCCGGTGCGTACCAGCCGGATACACCCATCTCATCTGCCATGGTTCCAATGCTCTCTCCAAAGGCTTCTGCAATATCATCGTTCCATGTACATGCAATCATAACGGCTGACGGGAAGCCGATGGAGCCAACCCCTGTAAAGTTATTATTAATAGACGCAGGTCCGTCACAATCTACGGTTCCTACCTTCTTTACACTCTTAGCCGCAGAGGTCTGATATCCGCCTATGGCGACCATGGTATCCATCTCTGTTGCTGTTAGCTGATCAAGAAGTTTCTCCCACTGAGGATCGTCATAAGGCAGACCTCGCATGGAGGCAAGTGCCAATCCATTTTTCGCTCCGGTTACTGGCATCTCATCGGATGCATTATTGTAATCCTCTGGGTTGTAGTTTTTATTGTTTAAAAAGGTCTCTTTATATTTCTCCGGCATGGTCATGGTCTTAGGAGGTGCGGTTGCTTCTTTATAATTAGCGAACCCATCTGCTCTGGATAGAACCTCGATGTCTCCTTTTGCCTCTTCAAACTGATTTACCGTAGCCAAAGTATCGGTGGAACGTGGATTAGATTCATTGTATACAATCTGGGATGAAACGGTAAAGTTCTGTTCCTCTATGATGCGATGAGAATCATTTCGAATGGAAATGCCGTAGTCTCCCGCATCCAAAACGTAACCGCCGCTTCCCTTGGAATCATAGGATGCCATATCTTCTGCAAGGAATGAGATGGATACCGTCTCTGAGTCACCTGGTTTCAGGAGTCCAGTTTTATCATATGCAGCTAGATTAGCAGAAGCTTTCTCAACCCCACCGTTTGTATAAGGAGGATTATAATAAACCTCAACCACATCCTTACCAGCCGTATTTCCAGTATTGGTGACTGTCACATCAAAGGAAATCTTACCGTCTGACTGGGTCATCTCTCCCATCTTTTGGGTGAATGTAGTATAGGAAAGTCCATAGCCAAACGGATACATAACGGACTTATCATAGTCGATCAAACCTTCCTCTGCCGCAGTTTCAAAGAAACGGTACCCTACATAAATGCCGTCCACATAATTGATAAAGCTTGGATAGGTAGCTTCTCCTTTAAATGCCTTTCCTGCGAAATCTTCCATGTTGTCGTAAACGAAGCTGCCAAAGTTGTTATATTGAGGGGTATCTGTTAAGTCCCTTACAAAAGTGTCACTGGTTTTTCCAGATGGATTTACAGTTCCACTTACAATCTCTCCCAATGCTTCGAAACCAGACTGACCAGTTCCAGGACACCAGATGGCACTTTTAATCTGTTTATAATCCTCTAAAAAGCCTAACTCCATGGCATTTGCACCATTGTATACGAAGATAACGTTATCGAAGTTTGAGCATACTTGGTCTACCATATCCTTTTCTGTCTTACTAAGTTTCAGGTAATGGTCTCCGTCTTCAAAGTCCTTATAGTCCTTGGAATTATCTGTATACGTTACTTTGCTCACATCATCTGGAAGATCTGCGCCTTCCCCACCCACACGAGTGATGACGATCATGGCTGTGTCAGAAAAAGTCTTAGCACCAGATAAAAGCTCCTGGCTGTAAGATGTCTTCACAGGCTCTGGAAGAGTCCAGTCTTGCTCCCACATTCCTACACTTGGACGGTCTGCCCGGTAGGTTTTATAAAAGTCCGATAATGCAGTATTTAACTTAAAACCTGCATGCTCCAATCCCTGAAGCAGAGACACCGTCTCATATGCATCGGAGAGAGAGCCAGAGCCGGTTCCACCGTAACATGGATTGGTAGAAGCCCAGCCAAATACATTCAGGTTTGAATCTGTTTTTAAGGGAAGAAGGTCGGAATCATTTTTTAACAATACAATTCCTTCTTCTGCAATTTCAGTACAAAGCTTTGTTGCCTTATCGGAAGTCTCTTCTGAAATCGTTCCGCTTCCAGTAGCTAGGGATATAAGGCTTGCCATTGGTCCCCAGCAGATCAAATTTACGGTAATTACAAGTGCCAATACAAGAGCCATTATCCCCTGGCTTCTGATTAGATATTTTACGGCACCCTTTTTCTTTCTGCATGCGATAAATACGGTGATTACGGCAATGGCTGCAATGCCAAGGCCGATGAGATAAGGCACACAGAGATTGACGATCTTCATGACGTCATCAATATTGATCTGTAACATTTTTTCATCCTCCTCCATACTAATTGCCACTGATTTGAGTGGTAGTTAGACTTTAACACATAAGAAAGGCTATGAGGCCACCCTTCCCATAACTGGTATGATTTCACGCACAACCTGCATGTTGCCTGTCTAAGAATTATAAAAATAGGCGCCCAGTCAATGCCTTACCGGCTGACGGGACGCCCATCTATGTATAATTAAACTTTGATAAGCCCACTTCCAAACAAGAGATTGATTAAAAATGTAAAGAGAAAGATGGTACAAGCCGGTGGATCCACATGGGTATCACAATGGCTGTTAATGGTACTAGCTATGAAATCACCAAACAAGGAAGCCGCAATGCCAAAGACAACGCCCATAAACGGATTTCCTGAAGAGACGGCTGCCAAGGCAGAGAGTATAGCAATGTGATGGGTGGCTGGGACAGCAGCGCCAGAATGGGCAAAGATAAGAGTCGCTCCTGCGATGCCAAAGGAGAGTGCTGGAAAGCTTGCCATGGCCTCTGTGGATACCCCTCCATTTATCATGGACTGATACACAAATCCGGTTGCAATCCCAATTCCCGCTCCAAGCAACACGTTACACCAAAAACAGGTTCCCCCTGTAAAATACGTCCTCTTCTCCTCTGGTGCTGTCTTTCCTATTAACCCGCCGGTTCCAAAAGCGTACCGCGCAATGATTGCAGAAAGAAACACAGCAAGGCCTGGTAAATCTGTTTGTAAGTGAAGAAGGGTACCTGCCACATAGTGGATTAAAAATCCCAGAACGCCAAACACCCCTCCCACCAAGAGTGTCATTGGATCCCCGGTTCCAAAAAGCGGCGCGGACAGATCCAAACCACTTTTAATCTTTTTCTTCTTACCAGCGTAGGCTGCCGCAGCTACACCTCCTGCAAAGGCGATGTGAGGCCCTAAGTAAGAGCCAAAGGCAACATAGTCCAGAATAAAGCTTCCTCCCCCTGACATGGCTGATACTGCGCCTACGATGGCAAGGAATGCCGCAAATATAAATATGGGAACAGCCCCTATGTAAGCTCCAATGATTCCTCCCCCAAAAGACCCAATCAAAGCGAAAATATCCATATTATACCATTCTCCTTATTCTTATTATAAATCCCCAAAACCCATGTCAAGATAAGAAAGAGTCTGACTTGTCAGACTCTGCACTGACGCGCTGTCAACTCAGTGACATCTTCCTCTTAAGCGTCATGCGCATCCTGCAGGTCGTGCTTTGTATTGCATAGGGGAGTTCGTAGAACTTTCCTATGCAATACAAAAAATGCGTTTCAATTTTGCAGAAACGCATCTTTTGTAATTCTAATTTACCTTGTTGACAATGACTCCGATTCCATCAATGCTACATTCCACTTCGTCACCAGCCTGTAAAAATCGAGGTGGATCAAAGCCCATTCCCACACCCTTTGGTGTCCCGGTGGAAATGATCGTTCCTGCCCGAAGGGTCATGCCCTTAGACAGCTCGCTGACGATATGGTCGATGTGAAAGATCATGAGACTTGTATTGCTGCTCTGCCTTAATTCTCCATTCACCTTGGACTCAATGTTAAGTTCTGGTGGGTAAGAGATAGAACCGGCAGTTAAAATACAAGGTCCCATTGGAGTAAAGCCATCAAGACTTTTTCCGAAGTACCACTGCTTATGGATGTTTTGTACATTACGGGCACTGACATCATTTATGATGGTATAGCCAAAGATATAATCCCGAACCTTTTCTGCCGGTACATTCTTTGCATCTTTTCCGATGATAACGGCTAGCTCCACCTCATAATCCAGGCTGTCTACCATGTCGCTATGGCTTTCTATGTCTCCGTAAGGACCAACTGCTTCATTCACTCGCTTGGAGAAATAAACCGCGTTGGCACGAGTTCCGTCGAATTGTTCTTTTTTAAAGCGGGCGGATTCCTCAGCATGATCCATGTAATTGATCCCCAGGCAGATAATATCTTGTTCTGGTCTGGAAATTGGAGCAAGAAGCTTTACCTCTTTTCTCATAGCGGCTCCGACGATGTTATTGCTGTATGGGTCAAGCCCTGAAGCATGATCTAATAAATCAAGCTCTGACTGGCTTAGTCCCTTTACTACCTCCAGCATCTCTTTGTACTCCATACCAAAAGCCCTAAGAGGAAAGACCCACGTCTCATCCTTACTCATGACCCCGATATCTCTTCTTCGGTCAACCTCGTATGTAACTAATTTCATTGCATCCTCCTTTTACATGAACCATAACTCTTCCTTGGTAGTGGAGATTGCATCCGCGCCTGCGGAAAAAGCCGCTATGATATCCTTTTTATCTGATATCAGACCGCCTGCAATAATGGGAATATTTGTATAGGCCCGAATCTCTTTCAGCACCTTGGGCATAACACCAGGCATAACCTCCACTACATCGGGATGAAAGGTATCAATCTGCTTCTTCATGGTACTCTTGGCAAGAGAATCGATGATAAAGGTTCTCTGCACCCCGATTAGGCCAAGCTCTACGGCTCGCTTTACCAGAAGAGGTTTTGTACTGATAATCCCATCCGCAAATGTATTCTGCTTTAAAAAATCCACAGCAATATCTCTGGAGCTTAATCCCTGAGCCAGATCCGCATGTACAATCGCATATTTTCCGTGTTCTTTAATCTGCCTTACGATCTCGCCAATATTTAAAATATTACCATATAGGACAAATAC
Source organism: Hungatella sp. UBA7603 (assembly GCA_002478865.1). Lineage (GTDB taxonomy): Bacteria > Bacillota > Clostridia > Lachnospirales > Lachnospiraceae > Lacrimispora. The sequence continues at coordinate 243,311 of DLJZ01000002.1, forward strand.
CATCTGGCAATCTGATTCAAAGCATTTATGAAGTCCGTTTTCATCCTTAACCGCTGCAATCACTGGAGATGTCTCCAACAGTTCCATTGCTTTCATCAATATTCCTCCACACCCACAAAATATGGATCTTGTTCTACTTTATCAATCCTTTTCCCCACCGTCAAGGCTATTTTAAACCTTTATCCATTTTCTTTGAAAATAAAAGCCCCGGCAGAGTGGAAAAAAAGAGGGAATTCCCCTTACTTTCTGACCTAGCCGGGCCATTTATCTTCATTGTATTTTTATAATACCACTTTTACATCTCTGGTTGCAACAATAGATACACCGGTTTTCGCACAATCCTTTATAATTACATCGCCAATGGAAACTGGCGCATTGACTGTGACCTTACGGATTTCTTCCATGCAGTCAAATATCTTATCCTTTGGAATGTCCTGACTGGTCTTAACGGAAACCATATCATGTTCTCCTCCTAAGACACGGACCGAGGAGGTTACCATTCTGGTGGGACTTAAGACTTCCTTTTTTCCGTATTCGATTCCTCTGCCACAGGAATTGCCTGTTACGTTAATCTCATCTTCCTCTATGGTAACTTTTAGCTGACAACCCAAAGGACAGCGGATACAGGTCAGTTCTCTTATCTCCATGTTACTCCACCTCCGTACAGATAACAATTTTTTTAAGGTCTGGGTAATCCTTTAGGTTTTCCTTCTTAAGGATTACCTGTTCCATCTCACCTGGGGCCAGAACCCGTTTCTTTTTATGGGAGACACGCTCTCCATCGTAATATACACTGATATAACGGTCCTGATATACGTCTGCTACCCGAAAACGAACGGTGATCTGATCTTCCATATGTTCTTTATCAAGTCTTTGAGGAACGGTATAGCGAACTCCGTTTTCCGCTGCGATTTCTACCATATTGGTAGTCTTTTTCTGCCCTTCCTTTAAGAAAGCGGCTGCGCTGACACCAGCAAGAGAAGCCTCCTCGGATACATAATCCACCAGATCGTGGACATGAAGCACATTGCCACAGGCAAAGATGCCCTCTGTGCTGGTTTCCAGGCGATCATCCACAAATGGACCTGAGGTCACAGGATTTAAGTCTACTCCAGCTCCTTCGGAAAGCTCATTTTCTGGTAAAAGACCTACGGAAAGTAAAAGGGTATCGCAACTGATATATTCTTCTGTCCCTGGAATTGGCTTTTTATTTTCATCTACCTGAGCAAGTGTAATTCCAGTCAACCGATCTTTTCCTTCGATTGCTATGACGGTATGGCTTAATTTCAGAGGAATTCCGTAGTCGTCAAGACACTGGACGATATTTCTCTTTAGACCGCCGGAATATGGCATCAGTTCTGCCACAACCTTTACCTTGGCTCCTTCTAAGGTCATACGTCTTGCCATAATAAGCCCGATATCACCGGAACCTAAGATAGCCACTTCTTTTCCTACAGTCTTGCCTTCCATGTTGACAAAACGTTGGGCGGTACCTGCGGAATAGATTCCTGCGGGACGATATCCTGGTATGTTGAGTGCTCCTCTTGGGCGTTCCCTGCATCCCATGGCCAGTATGATGGCACGTGCCTTAATAATTGTCAGGCCAGATTCCTTATTTATAATGGTCACTTCTTTATTGGAGTTGATATCCAGTACCATGGTATTTAATAGGTAAGGAATATGCTCTTCTTCCACCATCTGAATAAAACGGGCAGCATATTCCGGGCCAGTCAGTTCTTCTTTAAAGGTATGAAGTCCAAAGCCGTTGTGGATGCACTGATTTAAAATCCCTCCTAAGAACTCATCTCGTTCCAGAATCAAAATATCAGTGATTCCTGCTTTTCTTGCGGCTACGGCTGCTGCTAGACCTGCCGGGCCACCCCCTATGATTATGATGTCATGCTCTATCATTTGCTGCCCCTTTCTCTTCCTTTTTCAGCATGTTAGATCCTGGCCGGTTCTTACAGATGTCTTCTGGCGCACGGTTCGTCTCTCTTGCTAAAATTTCTATGGTCTTAGGTCCGCAAAATCCAGCCTGACACCGTCCCATGCCAGCACGTACCCGGCGTTTGACTCCGTCCATGGATACAGCACCCAGAGTCCTTGTAATGGAATCTACGATTTCTCCTTCACTGACGCCTTCACAGCGGCAGATGATGGTTCCATACCTTGGGTCTTCTTTAATAAGGGCTCCACGCTCTTCTATGGTCAGCTTTTCAGGGTGTACAATTCCTTTTCGAACCCCATTAAAGTCTTCTCTCTTCTTCGCATCTGCTTTCTTTGCCACTAGCTCAGCCACATAAACTCCAATGGCAGGGGCACTGGTTAGACCAGGGGATTCAATGCCTGCGGCATCGAAAAATCCAGGAGCGTCTAATACCTCTCCAATAACAAAGTCTCCACCTACCTCATGAGCTCTTAAGCCAGAAAAGGAGGTGATAACCTTACGAAACGGAATATCTTTTACCACATAGGCGGCCTTTTTGGTGATTTCCGTAAGCTCATCGGCTGTGGTCCTTACATCTTCTTTGCTTTCTACATCAGTCGCAGACGGGCCGATTAAAAGGTTTCCATGAACGGTTCTGGTGACTAATACTCCTTTTCCCATCTTTCCGGGAAGCTGGAAAATGGTATGACTCACATGAGCTCCTGCCTGTTTATCCAGAAGAAGGTAATCTCCTTTTCTTGGTATAATGGTTAAGGTTTTCTCACTGACCATGTTGTGGAACTGATCTGCATATACGCCAGCTGCATTGATGACAAACTTAGCATGAATGATGGAATCTGGAGTCTTTAGATCAAATCCTTCTGTGGTTTTTTCAATCCCAAGGATTTCTGTGTTTAGGAAAAACTCCACTCCGTTATCACAGGCGTTTTCTGCAAGAGCAATATTAAGGCCAAAGGGGCAGACAATTCCTCCGGTAGGCGCATAAAGAGCTCCTACTACCTGATCGGTCACGTTAGGCTCTATGGCACGAACTTCATCTCCAGAAAGGATGGTAAGACCTTCCACTCCGTTGTTAACCCCTTTTTCTAACAGAGCCTGGAGATTTGGCATATCTTCTTCATCAAGGCAAAGCACCAGGGAACCATTCTTAATAAAAGGAAAGTCAAGCTCCTTAGAAAGTCCCTCCATCATGCGATTGCCTTCCAGATTAAACTTTGCCTTTAAGGAACCAGGGGATGCGTCATATCCCGCATGGACGATGGCGCTGTTTGCCTTTGTTGTACCAGAACAGACGTCCTCCTCCCGTTCTGCCACACAAATCTTCATATCGTAACGGGCCAGCTCTCTTGCGATTGCACACCCGATGACTCCGCCTCCAATGATTGCCGCATCGTAATACATTTCCTTCATGTTTTCTCCTCCATATATGCAGTGAATATTCAAGTTAAAATCAAAAGAGAGCAAGGAAAATAAACGGATTTCTCCGTGTTATCTCCTTACTCTCTCGTCTCAAAGGGTTGTTATTTAATTAATTTCATGCTATCACAGGTAAGACTTAGTGTCAAGATGTTTCTAGTCCTCGTCTTCTGACCAGAAGCGGGCGCATTTAATGGCTTTTTTCCAGCCTTTGATTAGCTTTTTCCTGCGTTCCTCTTCCATCTTGCTTTCAAAGGTATTGGCTACCTGCCAGTTTTTCTTAATTTCTTCTTTGTCCTTCCAATACCCTACAGCCAGACCTGCTAAGTATGCTGCTCCAAGAGCTGTAGTCTCGATGCATTTGGGCCTTAGAATCTGGGTATTTAATAAGTCGGACTGAAACTGCATGAGAAAGCTGTTGGCACAAGCGCCTCCATCGACTCTTAACTGCTTTAAGTGAATCTCAGAATCCTGCTCCATGGCTTCGATTAAATCAGACACCTGATAAGCCATTGACTCAACGGTGGCACGGATGAATTGTTCCTTGCTGGTTCCTCTCGTCACCCCAACGATGGTTCCTCTGGCGTACTGATCCCAGTAAGGGGCACCAAGTCCGGCAAAGGCAGGAACCATATATACGCCCCCCGTATCCTCTACTGCTCCACAGTATTCCTCTGTCTGAGAAGCGGAACGAACCATACGCATCTCATCTCTAAGCCACTGAACGGCGGCTCCTGCCACAAAAACACTGCCCTCTAAGGCATACTGAATCTGTTCCTGGTCACTGGCTGCAATGGTAGTCAAAAGGCCGTGTTCGGAACGAACTGCTTTATTCCCTGTATTCATTAGAAGGAAGCAACCAGTTCCATAGGTATTCTTCACTTCTCCCGCTTCAAAACAGCACTGGCCAAATAAGGCTGCCTGCTGATCTCCTGCTGCCCCTGCAATTGGAATCTTTCCTCCCATAACATCAGAAGAGGTGTAGCCATATACACAGCTTGATGGCTTCACATCAGGAAGCATGGACTTTGGAATGCGGAAATAATCTAAAATGTCTTCATCCCAGCACTTCTTATGAATATCAAATAGCATGGTTCTGGACGCATTGGTATAATCCGTTACATGGATACAGCCCTTGGTTAAGTTCCAGATTAACCATGTATCAACCGTTCCAAAGAGAAGTTCTCCTCGTTCTGCCCGTTCTCTGGCCCCCTCAACATGATCGAGAATCCATTCGATCTTGCTTCCAGAGAAATAGGCATCTGGTATCAGTCCGGTACGTTCTGCAATCAGACTTTCCAGACCATCAGACTTTAACCGTTCAATTCTATCTGCGGTTCTTCTGCACTGCCACACAATGGCATGATAAATCGGCTCTCCGGTTTCTTTATCCCACACGATGGTGGTCTCCCGCTGGTTGGTAATGCCAATAGCAGCGATGTCGCTGTTATGAGCACCAATCTTACCCATGGCCTCCATGGTCACAGAAAGCTGTGAGGACCAGATCTCCATTGGGTCATGCTCTACCCAGCCTGGCTGTGGAAAAATCTGTGCAAACTCCTTTTGTGCAACGCTGCAGATGTTTCCCTGTTCATCAAACAGGATGCACCTAGAGCTTGTGGTACCCTGATCCAGAGCAATAACGTAACTTCCCATATAATTTTCCCCTTCCAATCATACCTTCTCTGCCGTTTGTTAAATTTTTCCCAAACTGCAAAGAAAGAGCCTCGGAAATGAACGGTTCCCCGCACTCATCACCTGGCTCTCTCATCTCTTAGGCTATTTATTAAATATAGATAATAGTAACATGATTTCATGTATCATGTCAAGTTTTAAGAGCACTATTTTATCAATAAAGGCTTTCCCTTATGGTCTTAAAAGCCTGGATTATAAGAGTAGGAATAAAAGCAAATATGAGGATGGTTAGAAACTGTCTCCCAGTGAGATCTGCCACATAAAAAAGAGTGTGGAGACCGGGGATAAATAACACCGCTGCTAAAAGCACAGCCCCCGCTTCAAAGGCCATGATGCTCCATAAGTTGCTCCATAATCCAATCTTTAATATGGAATGACTGCTTCGGCAGTTAAAGCCATGGAATAACCTCGCCAGAGTTAAGGTGGAAAATGCCATGGTGCTTGCCGCTGCTTCGCTACCTGTAACCAGTCCAGTGCCGTACGCACTCATGGTAAAGACCGCGATCAATGCCCCTTGAAAAAGAAGCTGGAGGACAAACCGCTTGGTTAAGATTCCTTCTCTTGGATTTCTTGGTTTTTGCGCCAGCAAATCCGCTTCTGCCCGTTCCATACCAATGGCAATGGCAGGAAGAGAGTCGGTTAATAAGTTGATAAATAAAAGATGAACTGGGGCAAAGGGCACTGGTAGCCCCCGTATGGAGGTATATAAGACGCATAAGATCCCTGCCATGTTTCCAGATAGAAGAAACTTAATGGCATTTCTTATGTTGCGGTACACATTCCTTCCATTTGCTACTGCCTTTATAATGGTTGCAAAGTTATCGTCTGTTAGTATCATGGCGGAAGCATCTTTTGACACCTCAGTTCCCATTTTACCCATGGCAACTCCGATGTCAGCCTGCTTTAAGGCGGGTGCATCGTTGACCCCGTCTCCGGTCATCGCAACAATATGGCCCTTTTTCTGCCAGGCTCGAACAATTCTTATCTTATGCTCTGGGGATACTCTGGCGTAAACACTAATCTTTTCTAGTCTTTTGTCAAGGTCCTCATCGGTCATATCATCAAGCTCGGGACCGCTAATGGCTAAATCCCCATCTCCCATGATTCCGATTTTTTCTGCAATGGAGGAGGCTGTTACTTTATGGTCACCTGTTATCATAACAGGACGGATGCCGGCCTTTCTGGCATTTAATACGGCATTCTTTGTCTCAGGACGAGGCGGATCCATCATGGCTACCATGCCTAAAAAGATATAACCTTGTTCTGATTTCTCAGATAGTTTCTCATTCTCTCCCACTTCCCTGCATACAAAGGTGAGGACCCTTAATCCTTGAATGGAGAATTCCTCATTTTGCTCCACCAGGGTATGAAGGTCTCCATCCCTTATGGGGCGAATGCCCTCACTGGTCCAGATGCCGGTAAGTCTTGGAAGAAGCACATCTTGTGCCCCCTTGGTGAAAAGCATCTTTTTGCCTTCGATAGGGTGAAGTGTGCTCATTAGCTTTCTCTGGGAATCAAAGGGAATCTCTCCGATTCTTGGATAATGAGACTTAATGACTGCTTCTTCTGCGCCAGCCCGCTCTGCCATTTGAAGCAGAGCCGCTTCCGTCGGATCTCCAAGTGGTTTTCCATCATGGTACGAGGAATCATTATTTAAGACTGCATCATAGAGCAGATATTTATGTACTGGAATTTCTGGATTTAAAAGTTCGGGAGGGTAAAGGCGGTTATTTACATAAACCTGTTGGACCGTCATACGGTTCTGAGTTAAGGTTCCTGTTTTATCGGAACAGATGACGGAAACGCAGCCAAGACTTTCCACTGCCTTTAAGTCTTTTATAATGGCATTTTCCCTGGCCATCTTTTGGGTTCCCATGGCTTGAACGATGGTGACAATGGAGCTTAATGCCTCAGGAATGGCTGCCACAGCAAGGGCCACAGCAAACATGAGGGAATCAAGAACCGGCATGCGCCGATATATGCTTAAGCCAAAGACAAGAACACAAATCAATAAGATTCCTGCTGCAAGCCTGCTGCCAAACTGATCTAAACTAATTTGAAGGGGTGTTTTCTTTTCTCCGGTATCATTCATTAAGGAGGCAATTCTGCCAATTTCGGTATTCATTCCTGTTCCGGTCACCAGTACCTTTGCCCTGCCTGCTGCCACCAGAGAACCGGAGAAAACCATGTTATTTTGCTCGGCAAGAGGTACCTTCTCATCCCGGATTTTCCCTGTTCTTTTTTCTACGTTAAGGGATTCCCCGGTAAGAGAGCTTTCATTGACCAGCATGGAGTAATTTTCAAGGATTCTTCCATCTGCCGCAACCATATCTCCTGCTTCCAAAAGAAGGATGTCTCCCGGCACCAACTCCGCTGATAGAATCTGCTGAATGGTACCTTCCCTCATAACCACAGCTACTGGTGCGGACAATGCCATTAAGCTGTCTAAGGTCTTTTCTGCCTTTTGATTTTCCACAGTTCCTAAGACCGCATTTAGTAATAGTACTGCAAAAATTACCCCGGTACTTTCAACGTCACCAGATATCATGGAAATGATTGCTGCTATAATCAATATGATTACCAGCAGATCCTTAAACTGATCCAAAAAGACCTGGAATGCACTTTTACGCTTTTCTTTTAACAGTGCATTTTCTCCATATTTATCTCTACGCTTTATAATTTCTGCGGGATCTAGCCCAGACCACTTCGCTTGAAGCTGAGACAGGGCTTCATCCTCTGATAATCGAAACCATTCTTCCATTCATGACGCTCCTTCCCACTACTTTTACTATGGTATGAGCATCCCCCTTAATTTCATGAATGATGGAATCAATAAATTGCGATTGGTCCATAGGGACCTTCCATAATATTTATGTTCGTTTCAAAAATATCCGTTAAAAGTTCCGGCTTCATAATATCCTCCACCGTTCCGAAAGCGGCTATTTGTCCATTTTTCATGGCACAGATCCGATCGGAATATTTGGCGGCAAAATTAATATCGTGAATAACGGTCAGAATTGTTCTTCCAAATTCATTGGCGGCATGTCTTAGATGCTCCATCATCTGCACCGAGCGGGCCACATCCAGATTGTTTAAAGGCTCATCAAGAAGCACATATTCCGTCTCCTGGCACAAAACCATTGCCACATAGGCTCTTTGTCTTTGACCGCCGGAAAGCTCATCCAGATACCTGTTTTCCAGATCCTTAAGATCTAAAAAATCAATATATTTTGATATAATGAACTCGTCTTCCTTGGTTAACCTGCCCTTCGAATAAGGGAAACGCCCAAATCCGGCTAACTGTCTGACCGTCAGTCTGGTTACGAAATGATTTTCCTGTCGTAGAATCGTTAGAATCTTTGCAAGATCTTGTGATTTGGATTGTGAAACATTCATATTTGCTACTTTAATCTGGCCTTCATCCATATTCAGAAGTCTTCCTATCATTAACAGTGCCGTGGACTTTCCTGCACCATTTGGCCCAATTAAAGAAGTAAGGCCGGCTTTTGGTATTTCAATATTTAAAGGTCCAATTTTCACTTCATCTGTATACACTTTTTTAACATTAAGAATCTCAATCATAACGTTCCCTTTCTCAGCATTACAACTAAAAATGTGATTCCACCAAATAATTCAATGATAATAGAAACAACTCCCTGAGCTCTGAATATATGGTACATGAAGAAGTAGGAGCCGGTTAAAATGAGAAATCCTATGGCAAGAGCCATTGGGAACACATATCTGTGATCATAGGTGGGCGCTGCCTGATACGTCAAAGTAGCAACTAAAAATCCGTAAAAGGTGAGGGGTCCAACCAGAGAGGTTGAAATAGACATCAGAACAGAGACTAATATAAGAGTATAAATGACTCCAAGCTTATGATGAACCCCCAAAGAAGTGCTGGCGCTCTTTCCAAGGGACAAAACATTTAACTTTTTAGAATGAGCAATCACAAGCACTGCAGCAATGATTACGATTGGAATTGCAACCGGAAAATATTTGGCATCTGCATTATTGACAGAGCCAAATAATCTTGCCTGCAATACATCAAACTCTGACGGTGCCAGAAGCCTTCTCATGAAAGACGATACAGACTTTAGCCCGGTTCCAATAATAATCCCCACCAAAAGCATAAGCTGTAAATTTCCATACTTTCCGGAAAGCAGCCAGCCATAAAGAATTAAGCACATCAAAACCATAACAACAACCTGAAACAGAAATGGCCCGACACCACTGAAATTTATAAATGCTCCCGCACCAAAAAAGAACATAGTACTGGTATGTATGGTTGAGTAAAGCGCTTCAAACCCCAAAAGGGAAGGAGTAATGATCCTGTTATTCGTACTGGACTGGAACGCAACCGTTGCTAAGCTTTGACAAACAGCCGAGATAATCATAGCTGTAATTGCTGTCAGCCTTCGTTTCACAACCGGGATAAAAGAAGGAGAACCAATGGGAACCGGATTGTTATAAACCAAAAGTCCATAGGTTGCAAATGAACCTAAAACAAACAAGGTCATCAGCAAAATCCAATATCGCTTCTCTTCTTTCCCGGAACGAAACGCTCTGGCTGATCGGTTCTTATCACCAGATCCGGACTTGATTCCGGCATTCTTCTTATTCTTATTCTTATTTATTAATTCACTCATCTTAGCTTCCTTTGTTTCATTAGAATCACGATAAAAATAACCGCACCCACAGTTCCAAGTATTGAAGAGACAGGGACTTCAAATGGCATTATAATGGTACGGGAGATAATATCGCAAAGAGTAATCGCTCCCATTCCAAGCACACAGACCCAGGGCAAATTGCTCTTAAGATCGTCTCCTCTGTACATGGAAACTATATTGGGTACAATCAAACCGAGAAACGGCAGGTTCCCTATTACAGCGGCAACAATACCAACTGCCACCGAAATCAGACCAGTACCCAAAATAACAATCTTATTATAATTGACTCCAAGGCTTGTCGCCACATCTTCCCCTAATCCGGCTAGGGTCAACCGATCCGCATAGACAAAAATCAGGATATTAATGATGACTATCAACCATAAATATTCATAACGTCCAATCTGAACCGGAGCGAAAGAACCCACGAACCAGGACTCTATGCTTTGTGTCATTTGAAAAAGGAGACCAATGAAGGTGGTAATCGAGGAGATAACTGCTCCCAGCATCATTCCTATGATGGGAACAATTAAAGACGAGCGAAGTTTAACCTTTCTCAAGAAGAAAAAGAAAATCATAGTACCGATAAAAGAAAAAACAATGGCACCGCCCATTCTTTGCACCAGAGTTGGTGCAGGAATCACCAGATAAACTAGGATCAGTCCCAGACCTGCCCATTCAATTGTCCCTGTTGTGGTAGGTTCCACCATGCGGTTTTGTGTAATTAACTGTGTTACCAGCCCAGACATGGACATGGCCGCGCCCGTAAGCATAAGTGCTGCAGTTCTTGGAACACGGGTGATAAAAAACATCTGCATTCCGTCTTCTTGTCCTTTTATATCATATACCCCGGTAAAAAGAGAGATGATTCCCAAAACAAAAACACAAGCAACCGCCAGTGTAAAAGATTTGGTCCATATTTTATTAAAATTCTGGGGCTGAGTATTCTCAGCCCCTGTGTTATTATTTATTCGATCGTTCCGCATCTTACTATACATCCTTTATCCTACTTGCTCAAAGAAGTTGCAAGGTTATCAAATAACTCCAAATAGGTTTGTATGGATTCGTTGGTGTATGTATCGTTTGGTGCATACACGATCTGTCCTTTTGAAATAGCTGTTGTGTTTTGAAGCGCTGGAGAATTGTTAATTACGTCTTGAGCCGGAACTGCATCCTTGGTAGAAGAAATTGCAGCGTCACGGTCCATTACAAAAATCCAGTCAGGATTACTTTGTGCAATCGCCTCAACAGAAATATCATCTCCTTTATGATCAGAAGAAGCACCGTCAACTTCTAATGCAGACTTCCAGCCAAACACTTCATACATCGGCCCCCATACTCGTCCGGAAAGAGGAGCTGAAAAACCAATATCTCCACCAGAAACCACAACGGTCATAATTTTATCTGTTCCATTGTAGGCTGATTTTGCTTTTTCAATTGCTTTATCAAAATCAGAGGTAAGCTTTTCTGCTTCTGCGTTCTTGTCGAAGATCTTTCCTAAGGTGATGGTAGTATCTTTTAGTCCATTGACAAAACTGTCACCGGACGCACCAGCTTCTTTGGAAACCTCAAAATTGAGATCAATAATGGCAGCGTTTGGTACCAGTTTCTTTATTTCTTCATAATAGCTGGCAAATCTTTGTCCAACGATTACAAGGTCAGGATTTGCTGCTGCAATGATTTCAAGATTTGGCTCTTTATGATCTCCGATATCCTGAACCTCGCCATCCGCTACATATTTTGAATCTGCAGGCATAACTCCTTTTGGAGCGGCTACTAACTTAATACCCCAATCAGATAAAGTTTCAAACGTTCTATTATCCAGTGCCACTACAGTCTTTGGATTTACAGGAACTGTAACAGTTCCGTGAATATCTGTGATTTCAACAGTTGTGGCTTTCGCTTCTGTAGTTTCAGCAGATTCACTTGCCTGCGCACTTGTTTCGGCAGACGTCTTGCTATTGCTTGAACAGCCAGTCAGCGCCAAAGCAAATACTGCTGCAAAGACAGTTAACTTGGGTAAAATAGATTTTCTCATAAAATCCTCCTAATTATGTTGTAATCGGCAAACATCAATTTACAGTTACCGTGCCTAATTTATGTTAGTACTAACTAACTCATCACGCAGTTTACCATATCAGACCATAATTGTCAACTGAACACCCGGCTTAAGAAGACCTGGCGTTCACGTGACCATAGCGAAATTTAATCGGATTATGAGATGCCTCTTATTTTATTTTCCCTCCATGAAAATAACATTCATAGACCGGAATATTTTTATAAAATATTTCCTCATGTCCTTGAAACCATTCCATATCACCACATAGTTTACAGCTATACAAGGAATCGTTCTCCTGATAAAATGCCGGCCCTCGAAACGGTTGTTCCTTTGGTACTGCCAACAATGCTGCCTTTAAAAAATCCGCATTAAAGTGAGGGCTGGTAGTCCTTCCGCAGTAATTCATTCCATAGATTGGTTTCCCCTTGTTCCATACGGCTTCTTGCCCCGAAAAACACTCTCCACCAAGATAGGTATCCAGATATAGAAGATCCCCATCCTCATAACGAAGATCATGAGATTCTGGCCTTGTGGGTGACACTTCTGTTCCTTTGGCTGCATAGGTTTTGCATTTTGCCCGAACAAGAAAATCCTGTAATTCTAAATTGTCACAAGGATTTTCCGAAACAAGAGCCGTATGGCACGAATCATTGTCCTTAACCAGATGATCCACAGTCACTCTAAAAAATTCCGAAATCGCTATGATATTTGAGATATCAGGATATGACTGCCCGCTCTCCCACTTTGCTATGGCCTGCCTTGATACATGAAACTGTTCTGCTAATTCCTCTTGGGTGAGACCTTTACTTTTTCTTAAAACCAATAATTTTTCTGAGAAAATCATAGGAACCTACCTCCTTGCTTTTTTAATATATTAACATAGAACCGTGACTAACTTAAATCACCTGACCATTGCTTTTTCTCCACATTTTGTTGCTTTTATGATAAAAACACTTTCTTTTCCACTTATTTGTAGAAACGGTTGCAGAAAAACGGAATTTTTATTATAATTTCACCATAAGAAACCATAAATGAAACCAATGACCATCACCATATAAGAAAGGATATGATAATATGGAAAAGATCACAAGCTTTACCATTAATCACTTAAAGCTTCTTCCGGGCATCTATGTCTCCAGAAAAGACCCAGTTGGGGAAGCACTTATCACAACATTCGATATCCGCATGACTCGCCCTAATTTTGAACCGGTGATGAATACAGCAGAAATGCATGCCATCGAACATTTGGCTGCTACCTTTTTAAGAAATCATGAAACCTACGGCTCCAAGATTATCTACTTTGGACCAATGGGATGCCGTACTGGCTTTTACCTGCTTCTAAGCGGAGATTACAAATCAAGAGATATTGTGCCGCTTATTACAGAACTGTATGAATTTATCCGAGATTTTGAAGAGGAGATTCCAGGAGCTAGCGCCAGAGACTGTGGCAATTACCAGGATATGAACCTTAACATGGCAAGATATCTAGCTAGAAAGTTCCTTGATACCGTTCTTTATGGAATTGAGGACGAACGTCTTCTTTATCCTGAATCTTAATTAATTTCCCCCGCTTCGGCGGGGGAAATTACTAACTGATAAAACTTGACCATTTAGGTACAGTATGTTAATCTTATAACACGGAGGTGTATCATGCTCATAACGAAAGAATGTGACTACGCAATACGCATTATCCGGGCACTGTCAAATGGAGAAACTGACAGCATTCCTTCTATTAGTGAGAAGGAACAGATCACCCTTGCCAATGCCTACAAGATTGCCAGAAAGCTTGAAAAATCGGGTTATATTAAAAGCTATCGGGGAAGTACTGGGGGATATGCTCTCAAATGCGACTTGGAACAAACAACCTTATACGATATCATTACAGTTATCGATCCTAAGATGCTGCTGATTGAATGCATGCAAACTGGGTTTGATTGTCCCGTCCATTCTCATACAAGCCCATGTCACGTCCATTGTGAATTTGCAAGAATTCAAAAAAATCTAAACCAGGACTTAAAAAAATATTCTTTGGCTAAGATTTTTTTAGAATAAATTTTTTATCTTAATCTATACTAAAATAGTACAGTTTTATAAGGAGGAAGAAAATGAATCAATGTTATGGATGTAATACGTGTGAAAGTGCTGACAAGCCACTGGAAGCGTTTATTTCTGCGCTGCCGATGGAAACTTCCCATCACCGTGTGGAAAAACAGAGTACGAAATGCGGTTTCGGACTCCAGGGCGTATGCTGTCGCCTTTGTGCCAACGGCCCATGCCGGATCACACCAAATGCTAAAAGAGGGATCTGCGGTGCGGATGCGGACACCATCGTGGCAAGAAACTTTTTAAGAGCAGTAGCTTCCGGAAGCGGCTGTTATATACATGTAGTGGAAAACACTGCCCTTAATCTCAAAAAAACAGCTCAGGCAAAAGGCGCATTAAAGGGAATGGAATCCCTGGAGCATTTGGCTGAGATTTTTGGCATTGAAGAAGCAGACATCTATCAGAAGGCAGAAAAGATTGCAGATGCGGTACTGGCCGATCTATACAAGCCAGAATACGTGGAGATGGCTCTCACTGAGAAGGTTGCTTATGCTCCTCGTGTTGCACGTTGGAGAGAGCTTGGCATTATGCCTGGCGGCGCAAAGAGTGAGGTGTTTAAAGGCGTAGTGAAGTGCTCTACTAACTTAAACTCCGATCCCCTTGATATGTTGGTTGACTGTTTAAGACTAGGTATTTCCACCGGTATTTACGGCCTTACCCTGACTAACCTGTTAAACGATGTACTTCTGGGTCAACCTCAGCTTCGTCTGGCTCCAGTGGGTCTTCGCGTTATCAATCCAGACTACATAAACATCATGATCACCGGGCATCAACATACCATTTTTGTAGACCTACAGGATAAATTAATTTCTCCTGAAGCGATTGCAAAAGCAAAAGCAGTTGGAGCAAAAGGCTTTAAGCTGGTTGGCTGTACCTGTGTCGGACAGGATTTACAGTTAAGAGGAGCTCTTTACCCTGAAGTATTTGACGGTCATGCCGGCAACAACTACACCAGCGAAGCAGTTCTTGCTACGGGTGCAATTGATGCGGTTCTCTCTGAGTTTAACTGTACCTTACCTGGAATCGAGCCTATCTGTGACGAATTAAAGATCAAGCAGATTTGTCTTGATGATGTGGCTAAGAAGTCCAATGCTGAGTTAATGAAATTTGACTTTGAGCACAGAGAAGAACAGAGTGAAAAGATCATTGATAAGGTAATTGAAGCTTATACCGAACGCCGCGGCATCATTCCTTTAAATCTCCTCCCAGAGCACGGAAATGACAATACCCTTACGGGTGTTAGTGAAGGCTCCTTAAGAAACTTCCTGGGTGGAAACTGGAAGCCTCTCATTGACCTTATTGTTGCTGGTAAGATCAAAGGAATCGCAGGCATTGTTGGTTGTTCTAACTTAACGGCTGGTGGCCATGATGTTCTTACGGTAGCCCTTACCAAAGAATTGATTGCTAGAGACATCATCGTCTTAACCGCAGGCTGTTCCTCAGGCGGCATTGAAAACTGTGGTCTTATGACACCGGAAGCGGCTGAGCTTGCTGGCCCTAACTTAAGAGAGGTATGTAAGACACTTGGAATTCCTCCTGTACTTAACTTTGGCCCATGTCTTGCCATCGGACGTCTGGAAATCGTAGCAACTGAAATTGCGGCTGAGCTTGGTGTAGATCTTCCAAAGCTTCCTCTGGTTCTTTCTGCTGCTCAGTGGCTAGAGGAACAGGCGATTGCAGACGGCTGCTTTGGTCTTGCCCTCGGCCTTCCCCTTCACTTAGGCTTACCACCATTTGTGACCGGAAGTGATGTTGCAGTTAAGGTATTAACAGAAGGCATGAAGAGCCTGACAGGCGGACAGGTGATTATTAATCCGGATGCAAAAGAAAGTGCTGATATCCTGGAACAAATCATCATGGAGAAGCGTGAGGGTCTTAATATATAGGAGGGTGGCATATGAAACGGATATTCATAGATGCAGCCAAATGCGATGGTTGCAAGAATTGTTTTATAGCATGTATGCAGGCACACCGGACGGATGGAGGCTCTATTTACAACTTAAATCTTTCAGATCCTCACCACGAATCCCGCAATCACATTGAAAAAGGCAGCCAGGGAGGCTACACTCCTATCTTTTGCCGTCACTGTGACCAGCCGGAATGCGTGATGTCCTGTATGAGCGGAGCGCTCAAAAAAGATAAGGATACCGGGCTTGTTCTCTATGATGAGTCCGCATGCGGGTCCTGCTTTATGTGTGTCATGAACTGCCCCTACGGAGTGTTAAAGGCAGATACCAGCACAAAAACCAAGGTGATTAAGTGTGATTTCTGCGCGGACCAAGGATTTTCACCAAGCTGCGTAAAGTCATGTCCAACCGGAGCAATCTATGTGGAGGAGGTGTAAGTATGACACATGTAATCATTGGTGTTGGCGCTGCCGGAATCACAGCAGCTAAGACCATCAGGGAGCTGGAGCCGGATGCCAGAATCATTATGATATCTCCAGATGAAACGGTGCATTCCCGCTGTATGCTTCATAAGTATATAAGCCATGAACGGGATGAGAAAACTCTTTCCTTTGTTCCAGAAGACTTCTTTGATCGTTCCCGCATTACCTGGATCAAGAAAAAGGCAGTCGCGATCGATACCAAGAATCAGGAAGTAGGCCTTGAGGATGGGTCTAAGATCCCTTACGACCGTCTCCTCATTGCCACTGGTGCGGACAGCGTGATTCCTCCTATTATGAATTTCAGGGAGGCAAAAAATGTATTCGGACTTCGTCATCTATCCGATGCTCAGAAAATCAGAGCCTTTGCAGAGAAATCACAGCGGATATTAGTTGTGGGCTCCGGTCTTGTTGGTATGGATGCCGCTTATGCGTTTCTGGAGCAAGGAAAGGACGTAACCGTTCTGGAAATGGCAGACAGGATTCTTCCAAAGCAGTTAGATGAAACCGCTGGAAGTACATATCAGAACTTGTTTGAACAACACGGCTGTAAGTTCATTCTTGGCAGAAAAACAGTGTTAAGCACCATGCCTGAAACCGATGAGATCACCTCTGTCATGCTTGATGACGGTTCTCTCATTGAGTGTGATATGGTGGTGGTAGCTGCGGGTGTAAGCCCTTCTGTGGCATGTATTGATGGCAGCGACATCAAGGTGAATCGTTTCATTCAAGTAGACGATTGCTTAAAGACCTCCAGCGACCATGTATATGCCGCTGGAGATGTGAATGGAATCGCCGGAATCTGGCCAAATGCCATGAAGCAAGGGAAAACTGCCGGGTATAACATGTGCGGCAAACAAACGCCTTACGAAGATAAATACGGCATGAAAAACACCATGAACTTTTACGGCCTTACCACCCTATCCCTGGGCGATGGAATCGCCTTAGAAGGGGATAAGGTCATCATTCGCGAGGATTCCAAAAGCTATAAAAAGGCCATTCTCCGTAACGGCTGCTTAAAGAGCATTCTGATTCAGGGCGACATTGACTATACCGGCATCTATCAGTACCTGATTAAAAATAATATTTGTCTGGATTCTGTAAAGACTGATGTTTTTCATCTCTCCTTTGCGGATTTTTACGGAATTGATCCGACTGGACAGTTTATCTATCAGACCGCAGGAATGTAATTTTTTTGGTAATGTGCGTTTTCGTCAATTGAATCGTAAACTATTTTTTCAACTTTGAAGTAACATAAAACGGTACCCAGATAGGAATACACAGTAATGCAGTCTGTGTTTCACTATTAGGGTACCGTTTATCGTTTCTTATACCTTCTATCAGAGGTATTTTAGATCCAACCCTTTATCCTTTTATCATACTGACCAGTAGCATTATATTCAGGATCGTCAGTATGAAACCGATGACAATCAAAGTCAATTTATGTTTGAAGGAGTTTTTGTATTTTCCCATAACCCGTTCCGAGGAGGTTAAATAAATCTGCAAGAATACAGTGATTGGAAGTTGGATACTTAAAAACATCTGGCTATAGATCAATCCTTTCAATGGATCTGTTATTAAAAAGATCAAAAGTGTTGCAGATACTAAAATCCCAATCACTCCATACCTTGTATGGGGATCCTTCGGATCGTAAGGTTCATCAAACATTCCGGCAATGATAGAGCCTCCCGCCATACCTGCCGTGGTCGTCGATGCAATTCCGGAGAATAATAAGGCTCCTGCAAAAATCAGAGCTGCTGCCTTTCCTGCCAACGGCTCCAGCATGGTTGCCGCCTGGCCTAGTTCCGTTATGTGTATTCCTTTATTAAAAAAGGTGGTGGCAGCCAATATGATCATAGCACTGTTGATTGCCCAGCCAATCAGCATGGAAAACAGGGTATCCGCAAACTCATATTTCAGCTGTAATTTTTTTACTGATTCATCTTCAAGGTTCCACTGTCTGCTCTGAATGATTTCCGAATGCAGAAATAAATTGTGAGGCATAACTACAGCCCCTAAAACAGACATGATAATGAGCATGGAGCCCTGAGGTATGCTTACCGTCGTCCAGCCAGCAACCGCATGGTTAAAATCAACATGAACCAGACTCAATTCATATATAAAGGACAAACCTATGATGGAAACAAAACCTATGATCCACTTTTCCAGCTTCTGATAGGAATTTGTAAAAAGCATCCATAAGATTAGAGCCAATATCATGACAGCGGCCAATTTAACAGGTATCTTAAATAAAAGATTAAGAGCAATGGCACCACCAAGTATTTCTGCAAGCGCTGTAGAAATTGCAGCCAAAACTGCTGTTGATAAAACGATTTTTGACAGCCAGGGCTTTAGATTCTTGTTTGCAGATTCCGCTAAGCAATCTCCGGTCACAATCCCAAGGTGTGCCACATTATGCTGAAGGATAATTAACATAATTGTTGATAACGTTACCATCCAGAGAAGCTTGTATCCATATTCTGAACCTGCAGCAATATTAGAAGCCCAGTTACCAGGATCGATAAACCCAACCGTTACTAACAACCCCGGGCCGACATAATGAAGTAATTCTTTTAATCCAAGTTGAGGATTATGACCTTTTCTTTTCTCTTTTCCATTGGTATTTAGCATTATTAAATCCTCCTTTTTGTTTTTTCTATCACATCAAACCCGATCTCATATATTCTATAATCTTTCATACCCTTACAGAATAAATCTATTTTTTCAAAAAAGAAAGAGTTAATTAAGTTTTTTAGTTAGTTATCACTAATCAAGTCATGTCGCATTCTATTATCAATACTATTTTTTCTCAATTGCTCTTATCTTATGTAAACAAGGCCTTCAAACACATTATAAAATTAAAAAAATGGGGGTAAAATACCACATTTTTTTCCAAATATTTTTAAACTTATTTAAAGATTTTATTCATATAGATATCAAGTTTACTCTTAATCTAAATCCTTCCCCAATTGGTGAATGATTAAAAACATACCAATTGGTATGATCTATTATCAAAGGTATGATGAATTTTACTCAAAAAATGTACATTTTGCACAATATAAACTGAAAATATTGTAATATAATAATAAAATTCAGAATAAACGTAAAAATGATATTTACATACATCATATGTTATGCTAGTCTATGGATAGACGCAAGGACAAAATCACTAAATTAATTACAATAAATATAATATTTATATGCATTTTATCTATTGAACAATAAAAAAGGAGTAGAGCATGCGTAGAAATTCAAATGAAATACAAAATATTGATGTACTTCCTATGGCGACTGCACAAAAGGTAAAAACAATGATCATACAACGGGAAATGAAACCCGGTGACCGACTTCCTACGGAAAAGGAACTGACCGTACTATTTGGGGTGAGCCGGTCTACCTTAAGAGAAGCTATGAAGTTTTTAAGAGCAGAAAATGTTGTAGTCATACGTCAGGGAAGCGGAACTTTTGTCAGTGCCGGAACGGGAATTGGAGAAGATCCTCTGGGCCTGCATTTTACGGATCAGAGATATTTGTTAAAGAACCTTTTCGAAACACGTATGCTCATTGAACCTCAGATTGCTGGTCTGGCCGTGCAAAGAGCTACGCCTTCTGATATAAAGAATCTGGAGAGACTGGTTGCGGAGATGGATCAGATTCAGATTAACAGCACTTCTACAGCAGAGATGGATATTCAATTCCATACTGCTGTTGCAGAATGTACCCATAATGAAGTATTGATTCGGGTGGTCCCTATTATTAACGAATCCATCCGGCGCAGTCATGTGGAAACTCATAATGACCTGGAAAGCTTTAAGCGGGCAAAACGAAGCCACAGGGGTATCTATAAAGCAATTGCCAGCGGCAACTATATGGAAGCTAAATTTCTGGCAGAAAGGCATGTATGGGAAACTTTAAATGATGTAAGGGAGAGGGAGGAACCAACATGATACAAAGATTACTAGGTAAGAAAACAATGGCAATTGCCATGGCGGCTCTTATGGCGGCAGGAACGATGACTGGCTGTTCTGCAGGAGGCAAGGGCAACACAGAAGCAGCTGAAACAACAAAGAAAGAGACTACAGAAGCAGTGCAAGCCACCTCGGTGGCAAAGGATGGACAGGCACCTACGGGCGAAATAAAACCGTGTACCATTAAATTCCGTTACTGGGCAGATAATACGAATTATTCCCAGCTCATGCAGGATATCATTAAGAAATTCAATGCAGAAAATGGAAAAGGGATTACGGTGGTTGGGGAAGAAAGCCCTTGGGATGGAGGTGCTTACTCGGAGAACTTATTTAATGCCAAGATGGGCGGGGGAGATATCGACTGCGCAACCTGGAAGTTAACGTCCACGCCATTATTTGTGAACAACGATCTCTTAGCTGATTTAACACCTTTCATTTATGCCTGGGACAAAAAAACGGATATCGATGAAAATATTTATAACATTATGACAGAGGCTGGAGACATGGAACGAATCTATGTAATGCCTTGGAATATTCAGGTCCTATATGTATATTACAGACCATCAATCTTCAAACAGGCTGGAATTGAGGTACCAAAAACCTACGAAGAATTTTTAGGGGCAATTGAAAAATGCACCATGGATACAAACGGAGATGGAAAGACCGACGTATACGGCTTTGGTATGAGAGGTGCAAAGGGAGGCCAGGAACCATGGGGCAGTTTTGTTAATGGACGGGGAGGCAGTTTTAAGGACTTAACAACTCCGGAAGCGGAACAGGGGATGCAGGATTTTGTAGATATTTATAAAAAAGGCTATGTACCTCCTACGGCAATCAGTGACGGATTCAGTGAAATCATTGCTAATTTCCAGTCCGGGCTGACTGCAATGACCATTCACCATACAGGATCCAGCAAGGATATGGAAAAGGTATTTGGAGATGATGTATCTGCGTTCCCATTCCCAACAGGCAAGGGACAGTGGACCTCAATGGGGGATACGGAAACCGTTATATTTAACTCCTGTGAGAACAAAGCGGCTGCTTTTGAGTGGGTGTCCTATCTGGCGGCTGGAGAAGGTCAGAAAATGTGGTGTGAGGGAACTGGAAATGTTCCTGTAAGCAAGAGTATTCAGGCATCTGATTTCTTCCAGAATAACCGCTTTATGAAAGCTTCCATTGATGGACAGGGTTATGCAGGGATTGTTCCGATTCTTGATACCACAACAGAATGGATTTCCACTCTTTGGCCAAACACAGTTTCTCAAGCGCTGACCGGAAGTATTACTGCCAAAGAGTGCATGAGGATCCTTCAGGATGGACTTTATCAATAGAAACCTTATATGTCAGGGCTGCTTCTTATGCAGCCCATCCATTTAGGAGGAAAATACGAATGGTTAAGAAACGAACAATATGGCCGTATGTATTAGTTGCTCCGGCTGTGTTAATTATCCTGTGCGTCGTGTTTATACCCGTTATCAATGCCATTATTATGAGTTTTCAACACTATGATCTTAGAAGACCGAAGGAGATTGGATTTAACGGAATTTCAAATTATGCGGCAGCATGTAAGGATACGCTCTTTTGGGGTTCTCTCTTTCGAACCATCGTGTGGGTGGTGTGCGGAGTAGGATTTCAATTTCTGTTTGGCTTTATTCTGGCTCTTCTTTTAAACACGGAGTTTAAGGGGAGAGGAGTCGTCCGGGCGGTCAGTATGATTCCATGGGTTACACCAGGTGTTTTAATTGGTTTGATGTGGCGATGGATCTATGACGGGAACTTCGGAGTGCTAAATGATCTGCTGTTACAGTTTCATATTATTTCTAACAAGATACCGTTTTTATCCCTGGTAAAGACTGCATTCCCAAGTGTCATTGTGACAATTATATGGCAGGGAATTCCCTTTTTTGCACTCATGCTTCTCGCAGCTTTGCAGGGAGTACCGTCTGATATTTATGAGGCGTCAAGCATTGATGGGGCATCTTCCTGGCAGAAACTTATATTAATAACCATTCCTTCTATCAAAAATACTATTTTTGTGACCGTGCTGCTTCGTGTTATCTGGGTTGCCAATTCTGTAGATGTAATCTTTAATATGACAGAAGGCGGACCGGCCTATTCGACCCAGACGCTCAGTGTTTATATTTTTAATAAGGGAAATGCGTTGAATCTTGGTTATGCATCAGCAATGGCATTATTACTGGCAGTCATTCTGTTATTTGCAGCTGTACCATATTTGAAAATGAATTTTAGGGAGGATACATAAGGATGAAAAATCAAATAGATATAAAAAAGATCGTTTGTGTTTACCTTCCTCTGACTGTGATTTTGATTTTTATTTTATTTCCGTTTTATTGGACTCTCATCACATCGGTAAAACCTGAGGACGAATTATATGGCATGGTAGTAACATACTGGCCAAGATCCTTTACCTTAGAGTCTTACCGGAAGCTTTTTACGACTACGGTGAATTTCCTTGGGGCCATTAAAAACAGCTTTGTTGTGGCCACCATGACGACCCTGGTATCATTAACGGCATCGACCCTTGCGGCATATGCATTTTCCAGATACCAGTTTGCCGGAAGAAAGATTCTGATGTGTACGTTCCTCTGCAACAATATGTTTCCAACCGTATTGCTGCTCATTCCACTGTATTCCATTATGCGTAAGATGGGGCTTTTATACACCCCCACCTCACTGGTTTTATCTTATACTACATTTACCATTCCTTTTTCCGTATGGCTTTTGTTAGGGTTTTTAAATGACCTTCCCATGTCGCTGGAGGAAGCAGCCCTGGTAGACGGCTGTAACAGAGGCGTCGCTTTTGTAAGAATTATTCTTCCGATTTTGGGGCCCTGCCTGGTTGCTACCGGAGTCTATATCTTTATGACATCTTGGAATGAATATACCTTTGCCGTAATGTTTACCAATGCAGAAACCCGTACCATTCCAGTTGCGCTAAAAAGCTTAATCGGACAGCTTGGCGTCCAGTGGGATTTACTTACAGCAGGAGGAATTATAACCATCATTCCTGTGTGTATTATGTTCTTTTTTGCACAAAAACGATTAGTGGAAGGCCTGACAGCAGGAGCTGTTAAAGGTTAATCCAATATTAAGGAGGAACTATTTATGCAGTACGATTTAAAAGCAAAAGAATTGCGGGCAGAAATACTCAAAATGTTATTTGCCTGTCAGTCAGGGCATCCAGGAGGATCCCTATCTTGTGTAGAGATGCTTATGGCGCTTTATTATGAGGTGATGAACGTGGATCCTGAGAATCCGAATAAACCGGATAGGGACCGCCTGGTATTAAGCAAAGGACATGCGTGCCCGGCATTATATGCTGTCCTTGCAGACATTGGTTATTTCCCAGTGGAGGATCTAGCGGGGCTAAGACAGATTGACAGTCACCTTCAGGGGCATCCAGACTGCACAAAGACGCCAGGAATTGATATGAATACCGGTTCTTTGGGACAGGGAGCATCTCTTGCAATGGGCATGGCACTTGCGGCAAAGCACGGAGGGGAGTCTTATAATGTGTACGCGATTCTTGGCGATGGAGAATGCCAGGAAGGACTTGTATGGGAAGCTGCAATGGCTGCCGCACATTACAAGTTGGATAATTTGACATTTATGCTGGATTACAACAGGCTTCAGATTGACGGAAGTAACGAAGAAGTAATGGGCCTTGGAGGTATCATTAAAAAATTTGAGGCATTCGGGTTTGAGTGCATGGAAGTTGAAGGACATGATATCATTGCCATAACAAAGGCCTTAAAGGCTAATGTATCAGGAAAACCGAAATTTATTTGTTGTAACACCATAAAGGGGAAAGGTGTTTCATTTATGGAGGGTCAGTATGGCTGGCATGGAAGACCAATGAATACAGAAGAATTTGGTCAGGCGATGAAAGAGCAGGAGGTAGTATAAATGGGAAAGTCTTTGAGAGTTGCTTATGGAGAATCCCTGGTAAAATTAGGGGCAGAAAACGAAAAAGTAGTGGTACTTGATGCCGATCTTGCACACGCCACCCAGACCTGTATGTTTAAAGAGGAATTTCCAGATCGTTTCTTTAATATGGGAATCGCAGAGGCGAATTTAATGTGTACGGCGGCAGGCTTTGCAAATAAAGGATATATTCCTTTTGCAAGTACATTTGCCCTATTTGGTGCAGGCCGTGCCTATGAGCAGATAAGAAATTCCATTTGCTACACCAATGCAAATGTAAAGTTTGGATTTTCACATTCCGGACTTTCAGTCGGAGAAGACGGAGGAAGCCACCAGTCTTTCGAGGACATTGCACTCATGAGAGAGATGCCTCATATGACCATTTTTGTACCCTGTGATCCTGCGGAAACAGAGAAAGCAGTCATGGCGGCAGCGGAAATCAACGGACCAGTTTACATCCGTGTAGCAAGGCCGGTCTGTGACGATATTACTACATCTGATACACCCTTTATTCCAGGAAAAGCCAATGTAATGAAAGAAGGAAATGACTTCTGTATTATATCCTGCGGTCTGATGATTCCCGAAGCTTTAAAGGCAGCCAAAGAACTTGAGAAGGAAGGCATACATACTTGCGTTGTGAACATGCATACCATCAAACCCATTGATAAAGACATCATCTTAAAAATGAACGAAACCTGCAAAGGAATTGTTACATTGGAGGAGCACTCTGTGATCGGTGGCCTTGGATCAGCCGTTGCAGAGGTTCTGGCGGGTCATAGTGGAGCCAGATTTAAAAGTTTGGGGATTGAAGATAAATTCGGAAAATCAGGAAAGCCAGATCAGCTTTTTGAAGCCTATGGGCTGACAGCCGGGCACGTGGTAAAGACTTGCAGAGAACTTTTAAACTTTTAAAAAATTGGAGGGTTATAGTAAAAATGATTATAGCAGATTATGAATTTGCCGGAGAAGGCATGCAGAGAGTATTTGAGAATGAGAAATGGACCGTTGGCATAAAAAACTGGAAACCTGCCAATGACGTTACAGGTATGGATTGTCTGGAAAGGCATAATAAAACGGATGAACTCTTTGTTTTAACGGAAGGTGCTTGCACCCTTATTTATGCCAATGAAACAGAGAAGGGTCTGGAGTTTGGCTCTGTTAAAATGGAGCCTGGGAAGGTATTTAACATACCAGCTACCTTGTGGCACAATACCATTACACAAAAAGATACAAAAATGATTTTAATAGAGGATTCCAATACTTCTATGGAAAACAGTGATATATTAATGCTTGATAAGGATCAAATTGCAGCTATTAGAAGTCTTGCATAAAGGAAGATGAGGAGAATATGAAATTTTTTGTCGACACAGCCAACGTAGAAGATATCATAAAAGCCAATGATATGGGAATCATCTGTGGAGTTACCACAAATCCTTCCCTGATTGCTAAAGAAGGGAGAGTCTTTGGTGAAGTTATTAAGGAGATCACATCTATAGTTGATGGACCCATCAGTGGGGAAGTTAAGGCGACAACCGTTGATGCGGAAAGCATGATCAGGGAAGGAAGAGAGATCGCCGCCATTCATCCAAATATGGTGGTTAAAATTCCAATGACAATAGAGGGACTCAAAGCAGTTAAGGCATTGAATGAAGAAGGCATCAAGACCAATGTAACTCTGGTATTTTCCGCTGCACAGGCTCTTTTGGCTGCACGTGCAGGAGCTACTTATGTCTCGCCGTTTCTAGGACGTCTTGAGGATATTTCCATGAAAGGCATTGTTCTGATCAAGGAAATAGCCGAGATTTTTAAAATAGGTCAAATAAAAACCGAAATAATTGCTGCCAGTATCCGCAACCCCATTCATGTAACTGATTGCGCAAAAGCAGGTGCCGATATTTCAACAGTTCCTTATAAGATTTTGGAACAAATGGTGAACCATCCGCTTACTACTCAGGGAATTGCAAAATTTCAGGCTGATTATAAAGCAGTATTTGAAGAAAATTAACTATAAAATACTTTTTAATACGATCTAAAGATACTTTATTGTATATTGGCAAATATAATAGTAAAAAAGACCAGGTATGACCTTCCTTCTAATGTTACTGCTTACAGTCCAAACTCTGCCTTTAACTGCTCATACCTGGCCTTTTCTTTCTCGTGAACCGGGAAGGAAGGATTGTACAAGCAATGCTGCATCACATCCCCATCAATTAATACTTCATCAATGGAGTCGTGTGTATTCCCTTTGCTGCTGTGATTATTCTCTAACCTTTTCTAATCTATTCATAAACCACTCTTCCTTAATTCTTATAAAATAATATGTTAGGAAGTATACCATTTTTCATTTGGTCACGCAATAGCGCCTGCTATTTTACTGGTACACTCATAATGTCAGTGTACTTGCCCCCGCCATGAGGTACAATGAACTAAAATAATATGGGGGAATATTATGTTAAATTTCCATAATACGAAAGATAATCCATATCAGAATGGCTTAGCCATGGACCTCTGTCGGGTTTGGCATTCGGGGCAGTAATTAATAAGCTTGAAATAGGGTGACATTTGGTCTGAGGGTAGAATTATTGATTCTCTAATGAAATTTTATCACGGTTATAATTAATTAAGGAACCAGATAAAACAATTGCTTTTTCATTATCGGTTAACGCTTCCCAATATAAGTGAATCTCTTTAATCGAGTCTCCGATGATGTAACCAGTTATCTTCTTTTCGCCAGTGGAGATGGCTTTTTTAATATCAGGGATAAAGATATAATCATCTACTTCAAACTCTGGACTTTCTACCATCTGGAATGGCAGCATACCCCAGTTGATCACATTGGAACGGTACCGTTTTGTGGCATACTCTTTACAGATGTTTGCTAATCCGCCTAACACTCTTTGGCAACTGGCAGCTTGTTCACGTGCAGATCCATCACCTGGTTTTGTGCAGTAGATGACACTACCAATCTCTATGGATTGAAGTTCATGTTCCACATTTGGATAGATGGATTTGATTTTATTATAAACAGCGCTTAACTCAGAAGGAACCACGTTATTTTCTACTCTGTCTATTTCTAAGGCAGCTACGGCTTTTGCTCTTTCCACATATTCCGGATCTCTTCTTGATAAAGTATACTCTGCTAACCCAAGTGGGTTGGAGCGATAAGAAGAAGTTTCTCCAGAAGGAATCAGTTCATCTGTGGTTGTGACATCATCAAGAATCTTAGAGCAGACACGCAGGAGCACATGATCGCCCAAGGAACTCATA
Source organism: Hungatella sp. UBA7603 (assembly GCA_002478865.1). GTDB lineage: Bacteria > Bacillota > Clostridia > Lachnospirales > Lachnospiraceae > Lacrimispora. The sequence continues at coordinate 270,765 of DLJZ01000002.1, forward strand.
TTTGGCCAGTCCTTAATATTAGGGCCATAGACTAATTCATCTTCTTCATGAGGCTCCAAGAAGCCCTGATATACTCTTTTTTCATAAGCGGAACCATCAAAGGTGTAGTCGTATACTGGATAATCCTTTACAACATCAGTTGCTGGAGTCAGTATGCCATTGTTGATAGTCGTAGCTGCAATGGAACGTGCATCCATTAACGCCACGGAAGTCATCTGTCCATTTCCTGGTTTGGAGCCATCTCGGTTAATGAAGTTTCTTGTTGTATGACGAATACTTAACCCATTGTTAGAAGGTGTGTCTCCCGCACCAAAGCAAGGGCCACAAAATGCAGTCTTAACAATAGCGCCAGTTGCCATTAATTCAGATACAATTCCTTTTTTGGCTAATTCCATATAAACTGGTACAGAAGATGGATAAATAGACAAACTGTAATCTTTATCTATGGAGCCTGCACTGGATAATATCTCTGCTGCTTCCATAATATTATTATAATTTCCACCAGCACATCCAGCAATGATTCCCTGCTGTACCTTTAATTGATTATTCTGAATCTTATCGGTCAGCTTAAAGTCAATCTTAGGATTGTTAATCAGCTTTTTCGCTTCAACCTCTACGCCGTGTAAAATATCAGATAAGTTTTCATTCAAAGCTTTGATTGAAAATACATTGCTTGGATGGAATGGTAAGGCAATCATTGATTCCACTTTGCTTAGATCCACATAAACAGCGCCGTCATAATATGCCACTGACTTTGGCTGCAGTTCTTTGTAATCCTCTGCTCTGCCATGAATGGTTAGATACTGTTTTGTATCTTCATCTGTCTGCCAGATGGAAGTTAAACAAGCGGTTTCTGTTGTCATGACATCAATGCCATTACGGAAATCGGTTGTAAGATTTGCGATACCAGGCCCTACAAATTCCATTACTTTATTTTTTACATAGCCATTTTTAAACACCTGTCCGATAATTGCTAATGCAATATCTTGAGGTCCAATTCCTGGCTGTGGTTTTCCATCTAAATAAATAGCTACAACGTCTGGATATTCGATATCATAGGTATCCCCTAGAATCTGTTTTACCAGCTCGCCCCCGCCTTCGCCAACTGCCATGGTACCTAGTGCACCATATCTGGTATGGCTGTCAGAGCCGATGATCATCTTCTCGCAACCAGCCATGGTCTCTCGCATGAACTGATGAATAACGGCAACATGGGGAGGTACAAAGATTCCACCATATCGTTTCGCTGCGGACATACCAAAGGTATGGTCATCTCCGTTTATGGTACCACCAACTGCACAAAGTGAGTTGTGGCAATTGGTTAACACATAAGGAATTGGAAACTCCGTCATCCCGGAAGCCTTTGCAGTCTGAATAATACCTACATAGGTCAGATCATGAGAGGTCATAGAATCAAATTTAAGTCTTAAGCTCTTCATGGAATCGGACTGGTTATGCTTTTTTAAAATGTCATAAGTGATCGTTCCTGTTTTTGCTAGTTCCTTATCAATTGGCTCCTTGCTGTAATTTTCTAACTCTGCCACGTTCTCTTCAGAGATAAGTTCCTTATTACCAACAAGAAAAGCTCCTTTATTAAATAGATTTATCATTTTGTCCTCCTTGTGTTTACAATTAAAAGCCGCATGTTACTATTATTTTAAATGAATAACACGTTTGTAACATACTGTTGCTGTATTCTGTATTCATATAATTTGGCTGTCACAGATGCTGTGTGATCCAGCTACTGTGACAGCCACCTTTTGCTTTAATATTAAATTAATATAAGAATGGTACTGGAATCGCACCAATTAAGACTGCTATTACTAACTGGATAAAGAAACTTGGGATTCCCCATTTTAAATACTCTTTTTGATAATCAACAAAGCTTACTTCTGTACGATCTACCAATACATATAAGAAAGCAACCAATGGGCTGGCAAAACGAACGGCCTGTCCCATTAAAGATGCAACACCAATATCCACTGGAGTAGCGCCGAAACTATATGCAATCGGTGCAATTACAGGTAAGATACCAAAGTAGAACGCGTCATTAGGAAGGAAGAATAATCCAGGTAATGAGATTAAGGCAAGTAACAATGGAATATATCCACCCATGTTTGCTGGTAAGAGAGAAACGATCTGTTGTGCCATTGCGGAACTAATGCCACTGCCGTTTAATATTCCCATGATTACGCCTGCACCAAATACCAAACTAACTGGTCCTAATGCTTCTGCACCATTTGCAGTCAGTCTTTTTTGCTGAAGATTAGGATCTTTAAAGTTTACAATCACAGCAATTGCGGTACCGATTAAGAATAAGATTCCGCCATTTATAACATCAAGAATCAGTAATACCATAATAAGAACGGTTAAAGCAAAGTTGAATGGTAATAATTTAGGTGCTTTTAATCCTTCTGGATCTTCATTAATGGAAGTGATAATATTTTCTAAGTCTTTATCATTAATAATGCTGGAACCAGCTGTGTATCCTAAACGTGCACGCTCTTTCTTTCCGTAGGAGTAAGCCATATAAATGGTTAATACGATGGCACCTAACATTCCAGGAATCAGTGGTACAAAAAATTCCTTAGGTCCGATGTTTAAAACCGGCATAGCTCGAGCCATAGGTCCACTCCAAGGAACCAGGTTCATGATGGAGTTAGGAATAGCGATTAATACAGCCAGATATAATTGCTTCATCTTCATCTTCTTAAACAGGGATAAAACAGCTGCGGTTACAATAAGAACTGTAGTCGTTCCATCACCATCTAAGGATACTACCATGGAAATTGCTGCAGTTGCTAAACAAAGTCTAAGCGGATCACCTTTTGCCCATTTGATCAATACCTTGCTCAGTGGATCAAAAAGACCAACATCAAGCATGATAGAGAAGTATAAGATAGCAAATAATAATAGAGTAATCGTAGGTGCTACACCAGATTTTACTTTAGTACCATTAAACTGGTAATAGAGACCTTCATAAATCCAATCAAACACATCAAGCATAGGAACTTTCATGTATGCCGCTACGATAAATCCAAACCCCAATGGAACCAAAATCAAGCCTGCAAATGGAGAAATCTTTTTCTTTAAAAGCAAAACCATAAAAACGATAATCATTAAGTAACCCAACAATGCTAACATACGACTCCACTCTCCTTAAATAAGTATTTTAGTTAAAAAACACAGTGCCAGTAAGAATTTTACGGGCTGTGCGGTAAGAAGTAACAGAATGTACCTCCACACCACCATCATTTAAAATCTCATAATCTATACTGCCGCTAATCGTCCCACTACTATGACCTAATGTAAAGGTATTTGTTTCATGGTCAGATGTATGCTTTTTCACCAAACGGTTGGGAATCGTATCTGGAATAACGCTTGCTGCAAACGTGCACAATGCCCCTGTTAATGCAATGCTCTTATGTGCCTTTTGCATGCTCATCATTCGAATCGACAAATCATAGTCGGATTCACTGATCAAGGTTCCTTCCACATCTTCATAGTCCTTAGAAGGAGCTACTAATGTTAACTTTGGAACTCCTGGTGATTCTGTGGAACTATTCTCCACACTACTTACCAGCCCCATTTGTTTTGCTGCCATTCCTCTGATTCGTTCTAACTTCTCAAGTAATTCTTTATCACCGTCGATGTCACTTACCTTTTCATATCCTGTCAAGCCGATTTGTCTGGCATCAACATATACCAAAGGATTGCTTGCGTCAACGATGGATACCTCTACCTCGCCAACTCCATCTACCTGGTAAACATCGATTGGATTTCCAGTAGGAAGCAATTTTCCTGTAAGGGAGCCTGCAGGTTTTACAAACTTTAAGTCTATTTTCAAACCTTTTCCTGGAACACCAGCAATTTGAAAATCTTCTGTATAAAGAAGCTCACCATTAGGGGTCGAAATGTTTTCTTCAATTACTTTTTTTGTGTTCGTGTTGTAGATTTTGACGGTTGTTACAGGATCTTTTATCTCCACCATCTTATTTTCGATTGCAAAGATTCCAACAGCAGAAGAGATATTTCCACAGTTCCCTGCGTATGACACGATTGGCTTATCTACTGATACTTGCGCAAACGTGTAGTTTACATCCCAAGGATTCTCAATCTCCTTTGAAATGATTGCAACTTTACTGGTTGTAGATACAGCACCTCCCAAACCATCAATCTGACGAATATCAGGACTACCCATGATTTTAAGAAGTACCTGATCCAGATCAGATGACAATGCTTTTAAATCTTCTTCAAGTAAAAAGACCCCTTTGCTAGTTCCACCTCGGTAAATACTACAGTTTAATTCTCTCATCAATCCTCACTCCTTAACAAATTACTATGGTGTTTATCCAAACAAATACAATGAGTACCTTTCAAAGAGTATCCATTGTTATTGTTCTTCTGAATCTACAGGAACATTCGTACTATAGTAGAACGCCTCTTCAAATTTAAATGCAAGACCCTAATTCTTTAACAACTTATCTGCTTGATTTCCCTCATTCTTCCGATCAAAAAATACGTTGTGGCATTATAAACTAAAATGAAACGTAATACGATAGCGAATCTGTATATTCTCTTTTGTATCCCTGTATACAATTTAACTTGTGTACTTGTATCCCTGTATACAATTTTAAAAATGACACGAATCGTGTCGAAAATTGTTTGCTAGCTAAGCGTATTATAGTATATGTTTTTCACATTTGCAATCACTATTACAAAAAAAAGTGTTTTTTTTGTGTTTTATTATGCACTTTGTATACACGATCTTTGATACTTATATAATTCCGTTAAAATATAATGCAATTTCTTCCATATAACATCAATTCTATCTATCACAATTGCCTTGTAATATAGGTTTTACTCAAAAGGATTAAAACAAATGGATTTCATTTGATAGAAATTCTTTAGCGTTTATGGTATGTTCCCGACCGATTTGTTCCGCTAATTCCTCGTCTTTATTCTCAAAGGCTTCAACCAATGCTTTATGTTCATTCATTGCCACCCTTCGTCTTTTATTCATAACCAAGGTGAAATTTCTAAGCTTCGATAAATATTCATAGATTTGTTTCATTTGATCAATGAGTCTTTGATTGTTACTTAAATACAAAATACTATTATGGAATTCATCGTGGTATTTCCAGTATTCATGGATATCACCTTGATCGATGCACTCCTCCATCTTAATTAGCTTATTCTTTAGTTCTATGATTTTTACCTCTGATATATTCGAACATGCTAATCGGAAAGCAAGCCCCTCAAGAACTTCCCTGATTTGGTAAATCTCTAATATATCTGATTTGGAGATTCCTTTTACAATAGTTCCTCTTCTTGGAATATTTTCCGCCAGTCCTTCGATTTCTAATTGCCGAAACGCTTCTCTTACAGGAGTTCTGCTCACTCCCATTCCATCTGCTATGGCAGTTTCCACCAATCGATCCCCAGGCTCGAAACTTCCATCCATAATCGCTTTTCTAAGTCGTTCAAGTACGATTTGCCTGATTGGTCTTAAATCGGTAACTTCTATATTTTCAAATATTTGTGTCATTGTTCCTACCTCAGTCTTCTTATATTTATCATTACCCGGCAAAGAATTGCCCTTCCAGTTATGTTTGCAGAATCAAAAGATTAATAAATGTTCTTTTATTAAATGTTATTTACCATTATAATCCGTTGCACTTTCTATGTCTATACTTATAATTAGACACCGTTATTGGCTTACTTTCTCAGAATATACCAGTGTACTTCCCTCTCCCCCTGAGGTACAATAAACTAAAATAAATAAGGGGTACATAATATGTCAAATTTCTCTAATAATAAAGATGATTCTTATCAAAATGGCTTAGCCATGGGCCTCTGCATGGGGTTGGTCTTCGGGGCAATTATTAATAATCTTGGAATTGGATTGGTATTTGGATTGGCTCTTGGTCTGCTTTATGACAAGGGGTTCTTTAAGAAGCGGTAATCCGATATGTTTGACATCAACACGTTACTTTTGGCAGGTATGGATCGTTCCACATCTGCTTTTTTTGTATTCTAATCTCTTAAATTCCAGAAAAAGGATATCTTAGGACTGCCCTGTCACTCTATTTTTATTGAAACATACTATAAAATAGAAATACGTATTTCTAATGATAATATGAGGGGGCGTTTATATGGCTAACTATAAACCTATTACAAAAACGATTCTTGCTACTGCCGCCGATTCCGGACAAGTGATTATTGCCAAGCTTTCTACAACAAGCTGGGGGCTTCTGCTGCTTCGAGGTACTGCTGTTTTTAGCAATACCATTTTAAGAAGCGGCGCTGTTGCTATTTGGGAAAGCACAAATCCGACAACGGCTGAACCTAATCTAGTGACCTTTACCGATGCCAATGCAACTTATGGTATTACAACCAGAGCTGGCGTTGCTCTTCGATTGAAATTTTATTCCAAATAAACACTTAGGGGTGTTCAGGGCGCTGTCCTTTGGGCACCCCTTACAAAGGAGGTCATGAACAATGTCAGATATATGCTTTACAGGCTGTCAAATTATTTGTTCTGAGATTGTTACCGCGGATGTAACACTTCCTGCTAACCCTTTTTTGTTTCTCACAGGCATCGTATACAGTCCAAAAGGCGAACCTCTACCTAATGCAGCGATTGAAATCCGCATTCTTGATCCTGAGAAACCAAATAAGACGATTCCACTGGGAGTCACCTTCACTCTTTTAGACGGTACCTATGGAATCACGATTCCCAACATTCCTGGCAGACAATATGAGCTTCTGGCATTTTCATCCATATAAAAAAAGCCCTTAAGGCGTCCTTTTTGGAGGATACAATGAAAAAAGTAAAAACTTCAGATGGATTCTTCGTTACCCGCATAAAGAAAGAACGAGAATATTATTACCTGGCGGATCAGACTAACTATAAGAATGAAATAACAAATCTTCTAAACACATTGGAGGACCTTAAATTTGATTCCTTGATTTTTTTATTTGGCATAGATACAGGTGCTTATCTGCCAGAATTAAAAAAGAAGCTGTGCCAGAAAAACCATGTTTTCATTTTTGAGCCGAACAAAACAATACACAATAACATTACCATGGATCTTGGGGACAATATTAAGTTGGTGTATTATCAGGAAGATGTGGTGAAACAGATCTTTGAAGAGACCATTGATTTTAAGAACCTGAACAATATTTTTTTCTATTCGTTTGGAAACTACAGCACGCTTTATAAAAAAGAATATGACCAGCTCATTGAACATCTGGATTGGACAATTATAAAATCGGCCTCCCAGGTGTCTTTGGCGAAGCGTTTTAAAAAGATATTTATTAAAAACATGATTGCCAATCTAAAGATAATTCCTGAGTCCACCCCCATTCACCGCTATCTGTTCACCAACACAGGGGTTCCTGCCATCGTAGTATCTGGAGGGGCTTCTCTTGATAAGAACATGGAAGATATGAAGCGGTATAAAGATCTGGTAAAGAATTGTTTTGTCATCACTGGAAGCAGAACGGTGGACGCCCTGATTAAAAATGGTATTATGCCTGATATGATTGTTTCCGTGGATCCGGTAAATGCCAATTTTGATATGATGAAGGATCATCTGGACCTTAAGGTGCCTCTGGCCTTTTATGAATACAGCAACCGCTACCTTTTAAAAAACTATCAAGGAGAAAAGATATTTATCTCCCTGTTACTTTCCCGTACCATAAAGGGAATGGAACATTTAAAAGCTGTCTACTGCGGCGGCTCGGTCTCCCATGCCTGTGTTGACATCGCAAGTATGCTTGGCTGCTCTCCAATTCTTTTGACCGGGCAGGATCTGGCTTATACCCATGAAAAGCATCATGCAGACAGCGCTACCTTTTCTTATGACAGCACTTTGGATTACCGGCCTCAGACCTTTGTAAAAGATATCTACGGCAATCTGATCGGAACAACCGTCACCCTTGATTATTTTAGAAAGAACCTGGAACTTTATATCAGCCAGTATAAAAACCAGGATCGAGTCCGTTTTTATAACTGCTCTTATGGAGCCGAGATCGAGGGGGCACCTCATAAAGAACTGGGCGATATTCTTCTCCAAACTGATTTTTCTAAGAAAAAGATTCCATGCCTTCCAAGCCATGAGCTGACTTTGGATGCAAAGGAGACCATTGATTCTCTTATGGAATTTTTAGAAGACTCTTTAATAAAAGCGGGTCAAGGGCTGGAGCTATGTGAGCTTATTCGTTTGGAAAACAAGACAAAATCCCTGGTGGAAGTGGAGGAAGATGATATTGACCTTCAGCGCATCCTCTACATCCTGCAACTTGTAAACTCCTTTGAGAACAATCCTTACAGCAGCTATTTGGGAGGCTACTTCAGTGAATTTCTCTACGAGATAAAGGAAAAGAACATTTCCATGCAGGCTAAGGATTATGACAAGTTAACTTCTGACCTCCAATACCAGGCCAGCTTCTTTCAGGAGTACTTTTTAAAGCTGCATGGGATCCTGTCCGAAGTAAGGGAAACAGCCAGTTCCACGGTATCAGAATTCTATGAATCGCATATAGTTTAATAAATCTGCTAGGAAGAAAGAGGTTTTTTATGGATAGCGAAAATAAGAGCGATATCATTGACAGTCGTTACAAAGAAATTAAAATCAACAAAATGATCGTAAACGGCAAAGAGCAGGATAGCAATATTATTGATGGTGATGACACTAAGAACATTCAGGAGCTAAACGTAACGGTATACACGCAAAACCAGTAACCGGTAAATAGGGGGGGACATCTGAAATGAGCGGTTTTAGAAATAATTCATTTCTAATCAGCGGTTCAAAGCTTCTGCCATGGAGAGAAAACCACTATAATTTTAAACTTTGCAGAAAGAACCACCAGATTATTAAGGGAACTATTTACAACCAGGACCAGACTCCTTGCGCCGGTGCAACGGTTTTAGTCACTCAGATTGATAATGAAAAACAAGGACGTATGTTGCTTGGCTTTGTAGTAACCGATAAGGCTGGACGTTATCTTTTCTCCCTTGAAGCAAATCCAAAGATGAAGTATGAACTGACAGTTTTTGCTCCCATAATTTCTAATTAAAAGGAGGTCTTCTCTTGAGCGGCTATACAGAACTGATTATTCCGCCTGACAAATTCAATAACTGTAACGTGGCTCAGGTTCTGATTTCCATGGAAGCCTCCTGTGAAGTATTGCTAACGGGCACTGTCTATAATACATGCTGTGAAGCCATTGAAGGGGCTGTGGTAAGGATAACGGCAGTCAATTCCCTATGGCAGAGAAATATCTTGGGTTATGTCATTACCAATCAGTTTGGTGAATTTGCTGTGGTGGTGGAGAAAACTTCTAAAATAGATTATCAGCTTGATATTTACGAACCAATCCTAAGAGATGAGGAAGGGACCAAGACATGGCATACGCAGTAATCAAAGGTTTGGTACGAGATACCAACAAGGCACCGGTTCGAAAAGCCGTAGTCATACTGGAACGTCTGGTCCCTGTCTTTAATGAAGATCTACAGGAAGAAGATTTTTCCGGAGTCTATCTGGGTCATACTCTGACCAACCGATATGGGGAATTCTGCTTTCGGGTTTCCGACAGAACCAGCACATACCGAATCAAGGTATTTGACAATGGTCATGAGGAAGGAGGGTTCCAATGAAAAAGGTGCTTGTCACAGGAGCCGATGGTTTTATTGGGAGCCATCTAACGGAAGAATTAGTTCTTAAGGGGTACCAGGTCAAGGCATTTGCCTGCTACAATTCATTTCATCAATTTGGCTGGCTGGATACGCTGCCAACCCACATCAAAGATGAAATAGAAATCATCAGCGGAGACATCAGAGATCCAAACGGCGTAAGATCTGCTCTTTCCCTCGTGGAATCTGTATTTCACCTAGCTGCCTTAATTGCCATTCCATACAGTTATGAGTCACCGGATTCTTATGTAGACACCAATATAAAAGGTACCTTAAACATCCTACAGGCCGCCAGAGACTTAGAAACAAAAAAGGTATTAATCACTTCTACTTCCGAAGTGTATGGAAGTGCAGACTATGTTCCTATCGATGAGGAGCATCCAAAGAAGGCCCAATCTCCATATGCTGCTACAAAAATCGGCGCAGATCAGCTAGCCCTATCCTTTTACCGCAGCTTCTCCCTGCCAGTTACCATAGTCCGTCCTTTTAATGCTTATGGGCCCAGGCAGTCTGACCGGGCGGTGATACCGACCATTATCAGTCAGCTTCTGGCTGGAAATAAGGAGATCCATTTGGGAAGTCTGACACCCACCAGGGATTTTAATTACGTTAAAGACATCGCTAACGGCTTTATAGAGATTGAAGCATCTCCAAATACTATAGGTGAAGAAATAAATATAGCAAGCGGTATAGAGATCTCCATTGGCGATCTGGCAAAAGAGCTTATCAAGCAGATTAATCCAGAGGCAGAGATTGTCTGCGAGGACCAGAGACTCCGCCCGAAGATGAGCGAAGTCACCAGGCTTCTTGGCTCCAATGCAAAGCTTACCAGGTTAACTCATTGGAAACAGGAGTATTCCCTATCACTTGGCCTAAAAAACACCATCGAGTGGATTGAAAAGAACCAAAATCACTTTCGGACAGATCGATATAACATCTAAGGAAATAGGAAGGGAGTCAAATGATACATTTATCTGTTCCTGTTTTAAAAGGAAATGAAAGAAACTATATGGACGATGCCATAGCGAATGGTTGGGTCTCAACCGCGGGAAGTTATGTAACCAGATTTGAAACGGAAATGGCAGCTTACTTAAAGGTACCAGCCACGGCTGCCCTGCAAAGCGGAACTGCTGCCCTGCACCTTTCCATGCTCCTTTCGGGCATTGAGAAAGACCATGAGGTCATTGTCCCCACGCTCACTTTTATAGCTGCTATTAATCCCATTGTGTATTTAGGTGCCCATCCAGTTTTCATGGACTGTGACGACACCCTGAACATGGATTGCGAAAAGCTTTCTAAGTTTTTGGAAACGGAATGTACGAAGACAAAAGAAGGACTTTTAAACCGTTCCTCTGGTCAGATCATAAAAGCTGTTTTAGTCGTGCATGTCTTTGGAAACATGGCTGATATGGAGACGCTTCTTCGCCTATGCAGCCAGTATGATTTAAAACTCATTGAAGATGCCACCGAGGCACTTGGTACCAGATACACCAAAGGCAGTTTAAAAGGGAAATTTGCAGGTACCATAGGAGATTTTGGAGCGTATTCCTTTAATGGCAATAAAATCATCACCACTGGCGGAGGTGGAATGATAACCGCAAAGAGGGATGAGGATCTTAAAAAAGCGGTTTATCTTTCTACTCAGGCAAAGGATGATCCCTTTTCTTATGTTCACAATGAAATCGGCTATAACTACCGGATGACCAATATCCAAGCGGCTCTTGGTGTTGGACAGTTGGAATGTCTGGAAGATTATATTAATACAAAGACTTATAATTATAATTACTATAAGAGTTTATTAAATGACAGGACTGACGTTTCACTGCTCCCATTTTGTGATTGGGCGAGAAATAACCATTGGTTTTATTCCTTGTTGTTAAATAGTAAGAGCTTAGACAGAGATACTCTTATGTCCCTTTTGAGGAAATCCAAAATTGAAGTAAGGCCAATCTGGAAGCTGAATCATACTCAGGTTATGTATCAAAACTGTCAGACCTACAAAATAGAGAAAGCTCCTTTTTACCAGAGTCATATCATAAATCTTCCATGCAGCGTAAACCTTTGTGAAGCTGACATGGATTTTGTTGCCAATGCCCTGAAACTAGTCTGACGCTGGAAGGAGGATGGCTTACATGGATGTGAAGAAGTTCTTTATTTCACCAGACGTTTCCATCAGGGAAGCCATAAGGCAGTTGGATGAGACGGCAAAGAAACTTTTACTTGTGGTGGTGGACGGCAAGCTGGCCGGTGTAGTTACAGACGGTGATATTCGCAGGTGGATTTTAAAAAATCAGGATTTATCCGTGGCAATAAATTGTATTATGAACTCCTCTCCCATTTCCATTACAAAAGCGGAAGTTGGTCAGGCATTAACTATCATGAAGGAGAAGGGAATCGAAGGTCTTCCACTTGTGGATGAAAAAAAGCAGGTTTTGGATATTCTTTTCTGGAATGATCTGGGTTTTGGTGATGGAGCAAAACCAGTTAAAAAAGAAGTTCCTGTTGTAATTATGGCGGGAGGAAAAGGTTCCAGGCTCTATCCCTATACGAAAATCATACCAAAACCCCTAATCCCCATTGGCGATACCCCTATCGTGGAACGGATCATGAATCAGATGATATCTTATGGGTTTACGGACTTCTATCTTACGGTTAATTATCGGAAGGAACTGATTAAGGCATATTTTAACGATGATAATCGGTATCATCTAAACTTTGTGGAAGAAAAGGAGCCACTTGGCACGGCAGGGGCTTTGACTTTATTGAAGAAACAAATAACTGGCAGTTTCTTTGTTAGTAATTGTGATATTTTAGTTGATATTAATTATGAAAAGCTGCTTTACCATCATACGAAAAATCAGAATCAGATTACGGTTATCACCGCTATGAAGAATTATGAAATTCCCTATGGAGTGGTTTCTCTTGATGATGAGGGGCACATTCAAGCTCTCAATGAGAAGCCAAATTATGAATTTCTGGTTAGTACCGGGCTATACGTTCTGGAACGAGATGTGTTAGACCAAATTCCGGAAGATATGCCGTTTGATATGCCGGATTTAATACGCCTTTGTCTTAATAACGGGAATCAGGTAGGCGCCTATCCGGTCATGGACAGCACTTGGCTTGATATGGGGGAATTCAGTGAGATGAAAAAGATGGCGGAGAGAATGAAGGTATGAAGAAGCTGGTTGTAATTGGCGGTGGGGGCCATGGAGAAAGCGTTATTGATTCCATCCGTTCAACAAAGGAATTTGATATCATTGGAATCCTGGATGAAGGAAAACGCGTTGGTACCAGCGTCTCTGGAATTTTGGTTCTTGGAGGAGACGTGCTTTTGCCAGAGCTTTTTAAACAGGGGATTTGCTACGGTGTCATTGCTGTAGGCAGCATAGGAAACCCACAGCTAAGGATTCGAATTTATGAAACACTAAAAAGTGCCGGGTTCATAATTCCTAACATTATAGATAAAAGTGCAGTTCTATCCCCTGATGTGGAGATGGGAGAAGGTAATTTTATTGGAAAAGGTGTGATCTTGGGTGCCGGTGTAAGGCTTGGAACTGGATGCATCATTAACACGGGCTCTATCCTAGAGCATGGCACTGTCATTGGGGATTTTTCTCACGTTGCCCCAGGCGCGGTCCTTTGTGGCAATGTCCGGGTGGGGGAACATGTCCACATTGGTGCAGGAAGTACGGTAATTCAGAATGTCGCCATTAAAAGCAACTCCATGATAGGAGCAGGCAGTCTGGTATTAAGGGATATTTCTTCAAATAAACTGGCTTATGGAAGCCCGGCAAGGGAGGTTGGAACTTATGAGCAGCGTCATGATTATAGCCGAAGCAGGGGTAAATCATAATGGAGATTTGATTACAGCCAAAAGGCTGATTGATGCAGCAAAAGAGGCAGGAGCCGATGCCGTAAAGTTTCAGACATATCGTGCTGACCTACTGGCCGCCCCCAGCGCTAAAAAAGCAGACTACCAGTTTGAAAATACGGGAAAGAATGGTTCTCAATATGAGATGTTAAAAGAGCTGGAATTATCTTATGACAACTTCAAGGAGCTTTTTACGTATTGCAACGACCAAAATATCAGGTTTTTATCTTCTCCCTTTGATGAAATAAGTATGGAATATCTAGACCATCTCGGCGTGGAGATCATAAAGATTCCCTCTGGTGAGATTACAAACTATAGATATCTTAAGAAAGCTGCTGCCTTAAAAAAGCCAATCATTCTTTCCACTGGTATGTCCACAATTGAGGAAATTAAGGAAGCACTGAACCACCTTGACGAAGGAGGGCAGGAAATCACACTTCTCCACTGCTCCAGTGCCTATCCAACTCCCATGGAGGACGTTAATCTAAATGCCATGTTTCACTTAAAAAAAGCCTTTCAAAAAAAAGTAGGCTATTCTGATCATACCATGGGTATTGAGGTTGCTGTTGCCGCAACTGCCCTGGGCGCATGTGTCATTGAAAAACACATCACCCTTGATAAGACCATGGCTGGCCCTGACCACAAGCTGAGTCTGGAGCCAAAGGAATTTAAACTTATGGTAAACAGCATTCGAAACATCGAAACAGCCATGGGAACTGGAAGAAAGGCACCGTCGACGGAGGAATTAAAAAACAGGGACTATGTAAGAAAGTTTCTGGTAGCCGCTAAGGAGATTAAAAAGGGGGATTTATTTACTATGGATAATTTATGTGCCAAACGCTGTTCTCCTGGAATCTCTCCCATGAGGCTTGTATCTATGGTTGGAACACCATCTAACAGGGATTATAAGACCGATGAGAGGATTGAAACATGATACGCTTATGTGTGGTAACAGGCAGCCGGGCAGAATACGGCCTATTGCTTCCAGTGATCCGCAGAGTTATGGCTGATCCTGATTTCAAGCTTTTGTTGGTGGTAACAGGTGCTCATATGGATTACCGATTAGGAGCGGATTACCGGGAAATGGAGCAAGATGGAGTGACCATTGATGAAACGGTGGAGATGAATCTGGCAAGCGACTCTTCCTACGGAATCTGTCAATCCATGGGACTAGAGCTAATTGGAATTTCCAAAGCTTATGAACGGTTAAAACCAGACATGATACTTCTTTTAGGGGACCGTTATGAGATTTTTATAGCGGCTAGTGCTGCTAGTATCTGTAACATTCCCATTGCTCATATCCACGGCGGGGAACTGACTAGAGGGGCTTATGATGACTGTATGAGGCATAGCATTACAAAGATGAGCTATCTTCATTTTACCAGCACCATGGAATATAGAAAAAGAGTCATACAACTTGGGGAATCACCTGACCGGGTATTTCACGTAGGGGCCTTGGGTGTGGAGAGGTTAAAAAAACTATCCTTGCTGTCTCGAAAAGAGCTGGAAGAATCTTTAAACTTATCTCTTGGCTCTTTATTGGCTCTGGTCACCTATCATCCTGCCACGTTGGAGTCAGCAGATATTGAGGAACAGGTGGAACCGCTTTTAAAGGTTTTGGATTCCCTTCCTGAATTATTTGCTGTATTTACGGGAAGCAATTCGGATACTGGAGGGAGCAAGGTCAATGAAATGGTGGCTGATTATGCAAAACTAAACCCTCATCGGGCGGCATTTTACAGTTCTCTAGGTTCCCTTCGCTATCTAAGCCTGATGAGCCAGTGCTCTATGGTTATTGGGAATTCCTCCAGTGGTATTATAGAAGCACCCAGTCTAAAGGTGCCAACGGTAAATATCGGAACCAGACAAAAGGGCCGAATCATGGCTGATTCTGTTATAAACTGTGATACTTCTTATGATAGCATTCTCTCAGCCATTCTTAAGGCGAGGGATTTTAACTGGAAGGACTGCTCAACTTTAAATCCCTATGACAGTCCTGACACGAGTAAAAAGATTCTAGGCTTTATTAAGCAGGCGGTTCAGAGTGGAATTTGCCTGGAGAAAGATTTTTATGATATTGATTGGAGTTAATCATGTATCTGGACAAACGATTTCTTGCACTTATACCAGCCAGAAGCGGATCCAAAGGGCTTCCACATAAGAATATAAAAGAAATTAATCATAAGCCATTACTGGCATATACCATTGAGGCATGTAAGATGGCGGGGTTCTTTGATGATATTATTGTTTCTACGGATTCGGAGTTATATCGGGAAATAGCTCTTTATTGGGGGGCTTCAGTGCCATTTTTAAGACCAGCAGAGCTTTCTAAAGATAACACAGCTACAATGGATGTCATTAGCCACGCACTGGAGGAGATGACCACACTTGGTAAAACATACGATTATATTATGCTGCTCCAGCCTACCTCTCCACTTAGAAATGCAAGACATTTAAAAGAAAGCGCAGCCCGACTGTTTGAATCCCAGGCCGACTCTGTTGTTAGTGTCTGTCCCTTTGACTGTAACTGCTATTTGTCTGTACAGCTTATGGATTCCGGTGAAATTCTGATTCCTTCTCAACATGAGAAACAAATTAGAAGGCAGGATGTTTCTTCTGGCTATCGGCTAAACGGTGCTATTTATCTCACTTCTGTACCTTTTTTTTTGAAGTATAGGAATTTTTATGCTGGAGTGACCTATCCTTATTTTATGGACCCCCTTCATTCCATTGATATTGATGAGGAATATCAATTTTATATCGCGCAACTGCTTTTAAATGATGGGTTTAGAGATACATCTGATGAGGTATAGGAAGTATGTGTATTAGAGACTATTTGTGAGAACAACGTCCCGGAGATTTTTAAATCTTATCCTTTTATATATAATCACACCTATTATAAACAATAAAAAACGACTGACATTGAATTGCAGATAGTCAGTCGTTTCGCGTTTAATTTAATGTTATTAATTTTAGTTCCAATTTTATTATTTTTAGTTTCTATGTAATTAACGAATGTGAAAAGAATCTATAATTGGACATACCACTTATCATTTAATTGTTATCGGTATTCAGGCTTATATTTCTATAAGTAAGGTCATCACGAGACTCAAATCCCAACTGCGACCAAAAATGATTTCCCAATTCATTGGTCGAATACACCACCAGTGCTACCTTATTGATTTGCTGTAGTTTTAACGCCTCAAGCACCGCATTGACCAAAGCGCCACCTATTCCCTTATTCCTACAATTCTCCATTACCGCAGTATGGTAGATATAGCCCCTTCGACCATCATGACCGCATAATATCACCCCTGCAATTTCACCTTCATATTCTGCAACGAAACAAGTGTCTGGATTACGGTCTAGGAACCGTCCGATTCCTTCTTTTGAATCATCTAAACTTCGCATTCCCATTCCAGGAGTCGTACACCATAAACGATACACCAAGTCATAATCATCTATCTGCATCAATCGAATCTTCATAGTTGCAGCCCCTCCATCTTATCTGGCACATAATCGCCTGTAACCTCTATCAAATTGTCATCTGGATCCGTAAATTGGAAATAATAATAAGGAGAAACATGACAAACATACTTAATCCCAGTTAAGTGATTCGTGATGTTCATAGATTTAATCCTATCGTACTCTTTTTGCAGATCTTCGGCCCAGAAGTTCAGTACAAATTTATGAGTATTAGGGGAACGTGCTATTTTTTCAAGATTATCAAACTCTTCCGTGTATTCCCCTTTTCGTATCACCTTATCTGGGTGTTCCACATCAAAATGACCGTTCATCAGCGAAATACAATTCCCCTCAAACTCAAACATGGCAAAGCGATTGGTGTTTTGTCTGGTTACAGGCATTTGAAGTAGTTTTTCATAGAAATGAATGGACTGATCATAATCATTAATAACGAGGTAAATCGATCCAAGATGCATACTTTTCCCCCAACCTTTTTATTTAAAACACTAATCCCACATCTGTCCTGGTAATTTTTCTTTTACCTTCTCTGGGAATTTCTTATCAAATTCTTCGGTTTCTTCTTTTGACGGATCAAAGGATTGATCAAACTTAAGAATTCCTCCCATACCTGCCAGTGCATCTTGTGCGAAAAGTTTCACCATAAAAGAGGTGAATTCTCCATCTCTATTTTCATCTAGGTATATCCCATATCTACTGGCTGATTCAAAACCAAATCTATGATAATAACGAGAGTTTCCTGTTATAAAGACACTCTCAAATCCAAGCTTTTCTGCTTCCTTCATACTATGTAGAATTAAGGTCTTACCAAGCCCTTCGCTCTGACAATCTGGTCTAACCGCCAAAGGTCCAAAGCCGACCAGATCAATTTTTTCCCCGTTGTCCGTTTTTAATTCTACTTTAGTATACATGATGGAAGCAACGATCTCTCCATTTCTTTCTATGACGAAATCAAGTTCCTTTATAAATCCTGGACTCTTTCTTAGTCTATGTGCTACCAGATGTTCATTGCATCCGGGTCTGTAAACATTCCAAAAGGCATCCCGTACAACGTGTTCTACCTCTAAATAATCCTTTTCTTCTTCAAGTCGAATGATATCTTTCATAATGTCACTATTTCCTCTCCCCAATATGTAAAACTGTATAGCCTATTATTTCTGACCAAAATAAAGACCATGGATACTAGCCCCTAAGATTGCTGGCTCTTCGCAGGTAGCAAGATGATATTTATATAATTGTTCCAAACTGTCCTCAGAGGCACCTTTCATCTTTTCACCTAGAGCATATATCATACCATCAGTGCCAATATTTTTTATTTTCGTGACACCTGATTGATTGGCCAAATATTCTATTTCCTCTGGATTTGTATATGTAAAAATAGAGTCCGCCCTGTTATGAAAGATACGAACTGCATCCTCAATATTTTTCAATCCATCTTCAACATTAACCATAAACTGAGCGAATCGATTGATATAGGTAAGTACCAATACTCCACCTGGTTTTAAGACACGCAAGCACTCCTGTATGGCTCTCCTTTGATCTGTTTCTTCAGATAGATGATACATTGCACCCATACAAAGAACTACATCAAAGCTTTCCTCTGCCAGAGCAGACAAATCAAGTACATTCATAACTTGAATATCTTGAAGTAGGTCCGCTCTTTCATGCTGTTTCATAAGATCAACATTATTAGGTACCAGATCACCGGAAATTACACTATGGCCCTGTTCCGCCAAATAAAAGGAGTATACCCCGGTACCAGCACAGGCATCTAGAATCTTACTGCCCGGTTTAAACAATCGGTTAAAGTATTCCACTGTAGTTAGATATTCTAATTTGTGACGTTTAAGCCTTCCATCTTCATCGTAATTGTTATAATACTCCACCACCGAATTTTCCAACTTCTCCTTACCCCCAATTATATGTAATCAGAACTTAATCACCTATTAAGCCCATTTCATACTCCTACTTCTCAGGATTGGGATCTGGATACCAGGTATTACTTAAATCTGTCCCACGAAAGATCCGCTTTTCCCCATTTGACTTATGCATATACATATCTTCCTCTGGATAATAACAGGTATCTTCCGGTTCATTGGTTCCAACGTCCAAAATCTCCAGTATGTCACTGCCAGAATTATAAAAAGTATGGGCGATATTCTTCCCGGCTGGCTTGCCGATAAAATCTCCCTTACTAACCTCCTTCTCCTCTCCATTTAACTTAAGAGTTCCCGTCCCGGAAAGTATGAGAAAAAACTCCTCCTGTTGGGAATGGCTGTGATATCTGGTACTGTAAGCACCTGGTGGGACATAATCTATGTTCACATATATCTTTTGGTTCCCAGAAGCTTCCCCTAATGATTTCGTCATCAACCCCACCGCATCCTGCCAGATATATGGATCAGACAACCTGTTTATATTCTTAATATCCATTCAATCCCCCTCCTAAATAGAAAAACAACACTTAGATTAACGAAACGCTTTTACCAAACCATTATTTCCCCATAAACACTACAATCGTTCTCGGTGGTACCAAAAAATTTCTTCCCTCAACTTTGGATTCCTCACCAGAACCATACATACCGTTTCGCTCTATCTCATCGGTATGAAACACAATATGCCAGGACTTCCCTTCCTTTAGACTAGGAAGATCAAATTTATGAGGTTCCCAGTGCATGTTAAAGATCACATAGAAGTTCTCATCCGTTGTCCCATCTGCTTTCATCCCATACTCACCACAATAGAAAACCCCAAGCTGTCGCCTGAAATTCTCAAATTCCGGGCACCAGGTTCTTACTCCATGATAAGACATATCAGGCAGACCACAAGCCAAATAGTCCATAAGCCTTGGTTCCTTACTCATACGAAAGACAGGGTGAGACTTTCGAAAGGCAATAAGCGCTTTAACAAATTCCAAAAGATCCTGGTTTTTCTTCACCAGATTCCAATTGAGCCATGTTAATTCATTGTCCTGGCAATAGGCATTATTATTGCCTGACTGGGAATGTCCAAACTCATCTCCCGCCATAATTAGAGGAGTTCCCTGACTTAGAAACAGAAGCAAAAATGCATTGCGAAGCTGTTTTTTCCTCCGTTCCAAAATGGCCTTTTTTCTGGTAGGTCCCTCAATACCGCAGTTCCAGGAATGATTATAGGGATTTCCGTCCTGATTCTTTTCCCCGTTCCCTTCATTATGCTTGGTATCATAGGAAACCGTATCCATCATAGTGAACCCATTGGTAGAAGCCATATAGTTGATAACTGCACGGTCAGAAGGATTATTCCTCATACGAAAAGCCAGATGTTTCATCTGGTCCTCATCCCCCTTAAGTACCCGTCGCATATCCACAAGAAAATCATCATTGCAGTCGGCCAGATGCTTTCTCTTCTCCCCAATCTTTTCCTCCCAGGAATGAGCCAAAAGCTTGATTTTGCTTAAGTAAGGGTCATTTCTTAGTAATTCCAGAGGTAAAAACCCAGTTAGGTGAATTCCATCCAAATGAAACTCTTCTGCCCAGAAACGTACCACATCAAGAACAAAAGAAGCCGGCTCCTTTCCGGTAAAATAAAGTTCCGTCATGAGTTCCAGCCCTTCCTTATGAAGAGCTTTTACAAGATTCTTTAATTCCCGTCCAGGGTCGGTCTCTAAAGATGCATAAGCAGCCTTGGGAGAAAAGTAAAATCCGGGACCATATCCCCAATAATTTATTTTCCCGGTCGGTTTATCCACACCAAAGGGATTTCCTTGCACAACTTCTGGAAGAATCACTTCCTGAAATTCATTGACCGGCAAAAGCTCTACTGTGGTGATTCCCAGATCCTTTAAGTATGGAATCTTTTCAAGGATTCCATGAAACGTTCCCTTCCACTTCACGCCAGAGGTGCTGTGCTTTGTAAACCCTCGACAATGAACGCGGTAGATGATCGAATCTTCATAAGAGATATATGGCAGCGAATCTCCCTCCCAGTCAAAATCAGTTCCTTTTACGGGAGAGAGAAAGATATCTTGTGCACGTTCTAAGTCGCCCCAAGCCTCCCGGCCCAAAAATCCGTTTCCATAAGGATCGGAAAAACGCGTTCCGTCAATATCAAAACAGTAGGAAAGACCGGATAGATCATTTAAAAGAACCGTCATGGAGAAGACATTTCCTCTTCGATATTCCGGGGGAAAATCAATGATTTGTGACGGTTTAAGCTCCCCATCTTTAAATAGCAAAAGACGGCAGTGCTCTCCTTCTGCGGCTGTGCAAACATGAATCCCCTCCGGAACTATATGAAGTCCCATAGGATAAGTTCTTTCTCCGGCCTTAACCCTGTACTGTTCCATACCATTTTCTCCTCTGCCACTTCGTCCCTTTTACTGGTTCTTGATCTGATCTGCCAGTTCATTTAAGTACATCCAGCGTTCCATCTTTTCTTCCAGAAGCTGTTCTTTCTCTGTCTTTTCATTCATTAAGGTATTTAAACGGGTGAAATCTCTGGCTGCATCGGACATCTGAACTTCCAACCCTTCCAAAGCCTCTTCCAACGCTCCAATTTCGTCTTCAATGGTATCCCATTCCTTTTGTTCCTTAAAGGAGAACTTAAGCTTTCGTTCTGATTTGGGCTTTTCCTGTTTCTTTTTCTCGCCGCTATCATCCTTTTTCGAAGTGGTATCCTTTTGCTCCGTTCCCTGTGGATTTTTCTTCTCATAGGCAATCTGATAGTCTGTATATCCTCCCTCATACTGAACCACTTTCCCATCCCCTTCAAAGGCTAAGATACGCCTCATCACACGGTCCAGGAAATAACGGTCATGGGAAACCGCTATGACAATTCCTGAAAAGCTGTCCAGATAATCTTCTAAGATAGTAAGGGTCTGAATATCCAGATCATTGGTCGGCTCATCCAAAAGTAACACATTGGGGGCTTCCATAAGAATCCTTAACAGATACAGTCTTCGTTTCTCTCCACCAGAAAGCTTTTCAACGGTGGTGTACTGAACGCTGGAAGGGAATAAGAACCTCTCTAACATCTGGGATGCGCTGACGCTTCCGTCCTTTGTTTGTACATACTCTGCCACATTTCTGATATAATCGATGACCTTTAAGCTGCCATCCATATCTTCACTTTCCTGAGAGAAATACCCCATCTTTACTGTCTGCCCAACTGTAACGGTGCCAGCATCCGCCTCCTGCCAACCGGCGATGATTTTCATTAAGGTGGATTTTCCACTTCCGTTTGGCCCGATAATACCGATTCGGTCATTCTTTAAAAAGATATAGGTAAAGTCCTTCATTAACACCTTATCTCCATAGGCTTTACAGATATGTTCCAGTTCCACGGTGGTTCGACCAAGGCGGCTGGATATGGAATCTAGTTCAACGGTCTGATCAAAGTCCAGACCTTTTTGATCCCGAAGGGTCTCGAACCGTTCAATATGAGCCTTTTGCTTGGTGGAACGGGCTCTGGCACCCCGCTGCATCCATTCAAGTTCCACTTTTAAGATGGACTGGCGTTTTCTCTCAGAAGCAATCGCCATGTCCATACGTTCCGCCTTTAGATTGATATACCCCCCGTAATTAGCCTGATAGTTATAAAGCGTTCCCTTATCAAGCTCCACAATCCGGTTGGTCACACTGTCGAGAAAATACCGATCATGAGTTACCATTAAAAGTGCGCCCTTAAAACGGCGAAGATAATCTTCCAACCAGTCTGCCATACTGCTGTCTAAGTGGTTGGTAGGCTCGTCGAGAACTAAAATATCCGTGGTAGATAACAAGACACTTACTAAAGCAACTCGCTTTCTCTGTCCCCCGGAGAGGGTCTCAACCTTAGAATCAAAGTCAGTAAATCCCAACTTAGTAAGCATAATCTTGGCCTGGCTTTCCAGATCCCAAACGTGTTCATGCCCTTCATTATCCCGGACAATGCTCTCTATGATGGTATCTCCATCCTGAAACTTGGGGTTCTGAGAGAGAAACCTGATATCCAAGTTCCTTCCCTTTACCACATTTCCTTCATCTGGCTCCTCAAGCCCGGCAACAATTCGAAGCAGCGTGGATTTACCCGTACCGTTAATGCCGATTAAGCCTATTTTATCTCCTTCATTAATGCTGAAGCTGGTATCATCAAACAACAGCCGCTCTGTATACGATTTTGTTAAATGTTCTATAGTCAGTAAATTCATTTCTTATCCTTTTCTCCTGTCTGTCCTTTAGCGGATCACTAACTCCACTGGGCAGTGGTCCGAACCTAAAACCTCTGTATGGATGGCTGCACGTTCAAGCCTGTCCTTTAAACTTTCTGAAACGCAGAAATAGTCAATACGCCAGCCCGCATTCTTTTGTCTGGCGCTGAAACGATAGGACCACCAGGAATATACCCCTTCTAAATCAGGGTTAAAATAGCGGTACGTATCAATAAAGCCTGCGCCAATGAGATTGGAGAACTTCTCCCTCTCTTCATCTGAAAATCCAGCATTTTTCCGGTTGGCTTTTGGGTTCTTTAAATCAATTTCTTTGTGTGCCACATTTAAATCACCACAGAAAATCACGGGCTTATTTTCTTCCAGCTTCTTTAAATAAGATAGAAACGCTTCCTCCCAAGTCATCCGGTAAGGAAGACGGGCAAGCTCATTCTGGGAATTGGGCGTATAGCAGGTGACTACATAATACTCTTCAAATTCTACGGCAATCACTCTGCCTTCTTTGTCGTGTTCCTCTTTCCCAAGTCCATAAGCCACAGAAATTGGCTCCTCTTTTGTGAAGATAGCAGTGCCTGAGTATCCCTTTTTCTCGGCATAATTCCAGTACTGATGATAGCCAGGTGTTGGAAGATCAATTTGTCCTTCCTGTAGCTTACTTTCCTGGATACAAAATACATCTGCATCCATTTCATTAAAATAATCCAAAAATCCCTTCTCCACACAAGCTCGAAGGCCGTTTACATTCCAGGAAATCATTTTTTTCATCATTTTTCACCTCAAATCAAAGATAGGACTAGTATACCATTTTCCATTGGATTCGAAAAGGGGGCTGTGCATGAATTGCCACAGCCCCTTTCTTAACAATTATTTTCACGAAACTGTACTGCCAGTTGTTGGGTCGTCCCTTCCCTTGTAATAACAAAAATAGTATCATTTCCGGCAATGGTTCCCACAATCTCACTCCAATGCAACTCATCAATGATGGCACAGACTGAAGCCGCCATCCCAGGCTCGCAGGTTATTACGATAATATTCCCGGAATACTCTACCCTTTTTACTGCCATAGAAAAAAGGACGAAAAGCCTGTGGGAGATCTGATGCTTTGGAACCCTCCGGCTCTTAAGGTAGCCATCTCCGTCTGCTCCCTTTATTAAATTCATTTCACGGATGTCTCTAGATAAAGTCGCCTGAGTTACTTCAATTCCTTCTAATTCCAAACGCTCTTTCAGCATGGCCTGGGTTGTTATGGAATCGCTCTCTATTAATCGAAGAATCACCTTCTGCCGCCTTTTTTTCATAGTTTCATATTCAAATTCATTCATGATATCCACCTTTTGGCATGTACCTTCCTAAACGACTTCAACCCCAGGTTCTACATCACGATCCGGTATCATAAGAGACAAGTCCCCATTTAAGTCCTCTGCTAACATAAGGATCCCTTCTGACTTAAGGCCAGCCATTTTCATGGTCTTTAGATTATCAAGGATTAATACTTTTTTCCCAATCACCTCGTCCGTCTTATAATACTCCTTGATGCCGGAAAGAATCTGACGCCTTTTATCTCCCACTTCTACCTGAAAGCACAAAAGCCTGTGAGAATGATTCACTTCCGTACACGCAACGATTTTCCCTACCTTGAATTTCATTCTGATTAAATTATCGTAGGTAACATATTCATTTTCTTTATATTCCATGATACTGCCTCCTTTTCTTACGTTAATTGACAAGCTCTGCCTGGACCATTCGAAATTGATTTGGTAATACATGCCTAAGCTCAATAAAATTCCTGCGGAATGTCTTTACCGTGCTGTACCCTACCTCAATTGCTATGTCTGTAATGGGCATATCCGAACAAAGCATCAGCTCACAGGCTTTGTTAATTCGAAGTTTGTTCAAAAAGTCATAAAAATTAGTTTCAACCTGGATCATTAAGTGCCGATTCATATCCTCAATGGAGATACCAAATCGGTCAGCAACGAAAGAAGCCTGGATTTCCTCCTGAAAATTTCGGGAAATATATTCCACTAGCTGGTAAGCCAGTTTTCTTTCTTCTATGTTCATAATGTTTAAGACTTTTTGATAGGTCTTCCGGTAATTGGTGATCTTATTTTCCATTCGGTGGGAAAATACTTTTGAAATATGAGCCGCATCAACATATCCAAGAATAGGCGCCATATCCTCCAGAGTTAAATCTGTATACAAAAGATAATTGAGCGTTTTCATAATTCGCATTTCATTCACCAGTTCATGAAACGTCAGCCCAGTCTTTTCGTAGATATACAGCCGAATCGAAGACCTGCTTAAATAGAACTGCTTTGAAATCTTTTCCAATGTCATTTTTTCACTTAAATGCATATAGATATAGCGCAGAATCAGGATTCTGTTATCACAGGTTTCCACCTTTTTACAGGACACCTCCTTCCTGGAATCAATGGCACGGCAGAATGCTATGATCAGGGAAGAAATCTGCATAATCACATTCATTTCCTCATAGGATTTACGTTCTCGAAAATCCATGACAGATTCGATGCCCACCTCCTCCCTGATTCTGAGGAACAGATATTCTACCTCTTTTTCCATGTCTCCCTGAGGAAAAGCGTAAGGCGTTTCTTCCAGTTTCTTTAATACCGAAAGATTATCACGAATACTGGAAGAGGATTTCAACGTATCCGCCACCACATCATAATTATATTTCACGATTTCAAAGCTTAAAGGTTCCTTAACATCAGTAATCTGGGTGCATTTCCAGGGTAATACAGAGAGCAGTACACCAGCCTTTAATTCATAGGGAACCATGTCTACCACAATGCTGCCTTTTCCTTCCTTTACAAAAATAAATCTGGGACTTTTGTGATATATGGGAAAAGTTCCTTCTATGATTGTTTCGTAATCAAAGGTGCATATTTTCTTAATATCAATCTTTGAGCAGAACTGGGTTTGCAGTTCAATATACTCCTTCATCTTATCAAATCCTTCCAGATTTTTTGCAGCACAGCCGTATAATTTTTCGCATATTCATCGGTTATGCTGTTATATAAATCATTTTATTCACACTTTGTTAAAAGCTATCCCATTTTACTTGAGAGCAAATAAAATGGGATTTTTTATTATTTACGAATGATTCTGGTTCCTGTGTTTCCACTGAGCGCTTCTGAAACTTTTTCCAGCGAGCAGATGACAGAGATTCCATCTTCTTTATTTTCAATAAACTTCATGGCTGCTTTTACCTTTGGAAGCATGCTGCCGGCGGCAAAATGACCTTCCTTTACATATTGCTCTGCTTCCTTTAACGTGATCTGGTCTAGATCTTTCTGATCAGGCTTTCCAAAATGAAGGGATACCCGGTCCACGGCGGTCAGAATTACAAATGCATCTGCATCTACCAGTTCTGCTATTTTTTCTGCTGCCAGATCTTTATCAACCACCGCTGCTACTCCATGGTAAGACCCGTCTGCTTCCTTCACCACAGGAATCCCACCGCCTCCTCCGGCAATGACCACATGATTGGCATTAATTAAAGTGTTTAAGGAGATTCGCTCATAGATACTCACCGGCTGGGGTGACGGAACTACCCTTCGGTAACCCCGTCCGGAATCCTCCACATATTTCTGGCCCGTCTCTGCCATGAGACGGTTTGCTTCCTCTTCATTATAATATCCGCCAATGGGCTTGGTTGGATTCTTAAATGCCGGATCCTGGGGATCAACGATTACCTGTGTCAGCATGGTAATGACCACCGTATCGTTAATGCTGTTCTTTACCAGTGCCTGATCAATCGCCTGCTGCAAATGGTATCCTATGTATCCCTGACTCATAGCTGTACATTCCGGAAGGTGCATCTCAGGCACCAGCCCTGCTTCATGCCCTTTCTCAAAGGCCAGATTGATCATCCCCACCTGAGGACCGTTCCCATGACAGACAATCACTTCATATCCTTCTTTTACAATATCTACAACTGCCTCCGCTGTGATCCTTACACGTTCCAGCTGCTCCTCTGATGTATTCCCCAGCGCATTTCCGCCGAGTGCAATTACGATTCGTTTCACCCTGACCCACCTTCCTAACAAAGTGTTGCATACATCACTGCTTTAATCGTATGCATACGGTTTTCTGCTTCATCAAAAACCTTGGAATATTTCGCTTCAAAGACTTCATCCGTCACTTCCATCTCTGAGAGTCCAAATTTCTGGTAGATATCTTCCCCGATGGCTGTGCTTCTGTCATGAAAGGAAGGAAGACAATGCATGAAGATTGCCTGATCTCCTGCATTCGCCATTACTTTTTCATTGACCTGATAAGGGCTTAGTAATTTAATACGGGTCTCCCATACCTCATCCGGCTCTCCCATGGATACCCAGATATCCGTATAGACCACATCTGCCCCTCTGGTTCCTTCTTCCACATCTTCGGTCAATGTAATGGTACACTGGTTTTCTGCTGCGATTTCCCTGCATACAGCAACTAAATCTTCTGCCGGCCATAAATCCTTTGGGGCACAGGCGGTAAAGTTAAGCCCCATCTTGGCACATGCCACCATTAAAGAATTTCCCATATTGTTTCTGGCATCTCCCATAAAGGTGAAGTTGATTGTCTTTAGGTAGCCAAAATGTTCTTCTATGGTCAGAAGATCTGCAAGCATTTGCGTGGGATGGAACTGATCTGTTAACCCGTTCCACACCGGCACTCCTGCATAATCAGATAGTTTCGTAACCAGCTCCTGACTAAAACCCCGGTATTCAATTCCATCATACATTCTTCCAAGAACTCTTGCCGTATCCTCAATGCTTTCCTTTTTTCCCATCTGAGAGCTTCCTGGATCAAGGTAGGTGACTCCCATCCCCAGATCATTGCCCGCTACTTCAAAAGAACATCTGGTTCTAGTAGAAGTCTTTTCAAATAATAAAACGATATTTTTTCCCTCAAGATATTTATGAGGTGTATTGGTTCTCTTTAGGTTCTTGAAGTTTTTGGAAAGATCAATGAAGTAACGGATCTCCTCCGATGTAAAATCTAATAATTTTAAAAAACTGCGACCTCTCAAATTAACTGGCATCTTATTTATCTCCTTCTTTTTAGTAATTTACAGGTTCCCGGTCCAAAGGCATACTCATGCAGCGAGGACCCCCTCTGCCTCTGGAAAGTTCCGCACTTGGAATTTCAAGTACGTTTAAACCCCGTTGTTTTAATAGCTCATTGGTTTTTCTGTTACGCTCATATGTAACAATGGTTCCCGGTGAAATGCACAATGTATTAGAACCGTCGTTCCACTGCTCTCTTTCGGCCGCAATCATATCTTCACCACCGCACTTAATAAGCTCTACCTTTTCAATTCCAAGACTGTGTTCTAGAATGGTCTCAAGGTCCGAACTTAATACGTCCACATTAATTTCACCTTTTTTGCTTCCTTTTACGATCCGGTATACACGAAGCGGTCCAAGAATCCCAGGATGAACGGTGAATTTGTCATAATCAATCTGAGTAAATACCGTATCCAGATGCATAAATGCACGTCTGTTTGGGATATCAAATCCAAGAATGGTCTCAATGGTACTGTTTTCATTATCAAAAATATTCTTTGACAGCATCTCAAGAGCATCTGCTTCCGTTCTCTGGGAAATTCCCACTGCCAGCACCTTATCATTAATATTTAAGATATCTCCGCCCTCAATGTGGAACGCATTGTAACGATCGTAATACTTCTCAACCCTATCCTTAAAATCCGGATGATATTTAAAAATGTACTCCCCGTAAATGGTTTCCCTGTTTCTTGTTACAGAATACATGTGGTTCAAGCTGACTCCTTCTCCGATGCATGCAAAAGGATCACGAGTAAAATAAAGGTTAGGCATAGGATCGATTACCAGCTTAGAGGGATCACTCATAATGTCAACCAGGGAATCGTTCTTATTATAATTCAGTTCCTTTAATACAATTCCTTCCATAGATTTCAGAACAAGTGCTTTGCTGTCAGCTTGATACTGCATCATATAATCATAAATTTTCTTTCTATATAATCCGGTACTGATTCCAGCCTCATTAATCCACTGCTTTATGAATTCCTCCTTAATCTCTTGACTTAAGTCCAACACCTCTGCCATAACATCTTCCAGATACAATACCTCAACGCCATGATTTCTTAATATTTCAGCAAATGCATCATGTTCCTGCTGGGCTGCCTCTAAATAAGGAATGTCATCAAAGAGAAGCCTCTCTAACGTGTCTGGAGTCAGATTTAACAATTCCTTTCCGGGTCTGTGAAGCAAGACTCTTTTTAATTGGCCAATTTCACTTTTTACATTAATACCCTGCATAATCAAAATCCTCCTTGTGTGTTTTTCATTGGCATATGTCTGAGGTTACACATCTAAGCGCTCGCGACTCACAAAGATTACCACCAAAAAAGAGAGTTTGGAATAAACTTTATGAACTATTTTTATGCATAGTTTACAATTTGCACAAAACCTTTCCCAAACTTTATACATCTTGCCTAAAACTTCTTGACAGTAAATTTACAATTTGTTATGCTAAAAATTAATTCCAATGATGAAAAGGTGGCATAAAAAAATGCTCTACTTCTATGATAATATACTTGTAATTTTATTTTCAGGCGTCTGCCTTCTGGCATTCTGCAGCTGCTTACGCAAACGGAATAAAACCTCTGCCTATATCGCGGGGCTGTTTTTCTGCCTGTTACTCAACCAGCTGTCTACATCCATGGTCGAATTCCTGCCTGAATTCGCCCGTATTTATGATGCTCTTTATGAGACCATGCCCATATTCAATACCATCAATGCCATCTCTATCGCCGTCGGTCTGCTGAGCCTCTCCTATGAGTGCGTACCGGATAGACCAATCCCATCATACGAATACTTCATCCTGGTTGGATTCGGCCTGCTCTTACTCTTGGTACCCACCTTAACGAACACTCTCTTCCACCTATTTTTATACAGCTCTGCCCTTCTTTTCTACCTGCTTTACAGAGGAATCTGGTTCTGTTTCCTGATTCATCAAAAGATTCCCAAATCTCTCCATGCACATAATCCTAGCATGATCCATATACTTTCCTTTATTGCCCCTTTGCTTCTTCTGCTGGGACTGGCGGAGAACTATGTTAACATATTTGATCTATGTTCCCATAGAGGCATTTACTCCTACCGGATTTTTTCATTTGATTTCCTGTTCGGCCTGATTTCTATATTTTGTATCCGTGCTTATGCACAAAAAGAAACAGCCCCGCAAACATGCGAGGCTCAAATTCCATCCTTATCATCTATCATAACAGAATCTGTGCCCAGCATTTCCCGGGGCACAGAGATCGGTATCTTTCATACCTTTTGCAGCGCCTATTCTCTTACTCTGAGAGAACAGACCATCCTTGCAGAGCTACTGCATCACGCAACTTATCAGCAGATTAGTGATAAGCTGCTCATTTCTTCCTTTACCGTAAAGTCACATGTACATCATATCTGCCAAAAAACAGGAGTGATATCCAGACAGAACTTATGCGAATTTTATGAAAGCTACAAAAATTCCCTGCGGGATGATAATCTTCATTCTCTTCCTTTTTCATAAAAATTGCGATATTTTAAAATCAACTGGGACCGATTCTTTGAATCTGTCTTATCATAAATACCGTGGGCATGGAATTTCACCGTTCCGACAGACAATCCTAATTCATTTCCCATTTCCTGATAGGTCTTGTCTTTTAATAGTAAATAAAGCACATCCCGCTGGCGATTACTCAACGCAAATTTGGTGACAAACAAATCCTCCAAAACTGCAACCGCTGCTGCCTCCTGTCCCGTTTCTTTCAAATGCTTCTCTTCTATTAAAGGCTGCTCCTCTTTCATGGAAGTCAGTTTGGCAAATCCACCTTTAATTACTTTCACTGCCAATATCACAAAGAAAAGATCTTCGCTTACGTTGTGCTCCATAAACACCTTCAGATGAAGGGTATTGACCACATACTGAAAATGAAAAATAACCAGACTGTCCTCAATCAGAATCATTCCTGCAAAAACACCAGCAAGGATAAAAGTCGGCAAGTATTGCTTCATACGCATCCGATATTCCGGTTCCCTGCTTATAGCGCAGGTTAAAAAAAAGTATGCCGAAAAACCTGCCAGGTAAATCTGCCGGATGGTATAGAATATCCAATGCTGTCTTACCGATGCATTCAAATCTCCAACATAAACCGTAACACAGATGAGCGGTAAAAGCACCACTGCGTGAAACACCCCGAACTTCTTCTCCAGTACATCCGCAGTTAAGAATAAATACAACGTACTTATTATGACTCCACAAATCATCTTAACTCCCAAATAGGTCAGAACATTATAAGTCCCCTGGAAAAAAGGGATTCTAACCAGAAATTCCGACATGAAAATAATTATGGCGTTCACGCAGTAAAAATACATCAGTATGCCCATTCCCAACTGACGAACATGCTTTGTTTTACAGTATACCGTTACATTTATCGTACATGCACAGACAAATACCATAATCAGTACGATATCAAAAATAAATATAATCGTTCTCATTGAAACCTCACATTATCCGAACAGCTTATCACCCCTAAGATCCCATGTTACGGTAACCGGTATTTTTTATTACCCAAAAACTGATCATACCATTTCAAAATAATCCCTGTCAATTTACTTCCAAACAAATGATTAAATAGCGATCCTGCCGGTCACCAGCATAACAATGGATGTTACGGCACCTGCTATGATAAACAAGATCACAATGACCTCTTTTTTTGTAAATACATTTTCTTCCCCATGTTCTTTTCTTGCCTTTATGTAGAGAAAGATTCCAATGATATAAACAAGCATGCACATCAGAAAATATCCAATACCGGCTGCCCAGATGGCCCATGCATAAAAAGCTGTACCCAAAACCCCCACAGCCAGCTGCAAGAGTTCTCCCTTTTCCTGGCGATGCTCATAGGAAAGTTTGATCTGGTAAACACAAACCAGAATCCAGGTAATAAATATGGCCGCCGTACATAAGGAATAAGCAAAATTGTATGCTTTATCCGTAAACAGCAGGGTGAAAATAAAAACCTGAGAGAGAGCAGACATAAACACCAGGGAGAATATGGGCACATTCTTATCATTTACTTCCCCAAATTTTTTAGGAAGCAGATTCTGATTTGACATCAGAAGTGTTGTTTCAACCGGAAGCATGGTCCAGGATAACCAGCAGCCTGCAACAGAGATAATCATTGCAATATTGATAAAGGCTGCTCCCCACGGCCCTACGATCGAGGATAGAAGATATGCCATGGTTGGCTGCTTTAATTGACAGATTTCATCACGGCCCATCAGACCGTAGGGAAGCAGAGAAAGGAGCAGATAGATACCCAAAAGTCCTATTAACCCCAATACGGTAGCTTTTCCGGCTGTTGATTTGGTCTTTGCCCGATCCGACATCATGGCTGCTCCTTCAATTCCTACAAACACCCACATGAGCACCATGATACTGGAGTTTACCTGAGACAGGACATCTTTTAATGAAAAGTTTCCTGAAACAGTTCCCCAGAAATCCGCCGTGAATACATCTGCCTTAAAAGCAATGATTGCCGCTATCATGAAGAGAAGAAGCGGAACCAGCTTGCAGACGGTAATGATCGTATTTAAAACAGCCGCACTTTCAATTCCCTTATTTACCACAAAACACATCAGCCACAAAACCACACTTGCCACAATGATAGAAAGCAGATTGCTTCCATTTCCCAATGCGGGGAAAAAATAGCTCAATGCACTCATCATAATAGTTGCAAAGGCAATGTTTCCAAGCCACGCCGATAACCAGTATCCCCAACCACTGATAAAGCCGCCAAAAGGCCCAAAGGTTTCCGTTGCGTAGCTGAAGATTCCGCTTAATTCGGGGCGTTTACGAATAATGTTGGTAAGTGCCAGACACAGCATTAAAACGCCTGTTCCGCTAATAATCCAAGCAACGATGGCCGCTCCCGGGCTTGTCCCTTTTGCCATATCCGATGCAATGCCAAATATCCCACTTCCAATGGAAGAGCTGATCACCAGTGCAGTCAATGCAATCAGTCCCAATTTTTTCGTATCCTTTTCCATAAAAACCTCCTACGTATTGATTCTTTCATCGTATAGAAATTTGGAAAAAGATGTCTGACTCCAACGGACTATTTTCTTGTAATTTAGCACTTAATTTTTTTGATTGTCCTAATGCCTTTTATGATAAAACCATAGAATATGCGTGAATATCCTGATTCCTGCTAAAAGGGGATTGTTTATGCATGAATATTTGGATATAGATAAATTCATTCGTTTCTCTGTCTGATACAAATCAACAACAAAAATCCGGTTTTATTTCCTTTTCTCTGCCTTTCCTATTTAAAACAGTTTCAATAACAGGTCACATTTCCAATAAAAAGGAGCACCTGCTTTGTGTTCTTATCCCACAAAGCAGGTGCTCCTTTACTCATGACTCCTAGTCATTCCTAGTCATCTCAAAATGCATACCAATTAAGTTATTTATCCTGCCATTTTTTCCGTTCTACAAACCGTCCCATGAAAAAGGCAAGTACTCCTACTCCAATTCCTGTCTGAAGGCAGAAGATCAGGCTTTCCACTTCTCCCGGAAGTTCTCCGCCAAGCATGGTTTCAAGTACTGGTGTAAACCATGGTTCATACTCCGTTCCGCGGATCTCAGAGATCATCTGACTTCCTGCATCATCAGAACCACCAAATTCCGCCCCCTTGATTGCAAAGAGAGGAATCATTGCAATGAGACAAACAAGTAACAAAAGTACTGCCATAATTTTTTTATTCTTTGCTGTCATCTTATCTTACCTCCTTGGAAAATCCCATGGACTTTAACTCTGGAAGAGCATAGGTTTCAAGAGCCATTATAATAACCGCTGTAAGAATTCCTTCAATGATAGCTAATGGAAGCTGAGTGGGGGCAAATACACCTAAGAACTTGATTGCAGAAGCACCGACTCCGCCAACCTCAGAAGGATAGGCAAAGGCAAGCTGTATGCTAGTCACACAGTATGTAAATAAATCTCCAATCATGGCGGCTAAAAATACGCTGACCAGTTTATTGACCTTTAAGCTTCTGCATAATTTATAGATCCCAAAAGACACGAACGGTCCTGCAATGGCCATGGAAAAGGTATTGGCTCCAAGGGTAGTAAGTCCTCCGTGTGCCAGCAAAATCGCCTGAAAAATCAGTACGATGATTCCCAAAATGCTGACGGCTGACGGCCCAAACAAAATGGCCCCAAGACCGGTTCCTGTCATATGGGAACAGCTTCCTGTCACAGAAGGAATTTTTAAGGAGGAAATCACAAAAACAAAGGCTCCCGACATGGCAAGTATTGTGATTGCTTTTCTGTTCTCCCGAAGAGTTTTCTTAATGGAGAAAAACCCGGCTGCCAAAAATGGAATACAGATTGCTCCCCAGGCAATGCAATATCCCGCTGGTAAATATCCCTCCATTATATGCATGGCATAGGCGCTTGGAACGATTCCAAAAGCCAGTGCAAATGCGGTTGCAAGCTTCATGATACTTTTTTCTTTCTTACTCATTTGTTATTCTCCTTCCAATAAAATAAGCACCCTACATCCGACGATTCCCACTCATCAGACAGGCGCTTTTTAAGGAAAATCTTTCTATCACAAAAAGATCTCCTCACATGGGTCATCACTCGTAACCAATGTGCAGCGAAATGAAAGGCAGGTCTTCTGACTCATGGATCAACGCAACAGTTTCTCTTCCCAGTTTCCCAGTGATTCATTAAACTGTGCTCCCCACTTACAGCGGCGGGACCGTAAGGGACTTTCACCCTTTTCCCTATTATCCTGCGGAGAATTTTCACAGGCACCTTTCACAAAATACTCTCTTATTTTAGTCCTAATACCATTATCTGTCAATTTCTTTCGCTCTGCACGAATTTGCCTGTAAGAGGCTCTCAAGCTCCCTTGCATCTTTGGGGCAGACAACTTCCTCTTGTAAGACTCCATGCCTTACCAGACTTTCAAACACATCCATAATAACAGGTTTTCTTAAATTTGCTTCCTCCAACACATCAGGGGAATCAAATACCTCTCTCACCCGACCATCTGCAATCATACGCCCCCCGGAAAAAACAAGCGCGCGCTCTGCCCATTGGAATGCGAAATCCACATCATGAGTGGAAATCAATAGAGTTTTCCCCAAATGAGTCATTTCATCCAGAACTTCCTTTAACATCTTTACATTGACTGGATCAAGAGACGCAGTCGGTTCATCAAAGAGAATCACTTCCGGCTCCATAGCGATGATATCCGCTATGCTTACCCGTTTTTTCTCTCCTCCGCTTAGATAGTGGGGGGGCCTGTCCTTCATCTCGGTTAAATTCATGGAAGCCAATGATGAATTAACCCGCTTCACCACTTCCTCCTTGGAAAGCCTTAGATTCATTGGTCCAAAGGAAACCTCTGAAAAAACCGTAGAGGCAATGATCTGATTGTCTGCATCCTGGAATACGATTCCAACATTCCTTCGCAGTTCATTGATCTCCTTTTTACCGATTTCCTTATCCCGGTAGAGTATTCTTCCGGAATCTGGAGTAAGAACCCCGTTAAGAGTGAGAAATAAAGTAGATTTTCCAGCTCCATTGGAACCGAGCACCACAATCTTTTCTCCCTTTTTAACCGTTAGATCAATCCCTTTTAATGCCTCTTTTTCCTGACCGTAGGAATAACGCAATCCCTCTGCCTTTAAAAGAACTTCTTCCACAGCCACACCTTCTTTCTCTTATGGTACCAATAGGAAAATCAGTAAGAGAGCCATAAAATAACAGAGAGCGGCTACAATCTGCCACCTGGCTACCCTTTTTTCCTCTGTTAAAAACAAAAGCTCTCCATCATAACACCTGGCTACCATCGCATCGTAATAAGTACTTGCCTTTTTTAAGGATACTACAAACAGATTTCCTGCACTGCTTCCAAAGGAACGGCAGGATGTCTTAAAATCACGGTATCCAAGTCTTGATACGGCTGCCTGCTTCATAAGGCGCTGGGTACCTGTCATAACAAAGATAAACCGGTAAATCATATGCATCAGCTCTATAAACAGCTTTGGCACACGAAGGTGTTTTAAAACACCAATCACTTCACTGGCCGGAGTGGAAAGAACCAGCATATACATGGCACTTAATGCCGCAATCGCCTTTAAAACCAGTTTAAATGCTGTCACTCCTCCTGCTTTCGATACCCAAACATAATGCCCAAACCCATGAAACAGCACGTAACCAAATGGCTTTGAAGAGAATTCAATCACAATCGCAACCGTTCCAAGAATCAGAAAACCAAGTGGTATTTTAAGAAGCTTTAAGTATTTAAAAAGGGGCAAACCGCCAAACCAAACCGTAACAGCCGACATGGTCAAAAGCACCGTTATGGAAATCCCTAGATGGTTTGCTCCAATACAAAATAGTAAAGCTCCTGCTGCCACCGCCGCCTTAAAACCAGGACTGATCCCCCTCATACGGGATTCATAGGCATAGGAATCAATTGTCTCCATCATTTCACCTCCTTTCCAAGCTGATTATAAGCCAGGAATGTCCATACTGCAAGAAACTACTGTGATTTTTTTCCTTCTTGGGAAAACAGAGACAAAGAAAAAGACCGATTAAGTTCTGGCTGTTTTACCAACCAAAGCCTAAACGACCTTTTTCCGTTTGTCTCTATATTATTGATTCTCTTCTGACTGCTCTTCTGTCAAAGTAAATACCTGTCTCTTACGAGCCATCTCATCACTTTCAAGATATTCGTCATAGGTGGTGATTTTATCAATCAACTGACCGTTTACAATTTCCATAATACGGTTTGCTGTTGTCTGTACGATCTGGTGGTCACGAGAGGAGAAAAGAATAACTCCCTGGAATTTTACAATGCTATTGTTTAAGGCTGTAATGGATTCCATGTCCAAGTGATCCGTAGGCTCATCCAACAACAGTACATTGGAAGCAGATATCATAAGCTTTGAAAGCATACAACGAACTTTCTCACCTCCTGATAATACCTTAACCTTCTTAACGCCATCTTCTCCTGCAAAAAGCATACGTCCAAGGAAGCCACGAACATAGGTCGCATCCTTTTCTGGAGAATACTGGGTCAGCCAGTCAGCAATGGTATCATCGTTATCAAATTCTGCCGAGTTGTCCTTAGGAAAGTAGCTTTGGCTTGTGGTAATGCCCCACTTATACTCTCCCTCGTCAGGCTCCATCTCTCCTGCAAGAATCTTAAACAAAACGGATTTTGCAAGTTCATTGGGTCCTACAAGAGCTACTTTATCCTCACGATTTATGGTAAAGGAAATATTATCAAGAATCTTAACACCATTAATGGTTTTAGAAAGATTGGTTACAGATAATACCTCATTTCCAATCTCACGTGCTGGACGGAAATCAATGTATGGATATTTACGGCTAGATGGCTTAATGTCATCTAACTCGATCTTTTCAAGAGCGCGCTTTCTGGAAGTTGCCTGCTTTGATTTAGAAGCATTGGCGGAGAATCGCTGAACAAATTCCTGAAGTTCTTTGATTTTCTCTTCCTTTTTGCGGTTTGATTCCTTCATCTGCTTTACCATAAGCTGACTGGACTCATACCAGAAATCATAGTTTCCAGCGTAAAGCTGAATCTTGCTGTAATCAATATCTGCGATATGGGTACAGACTTTATTTAAGAAATAACGGTCATGGGATACAACGATAACCGTATTATCAAAGTTAATAAGGAACTCCTCCAGCCATGCAATGGCATCTAAATCCAAATGGTTGGTAGGCTCATCCAAAAGAAGAATATCAGGATTACCAAACAGTGCCTGAGAAAGAAGTACTTTAACCTTTTCCGCACCATTTAGGTCTTTTACATATTTATAGTGTAAATCAGTATCAATTCCAAGTCCATTTAAAAGGTTAGCAGCATCTGACTCTGCCTCCCATCCATTCATGGCAGCGAATTCACCTTCTAAATCTGCTGCTTTAATACCATCTTCATCGGTAAAATCTTCCTTCATATAGATGGCATCTTTTTCTTTCATGATCTCGTAAAGTCTGGTGTTACCCATAATTACGGTATCAAGTACCTGGAACTCATCATATCTATAATGATCCTGCTTTAAGAAGGATAGTCTCTCTCCTGGTGTTATTACGATATCTCCAGATGAAGTCTCCAGTTCACCGGAAAGAATCTTAAGGAAT
This sequence comes from Hungatella sp. UBA7603, assembly GCA_002478865.1. GTDB lineage: Bacteria > Bacillota > Clostridia > Lachnospirales > Lachnospiraceae > Lacrimispora. The sequence continues at coordinate 309,244 of DLJZ01000002.1, forward strand.
GTGGATTTACCGGCCCCGTTAGCACCGATTAAGCCGTAGCAGTTTCCTTCTGTAAACTTAATGTTTACATCCTCAAACAAAGCCTTCTTCCCGATTCTTAATGTTACGTTATGCGCACTAATCATCTTTAATTTCCTTTCTGTGATCTGCTTATGAAAATAACCATAAAAAAAGGCCCACTGGACCCCTTGCTCTGTCATCTCTCTTATTTTACATGAAAATCCCGAATTTGCAAGCCTTTTATCAAAAAAGCCTTGCTTATCCGGGATTTTACGGCATTCTTCTTTTTTACTTGGCAGCTTCTACCTTTAATGGGAAATTAGACGTACTTCCAGCATCATAAGTGACTGTTACATAGATAACCTTCACTTTCGCTTTGCTTCCATTGCTGTCATCATCAGCCTTTCCAAGAACATCGGAATCAAGACCTTCTGCGTTATCTTTTAGAAAGCTTAAATCCTTGCCGTCCTCTGTTTTAATGGTAAAGGTACTCATCGCCTGATCCGTTACGGTTCCTGTTGCCTCCAAAGGCTTCATATCTTCCTGGGCATCTAATACAAGCAGAATTTTGGCATTCTTTGCATCTGCCCCTGAGATCTCTCCTTTATAAACCACAGAAATCTCTACTCCTTTTTCTAACGCATAGGAGGTTTCAACCGCTGCTTCGTTTAAATCAAGTGGGATCTGATCCTTGCCGTTAGATACGGTAATCCCCTTCATGTTATCGGTGACACTTTCCACCTTGCCGTTCAATATCTTAAATTCTCCGGCATTCCCCGGAGCTTCTGTGCTTGCCTGGGCCGTACTTTCTGAGTTTTTTGTCTCAGCAGTCGTTGCGGTCGTTTCTGTATTGCTTGCTGATTTTCCACAAGCTGTAAATACCAGGGCGGCACATAATACCAATGCTGCAACCAAAGTTTTCTTCATAAGCTTCCTCTTCTTTCTTTTATAAAATAACCTATGATGTCACCTTCAGTATACCATCCGTTTGTGAAAAATCCTTATCTTTTTTCTTAATTTATTCACTTAACTTCCTAAAATTGGTATTTTCCTGGTTAAAACCCAGGTTTTAGAGACTTTAAGTCTCATCACCCTTTACCACCTTAATGTAGCCAAAACCAGGCATCATACATTCAGAAAGTAATATAATCTTCTATATATAATTCATCTTGCATACCATTGACATGTTACCTACTGCCAGCGGATCAGCTAAAACACCTTTAAATATCTACTTTTTTACCGCTCATTTTTCATTACTAATATACATATTTCCTCTACTTGGATATATTAAGCTCTCCGTTCCCCTTATGAAACAAATTTTGTATTTTTACTTGTGAGAATACAACACCGGAAAAAATCAAAACTGCTCCTATGTATCCTTTGATGTCCAGAATCTCATGTAGAAATATAAAAGACAAGATAGCTGAAAATACAGGTTCCAGTGAAAAGATCAAACCAATTTTTTCAGACGATGTGTATCGTTGTGCAATTGGCTGGATAACAAACCCATATGCACTGCAAATAAGTCCAAGTCCAAGTATTGCACCCCATTGCTCGGCTGTCTGCGGCAGTGAGGGTTTTTCTAAGCACAGCATGAATATGGTACCCAAAAAAGAAGCTACTCCTAATTGAATGATACTGATAAGCAGCGTATCTTCTTTTTTTGCAATCCGATCCAGGACAATAATGTATATTGCATAAAATAATGCAGCAAACAGGCAATATGCCGCCCCTTTGTCCAATCCAAAGGTATCTTTTACCGTCAATAAAAATAGTCCCACAATCGCCAATAGGATACTAATCACAATTGTCCTGTTGGGAAATCTACGCTTTAGGATACTTTCTAAAATCGGGACAATAATAACAGTAGTGCTGGCCAGAAAACCCGCTGTAGATGCCGTTGTGTGATTGACACCAATTACCAGGCCGGCAAATAGCAGAAACAGCAATATACCCATTAGAATTCCCTTCCATAAAACCGCTGCTGTAAGATTACGGAAGCGAGGCAAGAAAACTAACGCCATACAAATAAATGCTATACCAAACCGCAAAGCAATCAGATTAAATGGACTAATACCATCAAGACCGACTTTCATCAACAGGTAAGAAGACCCCCACGCAAGCGAAACGGTTCCCATGAGGAATTCGGCTTTTCGACTATTCATCTTCATTGACGTACCAGTCCTTGCATACATCTACCCAAGACACAGGCAACACATGCTTTTCCAATTCTTCTACTGAGAGCTTGACGGTACTGTTCAAACTGCCGCCTGCTGTATAAACAATTTCAAACCGTTTGAGAGATATATCTAAATAAACTTTTACCTCCTGATGAATAGCAAACGGACATACCGCTCCCGGAACATGTCCAATCAAAGCTTCCACCTGATCCCTGGGCATCATAACGGTCTTTTGATGGAAACAGGCTTTGTATTTTCTATTGTCTACCTTCGCATCGCCAGCCATGACCACCAAAACAGGCTCCCCATTTTGAATGAACGACATTGTTTTTGCAATATGGGCAGGTTCACAGCCGATTGCTTGTGCCGCATGTTCAACAGTATCTCCTATATGTTCCCGAATAACTACACGTTCGGCCAAACCGGCATTCTCAAAATATTTTTTTACTTTTTCGTAAGACATTGTAATTGTGCACTCCTATACTTTTTTACCAATTGCATACATGGCAGAAATTATTTTTGCAAGAATTATATTCTTATCATCTGTAACCGTTACTTCACTAATCGCCAGCATCTTACCGACCTTTATCACTTCGCTAGTGGCTATTACTTTATCTGCGAAATGTGGACGCATCAGATTTCGTTATACTCTTCCTTTGTTTCAACCGGCAGAAATATTTCATTGATGGAATAAAGCGCTGCTTTTCCTGCCATTAACACCTTTTCGCCTTCCATTCTGCAATAGAGGATACCACCGCGCTGAGATGCTTGATAAGCACATATGTCTGATTTATCCAGCTTATCAGACCATAAAGGTACGATATGGCAATGACCGGAACCACAAACAAGATCTTCCGCTACATTGAGCTTCGGCGCAAAAGAACGCGATACACAATTGTATTTTTGCCTTTGGCGGTAAGGTGTAGAAGCAGGCCGTCCAATTTCTTAACCTTTTCTCCATCGGGCATGGCATTAATTACTTGTTGCTCCTCTTCCAATACGTAAATTAAGTCACGGCTTAACCATGCTTCCACAGGCCGAAAGCCAATAGCTTGCTCCATTTTAGAGGTGACAGGTACCGAAGCAAGCTGATACTTTATTGTATACTTATTTAATAAATTATTAAAACAAATATTTCTAATCCTTTTATTAGATTAACTGATTTGTGGAATATAAATTGAAATTGCATACAGGCTATAAAACTCAAAACAACTGCCGAAGATCTACGAAAATCCGGTCATTCAAAAAAAATTCCCATTTTCACTATTGAAACAGGGACTTGATATTCTGTGACAGCATAAAGAAGCGATGTGTAAATATTGAGACACAATCTTTCATCCATAACACGTGAAATTTGGATTTTATGGAATGAAATTTCAAACATAAAACTTCAGCAAAGCTGGCAATTGTTTTTCTAAGCATATTATTGTATACTGATGCTAGAATAAGTAAATCAAATTAATTTAATTTAATTATTAGAAAAGGTGATTTGTCGACTATGAACAGATATCTTGCTCTTCAAAAAATTATTGAGCTCAATAGTTTCACAAAAGCAGCGGAAGCTCTTGGATATACCCAGTCTGCTATCAGCCAGATGATTGCATCCTTAGAAGAAGAATTATCCATCAAACTACTCTATCGCTCCCGCATTGGCGCTAAGCTGACAAAAGAAGGTGAGGATTTGTATCCGTTTATAGAAAGAACCATTTTGCAATACCTCACAATGCAGGAAAAAGTAAATGAAATTAAGGGATTGGATTCAGGAATCATCCGTATCGGTACAATTTCCAGCATCACTTGCCACTGGCTGCCAAACTTAATGAAGGATTTTCAGGTTCTTTATCCAAACGTTCAGTTTGTACTCCACCAGGGAGATTACAGTTCGATACAGGAATGGATAAAAATCGGAGCCGTAGATTTCGGCTTTATTTCTCCTTTTGCAGTAACCGGATTAGAAACGATTCCAATCAAGGAGGGAAGAATGTTAGCAATACTGCCGGAGAATCACAGATGTGCTTCTCAAAATGTTATTTATTTAAAGGAGATTGTGAAAGATCCGTTTATCCTGCTGGAGGAAGGAGTTTACAGTGAACCTCTGGAAGCCTTTTTTTCCCTTCGGTTAGAGCCGAATATTAAATACCGGCTCCATGATGATTACGCCATTATGACCATGGTGGAAGCCGGTTTGGGCATCAGCATATTGGCGGAGCTGGTACTCTGCCGCACCAATTATAACATTGTCTTGCTGCCAATTGAGCCTCCTATCAACAGAACACTTGCAATCGGTTATAAAGACAAAAACAGTTTGCCGATTGCCAGTAAATATTTTATTGAGTATCTTCTTTCAAACATAGATAAACTTCCATAACAGATTCAATATCTTTTGGGATTTATAATCAGTAGGAAATTCCATAAAACCATCAAAATCTATACTACTGGGTATGACAATTTGTTATGCTAATGCTTTATTCATAGCAGGAGCGGATATTAAACAAACTCAGTACCTGCTCAGCCACGATGATATTAAAACCATACCTGATTTGTAAATTCAGTTGGGATATGAAGATCTAATGATAGATAAGCTGGAATCTTAAAACAATGCAGTCAAAGGGCAAAGTCATACCCCTAAAGCACGTATAAACAGGCACTTTCAGGGGTATGTTTAAAATTTTTTTTTAATTACCAATTCCTACAAAATTTCACCGTATCGCCCAAGAAAACTCTGAGTACGAACATTGGATGAGGAAAATACCTCCTCAGGAGTTCCTTCCTCTACAATGACACCATCCGCCATAAAGATAACCCGGTCAGAGATATCTCTGGCAAATGCCATTTCGTGTGTGACAATAACCATGGTAATCTGTAAATCCGCCAGGGATCGAATAACCTTTAAAACCTCTCCTGTGAGTTCCGGATCCAGAGCCGAGGTAGGCTCGTCAAAAAAGAGAATTTTAGGATTTAGAGCCAGCGCCCTTGCAATGGCAACCCTCTGGCACTGCCCGCCGGAAAGCTGACAGGGGTACGCCTTTGCCTTATCCTCTAGTCCCATTTTCTTCAATAGCTTCATTGCCTCCTCACGTACTTCTTCCTTGTTCCTCTTCTGTACATGAAGAGGCGCATCCATGATATTTTGAAGAACTGACATGTGAGGGAATAAATGAAAGTTTTGAAACACCAGTCCATAGTGTTTTTGAATCTTCTTTAGAGTTTCTTTATCTGCATAAGTAGACACCCCATCAGCTTCATTCCAGGCTGCCTTTTCTTTCAGATAAATAAGTTCTCCCCCATCCATCTGTTCCAGCATGGTGGCACAACGCAAAAGAGTTGATTTTCCCGAACCGGAGGGGCCGATGATGGAGACGATTTCGCCTTCCTTAACAGAAAGCGAGATATCCTTTAAAACCTCCTGGCTGTCAAATGATTTTCTCACGTGGTTCATTTCCAGTAAATACATCTCATTCCTCCTATTCGTAGTAATTCATTCTTTTTTCTATGTATTCCATCCCAACAGCTACCACCAGGTTGAACACATAGTAAAAAAGTCCTGCTGCCACAAAGGGGATTAAGCTTGTCTGGGAAGATGCCATGGCTTTTGCCACCGCAAACATCTCAAGGACACTGATGGTAAATGCAAGGGACGTATCCTTAACCAGAGTAATCACCTCATTGGTGATCGAAGGTAAAATCCGTTTTACCACCTGTGGGAAAACAATTCGAACAAAGGTCTGGCTCTTTGAATAGCCAAGAAGCCGGGAGGCCTCATATTGGCCCGCCGGCATAGACTGTATTCCGCTTCTATAGATTTCTGCAAAGTATGCTGCATAGTTGATGGTGAAACCAATGAAAGCTGCTATGAGACGATAATCATTACTCACCTTTATTCCAAGGAGATAATAAGGCCCGAAATAGACAACCATCAGCTGAAGCATCAAAGGAGTCCCTCTCATGACTGAGATATAGAATTTTACAATGGCCTGTATGATCCGGTTCTTAGACATCCTCCCAAAGGAAATCAAAAGCCCCAGGGGCAGGGAAAAGATCAGCGTCACCACAAAGATCTGGATGCTGACCCACATCCCGCCTGCCAGCTGTGAAAGTATCTGTATAAAAGTCATGATTACTCCTCCAATTACAATCTCTTATTTTCCGACAGTAGTTACATCCTTGCCAAACCACTGCTCTGAAATCTTCTTACATGTGCCATCGGCTGCCATGGCTTCTAACTGTTCCTGCACCTGATCTCTTAAGGCATCATTGCCTTTCTTAAATCCAACGCCGTACTCTTCAGCGGATAAGGACTCATCCAAGATAACAAAATCTGATTTTCTCTGTTCAATCTGGTACGCTGCCACGATAACATCCATGGCAACCGCATCCACGGCTCCCATTTCAAGATCCATAAATGCTGTATTATAATCTGGTGTGGTCTGTAGGGTCTTTAAGGTTTTTAACAATGTCTCATCCTCTTTTAGAGCCTTTTCTGCGGAGGAATCTGCCTGAACCTCAACGACCTTTCCTGTAAGGTCAGTAAGAGATTTTATGCCTGAATCTTTTCCTACTACAAAGACCTGACTGTTCTTCATATAAGGTTTGGTCCAGGTATAGCTGTCTTCCCGTCCGTTCATGGTAAATCCATTCCAGATGCAATCAATATTACCAGAGGACAACTCCATGTCCTTGGCATCCCAGGCAATTGGCTGGGCTACAAACTTTTTCCCTAGACGATTAGCAACTTCCTTTGCCAGATCTAAGTCAAAGCCAGTGTATTCTCCATTATCTGCTTTAAAGCCCATGGGAGGGAAGTCTTGATCAAATCCTACGGTAAATGTATCTTCTCCCTTTGTTGCTTTCGCAACCTCTGTTGTTTTATCTGCCTCTGATGTTTTACCCGCCTCTGTTGTTTTGGCATCCTTTGTTGTATCAGAAGGAGCTGCCTCTTTTTTAGCTGAGCACCCGCTAAGCATTGCTAGTGTTCCTAATACCAGCGCTGCTTTTATCATTATTTTTTTCATACTTATTTCCTCCTCTTTAATTTCATGTGTTACCATGGTAGCATAGTAAAGCGTTTCTGTAAAGAGGAAAATGACTGGATCAAACTATCTTATAGGAAAGCCAATACGAATATAATTATAAGAAGGATTACACCTCCGCCAATAAGAAACATGGATGAACCCGGTGTTTTCTGCCTGTCTAAAGAAGCCTCTGGTTCTATAAACATTCCCCATGGACTTAATTCCAATACTCCAAGAGGCACCCCGTTTTCATTCAAACTACCAAGAAGATCTGTGAACTCTTTAAAATCCTGTTCCAAATACCGCTTTCCAGCCTTAAAATCTTCTTTGGCATCCTTTTTCTCCTTTGAAAAAAATGAGGTTGCTTCCTCAGAGACCTTTATGCCTTCTTGTTTCTTTAGAAACTGACGGTAAGCCTGGCGGATTCCCTTATTGACACTCTCTAAAAGGTCTCCGTTGGAATGATAAAGCCCCATGACGTAATAAAAGATTTTATATACATTCTTTGGTTGAAAGAAAGCCTTTTGTCCTTCCCTGCGTCTTCCGCCTTCTGTTGACCTGTTATACTCTTCTTGTATATAGAAGTCGATCAGCCGGTCAACGGCCTCTCTCAGCTCTGTGGCAAGCCCCTTATCAATTCCTGAATTTATACAAAATGCATTGGTTTTTATTATCATCAGTGCGGAAAGAAAGCCATAAAGTTCTTCGTTGCGCCCTGATAGGACTGGACTGGTAAATAAATTTCCTGAGTGGTTGATATATTTTGCATAAGTTTCTGAAAGCGCAAGATCTTGTGAGGAATAGATGTTTTTTTCTGCCATAGGAGATATGGATAACCGCGCCCCGGATGTATTATTATATTCCTGTCCCTTTTCCAGCTTCCCGTAAGAAAAAGGAAGATACGCCTCCTTTGCAATCCTCCCGGCATATCCTGGTTCATTCTTAATTCTTCCAGTTCCGTCTGGCTGATAGATCATTCCTTGTTTTCTCTGTCCCTGAGTTTTAATAGAAGAAACGCTTATATTCTCCTGACCTTCCTGAGGTACTGTATCCGGGTTTAAAAGGTCCTTAAATATCATATGGAGTTCTTTATTGTCTATGGATTTACCAGTGACATTGTAATATATAGCCTTTCTCATGGCCTCTCTCGCTTCTGGGGAGCCAAACGTATCAAGCAGAGCCTCCAACTCACCCAAACGGCTATTTAAGAGTTTTAACAATAGACCAGATAGCCTTTCATCTAAGAATGAGATCTGACCTTCCATGCCTTCTTCTAAACCTTGTCCCAGGATGGAACGAAGAAGTTCCTTGTAAATAGAAGCCAAATCATCCAGTTCCTTTTCGACTGTCTTGTCAAAAGAAGGTTCCCAGTCCTCCATGGCTTCAAAGGCTGATTTCATATCCTCTTCTTTTTTAATACGATCCAGGTCTTCATTGCCATCCTTCCGATCCCTATAATGATCCCCTGCCTCTGAAATGGCGGCCTGATCTTTTGTATTTTCTGGTTCTCTGGTTCCTTCCGAAGAGGAATTTTTTTTCGCTTCCTCTAAAGTCCTTATGCTCTCTCCGACCTCCTCAATAAAACTCGCCCCGGCTGCAATGGTCTCTTTTATCATTGCCTGTTTTACTGCCTGGCGGACTTCACTGGCGGTGTCCTCATTTGCCTTTGCAGTCAAAGGCTGATCCTGTCCCTTGATTTCCAACTCATTTATTCTCACTGGATTCCTCCAATTAATTCCTACTGCTTATGGATCAGTCCTTTTCATCTTGGTATACGATCTTTCCCTTACAGATGGTATATTTTACTCTTCCATATAAGGATTCACCGGTAAATGGGGAGTTGGAAGACTTTGAAACGTATTCTCCCGCAATCCATTCCTCTTCCGGATTAAAAATCACCAGATCTGCAGGGCTATTTTTTTGAATTCCCTGAAAAGGGAGCCGGTAAAGCTTTGCTGGATTCAGACTCATCTTTTCCATCAGCTCCATCATGGTTAAGTGTCCAGTACGCACCAGATTTGTCACTGCAAGGGAAAGAGCCGTCTCAAGGCCTATGATACCGCTTGGCGCTTCTTTCAGGCCCTTAGCCTTCTCCTCTGTGCTGTGAGGGGCATGATCGGTGGCAATGATATCAATACTTCCGTCCTTTAACCCCATAATGAGCGCCTGTCTGTCTTCCTCTGTTCGAAGAGGAGGATTCATCTTTGCCAGCGTTCCGTGTTTTAACACTGCTTCCTCTGTTAATGCAAAATGATGAGGTGTTACTTCCGCATACACCTCTGCCCCCAGTTCCTTCGCCAGCTTCACCATTTTAACAGAATTCTTTGAGCTGATATGCTGAATGTTAACAGGGGCTTTCGTATGAAGGGCGATCATTAAATCCCTTGCTACCAAACTGTCCTCAGCAAGAGCGGGAGAACCATAGATGCCAAGCTGATCAGATACCATTCCATGGTTAATTCCGTTATTTACAATAAATGAAGGATCTTCTTCATGAAAGCTTAGAGGAAGATTTAGTTTTGCCGCCATATCCATGGCATTTTTAACCAGGGAAGCATCTAGAAGAGGGATTCCATCATCCGTGAATCCGGCCGCTCCATTTGCCTTTAATCCCTCCATATCCGTAAGTTCTGCTCCCAAAAGTCCTTTCGACACTGCTGCTGCGGAGAGAACTCTGATTCCAGTTTTTTCTCCTTCTTTTAGCACGTATCGTAGGGTCTCCACATTATCGATAGGCGGTTTTGTATTCGCCATGCAGACAACGGTGGTAAAGCCTCCTTTGGCGGCGGCTCTGGCTCCTGTCTGTATATCTTCTTTATAGGTAAGTCCGGGATCACGAAAATGGACATGGACATCGATAAGGCCTGGCGCTACCACATAGCCAGAAGCATCGATCACAATATCCTCCTTGGACACGGTAAATTCAAGGTGTTCCTCCATGGCAGTTATTTTCCCGTCATGGATACAAATATCCACGTTTTTTTCTGTCTTGTTTGACGGATCTATGACATGAGCGTTTCTAATCCAAATCATCTTTATTCTCCCTTTCTTTTCTCTCCTCTGTTTTTATCGGCTTTTTTGCCGCAAACTTAAAAAGACGCTGAGGCAGTTCGAAAACAAATACGATTCCAAGTACGATAGCGACCGCTACCTTTAACGCTAAAAATCCTGTACGGGCTGCTAACGTCAGCTCGTCGGTCACGATATAATAAGCCGTCCAGTACACGCCTGCCCCAGGAACCAGGGGAAAGATACCGGATATTAAAAATATGGTAACCGGGCAACGTTCTCTGACTGCAAATGTCCTGGAAAACAGAATGACAACAATGGTAGCAATCATCGCAGATACAGGAGTGGATACATAGGTCATTAGGCCAGCGTAAACAATCCAGCCTGCCCCGCCAATAAATCCGCAGTAAGGATAAAACTTTCTGGGGACTCCAAATAGGAGAGAAAACGCAATGGTTCCTACTATGGCAGCCAGCGTTTCAAACAAAAGGCTCATAAGAGTGCACCTCCTGTCAGGCGGTGGAACACACCAAACACCAGACCAACTCCCATGGCAATGCTAAAAAACACCAACAGAGCGTCCATCATACGGACAGAGCCCGAAATATAATCTTCGTCTGCAATATCCCGAATGGCATTGGTAAATGGCACTCCGGGAATAAGAGGCATTATGGAGCCGATGATCATATAGTTGAGATGTTCCCCGATCTGAAGTAGATACAGGGACGTACAGATAAATGTGACCAAAGCACCGCCACCTATATTTCCTACGATTTTAGAAAGTTTGGGGGCGCTTATAAATAATACGTATAGATATAGTAGGACGCCCACTACAAAGGCACATACACTGTCTCTTATATTGCCGCCAAATAGATAGCAAAAACAGGCACTTCCGACTCCGGAGGCAAATATTTGCATGTATTTGGATTTTCCTGGCATGATCTTAATCTCATCTAAGCGTAGCCTGACTTCTTTCAAACTTACTAGTCCGGCCTCTATTTCTCTGGATAACTGGTTTACAGCCGCGACCCGGTCTAAATGGGTTCCGCTTACTGGAATATGCTGGACCTTTGCAAATATTTCCTCTCTTTCATTGCCTGAGGTGGTGAAGATTCCGTTGCTTAAGACAAAGGAATTACCGGACTCGATTCCGTAGTAGCGGCAGATTCTGTCCATGGTTTCTTCTACTCGAAAGATCTCTGCTCCATTTTCCAGGAGAATGTGCCCTGCCTGCATGGCTGCATTGAGGATTTCTCTTTGGTGGGAGGTGTGTTCTTCCTCGTTGTCATCATCATCTGAACCAAGTCTTGATTCGTTCTCTGATTGATGATCTTTTTTACATTCTTTATCGTGTTCCATCTATACCGGTCTCCTACCCAATAATAAAACTTTCGCCGTCCTCTTTTATATTTATAATCCGATCCTCGTAGGGATTTGATACTTCCATATTTTTTAATTTTTGTATCACCGAAAAATCTCCCCAACAGTGCATTGGAAAAACCCAGTTTACCTGGTTCTTATTCATAAACTCATGGAATCCTAGATAAAATGCATTTTCTTGTCTGGGATCCAGAGGCAGGAATGCAACGTCAAACTTTATGCCTTCCATCTTATCTACTTCTTCTGAGTACTGCTTTGCCATATTCTGGTTCCAATCGTCGGGTTCTCCCTCCCAATACCAGTTATTTAGATCTCCGGCATGGTAGAGGATTTTTCCTTCTGCTTTTATAATAAATGCAACACCTTCATCGGTGGATCGAAAGGTTGAGACTTCTAAATCTGCCGCTCCTCCTTCTTTTGCAAGTTCTGATATAATTCCCTCTCTAAGCAAGAACCCACATTCCGCTCCAGGTTTCATATATGTTATATGATTTGCAATTGGTTCAGGCAAATGTTTGATTGAGATATCATCGGATAATACAAGGTGTATTGTGTCGTATTTTTTAGACAGATCAAGGATCTTTGGGGAGTAATGATCCCCATGCCGGTGGCTTGAAAATACAAAAAGCGGCTTGTCCTTATTAATCTCAGGTAAAATACCTTCGGTATAATCAAACAACAAAGCCATGGTCTCCAGCTCCACGAAAAATGAGCTATGATGGATATATGTAATCTTCATGAGAATGGACCTCCTTTTATAGCTGATTGGAAAATTATATCATAGGACATGCCCCTCTGCAAAGCATATGTATATAAAAAAGGCGGGGACAAATGTCCTCGCCTTATAAAATACATATTCCTACTAGATCTGGTATAAATACTAGATTAGTTAGCTGCCTTAGTTGTTTCAGCTTCTACGGAAGTAGACTCAGCTGCTTCTGTTGTTGTCTCTTCTGTTGTAGCTTCTTTAGAAGACTCTAAAGTAGTTGCTTCTTCTGTTGTAGACTCTTCAACTGTTGTTGCTTCTTCTGTTGTTGTTGCTTCTGTTGTAACTGCTTCTGTAGCTGCTGCAGTTGTCTCAGTTGTCTTGCTTCCACAAGCAGAGATTGTTGCCATTGCTAATACTGCTAATCCTGTAAGTACGAGTTTCTTTGTTGTTAATTTCATAATAATTCTCCTCCTTGCGACTACATAGATTTTATTTTTTTATGTAATATGCGGTCGCGGTCTCATGTTGTCTTACGACCCTGAAACCAAATCCAAGTTTAACACCTAAGGATTACAAAGTCAATGACCTTTGTATGATTATTTTCTTAATTAAAATCGGGGTAATTCTTAATTTTTTTTACAAAGGAATGCGGTTGAAGACTTTAGAAAATTATTAAAATGTACACTTGAACCTTATTTAATTAAGTCTATTTCATTTGTTCATTAGAATTTTGCATTAATTAATGGATTTGTTTCGTAAAATTTTTGTAAAATATGTATATGGATTTAAACCCGTCAAATAATGGTAACGGGGTTTTATACGTGCTTCTATTAGGTTCTTAAGGAGATTTTAATGGGTATTAAGGGATTTTGAGAGAGTTTCAGAGAAGTTTATAAGTTTGGTATGAAGATTCAGACTTAGATTTGAAGTGTTTTTTATATTAGGATAACGGGATTTGTTCGATCTCTAGGCTGACTTAAACAATTAATTTAAGGTTTTGTTGGCATTCCTCTTGGTCCTTATAATATGCTTGTTACATTTTACTTCTACTACACTTGAATCTATAAGATCTAAATTATTAGAATACTTCAATTTCATCCGCTCGCAAAACTTTGAGGAAACTACTTATTTATCCCTTGCATCTACACCCAATTTTAACATAAAATTAATGTAAATATTTCACTTAATCCTATATAATCTTATTTAACCTTATATGCCTTTTATCCTCCGCATAACGGGCCCAATAAATTTCTGATACACTTTTGATAATTAATATAGAAAGAACAATTACAATAATGAATATACAGGGGGTAATTTCATGTTTAAAGATCTAGTTACAAAATGTCGCACATGCCGTAGATTTTATGAGGAAGTCAGGATACCTACCGAGGATCTAAAAGAGTTGGTGAACCTTGCCAGACTCACACCTTCTACGTCCAATTCCCAAGCCCTTAAATTTAGGCTCTGCAATACACCGGAAGAAACGGATAAAGTATATGAAACACTTGGCTGGGCAGGAGCTCTACCAGAATGGGATGGACCAGAAAAAGGGGAACGTCCTTCAGCCTATATTGTTATATTATGTGACTTGTCTCTTGGAAAAAACAAGCTTTATGACGACGGTATAGCTGCCCAAACGATGATGTTAGGAGCCGTTGAAAATGGTTATGGTGGCTGTATCCTTGGCAATGTACAGCGAAGCCGCCTAGCAGAGGCACTTGGTATCGATACTACTCTATATTCTGTCGATCTGGTTCTTGCTCTTGGAAAACCAAAAGAAGAAGTGGTTATTGTACCAGTGAAAGAGGATGGGGATATTCGGTATTATCGGGATGAAAATCAGGTTCATTACGTTCCTAAGAGGACGGTTGATGAATTGATTGTATAGGATTTTTATATGATAATGATATAACTTGTTGTGAATATTTTAACATGAATATAATTTTAATAATGAAGAGAAGTACAGAATCAGCCAGTCAATAGAAATCTAGACTGGCTGATTTTTAACCTATATTCAATTAGTTTATCTTTTGGAGTTAAAACTTCTGTCCACATTTAGGGCAGTATTCAAAATCTTCTGAAGTTACATAGCCACATTTAGCACAAGATTTTTGGTTCCATTGTGAAGTCCTTCTTCCTGTCTCTATGATTGTTAAATCCTGCTCTGTAATCTCTATCGACTCTCTCCGGCCTAGTTGTTTACCCTTGTCTGCATTTAATTCGTAGATAGTATTACAACAAGACATTTGAACGTAATATCGGCAATCCCATTTAATGATGGGAATGAAGAATATGCTGAAATAGCTATAGGTCATAAAGACTTGATATTTGCCATAACCTCCGCACAGGCTGCAGATTGCAGTCTTTGAATAATCGAAGAGTTTCCTGCCTTGGCTTATGCCACAGATGAAAAACATAGTAATCCTCCATTCCGTCTTAATTTATATTATATCTATAACCCATTTTGAATTACCCTTAAATTGTTTACTACCTCCGGTAACTAATCACATTTATAAGGGATAGTCTTATAATTGAACAGAAATAAAGCAGAAGATTTTTTTAATGTATTTTGAGTAGAACTAATAGTAGACATTATTACACTTCGTCCTCAATAAAAAAATCATTCATAAATGTTTTATATTGTTTCACTCTGTGGTCATTAGGTGCATATGTATCTAATTTGTCTAATACATTCACCCACAAAAAATCTTCTTTTGATATCAACATCTCCAAAGTCTCAATTCCATTTTCAACATCAAAGATTCTTTGTCTATCTTCTTCATAGCCCCTTCGGGTTATATTAAAAAAATCTGGTTCCGAATAATACCGATTATCTGTTTTACCTTGAATTATTTTTACTAGTTGAGTAAAGGTCTCACGATAAAACTCTTTTTCAAAATGGGCACCATTAAGATTATCCCAATATGTTGCATCCCCCATAAAGTATTGAGATAGGTCTATTACATATGGATTGTACTTTTCTATGATGTAATCTTCTAATTCCTTTAGGGGCTGGTTGTACTTATCATTAGCTTGAAATGGGTTCTTGAAATTATCCGGTATCTCCTTAATGCGACCATCTTTATCCAAATAATAAGTATTAGATCGAAATCTATTTAATATAATATGATCTGAATCATATTTTTTCATAATTTTTTCAAAGAATATATCAACGTAAGGATACCAAATCCATTTAGGAAGATTCATAAAATTAGCAACTTGAATATCATTTTTATATTTATCAAAGCTAGCCGTCTGCAAGTATTCATGAGCGCAGGTAGCAAATGCAGTTTCTTTAAATATGGCAAAATCATTTTGCATATCAAATAAATCCATTACTAGCCAATCTGCATCTGATTCTAGCAGCAACTTAACAGTGGATTTATTTAAGCATTGATGAAGGGAATTGATACGGGACTTATCCCAAAGCTCTTCAGCAGTAATCTCCAACACCTCATTTTCAAGAAATGGAGGGGGCATCACAGATAAGGCTATATTCTGTTTATCCAGAAAATAGCACATCTCTATTTCATCATGAGCTATTCCATGCCCCGAACTATCGCCATCAAGCAATGAAATACGTGATATGCAGCTACCTAGAACGTTTACTCTCATACTTATTTCTCCCTTAGTATTTGTTTTATATAATCATTTTATAACACTATTTTTTAAGCAATGCTAAAATATAAATCTATTTTGAGTTTTGATTATCTCTTAATAGACTATTAGAGACAAATTAATAATGTTATTTTTTTATTTCTCCAGCAAAATATTGACCAATTTTAGCGATGAAACTTAAGGTATCCAACTTCATTAAATCCGGGAACGTAGAAATTACAGGTGCAGTCTCGAAGCTTAAAACTTTATTAAACTTAATGTTTCTCAATCCCCTGATAAAACCGGCCCAATCAGTAGATGCAAGATTCTCTCTATTTTTTGCAAAAGTAAATGGAATCTGATGCAAATCAGCAACTCCATCATTATCGTGAATATGCAATACTTTCAATCTATCTCCAAGCCCTGTAATAAAACTCTCAAAATCAATACCAACCAGATTCGCGTGACCTGTATCAAAACAAAAGCCCAAGACCTCCGCCTGATATTTTTCATTTATTCGGTCAATCCGTTCCACTGCTTTTTTAACATCACAACATGGACCTTCTACCAAATGTCCAGCTATGCTATCATATAAATTTTCAATACATATAGTGATTCCAAGATCCTTAGCCAGCGGTGCTATAGACTCTATAAACTGCTCTGTACGCTTCCATTCTTCCTCCTCAGAGCCTAAAAAACGTGCTAACTTACAACCATGAATAACAACATAAGAACAGCCAAAGAAAGCACATATCATCATACTTTTTGGAGCAACTTCTTTCCATAGGTAATCATTCAGCTCCTTATTGGCCATTGGCACATATACCGGGTATGGCATGTGCATCTGATTTATTCTAATTCCTGTTGCATCTGCTCCATTTTTATGTGGCATGAAATAGTTCTCTAGTTCCTGAATAGACTTATCAAAAAAACTGTTTTTCTCCAACTGATATAGAGAGGTATTCATCAGATAAGAATTTAAACTGAAATCCGCAGATGTGAATCCTGCACGCTTTAATATATAAAATCCTTCTTCTGGGTGGGTGTCATATACGACATTTTTAGTCTGTACTCCAATCTTCATCATTCTTTGTCCCCCAGTCTGTCAAAAAAATAGGAAGGCATATATTCGTCATTAAAAAACTCAATATTATCAATGCCCATATCGTTCAGTTGTTTTTCAATTTCACGATAATATATATTACATATGAAGATTCCGCAGTTATCTGGGAGGTCTAATAACCTTTCTGGTGATTTAATCTCTAACCCGCAGAATTGTGTTCCCCATATACTTTGATTATTATCACAAGTGAATAAAGGGGGATATTTCTCTCCATAGCATTTCATAAAATTCCGGCACATATTTCCTGCTCCGAAAAGCACAATAGATTGATACTTCTTTAAGAGATTTTCAATTTCAATCTGCCATTTAAAATAACTTGCCACAGATATAGCAAGCTTCATCAGCTCTGGACGAAGGATCGGAGAAAAAGAACTAGCTGTATCAGAAAAATTCAAAATAAGATTACCGTCAAACCCTGTATCCCTAAGTCCACGAATTAAGCTAAGCCAATCAGTCATAGGCTGTGCATTATTTACGCATGTAAATGGCAGTAATGCATTTTCAGAATGACCATCACAGTCCCTTAGGATAACTGCTTTTAAACGGTTTCCCAGACTTAAAACAAAATCATACATAATCTGCCCACATAAGTTGCAAACGCCTACATCCATACAAAATCCAAATCGTTCTTCTCCAACTTCTTCATTTAATCTATCAACCCACTGGGCTGCTGTTTTTCCATTTGCGCAGATTCCCCTGATTAAATGACCATTAAAATCCCGGCACTGATTCTCTAAAAGTATCATTACATTATGTTCTCTTGCAATCCCAGCAAGATGGAGATAATAGTTCTTATTTACTAACCATTCATTTTCTTGTTTCACACCTGAAAATAATGGCCTTATTATAATTGATTGGCTCCCCGCACTCGTGCAAGCTTTAATACTCTCCTCTGCCAGTTGAATCAAAAGTTGATTGTAACATTCATCTTTTGAACTTCTTTCTAGATATGGAGCATACGCTATGGTCGTATTTAGTTTCACCTGGTTGCACCGATCCAACATAGGAATCAAGCTATTATGAAGTTCTGACGGATTATTAAATATGCGTGTTTTTCTAATATTTTTATTTATATCAGTCTTACCTGAGCTTTTTAATTCATTTGGAGAACAGACCATTGACAAATCAAGCAAAACGTCATGAAATCCTGATTTCACAATATCCGTAATTCCCTGTCCAGGCCGCTCTATATCAACGATTCCACTTGGAGCGCATATTATATTCATTTTATTTCAAACTCCTTTTCTAAGAAGTATTAAACTAATTTATGATCGATTAGTGACTTTATTTTTGTTGAACTAGTACCTTCTGTATAGGGAAAGAATACCATTTCTGCACCATGCTTTTCCAAAAATTCTTTCTCTGCAAGCCAATCTGGATTATCCGTATAATCACTACCTGAAAACTGGCAGTCAAATTGGTACATTCTGTATGCATCTCTGGTTCCACCGTAGTTTAGAGGTATTTCGACAGCCTCATCCACATATTTGCAGGAACGTACTAACTCTATTCTCTCTTCAAACGGAATAAATGGAACCGTTTTTTTATATTTTCTTACACCCTCGTCCGTAACTACACCAACAATAAGGTGTTCACATTGTTCTTTTGCCCTTTTGAACATATTTAGATGTCCCATATGATACAAATCAAATACGCCTGCAAGATAGCCAGTACGATATTTTTTAGGTGTTGAGTCACCATCTTTAGCCGATGGCAGGATTACCTGCTGCTTTCTTGGATAGTCCGCATTAATATCATAAATGCAATAATCTACTACACCCATTTTCTTTAGCTGTTGAACAATTGCAATATAATTTTTTATACATATAATAACTCTAATCTCTTGCTTTGGTAATTCATCAATAATCTGGGGTGGCGTAATCTTAATTCCTTCCAGCATGCTTCCCCACTTTGATTCATTATTGTCAATAATAGAATAAATTTCATACTGACTTTTAAATTGTGCAAGAAAGCGTTTGGTAAAATTACCTGATCCAAAGAGAATAATTTTCTTCTTTTCTGCATTTTGGAATATATCCACAAAAATTCTCTGATACTCCGATGCAGAGTAATTAATTCTTTGCCTGTTGGTATGTATGGTTGCTAAGTTGCGCTGGTACCTTTCATGAAAGCTTCTCAATTCCCTCTGGTTTCTCAACTTTTCTGTAAATTCCCAGGCCATGCGATACCACATATCCATATGGTCAATCATGCCAAACTTCTCATAAAAATATTGCTTTGGTAGTATTGCCTCCATTTCAGGATCTCCAGCATAAATAAGTTCAATGGACCGAAGAATTATTACATTTGCCGGATAATTCTCTTCATAAAACTCTTGGTCATAAAATACAAACGTTCCATTTACATAAAAACAATTTAGGGGAACCAAATCTATATACCCTTTTTTTAACACTATTCCAAGCTCACCTTTTTCCTCGGCTGTGTCTATATGCTCTGATGACTGTAAAATGAGCTCTCGGAATCTGTTAACTTCTTTTATAAACTTATCTAAGTTTTCTTTTGCTAATCTTCGGAAATAAGTAACTGAAATTTCACTGTCCATGTATGGCATAGTGTAAGAATCATTTTCATACTTCCCTTCCAATACCACAATTCCATGGGCTCTTAAATCTTCCTCATTTACCTTCAGTTCTCTCAGCCGATGTATACCATCTTCATACAATGCACGCTTTTCAACTATTTCTTTGTCTCTGATAATAGTTGCCATGGCTTTTTCTCTTCCCCTATCCATGGAAACAGTCACATGATTTACATTTTCATATAAATTATCATTGGATAGTTCTATTAAGAAGGAATTGGCCATTGTATGAAACAATCCGTTGTTAATGATATCTTTATATAAGAATTCTTCCTCCAGAAATACGGTATCCGGATAGTTATACATGGGGAAGTACCTAATGTCCAATGCTTCTACCGGTAAGTAATCCTCTGAATAAATCAACTGGGGTAGATCCAGGTTAGGTAGAACTGAGTAAAACTTCCTTTTACTCCAGCCAGAAGAATCTAAAAGATTGCAGATTTCTTCTTTGGAATAATTATGTCCTTGTAGATTTTTTCTGTCTTCTTTCGAGATCCTTCGATAATTCTCGATTCCATCAAAATTTCTATTGGTAAATGGGTCTCTATCTCCACAGAAATACCTTAACCCCAATCGGTTATCCATGCCAAGAATCAACCGTCCATTGCTTTTCAACATATCTCTCCATAGAGAAAAAGCCTTCACCGGGTCGGGAAGGCGCTCTGCCGTACCTATTGCAATTATATAGTCAAAGGCTTTATTATTTTGATTTAAGAATACTTCGTCGAAAGAAGCAGCTCCACTGATACAGATAACTGTTTTGCATTTTTCCTGTAAAAGCTCCTTCATACTGCATTCTTTATTTTCAATGTAAAGAACCTTTCCTTCCGGAGAAAAATTATACCAGTTCAATAATCCTTTGTGCATATCCCAAATTATCTTATCCGTATCCATAGCTGCCTCCATGTAAATTACTGATTATCTTTATTTTCTAAAACATTCATCATATACTCATGTACTTTGATTCCGCAGGTACCATCCAAATTAGCAGCTAGCGTAGATAGTTCTTTAAGCTGTCGTTCACGAACTCCGGTTAATCTGTCGTGAACTAAATCGTCTATAAAACCTTCGAATGAGAATATTTTGCTTTCTCTTCGGAAGAAACCGGATTTTTCATCTACCTTTTCAAAGCCATCTTCACCTTCTGTAAGTTTTGTGAAATCTTCTTCGGTGAGGGTTGGGTAGAACATTTCATAGGTTTCGTCTTCAATGTTGACAATGGCTGTAGCATCGTCCCAGTTTCTTTGTACAATAATAGAATTTTCATCTAATTTTGCTCCAAAATCACTGGAAGCGTGAAGTCCTGGATTATAGCCATTTGCCTTTTGATTCGCCTTCTTCCAGAAGTCATCTATTATATAAGAAACTTCTCCGGTTATTTTATCCAACTTAATCATACTGTTGGTAAATCTTGGTATCGTAACTATCCATTTACCCATATCAATTAAACATAAGTGGGATAATTTCCGATTCATTACTCCCGTCCATGATGAAAAACCATCTGGCATGCAGAAAGTCTTATCTTTACCCGAGCGTCGTTCCCATCTGACAATTTCACCGCTGTTTACCTCAGCCAACCATAAATATCTTTCTTCCGCTACAATTCCTGAATATCCGTTTTCCTTACTGCCTATCTGACAGATCGCATACGTTCTATTCTTCATACTAAATCTTAAAATTCGATTTGTATAAGTAGCAGTAATCCACAGGTCCTCACCACATACCGAACCTCTATATGTCATTCCCTGGCCTAAAACGACATCGTTGTCTACTTCACGGCTCAACTCTTGTATACATTCTATATGATAGTTCCATTCTCCTGTTTCTGAATTATATTCTGCGAGGTAATTATCAATGATCGGTAGGTAGAATATACTTTTCCCAAAAGAGAAACACAATCCACGCCTTGCACTCTCCTTCATGTCCTCAGTTCCAATCAAATCGAATGTTTTAGAACTTATATCATATACTGATGGCCGTCCAGAAAAATTAGGAGAAAAATAAAACTTATTTCTTGATCCTACAAAGAAAGGATAAGCACTATACCATTTAGGCTGATTCTCTGCACGTCCCATATAAAAAATCTGATTATTACTCTTATTCATATAAAAAAGAGCATTATATCTATTCGTAGTAAACCAAGCCTTATCCTCTTTGATTAACATATCCGTAAAATGCACTCTGCATTTTTCTTCTCTCGAAAATATGTCTGTAATATGATTATTAAGAATAAAAATTGGCTTCCCTGCCGCACCAAACAGATTAATTACCGAGCTTCCCTCTTCACCTATATAACCATCAGATATTGAAACTGCTCTTGATATATCCGGCGTTTCATCTAAAATCCCAATCTTGTTCTCCAGATAATATTCTTTCAGGTTATTGTACTCAGATAGCAACCGAGGCCTCATGGATTTGATAGTTGCTTCCAACAGTGGGTGAGGGCGCCATATAAGTGCCACTTGATTCTGCTTAACGATAGATTTAAAAAGACTCTTAATCTTTTTTAGATAAACACTACCGTCCTGTAAAAAGCAC
The DNA here is from genome assembly GCA_002478865.1 of Hungatella sp. UBA7603. Classification (GTDB taxonomy): domain Bacteria; phylum Bacillota; class Clostridia; order Lachnospirales; family Lachnospiraceae; genus Lacrimispora. Next base: position 331,391 of record DLJZ01000002.1, read on the forward strand.
CCAATACTGGTATTTAGCATCAATACTTTTTTACCTTCCAACAATGGTTTCCAAAGTTCAAGAATAATCGTTCCTTCCTGACAAAGTTTAATTACCGCATCCAACTTAGGTGATCCGAACGGTAGAATTCTATCATAATAGAACATATCCTTACAAAAACTCTTTGCATATTCTGATTGTACCACCATATAATCCATATGTTGATAAACAGATAATGTCAGATGATCCTGAGCGATAAATCCAGAAGTTACATAATAAGGTACATAAACTAATTTATTAACATATTTTTTTAATTCTGGGGAATAAAACCTTGGATCTACCCTTGTAACCAAATTGAGATCATCGTAAGGATTATGGATATAAGCCACATCAGGGCGGTTCTGTTCTAGCGAATATTCCTGATAATTGATAACCGGAACTTCCTCAGGAAACAGTGCACCATCATAACAATACGCCCACCTGTTGGTATCAGAATTAAATTCATAATAAGGTATGGGAATAACATGGCACTCGCAGCGCTCATCTTCTTTACAGGCACGCCATATGCTTTCTAAACTGTCCCACATAGAAGCCTTATACGGCATAAATATCACATGATAAGGGGAAGATAACCCTGCTAACAATTTTTTCACTCTGTCCGTAAGCTTATCCAATATTAATATCTCATCTCTGCTAACTATTTCTTCCTGCGATTCTGAAAGACAAAAGGCTTTTTCACAGTATTCTTCAAGAAGAGAAATAATTCGCACTGGATCTACTGACGAATCCCGTTCTAGCGCTCCCCCTACCGCAATAGCAGCATCTTGGCAATTTGCAAGTAATTGAATTATTTGTCCCTTATCTTGTATCAAAGATATAGAATTATGTAATTGCTTCATTGAATCCAACAAGTCTATGAGCTGTAACTTGATGTATGTACGCATATTTTCTTCTCTCTTTCTGTATTTATGCCTGTAACTTTAATCTTCAAATATCCATGATTTTAGCCTATCATCAATTAGCAATATATTGCTACACCCTACGGCCTGTAATTCCAATGAAATTTCATATTGATACTGCCTATGTAAAGCAACTATTATTAACGCATTTTCATTATATTGACCTTTCATTTTTGTAAATACAAATACATTTTTATCTTCAATTTGTCTAGGATTTCCTTTTTGTTCAGATACAATAAACCCTTTTACTTTATAATCCATTTGCATCTTCTTTAGACAATACCAACTATTTTGTGCCATCTTTCCTGCCCCATATATATAAATTTCCTGGAATTCTGTAACCAGATCCTGAAAACATCTTATGGAAAATGAATGATTTAATACGGGTATCAGTGACAATCTGGGGTCTTCGTATCCCCTCCCCGTTATCTTTAAAAATGCATGGGGATCGTCGATCATCCTGTTTAAGGTTTCCTTTTCAACATCTTCCCATAAATCTGACTCAGATTCTTTAAGTCTAATATCCCTTAGTTCATCCTGCACATTTAATAGAAAAGCATATTGGTACGGTAACGATAAACGCATATAATTCCACATATAGTTCCTATATTTTATCCACGCAACAATCTTATATAATTTATCCCTCCATTCCTTCTTTAGGGTACCTCTCATAGCACGTTCATTGATATACCTTTCAATTTCATTCAATTCATCGCAGACACAGAATATTTTTTGCGGATTATGAACTGAAGAATCCACATTATCCACACGATAATTTAAAACTGAGTCCTTGATAAAACATACTCTTTCTGCATTGCTAAATACTTTAAAAGCAAAAGAGATATCCTGATAAGAGGCTCCTGGAGTTTCTAAAAAAAGTATATCATTTTCTTCGAGATACGATTTTCTGTATAGCGCACTCCACACGCTGGGATGAATACCAAATACCTTAAGGTTATCTTTTACAGAAATTATCCGTTCATATGGAAACCCACCTAGCATTTCCTCACATTTAACAATGCTTGATAAACTTTCACTATATAAGTTATAATTAGCTTTTACTAATTCCGCTCTATAATTTTCTGCCGTATCATATAATCTTTGAAACATGTTAGGCTCTGCAAAATCATCGCTTTCTAAAATTCCGATATATTTGGCTTTAGCTGCTTTAATCCCTGTATTGACTGTATTTCCATATCCTGTATTACTTTTATGGATTGCCTTAAAACGTTGATCCTTCATCACAAAGCTTTCAATTATTTCCTGGGAATCGTCAGTAGAACCATCATTTACACATATTACTTCTATATCATTTAATGACTGTTCCTTCAAACTCTGAAGGCATTGTCTCAAATATTTCCCAGTGTTATAGACAGGAACAATAATAGAAACCTTCATTGTATAAGACCCTCCTATTTATGAATATTGTTTTTGAATTATTACATTTGTCTTACTTAAAGACTATATAGATTATTATTGTAAAAAATATTTTCCTTCAATCCTTTTGACTGAAGTATCTGTATGACTTGCTCTGCATTAGCAGGGTTTATTGCCAGCACTATACCAACATCAGATAGTGAACCTTCTATATCTGCCAACTCAAAAACCGAATGCCCTAGAAGTTTGCTATCATTATTACCCAATTCAGTTACACAATGACCAATATATGGTATATCATCCTTAATAAAATTTTCACCATACCTTAACGCCTTTTTTCCTGCTCCATATATGATTAATTTGTTATATCGCTTTAAAAATTTTTTTAAAAGTTTTCTGCTTTTAAAAGTTTTCAAATATATCCTTTTTCTTCTTATAAATGTGCTCATCGAAGCAGGCATTAAAGCTATCATGTATAGTTTTATTATAGGTATATCGCAAACTTCATTCCAGACACTTCGAAACTGCTTATATATGCTTATATTATAGTGTCCGTCCTCTCTCAATCTTATTAGATCCATTGTATTAAGTACAGTGTATTTTCCAAACTTGACAATAGCCTCTTTTTTATCTTCATAACAACTTGGAAGATTTTTTATTGTTTGGACCCACCCACAACATATTACATGAAGTGTTTCTTTATACCAACCATAATTTTCTCTAAGCACTGATGTCGTTAGTAGATATGGTTCTAAACTTATATGAAGTGCCTTAAAATTATTCATGGAAGCTAGCTTATTAAAATAAAAACTCACATGTGAAAAATTAATAAACTCACTTGAACTATATCTCAGCTCATAATCTTTCCAATTTACATTGCTTAACATTGTTCTAACATTAAGGACCACCGCACCAAAAAGGGTAAGATGCCATGCACAATCTCTGAAATAATCATTATGATTAGTATATAACCTTGTACCAAGGTTTTCCATATCAATTCCATTAATCTCAATCATATCATATTGAGGTATTATATTTGACAATATTGAGGTAAGTGCTTCCTTATTAAATCTCAATGTATCGCCACAAACCCAGATAAAATCATATAGAATTCTTAGGCCATGTTGCTGGAAGATTTTAAAAACTTTCATATTAGCATGCAAATATGACGGGACACGAATATAATACAAGTTATTCAATCTTTTCATCCATAAATTAACCACATTTTCAGTCTCACTATTGGTACTTGAATCATAGATATAAATATCTATTCCAAGATTCACATAATCTGTTGAGCATTTCACTAGAAATTCCTCCACAACCAGACTACGATTATAAGTGGGTATGCAAACTGCTATTTTAACATCTTTCATAAATTCCCCTTAGAGTTTAATTAAACCTTTTTATAAACTCTTCAGGCTCATAAAAAAGTTCTATATTATTTTCTATTTGTTCATTACTCCATTCCCACCATTTGATTTTCAAAAATATATTTACCATCTTTTCCGGAAAACGGTATTTTATTATCACTGCCGGTACCCCTCCCACAATTGAATAAGGTTCAACATCTTTAGTAACTACTGCACCTGCAGCAAGTATCGCCCCATCTCCGATAGAAACTCCTGGTAAAATTATAACATTAGCCCCTATCCACACATCATTCCCGATAACCACTGCCTTATTATTTCTTATAGAACTGTTTTCAAACGGGAAATTATCAAAATACTTACCATATTTATTAAGATAACCCCCTCTTTCTTTACCAGGATGAAAAGCAGGAACATCCAAAATTGGATGCGTTGTCACATAATCAACCGGATGATTATTCCATATCCGAGCAGTTACGTTTATAGAACAATACCTTCCAATACTACTTGACATAGGATATTTGCTCAATAATGCTTCATAACCATAAGTAAATCTCCCCACCTGACATCCTCTATATAAAATATCATTTCGGCTGTAAGATAAAGGATAACAAAAGTCTTTTTCCGTAAATCCAATACTTGTCAACTTTTCCCACACTTCGTTGCGAAACGCCTTCATCCCTATAACCAAATAATGAATATCTGGCATCAAAAGATCGATTCTCTTTACTTGTTTTCCCATGAAGCATTTTAATTTATCAGAATTCTTATCTACGAAGCAAAAAACATCATATCCAAATTCCTCTAAAGTTTCCATTGCAATACGACCAGCTTCAGAAGCTCCCCAGATTATGATTCTTCTCCCATCTATATTAACTTCTTCTTCACGTAATCTCTGTGCACAGATAGATCGGTAAGCAAGATCATATTCCATATTCCTTTATCCCCTTTCAGATTTTACATGTATATAACTTATGTCTTGTTTTATTAAATTCATTTTGTTTTTTGTTAAGGATAAATATGCAAATATTAGAATTCTCTGGCTCCTACACAATCAACAATCTCTTCAAGAGATACAATGGGACCAGAAAATTTATGCTTTAAATTTATATATATATTATCAAAATCATAAATTACACTAACTACTATAATATCAGCCTCCGGCATGTCTGCATCTGGAGTATATACAGGAAAAGTAAAATTAAACTTATCTCCCTGTTTATCTATACCATATATAATATCTATATTGGATTTCCCCATCTCTGTAATTAAATGATTACCAGCCATGCCCAATCCGTAAACTGCAATTCGATTGTATCCATTTTCCTTGAAATAGGTTTGTAATGTATCTCCATTTTCCTTAATGCATAACCATTTATTAAATAAACGCATAAGATAGCTATATTTTTTCAATCTTAAATTATCCGAAGTCATAATTGAATTACTTTCTTTATTATCTACTAACATATTCAATTTTTGCTTTTCTTCATTACTAATATTTTCAAAATCAGATTGCGCCTTTTTTAGCGCCTCTAAATAATTATATTGATACTCTTCATCAGGTTCGAGATACATTCCCTCTCCCCATTCATTCCACGCATTAACAAAAGTCAGCTCGTTCCCAGCTCTATCTCCTAGATAAAAAAGTCTTTTCATTAATTTATAAAACTTTTCTGGTGTTGAATTCTCTATAACTTTACCACTAACACCTCTTCTTGGTGAATCATCATAACCTGTAAATCCACAATAATAATGTTTATTACTATACTTTTTAGCATTATCAATGATTTTTGCACATATCATATCATAATCGGTAACAAATTCGTTAAAATCTACAGCTGAAAAATTTGCTTCTTGATTAAAATAGGCATCAAATCCATCTTTTTCAGAATTTGTAGCTACAAAATAAATATTTTCAATCTCATTTTCTCTGGCTAATTGATTCCATAATTCCATCATTTGAGGAAGGCATGGTATGGTATCAGGTTTATATATAATAAAAACCGGTCTATTATTTATCTTTATATATCTAGTATCCTTAAAAAAAGGTATTAAATAATTGAAATGTTCTTCCCAGTCTTCTTTTTTTCCATAATTCTGTCTAAGCAAGATACCATCATCATTGCCACAGTCTCTTTCAATTAAATTATTCCATGAATTTTTTCCCTGTATTTTACTCCATGTCCTGGCCCATGTTTCATTTGCCCAGGAAAAACAGAATGGCATATTAATATCTTTCCACTTTAGTAAATTCTCAGCAGGTTTTTCAAGAATTTTTTTTCCCTTTTCAAAATAGTAATGATAAAAACACATGCCATATACATCATATTTATTCATCAAATATGCTTGCCATTTCATAGTATCCTTTTGCATTAAATCATAGTAGTTATTATTTAAAGGGATACGAGGTTGATAATGTCCATCATATAACTTTTCAGCCTTTTTAACAGCTGTCCATTCAGTATAGCCTTCTCCCCACCATTGCTCATTCTCTGGTACTTTATGAAATTGTGGTAAATATAAAGCAATCACTTTCATTATTTAACCTCTTCCACTGATAATCTCTCTGTTAATCCGAATATAAAACAACCTTTTCAAAAATTTAATTTCCCTGAGAATCTATCTTATTTTTTTCTAACTTTTATATACCAAATGCTACTATTACATTCTTATACTATTCTTTTCTAAGATTTTTTGTAAGTTATCCGCGAATATTTCCATGGAAAAATACTTATCATATGTGTTTCTAGCTTTTCTTCTCATATAATCAAGTGATTCAAAATTTTGTATAGTATACTTCAATTTCGATATCAAATCAGCTACATTTTCTGCTTCATAAATAAATCCATTTTCATTATTTTGTATGAAATCAGAAATTCCAGTATTAGTATTTGTAATGCATATCTTTTTGTTCATCAACCCTTCAATTATAGAAATCGACATCGTTTCTTCTAAAGATGAGCATACTACTATATCAATTTGCTGAAAAACACTTTCGATCTCCTTTCTAGATTTTTCTCCATATATCTTAATTTGTTCAATATCCTTAATCATTTCTTCTATTTCTTCTCTGTATTTTTTTCCGCCATCTCTTCCTATTATCCAACACTCAATTTTATTAATTTCTTCTGGTGAGAGTTGTTTTAAAGCATTAATTAATTCTTTCTGATTCTTTAATTCTGATATATTACCAATAATAGCAATTATAATTTTTTCATGATTCGATTTAGGTTTTATATAGAAGTCTGGCAATCCAAAGGTTAAAATATTAATATTTTGATTTGGATAATACTTTAAAAAATTATTTTTTGCAATTTCACTAACTGCAAAAATATTATTGTAACTTAATAAGGAAAAATCCATTTCAAAACCATATTGTCCTATAATATTTTTATATTGTCTACTATGCTCATGTAGCCACCACATTACCTTCCCATTCCTATTTATTTTATCTACACACAACATATTTTGAAGTGAATTTGCCAAAACAAAATCAAAGTCTTGAATCCAATTCAATTCTACTTCTTCTATATACGGCAAAGCCGGACATATCCATACATTTATGCCATATTCCTTAACCTCTGAAATAGTATTATTATCGGCTAAAGGAGCAGCTATAACGATATAATATCCTTTGCGTTTCAGGGCTATTGCAGCATATAAAGCCGTCATAAAACCACCCGCATAATTAATGATAGGAACTAATATTAAAATCTTTTTTGAAACCTCTTCTATATTAACTTCAAATTTTTTTATAATTCCATGCGATCTACTGCTCACAAATTGTTCCCAAAACATTATTTTCTCTTTTAATACACCTAATGATATTAATTGATTTCTCATTTGTATCGGGTTAATACTAGCTAAAATAATTACATCATAATTCAATTCTGACACAACACTTGGAGCATAAATTAATATATCATCAATTGATTTTCCTTGTACAGTAATATCATTATCGATAAAAGCAATTATATTTGTTTCTACCGGCAACGTATGATTTCGTCTCAAATAATATAAACCTGTCCCAAAAATAACTACATTTGTAATCATTATCCTTCCCTATTAATCACCTTCTGAGTATTATTATATTACTTATCATTTGAATACTGTTTTCTATGTCTTTTATTATTAACCAAGATTGAATGTATCGCAATATTTGCAATGATTCCAGTGCTCTCTCCCATTATATAGGCACTGTCTTATCATTTTATATCTATCATTGTTCCAGATTTCTAATAAAGGGTCTTTAGATGCATCCCCAAGAGTATTTTTTCCAAGAGGATCATTACAGCAGAGTGATACTTTTCCATCAGGTCGAATTATCATTTGTTTAAATGGCAAAACACATTTTGCTTCTGGATACATACAAACTTTTTCTCTATTTGGAGCATCTCCTCCTCGACTTGACAATATCTCATGTGGCTTTCTTAGCACTATTGTCACTTTACTCTTTAGTTCAGGATGCTGTTCACAATAAGATTGTATTTCTTTGCATGGCTTTATTAATTTAAGTTCTTGCTGATAATTATCAATTATCAATTCATCAAGATATTTCATAACATTAGTGAAGTTCTCTAAATCTAATAATGTTCCGTTGGTAAATAAATGTATCCTTGCATGTGGTAATTTCTCTCTAGTATACTTATGCCTATCAATAATATTAGGATCAAGAAAAGGTTCATTATTTGAAAATAGAGCTATTTTCCCACAATAATTAATTTCCGCCAACTGATTAATTATTTTCTCAAATAACAGATTATCCATTACTGTATATTTACGTGTATCATGATGTATACTAACAGGACAAAAATCACAATTACCATTACATCGATTAATTGTTTCTATTTCTATGTGATTAAATAACTCTGGTTTTTTATATAATTTTTCTATTTGATTGTTAATTTCAGCAGATTTAAAGCTTGTAACTGATTCAGCGTGTGGAAGATACTCTCCTTCCTCTTGATATGGATTCCATACAAGTTCCTTCGTAGGATAATATTGATTTATATTAGTTTGATAAATATCATAATTCTTAATATCCAAGGAAAGGAGTTGATTAATTATAGGTTTATAATACTTTGTCGCAATAATAATTTTATGATTATCGTAAATACTACACAATGTTTGGATATCAATAACAGGAATACCCTCAACACTCTTCCCAATTATATCAGCATTATTATCAACAAAAAATTCCACACTTTTACCATATTCTTTTAGAGCCATTTTACCAAATTTTCCTGCACCAAAAATGACTATGTTCTTCATTTACTCCTCCATTTCACAATTAAAATCAATCAAGCTAAATCTTATAATCAAAACAAAAATATTTGCTCACTAATATCGCTCCTATTATGTATTAAATCAATAATTTTTCTATTTTATATGCTATTTCTCTATTAACTAATTCGTTCAGATGAGAAGGAATAGCACCATATTCATAATCCTTATCGGTGATGTAGTATTGGCATTCTGAAGACTCTACCTCTAATGCAGAATTGCATTTTGACATAAAAAAATCATAATAATATTTTAGTATACTATTAATGCTTTTAATCCAGCTGTTATTTTCATGTAATTCTTTATGGTGTATATTACCCTTATATTCACTTAAATAATTTTTCACTAAAATAATTTTAATATCAGGAAAACGTTGCTGTATTTCTTGAATAAAAATAATACAACTATTTTCCCATATCTTCTTACATTCAATGCTATTACGATCTATAATATGAGTATCAACCAAATTAACATCACAGTCTTTATATGCATCACTTACGGTTAAATAGCCGCCATTGCTATACATTACATCAAAGCGTTCCTCAATAAAATCCATTATAACAAATTGAGGATTTTCTTTTTTTAAATAATACCAAAAATCAGATTTAGTATCTCTGTTAATCATAATCTCACGATACTTGTTGTTGCATAAAATGTTATTCATCTGATTTATCGGGTTTACAATGCTAATTAGACTGGAAAAATTAAACCTTAGTGAAGGGACATGTAACATATTCATTGACCAAGTAATACGGTTCAAATTATAACCACCCAATGTTATATATTTAGCTTCATTAGATTCAGTAAACTGTTGTTTGATAAAAGATCTGTAGTCAGTTATCATCCTAGAAAATTCTTTCTCTGGTTTCCTATGAAAAAAAGCCGCCAATATATCTGAAAGATTATATTTTATAGTTCTTTCTAGTTGGAATTTATACTTTTCATAAATCCCACATCTCTTAAATTCATGAACTAATTCAGCAAAAGCCATTATCCCTATTGAATTATTATCTTCCAGAATATCTCTTGGTTTTTCGGACAATGAACCTTTTCGGAATGTCCGGTAATAATATAGTGGTTTTTTTACATTAACAATCTTATTTGATAACGCAATAAGAAGTGAATAGACAGCTCTTGCTGGACTATGACAATCCGGAAAATAAATATTATATTTTAAAAATATATCTCTACGAATTAAGCATTTCCAAATAGCTGTATTACCATATATCAAATGTTCTTCTTTTGAATATTCTTTCGCCATAGAGCCATAACATGAACGATACGATTTATGACCATTAGTATCATTAAAGCGATAAACATCACATTCAGCTATATCAGCATTAAATTTTTCTGCCTCAGTATATAAATCTAGTAAAAAGTTTTTATCAAGCCAATCATCCGAATCCAAAAAAGTTAGATATTTTCCTTTTGATTCACATATCCCCAAATTTCTTGTTGCAGATAGTCCCTCATTTGCTTTATCTAAATAGCGAATCCGTTTATCTTTGTATTTCCATTGAAGACATTTTTTTCCGGATCCGTCAGTAGAACCATCATTTATCAAAATCACCTCAAAATCCCTAAAACTTTGATTCAGCAGAGATTCCATACAGGCATCTAGCCATTCATACACATTATATACAGGCACAATCACACTAATTTTCATTTGTACTGTTCCTCAATTCTCCGATTGGTTGCATCCAACAACGCAATAAATTCAGGTTCAAATCCCGCATCTATCGCAGATTGTTTCGTAAAAACAGCTGCTTGATTATGGATATCAGTAATACTTTTTTTCAAAGGATAAATATCGCACATAACAAACCCCTGGTTAAAATAGCTTGCCACAGCTATTCTATGTGCACCATCAAAAATTTTATAGTCTTCAAGCACAGCAGAACATTTGTTTATATCATACCCCTTATCATCCCAACTTTTTATTAACCCAATAAACTGCATTAAACGCTTTTCCGAAGTTTTATTACTATTAAATATCGAGAAATATCTTTTATAGAGTTCATATCCGTTTGTATTCTTTGCATAATAATTATCTATTGCAAGATATCTTATTGCCATGCTATAATCATCACGAACTGCATTCCAAATTTTATAAAGCGGAACCTTAATATTCTTATTAATAGGTAATCCAAGCATTAATATATACAAATAAGGATATATCCAAATATAGTTAGTAAAACCTTTATTAACCAAATTTGAAATAATCTCATCCTTTATGGATTCATGAACTGCAACGCATATTACCGTTTGATTTTCAAATTTTAGGTCATCAATAGTAACTATGGGTACGCCTTCCATTTCTGAACTAATACACGAAGTTGTCACAAACGAAAACACACTACCACTCAGTCCATGTTCTTTTAACGCCTGATAAAACCTTGCAGCAACATATCCAGCTCCATAAATTGCTATATTATTCGTACGTAAAATATACATTAATTCTGCTATATTACTATTTTCCAATTGCATCGCATCTATTCCTCAAATGAATGTCCCAAAAACAACTTTCTTTCTCTATATTTCATTTACTAGCAATAATTACTTGATGGTCTTCCTTTGGCACTAAAACTTCTTCTATGCATTTTATTTTTATACCATTTATTTTTTTAGATATCTTCGTTATTATCAACGAAAAACGCTACTCTTTCTCCATATTCTGTCAATGCAGTCTACCAATTTTAACAGTTCCAAAACATATACTAAACATCGACACGTTATATCACTCCCCTTAAGTTTGAAGATAGATACTATGGTCAGAAAGGCAAAAAGGACGTCATAGTTTCTTCTGTAATCAAATGCTTCCCCCAGGGATGAATGCATTTGGGGGCACTTTTACAAAATTATACTCTTATGTCTTTTTTTCATCACATTCTTAAGAAACACAACTTTATAATCATTATTTATTCAGAAATACTTTTAGAAGATATAGCTCCTTCCATTGTAAAACTCAAAAAACCGAACACCTATGAGTACCAAAAATCAAGACTACCTCCTCAGAATATTCTCAACTTGTACAATCACATCATCTGATAGACTTGGCTCAATTTTGCATGTTTCCCATTTTATCTTTGGGACAAGATAACTTTCTTCAGGCAACATAATATTAAAAAGACATGGTCTGTCATCAACAATCCAATCAGCATACTTATCAAGTTCTTGGTATGAATCAAGTGTTGCTGCTTTAATACCATACGCCTCTGCTATTTTTTGAAAATCTGGTACTGAATAGCCACTTCCTTGTGTTGTTTGAGCATATCTGCCTTTGTGATTAGAATGCTGTGTCTCACTTATCTTTCCCAGGACTCTGTTATTCAAGATAAAGATCTTAATCGGCAATCTCTCTCGCTTAACAGTTTCCAGTTCTTGAATATTCATCTGGAACCCGCCATCACCCGTAACGCAAAATGTAACAGCTTTATTTATTGATATAGAAGAACCGATAGCATATGGAAGACCACAGCCCATCGTTCCATATCCACCGCCGATATGAATTCTCCCTCTATTTCCCTTCAATATCAAAGATTGGGCACACCAACACTGATGTTGACCAACATCTACCGCTACAACTGGATTGGGTGGTAACAAAGAGGCTATTTTCTCAACCGCAAGATTTCCCTCCGTTTTATCATAACTATCTAGCAACCTTTTTGCTTTCAAGCATTGGCTCATCCAGATAGAATAATCCGGAACATCCTCCCTCAGAAGCATTGTCATAAAGTCTTTCGCATCAATTTGATACTTTTGCTCGTTTTCCTTGATATCTCTGCTTAACTCATACTGATCTATATCCGCTCGAATGAGAGCTGCTTTGGGCGCAAAACGATTGGTGTAACGTCCAACCTGACGTAAACCCAAACGTGCTCCAACAGAGATTACTAAATCGCACTCATTTAGTATCATATTTGCAATTCGATTTCCATGTGTGCCGATAAAACCGATGTGATTATCATCCTGTACCAAATCTACACCATTCATTGTAGTCAAAGCAGGAATACTCGTCTTCTTGCAGAACTCATAAATCAATTCATCGGCTCCCGCACTTCTGGCACCATTACCGACTAACAATATCGGCTTGTTGAATGTTGAGCGGAAAATCAATGATAACACCCCCTTTACGTCCCAGTAATGCCATGTTATAGGCCCTGCTAGTAATATCGGTAAAACCTTCATTGCTATTTGCAGTGACGGAATACTTTGTAATATTACGTGTCATAGAAACAATGTCCATTTCCTGAAAACCATTCTGTCTAATGCCTGAGAATCCCTTCATTTCATTCGTGGGCACATTGCCACAGATTCCCATAACTGGTATTCCATCAAACCATGCATCTGCTAATCCACCAAGTCCGTTAACCGCCCCCGGACCAGATGTGGTAAAGTAAACCCCCAACTTACCACTTGTCCTGGCAAAACCATTCGCCGCTAACGCACAGCCTTGCTCATTATAGCAAACATGAACTTTAATATCACCTTTTCGGAGATACAGTGCATCCATGAATGGTACTATATATCCGCCCGCATAGCCAAATATATCAGTTACGCCATGCTTGATTAAAAAGTCAACTAAATAGTCTGAACAATTCAATTTCTTATTTTTCCTTTCAAAATAAAATACCAGTCTTACTGTAATGGAAGCCATATTATTTTCATTCTATCAAAAGCTGTTCCACATTCTGCTTACGCACTACTACATGAGTTCCAGACTCAAAATCTTTTTTCACTGCCTTCATGACAACTTTAGCGAAATCTTGAGGATCCAATAATATTGATTGATCCTCATCTGGATATAGGCTTTTTCTCATTTTTGTTCTTGTTCTTCCTGGAGATATAACTACGGCATACAGCCCATCCTCTGCCCAACACTTGGTGGCCATTACAACTGCTGCTTTCGTAGCACAGTACTCACTCCACGTCGCATGTACCTCTAGGGCTGCTGCTGAACCAATATTAATAATATCTAAATTAGAGTTATACTTAAGTGCAACTAGCGTACAATAGAAAGTACCGCTTAAATTAATCTCAATATGCTTCCTGGTATTAACTAAATCTGCATTTCTGACGGATTGAGGCACTACATATCCAGCATTATTAATAAGAATGTCTGGTTTATAACGCCCTATTGCATTCTCTATACTATCCCAGTCCGTTACATCCATCTCAGTACGAGCAGGTGCGAAAACGTCATATCCCTCAGCTTCTAATTTACTTTTTATAGCTTGAGCAATATCTCCGTTTCCTCCAGTAATCATTACCTTCTTACTCATTTATGTCTGCATTCCCCTTTACTTGTGTTCTGTATATTGACTCAATTATATCTAAGTCTCCCGGATAAGTAACCTTAAACAAATTTGAGCCTGTTTCAATAAAATGTGGCTTAATTCCGTGAAATTCGAACATCACCCTTGTCTCATCCGTCATATCACTGAATTTCCCACTACCATAGGCCTCCAGTAACAACTTATAATCAAACGCTTGCGGCGTTAGTAAATCATAAAGTTCTTCACGATTGATATACCTGCCATCTCTATAAATTATAGTATTAACTAAAGGTCTAACAAAAGAAGTAGAAGGGTGAGTATCAGTCAATAGTTGTAAAATCTGCTCCTTTCTTACCATCGGACGCGCTGCTTCAACGATCACAACCCGCTCTGTATCAGTCGGTAATGCTTCCAACCCTTTTAATACGGAACCAGTTCTCGTTTCTCCCCCAGGAATATCTTTTCCCACAGCTATAATACGGCTCTCGCCTACAATATCTAGTGCTGTTTCATAGGCATATCTCCACAAAGGTTTATCATGAAATAAAACGTCCTGTTTTGCCCCTTTATATCGTGTCCCTCTACCTGCGCCAAGCAGGATTGCAGAATACTGCATAGATTTTATCATTCCTTTCTCTTCACTCAAGGCACAAACAAGTGGAACATTGATCCCGGACTCTTATAATAGGTAATAAACCATGATTATTTAATCTAAGAATGACAGTTACGGTTGCTATTTCTTTCTATAAAGCTGGTAATATTAAAAGTAAATCAATCAATTATATTTATTTCTGTCCTCTGTATAAATGCATTATCAAAATAAAAATTTCTTTCATGTCATTATTCAATCCTTATGATTAATAATAAATTAGTTCTTTTCTAACCACTCCTCAATCACATCCACAACCCTTTCACTAGCACGCCCATCTTCCAGCACCCCATGTTCTTGGTAAAACTTATCCAGTTTCTTTTTATATTCTTCAGCATTAAACTTTGCTATGTTTTGAACCAATTCATCATTATTCTTAGCTACTGAAAACGGCAAAGAAAACATATCCCACAGTAACTTACCCCGTTCCTCTGTATACTGATCCAAATCATCTGCATACAAGAAAACAGGCATGTGAATATTGATAACATCAAATGCCGAGCTGGAATAATCCGTTATCAACACATCCGAAGCAGCCGCCAGTTCATTCATATCGTCACCTTGGCTCACATCTATTATATTTGTAGCTCCATTTGTTAAAGGAAAATGATTGATTTTCGCCGCCAGCTGTGGGTGCAGTCGCAGGAATACATACCACTTTCCACCTAATTTTTGTTCCAATGCTTCTACCAACCGTTTAAAATCAATTGTGGATTCTTCCGTAAATACCTGGCGGTTTCCTCTCTGACTTCCGCCTCTGAATGTAGGAGCAAACAGGGCAATCTTGACATCATGGGGCACATGATAGCACTCCCGTATGTACTGATAAACCTCTTCTCTTCGGTTAATTAATATATCACACCGAGGAGAACCTGTCTTGATAATATTTCCATTATAAAGCAACATCTCCGGATATAACCTAGTACACCATTCGGAATTAGAAGTAACACAATCTGCAAGCTTTGAATCATGTTCACTCACCAGATACGCAATACGGGGAAAGAGCTTACCTCTAAGTTTTCCTATGGGCTTGAATCCCAAGCCGGAATGCCATGTCTGTATATAAAACTGTTTTTTTCGCTTGACCGTGCCATATGCTTTTCTGCTATTATCTACCCAGACTTTAGCCGTAGCCAAATGATATGTTCTATTGAAAAAAGTATTTTTTACTTTTTTAATGTTATTCGGAAATTGTTTCTCCATATTATTAACTAACCAGACAATTTCAAATTTATCCTTTTTTTTCAACAGTTCCTCCGCTATGTAGCGAGGATTACAACAGTACCCTCCATCTCCTTCAAAGGCAGTAAAAACAATTTTCTTCTTAGTAAGAGGTAAAATCCCAAACAAATAATAAAAGAACTTCGTTTTATAGTATCTTATCTTCCGTCTTCGTATATACTTTTCTTCACCACTTAATTTTTTCATCTCTAAAACTCCTCCTTTGCAACCGCAAAGTCTAATCTATGCAAAAAATCCCCTTATAATCATCCCTTATCTCGCTTCCCAAATCAGGTTTGTTGGTAATAATTCCATCCACGCCCATATCACAGAAACGTCGAATATCTTTTCCGCTGTCTACCGTCCAAATATTTACCTCAATACCTCTTTCATGAAGAATTTCAAAAATATCCTTATTGCCTAAACGATACCATGCTGGATGAACCGTGTTCACTTTGTACCGTTGTACATAATCCGCAATATCCATAATCCCATCGGCATAAAGAAACGCTACCTTAGCCTCAGGTTCTAACCTACTAAGCTTCACCATAGATGCGTGTGAAAAGGAAGAAAACAAAGTTCTCTCAAGCAAATTTCTTTCCTTTACCACTTTCAATATCTTTTCTTCCATACCAGCGTAAGAAAAGATATTATTCTTCAATTCTATATTAAACCGAAACTCCTTATTAGTCCTGACCTCTGCCTGCGCAAACCGTTCCAGCACTTCCTCCAGCAAAGGGATCCTAACCCATCCGAATTCGGGGTGGGTTCTATTGAATTGAAATTGTATTATCTCCTCCAGCAAGAAGTCTTTCACATACCCACTACCATTAGAAACCCGACTAATCTCTTCATCATGAGTAACTACCAGATAACCATCCTTCGTCATCTGCACATCAAATTCAATTCCATCTGCTCCCATATCATATGCCAGCTGGAATGCTTCCATTGAATTTTCCGGTGCATAATGGCTCGCCCCACGATGACCATATATTTTCGTCTGATATTTCATCTTCTAGTCTCCATAAATTTCTCCACAATTTCAGCCATAGCAATCGACTCTTCTTCTGTAAATTTATAAGATTTTCTTTCTCCGTTATGGATGAGTGACACAAATTCACTTAATTCATAGCGAAGCCCGTCACCTAAAAATTTTGCTGTGTACTGTTCCTTCTTATAAGCATTCTCAAAACGGACTTCAAAAGATCTTGTCAGCCACCATGGGGATTCTGCAAGAATATAACCCTTTGTACCTGCTATAATTAACTGTCCTTCTGACTTTACAGCGACACCAGTTTTAGACAATGCCATTCCCTTCTCGAACGTAAAAGAAGCTTTTGTATACAAATCAATACCGCGTTCATTCTTGATACTGTTAAAATTCACCTCTTTATATTGTGTTCCTAACAACTTAAAGATAGGAAGCATTGTATGATTTCCAAATTCCAAAAATCCGCCTCCAAAATCGGGATCCTTACTTTCCCTTGTATCCGGATCTGCAATCCTAGTAAAGCAAGCTTCCACATCCATAATATTACCAATTATACCACTTCGTGCAACTCCCAAAAGCTGATTAAACCCTGGGCAATACGCTGTTTTAATAGCTTCCATTAGCAGGCAGTTGTTTTCTTTTGCAATTGCAAATAATTCCAGAGCCTGTGCTTTTGATAAAGCCATGGGTTTTTCACACAGAACATGCTTTCCCATACTTAATGCTGCCTTTGCATATTCAAAATGAGTCTGATGCAAAGATGCTATATATACTGCATCCAATGGTTCTAAAAATCCTTCAAAGCTTTCCCAATATGCCTGCACCCCAAAACGATCTGCAAATTTATTTGCACTTTCCTTACGGGGATTATAAACGCTGATGGTTTCAATACCGCTGACAAATTTTGCTTCAGGTAAAAATCGTGATGCAATGCGGCCAGTGCCCACAATTCCTAATTTTATGATAGGATACTTTTGTTTTCTTAACAATGTACTGGAAATTTCTTTTGTCCTTTCCAGATATATCACTTCGCAAAAATCATTCAGATAATCAAATTCACCCGTCCAGTCTGAACCTATGGTAAAAATATCTACATTGTATTTATGAATATCCTCTACCTTTTGTCCAACATGATCTTCTACAATTATCTTATCTGCGAACCCAGTTTTTTTTACATTTTCAATTCGATCTATAATAGAGTCTACTACGTTTAACTTTCCACGAGATTCATCATATTGTTCGGTAGTAACCCCCACAATCAAATAATCTCCTAACGCTTTTGCTCTTTCAAGCAATTTATAGTGTCCTTCATGAAACAAATCGAAAGAACCATATGTAATTACTCTTGTCATAAAAAAGCTCTCCTCTTAATAAAAGACTATTTATTACATGAAACTTTTGTACACATCTCAAAAATTGACTCCTTATAGTCTTCTTAGATTAACAAGGCTTCAAACAGTATAACATCTAATTGATATATCGACAAATTACTACATATAATTACATATCTTACTATAATTTCTCTATATACATTTTTTTCCTTTTATATACCTTAATAATCGTTTATTACTAAAAAAGGGATTGTCGCAATACGCGACAATCCCTTTTCATAATTATATTATAAAATATTAATATTACTTCAATAACTGAAGAACGCCCTGTGGTACCTGGTTTGCCTGAGCAAGCATAGCCTGAGAAGCCTGTACAAGAATATTATTTTTTGTATAGGACATCATCTCTTTTGCCATATCAACGTCACGGATACGGCTTTCTGCTGCTGTCATATTCTCAGATGCAACACTTAAGTTGTTGATGGTATGCTCAAGACGGTTCTGAGTTGCACCAAGCTTACCACGAGTGCTGGATACCTTATTAATTGCAGCCTTAAGAATGCTTACTGCCTTGGAAGCTTTAGTCTGATCGCTAACATCAACACCAGTGACAATACCCAATGATGCGCTATCCATTTTTCCAATAGTAACTGCAATCTGATTGAAACTATCAGATGTCTCACCGATCTGAAGAGTTAATCCAGTTGTAGCTAAGTCTCCATTTAAAAGTGCCTTACCATTGAATGAAGTACCTTTGGAAATTCTATCAATTTCACCGCTTAACTCAGTATACTCCATCTGAAGATTTTTACGGTCTACATCATTATCATATGTACCATTAGCTGACTGCTGAGCCAATTCAACCATACGGTTTAACATAGAGTGAACTTCTGTCATAGCACCTTCTGCTGTCTGAATTAAAGAAATACCATCGTTAGCATTCTTAGATGCAGTCTCAAGGCCTGTGATCTGTGCTCTCATCTTCTCAGAAATAGCAAGACCAGCGGCATCATCACCTGCACGGTTGATGCGGTAACCAGAAGATAACTTCTCAAGGTTCTTAGATACAGTACTATTATTGCTAGTTAAGTTTTTGTAAGAGTTTAATGCTGCGATATTATGCTGAATTCTCATAAAATAACCTCCTTGGATTTTGACGGGGAATTCCTTTTCCCCCAATTTTATTTATTCCAAACCTTTCATTCGGGCCCTGAATAAGAGGTCGAAAACAATTTAAAGTTTTCTATATAACACTATAGATGTCCAAAAATAAGACCTGATTTCTTAATCAGAATCAACCTGATTTATGTGACTATCTTTTATATCGTCATGTATTATTTTTTCATAAGACCTAAAATATATTTTTTCTAACTTTTTAACCTAATTTTAAATTAAAGCCCAAGTATTTTATGCTCATTCTCATGGAAAAAATCTTTTTCTTTCTGATTGAAAAGATTAAATACTTTATTCTCTAACTCCTTAAACATAAGTTTTCTACTTACCCTAATTAAGAATAATTTATCTTTTGCTCTGGATAGATCATAAAGTTTTGAAAGAAATGATAAAATAGCCGCTGCAATTTCCTCTCCCGTTGAACCACCTTTAAAAATCCTTATCATTTCCATCAATACAACTTCTCCATATGGTTCCATACGCAAGAAAAGGGTTCCGTATCTTACTGCATCTTGAACATGATTTAGCGACTTGCATGCATCAAAAAGCCTTGAGTATATGTATGGAAGCGAACCAGCCATATCCAAATTACCATCTCTATTATATTGGTCTAGTCTGCTTAGTGCCAATTCCAGATATCCTATCCCCTGCTCCAACTTCCCATTATCAAGCATCCAACGTCCGACCCAGTATTCTGTATCCGGTGCCAGACAAGCAAACTCTACTGACTTCTGATAAGTTTCCAGTATTTCTTTTTCATCCTTAACTTTGCTATAATACTTAATCTTCAATAGATTACAAAAAACAAAATCTCTACGTTCCTGAAATAATTCGGAACTCATATGTTCCACTACCAGGTTATAAGCCTCTTCTGCCTCTTTCATCTGCTTGTTTGCCAAAAGGGAATCCCCTAGATAAGCCCATGCTTCATAATTTTCCGGATTCTTATCAACCTCTTTTTTTAATATATTAGTATTTCTTTCCAGCTTTCGTGTTTCCTCGTAGACCTTTTCAGAATAACCCGTATGGTAAACCGTAAGGACATCTCTTGCTTCAAACGCTCTAGGTGCTTTATTGCCTCCAATCATAAGCGTCTCATGAATACTTCCATCATAACGCAAACTCTTGACATTACTGAATAGTCTTGCCTGGGTAGCAATAGAAGTGGTTTTCCCCTCTTCGTCAAGATTTGCCAGAGAAGATCTCACCATCAACGGTATCTTAAGCTTTCTTCTCTCCTCTTCCAACTGTGCAAGCAGTGGCAGAATCTTTTTCGTATCCTCCTCAGAGAAATATTCATCCGCATCCAAAAATGCGATCCAGTTCCCCGATGCCTGCTCGATGGCAAAATTCTTAGCAGCAGAAAAATCATCAATCCATTTAAAACGAAACACTTTTGCACCCATCTCTTCTGCAATTTCCACGGTTTTGTCAGTAGAACCTGTATCCACAACAATTTGTTCGCAGACAATGTTTTTTCCCCAGGTTAAAGCTTTTCTTATATTTTTTTCTTCATTTTTAACTATCATGCACTGTGAAAGGCTAATCTTGGTCTTCACTGAAATTTTCCTCCTGATCAATCATATATTATCTATTAATAAAGGGCTTTAGATGAAATCTCCCTAATTACGCTTCCTATTAATTAATATCGTTCTGTGCCACAAAAAAATAAGATGTTTAGTTCTAACTTATAATTTGTATCGTCATATAAAACCTGATATATAATATTTGTTACTGTTATCAAAGCAGCAACAAATCATCCGCCATTCAAACACTTTTTTCCTTATTATGTATATCAAAATTTATAATTCTAATCAGTTTAATTTAACTACATTAATAACTACCATTACTAAAAATACGTATATCAAAGCAAAACTAATTTAGCCATTTCACCACACACACAACAAAAGAGCATCGTATCATGACCTCCAAATATCCGGCCACTCAACAATGCCCTCCGTCTTAACCCAAACACTATCAGTCTGCTCTAGCCTCATTATGACCATAAAAGGTAAGCAGGTACAACCCGCAGATCCCTACCAGGCCGTACACAATCCTCGTAATCCATGTCATGTTACCGAAGATAAATGAAACCAAGTCAAAATTAAAGAAGCCTATCAGTCCCCAGTTTACTGCGCCGATAATGGCAATGGTCAGAGCTGTGTAATTTAATGCTTTATTTCCCATGGCTCTACCTCCTTTTCTTTAATATTATGGGGCAGAGCTAAGAATTTTATACATTATTTACCCAAACTATCAATCCGTGATCTTAATTCATCTTCCCGGTCTTTAAATAATAGCTTTTCATTATATTGATAATATCGTTCGCAGTCATATTCCTTTAAAAATTTGACGCTATAATACCCTGTATTTAATTCAGTAACGAACACCACCATCTCCTGGCCATCCATAAAAGCTGCTTCCATAAAATCAAACGCATGCTCCAGAGCTTTCCCGCCATCAGAAAGTAACTTCTCATATCGCTCGTTCTCTTCCTTAAAAAGCTCCCGTATCCGCTCCCAAGATGCATTAGTATCTAAAATATCTTCATTTCCCAATGTCTCTTCATACCTTGCAAGTATAACTTCTACATCCCTGGATAAATAATCCTCTCTCCGATTAATAAGCCCAGCTTCCCGCTTTTTATCCCAAGCTTCCTTCCAATCCTTTCGTAAAATGGAAATCCGCTTAATCATAGATTCATCCAAAGAGCTGTCTGTTTCCGGACTTACTTTTTTAAGTTCTTCCATCAAAAGGCTAGTACGATCCGCCTGATCTGCCACAGCCCGAAATTGTTGTCCAAGCTTTGATAACAAAAGCCCAATGACATTTAACTTTTCATCAAATGGCGCCTTATTTAGCTTATTGCAAAGACTCTCTCGAATCACTCCAGATAAAATCTCATCAATCTGGTAATCATCCTGGTACTTATAGTATAGGTGGAGATAGTTTGTAAAATCCTTAGCAATTTTAGGAAATTGAATATATTCTCCCACTACATCTCGGTCCACCGTTTTCTCAATACGCTCACAAATCTGGATAAAACGGGATAAATCTTCCCAGCCTCTTGGAGTGGCAAAGAATTTGCCATCAACCGTGGTCTCAATCCGACAGAAATTCTCCGGTCTTGCATTCAAATACGATATCACCGCAGAGTGGAGATCATGCTCATAAGCATAAGCTTTCCAGACCTCAAAATCCGGTTCCACTTGTATGAGCTTAATACGGTCCAGAGTTACTACATCAAAATCCCGCACTGATTTGTTGTATTCCGGAGGATTTCCAGCGGTAACGATGACCCAGCCTTCCGGAATCTTATGATTTCCAAATGTTTTATACTGCAAAAATTGAAGCATGGTAGGAGCAAGGGTTTCAGAAACGCAGTTGATTTCGTCAATGAACAAAATCCCTTCCTTCAGTCCAGTGCTTTCCATTTTTTCATAAACCGAAGCCACGATTTCACTCATGGTGTACTCGGTCACCCGGTAAGTCTCATTTCCAAATACCTTATCCCTGATGAAAGGAAGCCCTACGGCACTCTGCCTTGTATGGTGTGTAATGGTATAAGCCACCAGACCAACCTGAGACTCCCTTGCGACCTGTTCCATGATCTGGGTTTTCCCCACGCCAGGAGGTCCTATCAAAAATATGGGCCTCTGCCGCAAAGAGGGTATTTCATAATTTCCATAAGCATCCTTTAACAAATAGGCTGCAATGGTAGTTTTAATTTCTTCTTTTGCTCGTTTTATATTCATGGCAGTTTCTCCTGTTATGAAAGATTTAAATCTTCCTCCGTCAATATCACTTTCATCGCCCATCCTGGAACTGAGATATCCTCATATTGTCCTTCCATAAACACGAATGCCGTGTCATAGGGAGGCATGCTAATTGGATAAATCCCTTTTCCATCTGTAAAATAAAGCAGACCCCGAAGTTTTTTAAAAACTCCCTTATTCAAAAGCCCACTCACATATTCAAAGGCCGGACGGAAATCCGTTCCACCAAACCCACTCAGGGTGAAATGTTCCATATAATCCTTCATTTCCTCCTGGCTTGTTATGGTTACGTCGGAGCGAATCTCTTCATCACACTGTATGATGTGGATGTTGACCTTTCTAAAATAGCTCTCCGACTCCGAAAGCACTCCATAAGTCTCTTCTAAAAAACGTTTTACCAGGTCCCCAGATACAGACATGGAGGTGTCGATGGCGATTACAAAATCTTCTATTTTATAAACTTCTCTTGTTTCCAATGGTTCAATTAATGGCATATTTTTATAAAGCGTCATTCCATAGGTGTAAAAAATGGGATCAAAGGAATCGGGATCCACCTCTGCCTCTTCTCGAAGTACTGAAAACTTTTTTAAAAATCGTTTGTAATCATATCGTTCCCTGTTTTCTGACTTGATTTGTTCCAGAAGGTCTTTGCCAGATGGAGCGTTCTCTTCTCCAAAGGACTCCATCTCCGTTTCCATCTTTTCCCGCATCTCCTGCCACTGGTTCTGACGCTGGGTGGTGACCTTAGGATCTTCCTCCTCATCCCATCGTTCGTGGCTGTCCACAAAGAATTCTCCAGCCATTCGGACTAATTGTTCCTGGGTCAGATTCATTTCTGTTAGGTCCTTATAAATTCCTTCTGCGGTAAACACCTTTCGTTTGGCTGTGATTTTTCCGTAGATCTCTCTGCGGTAGGCCGACTGATGCTGGTATACTGATTTTACATAAAAGCTGTCCAAGATGGATTCAATGGTTATGTCACATGCCACATCCCAGAGTACCTTGTCCCGGTTACCCTTTCCGCTTAGATGACAGAACAAACAATGGAACAGCATGTGAAGATACGCCCGGTTCACACGAATCCGACTGCTTTTGTACATAGAGAACAAAAGATCAGGCTGATAGTAAATGATGAAACCATCTGTGGAAAGCACATTTCCTGTTCTATCTGCTTCAAAAACAAAGCTGCTTAAAGCCACATCAAGATAGCGAAAATTAAGATAAAGTTCATTTCTGGCATTGATTAATATGCCATGCCCGATTTCCACCTCTTCAAGCTCTGCTAACTGTCTTTGTCTTACTGGATCGATCATGTACATCACCTGCCTTTCTTCTTTTTAATCAAAGGGAAAATTCCCGTTTTTTTGCAGGGAACCTGCGGCGCCTTAAGTCCATTAAGTGGCTTAAGAGTTCAGGTCGATCCATTTTCGAGACCATTTCCACAATAGAATCGAATTTCACTTGATCCCTGCCGTACTCCTTAATCATCCACAAAAACATAGTTTCATCTTCCTGAATCGCAAGCTTTGATACCCCTTCTAGATGTTCCAGCAAGTATGCTTCGTACACCATTTTGTCGTGATACAAAAGATTCATAGGAGTGTAGAGGCGGTTTATTACCAGATCTCCGATGACTGATTCTGATTCCTGTACAAGGAGATGGGGAAACAAACCATCGTATTTATGAAACTGAAAATCCGCCTGATCAAAACAATATCGGTATAAGTGACCGCAGCCATGCATTTCCCGGATGATAATCCGGGCTGGGGTGTGTTCTATGGATTCCTCATACAGTTCCGGAAAAACAAGTCTGGCATTGCCCTGACTACTGCTATAGTTTACAAAAAGCTTTTGTCTTAATTCAGATAAAATTTCCTTTAAGCAGGACCGTTTTCCCTCCACTAGATGGATATCTAAATATCGCATGCCCGAACACCCAGTAAACAGGCCAGAGCCTAAATCTGCAATGGCTGCACTGCATTTCAATCGGGTCAGTTCAAAGCAGTTATAAAATGCGTAATTTCCTATTTTTACAATAGTCTCCGGCAAATATATTTCCTTAAGCCCTCCCAGGTTTATGGCTGGTGGCAGATCCTCTTTTTTTGTGGATATGGGATTTCCCTCTTCATCACACAAGAGCACTTCCTCTTCTAACGAGGAGAGCATCTCTTCCCTGCCCCAACCACCGGAAAATGCGTAGGCTGAAAGCTCGGTTACGGAGAGTCCTCCAATCTTTTCTGGTACTCTTATGGATCCATTAAAACCTCTGTATCCTAAGATTCGCACCTGGTCATTTATATTCTGATATAAAAACATATCGAAATCCTTTCCAGTAATCGTTTAACAAATCAATATAACAGAAAAACGAGGAAAATGCAATGGGTATTCATCCCAAGTCCAGGAGGGCTATGGACCAGAATGACAATAGACCGGAAGCTACTGCAAAGTACTACCAAACATTGCATATGCATACACATTTGCCAGACACATCTTCGCGTACATCTTCACATAAAAAAAGTGCCTTGACTGGTTTTTAAAAGCCACGTTCAAAGCACCTTCTTACAAGAAGAAATCATATGGGTTATAAGTTTTTAATGTAAGTCTGCCCATAATTCAATCCTTTTCATGATCCCTTTGAAGCCGAACCACTTTTTACAAAAACAGTACTCTATCTATGCCCTTAATAATAAATAGATCGGACACTTTATGACTTTCTATTGCATCATTTATGAAACGGTAGTTTCTTCCAAAGTCGCATTCATGCTACCCATCCGATACCCATCTAAGTCCATGGCAATATAGGAAAATCCCAGTTCGTGAAAATATGGGGTAAATTCTTCTCTTCTTGCCACAAGTCGTTCTAACTGGGAAGGAAGAACTTCAATTCTTGCAATGGTTCCGTGAATCCTCACTCTGACTTGATAAAAGCCCATATCAAGAAGACGCTGTTCCGCTTTGTCTACCATAGAAAGTTTTTCTCTGGAGATCGTCTCCCCGTAGACAAAACGACTGGAAAGGCAGGCAAAGGACTGCTTATCCCAGGTTTTTAAATCCATCTCCTTTGACAGCTCCCTGATATCCTCTTTTGTAAGCTCAGCATGTCGCAGAGGGCTTTTAATATTAAGCTCAGCCACAGCAATAAGACCTGGGCGGTAATCACCGTTATCATCAAGGTTAGAACCTTCTGCGATCTCCTTGATCCCCTGCTCCTTTGCAATCAAAGCAATTTTTTCAAACAGCTCATGTTTGCATAAATAACAACGGTTCTTCGGATTGCTTTCAAATCCTTCAATGTCCAGTTCTTCACTATCTACGATAAAATGTCTGATTCCTTCTTGTTCACAGAATGCGATTGCTTCCTTAAGCTCCCGTTCTGGAAAGGAACAGGAACGGGCGGTTACTGCAATCACCTGATCCCCCAGCACTTCATGTGCGGTTTTTAAAAGAAAGGTGGAATCCACTCCAGAGGAAAATGCCACCGCAAGACTTCCCATCTCTTTGATATAATCTCTTAATACTTCCCTTTTTTCCTGTAATTTCATAAGCACTCCTTATTCATTCACCGACGATATTCTAAATAAAATTATAGCAGTCTGGGGTATTAGATGTCAATCAATCATGGAGACAGACTGTTCTATTTCTCTTTCTTATTATAAGATTCCAAATTCACGCACATCCTGGTCATAACCTTTAAATATACATCAAATTCTTCCGGGGAGATTCCGTCGGATACAATTCCTTCAAACAGCTCAAATACTTTTTTAATTTCTTTTGCCTCTGCCGTTCCCTTATCGGTCAGACAGATCAAAAAGGATCGTCTACAGTCGGGATTACTCTGTCTAGTGAGCAGGCCTAAATTTTCCAGCTTATCTAAGTTCCTTGACATGGTGGTCGCTTCAAAGTGGCAGCTATCTGCCAGCTCTTTTTGAGTGATATTGTCTTTTAAAAGCAAATAATATAAAATCCTGGCCTGCCCTTGTCCAGGGGTAAGACCGAGTTCAGATAACAGTGGTGAAAATATCTGCTTTCTGGCTCTTTCCCCTCTTACCATCAATTCTCGAATGGATTCATTTTTCATTCATTTCCTCCTTTTTCGTCTTGCTTTTATTTTTTGTTATTCCAGTTCAAAAAGTCCCATATGAAGATTATAATACTTTCCCTGTTGTTCCAGCAACTCTTCATGACTTCCGCGTTCAATTACTTCACCTTGTTCTAGGACCAGGATGGCTTTTGAATTTCTTACGGTGGATAAACGGTGAGCGATTACAAACACGGTTCGGTCCTTCATAAGCGCATCCATTCCTTTTTCTATGAGCTTTTCCGTTCTTGTGTCAATGGAGCTGGTGGCTTCATCTAGAACAAGTACCGGTGGCTGAGAGATTGCCGCTCTTGCAATAGCAATGAGCTGTCTCTGTCCCTGGGATAAATTCCTGCCATCACTTTCTAACAGGGTATCGTAACCATTTGGCAGACGGCGAATAAAAGAGTCTGCGTTGGCAATCTTGGCGGAATCCATGATATCCTCATCTGACGCATTTAGCCTTCCATAACGAATGTTATCTGCTATGGTTCCAGTAAATAAATGGGTGTCCTGAATAACCAGTGATATGGAGCGCCTTAGATCGTCCTTTTTTATGTCTCTAATATCAATGCCATCGTAGGTGATGGTTCCACTGTCTATTTCATAGAACCGATTCACCAGATTGATGATTGTGGTCTTACCTGCTCCAGTGGAGCCTACAAACGCTATCTTCTGACCCGGCTTTGCATAAAGGCTGATTCCATTTAGTATGGTATGATCTTTGTTATACCCAAACACCACATCGTGAAAACGGACATCTCCCTTTAAAGGGATTAACTGGAAATCGCCTTTTTCTCCCGGCACCTTCCATGCAAAATGTCCGGTATAATACTCTGTTTCTGAAAGAGTTCCATTTTCCCACTCCATAACCCGCTTTAGCGTAACAACACCATCATCAATTTCCGGTTCTGTTTCCATCATATCAAATATCTTCTCAGCACTGGCAAGAGCCACCATGAGGAAGTTAATCTGATTGGTAAATTGATTCATTGGCATGGCACTCTGTCTTACGTATACCAGATAAGAGGCCAAAGTACCAAGATTAATTAACCCGGATAAAGCAAAGAGCCCTCCGACACAGGCTGACACTGCGTAGTTAATATAGGAAAGAGATACAATGGTAGGAACTGTAATTCCAGTATAGCTGGTTGCCATAGTAGAGGATATCCGAAGCTTTTCATTGAGCTCACAGAATTTATCAAAGTCCTGTCTCTCATGGCGGAAGACCTTTTCCACCTTCTGTCCTTCTACCATTTCCTCTACAAAGCCATTGATGTTCCCAAGATTTTTTTGCTGCTCCACAAAAAATCGTTTGCTAAGTATTCCATTATGCCTGATATAGATTAACATGATGAGGAGAAAGACAACTACGATGAGAGATAGTCTGAAATCCAATACAATCAGCATAATAACCGTTCCTACCGATGTAATAAAGCTTTGTATCAGCAGGGTAAAGCTGTTGTTTAATGCCTCTGAAATGGTATCCACATCGTTTGTGAAATGGCTCATCAACTGCCCATGGGTGTGGGTATCAAAATACTTAAGAGGAAGTTTCTGGGTTTTACGAAACAAATCCATTCGGATTTCTCCCACCACCTTTTGGGATACCCGTACCATCATCCGGTTGTAGATGAGACAGGAGGTGGCCCCCAGAAGATAGATAATTCCCATAATTGCAATCATTCTGATAAGTCCGTTAATATCACCAGGCACAATGAAGTCGTTGATAACTGGTTTTAGTAAGTAAGTTCCTGCAATGCTTGATACTGCGCTGATGCACACCAGCACAGCAATGACTGCCATAGAACGTTTATGATGCCCAAGGTAAGTCAACAGATGACTCATGGCTTTTTTTGCATCCTTTGGTTTTGCTCTTCCTGTTTGCTTCATACAGCCTGGGTCCCTCCTTTCTGCTGGGAATAATAAATGTCTTGATATATTTCGTTTTCCTCAAGCAGTTGGTCGTGGGTCCCGATTCCATTGATTCTGCCATCGTCTAGGATGATAATCTGATCTGCATGCATGATGGAGGATATTCTTTGACTTATCATAATCTTTGTCATGCCTGGAAGCTCTTTTTCAAGCCCTTCTTTAATCTTTGCTTCTGTGGCGGTATCCAGGGCACTTGTGGAATCGTCAAGGATCATAATCTTTGGCTCCCTTAAGATAGCTCTGGCAATGCAGATTCTCTGCTTTTGTCCTCCAGATACATTGACTCCACCTTGCCCAAGTTCGGTATCATAGCCATGTTCAAGCCGATCCAAAAACTCATTTACACAAGATATATTTACCGCCCGTTCCAGTTCTTCATCCGTTGCATCTTCCTTTCCCCAGTAAAGATTTTCTTTTACTGTTCCGGAGAATAGAGTGTTTTTTTGAAGCACCATTGCAATGGAATCTCTTAGATGATCCTGGGTATATTCATAAATTGGGTGGTCATCAATATAGATATTTCCTTCGGTTGCTTCATAAAGCCTTGGAATCAACTGAACCAGTGTACTTTTAGCAGCTCCCGTCTGGCCAATAATACCTATAGTTTGACCAGGCTCTATCTGAAAGGAGATATCGGATAGCACATATTCTTTGGCTGTGTCCTTATACTTAAAATAGACATGTTCAAACCGTATGGTACCATTTTCTATGACACGTTCCGTTGCCCGATCATCATTGATAACTGGCTCTTCATCAAGTACCTCAGAAATTCGCTTCCAGGAGGTTAAGGAACGAGTAAATAAAAGAAATACATTAGAAAACATCATAAGGGAGTTTAAAACCTGCAGCACATAACTTAAAAAGCTAGTGAGAGCTCCCACCTTCATGTCCCCTAATATGACCATATTTCCACCAAACCATAAGATACTTAAGATGGTTCCATACATTACGTACTGCATGGCAGGCATATTAAGAGAGGCCAGGGAAAAGGAACGTTCGGAAGAACTTTGAAGGCTGTTATTTACCTCCTGGAACTTCTCAATTTCGTGATCCCCACGGACATAAGCCTTAACCACACGGATGGCCGTAAGATTTTCTTGTATAATACGGTTTACCATGTCCATGGCCCCCTGCATCTTCCCATACAGCGGTCTTACATTTTTTATAATAAAAAAAAGAATCACCGCCAAAGTAGGTGCCGCCAGGAAAAACACGAGAGCCAGCTTTGGATTGATACGAAAGGAAACCACCATAGCGGTTATCATCATCACTGGGGAACGAAATCCTGGTCGCAATCCATTGGTAATGGAGTTTTGTATGGCTGTAATATCACTTGTCAGCCTGGTAACCAGGGAAGGCGTGCTAAACCGGTCTGTGTTGGCAAAAGAATAAGACTGCATTTTCTGAAATTCTGCCTTACGAATCTCAGCTCCTATTCCACTTCCCGCCCTGGCCGTGTACTTGGCGCAGGCATGCCCAAGAATCAGGGAAACAAGTGCAAATGCCACCATCTGGAATCCTTTGATCAGGATATAGTGCCTATCACCAGTTGCAACACCTACATCAATGATATCCGCCATAATCAGGGGAATTACCAATTCGAAAATGGTTTCCACCTGAATGCAGATAACTGCAAGGATAAATTCCTTTTTGTACTTCTTCACATAAAGCAGCAATTTTTTCATGTTAGTCTCTCCACGTGTATTTTATGTTGCGCTTGCAACTATTGCATATACAACTATTATATGACTGATTTCTAATTTGTCAATGACAATCAACATATATCAAAAGAGAAAGAAGGGCTGAAATCCCTTTTTGCGGATTCCAGCCCTTTGCATTGTTTTATAAAAACCTGCTCTTAGCAGGAATCTTTTTTCTGATCTGAGAAAGCCGTTCTAATGCTTCGTTTAATGTCCCGTCCCTTTTTGCAAAATGAAACCGGATGAGGTGGTTTACCGGTTCTTTAAAAAAGCTAGATCCAGGAACTGTTCCCACTCCCACTTCTTTTGCCAGTACCTCACAAAATTCCAGATCACTTTCATAGTGAAACTCTTTAATATCCACTAGCACATAATACGCACCTTCTGGTATGGTGTGAACCAGTCCTATCTCATCTAATCCTTTTAAAAACAGTTCCCGCTTCCTGCTGTACTTAAGTCGCAGGTTCTCATAATAATCGGGTCCAAATTTAAGACCTGGAATGACAGCCTCCTGCAACGGTGCTGCCGCTCCCACGGTAAGAAAATCATGAACCTTTCTCGCCACATCAATGATTTCTGCGGAAGCAATGATATAACCAAGGCGCCAGCCTGTGAT
This sequence comes from Hungatella sp. UBA7603, assembly GCA_002478865.1. GTDB lineage: Bacteria > Bacillota > Clostridia > Lachnospirales > Lachnospiraceae > Lacrimispora. The sequence continues at coordinate 363,102 of DLJZ01000002.1, forward strand.
GGAATAGGTTTTAGAAAGGGAGCTACAGGAAATGGTCCGCTCCCACATCCCGGGTAGGGACGCGATGTAAGTATGGTGGTGAGGTTCATAAACAATATGTTCATACACTTCATCTGCAATCACATACACATCATATTTGATTGCCAGCTCTGCAATATAGGTCAGCTCCTCTTTGGTAAACACCTTACCGCAGGGGTTTGAAGGATTGCAGAGAATCAAAGCCTTTGGCTGCTTTAAAAATGCAGCTTCCAGTTCTTCCTTATCAAACTGGAACAAGGGCGGGTGGAGTGGTACGTAAATCGGCTCCGCTCCCGATAAGATAGCATCTGCTCCGTAATTTTCATAAAACGGGGAAAAGACAATGACTTTATCTCCAGGGTTTGCCACGGTCATCATGGCAGCCATCATAGCTTCCGTACTTCCGCAGGTGACTACAATCTCCCGATCAGGATTAATGTTTCGTCCCATAGGGCCGGATTGTTTCTCCGCCAGGGCCTCCCTGAAATTTTGTGCTCCCCAAGTGATGGAATACTGATGGTAATCCTCATCAGCCACCTCCTTTAATCGGTCCAATATCTCCTTTGGCGGATCAAAATCCGGGAATCCCTGAGATAGATTAACGGCACCGTGCAAATTGGAAATTCTGGTCATCCTACGAATCACAGAATCCGTAAAGTTAGCCGTCCGTTCAGACAATTTCTGCATATTCATTGCCTCCTATTTGTATAATTTGATATCAAAGAAGATTGATCTACCTTTTATTTACTCAACAGATTTTGATCCCAGCCTGCTTTTATAAAAAATCCGCCAAAGTTATCATCAAAGATTTTTTCTGTCTCAGAAGACTGGAAAGCCTTAACCACCTTTTCATAAGCCGCTTTCTTCTCTGGATCAGAAAGATCTTCAGACCGGGCTGCAATTAAATTCCAATAATTTTCTTCCTTAAGGCTAGTATCTTTAAAGATTGCTTCATCTGTCTTTAACCCAAAATCAAGGGCGAAATTGCCGTTAACGATTCCTGCTGCCACATCAGCCAGTGCAGATGGTATGGTGTTTGCTGCAAGCTCCTGGATTTTAATTTTAACGGTATATGATTCAATGTCATCAATGGTAGGATTAAAACCTGCATCCTTTTTTATTTTAATCAGTCCAGCAGACTCTAATACCTTTAAGGCACGACCTCCATTTGTTACATCGTTTGGAATTGCTACGGTATCCCCGTCCTTTATTTCAGACACAGACTTAACCTTGCTGGAATAGAGGTTCAAAGGAATAATAAACGTATTGCCAATGGGTTCAATCTTATAGCTGTAGCTTTCGATTTCTTTCTTTAAATAAATGCGGTGCTGGAATGCATTTAGGTCGATTTCCCCGTTTGCCAATGCATTATTAGGAGTTACATAATCGGAAAACTGTACGATATCCAGGTTGATTCCTTCGTTTTTTAATGCCTCTTTCGCAGGAGCCCAAAGCTCCTCATAAATACTTCCTACAACTCCAAGTTTTACTGTCACTGAAGCCGCCTTTGTCTCAGCCGTTGCCTGGGAGCTTGTTTCCGTGGTCGCTTCTGCTTCCTTTGTTTCCGCCGGTTTCGAATCCTTTGAAGCTGTGGTCTCACTTGGTTTTGAACCACAAGCAGTTAAGAAAAGGGCTAAGGTTGCTGTAGATAAGGTAAGGGTAATCAGTTTTTTCAATTTCATAATTGTTTCCTCCATGTTTTGTTGTGGTTATAATGTAAGTGCCAGATCAAAGTTATCTTTCATGGTCTGACAGGACTTGTGAAATTCATCTAGTTCCTCTTTTGTTAAATTAAGTTCGATCACACCAGCCACTCCATGGCGGTTTAAAAGAGTGGGAACGCTTGCATAGACTCCTGTTTCCCCATATTGTCCGGTAAGCAGGGTGGATACTGGAAGAATCCGGTTTTCATCTCCAAATATAGCTCTGACCACTTCTGCAATGGAGGCTCCGATTCCAAATTCCGTAGAGCCCTTTCCAGCTAAAATATGCCAGCCACCAGCCTTTCCTTCTGCCGCTATGGCTTTTAAATCAAGAGCTCCATAGGTATCCGGCTGCTCCTGAATCAACTGGGAAAGTGGCTTTCCTCCTATGGTCACCGCAGACCATGCTGCCATCTGGCTTTCTCCATGCTCCCCAAGGGCATACGCAAGTATGGATTTCTGATCCACGCCTACTGCTTCTGATATGGCTCTCCTAAGTCTTGCACTATCTAAAGTGGTACTGGTAGAAAGAATCTTCTCTGCCGGATAGAAAAGCGTATGCTGAATATAGTGAGTCACCACATCAGCTGGGTTTGAGATATTTAAAATGATCCCCTGAAACCCAGAGATTCGTATGCCTTCTGCCACTTCCTTTATAATGGCTATGGTCTCCCTCAGTGTATCCATTCTCGTCTGCCCCTTGCTCATATCAGGCAAAGGTCCTGCTGCCACGATCAACAGATCCCCATCCTTTGCATCCTCATAATTACCTGCTCTTACCAAACATCGCTTGGGTAAATAGACTGTGGCATCAAATAGATCCATAGCCTGAGCTTTTGCCTTTTCCTTATCAATATCTATGTATACGATTTCCTCACAAAGCCCCTGAGAAATGAGAGAATATCCTGCATGAGACCCAACATGACCAGCACCGACAATGATAATTTTTCTTCTTTGAAGCTCCATTTCACTACCTCCTATAATAAGACCCCACTAGTGGGTGTTCTTTTTTACAATTCGGTTTCCAATAATCTGAATGATGCTTACCATAAAAACCAGAACCAAAACGGTCACATAAGTCACATCTGTCTGATTTCTGTCATGTCCATAACGTATGGCATAATCTCCCAGACCTCCTGCTCCTACAACTCCTGCCATAGCAGTCAGCCCAAGAAGACTGATTGCCGTAATGGTGGTGCCTCTGGCGATTCCGCTTATACTTTCTCTTAGATACACCTGAAAGATAATCTCTAAGGGACTCTTTCCCATGGAAAGGGCCGCTTCGATAAGACCGCGGTCGATTTCTGCCAGAGCACTTTCGATTTGTCTGGCAAAGAACGGAACCGTTCCAAACACCAAGGGGACGATGGCTCCCTCCACTCCTATGGCCGTTCCCATAATAAATCTGGAAACTGGCATTACTCCTGTTAAGAGAATGATAAAGGGAATGGAGCGAAAGAAATTAATCACTTTATCAAGAACCTGATAAAACCCCTTATGCGCCAAAATACCACCAGGCCTTGTTACGGTAATGATGACCCCAAGTATCATACCTAAGAGAAAGGAAATGGAACCAGACCAAAAGGCCATAATTAGCGTATCCCCAATGGCCTGATAAAAGGTGGGAAGCTTACCCACCACATTGGGAATTAGATTATAAATTAGTTCCTGCATCCTGAATCACCTCCACTCCTACGTTTTTCTCAGCAAGATACTTCATTGCCAATGCAATCTGATCCCGATCTCCACTCATAATGGCCACAGTGCCACCAATGGGAGCATCCTGAACAATCTCAATATCAGAAAATATAATATTAAGGTCAATGTCAAAATTTCTAGAAACCGTGGAAATCAAAGGTTCTGAGACATTTTTCTCCACATAGGACAGGCGAACGATCATCTCCCCTGGTTTTAATCTCGTCACTGGAGAATCTTCTGCAAGTAGTCCCTCAATCTTATGTAAATTCGAAGTGGTTCGAATAAAATCCCTGGTAACCGGCTCTCTTGGATTTGCAAAGATGGAAAATACGTCTCCTTCCTCCACAACTTTTCCTTTTTCCATAACTGCCACCCGCCCGCATATTTCTTTAATGACCGCCATCTCATGAGTTATCACTACTACTGTGATACCAAGTTGCTTATTGACCTTTTTAAGAAGCTGCAAAATGGATTTGGTGGTCTGGGGATCTAATGCACTGGTGGCTTCGTCACACAAAAGAACCTTAGGATCATTGGCCAGTGCCCTTGCTATGGCAACTCTCTGCTTTTGCCCGCCAGAGAGCTGGTTTGGATAGGCATTTTCTTTGTCTTCGATATCCACGAGCCGTAAAAGCTCTCGAACCTTTTTTTCTTTTTCTTCCCGGCTAAGGCTGCTCCCCTTTAATGGAAACGCAACATTTCCAAATACCGTCCTGGAAGGCATCAAGTTAAAATGTTGAAAGATCATGCCAATCCCTTTTCTTGCACTACGAAGCTCACTGGACGAAAGAGTGGTAAGCTCCCTTGAATCAACCATTACCCTTCCCCCCGTCGGCACCTCTAATAAATTGATACATCGAACCAGTGTGGATTTACCCGCGCCTGAGAATCCGATGATCCCGAATATCTGGCCTTTGCCAATGGATAACGTCACATCATCAATGGCACGAACCTGCCCTTCTCCGGATCCAAAAGCCTTAGAAATATTTTGAAGTTCAATCATTCTAATTCCTCCCTCATAAAACAAAGTGTCTGACTTGCCAGACTATAGCGCTGTCACAATAGTGACAATCTTCCTTATGCATGTTATGTGCCTCCCAACCGGTAGAGCTTTTTATATTATGGGACACAATTTCCTATTCAATAAAAAAACGGACTCCCGAAGGCTCCCGTTTTTGGTAAGTGGTAAAGCAGTGCAATTTTTATGCATTCCTTACTTGCCTGGATGGGAGTATGAAAAATAAACGTGATTGCAGCACATGAAAAGCATGGCCATTGTCATGTCCATTGCTTTTTCATAAGAACAACACGCTGCATTCATCATTTTATTCATTGGATCTCCCATCTATACTTATTAACATACTGGTTTTGTTGGTATAATAGCACCATGACCCTTTCTTGTCAATAAAGTTTTTATAATTATACTTTTTTATACTATTTTTTTACAAGCAAAAACGAGCAGCATACGGGAGATCCCATATACTGCTCGTTGAACTTATCTCTTATTTTTATCAAATTCTTTTTTTATTAAACTCTGCAAAAAAGTATGGTTTTGTAAGTGCATCGACCTAACAGTTAAAACATTAGCCATTAATGGCAATATTAGTCTCAAAAGGAATACCATTTGCGGAAACCTTTACGCAAAGCACTTGATTGGCACTCATCTTTATGGACACATTGGTTCCGTAAAGAAGAGTAGGTGTGGAAATATCTACAGTAATTCCCATCTCAGAAAAGAAGGTGGCGGCATTAGCTGTCAGCATGTTGGCAAGTTCTGAAACGGCACTTTGTGCCATCTCATCAAACTCCTCAACTGGCATCCCCATCATCATGGTTGACGCGATGGCTTTTGCATCTTCTAAAGAAAGACAGTACACCACATTTCCCTTTACTTCTCCAACAATACCAACCGTCAAAATAACACCTGTACTGATTAGATTATCGTCTTTCAGACTAATACCCTCTTTTTGAATGTCTTCAAAACCAAGCTGTGGCATTACGGAAAAAAATGCCTGTATAAAAGGATTTATGTATTTTACATCCAATGATCGTCACCCCTTTGAAATCCGACATTAAGAAGAATCTCTCCAAATTCTGAATCACCAATTACAGAAGTCGTAAAGAAACCAGGTGATGTAATGCATACACTCTCCCCATGCATGATAGTCGGTGGCGCAACACGCAGACCAAATGCTTTGTTCATCCGATTGATTACGGAGCATGCATTTCCAGAGATAATATTAGCAAGCTCACCAATGACTGCAATCACTTCTTCATTTGTGTTGGTTTCTTTTCTCATAATTGCGGCAGTTAGCTGACTGGCAGTTTTCATGCTTAAATCAAAGAGCATTCTTCCTGAAAACTTTCCAATGATACCGATAATAATGGTAAGTCCCTTGGATTCGAATTCTCTTTCGCATTTATATTCGTCCTGATATGTAATCAGGGATTTGGCCATCTTATTAATTCCATCTAAAAGGGATTCCTTAAAGATAGCAATATTTTTATCGGATAATTCCTGATACAGCTCATCCGAGTCCATAACCCGGCTTACTGCTGCCATGAGGTTGTCCTCGTCAATTGGCTTCTGAACATAAGCCGATACCTTGTTGTCCTTTGCTGCCTTGACGATTTCATCATCCATCATGGAGCTTACAACAATTACCTTAATATCCTTATTAATCTCATGGACCGCCCTTGTACACTCCAGCCCATCTGTTCCAGGCAATGTCATATCCATGGTTACAAGCTGGGGCATCTTATCTTTTATCACTTCCTTAACTTCTTCCAGTGTACCGGCTTCTCCGACCACATTAAGTCCGTGTCTTTCAAGAATTCCCCTGATGTACGCAATTGAAAATGGGGAATCATCCACTATAACTACTTTTGTACCTTCCATAAAAGTATAAACCCTCCTGCTTGAATAATTAGTTTCATTTATTTCTTAGCCTTAAAGATACCAGTTATTCCTTATTTTGTCAAAGTTTTTTCTATTTCGACATGTTCTTTTTCAGGCACTTTATAATCAGAGTTATTAGACCTAGGAAACCTCAATGAAACTGTTTATGAATGAAAAAAATTACGTTTAGCAGCTATGTTTTTAAGTTAAAATTATATGAAAAAAATGTGCTGTTTTTTATCAAAACAAAGTACAGGATAAGGGAAACTAAAAATCCCTTATCCTGCATCCTATTTTTAATCTCCAACTTTCCTTGCTTCAAACATCTGACTCAGTAAAAGCCAGTTTGCCCGGAAGAACTGCATCAACTGCCAGTATCCGGCACCAGTCAATCCATATTCCTTAATTAAATCAAACTTCGCCTGAAAGCTTCTCACATCCTCAAACCAGACCTCGTGCTGAACCCCAAATTTCCAGTATCTGAAATATGGAGTCATAGCCTCCTCATCAAACTGAATCTCCGCCCCGTTTTCAATTGCAATCTGAATGGCTTCCAGATTGCTTATTGTTTCTGCTCTTGTCACGCCCCGCTCATAAGGCAGAGGCCAGTCATATCCGTAGTTGGGAATTCCAAGGCTGATTTTATAGACAGGAATCTCAGTTAGCGCATACTCCACCACTCTTCTTACCAGGTTGATAGGAGCCACTGCCATGGGAGGGCCGAATGTATATCCCCACTCATAAGTCATTAAAAGCACCCGATTCGCTGCGGCTCCCAAAAGCCTATAATCCACGCCCTCATATAAAAGACCGGGCTGGTCCGCCGAGGTCTTGGGGGCCAGTGCCACGGAAACCTGAAATCCGAACTGGTTCATAATCTCAGTGGTTCTTCTCACAAAATCCGCATAAGCCAGACGATCATCTGCCATAATATACTCAAAATCAATATCCAGGCCACCGAATCTTTTTTCCTGCATCTTAAGTCCCAGATTCCAGATAAGCCGTTGCTGCACCTGGGTGTTATGTACCATATTTGTTACCAGATTATTGTTAAAACGTCCGTCAGGTCCAAGGGGCGTCAATGTGAGAATCGGCCGCACCCCAGCCTCTAATGCCCGGTCAATCATCCAGTCATCGTCTGCCATAGGCGGCACTAAGTCCCCATTCTCCGTAAATCCGTAGGAAAAGACGTAAAGATCCGTCAAAAACGGCAGGGTATTATCTAAGTTTTCCGGAATAATAAAAGGATAGGCATATCCAAATACATAAAGAGGAGTTCTGTCCTCCGATGGACCATCTCCCCGGATATAAAGCGCCTGACCTATAGCCAGGCGATAGGGAGCTTCGATCTGATTGTCATAGGTCAATGCCTCTACCGAAACGCCCTGTGAACTGGCAATGGAATCAACGCTGTCCCCTTGCTGCACCACATATATTTTCATAACAGCATCCTTTAAACAGAATTGGTAAAGCATATGTGAAAAAATGCCGAAACATGACAGAAAAGCCCTTAGTTTCAAATTTCGTTAGAAAAATGTAAAGTGCTTTTTCTGTTTAGTAATAGTGAAACCCTATAAATCCGTTGTTTTCCTCTTGAATCCGAGGTTTTAGAGACTTTCTGTCTCACCACCTTTTACCACCTAAATGCAGTCAAAACCACGTGTCATGCAGTCAAAAAAAAACAGTCAGAAAATGATATAATCTTCTATATAAAAAGGCGGGTCCAAAATACCGGATACTCGCCTTTTACCATTGACCTAAAAGTTATCGTCAAAGTCAAACTCTCACTCTCTCTGCCCACACTTTCTGCATCCTTCTCTAAAGCCTTCCCGGAAAGCTTCTCTTCTTTCACGTTCGCACCGATCGCGATCATTATCACGATCACAGTCGCAGTCACGATCGCGGTCACAGTCACAATCCCAACATCTATTACAGCCACAGCCTCTGTTACAGCCGAAATTAAAACAGCACATATATTTCTCACCTTTCATATAAGATTAATTACACTATACTATATGGCGCTTGCAGACAAGGGGTGAAAAGCTCGTACCCTACTAATCTGGAAACTGCAATATCCCATCCTGACCCGGCGTCAGTGTCACAGGTTCAGTAATCATCTTACCATCACTATCAACAGCGTAGATCATGCCGGAGTTTGTGACCAGTTGTGATTAACACACAGAACCATCTGGTCCTAGATAATACCATACCCGGTTATACTGATACCAAGTATTTGAACCATCATTCCTGCAGCATTAAACCAGTACCTTTGGTCAATGCAATACCATTCTGCACCGTAGCGTGCTCAAAGTACCAGTCCCGGCTTGCATCTGCCAGAGAGCCTTTATTCCGGACGCACAGCTCAACGCCTAAACAATGATTCTATGCTTACGCTATCAAGCAAGCAATGTATTTTCAGACAATAAACGATTTGAAAATCTAATTCTAACTATCAATGCACTGTGTGCAAAAAATTAAAGTACCATTTTAGTACCACAAAAGGCAGGCCCGGAATACCGAATACCTGCCTTTTGTTATAGTTTTTATTCTACTATATTTTTTTATTATATCTAGAATTACCTTCTGTGATCACAGCGACAGAATGGAGCATCATGACACCCCTGCTCGTATCCTGTCCAGTAAACTTTTTTAAACAGAAACCAAAGAATGCTACCTAATTCATTATCACCATGACCATTCTGTAAGTTGTTTTCAAAAGTTTCTTGTAAATTGTCTTGACATGATTCACAACCAAAGTCTCCCATTTTTTATACCTCCTTTTTTTTATTATTACATTATATTGTATGGGACAGCAAGACAAGGTGTGAATTGTCTGGATTTACATATCAATTCTTGAATACTCTCCTTTATTTTTAGAACGACCATACACCCTGAGCCCCATATTGATCGGATACATACAACGCACATTCAAGATCGTGTCCCGTCCTCGGCTCAAAATAATAATACTTACCATCAATTTCCTGCCAGCCGGTGAGAGCATACCCATCTAAGTTAAACCTGTACTTATGGCCGTTAATGATGTGCCAGGAAGATTTATAATAGGTGGTCTTTGAATCTGCAAACCACCAGCCGTTATCATCGTGATTCCAACCTAAAATGTATTCAGGCTTTGACACAATACTCCAATCCGGACGACCATATCCCATAATCCTCTCATAAGACAAGCTATAAGACTTCTGACAGACTCCACCGCCATTTTCTATAACCCCGATCCGTTAAAATTCTAACTCTCTGGCTGGAGCCAGAAGCCGTAGCAAATGAACCTGACTCTTTTTTATTTTCCAAAATCTTCATTCCATATTAACCCTTACCATAGCCGTCACAGAAACAACACCTTATTGCATTATGTCCATATAATAATAATGGAAAATAAATTTTTCTAATATTGGAATACAGGAGTAAATCAATATGAATAAAAATAACCAAAATTGGTCTAAAGAATGTTGTGATTGCCATGATAAGCGGCAGGCACACGTTCATGAAGTACAAGGCAGCGTAGAGATAGCAGAACGCGAAGAAGATCCCCACAATCATCGTTTTGCTACAGTTTCTTGTGAAGCAATTCCTGCTGGCATGAGCCACTTTCATGAAGTAAAATTTAGAACAGATTTTTATGAAAATCATTTTCATTTATTTCGTGGCAAAACATCGCTTGCAATTCCTGTTGGGGGTGGCAAACATGTTCATTTTCTGGAATCCGCAACAGAAGTGAGCGATGGTCACGTTCATGACTTTAGAGTAGCCACCTTGATTGAAGATCCTATCGGTGAGGAAGCCTAAATTTACGTCCACCACATTTCAAGCTGCTTTAATTTCGTTTGAGATGTGGTGGATTAAGCTGTTCTAACCACCAGACAGGGTTGCCTCTTTTCTGTTATTCAGCTAAATCCTAATTTTGATGTGCAAATAAATGCCACAAACCAGTAAATACAATATTCCAACAACATTGTCACATTTGAGATCCCATTGTAATTCCCCAAACTGTTCCCACTCTAAACCGTACCAAACGGCTGATATAGCCATGCTGACTATAAATGCTTTTATAAGCGCCATCTTCGCTCCTCCACATTCTCTGTCCGAACTCTACTATCATTTCAGCAACCACCTGTTCCATGAAGGGATACTTCTTCATGAGCACCACTGCCCAGGTATTCATGCGCTCCCATTCGTCTGACTGCTTCGGGACAATCTCCCACGGTAGTTCAGCCAGAACTTGTTATAAACCTCTTTAAAGCCTTTCTGTACTTCCTGATCTGTCATAATCTTTCCACCTTTACATATATCCCGGGAAGATCGGCCCAGTACTTTTCGATCACCTCAGACGCCACCTGGCATCGTCCTTCCAGAAATGCAATTCCGTCATAACGTCCTTAAGGAGCTTGACCAGATTGTCCGTGTCTGGCTTGCTAGTCCTATACTCTCCATTCTTGTGCTTGCCAGTGACAGGGAAGCACCACCACGTCATCAACCTTACCGGACCGGTAAACTTCTGTTCCGGTACGTACTGCCCCAAGTGCGCCTGTAGCTTTGCCCTGGCCGCTTTCAGTTCGTCCGGCTCATTAAAGACCGGCTTCCCATTAACCACAGTCTCTGGTCTTCCTGTTCTAGTTGATGGAGACGTTCCCGCTTTCTCCGGTTTTCCCCATTCTGTGCCAGAATAGGTTCCTTTAATGGACACTGGAATCAAATACTTCAAAAACTGAAAGCCGTATCAAAAACGCCGTTACCAAACGATATTACTGCGCACATCTTCCGGCATACCTATGCAAGCGATCTTTATAACGCAGGGGTGGATATTAAACAGGCGCAATACCTCTTATGCCACAATGATATAAAAACAACCTTGGACACTTACACTCATTTTGGATATGCGGATGTTAAAATGGATAAACTGGAATCATATTATGATGCAGTCAAGATGCAGTCAAATAATAAAATAGTAGCCTTCAAACACGCATAGATAAAGGACTTTAAAACGTTAGAAAAATGTAAAGTGCTTTTTTACTGCCTACGTTGTATAATAATTGAAAAGGAGGTTTTCTTATGCCGAATATCTTAGTATGTGATGATGACAAACAAATCGTGGAAGCCATTGATATATATTTAACAGGAGAAGGCTTTCAGGTAATAAAAGCTTATGACGGCTTTGAAGCCCTGGAGCTATTAGAAAAAAATGAAGTGGATCTTATGATCCTAGACGTGATGATGCCTGGACTTGACGGGATCCGAACTACCTTAAAAGTACGAGAGTCAAGCAGCATTCCTATTATTATCCTATCCGCCAAATCAGAGGACACGGATAAAATCTTAGGACTTAACATTGGTGCCGATGATTATATAACAAAACCATTTAACCCCTTAGAGCTTGTTGCCAGGGTAAAATCCCAGTTACGCCGTTATACCCAGCTTGGGAATATGAATCAGCAGCCTACAGGCACTGTTTTCAAATGCGGTGGGCTTTCTATTAATGATGATAATAAGGAAGTATCCGTTGATGATGAGCTTATTAAACTGACCCCAATTGAATATAACATTCTTTTACTTCTGGTTCGGAATGCGGGAAAGGTATTTTCCATTGACGAGATTTACGAACAGATCTGGAACGAAGAAGCCATCGGCGCAGATAACACCGTAGCCGTGCACATCCGCCACATCAGGGAGAAAATCGAAATTAATCCCAGAGAACCACGCTACTTAAAAGTGGTTTGGGGCGTCGGGTATAAGATCGAAAAACAATAGGAGCAATTATGAAAAAGAGAAAAGAAGCCGCTGCCCTTTTGCATATCATCTTTTCCTTTCTCGTCGTTGTTGGCGTTACCATCATGTACAACAACATCCACTACGGAGAAGGGATCAACTGGATCACTCATGAAACCTATGAGGATACCCCCGAGTTCACCCGCCAGCTTCAGACAGACATTGATGAGATCTTTAATTATGTAAGGTACAAAGAGGTCTTTGAAACAGACGGTAGAATTGATTATTCAAAACCGATCGTCAAGGTTACGGACGGACCTGGTTCCATGAAGGAATATACCGTAGACGAGATGATACGCCGGGCCAAATCCCAGGGATATTATCTCAATGAACAGTTTAAAGTAAGCGGAGGACAACTTCCAGGTTCCGATAATAGGAACCTTAACGTACGGGTGGACTATAGAGCTTATGAACCTGATTTTGTGGCGACAGAACCAGGACAGGCCTTTGTCACGATGGACCAGCTTTCCTATGAGGTACTTACTCATCTTGGAAATTACTACTCCTTTTATTACCGCTTTATCCAAAACCCAAGCAACTTAAAATTCGAGGTTCGTTACGAGAAATCACAAAACGAGTACAAGCAATACCGCAATGTTGCCGGAAAGTCATTGGAAAACTTTAAATCCATGGGCAAATATCTTTATGTAACCGGGGAATCCCTTTACGTGGATTCTAACTTAACAACCACTCCAAAGGACGTTTCTGCCCAGTTGGAAAAGATGAATCCCTACAACAACGGTAATTATCATATGATTATAGGAGTGGACACGTCCTATCCCTATAGCGACGCTTATGCTCAAGCCTCTAACGCTTACAACCAAGTACGTTTGTTATATATATTAGGAATTGTAAGCCTGATCTTCGGCATTCTTGGAAGTGCGTCTACGCTCTATGTACTGATAGGATTAACTGGTTTGGAAGAAAAAGGACCCTATCAACCTAGAATAGAGAAGCTAAAACAGCTTCCTGCTGAAGGCAGCTTTGTTCTTTATGCCGCTGCCACCTTATGTTCCTTATTCCTGGCAAACATACTCTTTGATAAGATTATCCACCTGTTTCTTTCCTACGAACAGTGGTATTACGGGGAATTGGTTCTTCGCGTTTTAATCTATTACGCCGCTGGTCTGATGTTTTCACTAAGCTTGTTAAAACGTTATAAAGAAGGCACCTTATGGACCGGTAGCCTAGTATTTCGATGCCGGAACAATATGCTACTGTACTTTAAGAATCACCGCTTTACCACCAGAATTATGTTCGCCTATATTTTTTATCTGGCCTTTAACGTCCTTATGATACTGGCCTTTTGCATCCTTTTGTTCACATACAAAGATCTTGCTTCCCGTATCTTAATGGGAGCCATAGGGTTTTTATTACTTGCCATTGACTATTTTGTCTTTCATAAGATGTACCGTCATGCCTGGGAGACAGACCAGATTAACCAGGCGCTCCTTCATATATCCCTAGGAAACACCACTTACAAAATTGATATCAATTCATTTAACGGGAAAGAGAGAGAGCTGGCGGAGCATATTAACCACATCAGCACTGGACTGGAAACGGCCCTTCAGGAAAAGGTCCGAAGCGAACGGTTAAAGACAGACCTAATTACCAATGTATCCCATGATATCAAAACTCCTCTTACTTCCATCATCAACTATGTGGATCTAATCAAACGAGAGGGAATCAAGGATGAGAAGATATTAGGGTATCTAGAGGTTCTGGAACAAAAATCCCATCGCCTTAAGACGCTCACCGAGGATCTGGTAGAGGCTTCTAAGGCTAGTTCCGGCAATCTTAAACTAGAGATCTTAAACATTGACTTTGTAGAGCTGATCCAGCAAACTAACGGGGAATTTGAAGAGAAATTTTCCTTCCGTCATCTGGAATTAGTATCTAACCTACCTGATGAATTCATCTTTATTGAGGCAGACGGCAGGTATTTATGGAGAGTTCTTGAAAATCTATACAACAATGCATTTAAGTATGCCATGGAGCACAGCCGGGTATACGTAGACATTACAACGGAAGATGATATGGTGGTTTTCACCATGAAGAATATTTCAGAAACCGCCCTTAACATAAAGGCGGAAGAATTAACGGAGCGATTTGTCCGAGGGGACGTGGCCAGAACCACAGAAGGAAGTGGACTTGGAATTTCCATTGCCAAAAGTCTTACTGAACTCCAAGGCGGTGAGTTTCAACTGCATATTGATGGGGATTTATTCAAAGCAAGAGTTGCATTTCCCATTAAAAGATAACAATAAAGGAGGGGGAGCCAAAAACTGGCTCCCCCTCCTTTTACATAGGAATCGAATATTTTAACCGAAGATTCTCCAACCACAGATAAAGTTGTTTCTCCACCAGCTGCTTAAAGAACGCTCTACTACTTTACCATTACTGGAGGAAGCATCAATTACATTACCGCCGCCTGCAACAATACCAACGTGGCCGCTAACCACTACAATATCTCCTGCCTTTAAATCTCCAAAACTGCTGATCTTAGTGTATTTCCCTACGCTTCTCCAACCAGAAGAGGTTAAGTAACTCTGTCTTACTCCCACCTGATTTAAAGACCAATAGATAAAGCCAGAACAGTCAAAGGAACCAGGCCCTTTGGATCCCCAAACGTAAGGTTTGCCAAGCTTAGACCTTGCGATGGATAAAAGTCCATTGACGCCACTGCCACCCTTTACAGGCCCACCACCGTTGTTATTACTGCTTCCCCCCTTACTAGGGTTCCCTTTGGAGCCAGCACTCTTAACGCCGCTTCCTGTAAGCTTATTTAGAGTATTCATACCAACAGAGCCATCTGCTGGCAGACCGTTGTTGTTCTGGAATGCCTTTACGGCATTTTCTGTCACTTCTCCATAATAGCCGGTCACATTGGCAGTTGCCAAATATCCATACTTATTAAGTAGCTTTTGAACATTAACAACAGAATCTCCCTGTTCTCCAAGCGTCATTCCGTTTGGCTGAGCTTCTTTGCTGTTTAAAGCCACTCTGGTGGATGGCCCTAAGTATCCGTCAACCACAAGGTCATTACGGCCTTGGAACTGCTTGATTGCCGTCACCGTATCGTTGCCATATGCACCGTCTGCTTCTGTCAATAAATATCCAAGCTCTTTTAAACGATTTTGGCTGGCTAAGACTACATCACTCTTTTCTCCGTAAGAGACCAGGTTTGGCTTAATATCCTCACTGTATAAAAGGTTGATGGTCTGACGTCCGACTTTACCGTCTATGTTTAAGCCATTGACTTCCTGAAGCTTTCTCACTGCAACCTCAGTTTCATCCCCAAAAGTTCCGCTCACCTGGGAGGCATTTGCCAGATAGCCAAGTTCATAAAGACGGGTCTGGATTCTTGAAATGTCATCACCAGAAACTCCATTTGCTACTGCGTAATACTTGGCTGCCGGTGACATAATGGAGGTAAACGTCTCAGAGCCTACAATTCCATCTTGAGCAAGTCCATTCTGACGCTGATAAACCTTAATAGCCGCTTCTGTAACATTACCAAAATATTGAGTCGGTTCATCGTTATCCATAAAGCCCAAATTCATCAGGCGTTCCTGAAGACTTGCGACCACGGGATGCTCAACACCATTTCTTAAATATTCAGGAATTGGATTATCCTTTTGTTCCGGCACATCGTTAAGCATTGGGAATAAACCTTCCCCTGGAAAGAGCTTTGCAATGGGCTGAAGCTCCTCTTTCGCTTCAGAACCGGTTGCGGTAGATGGGGTTGCAGAATTCTTATTAATAGACGTTTCCGTACTGGTGCAGGCAGTAAGAAATGCCGCTGCTGTCGCTGCCAGAAAAAGGGAACGGACCGTAGGTTTTCTCCATTTAATTTTTATGTTCATTTAAAAGATTCCTTTCATATGTAAAATCAGGTCTATTTTAACATAATATTGTCAGAAAGGGAAAGGGAAATTATCTCATTGCGCCTAATGACTGCTTATGATATATTTAAAACATCAGATGTTTTTAACATTTGGAATGATATATTTAAAAAAGGAGGGATTATTATGACCCCGATTTTGTGGGCTGCCGGAGGTACTGGCTTTACATTTTTAATGACAACTCTGGGAGCATCCGTAGTGTTTTTCTTTCGAAAGGAAGTAAATCAGTCCGTACAGCGAACGTTTCTCGGGTTTGCTGCTGGCGTAATGATTGCTGCTTCCGTTTGGTCGCTTTTAATTCCTGCAATAGAAGAAGCAGAAAAAGCTGGAGGTATCGGCTGGATACCGGCTGCAGGTGGCTTTGTACTGGGCGTTCTTTTTCTTATCGTCCTAGATTCCCTGCTTCCTCATCTTCACCCAGATATGAGCAATCCTAGTGGCAATGAAGCAGAAGGAATCTCCTCTACCTGGAAACGTACTACCCTTTTAGTAATGGCTGTTACACTTCATAATATTCCCGAGGGAATGGCCGTGGGTCTGGCCTTTGCACTGGCTGCCCAGCAAGGCGATAATCCAGCTCTTTATACATCGGCACTGGCTCTTGCTATTGGTATTGGTATTCAAAACTTCCCTGAGGGTGCAGCCATATCCCTACCCCTTCGTCAGGAAGGTCTTTCCCCTACAAAGGCATTTATAAAAGGCAGCTTATCTGGTATCGTAGAGCCAATCTTTGGTATCTTGACGGTTTTAATTGCAGGAAGCATAATTCCTCTCATGCCATGGCTTTTATCCTTTGCTGCCGGAGCTATGATGTATGTGGTGGTTGAGGAGTTAATACCCGAAGCCCATTTAGGAGAACACTCAAACATAGGTACTTTAGGCGTTATGGTAGGATTTTTAATTATGATGATCTTAGACGTAGCCCTTGGCTAAATGAATCTTTTAAAAAGGCGTCTTAAGCCGACTTTTCTAAGCCGGTTTAAGACGCCTCTTTCTTTTATAAACCTTTATTTCCTGTCAGATCCCACTTTTTGTTTTGTACGCAGTCTCGCCAGTGATCTGGCTAAAGACGCCTCAAAATGGGAATGCTCCTGAAGGCTCTTACCTTGTCTAAGCTGTTCTTCCGCTCGTTCCCTTGCCTCTTCGGCACGGCGCTCATCAATATCCTGGGGAAGCTCGGCTGTGTCTACGAGAATCGTTACACGGTTATTGATAATCTGGGCGAACCCATTTCCAACCACACCGTTGATCCACTGACCATTTCCGTCAAGCAGTTTCATCTCACCAATCGATATGGCAATGACCATATTCTCATGATGAGGGAGAACCGCTTTTTCGCCATCCGCCAAGGGAATCACAAGTTCCTGGCATGAGCCTCTATAAAACACCTTATCACTTGCAAGAACCTGAAGGAAAAATGTATTCTTACCCACAGACAGCACCTCCAAGTTAAGCCTCTAATTTCCCGGCCTTTTCAATGACTTCGTCAATGGTTCCAACATTAAAGAATGCAGCCTCAGGATACTGATCCATCTCTCCATCTACAATGGACTTAAAACCACGGACAGTCTCCTTCAGTGGTACATACTTACCTGATACACCAGTAAAGTTTTCCGCAACAGAGAATGGCTGGGATAAAAACTTCTGGATTTTTCTTGCACGGTATACGGTAGTCTTATCGTCATCACCTAACTCTTCCATACCTAGAATTGCGATGATATCCTGAAGCTCTTTATACTTCTGAAGAAGCTCCTGTACCTTACGTGCCACTTCATAATGCTCTTCTCCTACCACATCAGGCTCTAAGATACGGGAGTTGGATTCCAAAGGATCAACTGCCGGATAAATACCCTGTTCTACAATCTTTCTGGATAAAACTGTAGTTGCATCCAGATGGGCGAACGTAGTTGCTGGTGCTGGATCCGTTAAGTCATCGGCAGGCACATAAACAGCCTGAACGGATGTAACAGAACCATTTCTTGTAGAAGTGATACGCTCCTGAAGCTCACCCATTTCCGTAGCAAGTGTTGGCTGATATCCAACGGCTGATGGCATACGTCCTAAAAGAGCGGATACCTCAGAACCTGCTTGCGTAAAACGGAAGATGTTATCGATAAACAACAATACATCCTTGTGTTCTTCATCACGGAAATACTCCGCCATGGTAAGACCAGATTCCGCAACTCTCATACGTGCTCCTGGTGGCTCGTTCATCTGACCAAATACCAAGGCAGTCTTTGCAATAACGCCAGACTCAGCCATTTCAGTCCAAAGGTCATTTCCCTCACGGGAACGCTCTCCAACACCGGTAAAGATGGAATAACCGCCGTGCTCAGTCGCAATGTTGTGAATCAGCTCCTGAATCAGAACGGTCTTACCAACACCGGCACCACCAAACAGACCAACTTTTCCACCCTTTGCATAAGGAGCCAAAAGATCGATTACCTTAATTCCTGTTTCCAGGATTTCAGCTACCGGGCTCTGTTCTTCAAATGCTGGGGGATCTCTATGAATCACCCATTCTGGGCCACCGGAGAGTTCCTCTCCGTTATCAATTGTCTCTCCAAGTACGTTAAACAAACGTCCAAGAGTTTGCTCTCCAACTGGAACCTTGATTCCTTCTCCAGTTGCAGTTACTTCCATATCTCTGCTCAGTCCCTCGCTGGATGCCAGCATGATACAACGGACTGTGCTGTTACCCATATGCTGAGCAACCTCCATAACACAGCGCTTACCTTCATTGGTTACCTCAAGGGCATCCTTAATGGCAGGAAGCTCACTGCCTTCTAAAAATTCAACGTCTACTACAGGTCCAAGGACCTGAACGATCTTACCTTTATTCATATTGTGTTACTCACAGTTGTGAGGACTCCTCCTCTCTCAATTTATTGAAAACATGATAAAGCTACGCTTTCTTCTTCTTTTTCTGGGCTTTTGCCCCGCTGATTACCTCAGTGATCTCCTGAGTGATCGCAGCCTGGCGAACACGGTTATATGTGATTGCCAGCTCAGCCAACATATCCTGAGCGCTGTTAGTCGCAGCCTGCATTGCCATCATTCTGGAATTTTGCTCACTAGAATAAGATTCCACCAAACCGCCGTAGATAAATCCAGCGATATAATTGGGCACAATGGCATCAATGACTGCCTGAGGGGACGGATACATGGTGACCTCCTCCAAATGTACGTTAAGAGGTATGTTCCTGGTAATGTGCTTTTTAGGAATAGGAAGAAGCTGCTGAACCTCTGCTTCCATCTTCATTACATTTGCCATTCTGGTGTAGATCATATACACCTCATCAAGTTTTCCAGACAGGAAATATTCCACGATCTTTTCTTCAATGATTCTGGCACGGCTCATATTAGGCTTTTGTACGGTATACCGGAAATCTTGCTCCACCGGTATTCCTTTTTTATTAAAATACTGATGCCCTAATTCACCTACTACGAACAGCATTGGATTACCGCCCTTGTCAATCTGCTCCTGAGCCAGTTTAAATACATTATGATTATAAGCACCCGCAAGTCCCTTATCTGCCGTAACCACGATATATCCGATCTTACGGTCTTTTTTCTTGATCTCCGGCCGGGTATCCAGATACGAATCATTAATATCCGGTGTATGTCTGATAATTCTTGCGATGGTGCTTTGCAGTGCATAAAAATAAGGCTCCGTATCGGTCAAGGCTTTCCTTGCCCTTTTAAGCTTTGACGAGGAAATGGTATACATCGCATTGGTAATCTTCATGGTACTTTTAATGCTGTTCATCCTGCTTTGTATCTCTCTCGCATTTGCCATATCTTACACCCGTTTCTGTTTAAATTCAGCCACTGTGTCAAGAATCTTCTGCTTAAGCTCATCAGAAATGGCTTTTGTCTCTTCAATCTCTTTGCCGATCTCTGGGTGAACGCTATCAAAAAATTCAAGCATATCTCTCTGGAATGCCTTAATCTTTGGTACCTCTACATCCAAAAGCAGACGATTGTTTGCAACAATCAGACTGATAACCTGATCATGAAGGCTTAAGGGATGGCATAATGGCTGCTTTAACAGCTCAGTAAGTCCTCTTCCGTACTGGATCTGTTCCTTGGTTGATGCATCAAGATCAGAGCTGAACTGGGTAAATACTTCCATCTCACGACACTGAGCCAAATCGATACGAATACTTCCTGCTGACTTTTTCATGGCTTTGGTCTGAGCCGCACCACCAACTCGAGATACAGAAAGTCCAACGTTAACAGCCGGTCTCATACCTGAGAAGAAAAGATCACTCTCTAAGAATATCTGTCCGTCAGTAATGGAGATAACATTGGTTGGAATGTAGGCAGATACATCTCCTGCCTGTGTTTCGATAATTGGAAGAGCGGTAATAGAACCTCCTCCAAGTTCATCCTTTAACCGGCTGGAACGCTCCAGTAGTCTGGAATGAAGATAGAAAACGTCACCAGGATATGCCTCACGTCCAGGAGAACGCTCTAAAAGCAGTGACAAGGAACGGTAAGCCACCGCATGTTTTGATAAATCATCATATACGATCAATACATCTTTTCCCTTATGCATGAAATACTCTGCAAGAGAAGTACCAGAATAAGGTGCGATATACTGAAGAGGTGCTGGTTCGCTGGCGGAGGAAGCTACCACAATGGTATATTCCATAGCGCCGTAATGGGTTAATGTATTTACAAGCTTTGCAACGGTAGAAGCTTTCTGACCGATTGCAACGTAAACACAGATCACATCTTTGCCCTTCTGATTTAAAATAGCATCGATAGCAAGAGATGTCTTACCAGTCTGACGGTCACCGATGATCAGCTCACGCTGTCCACGTCCGATTGGGAACATGGAGTCAATGGCAAGAATACCTGTTTCCATAGGAACGGATACGCTCTTACGGTCAACGATACCAGGTGCTTCATTTTCAATTGGGCGGTAATCATCAGAGATGATCTCGCCTTTTCCATCGATAGGAGCTCCAAGAGAGTTTACAACTCTTCCTACGAACTTTTCACCTACCGGAATGCCTGCACGTTTTTTTGTTCTTGTTACTTTGGAACCTTCTTTTACTTCACGGTCAGAACCAAACAGGATACATCCGATATCTTCTCTTCTGATATCCTGAACCATACCCTTGATTCCGCTTTCAAATACAACAATCTCTCCGTACATTGCATGATCGATACCATAGACCGTTGCAATGCCGTCTCCAACGCTTATAACAGTTCCCACTTCTTGGTCCCTGGCATGGGCGTCATAATCTGCTATTTCACTTCTCAATATTGAAATAATTTCATCTGAATTGATGGAAGCCACGTTTTTCACCTCCGTATTATTTTTTGTTCTAATTGTCTAAGACGTCCCTTTAAGCTCCAATCAGTCTCTACATCTCCTACACGGATAATGAAGCCACCGATTAAACCGGGGTCTTTGATCATGCGAAGTCTTATATCCTTCTTCTCGTACTTTTTACAAAGCATCGCTTTTATTTCCTGAAGCTGCTCTTCTTCTGGATCTGTAACGTAGTATAAGGAGGCATCTAAAATACCTTCTTTTTCCGCTATCCGTGTACGATATGCCTTGAAGATATCATCAACAAGGTCCATATCCCTACGGTCCACTAATACCTTTAAAAAGGTTATCATTTCCTGAGGAAACACTCGCTCAATGACCTTATGCTTGCTGCCAATAGAAATAATAGGGCTGCTTAAGGCGCGATTAAGCTCTGGCACTGTCTTAAGCGCCAGAGCGGTCTCCTCGATGGCCGTCTGGGAGATGGAAAGTTCAAAAAGCACTCTTCCGTAATTAATTGCTGCCTGCGTCATGAGAATCACCTGCTTCTGCTATAAATGAATCATAAAGCGCCTTGTTTGACAGGGCACTCACTTCCTGATTGACTACCTTTGCTGCTGCTGCGATTACTAAGCCAGCTATCTGAGCCTTAGCTTCGTTAAGCGCTTTTTCCTGATCCGCTTCCACTTTTCTCTGCGCTTCTGTGATCACTCGGCCAGCTTCTTCTCCCGCATCTGATAAGATACGGTCATACTGAACCTTAGCCTGATTTTTTGCTTCTTCAATAATCTTTGATCCTTCTTGTGAGGATGCAGCCAGTTTCTCTTCGTACTGCTTTTTAATCTCTGCTGCCTGCCCCTCAGAATTCCTGGCATTTGAAATGCTGTTCTCAATCATTGCCTGCCGCTTATTCATAATTCCCATAACCGGCTGAATCAGGAAATGTCTAAGCAAAAGATACAGGACAATAAGATTCAACATGTTAAACACTAGGTTCATATCTAGTCTAAGCATCTCTACCGCCTGCCTTTCTTTTTAATATTTTCCAAACGATCCCTGGTAATGGGCATTATTTAAGGAATAAGATGATAAGAAGGGCAATAACGAAACCATAAATAGCAGTTGCCTCTGCAAGAGCACAACCTAATAAGAGTGCTTTGCTGATCTTGCCGTCTGCTTCTGGCTGTCTAGCAATAGCATCTACGGACTTAGCGGTTGCTAAACCGATACCTACACCTGCACCTAAACCTGTTAATACTGCGATTCCTGCTCCAATAGCTGTAAACATAATAATCTCTCCTTTTAATTTAAACTAGTTTTACTCCACTGCCTCTTTAATGAAAAGTGCAGTCAGAAATACAAATACATACGCCTGAATTAATCCGTCAAAAATGTCAAAATACATAGAAAACGGAATTGGTAAGAACGCTGGTACGAGCAGCTTAATAAGCTCCATAACAACGAACGCTCCTAAAACATTACCAAACAATCGCATACACAATGATAGCGGTTTAATAAACAATTCCAGGATATTGATTGGCGCGATAATCGCAACCGGTTCTGCAAAGCTTTTAATAAAGCCTTTAAGACCTTTTCTGTGAAAACCTGCATATTCAATCAGCACAATGCTTATAATAGCAAGCGCTGCGGTGGTATTTAAATCCTTAGTAGGTGGTTTAAGTCCCAACAGACCAATGAGATTCGCTACACCGATGTAAATTGCCACAGAAATTAGGTAAGGAACGTAACGTCTTCCTTCTTCCCCAATCAGATCATCAAAAAAACTATAAAGCCCACCAACAGCCATCTCCAGCACCTGCTGTTTCCTTCCAGGGTTCTCAACTTTTAAGTTCCTTACAAGGCAGATGGAAAGTAACGTCAGTGCCGCCATGATAATCCATGTTACCACAACGGATTCCGCAATTGGAATTCCTCCGAATATCGGGATGGTAAATACCGTTTCGCAGGTCAGTTCTTCCAATAACTTCTCTGCTAAATCCTCCGTAATGCTCACTTCCTTTCTTAGAGACAGCATTTCTCTTTTTTATTATTATCTATCCCATGGCAAAATTGTATTTTTGAACATACAATCTCCGTGAGGTATATGGTGTATCATACTTTCAACCGCAAAAATTGTCAACTTTTTCGAAAATTCATAACACCTTGTTAATGCAGGTTATTGTTTGAACATTTAAAACAACTTAGACAGATATAATTCACGTTTTGTTATCACTATTTTTAAGTTAAATGTAATAAAAAAGTAAAGTTGCATTTTTACGATTCAATTTTCTAGGATTTATGACGATTTTTTCTTTTAATTTTTATGAATAATGACTATTTTTTTTTATCATCTCAAATTTTAATCGTCATTAAGCACGAACGAACCTATGATGCAACCATAAATGCTAGAAAAATAAGATACGATTCATTGGGCTATTGTCCATTACAATAACAAATCCTACAAATGCTCCCTGTGAAAATAAGTCAATTTTTATAGTTTTTCTTCATATTAAATGTAACATTTTAATAATACTGGAAAATTAATGTAATCTTAAACTAGCCTTACGGTTTATAAATATTTGCATTAGAGCTAAATACGGCGGGAGCACAACGTAAAATCACTTCTTGTATAAACTTAATTCCACGCTTTTTCTACCCTGTGATTTATAAATGCTCCCTACCGCCTTAAACGAAAACAAACAGACACATGAGAATTACATATTCTTTACGCTATTATGCTTGTTATTTCTAGTTTTATTCGATAACATTACCTTACTTACAGACACACCACGAAGAGCGTGCCTATGAAAGATCTATTTGAAGCGTGCACAAAGGCAAAGGTGGATCCTTGCAGCTACAAATATTTGATATTCACTTTGTCCACCAGTTGATATCTTTATTTTATTATGTAAAATGGCGAACCAGTACCGCATCATGGATGCAGATGTGTATAAGCTGGAGGATATTTTCTTCCGATAAATAAAATAAAAGTATCCCCATCAATCTTCCCGATCGGCCGGAGCTTCTCTGGCCGGGAACCTGGTTGAGATACTCTACTTTTTAGTACATGTATTCAAGTGTAAATAAAAGAAATGCACATTATAATGTACATGAACATTGGCAAAAACAAAAGTGTACGTTATAATGTACATGATGGAGGTGAAGGAAATGCACAATACAAATATTACGAATTTTAGAAAAAATATTTTTGGATTGTTAGAGCAAACTATAAAATACAATGAGCCAGTCAATATAAGTACAAAGGACGGAAACGCTGTTATTATCAGCGAAGAAGATTATAATGGTCTGATGGAAACCTTATACCTTAATTCGATACCAGGTATGAGAGAAAAAATAATTGAAGGGATGAATACACCACTTGATGAATGTATACCAGAAAATGAGGTGGATTGGTAATGTATTCAATTGTTTATACCAAGAAAGCAACAAATGACATACCAAAGCTAAAAGCGGCCAAATTAGAAAATAAAGCAAAGGCTTTAATTGATCTTATCAGGAATAATCCATACCAAATTCCTCCTTCTTATGAAAAGTTGCAGGGCGATTTACAGGGAGCTTACTCTAGGCGAATTAATATAAAGCATCGTCTTGTTTATGAAGTATATGAAGATTCAAGAGTAGTAAAGATCATCAGTCTTTGATAGTTAATAAGCAGGATGATATGCTATAAACAAATATCATCTATAGAACAAGAAGGTTGAGAATTTATGAAAAATAATATAAAAACATCATGCAAACATAAGTACCTCGTGGGTTACTCATTTAGAATGCCTCAACCGTTTTTTCGTAATTTACCTTGTGATAATTGCGGTTGTAGAATTAAATTGAGTTTTCCATGGCGGCTTCTATACATTTTTATAAGTATTATCGGTTTAATGATTGTTTTTGGTATTGTAGCATCTATTCATATAAGACTCTTAGGAAATACATTTTTAGTTTCACTCGTAATTTTCATTTTACTTAATTGGATTATTGAACAATTAAAAGGGCTTATATTGAGACATGGGAAATGGGTTGAGGTAGAATAAAAGCATAATCTATTTTAAGTATAATGTGGACTAATAAAACCGAATATGCAATGAAAACTACTAACTATCAGTATTGAGCTGATAGTTTTTTTATTGCCTTAAATCAGGCAAACTGAGATTTAACAATTTATAATTTCCACACAAAAAAAGTACTGTCTTCAAGGCTCGCAGCCATTAAAGACAGTACTTTTTTGCAGTCCTAGATACTTCCTCTAAGACAAATAGATTCCCGCTCATATTTCCGCACAAAGGAAAAGCACCGACCCCGCAGCTCTCTGTCTGCAAAACCAGTACTTTTTTAGTGCGCCTTCGGGGGCTCGAACCCCGGACAAATAGATTAAGAGTCTACTGCTCTACCAACTGAGCTAAAGGCGCGTATCTTTTGTTTTTCGTTGTGCGCTTGTCTCAAGCACGTGTGTAATTATATAACCGTCTTCAACAAAAGTCAACACCTTTTTTACAATTATTTTACTATTATTTATAATTTATTTATTTTTCTTATTTTTACCTGAATTTCCACCTAGTGTTTTGTTCACATCGACAAAAGATTTGTTGAAGGTAAGGAGCTTCTTATTTAAGTCAGTTTTATCACTGGTTGCCTGAAGTAGCTTATTTGTAACCTTGTCTTTCATTCCCATAATCATGCACCATGATCTTCTTTTTCTATATTATATGCAAAACCGGTGCCATGGTCATAACATTAGGCACCGGTATCAAAAGATTTTATTTTCTTCCTGCAATGAGTTTGAAAATGGGATTCCCTTTTAAAGAGAATTTCTCTTCATATTCTGTCATTACATTTCCTTCCCCCATCTCGCTGTGATGAAGGTCAAAGGTAGATTCTTTAATCTCCCACACATCTCCTGGAATGGCTTCTAAGGAATATTCAAATAATCCTTTGTTGTCTGTTTTAAATTCAACGACTCCATCAGGTTTTAATATCTTGTCATAAACTTCCATAAACTCCTCTGAAGTAAGTCTGCGTTTTGTATGTCTGTCCTTTGGCCATGGATCGGAGAAATTCAAGTAGATCTTCTGCACTTCTTTCGGATTAAATATCTCAGAAAGGTTTTTGGCATCCACACACATGAACACAATATTATTAAGCTCCATTTCAGCTCTTTTTTGAAGTCCTCTTAAGAGCACGCTTGGGTACCGTTCAATTCCTACATAATTAATCTCCGGATGAAGGGATGCAAGTTCCATAATAAACCTGCCTTTCCCCATACCTACTTCTATTTCAATGGGCCTCTCATTTCCAAAGACTTCGTTCCACCGGCCCTTTTTTTCCTCCGGGTTCTGAACCACATATGGACTGGCTTCGATTTCTTGTTCCGAGCCTGGTATGTGACGTAACCTCATATTATAATTCCTCCAAATAATTTCATCGTATTCTATCTGTTCCTTCTATATATAGCAGGTAGATTGTATCATATCACAAGGGACAGACGCAAGATAAGGGAATAAATTCACAAAAAGAAAACAAATCGTAAATAAATAAGAGGTGCGCAAATTCTGAGAATCAGGTATAATACCTATATAATAGAATAAATTCGTTTTTGCAAAGGAGGAAATATATGGGAACGACCGACAACAACTTCTGGATCAAAATCCAGCAAGGTCTAAGGGAGACAGAGATACTCATGAATCAACAGCAGTATAATCTGTCTATGATCAAAGCCCGCCAGACCGTGGAATATATGGTAAACTACTTAGGAGAAAAAGCCCTGATTGTGGAAGGAGATTTAGCTGACAGCATTGATCAGTTATTTGAAGGACGTCTCATCTCCCAAACTTCCAAGGATCATTATCATAGAATTCGTATGATTGGAAACAAGGCAGTTCACGAAGGCAGTGACAGCCCCTATGATGCTGGAGAGGCTCTAAAGCTCCTGGCAGGGGAAGTGAATGCCTTTGCAAATACATTTCACAGAGAGAGTTCTGAAGATTCCACCTTCAAACAGCGTCAGGCTCCCCTTAGACCAGTTTCCATTGCTTCCAATGACCATGCACAAAGAAGCAGTACACAAAGAGACACTTCTCAAAGAGACACTTCTCAAAGAGACACTTCTCAAAGAAGCAGTTCTCAAAGAGACAGTTCTCAAAGAAACAATTCTCAAAGAGACAATTCTCATAGAAGTGCCTCTCATAGAGGCAATGCGCCTCAGGGACAAGCTCATAGACCACAATCTGGGAACAGAGCAGCAAGTTCAGGTCAAGCTCCAAGAACCGCTTCTAAGGGTCGCAGCAGACGCAGATCCAGACAGAGCGCACCGGAAACAAACGGCTTATTAAAACCAGCACTGATTTTCCTCGGCATCCTTGTGCTTGTTTTGATCTTTGTAAAACTTGTTCCGGGAAAGGGAGGGAAACAAAATCCCGCTCCGACTGAAACCTCTTCCCAGATTTCAACCGAGGTTCCAACTACATCTGAAACACCAGAGGAAACAACGGAAGCTGAAACAGAAGCTCCAATTACATACACCACAAAGAGTAAGCTAAACGTCCGCTCTAAGCCTTCTACTGACGGTACCAGACTGGGAAGCCTTGCAGCCGATACTAAGGTGGAATTCGTGAAAACCTACGATGACAAATGGAGCGTCATTATGTTTGAAGGAAAAGAGGCTTATATTGCCACTGAATTCTTAACGAAATCAGAAGGAGCTTCCGATTCCACCACCAAAGAAACAACTGCGTCTTCAGAACCCACGAAAAAAGCAGGACAATAAACCATAGCGAAACGAAGATAGAGGAAATATTCTCCCTATCTTCGTTTTTTTTAGGAAATTTGTACAGTCCTTTTGTGTGTTTTAAATCACGCTTTTGATTAAATTTTCATAAAATTGGTTGATTTTTCTATTTTGGTCTGGTATTTTTTTCAATTTATAGTATCATTATATATACAATACGTTATTCAATAAAACATAACTAAGGAGGCTACGGTATGGATAAGGTTATTGAAAAGATTTCTGATATCGAATCAGCGGCAACTTCCATTATGGATAACGCGAATGAGCGTAAAAAAGCATTTGCCAAAAAGATGGAGGAAAACACAGCTGCATTTGATTCTGATTTAGAAGCTAAAACCAATAAAAAAATCGAAGCGCTGCGGACCCAAATGGAAGTTGAAATGAACCGTCAGTTAGAAAAGCAGTTAAGTGATTCCAAACGTATCCTAACCACACTGGAAAAGCGTTATGAAGAGCAACACAGCCAGTACGTTGAGGATTTATTTCAAACTATGATAAAGGAGTGATCTCATGGGGGACCTGCTGTCCTACAGCGGCATTACCACCAAAGTAAGGGCTATGGAAAGTCATTTGATCTCGGAAAACCAATTCCATGAGATGGCCGGGCTGTCAACCGTAACGGAAGCAGTGGATTACTTAAGCCACCTAAAACCCTATAACGGTCTTTTCGATGACCTGGAAGGCAGTAGTTTGCACCGGGTTGCCATTGAAGAGAGGCTCATTCTTTCCCTTTACAAGGATTTTGCCAAGTTATACCGATTTGCTAACTTAAACCAGCGTAAATTTCTAGATCTATATTTTATGCACTTTGAAATCGATATCCTAAAAAAATGTCTCCGAAATGCCATGGGGAACAATTATTTGGATATCGATCTTTTAGTTTTTGAGGATTTTTTTAAGCTTCACTCTAAATTAGACTTAATAAAGCTTTCATCCTCCAGAAGTCTTACGGAATTTTGGACGAACCTGGAAGGTTCCATTTATTATGACGTTCTCTCAGAAGTGTCAGATGCAAAGGAACCTACGTTGTTTGATTATGAGGTCCATCTGGATCTTTTATATTTTAGAACTATATGGAAGGTTATGGGAAAACATTTAAAGAAGGAAGAAAATAAACTGCTCTCTAACTGCTTTGGCAGCAAACTGGACTTACTTAATATCCAGTGGATCTATCGATCCAAAAAGTATTATCAGATACAATCTACTGATATCTATTCCCTTCTCATTCCCACCAATTATCATCTAACCAAGGAGCAGATTACTAAAATGGCAGAGGCCGGTACCATAGAAGAATTCTACGGGGTGCTTAAAACCACCTACTATGGCCGGAAAGCGGATATAGAAGTTTTTGATTTGCCTGACCTGGAAAAGCTTACAAAGGAGGTACTTGATAAGATCTACCGTTCAACCAGCCAGCAAAATCCGTATTCCATTGCAACACTGAATTCCTACCTCTATTTTAAAGAGGCCGAGATTCAAAAAGTTATTACCCTCATAGAGAGCATCCGGTATCGGTTAAATCCGGATGAAATCATCTCCTATGTGGAAAAACAGTAAAGGGGGTTACTTTTTCTGTGATAGAAAAGATGAAATTCTTAAGTATCACCGGGCCCAAGGAGGATATCGACCGGGTGGTTGACACCTACTTATCCAAATATGAGATCCATCTGGAAAATGCCCTGTCCGAATTAAAAACGGTGCAAGACTTAAGGCCTTTTGTTGAAAACAATCCATTTAAGGATATCAGCCAGCGCGCCTTAGAACTTTCCCAGCTTCTCTCTCCAGATGGAGAACAGTCCGGTCATAAATCCATGACCGTTACGCAAGCTGCGGACTTGATCGAGGCCATTGGAAATGAAGCAGAAGAGCTAAAAGCCAAGGAAGAGTCCTTGATATCCAAACGGAACACCTTAAAAGAATCTTTGGAACGGATTCTTCCATTTACAGCACTTAATTACGACCTAAGCGCAATTCTTCATTTTAAGTACATCAAGTTCCGCTTTGGTCGCATTTCTCATGAGTATTATCACAAGTTTGAGGACTATGTGTATGATACCATTGATACGGTTCTATACAAATGCAGAGAGGATGACGAATACGTTTGGCTGGTTTATTTTGTACCTGATACCATTTCAAATCGAATTGATGCCATTTATTCCTCCATGCATTTTGAACTGATTACAGTTCCAGATGAATATAAAGGTACGCCGTTTGAGGCGACCAAAACTCTAGAGGACAGCATGAAGGCAGTTCAGATCGAGCTTAATGACGTCAGAAAACAGCTTGCCACCTTCCTGGAATTAAAACGGGATGACCTTTTATCAGCCAAAGAGCGGTTGGAAAGCTTTTCTACTAACTTTAACGTAAGAAAGCTGGCTGCCTGTACCAGACAGAGCCGGAATACCTTCTATATCTTATGTGGGTGGATGAGTCACCATGATGCAGATTCCTTCCAACGTGATATCTCCGATGACGAGAAAACCTTTTGTATCGTTGAGGAAAATCATGAAAATATCTTAAGCCGTCCTCCTACAAAGCTATTAAATCCAGGACTGTTTAAGCCCTTTGAACTTTTTATCAAGATGTATGGTCTTCCAGCCTATAATGAGATTGATCCTACTATATTAATAGGTCTTACCTATTCCTTCCTCTTTGGATTCATGTTTGGGGATGTAGGCCAGGGACTATGCTTACTAGTTGGAGGTTTTTTACTTCACCGATTTAAGAAATCAAGCCTTGCCGCTATTATCTCCTGCTGCGGAATCTTCTCAACTATATTTGGGTTCCTATTTGGAAGTGTGTTTGGGTTTGAAGAAATTATCCACGCCGTCTGGCTAAGGCCAATGCAGCATATGACCAGCCTTCCATTTATCGGTCGGCTTAATACCGTATTTATCGTATCTGTGTCAATAGGTATGGGAATCATCTTGCTTACCATGATCTTAAACATCATAAACAGCTATCGTTCTCATGACCCAGAACGGACATTTTTTGATACCAATGGTCTGGCTGGATTCGTTTTTTATGCAGGACTGGTTTTAACCATTGTCCTTTATATGACTCAGAATCCAATTCCAGCTTCTATTTTACTGGTTATCATGTTTGGTCTTCCCCTTGCCATTATGTTCTTTAAAGAACCCCTTACCAACCTGTTGGAGCGGAAAGCAAGGATCATGCCAAAAGAAAAGGGCATGTTTGTGGTTCAGGGTTTCTTTGAACTCTTTGAAGTGCTTTTAAGCTATTTTTCCAATACCCTTTCCTTTGTCCGTGTGGGAGCCTTTGCAATCAGCCATGCGGCAATGATGGAAGTCGTACTAATGCTCTCCGGCTATGAGGCCGGAAATATAAACTGGCTCGTTGTGATTTTGGGCAATATATTCGTCTGCGGCATGGAAGGACTGATTGTTGGTATCCAGGTACTTCGTCTGGAATATTATGAATTATTCAGCCGCTTTTACCGGGGAACCGGCCGCGCATTCAAGCCATACGGAAAAAAATTATAAAAAACATATCAGGAGGTATTTATAATGACCATGTTAGTAAAAATTACGTTAGCAGTTGCATTAACCTTAAGCATAGCTCTTCCACTCTTCGCTTTCGCCATGGGTGAAAAGACGAAGGGCCGTTACAAGACAGCACTGTCCGTTAATGTGCTTTTATTCTTTGGTACTCTCATCGTCTCCAGTGTGCTTATGTTCCAGGGCCAGGCAGAAGCTGCTGATGCTGCAGCAACTGCCGCTTCTGGTGTTGCAGGAATGGGATATTTAGCGGCAGCTTTATCCACTGGTCTTGCTTGTGTAGGCGGTGGTATTGCCGTTTCTGCTGCTGCAAGTGCAGCTCTTGGCGCTATCAGCGAAGACAGTACTATCTTAGGTAAATCACTCATCTTCGTAGGTCTTGCCGAAGGTGTATGTCTTTACGGTCTGATCATTTCCTTCATGATCCTTGGAAAGCTGTAATCATGAAAATGTATTTAATCAGCGACAACTTAGATACCTGGGCTGGCATGAGGCTGGCAGGGGTAGAGGGAGCTGTCGTACATGAAAAAGCTGAGCTTAAGAGTGAACTGGATAAAGTACTGGCCGATAAGGAGATCGGGATCATACTCCTGACAGAAAAATTTGGCAGAGAGTTTCCGGACATCATCGACGATGTAAAGTTAAACCGGAAGCTGCCTCTGATCGTTGAGATTCCTGACCGCCACGGTACCGGCCGCAAGCCAAACTTTATCACAGATTATGTCAACCAAGCTATCGGTTTAAAACTATAAGAAAGAGGTGGTCATCTTGACAACTGAGGAAAAACTACAGCATTTTCTAGAGTTTTGTATGGAAGATGCCAGATCCCGAAGTGCGAAGATGCTTGATGAATATACTGCCGCTTTAGAAGAGGCCTTTACAGAGCATCAGGAAAATGCAATCCGACGGGCCGAACAGCAGGTGATATTGGAGAAAAAGCAGATCGAACGGGAAACAAACAAAAAGCTATCTCTGGAACAGATTAACATTCGACGGGAATTTGGAAAAAAGCAGGATGAACTGAAAGAAACGTTGTTTGAGGAACTTTTAGACCGACTGACTCAATACATGAAAACCCCGGAATACACAACACTTTTAAACAATCAGGTAAAAAAAGCCTTAGCACTGGCTGATAAAGAGTTCATTACCATTTACATTGATCCAGAAGACAAGGAAAAGCTCTTAGAGCTTACCTTCCCTCAAAGTGCTGAAATTCTGGTCAGCGAGTACTCTTTCCTGGGAGGAATCAGGGCAGTCATCCCATCGAGACATATTTTAATCGATAATTCGTTCCAGACCAAGCTTTCCGAAGCGAAACGTGACTTTCGCTTTGATGTAAAAGATATTGTGGGAGGTGAGGCCAATGACTAGTACCGGTAAAATCTCTGGTATCAACGGCCCTGTCATCTATCTAAAAGGTGATACAGGGTTTCAAATGAATGAAATGGTATATGTGGGAAAAGATCATCTGGTTGGTGAAATCATCGGTCTTACGGACCGACGAACCACCGTACAGGTCTATGAGGAAACCAGTGGTTTAAAGCCAGGAGAAGTCGTAATATCCACCGGACTTCCTGTGTCCGTTACTCTGGCACCTGGAATTTTAAATAATATATTTGATGGAATTGAACGGCCATTAAAGGAAATTGCCAAAACAGGCGGCCCCTATATCGACCGTGGAATCCAGGTAGATTCCCTTGACGTGAATAAACTTTGGGAAACTCATATTACGGTTAAGAAAGGGGATCACCTCTTTCCTGGCTCCATTATTGCAGAGGTTCCAGAAACACCTGCCATTACTCATAAGGTCATGATTCCTCCTGATATGGAAGGATTTGTAGAGAGCATAGTTTCTGATGGTTCCTACACCATCAACCAGCCTCTTTTGACCCTTAAGCTTTCTGACGGAACCACAAAGGAAATCACCATGACGCAAAAATGGCCAATCCGGATTCCCAGACCTATTCTGAAGCGGTACCCTGCGGCGAAGCCCTTGATTACCGGACAGAGAATTATAGATACCTTATTTCCTCTGGCAAAAGGCGGCACCGCTTGCATTCCCGGCGGTTTCGGAACTGGAAAGACCATGACCCAGCACCAGATTGCCAAATGGTCTGATGCTGATATTATTATCTATATTGGCTGTGGGGAGCGAGGCAATGAGATGACTCAGGTTTTGGAAGAATTCTCAGAGCTTGTGGATCCCCGTTCCGGTAATCCTCTAATGGACCGGACCACACTGATTGCCAATACCTCCAACATGCCGGTAGCGGCCAGAGAAGCCAGCCTTTATTCCGGTCTTACCTTGGCAGAGTATTACAGGGATATGGGCTATCACGTAGCCATTATGGCTGACTCCACCTCACGTTGGGCAGAGGCGTTAAGAGAGTTATCCGGACGACTTGAGGAAATGCCTGCAGAGGAAGGGTTCCCTGCTTACCTGGCGTCCCGTTTATCCGCCTTTTATGAAAGAGCCGGAATCATCCAAAATCTTAATGGTACAGAAGGTTCTGTTACCATCATCGGAGCGGTTTCACCTCAGGGTGGTGATTTCTCAGAACCAGTCACTCAGAACACCAAGCGTTTCGTACGCTGCTTCTGGGGTCTTGATCGAAACCTAGCTAATGAACGTCATTTCCCAGCCATCCATTGGCTTAGCAGTTATTCGGAGTATCTAACCGATCTGGCTCCCTGGTATGTGGATTTCGTGGATAAACGGTTTGTGGACTATAGAAACCGAATGGTATTTATCCTGACACAGGAAAGCAGCTTAATGGAAATCGTAAAGCTGATCGGCGGAGATATGCTGCCTGACGATCAGAAGCTGATTCTTGAAATTGCAAAAGTAATTCGAATCGGATTCCTACAGCAAAACGCATTCCATAAGGATGATACTTGTGTCCCTATGGAGAAACAGTTTTTAATGATGGATCTCATCTTATACTTGTACAAAAAATCACGTTCCCTGATCTCCATGGGAATGCCCATGTCCGTATTAAAGGAAGACCCGATTTTTGATAAGATTATTTCTTTAAAATACGACGTTCCCAATGACAGGCTAGATCTTTTTGATGATTATAAAAAGCAGGTTGATGCCTTTTATGATTCCGTCATTGAGCGAAACGCATAGAAAGGAGGC
This sequence comes from Hungatella sp. UBA7603, assembly GCA_002478865.1. Lineage (GTDB taxonomy): Bacteria > Bacillota > Clostridia > Lachnospirales > Lachnospiraceae > Lacrimispora. The sequence goes on from DLJZ01000002.1 coordinate 397,846, forward strand.
AGATTATGGCAATCGAATATTTAGGCTTAAGTGCCATCAACGGCCCCCTGGTCGTATTAGAAGGCGTTCAGAATGCTGCTTTTGATGAAATTGTGGAAATGACCGTGGCTGGGAAAACGAAAAAGCTTGGAAGAATCATTGAAGTATATGAGGATAAAGCAATTATCCAGGTCTTTGAAGGCACTGACGGACTGGCACTTCGCAACGTACACACAAGGCTGACCGGACGTCCTATGGAGCTTTCCGTATCCGAAGACATGTTAGGACGTACCTTTAACGGAATCGGAGTTCCCATTGACGGACTTGGGGATATTGCTTCTGACAATCGTCTTGATATTAATGGGAAACCTTTAAATCCAGTAACAAGAGAATATCCAAGAGATTATATCCGTACTGGTATTTCAGCCATTGACGGGCTGACGACTTTGATTCGAGGACAGAAGCTTCCTATTTTCTCTGGCAACGGACTTCCTCACGATGAGTTGGCAGCTCAGATCGTCCAGCAGGCTTCCTTAGGAGATGACGCCGACTCCAGTGAAAAATTTGCCGTAGTATTTGCTGCCATGGGCGTTAAATACGATGTGGCTGATTTCTTCCGCAGAACCTTTGAAGAAAGTGGTGTTTCCGACCATGTTGCCATGTTCATCAACCTGGCAAATGACCCAGTGGTGGAGCGACTGATTACACCAAAGGTGGCTCTGACGCTTGCAGAGTATCTGGCTTTTGAAAGAGGAATGCACATCCTGGTAATCTTAACCGATATGACGGCTTATGCGGAAGCGCTCCGTGAGGTCTCTTCCTCCAAAGGTGAGATTCCTTCCAGAAAAGGATATCCAGGTTACCTCTATAGTGATCTGGCATCCATTTATGAGCGCGCAGGCATTGTTAAGGGAAGACACGGTTCTGTTACCCAGATTCCGATTCTTACCATGCCAAACGATGATATTACCCATCCAATCCCTGATTTAACCGGATACATTACGGAGGGACAGATTGTTTTAGACCGAAGCCTTTATGGGCAGTCCGTATATCCTCCCATTAATGTACTGCCCTCTTTAAGCCGTCTGATGAAGGATGGAATTGGAGAAGGCTTTACCAGAGCGGATCACCAAGGTGTGGCAAATCAGCTCTTCTCCTGCTATGCAAAGGTGGGAGACGCAAGAGCCCTGGCATCGGTTATCGGTGAAGATGAGCTATCTCCTATTGATAAAAAGTTCCTCATATTTGGTAAGGAATTTGAAAACCGTTTTGTTGGCCAGGGAAACCACACCAACCGGAACATTCTAGAAACCCTTACCATTGGCTGGGAGCTCTTAGGACTTCTTCCAAGAGGGGAATTAGACCGTGTGGATACCAAGGTGCTCAATCAGTATTATAAGGAAACCATCCCAGACGCTTCCAATGAATAGGAGGGAACTCTATGAATCCCAATTCGTTTCCCACCAAGGGAAATCTAATTCTAGCTAAAAACTCTCTCGGTCTGGCCAGACAGGGCTATGAGCTGATGGACAAAAAGCGGAATATCCTGATCAAAGAGCTAATGGAGTTAATTGATGAGGCAAAAGGAATTCAGTCAGAAATCGACGAGACCTTTACCTCTGCCTATAAAGCGCTGCAAAAAGCCAACATTGAACTGGGAATCGACTACGTAAAGGACATTGCCATGGCAGTTCCAGTCGACGATTCGGTGCGCATCAAGACCAGAAGTATTATGGGAACAGAGATTCCTTTGGTGGAACATGAAGGCAGGCCCTTAAACCTGACGTATGCTTACTACAGCACCAGAGAATCCCTTGATGAAGCACGCTCAAAGTTTGAGAAGGTAAAAGAGCTGACTTTAAAGCTTTCTTCCGTGGAAAACTCCGCTTACCGTCTGGCAAACAGCATCAAGCGAACCCAGAAACGGGCAAATGCATTAAAAAACATTACCATACCCCGGTATGAATCCCTGACGAAAAACATCTCCAATTCACTGGAGGAAAAAGACAGGGAGGAATTTACGAGGCTTAAGGTAATTAAGAGAAATAAGAAAAGTTAAATATTTGATACTGTAATAAAAGCAGGGAGTCCCAAGGCCATATATTCGACCTTAGGACTCCCTGCTTTCTATATTTTACATAGAAGAAATGGTATTGTATTTAAAATCCAAATACACCTTCCACAAAAATAACCTTGATTCTCTCCTCTTCAAACTGCCCAGCAATTAAAACAAAATCGTTGCAGATCCTGTCCTTATGACTGCAATCAATGCACCGTCCCAAAACCGTACAGGGTGTCCCCTTTTTCAGCCGTTTGGCATCTAATGTTGCCGCTATCTGTCTGGTTCGTTCTATGGCTTCCTGAGTATCCTTAGCAAGCTTATTCATACCCACCACCACTAAAACCTGCTTTGGTCCATAAATCATAGGCGCCACCCTGCTTCCATTGCCATCGATATTAAATAACTTTCCATCCATAGTGACTGCATTGGTACCCGTTATAAAGGTATCTGCATAAAAGTTTTTCCGGTAAATTTCCCGCTTCTCTTCTTTTGTAAGAGTGGGTACGTATTTATCTAAAAACTGAATGTTTCTGCTTCTCAACTCATCAAATACACCAAGTTCCTCTAAGGTTACGGAATCTCCGCAGCCTACCAGGGTTTCATTTGGTATAAAGGTATTGATCAGCGAGATAAGTTCCTTTTTATCAGCAACGAAATATGCCCCTATTCGATTTTTACGAAGTGCCTTCATTGCCGCAGTAAGATCTAAATTATCTCTGGGAGAATTCATATCAAAGTTTTCCTCCTATATGGTATATTACTCTATTTGGTGATTCTATTAATTTATCACAAAAAAGATCCAAAGAAAAGAAAAAGGAGAACCTGTCTCCACACCGTTGACAAAAATTATCTGTTTATGTTATGATGGTTTCACACTTGAGGGAGTAGTTTGCGCAGTTTATCTGCGTGCCAAGTCAACATACTGACCGTTTTACGGTCTGGCTTGTCTTAATAAACGAGACTCATGTATAGCACTACGCTATACATGGGCTATTTTTTTTGACTCATGCATAGCTAGTCTATGCATGAGTTTTTGTTTTTATAGAAAACAAATTTAAGGAGAGTACTGCGTTGAAGGAATTTCAGGAGAACACACGTGATTTATTAAATCGGTTAAATACCGACGGGTCAGTCGGTTTAAGCGAACAACAAGTGGAAACACAGAAAGAACAGTACGGAAGCAATCTGCTGACAAAGGAAAAGCCTGAGTCACTGCTAAAGCGTATCGTTGAGGCCGCTAAGGAGCCTATGATCCTTATGCTCATTATGGCAGGTGTCATTGCCCTTTTGGTCAACATTATACGTGCCACCACAGGCTCAGAAGCAGACTTTATGGAATGCCTGGGTATCTTTGCTGCCATCTTCCTTTCCGTGCTGATTACGGTCATTATGGAGGGCAAGAGCGCCAAAGCCTTTGAAGCCTTATCAAAAATCAGCGATGACACGATGATTAAGGTCATTCGAGACGGCAATACCCTGATGCTCGGCCAAAAAGACATTGTTGTAGGCGACATTGTCCTTTTAGCCACTGGTGATCGAGTTCCGGCTGATGGAAGGCTTCTTAACAGCTCTGGAATGGCTGCAGATGAATCTGCCTTGACCGGAGAGAGTCTGCCTGCGAAAAAAGATGCCGAGCTTTTAATACTGGATGAGAAAACACCTTTGGCAGAACGAGCCAACATGGTATACTCCGGAAACTACATTACAAGCGGTTACGGAAAAATGGTTGTAACTGCCGTTGGAGATCACACGGAATTTGGCAATATTGCAAGGGAACTGACAAACGTAGAGCGCACCTCCACTCCACTTCAGGAGAAGCTTGCAAGACTTGGAAAAACCATTACAATTCTTGGTATCATTGCTGCTGCCATCGTTTTTATTTCAGAGCTTATTTCCTTCTCTCTTTCTGGCGGCCTTTCATTAGAGGTTGTCCTTGATGCGTTTGTTACCAGTATTGTCTTAATTGTTGCTGCGGTACCAGAAGGACTTCCTACCATTGTAGCCGTGTCCTTATCCATTAACATCATAAAGTTATCAAAGCAAAATGCTCTGGTTAAAAAGATGATCGCTTCTGAAACCGTTGGATGCATCAATGTAATTTGTTCGGATAAGACTGGAACACTGACTGAAAACAAGATGACCGTTTCCGCTTTTTACGATGGAGAATGGAAAGAAAAAACTGGTGATTTCGCTTCAGACTGGCTGGTTCACAACATTTGTTTAAACACCACGGCAGACATTTCTCCAGATGGGTCCTTTATCGGCAATCCAACGGAATGCGCCATGATCAGCTTTTATCAAAATTCCAAAGCGTTTAAGAATACTGGCAAATCCTATAAAGATGAGCGTTCCGATCATGAAGTGCTTCACGCATTTCCATTTTCTTCTGAATTAAAACATATGACCACCATCAGTAAGGTGGACGGAAAGATAATTTCATACGTAAAAGGAAGCCCGGAATGCGTATTCTCTATGTGTTCTCTTTCCCAGTCTAAGCAATCTGAGATTGAACACTTTATAGTTAAGGCTCAGGAAAAGGCCATGCGAGTAATCGCCTTTGCTCATAAAGAGCTTCTTGAAATGAAAGATTATGAGGATGATATCCATCACAATGACATGGAACGAGACATGGTCTTTGACGGGTTTGTGGCTATCTCCGATCCTCTCCGCTCCGATGTATATGAAGCAGTCAAGCATTGCCGTATGGCAGGAGTTGATTTAAAGATCCTAACCGGCGACAATATTATTACTGCCATTGCCATTGCCAATGAACTTCACATTCTGGAAGATGGAAGAATTGCTATTGAAGCAAGTGAAATCGCAGATCTAAGCGATGAAGAGCTTCTTCATATGCTTCCTAAGATCAGCGTGATTGCCAGAAGCACTCCTACCACTAAAATGAGGGTGGTAAAGCTGTTAAAATCCCAAAACAACGTAGTCGCCGTTACTGGGGATGGAATTAACGATGCCCCTGCCCTTAAAAATGCAGATGTTGGAATCGCTATGGGAATCTCCGGCACCGAGGTATCAAAAGAAGCAAGTGATATCGTTCTCCTTGACGACTCCTTCTCCACCATTGTAAAGGCCATCGCTTGGGGACGTGGAATCTATGAGAACTTCAAACGTTTTATCCAGTTTCAGCTTACGGTTAATGTTTCTTCTGTTATTGTTGTACTCGCCTCAATTCTCCTGGGTTTAAAGGCCCCATTTACGGCTTTGCAGCTTTTATGGATCAACATTATCATGGACGGGCCACCAGCGCTTACTCTTGGATTAGAGCCTATCTACGACGATCTTATGAGCCGTCCTCCTACTGGAAGAAGCGACAACATCATTTCCCGTACTATGTTTATCAGAATCGGACTGACTGGACTTTATATTTCTGTCATATTCTTATGCCAGTATGTGTTTAACTTCTTAGGTGCTTCTGATCGTGAAGTGACTACAGTATTATTTACCCTGTTTGCATTGTTCCAGCTTTTTAACGCATTTAACTGCAGAGAGCTTCATGCGACCAGTATCTTCAAGCACTTACTAAAAAACCGGATCATGCTTTTGGTGATATCCATCACCTTCCTTTTGCAAATACTGATCATTCAGTTTGCAGGTGCATTTTTCGGAACAGTTCCTTTGGGACTTTTTATGTGGATTAAAATATTCCTGCTTACCTTCAGTGTCATTTTAATATCTGAATTTGTAAAAATGTTTATCCGCCGCAAATAAATTAAAACGCCAGAGACGCGATTGCCTTATCAGCAGCCGAGTCTCTGGCGTTTTATCCTTAGTCCTATGTACGCTATAACAGCAGAGAAAAAGGAAATACGAGTATTAGGGCGGGTAATATATTTAACACTCTGGTCTTTTTAATATTTGAAATTTTAAGTCCGACTGCCAGGGTAATAATTCCTCCACAGGCCTTAAAATTAGAGATCATAAGATCGCTGGTGAAAGGCAGGATATAGGTAGCCCCGCAAAACAAAAGAATTCCCACCGCAAATTGGGGAATGGCAATGAATCCTACTAAAAAACCGGCTGTGGTACCGAAAATCAAGGCTGTAAAGAAGTCCATAATAGACTTGGCATAAAGAATGGACTGATCTCCTGTAATAGCAGAATTCATAGTTCCAAAAATTCCGGTACCGCTGAAACAAAACAGGATGATAAGACTGATAATAACCTCCATCTGTTCCTCTTCAAGGTTTACAGGCAGCTTACTTTCTAACTTTTTAAGACCTGTCATAAGATTTTCTTCCAGCCCAAGTAACTCGCCTAAAACCGTTCCAACAATGACTGCCAAAATAACAGCCGCCAGACTTTGAAGCCTGATAATAAGATAGACTCCCATGGTAATGGCCGAAAGGCCACATATATTCGGAAGAGCTTCTGTAAGCTTCTTCGGAAAATGATTTTTTAAAAATGCGCCTAGCAGCCCTCCAATAAAAATAGTGATACCGTTAATAATTACTCCTTGTGGCATGTCATTTGTCTCCTTCTTAGTCCTCGTGATGTCATTCAATTGTCATGATCTGGGAAAAAATATCTAAAAATTCATCTCTCTTTTCCACCGAAAGCTCCCTAAAGGTCTCTTCTTCCAGTCTGAGAAATATTTCTTCCACCTGTTTTTGATGCATTTTACCCTTTTCTGTCATAAAAACATGAAAGGATCGTCGGTTTCCATTAAGCCGTTTTCTGATGATAAGATCTTTGGCCTCCATTCCATTTAAAATGCTTGTTACAGTGGCCGCTTCCAGATAACAGGCGGCGGCAATTTCCTTTTGAGTAGCACCATCAAAATCCTTTAAGTAGTCAAGAACCTTTGGCTGTCCCGTTGTTAAACCCGTATTCTTTAAGGATTCCATCAGTTTTTTCTGGTATATGGAATGGCCTGCCATTAACAAATAGTGAAATGTCGTCATATCATCACCTCTTTATAGTTAGAATTCTAATTATTTGATATCTAATGATTTTATCTCTAATATAGAGATCTGTCAATAGATTGACCTGACACTGTTTTATAGGTAAAATTTTCCAAGAATATATCACATTTATAAAAATAGTGACCCAGGTATCTGTTTTCATACACAGAAACGTTGACAAACATCCTCCAAAATCATATACTTTCCTTAATTTCCTAAATGGAAGCAATACGGAGGTTATTGATGAAAGTTGAACTTTCCCTTTTTTTCTTTATAGAAGCGGTGGGCACCATTGCCTTTGCTTCTTCCGGAGCAATGGTTGCTATCAAAAAACAACTGGACCTTTTAGGGGTCATTGTTTTGGGGGTCACAACTGCCGTAGGCGGCGGTATGATACGGGATATTATGATTGGAAATGTGCCTCCAGCACTTTTTAAAGACCCGGTTTATGTATTACTTGCCTTTTTTACGGTAATGATTTTATTTATTATTGTACGATCAAATCAAAGGATTTTAGACGGTCGTTCCTTGGTAACCTACGAGAAAGTAATGAACATTTTTGACGCGGTGGGACTGGGAGCCTTTACTGTGGTAGGCATTGATACTGCAATCCTCTCCGGTTATGGGGAATACCATTTCCTTATTATCTTTTTAGGAGTGATCACAGGCGTTGGGGGCGGTATTTTAAGAGATATCATGGCAGGACAAACCCCTTATGTACTTCGAAAGCACATCTATGCCAGCGCATCCATTGCCGGTGCCATTCTTTATGCTGGGCTGCTAAAGCATATAAACGGTAATATCGCCATGCTTATAGGAGCCTGCACGGTTATACTAATTCGTCTTTTAGCCACTCGCTACTGCTGGAACTTGCCAACTGCAACAAAAAAATGAAATTAGAGGAGAATCTCATGAATCGGATTTTACAATATGCCCTTGGAGTTATTTTTTCCATCTGCCTTATGATTGTTCTTTTATTTACCTCTGTGGAGGCTGCTGTTTACTGGATTCCCGGATACTTTCAAAAGGAATACGCCAAATATAACGTGACAGAAGCTGTTTCCATGAACATGGATGATCTTTTAGATGTTACGGATCAGATGATGTCTTACTTAAAAGGAAATAGGGACAACCTTCACGTTCCTACCACCATGGGGGGCGTAGAACGAGAGTTTTTTAATGCCAGAGAAATCGCCCATATGGAGGATGTGAGAGGTCTGTTTTTGGGGGGCATCTCCATGCGCAGAGGCTGTCTTATGATTATGGCTCTTAGCCTTATATTAATGGCCATGTTAAAAACCAAATTTAAAAGCACGTTTCCAAAAGCAGTTTGCGCCGGAAGCGGACTCTTCTTTTTGGCATCTGCAGCCACGGCCCTTCTCATATCAACGGATTTCAACCGGTATTTTATCCAGTTCCATGAAATGTTTTTTAAGAATGATTTATGGATGCTTGACCCTTCCACAGATATGCTGATCAATATCGTCCCAGAAGGATTTTTTAGCGATACTGTCTTTTTGATTGGTACTATCTTCTTCATTTCTGTCCTCTTCGTTGTCACTTTTTGTCTGTTTTTGGTACACAAATACGGGAAAAATGCCGATTAATCTTTACTTGTCACCCTAAATAACCTATACTGTATGGTGGAGAATTGTTTGAAACTGAATCTGAATTTATGGAGAGATTACCCTATATGACTCAAATTATAAAAAGGTTATCCGTATGTTTCCTCTGTCTGCTTTTGTTTGTGTTCTCGTTTCATGGGACAGCTATGGCTGCGGCAGAGTGGCCGACTAACGTATCTGTGAATGCACAGGGCGCTATTCTTATGGATGCAGACACTGGAACCGTTCTATGGGGACAGAACATACACAACCAATATTACCCGGCCAGTATTACAAAGGTCATGACCGCTCTACTTGTCATTGAAAACTGTGAAATGGACGAAATTGTCACCTTTTCTCATAATGCAGTGTTTAATGTGGAATCAGGAAGCAGCAATGCCGGAATCAATGAAGGGGACAAGTTATCTGTAAAGGATTGCCTTTATGCTCTTTTGTTAAAGTCCGCCAATGAATCTGCCAACGCCCTTGCAGAACATGTGGCAGGAAGTACAGAAGCATTTGCAGAGATGATGACTGCCAGAGCAAAGGAACTTGGCTGCACCAATACCCACTTTGCCAATCCAAGCGGGTTAAATAACCAGGAACATTATACCTCCCCTTATGACATGGCTCTCATTGTAAAAGCTGCATTTAATAATCCAGTTTTTGAAGAGATTGATTCCACCACCTTTTATAAACTTCCGCCTAACTCCATCAACAAGGAGGGCCTTGGCATCTCACCTGGGCATCGGATGTTGAGAAAATCCAGTCCTTATTATTATCCAGGAGTCGTAGGAGGAAAAACAGGTTACACCACCATTGCTGGCAATACTCTGGTTACCTGCGCTGAGAAAAATGGTATGAGGCTGATTACTGTAATTTTAAAAGGTTCTACCCCTCTTTATTGGTCCGACACCAAAAACCTTTTGGATTTTGGTTTTGGAAACTTCGTATCTTTAAAGGCGGCTGATTACGAAAAGACTTACAGCTCTATTACCAGCGACTTAAGCTTTAGTGGTTTGTCCATCAAACGGCCTGAGGCGTTGATTCTAGATCCTGACAGTCGAATCATACTTCCTAAGACAGCTAACTTTTCCGATGCAAAAGCGGAACTCAGCTACGATATCTCACAGGGAGATCCTGAGGGTGCCATCGCAAAGATCTTATACCGATATAGTGACCGAGTGGTTGGAAGTACGTTTTTAGAGATTAACAAAGAGCTTTTTAAAACTCCAGAAACAAAGGCCGTTACACCTGAAAGTACAGCAAAAGCACCAAAGGAAGAGACACCGGATAAGCTATCTGAGTCCAGTAAGACCAGTGCCGGAGTGTCAGAAGAATACCGTCAAAAAGCATTAAAACCGTTCCAGATTCCTCTTGTTGTATGGTTGATCTTAGGAGGCGTAGGAGTACTTGCTTTGACCGGAGTTCTAATCTTTTTTATCGTATACAAAAGGCGCCAAAACGATGAGTATTCTCTTCTTAGAAAGGAAGAACGCCTGAAACGCCTTAAGGAATCGGGCATCTCTGCCGATGAATTTAACAGTATCTTAGAGCAGAGACGCAGTTCTTATACATCGAAACGTAAGGGCCGGCGGGGCGGCCGTTTTAAATTCCGCTAGCCTGATCGGAGGGGGACATGGGACAGCTAAAGAGACCTGCAAAAATAGAATTGATTCGGAATATATTGATAACGGTGGGTTTCTTATTAACAGCCACTGTTATCTCTTATCTGATTATGTTTTTCGGAGGGTTTACCAATAATATTGGCATGGTTTACATCATGGCAGTGGTTTTAATTTCTCGCTTCTCCAATGGATATATCCCTGGTTTAGCGGGATCATTTATCAGTATCATCTGTGTGAATTATTTGTTTACGTACCCTTATATGGAATTTAAACTTTCCGGAATTGGGTATTCCATTACCTTTATCACGTTACTGGTGATTTCCACCATTACAAGCGCAACCACCACACATTTAAAGCAGCAAAGCCAAATCCTAAGTGAAAGGGATAAGCTTTTGATGGAGGCGGAAAAGGAAACCATGCGTGCCAATCTTTTAAGAGCCATATCCCATGATCTAAGAACTCCGCTTACTGGAATCATCGGTGCCAGCAGCGCATATCTGGATAATGAGAGTACCATGGCAGAAGAAGAAAGGTCTCACCTTGTCTCTAACATCAGGGAAGATGCCAACTGGCTATTAAACATGGTGGAGAATCTGCTTAGCGTTACCAGAATCCGGGATACCGGTGCTCATGTAACCAAGCAGTTAGAACCTCTCGAAGAAGTGGTTTCAGAGGCATTACAGCGTTTTCGTAAACGGCTTCCCAATGCTACGGTCCATGTAAGTGTTCCAGATGATCTTATCATGGTACCCATGGATGCCACCTTAATTGAGCAGGTTATCATCAACCTTTTGGAAAATGCAGTTTATCACTCCAATTCCACGGAACCCATAAACCTCATCGTTTCCGTGGAGGATGGGTATGCGTCCTTTGAGGTAAGCGACCAGGGAGTCGGACTTCCTGCAGATCGGATTTCCACTTTATTTGACGGCTATACCTCTTTGCCTAACAGCAGCTATGACTCCCACAAGGGGATGGGAATTGGTTTGTCTATATGCAAAACCATTGTAGTCGCTCATAATGGAACCATTATCGTTTCCAACAAAGAGCATGGGGCAGTTTTTACGTTTACATTACCACTAGGGGAGGATTTTTATGAGTAAGTTTACAATCGTCATGATCGAAGATGAAAAGAATATTTGCAACTTTATAGAGAGTGCACTGGAGAGGCAGGATTACAAGGTTAATACTGCTTTTAACGGACGAGATGGACTGGCTCTTATTAATTCCCTTTGTCCGGATGTGATACTTCTAGATCTTGGTCTTCCAGATCTTGATGGCATTGACATTATAAAAAGTGTACGAAGCTGGACTACAATTCCTATCATCGTTATATCTGCAAGGACACAGGAACAGGAAAAAGTGGCAGCTCTTGACTTCGGTGCTGACGATTACATAACAAAGCCTTTTGGCACCAGTGAGCTATTAGCCAGAATTCGTACTGCTTTGCGTCATGGAAAACCTACCGTAAAGGCAGTCGACGGCTGTATCATTCAGACACCATACCGGTGCGAAGGTTTGAATATCGACTTTGCAAAGCGTCTTGTAACACTTTCCGATCACAAGATCCATTTGACCCAGATTGAGTATAAGTTAGTATCTTTACTAGCAGAAAACTCTGGGAAGGTTTTGACCTATGACTATATCATCAGCCATATCTGGGGACCTTATGCGGATAATAACAATCAGATTCTTCGGGTGAACATGGCCCATATAAGACGAAAGATTGAGACCAATCCGGCAGAACCTAAATACATATTTACTGAAATCGGGGTTGGCTACCGGATGAAAGAAAGCGAAATTTAAGAGAGGGGCAATGCCCCCTTCTTTTTATTTAATTTCCTGACTTTTGTTTTCTCCACCCGTTTTTTTCTGGCTTCTTCTTTTTTTCCGTATATATCAAGAATATCTTCTTCTCTTACTAACTTCATGGTTTTTACTACATACACTTTACCGTCATCGCTGCGTCTCATACGGATTTTCCCTTTTACATTTCCATGTGCGGGACAGCATCCGAGAGCCGAATAATATTTTTGATTCACGGAAAACCAACGAATCTTTTTCCGAAGCATCCGGTTGCATTTACAGCAAATCAAGTCAGTTACGATTTTATCTGCTATGGCATCCTGCTTGGTATCAAAGGGTCTTGAGATGTATTTGGAATACTCTGGGAATACAAGATAAACCTCTTCTTCCTGGCTTTCTGGAAGGCGGTAATAGTCGATAGACAAATACGCCTTTACCTTCTCAAAGTCCATATGCTGCATGATACGCCCTGTATAATGGGCATCGTCAAGTGCACGGTGAAATGGTCTGGACTCCATAATTCCCATCTCTGTGACTGCAATATCAAGGGATTGACGATCTTTACCATCTCCATAAAGCAAGCTGTAGAGCTTTTGCACATCATAATAGAGAAATGGCTTCTGATACGGATTCATAAGTCCATGATAGGAAAGGTTCCTTTGCAGCTCAGTCAGATCCATGGAGCCCCAGGTACAAAATACAACATCCTCGCCACACCAACTAGAGAATTCCTCAAATACTGTCTTAAAGTCCATTCCCTCTTCCATCAAAAGCTTTTCATCCATATGGGTCACTTCTAGTATCTTCTCATGAAGCTCTGTATAGACCTCGGGCTTTATCAATCTTCTAAATTCCCCAATTTCCTCACGGGATTCACTTAACTTTACCGCTCCGATTTCTATAATTTCAAAGGGGAAATGCTCTACCGTATCTTCCTTTCCCCCGGCACTCTGGTTCCATTCCAGATCCAGCACAATATAATTCTTCATATTTTAATCCTTTATTCTATCAGTCTGTTTAGCTTCTCTTCCATGACCCGTCTTCGTTCACGACTTTCTTTTTCATCCTTATACCAGGTTCCATTCTTCTCAAACAAAATGTCTCCTTCGTCTGCCCCCTTAGGAAGTTCTGATGCCGAAAGCTTCACCATATTCCCCTCTTCGTCCTCACAAACGGCTATATTGCCCGTGATGCGGTCTATGGTATATCTCATACCCATTCCCCCCTCTACTTAAAATAAGTTAAGGCTTGCAGCTTTTGCAAGGCTCATATCCCATTTTTATCACTTCATCCCTGGTTCCTTCTAACGTTTCTTTGTTCTCCTTCTTTATGGAAGTTGCTAACTTACAGTCTGGAAGATGAAACTTCTTCGTATTGGTATTTAATACATATTCTCTGGTGAGAGAACTGCTTTCCTCAGTTTTTGTCTTAGTATCATTGGCACTCCCTTTATTCTGCCCAGGAAATGTGATCTTTGATCCATCACTAACCGCTAAAATACTTCCTAGTTGGTCAGTTCGAAAAACGGTGATATTTCGTTTCTGTAAGGCTTCCATAGTTTCCTTATGAGGATGTCCGTAATCATTATCTTTTCCACAGGAAATCACCGCATATTCCGGACTCACTTGGTCAAGAAACGGTCCTGATGAGGAGGTGGAGCTGCCATGATGGGAAACCTTTAATACATCTGCCTTTAAGGAAAACCCATTTGCTAACATATCATCCTCGGCGCCTTTTTCTGCATCACCAAAGAATGCAAAACTGGTTTTTCCATAATCAAGACGAATTCCCACAGACCAGTTATTTAAATTATCTCCATAATCCCGGTTTGGTCCAAGAATTTGAAAGGAGGAATCTCCTAATTCATAAACCTCACCTATCTTTGGTAGAGTGATCTTTAATTTCTTTTCATCAATCGTATTAAGAAGTCGTTCGTATAATTTAGTGGTATGGGCTTTTTGCGGCATTATGATCTTATCTACGTCAAATGCCTTAATGACTGCCTCTAGTCCTCCAATATGGTCCGAATGGGGATGGGTTCCAATTACATAATCCAGCTTTTTAACCCCTTGTTCCTTTAGGTAGGATACCACAGTAGGTCCCTGATCCCGTTCTCCTGCATCGATGAGCATAAAATGTCCATCTTTTTCAATCAGAGTACTGTCTCCTTGACCCACATCAATAAAATGTACCTTTAAATCGGAGCCACTTTGCTGCCCAGAGGAAACACTTTTATCTGGTCCGGTTGAAGCCTCCATGCCAGCACATCCTGCTATCATTAAGGTGAAAATAATTACCGCAGCCAGAAGCACACGCTTATAAAAATTTCCTGTCATCTTTTCTGTCATTCCCATCTGCTCCTTCGTGCTATTATATGATAGAATCATTCATCCTACAAGTATTTTTCATAGGAACACCAGTTCCATCAAACCAAAAAGACGGACTGCATAAAATGCAGTCCTTATCTTTTCCTATGATATCTTAAGAGATTCTCGCTCCGTCTGCTCCCACCAAAAAGCCGTCTGGTGTCGTCGTATTAATTACCATGGCTCCGTCGGATGGATTGCAGTAATATAACTTTCCATTGTAGGAAATCCAGCCCGTTGCCATATATCCCTTGTCATTGAAAAAATACCACTTACCTCCTATGCTTTCCCATCGATTGATGGGATAACCACCATCTTCATAGGAAAACCACCATCCGTTTTCATTCTTTTTCCATTCTCCCAATGTTTCTCCTGTAGAACGGTTTTTTTCCGCGGCTGCTGTGTCGATATATTTAGAGGAGGACTCTAGCCATTGTCCCTTTTGCTCTGGATTACGGTCATTGACTGGACGCACCTGATAAGAATAGCTTCCAGGACTTCTCATTTGATTGGTAAAATCAATGGTCGTCCCCTGGGTGGTTACTGTATCATGAATGCTTTTTCCATCCCGGTAGAGATTCACTTCATAACTTCCGGTTCCTTCCGCCTTTTCCCATGAGGCAAGATTGCCATTGCCCCATCCTGCACGGGTAATGGACTGGGTGTATTCTCCCACCTTAGGAAGGTCGATGGTAACGGTTAGGGTGCGGCTTAAATCTTCCCGTTTCTGCTTTACATAAGTGCCGCCAGTAATGATAATTCCTTTTTCATCGGTGGCAAAGTAATAATCTTCATCTGCATAAAGCTTTACTTCCATCTTTGGAACATCACCTTCATACCACTGAAACCCGTCGTTGATAAATTCACTGTCACCTACGCCTACACGGCTGTTGTTTACGGTGACCTCCACCTGTTGCTGGGAAATAGAATCCCCTGGCATGATCTGGGCTGTTACCGTCATGTTTACTTCCATGATCTTTTTTCTGGAAGCTGCCATAGCAGGCATGGTACATAGGCCTGACGCCAAGACAGCAGCAAGCACTGCTGATAACAACTTTTTACCGTTCATAAATATACCTCTTCTTTCTTATAACGTAATGATCCTGCCCTTATTATAGCTCATTATCCATTATTTGGAAATGAAATGGAATAATTATGTACAAAAGCTTATCATGTTTGTGTTTTTCTCTAGGAATCCAATTCTTAATATGCTATCATAATTTTATAAAATATTAAGAATTTGATTTTGTATTTACGTACTTTTCATCTAAGGTTACTGGAACTCTCCCAGCTCTTTATGCTAGTTTTATTAACACATTATGTAAGACAAGGAGTTTTTTAAGTTATGCACTGTTATACTAAGATAATAAACATTTATCCACAAATCATCAATATACAATCCACATTAAAAGCTGATTTTAAGCCTGTCTCCGTTCAAAGAAATGATTCCTGTTTCGGGAAGGATACGGAAGGAGGTGCAAACATAAATGAAAACTGATACGATTTTTTACAAAGGGGCCACTATCTCTAAAGCTGGTTTGGAGGAGGATGAAAAACAATTCCTTGAATTTGTTGTCCGCTTCATCCATAAGGCAGAGGAGGATCATTCTAAAGCTCTTTTGATTCTACCAGATTACACTGCGCTTTTAAAGCCATATTATTGGACTGGCATGGGGCACATCAGCCGTCAAGAAACCATTGAAGCCATTGGCACGTGTACCGATCTGACCTGTTCTATTAACAAAAGCTTAAAAATATTCGATGCCTCTGGGGGGCGCAGAGAAAAGTTAAGACTCTGTGTTATGTTCCAGCCAGAGAAAATAACACTGACAAAATTTATACAACAATGCCAGAGGCTGATAAAAGAAAACATTTCTTTCTCAGTAGGCACACCTGGATTCCCACACCGCATGGAAGTCATCCGCCAGCTAAGAAGCCGTTTATCTCCAGACATCCATATCTGGATTGAATCCATTGTAAATACAGGTTTCTCTTATTCTCAGGAAGAGGAGAATGCATTTCGTTCCATCGATCCGTATTTCTCTGTGGATCACTCCAAAAGCTATGAGCAGCTTTTTCACGAAGAATGTATTCCAGTTGATGATGCAGATACTGCGGTATTTGGACGATACCCCTTGTTTCATATTCCTAAAAAAACGAGAGCTTATTTCATTCGTGGGGATGAGATCCCCCGTTTAGAACTGGAACAAGAAGAATCTGATCTACTTATAAAGCTAAAGGATTTAAGGGAGACAACTCCTCTCTTTTTAATTACCTCATTGCCTCATAAGGAAGCCTCCAGAACGTTCCGTTTGCTATTCCCATTGATTTCCGGTGGGGTTTTTGCTGGTGGTTCTCATATTTCTTCCAATAAAAAAGGACGTCATTCACGTCGGGACGAATATCTTTATATGAACCAGGATATCCTCACCCTCTTAAAAGACAAACAGTCAGAATACGGCTGCCAGATAAGAATCCTGGAACACGAAGACATGATATACAGACTCACTATGGAAAAACCATTCAGCCGCATCTGGAGAGAAACAGAACAAGAAGCCTTAATTGCAGAGATTCCAGATCAGACAGTTCGATTCTCTATTGAAAAAAACTGCTTCCACGTTATTTCAGCCGATGCCAATGAAGCAAATGGCATAACACTGATTCGACGCTGGTTAACCATAAATTCTGAAGATTATGCGATTTTAGAAAGTCATTCATAACATACAAAGAAAGCAAAGAAGCACCCCACAGCTTCTTTGCTTTCTTTCATCCATTTCTTACTAACAGTTTCCTTTTGCGAAATCTGAAAGCACCTTATTAAATTCCTCCATTTGATCATAAAAAGACGCATGACCGCTGAACTCAAAAGGCAATAGAGTGGAACTTTTAATATACTGATGTTGGATCTCACCTAATTCAAAAGGCACTACCTTATCATGAATCCCATGGATAATTAAGGTTGGAACTGTAATCTCAGACAGCTCCTGAAATAAAACTTCTTCAATCCAGGTTTTTTCAATCGCTGCTGTTGCCCAGCCAGCCGCTTGAAGACCAATCTGGAGAAACCATTGGGAGAAGGGATAGGTAATCAGTTTAAAGAAGAAGGAGTTGCCAAAGTTACTAAGCATATTAGGCCGGTCTTCATAGGTTTCTTTAATCATATTTAAGATTGCATCCTTATCTGCCCCATATGGAAAGTCAGGGCGTTTGATTAGGCTGGGAGCTGCTGCTGCAACCAATACTAACTTGGATACACCATATTGATGATGTCTCCCCATGTACTTGACCGCAATGGAACCTCCTGTGGAGTGTCCAACTAATGTAATATCCTTAAGTCCCAGAGCATCAATAACCCCTTTCACATCGTCTGCCAGACGGGCATAATCATACCCGCAATACGGTTTATCCGAGTCACCAAATCCCCTTGTATCAATTCCTATGCATCGAAATCCCAAGCTAGGAAGAACATTAAACTGATATTCAAACAGATTATGGCTTCCAGGCCAACCGTGAAGGAAAAGAATGGTATCCTTGCAGTCCGGGTTTAAATCTTCTACGTAAATGTTCACATTATCTTGTACCGTTACATAATATCCCATAGTTTCTTTTCTCTACTGCTTTTGGTTTATACTATTCTCTTTTCCATGCCATGGTTCAATTATTTCCAAGAATTTTTAATTATTTTCTACAGACAACTTGTTATTTATGATGCAAAAAAAGACCTTCATCTTTGTGAAGGTCTTTATCGGATCGATTATTATGAATATATGATTGGAGATTTGCAATAATCGCATTCCACGATATCACCTTGTGAAACCACATTCTTTCCTCCGCAGCTATTGCAAATAATTACTTTACTGGGTTTTTTCTTTGGCTCGCTTTTAGCAGGAGTATTTTCTTTACTGACATTTTGTTTGCTCCTGTTGCTATTATCCTCATTTGACCCGTTGGTATTTATTTTAAGCATTCTATTTTCATGGTCAATGCAGGCATTCTTCAGATATCCCTCTGTTATCATGCCTTCTAATTCCCTTACTGTCTTTGCATAGGGTAAAGAATATTCTGATGCAATCCCATCAATGAAAATGACACCATTGCTGGATAACAGATCTAAGTATCTTTCATATCTCGCGGCGTCTTTTTTTAAGTTTAACCCCTTAACAAATAAGAGTGAACCTGGCAATAGAAAGAACAACGTACTTACAAAGATATTATAGGCAGATGGATCTGCAGTTATAACAATAAACCATAACATAAGTCCTATTGCTAACATAAAACTGGCAAGAGTTCTGGCTACTACGCTATTTTTATAGGCACCCTCTTTATCTTGATACAATTTTTTAATCAACAAAATAAAACCAACAGGGGGAACAAGCATAATTAATATTAAGACTACTGTCCAGGAAGTGACTTTATTCCCTTTATTTTTTTCTTCAACGTTTTTATAAGCACCTACTATATTGTCATTTTCTTCTCCTATAGAAGAACCGGTATGTATAGAATTAGTATTTTTCTTTACTGAATTTAGAATGATACGATTTGTCTCATAGTTTATAAAAGCATTTTTGAAGAATTTCCATTTTATCATTTGTTTTAAATTCTTTAAAACCACCGATTCTGGCTCACATGATAGGGTGGAAAGATGGCTAATAGAAAAGGAATCACTAATTAATAGGATCGATGCGTACAGTTTAAAACGTTCCGCAATTTTTTTTCGCTTCATTCCAGACATGATCATTATAATCCAGATTATGTCTAAGGCAATGAAGACGAATAGCTTCGTTCTTTCATCTTTGAGCGCTGGATTAATAATATATGCCAATGTCCCTAAACCAAATATAAATAAATTAAATATACCAATTGTTAATTGAACGACCTCCAAAACCTTACTTTTAAAGACTGCATGATTAGAACTATTCATGAAATTTCACCTGCCCACATTACTTTTATTAACTCAAATTATCAACCTAATCAATTTTTTCTATTATAGCATTACAATCACATTATTTAAATTGATTTTAAATTTTTTGTATTTAATTATGTTCTAGAACCGTATCAACATAGGTAAGAATCTATGATAATAAATGTTAACATATATTTATACCGTAAAAAAAATATCATTGTCTCTGATTTAATACCTAATGTAATCCTTAATATAATTCGTATATAAAAATAAATCGGAAACTTTTTCCCTTTTCTCATCCCCATATTTTATAAAGAATTGTACATACTATAATTATTTTCAATCTTAGTGATAGTAAGCTATATTTGAAATAATCATATTTATAATATTTCAAGTAACAACACTTGCCCCCTATCTTTTATATTCAACATGAAAGCTGAGGAACCATACAGGAACTTAAGTCAAACATATAGAAAGGACTCTATCTTATGAAAAAAGCAATGGTAATCTTATTAAGCACTACTCTTCTCCTATCTTTAACCGCCTGCAAAAACTTTTCTACAAAGAATGAAGCCTCCACTCTCTCCGAGGAGGGAAAACCAGCCCTCAGTAATAATGTAGCTTTGCCTAACCCCTTTATTGATTGTGCTACCATTGAAGAAGCTGAGAAAATCGTAGGTTTTAAAATCTCCACCCCCCATATTCTTCCAGAGGGTTATACGCAAGCTAGCATTCAGGCGATCGAAAATGGAATTGTACAAATTATCTACACGAATGGAGAAAATGAAATCATTTACCGCCAAGGAAAGGGAAACGCAGATATAAGCGGTGATTTCAATGAGTATACAGAAAAAAATATAGAAGAATTAAACCACATACAAGTTATTCTGG
Organism: Hungatella sp. UBA7603; assembly: GCA_002478865.1. GTDB lineage: Bacteria > Bacillota > Clostridia > Lachnospirales > Lachnospiraceae > Lacrimispora. The sequence continues at coordinate 418,001 of DLJZ01000002.1, forward strand.
AAGGTGATTCTGGTAATGTGAAAAAAGCCACATGGCAAGACGACAAATTTACTTTTTCAATCACGGTTAACAATGGGAATGGAGGTTTTAATGAAGAAGTAATTAACGATATGATAGAAAGTGTGAACCCTTAGAATGGGAAACATTAAAACATGGTTTCATAACCTCTTTTTCATCTTACTTTCAATACAACAAAGGATCTATGAAAAGAAAAGCCGAAAACCAGCAAATTCAGGTTTTCGGCTTTTCTAATTACGTTCCCGAGGTGATTTGAACACCCGGCCTACCGCTTAGGAGGCGGTCGCTCTATCCAGCTGAGCTACGGAAACATTACTGCTAACAGCAATTGCTGCTTCACAGTGCACTAATTATTATATTCATAATTGTCCTTTTCGTCAAGACATAACTTCCATTATTATAATTTCACTTTAAAATTTAAGTCTCCCTGCATCCAAATCTGTCCTTTGAACCTGCGTCCTACCTCAGGGGTTCCCACCAAATCTTTTTTGGCGATACCAACATGGAAGATCAAATCGCTGCACTCTAAGGTAAAATCATAGACCTCTTCTTCTGTGATCTTGTTTTTCTTCTCATCAATCTTAATGATCTCACCAATAATCGAATACTGGTCGCATTCTATGCCACAAGGCATAAAGCAAGAATCAATGATAGAATAAAGATCTTCCTTCATCGCTCTTCTGGAAGCCTGAGAATATAAATCAATATCTTCAATGGTGAGGGTTTCCATGGCATCCTCATCTCCATTTTTCGCAGCCTCTAAAAGAGTGTTGCGGTCTTTGGCTTCAACTCTGGCTTTTGCTCTCTGAGTTTCTGTTTTCTGTATAGGAAGAAGTACCTTACCACTGACAGACAGACCGGAAAGGCAAACATCTTTTGTGTCCATGGTTTTATTTTCAATCAAACGCTCACGGCATTCAAGGGAATTGTCTATATAAAATATGAGGGATATACCCACTTTATATTCATCTAAAAGACCGGCATAAGTCTCTCGCTCCGTATGGCGCTGAACGGAACAGGGAACATTTGATGTCATATCACTGGTTTTCAAATAAGGATAGTAGTAGCTTCTTTGGAAATTCCCTTCCTGGTCCACCTCTCCATACATTACAATCCCCATTCCTGGAGCCACTTCCTTACGAAGCTCACAAAGATTGGAATCTTCATCAATCTGGATCCGCTTTAAACCGGAAAGATCTTCACAGAGCTGGTCCAAAAGTTTCTCTATGTCCCGGTCTTTCTCATAAAGGCTAAAACCAATGGTTCTTAGGAATTTGTGCATAGAATCATCACCTGCTTTCTGTTTAATCGCATATTTTTCAAAAAAACAATAAGGCGAAGAACACTCCGCCTCAAGTCTTATCGCTTATTATATACTAAAACCATTCACAATGCCAGTAAAATTTTCTGGATAATATCAGGATTATACGATTCCCTGAGCCATCATGGCATCCACTACTTTTTCAAAGCCTGCAATGTTAGCTCCAGCCACATAATTACCGCTCACGCCATAACGCTCTGCTGCATCTGCTGCTTTTCTGTAGATGTTGACCATAATATCATGAAGCTTTTCATCAACCTCTTCAAAAGTCCAGGAAAGTCTCTGACTGTTCTGAGACATCTCAAGAGCTGAAGTAGCAACGCCGCCTGCATTGGCTGCCTTTCCAGGCATAAAGTAAATACCATTCTCAAGGAAGTAATCCGTAGCTTCTCTGGTGGAAGGCATATTAGCCCCCTCTGCTACTGCGAAGCATCCGTTTTTCTTTAATTCTTTCGCATCGTCTAAATCCAACTCGTTCTGAGTCGCACAAGGAAGAGCAATGTCACATGGGATTGACCAGATTCCTTTGCCTTCTGTAAATACAGCCGTTTTAACCACATCTGTATATTCCTTAATACGTCCTCTGCGAACTTCCTTTATTTCCTTAACCAGATCAAGCTGGATTCCTGATTCATCATAGATATAACCGGCAGAATCGCTTAATGCAATCACGACTGCTCCTAGCTGCTGTGCTTTCTCTGCTGCGTAGATTGCTACGTTTCCAGAACCAGAGATTACTACCTTCTTGCCATTTAAATCCTTACCGTTATGTTTAAGCATCTCATCAAGAATGTAAACCAGGCCGTATCCAGTGGCCTGAGTACGTACCAGAGAGCCGCCGTAGTTAAGTCCTTTTCCAGTTAGAACGCCTTCATATAATCCAGTCATTCTCTTATACTGTCCGTATAGGAATCCTATCTCTCTTGCTCCTACGCCAATATCGCCTGCTGGAACATCCTGATCTGCTCCGATGTATCTGGATAATTCGGTCATAAAGCTCTGGCAAAATGCCATAACTTCGCGGTCGGATTTCCCCTTGGGATCAAAGTTAGATCCACCTTTTCCGCCACCAATTGGAAGACCAGTCAGGGAGTTTTTAAATGTCTGTTCAAATCCTAAGAATTTTAAGATGCCCTGATTTACAGATGGATGAAGGCGAAGGCCTCCCTTGTAAGGACCGATGGCGCTGTTAAACTGTACACGAAAGCCTTTGTTTACCTGTACATTGCCATTATCATCAACCCATGGCACACGGAAGGAAATGATTCTCTCCGGCTCAACGATACGCTCCAGCAATCCCATCTTGCGGTATTTCTCTTCATTGGCACGAATCACCAGCTTTAAAGAATCCAATACTTCTTTTACTGCCTGATGGAATTCAACCTCTCCTGGGTTTTGATTTACGACTCTTTCATAGACCTCATCCACGTATGACATCATTTTATTTCCTCCTTGGATTATTAATCACTTCAACTGCTTTATAAAATTAAGTTTCTAAAAAATGGCAAAAAGAGGCCAGAACTCTCATAGTTCCGGCCCCTTTGCCTGTTCACTTCCTGAAGGAAATTATAACAAGTTAATTTAATAAAGTCAATAACTGGTTTGGTTTAATTATTCTCCTTTTCTTTGTTCTTTTTTGTAAGTGCTGCATAAAGAGCCAGCATAAATCCAGATAGCGTAACCATCACTTTTCCTGCGTTATTCTTACGCTCCCCTGTCTTTGGAAGCCTTGCAAGAGGTACATTTCCATCATCCACCTGCAATAGCTCAACCGACTGGTCTGCAGGAAGATTTGCTAGGGGTACTTGATCTGGCACTATGGTGACCGTTGGGCTGGTTGGTCTTCTTCCGCCGCCGTCGTCCCGATCTCCTCCTGTACTTATTCTTGCGTCCTGAATGGAGATGGTGAATCGGTTGACACCGTCTAAGGTGACTGGCGGTATGTTGTTGTTGATGTAGTAACCGGAAGGAGCTTTTGTTTCAATAAAGGTATAAGTATCCTTTGGAAGCCGCTTGATGATAAACTGCCCATCATCTCCAGTTACAATGGTTCCTGCAACGGATTTATCCGGTGAATAGCCAGCAAAGGATCCCTGATACATCATTACATATCTGCCATCAGATGCTTTCAATAAAAACTCTGCCCCTTTCAGTCTTAGGTCTGCAAATATTGCATTTGTCTTAAGAACCGTTATGGCTGACGGCATATTTTCCACTGGCCCTTCTGTCTTTGTTAGCAGGCCAGAGGTGGTATAGAGAACTTCTTTCTTTGTACTTCCAAGGGTAAATTCTCTGGTCCATGGCTGAGTGCCTAAGATATAGCCGTCTGGGGCTTTTGTCTCAGTCAGTCGGTAAGTTCCATAAGGAAGGTTTTCGATTGCCCCCTTCCCTTGTAGTGCAAGGGTTATGGTAGTTCCCTTTACCTGATTCAAATCCCAGGATGCTCCCTGAGCCGCCGCTAAGCTGCGGTAGCTATCCCAGGCCCCAGGTACTAAGGTTTCCAGGTTTGTAAGGGTAAATTCTGCCCCATTCAGCCTGATGCCTTTTTCCTCTGCATCTACCTTTTCAAGCTCGATTCTTCCTGTGCTGATTTGATTGGTTACAAGCAGCTCCGTTGGTTGGTCATCAGGTACAGAGACCTTTCCATCGGGATTTTTTAATACGGTAATGGTTCCATCCTTATTTACCCTGATGTAGAAAGGCTCTAAGGAATCGTACCGGTCCGTCGCAATCTCTTTTAACTGATAATCCCCATGCTTTAAGCCTAGTTTAATAATTCCATCTTCTCCGGTGGTAAATAATCCGGTACCGGAATCGTCCTCTGCGTGGAACCGTTCTGATCCAAACAAGGATAATAGTCCACCGTCTTCATACTTGCCCGGTCCCAGAATACGAAATTGCATTCCGCTTATGCTTCGGCCTAAATTGTCCGTCTTACGAAGCTGAATCTCATATTGAGCACGTTCATTTACAATGACGTTGTTATTTCCAAGATCCGCTTCTTTTTGGTCTTCTGTCAGGGTAAAGTCAATTACGGCTTTTCCGCTCAGGCTTAAATATCCGGTTGGTGCCATCTCCTCTTTCAAGGTATAAGATCCATAAGGAATTCCCTTTAAGGAAATGTGGCCATTTACTGCCGTAAACAGGATTTTACCTTCCTCTATTGCCAGGTCATCCATTCCCATATTTTGTAGATCATCCTGGCTCATGTTCTTTAGATTGGAACTAAAGTCATTCCATGCTCCCTCTACTTGGGATTTCTTTTCTGTAACAGAGAATCTGGCTTCCTTTAACTTTTCTCCGGTTTCTTTGTCTGTCTTATCAAAAATCAGCGCTCCGGTGCCGTAACGGTTGGTTATGAAATCATTTCCGTCTGCCTGAATGGTCTCTACGTCACTGTCGTTCTTTAAGGTCACTTGGTAAACGTTATCACTACGTTCAAATCCGGTTGGGGCTTTTGTCTCTTTTATATAATAGGTGCCAAGTGGCAGCATCTCTGATTCGCCCGCTCCGTCTGTTCCGGTGATGATGGTTCCTTTTTTTGTTACTAAATCCTGGTCAGAATAGATTTCAAACTCGGCTCCAGCAAGCTTCTTTTCATGGTCATGAGCTGAAGTCTTGATAAGTCTGATTTTCGCCTCGCTTCTTACATCGTATACCACCACAGCGTCTCTGTTTCCGGAAGAAAGTATGGTAATCTTTGTATCTCCGGTGAGAGAATAATTCTCAGGTGCTTTGATTTCTTTTAAGATGTACTCTCCAGCTGGCAGACGTTTTATGGTTGCTTTCCCATCTGGTCCAATGACAAACCGTGTGGTTTCGTCCTCCTGATTCTTCACTCCAAGATAAGAGAGAGTATCATTCAGGCTGACATAGTTTCCGTCTTGAGTAACCAGGGTAAATTCAGCTCCAATAAGAAGCTTTTTCGTAATCTCATCCTGCTTTTCAATGATTAATACATGAGGTTCATTATCTACTCCCTGATTGCCGGTGAGGATAAGGCCTTCTGGACTTTCCAGCTTAAATTCCTTTCTCCACTCCTTTCCAGGTTCTAAAATATAACCTTCCGGTGCTTTTATTTCTTTTAACGTATAACTTCCATATGGAATCTGAGTCAGGGTTCCGATTTTATTTGTCTCAGTTCCTGTCACTTTAAACCGGATAAAGAGTGTTCCATCTTCCTCTCCTGACGTCACGCCAGACACTCCCAGACCTGTAATATGCTCCTGGTAGGCTTTAAACGCTCCTTCAATTAAGGAATTACCGCTAAGCTCAAATTCTGCGCCTGTGATCGTTGTATGGCTTTCCCCATCCCGTTTCTCAATGACAAGAGGTGCGGTCTTAACTGTATTTTCTACTGAGATATTAATTTCCTTCTGCTGCGAGCTTACTAAGGTAAGTTCTTTTCTCTGGTCCGAGCCAAGTAACGATACATTTCCGCCTGCTGCCACTCTTACAAAGAAAGGTTCTATTGATTGGTAACCGTCTGAAGGAAGTTCTTTAATCTTGTAGTCACCATAAGGCAGATTCCAGGTGATAAGGCCCTCAGCATCGGTTTCTTTTACTTCATATCCTGTATTGTTTGCATCTTTTAATACAAGACGTTCCTTAGAAAATGGTACCCAGGATTTGCCTTCATAGGTTCCAGGCCCTTCAATTGCAAAGGAAATGCCTTTTACCTGTTTGTTGCCTGAGCTATCTGTTTTCCTTAACGTAAGAAGGTAACCAGCTCTTGTATTGGTGATTATATTACCTGAAATTCCTGGCAATGTCACCTTCTGCCCATCATCGGAAACCGTAAAGTCCAGATCTCCCTGTTTCTTTGTAATGTCATACCCTTCTGGTACACGAATTTCTGATAAGGTATAGGAACCATAAGGAATTCCTGTAAGCGTAACGTCTCCGGTCAAGGTCTCAAATTCCATTCCCCGATCCGTTTCTTCTGCTTTTGCAACTCCCATTGATTTTTGATTCCCTATGACATCTGCGGTGAATGCCTTCCAAGCCAATTCTGGCACGTCAGACTGGGCCTTTAGTAAAAAGGCTGCCCCTGGTAAACCATTTCCAGTTGCTTCATCCACCTTTTTAAATGTAAGGGATCCCATTTTGTAAGCATTCTTAACCGTAACAATACTCGGAATTTTATCTTCTTCTGTCTTAAATTCCTTGCTCTTAAGTACCCAGGCTTTTTGCTCCTTTACTTTAAAGGATTTCATTAGTTCCATCTCTGTGGACTGGGCATTATCCATCTCAAACCCTTCAGGTGACTGATCTTCTACCACAATGTAATTCCGGTAATAGAATAAATCTCCTGCTTGAAAGACTGCCTCTCCATCCTCTAAAGTCGTACTTCCTTCTGCTGCGGGAGCGCCTAACACCTTAGTATCTGTAATCGCAGAATTTTGAAGTGTTTCCAACTCTTCATTGGTATAAGGTCCATAAATACTAAAATGAACTCCTTTTACCGGATTACCAAGAGAATCGGTCTTCTTCACCTTCACGTTACGGTAAGGTACAAAGCCAATGTCCTTTGTGGTATCATACTCGCCGGAGGTGGACCATAAGAAGAAATCTTCCGATACATATCCGGTTTTTCCTTCCTTAAAGTTACTGTCAGCACTCTCCGTTTGGTTCCTTCCGCCATCCCTTAAGGTAGCTGGTGTTCTGGATCGTCCTGCCTCTTTATTCTCTCCATCAGCCATCATAAATGGCTTTGTAAGTTTTAAGACCAGATCTTCATAGCCAACAGGCATCTGTCCAGTGGTCACACGAATTCGGTAGTGAGCTGGGTCATCTCCCTTAAGCTTTGATACATTTAATGCCTGGTTCACATACCAGCTATTTTCCTCATCCTGGGTAAATTGTGTTCCAGTGATTCCAAAAGGTTTGGCAGGAGTCAATCCACCAAAGGTAAATCTGGCATCTGGACCTGCTGCCCCAACCACCTCATCATCTCCGCTCTTTCCATACTTAATCAGGCTGACATTAAAATAGCCGGACGAGAGTACTGGTAAAAGATCGGTTAGAAGGTGATCTCTGGATGGTTCTGTATGTTGTATCCCTCGGTTGATTTCATCAATAAAGATGCGTCCGGAGACTTTTACATCACCTGGTACTAAAAGGACCTGAGTCGAATTGCTGTTTTGCATCTGTCCAGTGGGTTTTTCGTTTCCGTTCTTTCCACCTTCTCTATAGCTGTAGGTGAGAGCAAAGTCATTGACTGCATATCCATAGGCAACTTCTTCAAGTTCCTTTGACGTGTTATATGGCACTGTAGTTTTGTAAACAATTACCAGATTTTCTCCTGGTGCCAGGTAGAAGTCCTTATCCGTGATCTTTAACCGGAAGGCGCTAGGATCGCTGCCACTGCCGGACCAGAAACCATTGCCATTGTCGCTTAAGACTCCATTTTTTGCAGCTTTTACTGTGTTTTTGTTGTCAAATGCCTGATTGGAATAAGACATCTGATAATTAAAGTCTTCAACCTTTCGCCCAGGATCGCTATCATCCTTCTTATTTTCAATGGATAAGGACTGGATATTTTCAAACCGTATCCGGTAATCACTTAAACGGTCGTTGCTATCAGCATTTAAATCTCCTTTCGTCGGAAGGATATCCATAAGCTGAAGACTGGAAACGTAATTGGTACTAGAATCATTGTTAATAGTTAGTCGGTATAAGACAGAACCATCGTAGGAGGTATCTCCGTCTCCGTCAATGGTCTTAGCTGTTCTGCCTGCCGTTGTACCAGATACAAATCTGGTGTCTAAATTACCTTTCACTTCTTTAAAAAGCCTTAGGCCTGTTCCCGTGCTCATGAAATTTTCTGCGGAATCAGAAACGTATCCGTAAGAGCGGTACTTCTCCTCTGGAAGGAGCACTCCACTTGGCAGGTCAGCACTTGGCCACTGGTCTCCTGAATTGGTTTCTACCATAAAGGAGGCACCCGTTTTATTGAGTGAGAAAGCTGGCTGAAGAACGTCACTGGTGACATAAAGCTTATTTAAAATGTTTTTGCCATAGCTTACAATATTACCTGCTACCTTTGCCTGAACCCCTACGGTGACCTGTTCATTTTGTTTTAACTCTCCACTTAATACGATGAACAGGGTTTCCTGACCCGTAAGAGCATCCACCTTTTTCACAGTCTTTTCAATTCCTACTCCCTGAGGCCCTTTGACAATGGAAACAGCTTTCAAGATACGGTCTTCTCCATCCACCTCTCCAGAGACTGTAACCCCTTCTGGTATGTGGTCAATGAGTACGGGTTTTCTCATAGGGACGATGTCTGGATCATTGCTTTTAGTCACATTTTTCACCGTTAAGGTGTAATTTAATATGTCATTTGCCTGAACTTCTTTCATCGGAGTCACATTTTTCTCTGCTGTAATCACAGGCGCCTTGCTCTGGACGATAGGAATATTAACAAAAGAAGCCTGCATTTTTGTCTTTATTTCCTGGCTTAATGTTCCTTTGCTGTCCCATTCCCGGTAGCTGATGGTAGAATCTGCCTGGTTATTAATGTATTTAATCTCTTCTTTATAACTTCCATTGGATAGCTTTGCATCCTGGCGGAACAGCTTTACGCCAACCTCTACGCTTCCTGGCGTGAAGTCCTGACCGAGAATGTATTTGTGCTCCGTTGAGTTTTTCAACGTATCATCCCGGTAGCTAATCTGGAACGACTTAACATTCTTTCCGCTAACAGGTCGGATCAGACCGATTTCACCGTCACCGGATACCTTAACGCTCTGTACTCCTCCCACTTGGGTTCCCTTAAAGTCATAGAAGGTCACATCTGCCATAATGGTTCCGGTCTTCCCTCCACGTATCCGGTTTTGTTCCGTTGATTTTCCAGGTTTTATAGAGGTTATGGTGTACTTTTCGTTGGTGTACTCAGAATCCGGAAGAACGTTCTTACCACTGTCAAGCATGGTAAGTCCAAGGTCCCTTATGACAAATCCATCCAAAGGAATTGTGTTGGTCACATGGGGAGTCAGAGTATAGGTTGCTGTCTGACCGTCATTCCACCATAGATCCTTTAATGATGCGGTAAGAGATGTCTTTTCCAAGGTCACATCTGTTTTCTGTTTCACATTGGTAAATTCAAGGGATCCAGGTATGGTTCCTTTTTCGATTGTCACCTCTTTTTTATAGACCGTTCTCTCATCGTCCCGGTTAATAATATAGCCATTTTGATTTTCCAGAACCTGTGTTTCTTCTATCTCATACGTACCAGGAAGAAGTTGTATGGTGGTTCCGGTTTCGCCGTATGCCACAGGAATCACATCTCCCACCTGGTTTCCGGTCTTTTTATCCGTTACCTTGATGGTTACTTTGATGGATGCATCCGGGTTATCTTGCCTGTTAATATCATTTTTAAATATCTTAAGTGGCAGCGCCTCCTGATTATGGGCTTTGAATTCATATACCCCTGGTAGGATCGTATTCTCATCAGCCAGCACATAAAGTTCCTGACCGCTAATAATCCCGCCGTCCTTGCTCACATCTGTGATGACTGGTTTTATAGTCCCTTTTTCTCCACCAAAGGAATCCATACGGTACTTTAGGAATCCTTGATCCTTCTCCTCTACCTCTTTCACTGCATAAGCTTCTAATGGTTCTATGGAAAGTCCTAAGAAGGATACTTTTCCACTACTATCTGTAAGGCCCTGTGATACATAGGTCCATGTTCCAGAAGAGGATTTTTTATAAAGCTCAAAGGTTATGCCTGGTTTTAGTGCTTCTCCGGTTCCATTTCCGCTGTACTTGGTTACCCATAAGTCCACTCCGCTCTTGTTTGGCATGGTGACTTCTGTGGTCTTCCCAGTCTCTGCTAGGAGCCCTCCTTCTGGGAAAGCAGTCTTAATACTAATATAACCAGCTGGAGCACTTACTTCCTTGATGTAATACTGACCGTCATGGTGCTGCTTTGTAGAAAATACGATTTCATAACTACCACTTTGGCCAATCTCGGTGAAGTCTCCTACCTTATTGTTAAACTCAGGATCGCTATAAAGCTGGAAGACTCCGCCAGTTAACTTCATAGTCGAATCTTCTGACTTCACCTTTGTTAAGACTACCTTTGCTTTTGCATATCGGTTCTTAACCGTAACTGATACGGGAGCCTTGGAAGTAAAATCAGCTGCTCCTCCTGCCTGGAAATATCCATCTGCAAAGAGAGTTCCATTCTCCACTCCGTTATCGGATGAAAGTACCCAATCTGCCTGCTCCTGTTCCTTTAAGTAGTAGGCTCCGCCTTCTGGATTTTGAGGCAGCAATACGCTTTTACTTCCGGTATAATGACCATCTTTAGCTATGAACTGGTTAATCTTAACTTGAACCGGCGTTCCGTTTTCGTCAAGAACTGGTTGATATGCATTGTTTCCATAAGTATAAACATCAAATACAATCTGAGCCGGTAGCTTCTCTTCTAACTTATCGTCTTTTTGGAAGCCTTCCCCGAACTCCAGATTCTTTGTTATGGTAAGCTCTACCTTTTTCCTGTTATCAATGGAGATGGTTGTGTCTTTATAAGCAGGCCCCATATCTCCAGTTACTGCAACAATCACAGGTCTTGTATCCTTGGTATAACCTTCCGGTGCTTTTTCCTCTGTGATTCGATACCATCCTGGTGGGCAATCCTTTAACGCGTAGGAGCCGTCCCCCTGGTCTAGAAGTTTACCATTTGCCAGTGCAAACCCCTGCTCCGGCTTTTTATACCCAGGATCTTCTACGTCTGCAAGCTGACCCTGAGCGTAATCAATTCCTGCACGGAACTTCATATACTCAACCTTAAATGATGCTCCCTTTAAGCTTGCATCGCTTTGATTCGTCTCCCCATCTTTCTTATAGATTAAGAGTTCAGAAAGCCTTGGGTTTTTAACAGTCAATGTGGAGAGGTTTCCAGTCACAATTGCATTTTCGGGCCATAGAGCTACCTTCTCTCCGTCTGCCTTTGGAGAATAGCCCACAGCAACCCTCTGAGACTCAAAATAACCATCCGTAACCAGCTTTGTGGCATCAGTGCTTAAATCTTCCTTTAACAAGGTGTATGGTCCACTCTCAAGCCCTGAGAACCTGGCAACGTATCTGCCATCTTCTGTTTTTACAACCGTGGCATTTAGCGTGGAACCGGTGTCTCTTTTAATGGTGAATCCAATTCCCTTAAGTCCATCCGGCTTTTCTCCGTTCCAAGTCATCTTTTCAATCTCAAGATTAGGGCGTTCCGGGTTATATACATTGACTGTAAGGGGAGAACTTCCTACGGTGAAATAGCGGTAAAGGCCAACCTGGCCATTGTACATGGTAAGATAAGTTTTCGCTAAATGATCAGGCAGAATTTCTCTTATGCGGTAATGTCCTGAGGAAAGTCCTCCTGGTATGACAACACGCCCATCACTTGTTGTTGTATAGGTTTGGGCCTTAATGTACTCATACCCCGTATCCTTCCACTGATACTTCCATAATTCCAATGTTACCCCACTTAGAGGGGTTCTAGTTATGTTCAACCCGTCAAGGGCATCATCGGTTTTTCCAAAGGTATTCAAATCCGGCACATACCCATACTTCACCAGTGTTACAGGATATTCTGAGGATAAAATGTTCATCAAACGATGGGCTGCATCCTTTGTCTTATCCCAGAAATACTGGGTATCGATAGTATCCTTATCCTTATCAACCGTAACAGAGAGTTGATGCAGGGTTGGGTCCAGACGAACCTTGGAAGGAGCATAGATTTCTTCCAGGGCAAATTCTGCCTGAAGTTGATGTTTTTCTTCATTGAGCTTAAATAAATCTTCCCGGTATAGATTCTTTTCTTCCAGCTTCTGTTTCAAATCATCGAAGTTTATAATCTTGGAGAGCCCGTAACCGGTTTTATACGTTCCGTCAGATTCCAGACCAGTCTCAATGACATCAACAGCTATCAACTTTTCTTTTGTAACCGGATCAAGAAGCCAAATCTGGAACTTCGCCCCGCCCAGTAAAGTGGGTTGTGCTCCTGAAGTTTCATCCTTTAACCATTTATTTAGGGCAATCTGAAAATGATACCGGGCTAGCCCTCCCGGACCTTCTCCGTGAGTGTTTTTTATCTCCGCGATCCGGTTATTTCTTCCATTCTCATATGGGTGACGGATGCTTTCCCAGCCTTTATAATCCCCTGCCTTTGGTACAAATACCGCAACAATCTGAGGGCCATTTGGTAAAACATAGCCTACTGCTGGTTCATTTTCTACCAGCCAGTATACCTTTCCAGCTTCCAGGATGGAGGTATCAAATTCTCCGTCTGCCCTGGCTCCAGTTTTTGGATCAATGCGGGTTCCACTCTCATAATGATCAACAGCTTCAAACCTGTTTTTATCTTCCAGATCGTTTAACTGAATGGATGAGAGAGACTTGTTGTCATCAAGCATTTTAAATAGGGTGAATTTTGCTCCATTTACCTTTTCCGGTCCATGGGTCGTTCCATTTGGCAGCACTCCTGCACATATCTTCAACACATTAAACTGAACCCATGACCTGTAATTATAGAGAGGATTTGTATTCTGAACCAGGGAATCTGCTGTCTGATTCAGATTTTTTCCCGTATACTTTATGGCATTGTATCTTGATTCTAAATCCTTAACAGGTAGGTTCTTTGAAGGCTCTCCATTTTCTAATGGAAGAGGTTTTTTCTCTCCCATATTTAGATCAAAGGAAAGACCTGTTTCCTGTCTGTCCGGAACTCTTACCTCTGCAACAAAATAAGTATCATTCCGGTTGATATCCTGGAACGTTGCCACTCCATCATAGGAATTGGTGGTTTCTGTCTTCACGTAATCCGCTAGCTCTGGGTTTGCTGCATTCACCTTATAGAGAGCCAGCTTTACATTTCCCAGCACCCGGTTAATCTGATAAAACTGATCATTCCAGCCATCCTGCCAGTATTTCTGAGTTCTAATGGTAAGCTTTGGTTCGTTTTTGATGATAAGATTTTTTCCTCCGGCGGTACCATTTTCCGTGGTTATGATTGTGCCTTCCTTCAGGTAAGTAGTTAGTACCTCATAGGACTGCAGATAACCTGATGGCGGTGTAATTTCTGCAATGACATAAGAAATCCGGTTTCCATTATCATCAAATATCTTTAACGCACTGCTGTCAAAAAGAACCTGACCATTGGAATCACTGGTCTTTTGCTGAATGGCTTTCTTAATGCTGTTTTCCCAGTCATTTTCATTGAAATCCTGTTTGTTGAAAATACCAAGAACTGCACCCTGAACCGTAGTATCCTTAAGAGCATTCTTTTTGATTACCTTTACCCTTCCAAGGTTCTGGTAGTTTTCGAAGGGCTTGCTTCCCTGATTGAAATTAAGATCCATTTTCTTTTCGCCACTAGTAATTGCCGCTGTAATGATAAATGGTCCGTAGTAGACCTGGGATCCCATAATCTCATATCCTGGATAAACACCATCCCCTTGTTCTTTCAGCAGAAATTTAGGATTAATGATGTTACTCGGTACATTTTCTTTAAAGTAATATGTTCCAGGTGCTATGGGTTGACTCTGATTTGACACCAACGTATTGCTTCCGCTTGGGAGCGCTATCTGGTGGAAACCACTTCCATCCTTTGTATACACCTCAAAGGGAGCAGAAATATTGCTTGTGTCTGTTCCATCTGCCTGATGAAGAATCTTCTTTAAGGTAACTTCCTTAAATGGTTTGTTGTAGACTATCTTCTTTAAAGGTTTGGAGCTGGAAAACCACTCTTCCAGCATTTTTCTAGTCACCGGACCGTTTGGTGTTGTTATGGTGCTGGTTTCTTCCTTTACGAAGTTTTTAGGTGCCTCTGTCTCCTCCACTACATAAGTGGTTCCAGGGTCAAGTGAAATGAATTTTCCACTTTGAGTGATTGCACCTGCATATACTTGCTGACCATTATCCTGTCTTGTTATTTTGAATTTTGCACTAATGCTGGCCTTCGTATTTGTGATGTCATACTTATAAAACCAGTAAGGAACCTTTTGAGGAACGTTATAAGCATTGACGCTATTCTCTTGCTCCCGTCTCACTTCATATGGACCTATCACAGGCTGACTTACGCCATTAATATTGGCTTCCATCATTTTATCCGGATCTTCTGATTCCAGACGAGCATCTGTGTTCACTTCGTACCAGTAATATTTTTTTGTAACATCAATACCCTTAACGGTAATGGCTCCATTTGAGTCTGTCTTATAAACAAGACCATTGCTTACCTCAGTCAGGACTCCTCCATTTTTATCCGAAGAGTAAAGCTTAAAGCTGTAATTTTGCTTGGAAGCACTCTTATTTAAGGTTCCGTTGGTATTAATTGCCCAAACGGTTTTATTCAGCTTTAAGGTTCCACCCTTATTGTTCTTAACTTCCAGCTCATTGGTATTAAGAGGAGAAAGGGTAAATTCCTTATAGAGATACGTCTTGTTGGAAATAATCTCTTGCTTGAACCCATCCTCTGGACGGTTTCCGTCCGAATAACCATCCGGAACGAATTCTACCAATCGATAATTAAACTTAATCCCATCCTTACCCATAACAGGGAGAAGGACATTGAACTGACTGTTTCCATCCAGTGAATAAGATGTTTTTGATCCTACGGATACTTTTGTCCAGCTACTGCCATTTGTCGATTGTTCAATCCAGAATCTATCATTAAAATCCCCTCTAAGACTGGATGGAACCGGGATGTATGTACCGCTATCCCCTTGTACTAACTTTGTAACGTTTAATCGCCCTTCGTTTAAGGTATTGATTACCGTGTTGTCTCCCTGCACAAGATGTGAGATTTCTCCTGCTTTAACAGTCACCGGATAATCCTTAGTATCCAGAATATATCCATTGGCGCTTTTTTCCCGGACAACATAATCA
Source organism: Hungatella sp. UBA7603 (assembly GCA_002478865.1). Classification (GTDB taxonomy): domain Bacteria; phylum Bacillota; class Clostridia; order Lachnospirales; family Lachnospiraceae; genus Lacrimispora. The sequence continues at coordinate 433,224 of DLJZ01000002.1, forward strand.
CCAGGTGATATTGGCTTAAACTGTACCAATCCGTCACTACCTGACTTAACTGTCTTAACCTCAGACAGGGAACCGTCTGACTTCTTTTCTAATAGGGAGAATTCCGCCCCTTCCAGTGCCGTTAATATTGGCTGGCCCACATAACCATTATTCCAAAGCTGAGCTTTCTTATAAAACTCAACAGAGCCTTTTCCAATCACTCCATTCATCACGGTAACCGTTTCCGATTCCCCTTCTTTAAGAGCCACTTTTATGTTATTTTCCGTTGTTGATGATTTTGATCCTACTTTTGCCGAAGCAAATGCAGTGCCTGCCGGTGTTTTTTCTTCTCGGATGACATAATTACCAGGATCAACCTGAATTTCAATATAACCCCGGTCAGCAGTCGTATAGCTGCCTTCTTCTCCAGATTCTTTCGAAGGATTTACTGCAATGATTCTGGAATCTATCTTTTTCCCATTTTGATCAATGACTGTATAGTTTTCATAAGGAGTTTCCTTCCCAGACCCATCCAGAGAAAAGATCTGAAAACCTGCCATTCCAGGATACTCCTTTTCCATAGAAAGACCGTAGTCCTTTATGGTTCCCACACCCTCATCAATTTGTTTTTTAATCCGAATCACTGCCGGGCGGTTTACTTCGTGAATCTTAATGTCTGCAAAAGAATCCTCGCTTACCAGCGTTCCAGTCCCAAGCTTTGCATACTCCAGATGAGCATTGTTACTTATGGTAAACACGGAAGCGTCCGAAACACGTGAATCGTTATACTTTAGGAGAAATGGCTCATAGGGATAGCGAGCTGTCACCAAATAAGAGCTGTAAGTCGGTGCCTGGTCCGATACATAAATATGATCCCCGCTGTTTTGCCCCTGGGTCTTATATTCACGAAATGAAACGGATCCATCTTCATTCTTCTTCGTATCAAGATTGGAACCATCGGCCCAAACTGCCGTTACGGAAATCGGCTTCATTTCTCCAGATGCTCCCGCTGTCTTTACGGTCAAAGAGTCTGTTATCTTAAAAGAATCCTTTTCAAATCCCGTACGACCATAGGTCTGATAAATAGTTCCTGCTGGCTGCCTTGAGATATCGCCAGAGCTGCCCTTCATCCCCACTTCAATAAGATAGGTAATGTCCACATACTGTGGAACCCCTTTATCATCTTTAGAGACAACATAGGAATTATCGTTAGGATAAACCCTTTTTTTAATGTGCCAGCTATCATCAGAAACCAGCTTAAGGGCTGTGTCACTTGGCTGCTCTCCATAGGTCATAGTTTCAATGCTACCGGGATAGGTTACATCGTCCTTATTTGTTTTATCTGCCACCTTTACCTTGGCATAAAATGCCACACTATCATCTGGTAAGGTAAATTGCTCGCCTACTGCCCGCTCCCCGTTTCCATCAATCCAGGCGTTAACCGTAATGCTGTCAAGCTTACCAGGCTGAATTTCATTGTTCTCATTTCCAACGTGAATCTCATAAACGTTTTGACCATTTCCGTTGGAAATAAACTTCACCTTACCCGCTTTTTCTTCTAAATGGATGCCTTCTGGAACCTTAAATTCTATTCTGGCATCTTCATAAAGATCAAATAAGGAAAGCTTTCCCCCTGCGGCGTACTCATAAAGAGGTGACGTCTGCATGGCATAGGTCAAGGTATAGCTATAAAGAATCCCTGCCTTAATTGGCCCTGTCTGACTCTGAGTGAGATGAAGCTCTACCACATCCTTTTTATCTTCTGCATCTGGACCATAGTAGGTAAGTGCCGTTTCATATGGTGATAACTTAACCTCGCTGTTAATGGCTGAACTTAAGGTACTAATACCAAAGCTCTTGACCACTAAATCAAAAGAGGTTTGTTTTAAAAATGAGAAAAGGGAAGTATCTTCGTTAACTCCCATAAGTGATTCCCGCTCCTCATCTGATAAGGAACGCTCACCCAGTGAAATAATATCAGCTGCATCAAAAACCATCGGATCTGCCTCAGCCTGAGACGCTGTAGCAATTTTAGGCTCTGCCTCAAATAGAATAGGAACCTTATGCTTTGATATTGAAATAGAAAGAGCTTTTTCTGAATCCGAACCGTGCTCGCTCTTACTATCCTTATTAACGTTGCTTTTATCATCTGAATTTGGTGTATCTTTATTACCGGATTCTTCCTTGATTCCGGTTCCCCCATTTGAAGATTTATTGCTATCTGTTTCGGCAACTTTTGTATCAGCACCTTTTATTTCATTACTTTTTGTCTCATTGTTTGATGCATTATTGCTTGATGTATCATTGTTTGATGTCTCGTTGTTTGATGTATTATTGTTTGATGTTCCATTGTTTGATGACTCATTGCTTATTGTCTCGTTATCTATTGTTTCATTGCCTGTTGTCTCGTTTCCTGTTGTTTCGTTTCCTGTTGTCTCGTTACCTGTTGTTTCGTTACCTGTTATCTCATTTCCTGTTGGCTCATTGCTTTTAGTTTCACCATTTTGTACCTGACCATTTTCTCCTGTAACCGTCTGACTACCATTTATTCCACCAGATACTGAAGAATTAGCGCCCCCTCCAGGAATCGTTGGTTCTAAGCCAGCTTCAACCGGTTCATTCTCGCCCACCACTGCAAACTCACTGATTGAAGCGTCTGTTATGGCTATATCCTCTCCAGTGATGTTAAGCCTGAACTGACATTCTCTGTCCTTATAGCCGTTAATACCAATGATCTGGACGCTTTTTAAAGCGGCTTCCTGGCTGATCCTGTCAGAAGGATCAAAGTCAGAAAATGGATCTCCACCCAGCGTGTCAGACACGACTACCAGATACATGGCCTTCCCCACTTTTTTTTGTAAAACCAAGGTTTTTCCTTCTAATTCTTCATATATCTTTTGTATGACCAGATCTTTTTGTTCTCCTTCAAAAGGGACCTGATCCTCAATAAATTCCGGCCTGCGGTCGGAATCTTTCTTAAGTACTTTTAAAATGGATGACTGGGTGACTTTCACATCAATTACCCTTCTTGCCTCGGAGGGTGTTGCTTCTGACGGGGTCGCCAAATCTGCACTGGATGGCGAAGCCGCCTTATGTACTGTGTTTTCTGCCCCAAATGAAGTCATTGCCCCAAGCTGAGATACATTACCCGTAATAATTGCGGCCGTAAGCAGCCAGGCAACCGCTCGTTTTAAGCGGCTTGCTCTTCTTCTAATACTTTTCATTTCATACCTCCACTTCTCCGCTTTTCTCAAAAAAAACGGTCTTATTTATCAATCAAATAGCTAACTTCACATTTATTTTCAAATTATATATAATCCTGGTTACATGATGGTTATTTTTTCCGAATTTTCCATTTTAATCTTAAATTTTCTTAAAACTTTCTTAACTCATTTTTCGCATTGTAAACCATTGTATTATTTTAAGTTGACAATTCATTTTACCTATGTTAACATTCCAATAGAAATTTATACTTAATCGGAGGAAAAGCCATTCATGAAAGCAGAGCAATCTTTAAAAAATAATATTAAAAACCCGGCCAAACAACCTTTTACCACAAAGGAACTTGCCATTGCAGGTATGTTTGCTGCAGTCCTTGCTGTTATTTCTCAGATAGCGATTCCAATGCCAACAGGGGTGCCAATCACCATTCAAATCTTTGGAGTTGCCCTGGTAGGAATTATTCTTGGTTGGAGGCTTGGAGTTTTAGCCACTGTGGTGTATATTCTTCTCGGAGCAGTTGGCCTTCCTATCTTTTCTAACTTCAGAGGCGGGATTAATATATTGCTTAGCCTAACAGGAGGATATATCTGGGGATGGGCTATTATGGTTTTCTTATGTGGTTTGAGGCCGAAGACAGGAAGTAAGTCACTTAACACACTTTTCATGTTTCTGCTTCCAGTTTTAGGTACCATCGTTGACGAAATCATTGGCGGACTCCAGTGGGCTGCATTGTCTGGTGATATGTCCATATACGGAGTATTTACTTATTCCATGGTGGCATTTGTTCCAAAAGACATATTCCTAACCATCCTGGCTGTTATCATTGGAATTCCGGTCAGAAAAGCGATTCATAAATTAATATAACAAGAGAGGCTATTGTTAATAGCTTTAATAGAAATTAATGCATAGAAAAACGGCTTGGTCGGCTAATATAAGCCGTATCAAGCTGTTTTTTTACGTGATCCTTATGATTTTTATTAAAATAGTATTTTAAATTTATTTTGCCACTCCCACTTTTATTCTTTCTTTTTTACTGGGGTTGCTTGACAGGAGTGATGATAGATCTTAAAATAGTTTTTAATGCATTAAAAATCAAATGACAAAGAAGGTATTCACCATGATACAGGATATTTTGCCTCATATATTTTGTAATGATTTTTTAATAAAAACCGCTGCCCCTAGCAGTTACTTCTTATATTTTCTGGATGGACGAATCATGCTTTCTGATGATGGTTCCAAAGAAATCCCTAAGTTTGAATCTCTTTTAGGGAGTATGGAAGATGCCATGTCCCACTGTGACTATCTGTTTTCCATCGATCAGATGGATTTCTACCTAGTAGATGAATCAGAGGTTTCCATTAAAGAGACTGACCATTTAAAACTTTATAAGGCAGACATTATAAGAGAGTTGACTCCCCTTTGGGTCTCATTCGCGGCGGTCTCAGCTCAACATCTTCACCGATTTTATACCTCCAATCGTTTCTGTGGATGCTGCGGTTCTTCCACCATGAAAAGTAAAAAAGAGAGAGCTGCCGTCTGTACCTCCTGTGGCTATACCATTTATCCCAAGATATCTCCTGCAGTCATTGTAGGCGTGACTCATAATGGGAAACTACTTTTAACCAAATATGCTGGCAGAGAATACACCCGGTATGCACTAATTGCAGGATTTACGGAGTTTGGCGAGACGCTGGAAGAAACAGTAAAACGAGAAACCATGGAAGAAGTAGGAATTCGGGTAAAAAACATTCGATACTATAAAAATCAGCCATGGGGATTTAGCGATTCTATCTTAGTTGGTTATTGGGCCGAATTGGATGGTTCTCCCGATATTCATCTGGATGAAACAGAGTTGTCCACAGCCGTCTGGATGGCTCCCGAAGATATCCCCAATGATTTCACCAATCTAAGCCTTACCCACGAAATGATACTCTTATTTAAAGAGGGTAAGATCAAATAGTAGAAATAGAATAAAAATAAGAGGTGCCTAGAACGTCATTACTGACCGTTCCAGACACCTCTTTTATATCTTCTATTAAAGTGCACTTTTATAAAAGGTTGAGTACCCATTAGAAACTACAGTTCCTCTGGCAGGTACCTGAACAAATATAAGTACCATATTTAAAAGATCCACACAAGCGCCACCTGCGTTAAATACACTTAAAAAGATCAAGTAATGGTTCCAAATTCCAACAGACGAAAGAATTACTGGTAAAACAAATGATATCAAGAAAAGAGGCATAACTGATACCAATAGCAATCGTGCTCTTGTGATTTCCTCTTCCGTATATACAAAACCAAACGCTCCATTTAATCCCCAGTAGGTCTTATTTGAATGAAAGACCCCTGGAATAAATACCGCATGGATAAATTCGTGGATAAGAAGGCACAAAATCGTCCCTGCACAATATAAGATAAAGGTAAAATCAATGGTTATTTCCAATGACATTCCTTCTTTATTTAAAAAATCAAAAAGAGTTGGGTCTAACAAATAACACCAGAGTATCGCTAGCAACATGAGTAAAATAGATAGTGGCAGAGAAAATAATATGGCAGCACCAGTAGACTTTGGCTCCTTTAGCCTTTTATACCCCAGTTGCAATAATTCCTCTGTTCTCTGACCATCCTCTGAAGGTATTTTATTAATATATTTCATCTAACAAACCTCAATTTCATTATAATCATAATTCCTATCTATATCGTAACACAAAACATATCTTCTATCCACCCTAATGCATTACAACAACAAAACGGCATAGCCAAATATGACTATGCCGTTTACAATTAGACTTCTATTTCGTCTAACTTAAATTATTTACCGTAGTAAGCTTTTAAATACATTTCTTTAATCTCAGCAAAGAGAGGATATCTTGGGTTTGCTCCTGTACACTGATCATCAAAAGCGTTCTCAACCATTTCATCAAGAGTCTCTAAGAAGAATTTCTCATCTACGCCGTAATCCTTAATGGTTGCCTTAATGCCAACGGCTTTTTTAAGTTCTTCTACCTTAACAAGGAATTTTTTGAATACGTCTGCATCATCTTTTCCTTCAACCCCACAGAAACGAGCACATTCTGCATACCGTTCCAGTGTATGAGGATACTGATACTGAGAGAAGGTTCCCATCTTAGCAGGTGCTTCTGATGAGTTAAATTCCATTACCAGTGTAATAAGAAGGGCATTTGCTACACCGTGAGGAATGTGGTGATAGGCGCCTAATTTATGAGCCATGGAATGGCAAACTCCTAAGAAAGCGTTGTTAAAGGCTAAACCAGCCATACAGGAAGCATCAGCCATCTTGCATCTTGCTTCAACATTCGCACCATCATTGTAAGCGGTAGGAAGATAATTAAATACATTCTTCATTGATTTTAATGCCAGGCCATCGGTGTAGTCTGAAGCCATTACGGAAGCATACGCTTCTAATGCATGAGTCAGAACGTCAACACCAGATGCACTTGTTAAGCCTTTTGGCTGACTCATCATGTTATCTGCATCTACGATAGCCATGTTAGGCATTAACTCATAGTCTGCAAGAGGATATTTAACTCCAGTTTCCTGATCTGTAATAACAGCGAAAGAAGTAACCTCAGAACCAGTACCAGAAGAGGTTGGAATGGCTATGAAATAAGCCTTTTCTCCCATTTTAGGGAAGGTGTAAACTCTCTTTCTGATATCCATAAAGCGCATTGCCATATCCTGGAAATCAACTTCTGGGTGCTCATACATTACCCACATGATCTTAGCAGCATCCATAGCGGATCCGCCGCCCAGTGCGATGATGGTGTCAGGCTGAAATGCTCTCATTGCTGCAGCGCCTGACTGGGCGTTTGCTAAGGTTGGGTCTGGTTGAACATCTGAGAATACAGTATAAACAATACCCATCTCATCTAATTTATCTGTGATTGCCTTTGTGTATCCATTGCTATATAGGAAGGAGTCGGTAACAACGAAAGCTCTCTTTTTGTTGTAAACATCCTTTAATTCGCTAAGAGCGACTGGCATACAACCTTTTTTAAAGTAAACCTTTTCTGGACTTCTAAACCACAGCATGTTTTCTCTCCTCTCAGCAACGGTCTTAATATTGAGCAGATGCTGTACTCCAACATTTTCAGAAACAGAGTTTCCGCCCCAGGAACCGCAGCCTAAGGTTAAAGATGGTTTCAGCTTAAAGTTATAGAGATCACCGATACCGCCTTGGGAAGAAGGTGTATTAACTAAGATACGGCAGGTCTTCATAGCAGCCGCGTGTTTATCCATTTTTTCTTTTTCATTTACGTTAACATAGAGGGAAGCGGTATGACCATAGCCACCGTCTGCAACCAACTGCTCAGCCTTCTCGATCGCCTCATCGAAGGTTTTCGCTTTATACATTGCAAGAACTGGAGAAAGCTTCTCATGCGCAAATTCTTCTTCAATATGAACGCTTTCAACTTCACCAATTAAGATCTTTGTGGATACAGGAACATCAACTCCTGCAAGCTTTGCGATGGTGTGAGCTGTCTGGCCTACAATCTTTGCATTTAATGCGCCGTTGATAACGATGGTTTTACGAACCTTTTCAATCTCATCGCCTTTCAGGAAGTAACAGCCCCGTTTTGTAAATTCTTTTTTCGTCTCTTCATAAACTTTTTCAAGAACGGTTACAGACTGTTCGGAAGCACAGATCATACCATTATCAAAGGTCTTAGAAAGAATGATGGAGTTTACTGCCATCTTAATATCAGCGGTATCATCAATGACAACAGGTGTATTGCCTGCACCTACGCCTAATGCTGGTTTACCAGAAGAATAAGCCGCCTTAACCATTCCAGGGCCACCAGTAGCTAATATGGTGTCTGCACCCTTCATTACTTCATTGGTCAGCTCTAAAGAAGGAACGTCGATCCAGCTAATAATACCTTCTGGTGCTCCAGCCTTAACTGCCGCATCAAGAACTACTTTTGCTGCCGCAATGGTAGAATTCTTTGCTCTTGGGTGTGGGGAAATGATGATGGCATTTCTTGTCTTTAAGCAAATAAGTGTTTTGAAGATAGCGGTTGAAGTTGGGTTTGTGGTAGGAATAACTGCAGCAATTAAACCAATTGGCTCTGCAATCTTTTTAATACCATAAGCTTTATCCTCTTCAATTACGCCACAGGTCTTTGTATCTTTATAAGCATTGTAGATGTATTCGGCTGCATAGTTATTCTTAATGACTTTATCTTCAACAATACCCATACCAGTCTCTTCCACTGCCATCTTAGCAAGTGGGATCCTTAATTTGTTAGCTGCACTAGCTGCCTCATAAAAGATCTTATCTACTTGTTCCTGTGTAAAGGTAGCAAATACTTTCTGAGCCTCTCTCATGGCTTCCATCTTTACAATGAGGGATTCCACACTATCAATAATCTCAGGAATTCTTACCTGTTCTTCTTTCTTTGCCATCTTGAATTTCCTCCAATTTTATATGAGTATAACGGGTTGATTAAGTTCGATATTTTTTTAACGATGTTTCATGTGTTTATTATAGATCATTGTTATTTTTTTGTCAATATATTTTTTTATCATTTTATTCAAGCTTGCACACTTTTGTTACAAACTGTATATCAATACTTTTGTACTTATTAAGACAACTTATTAATATCATAATCCTTGGATTATAAGGGGAAATATTGATTTTTATTATTTTATCACACTAAAATGCCTTGAAATCTATCATCCTCTTACAATTCCTCCCAATTACCTTTTCTTTCCTTTATTGATATTTGGTACCAATGGACGGATTTAAAAACTTGGCAAGGCATGCCATGTATGTTATAGTTAGCCCAGGAACCATACTAAGGGTTAGAAGGCTTTTTCATGACTTTTTCTAGGTTTTTTTAACTCTTGTTACAGAATAGATATAAGGGGATTTTATAACTATGAAAATTACCATCGGAATCGATATTGGGGGAAGTACTACGAAAATCGTAGGATTTCAAGACCATAAATTAAAAATACCTACCTTTGTTAAGGCAGATAATCCCATTGCCTCTCTTTTTGGAGCCTTGGGCAAATTTATTTATGATAATAACATTCAGTTGACTGATATAGAGAAAATTATGCTCACAGGGGTAGGGAGTGCTTACGTGGAACAGCCTCTTTACGGAATTCCTACTTATAAGGTAAATGAATTCATTTCCAATGGATTAGGCGGGCAGTATTTTACCGGATTAAAAGATTTGATCGTCGTCAGTATGGGAACCGGAACGTCTCTCGTCCAGGTAAATGGCGATAAGATTTCACATACCGGTGGCATTGGTATTGGAGGAGGAACCATCTTAGGACTTTCCAGCCTTTTATTAAAGACGCAGGATATCTCTCAAATTATGGATTTAGCCAGCAAAGGAAACTTAAGAAACATAGATCTGCAGATTCAAGATATCTCTAAGGATGCACTTCCAGGGCTTCCACTAACCGCCACTGCCTCTAATTTTGGCAAGGTACGAAATCTTGTTTCTGAGGAAGATATTGCAATTGGAATTATTCATATGGTACTCCAGGTCATTGGAAAATCTGCCATCCTATCATCATTGAACAGCAACATTCATGACTTTGTGATGACAGGAAATTTGGTTAAATTCCCTCAGTGTAAGGAGATTTTCCAATCCCTGGAGACCATGTTTGACGTTCATTTCATTCTACCAGAGCAGGCAGAATACAGCACTGCCATCGGTGCCGCTTTGACAGAAGAACGAGGCATGGATATGAAACAAATCTTATAAAATGAATTAAAATTCAATCACTTTACTTTCGCCGGTAAGAGTATTTATGGTGGCTTTTGCATTCTTTAAGTATAATACTTCCATTTTATTATCGTCAACCGAATACATTTTACTTAATGCACCAGGATACTCTTCCATCATGGCGACTCTTGCTTCTCTTCTATCATCTGATATTACTTCACATTCCAATCGGATAAATGTCCCCTTGTTCATACCACTGATTTCAATTTTCGGGTTCTTTATCATTTGCTGAAATACTGGCTTTTTGTTATTGGTGATAATATAAAGCTTTTCCTCAAAGATACATACAGCTCCAAATGGACGAACTCTAGGCTGATCGCCATCTATGGTTGCAATATAGAATGTCCCACATTCTTTTAGATATTTAAAAATCTCTTCCATATAAGTAATTCCTTTCTTCTTGTCTTATTATAAGAATATACTCATTATATACCGATTCTAAAAAATTGCAATAAAAAAGCAAGTGCTGACGTTACATCGCACTTGCTTTTTTAATTACAATTTATGAATGATATCCCAATGCCTGTTCTAGGGCATCTTTTTCTTCGCTTCCAAGGAGTACGTCTGTCTCTCCTCTGTCCACTTCTTTAATGTATACATAACACCCTTCCCGACTATGAACGGAGTTTAAAACAAAGCCAGTATTGGTGTAATCAAGCATTGCCATAACAAAGCTTAAATTACCTCCCATACCTTTAAATGCATTGTATTTCACAAGTCCAAATTTCTGAAAAGCGCTTCTATAGTTTTTATTTGTATTACGTAGGGAGTCTTTATTGGCACGGTCTTCTGCCTTTAATTCTGATATCACTTCCATCTGTTCCATGATGATATCTTCTAGTGTCTCCGCATCTTTTCCCCTCATGAAATAATCATATCTGCGGTACAGCTTTCTCATTTGAATCATACATATAATTACAATAATCATCAATAATATGGTAATTACTGCTAGACCGATAATTAAATAAGCTGGATCAACCGGCAGCTGATTTAACACACTGTTATCCATTCTTTCGTCCTCACTTTTAAGATCTTACCTTATGGATTCTATTAATTCTACGATTCTTTCCAATTCAACCTCGGAATAATACTCGATTTCAACTCTTCCTTTATTCTTATCCTTCCGGTTGATACTGACTTTCGTACCCATAGCAGATTTCATCCGATCTTCTAATTCACGAAAAATGAGGGAAATGCTTACATCCTCTTCCGCTTTTTCCTTTGGATCTTTCTTCTTTGATAAGGATTTTACAAGTTTTTCAACCTCACGGACACTAAGACTTTCCGCCACAATCTTTCCAGCTAATTGAAATTGAAGTTCCTGATCCTCCACTGAAAGAAGTGCCCTGGCGTGACCGCCTGTGATTTGGTTGTAAATCAGCATCTCCTGAACTCTCTCATCCAACTTTAACAGACGCATGCTATTGGTGATGGTAACTCTGTTCTTAGCAACACGCGCTGCGATCTCTTCCTGTTTTAAGCTAAATTCCTGCATCAGTCTTTGGTAAGCCTTTGCCTCTTCGATTGGATTTAAATCCTCTCTCTGAACATTCTCTATTAGAGCTATCTCCATGGATTGCTGTTTGGTATATTCACGAATAACCACCGGAACTTCTTTAAGGCCGGCTAGTTTCGCCGCTCTCCATCTACGCTCACCAGCGATAATTTCATAGAAATCCCCTTTTTTCTGTACCAAAAGAGGCTGTAACACACCGTATTCCTTCATGGACTCCGCCAACTCTAAAAGGGATTCTTCTCTAAAATCGACTCTTGGCTGACTTCGGTTTGGCTCGATGGATGTGAGTTTTAGAAACATCTCTTTTCCTAACTCAGAATTATTCTCTTCCTTCTTTGCCATAGCTTCGGCTGCTTCTTGTTTTTGGTGATTTTTTATCTCTTGTTCCTCGGCTGCAGATTCCATCACTTCATCTCCAAAAATTGCTCCAAGCCCTTTTCCTAAACCTGTTCTCTTTGCCATATCTAGATATCTTCTCCTCTGCTTATTACTTCGGCCGCCAGTAACCGGTAGCTTTCTGCTCCTGCTGATCTGGAATCATATAAATTAATAGGCATTCCATGACTTGGTGCTTCTGCCAGTCTGACATTTCTGGGTATAATAGTCTTATAGATATTCTGATTTAGATTGTTCTTTACACTTTCTACAACTTCCAGTGAAAGGTTTGTTCTGGCATCGTACATGGTAAAAACAACGCCTTCCATTTCCAAGGAAGGATTCAGCTTCTTTTTCACTAATCCTACGGTTTTTAGAACCTGGCTTAGTCCTTCCAACGCATAGTATTCACATTGAATGGGCACTAATACAGTATTTGCGGCGGTTAAGGCATTGATTGTCAATAAATTCAGTGAGGGGGGGCAATCTATGATAATGAAATCATAGTTACTCTTGACTTTTTCAAGATATGTTTTAAGGAGATTTTCTTTGTTTTCTATTTCCAATAACTCGATTTCAGCTCCTGCCAATTCTACATTAGAGGGAAGCAAATCTAGATTATCCTGGACATTGGAAATTAGACATTCATCAATTTCACACTCTCCTACCAGTAAATCATAGATGGTTTTTTCTACGGTACTTTTTTCTATCCCAAGTCCGCTGGTTTCATTACCCTGTGGATCAAAATCCACAGCTAATACCCGTTGCCCTGCCTCTGCGAGACATGCGGACAAATTAATTGCAGTAGTCGTTTTACCAACTCCGCCTTTTTGGTTTGCTATTGCGATGATTCTTCCCATTATTTGTTTTCTCCTGTATTACATCCGGAAATTGCAGTTCAAATTAGAGTATAGCATATTTTATTTTTTTTTCCTATGGTTTCCTGTAAAAAAAATACAGATTTAATAAAAAATGTTTCACGTGAAACATTTTTCCAAGCTTAAGAATAAATTAATATGTTTAGCGTTGTAAGTCCATATTGATTATATTATAATAGGAAGAGATCATTCTACTTTAGGAGGGAAATAATGAAAACAAAGAATAAATTACTGACTCTTCTCGTTTTGTCTGCTAGCGCTGCCGCTGCTACTGCTGTCATTAATAAATGCATCAAACTATCAGCAACCTCCAAGAATCTATTATCTGACACAAAAGCACACTGTTATAAATGGCGCTTCGGCAATATACATTATACGAAAACTGGATCTGGAAAACCACTGTTACTGATTCATCATCTATCCGAACATGGAAGTGGATACGAATGGAATCAGATGATCAACAACCTTAAAGATCAGTACACGGTATATACCGTTGATCTATTGGGATGCGGACGCTCAGAAAAACCTGACCTCACTTATACCAATTATCTGTATGTACAGATGATTTCTGATTTCATTAAATCTGAGATTGGACATCGAACCAACGTAATCGCTTCTGGTTCATCCTCCTCTCTTGCTGTTATGGCATGTAACAATGCTCCAGAATTGTTTGACCAAATAATGCTGATTAATCCAGATAGTCTTCTGATGTGCAGCCAGATACCAAACAAACATAGTAAGGTTTATAAATTCATTTTGGATTTGCCTATCATAGGAACATTACTTTATCATATTGCTACTAGTAAACAGGCTATTAAGGAAGAATTCTCCACTCATTATTTTTCCAATCCTTATTCCGTTAAAAACTCTTTGATCGATATCTACTATGAGTCGGCACATTTAGGTGAATCTCCTAAGTCATTATATGCCAGTGTTACATGCAATTACGCGAGATGTAATATAGTGAATTCATTAAAGAAAATAGATAATAGTATTTATATAGTAGGTGGAGAAGATATGGAAAACATTGATGATATGATTCGAGAATATCAGAGATACAATCCAGCTATAGAAACTTCATTGATAGGTAATTCCAAATTCTTACCACAATTGGAAAATCCTACCGAACTACTTCGAACCATCCAGATGTACTTTGTTTAAGTAATTAGTAAAGAAATAAATAGATATAAAAAATGTTTCACGTGAAACATTTTATTTTAATGGTTCTTTGGAAGGCAAACCAGCTTTTCTAGGATACTTTCCTGAAGTTTCACTGTTCTTATGAATCAATACCAATGATCGCTCCGCATCTGTACCTGGAAGTAAAAAGGTTTCTAATCCTTCCACTTTTCCTCCAAGTAAAAAAACTGCATGCTTGGCTGCTCCAAGCTCCTCTTCTATCTTCCCAGACTTATATGGGATAAAGGAACCCCCTACCTTTACAAACGGTACACAATATTCAGATAGGGTACTGAGATTTGCCACTGCCCTTGATACGCAAAGATCGTATTGTCCTCTATGTTTCACATCTCTTCCCATATCCTCTGCTCTTCCATGTATTGCTTGAATTCCGTCTAACCCTAGCTTCTCAATTACTTCGTTCAAAAATTTGACTTTCTTATTAAGAGAATCCATAAGTGTAATGTTCAACTGTGGAAATGCTATTTTAAGAGGAATTCCTGGGAATCCTGCTCCTGTGCCAACGTCAATAATTTTATACGATTTTTCGCTTAAATCCTTTACCCCTTTTACAAGAGAAAGACTATCTGCAAAATGCTTTGTAATTACTTCCTCCATTTCAATAATAGTCGTAAGATTCATGACTTTATTCCATTCAACTAATATTTCAAAATAATCATAAAATTGGTCTATTTGATTATCTTCTAATTTTATATCCAACAAATCTAATTCGTCCTGAAACTGCTTTTTAAATATCTCTCTCATGGCTGTCTTCCTGCCCTTTCTTCTCCAAACTCCTCTGAAACCGAAGCTGTTCTAAATACACTAGCAGTACCGATATATCTGCCGGTGACACACCCGAGATTCTGGATGCTTGTCCAATTGACATTGGTTTATATAAATTTAGTTTCTGTATCGCCTCGCGTCTGAGTCCCTTAACGGTTTCATACTCAAACGTTACATCCAGCTTTTTATTTTCCAGTTTTTTATACTGGGAAACCTGTTGTTTTTGTCTGCGGATATAACCATCGTACTTAATATTGATATCCACCTGTTGGGCCACATCCCATGGAAGCTCAATTCTGTTTTTATCGATTTTAGTTAACATAACATAGTTGAGTTCTGGTCTTCTTACCAACTCTGCCAAGGTTGTTCCTGTTTTTAAAGGTGTACTCTCATTCGCCTCTAAAAACTCCTGAACCTCCTTAGAGGCTCCCACGTTAGTGGATTCCAAACGTTTTATCTCTGCTTCTATGGACTGTTCCTTTTGAAGAAGGGCTTCATACTGTTCTTCTGAAACGAGACCAATCTCATGACCAATCTTCATCAGGCGCAGATCTGCATTATCTTGACGAAGAAGCAAGCGGTATTCTGCTCTTGAAGTCATCATACGGTATGGCTCATTATTTTCCTTGGTAACAAGATCATCAATGAGTACCCCAATATATGCCTGGGAACGGTCAAGAATCTTTGGCTCTCTTCCAAGAACCTTCATGGCTGCGTTTACTCCTGCCATAAAGCCCTGAACAGCCGCTTCCTCATAACCTGAGCTTCCGTTAAACTGACCACCACTAAATAGTCCGTCCACTCCCTTAAACTCCAGCGTTGGCTTTAACTGTCTGGAATTGATACAGTCGTATTCGATGGCATATGCATTTCGCACAATTTTAACATTCTCAAGGCCAGCAACAGAACGGTACATGGCGTACTGGACATCTTCTGGCAGAGAACTTGACATGCCACCCAAGTACATTTCATTGGTATGAATCCCCTCCGGCTCTACAAAGACCTGATGACGCTCCTTATCAGGAAACTTCACCACCTTATCCTCTACAGATGGACAGTATCTTGGCCCGGTTCCTTCAATGGCTCCGGAATAAAGAGGGGAACGATCTAAATTCTCTCTAATAATGTTATGTGTTTTCTCATTGGTATAAGTAAGCCAGCAGGAAATCTGCTCCTTCTGGATGGTTTCTGGATCCGTGGAGAAAGAAAATGGCACAACCCTCTTATCTCCAAACTGCTCTTCCATCTTAGAAAAATCTACGCTTCTACGATCCACTCTGGCTGGTGTCCCTGTTTTAAAGCGCAGCATTTCGATTCCATGGGCTTTTAATGAATCCGTTAAGTAATTGGCAGACTTAAGTCCATTGGGGCCTGTATACTCGCTTACGTCGCCGTAGATGCATCTGGCCTTTAGATAGGTTCCCGTAGCCAGGACAACCGCTTTACACCGGTAAATGGCGCCGGAAAAAGTCTTTACTCCTGTAATGGCTCCATCCTCTGTGATGATTTCCGTAACCTCTGCCTGTCGTATGGTAAGATGATCGGTACGTTCTAGAGTCATTCTCATCTCTCTTGAATAATCCTGCTTATCTGCTTGCGCTCTAAGAGAATGCACCGCAGGTCCCTTAGACTGGTTTAACATCTTTGACTGAATAAAGGTCTTATCTGTATTCTTTCCCATCTCACCGCCTAAGGCGTCAAGCTCACGGACCAGATGTCCCTTAGAGCTTCCTCCGATATTTGGATTGCAGGGCATTAAGGCAATGCTATCGACACTAACGGTAAAGACGATGGTCTCAAGTCCAAGACGGGCACAGGCCAACGCTGCTTCACAACCGGCATGGCCGGCACCAACAACCACAACGTCATATGATTCTTCTAAATGCTGCATTTGATTTTCCCTCTTTCTTCGTGCCCTGACTGGGGCTAAAGGTATTCTAACATTATTTTCCCGTACAAAACTTTTTAAATATCTCATTGACCAGATCATCCTCTACGGACTCTCCCAGGATGGTTCCAAGCAGTTCATACGCATCCATTAAGTCTATGGAATAAAAGTCCTCTGGCATCTCGTTTTGGACGCTTTGTTCCACCATATTAAGGCTTTTTAAGGCTTCCACAAGAGCATTTTTATGTCTTACATTGGTAATGTAAACCTCATCATTAAAATCCAGTTTTCCTTCATAGAACATCGCTGTTATTTCTTCTTCCAGCTCCCGGATTCCAGTTCTTTCTTTGGTAGAAATTGAGATCACTGGATGGTTTGTTAAAGCACGTAACTGCTCCTTGGTCACCACTGGTTTAAGGTCTGTTTTATTTAAGATGGTAAGGGCCTTCTTATCTTTGATAACGTTTAATATCTCCTCATCATTCTCATCGAGAGGACAGGAACCATCCACCACATAGATAATAAGATCTGCACCTTCTGCCGCAGACCTGGCCTTCTCCACTCCGATCTTCTCCACCACATCTTCCGTATCCCGGATTCCAGCCGTATCAATGATGTTAAGGCTTAACTCGTCCAAGCGGATCTGCTCTCTTAACGTATCTCTGGTGGTCCCAGCAATGTCTGTTACAATGGCTCTATCTTCTCCTAATAGAACATTTAAAAGAGAAGATTTCCCTGCATTTGGCTTTCCTAAAATAACCGTTTCAATGCCTTCTGAAAGAACTCTTCCATTATCCGATGAACTGATCAGGCTTTGAAGTTCTTTCTCTAACGGCAGTAAAGTTTCCATAAGAGTATCTCTGTAACCCTCCAAAGAGATGTGTTCCGGATCGTCAAGAGCGGATTCAATAAATGCAATATGGTATAAGATCTTATCTCTCATATCCTTAATCCTTCTGGAAACAGAGCCTTCTAACTGGCTCACAGAAGATTTCAATGCGTATTGATTTTTCGCATTAATTACATCGATAACAGCCTCAGCCTGTGATAAATCCACTCGACCATTTAAAAATGCCCGCTTTGTAAATTCACCTGGTTCCGCAGGTCTCGCACCATACTTTAATACCGTCTCTAAGATTCGTTTCGTTACCAGAACCCCACCATGACAGTCAATCTCAATGGTGTCCTCTGCTGTAAAGCTCTTTGGTCCTCTCATGATCATGACTAAGACCTCATCAACCATCTCATCTCCATCAAAGATGTGACCGTAATGGATGGTGTGGGAAGGCTCCAAAGAAAGCTTCTTATCCCCGCTTCCCTTCGCCTTAAAAATTCTATCTATAATTTGAAATGACTCCTCGCCGCTAATTCTCACAATTCCGATTCCGGAGTTTGACATAGCAGTAGCGATAGCCGCAATTGTATTCATCTTCATATTTTCTCACCTATTAATAAGGAAAAGGGGCGAGGTGCCTTCCGACAGCCCCAACCCCTCATTGTTAATTGACTATTTATCTTTTTCCTGATACCGTTCTTTTTTGGGGAATTCTCTTTTCAGAGATATTACCACATGTCGAAATGGTTCCTCTCCTTCACTTCTGGTAACAACGAACTTGTCGTTTTGAAGTGCGGAGTGAATGATTCTTCTCTCATAAGGGTTCATCGGCTCCAAAGAAACGGAACGTTTGGTGCGTTTTACCTTATAAGCAATGTTCTTTGAAAGCGTTTCTAAGGTTTCTTTTCTGCGCTCTCTATAATTTTCTGTATCCAGTTTTACCCGGATGTAATCATCGCTTTCTTTATTAACTACAAGGCTAACCAGATACTGTAAGGAATCTAAGGTCTGTCCTCTCTTACCAATCAATATGCCCATATCATCACCTGACATAACGATGGAAAGTTCTCTATCATCTGCATGGAAGGAAATCTCAAGTTTGACTAAAAGGTTCATAGCTCCAAACACGTCAGAAAGAAATGCTTCTGCTTTGTCCTCTAAAGTCTCCTTTTTCTTTGCACGGATGACAGCAGGTTTTTGGCCGATAAATCCCAGAATACCATTACTGCCCTTCTCAACAATTTCATACTCCAGCTTATCACTGGTTGTCTCTAATTCGATTAATGCCTTTGTAATCGCTTCATCAACGCTTTTTGCTGAAACTGTAATCATATCCATAGGTCACCCTCCCGCTATTTTTGCTTATCGTTATACTTCGAAACCATCCTTGCTTTTGATGAAATGCTGTTTGGATTAGAAGAATCTTTATTGTAAAAATCATTGGAAGCCTTAACCTGTTCCTTGATTTTTTCCTTCTTTGCATCCATATCAGCTTCTTCAACTTCATTCGCGGCCTGGAGATTTTTTAAGTTAGCGGTCGCATTTTGGGAAACACGCTGAGGCGGTAGGCCTTTTTTCGCACGTTTTTTATTTGCCTTATCTACATTTCTCTTGATCATCTCATCCATATCGATGCGATTTAGATGACGGTTTACTGCAAGCTGCTGTAAGATCTGGAATACACTGGATGCAATCCAGTAGATACCAATACCGGAAGGAAATGTAAAACAGAAAAATACAGACATCAGCGGCATAACCGTATTCATCATCTTCATGGACTGAGCCATAGCGTTTCCATCATCCCCTGGTTTCTGGGTCTGAGCCTGATTCACGGTCATAAGTCTAGCACTGAACCACTGGCTGGCACCGGCCATAACAGGAATTAAGAGAGCTAAGCTGAAATGAAAGCCGCCTCCAGCTGGGAAAATAACGCTAGATGGAGTAGAAGCAAGATTAATTCCTAAAAAGGAATTCATTTGAGCAATTTTATCTGCATTGCTTGAGATAACATCTTTCACAGAAGGGAATAAATTCTGTAGCTGTCCCCATTGCGTTGGATTTAACTGATACAAAAAGTCTACCATACCATTGTTCGTAGACATGTCATGAACTCTAGTAATATTTACTTTATTATCAGTAGCAAACTGCTTTAACTGTTCTACATGATTTACATTTAAAGAGCCAATGGCATTAACTACATTTTCAAATAACCGCTTTACGCTTGGTACGTATGCAGGAATTTGATAAATTACCTGATAAAGAGCAAACAGGATTGGCATTTGGATTACTAACTGAACGCAGCCGCCTGTCATGGAAGTTCCATATTTTTCATAGACAGCCTGAACCTCTACGTTTTGTTTGCGCATGGATTCCTGGTCAGTCTTTCCTTTATACTTTGCCTGAACGGCCTGAATTTCCGGCTGCATAACACTCATCAGCTTGGAAGATTTTTGCTGTTTTAATGTCAAAGGAAACATAAGAAGCTTTGTTACAAGAGTAAATAAGATAATACATAAACCGATATTCTGAATTCCAAATATACTGGTCAGCTGAAACAGCCAATCCATGATAACACCCAGAACGGTTGCAAACGGGCCCAAAATACCCCCTACCTTAGTCAGTACTAAGAATTCCAATGAACTACCTCCTCATCTGTTACGGAACTGGATCATAACCGCCTTTTGCAAACGGATTACAGCGAATAATCCGATAGCAAGCCAAAAACGTACCTTTAAACACACCATGTTTATTCAATGCTTCAATGGCGTATTGAGAGCACGTTGGTGTGTATATGCAGTGAGTTCTTATTTTTAAGGGAGAGAGAAATTTCTGATATCCTCTGATCAATAAAATCATGACTTTTTTCACCATAAGATCACTTCGATTCTTTTTTTAAAATGTTATGAAGTCCGCACAGGTGCAAATATGCACTTTCGATTGTTTTGTAATTTTCTTCTTTTGCCGATGCTCTGGCAACTACCACGATGTCTAACCCGGCCTCTACCACGTCTTCATGAAGCCTGAAGCTTTCTCTGATTAATCTGGTTAAATGATGCCTTACAACGCTGTTTCCAACCTTCTTGCTTACGGATATCCCAATTCTTGATCTGGGCATGTCCGATTTCTTCACATACATAACAAGAAGTCTGTTGGCATAGGATTTCCCGCTCTGATAAACAGCCTGAAAATCCTTGTTTTTCTTGATCGAATTAAAATGCTTCATAAAAATCTTTCCTTTTCCGTCTGTCTGGAATTTGAGAAAAGAAAAGGCCACAATTACTTGCGGCCTGGTCCATTAAGCTGATAATTTTGCTCTTCCTTTTGCTCTTCTGGCAGCTAAAACTTTTCTTCCGCCCGGAGTGCTCATTCTGGCTCTGAAGCCATGAACCTTGGATCTCTGTCTCTTTTTTGGCTGAAACGTCATTTTCATAATGTACGGACACCTCCTCTTGTTACAATAGCTTATCATAGGCAATATGATGAAACATATTGAGACTATTTTAGTTAAACATCGTTTCAATTATATAGAACATTGCAGGGTTCGTCAAGGGAAATATGCAATTTTCCTTGTATTCATGCGGATTTTTTCGACAAACACCTCTGTCCCTACCTTTGGGTTTCCACTGGCATCCATTTTTTCCTCTGGATGGGTTGCAAATTCTTACTTACAGGGGGTTATTTTGTACATCAGTAAGATTTTGTCGAATTCCGTATTATTCTTATAGATAAGAAGAAAGAAAAGGAGAACTCCATCATGTCGCAAACGTATCACATCATGGACCCATCCTACAAGGAAAAAACCAGGCAACGATTGCAGACCAGGTAGGTAACGTTAATATTATGCCCTTTGGCCAATGTAGCAAAAAGGATCCTCCCTGCCCCTATAACCCATATAAAATAATAATTAAAGAGTTAATAGGTATACACACGAAAAACTCAGAAGTATTTTTTCTAGATAATGAAAAAGAGTTTAGAACGAATTGAAAATAGTATTTTGGAACTATATGAAATAAAAGCTGGTAAATCCACTACGTTTAAAAAACCTAGACACTTCAATAATTTAAAATCTAAAGGATATTATAATAAATACAGCAGCAATACTAGCTTTTATCAAGAATTTAGCTAAAATACATTGTTCTTTAATTCATTCTATAAGGTTTATAGTTTTCTGTAGCTACTTTTTTTACCGTTCTTTCTCGCTAATTATATCTATAAATGACTTTGAATTTGTTGCATACAAAATTAAGACCGAAATTCAAATAGTAGGACTTATGGGTTGGAAACAGGAAGGTTCCTGATAATCATCTGTATACTATTAACAAACTTTATATAGGTTGATATAATTAGATTAAAGGTGTAGTATTATAATTATTTAAATAGAATAATACCTCCCATAAAAAGATCTGTTGATATAGGTATTAGTAAAAAATTTCTGTTGATATAAAAGTAGTATCTGAATAACTTTTATCTAATTAATACAACATAATAAGAGAATTATTTGCCACAAATTTTATTTCCAGTCTTCACTCTCTACCATAATAATTTAGTAAAATGCCCCAAAGAAAAATAAATCTTTGATAAGTATTATCTTCACCCCGACTTCCTCTCGCATTATCCTTTAGGAAGTTTAATCATTCATAAAACCCAACAAACCGATATAATACCTAGCTATCTCAAAAACATCATCCCAAGGAGGACCTCATCATGTTCGATCAAATGATCACCACCCTAAAAACCCAAAACAGAAAAATCGTATTCACCGAAGGTACAGATCCAAGAATTCTAGAAGCCGCCAGCCGTCTACAATCCGAAGGAATCCTAACCCCAATCCTCTTAGGCACCCCAAATGAAATCAACGAGGCCGCCAAAAAATCTGGATGGTCCATCGATGGCATTAAAATAATAGAACCCAATCATTATGAAAAAACGGATGAAATGATAGCCAAGATGGTAGAATTAAGAAAAGGTAAAATGGATGAAGCCGCATGCCGTACAGCCCTCCAAAAATCCAATTACTTCGGTACCATGTTGGTGAAAATGGGGATCGCCGACTGTCTGTTAGGCGGAGCCACCTATTCCACCGCGGATACCGTGAGACCTGCCTTACAGCTTATCAAAACAAAACCAGGTAGCAAAATAGTATCCAGTTGCTTTATCCTTTACCGCCAAACTGAGAAAGAAACAGAAATGTACGCTATGGCAGATTGTGCTATCAATCTTAATCCCAATGAAGATGAACTGGTTGAGATTGCATACGAGACAGCCAGAACCGCCAAAACCTTCTCCATTGACCCAAAGGTTGCCTTACTTTCCTATAGTACCCTTGGTTCCGGAAAAGGAGAATCCGTAGATAAAGTTCAAAATGCCGCCAACAAATTAAAATCCATGAATCTAGATTTCCCAATCGATGGAGAACTTCAATTTGACGCTGCATTCTCACCAACCGTAGCCAAAACCAAAGCTCCACAATCATCCGTAGCAGGAAAAGCCAATGTCTTTATTTTCCCAGATATCAACTCAGGAAACATCGGATATAAAATTGCCCAGCGTTTAGGTGGCTTTGAAGCCTTTGGCCCCATTTTACAAGGACTTAATGCTCCCATCAATGACCTATCAAGAGGATGCAATGCAGATGAAGTATATAAAATGTCAATTATCACTGCTTCTCTAATATAAATCATTTAACTATCATTATTAAAATGTCATCAAAAAGGAATTGGGAAGAATGGTAAAACACAGTCACCACTCTTCCCATATTTAATAACTACAATAAATAAAACTGATCTAAAAATACATCACATTTTCTTATATCTAAAAGCGCCTGAATGGATACCGCGTAAGACCCTTTTATATCTTTCTTCTGAAACTTCAAGTGAAATCAATTTTAAAGCTCATCCATCTCTTTCAAATAATTCATAATGTTCATTCCTTCCTATTAAATTAATCAATTAATATAAAACACTATATATAGAAGAAACTAGATTTTTATACAATCCTAAAGTTGTCTCCTATTTTAAAATACTATCCGATCTTTTATAAATCCATCCGATCTCTCAACCCCTAACCATCCTCAGAAATCAAAATAGAAAAAACATTATAATTATTACATCTAAAATAATTTCTAATATAAATCTGAATTTTATATTTCTACATCATAATTAACCATTATTTTGTTGTTTTATAAAAGAAACAATTTCCCTTTTACCAAAAACAAATATATAATAAGAAATAATTCTCACTCGTAAATACCTAGATCAATAAGTTCCAATTAAACTTTTTTTAATACTAGATGTAGTATTGATTTCCCCAACAACAAATGGTCTCATCCATGATTAGACACCGCAATCTCAACAGTTGCTTATGCTAACCATTTGATCCATAACAACAAAATACCAGATAAAACACAATAACTCCAGATTTAATTTATAACATCACATTATAACAAAGATCAAAAACATATCAAAAACCCTTATTTACCAACTAATAAATACATGTAACCCGCTATTTTTGACTCAATAAAATATTTTGTCGATTTTTGCTGATATAATATATGATATACATAAGAGCAAGGAGATTAATAATGGAAAATCAACAAAGATCCTGGGAGGACTGGGCAACCGAAAACTTTGTAGGAAGTAATTATTACTATTACAAAACAAAATGGGAATATCAAATTCCAGACAGATCCTTTACAAGCTGGAACTGGGCCGCCTTTTTCTTCCCCTTTTACTGGATGATTTATCGTAAAATGTATTTATACTCTTTCTTATTTTTTATAGCAAGTATAATTGGAGCTATCTTTCCAATAGGATTAATCTTCCACTGCTTGGTAGGAGTTTATGGAAATTATTTATATTTTAAAACTTGCAACAATACTATAAGAACAGCCTCACAATATAGCAACGAAAACGCCATTACATACTTAAAAAAGAAGGGAGGATCAAACCTCCTGGGAGTAATCCTCACCATAGTTTCCATATTCGTTGTTACAGGCATGATCTTTTTAGGAATAATATTACTAGCAGATGATTCAGATACTTCCTCAGTATCAAACCAAAATACCTATGACGCAATATCATTAAATAAAGACATTATAGTTACAGCACCAAATAGTTATGAACAGGAAACAGACGATACCAATGATTTATATCTATATGATGAAATTAAAAGCTCCGAATTAATATTTAACGTATATTATAAAGATGATTATCAGGATACCGTTAACGAACAGTATTTTATCGACCTAATTAAAGACTATTTTGATTCAAAGTATTCCCTGAGTCCAGTCAACAACAAAGAAATGTTAACGCTAGACCACCAAGCTCCTCAAACGTTATATTCAACCACTATCGGCACAAATATTTTATATTTCTACTTTACCTGCGAAAAGTTTGACAAGTATTATGTTCTCACCACATTTACCATAAGACCAAGCGATTGGAATCGTGTCAGAGAAGAAATCTCAGATGCCATATCCAGCGTCAGACCAAACGATAGCATATAAAAAAGTGGGCTCCTCTTATATTTCTAAAAGAGAAGCCCACTTTCATCATTACTATCTATTCATCACTTTAAGCAATGCCTGAGTAACTGCCACGGTTAAAATTCCAGCAACGATTGCCTCAGGAATTCCATTTATGCATATAATACCTATAATCACAGAATAAATCCCATCGCTAAGACCCTTAGCAACCTGTCCATACTCTTTCCCAAAAAGAAAATAAATTAGATTCATTACCAAAAGTGTATTGGTTAATGATCCTACTACTCCTGCGCATGCAAGTGCGATGGTTCGTTTCCCACTCTTATTCCCCAGTGCCTTTAAAACCGCCCGAAACACATAATATGATACGATTCCCACTAAAATTCTAGGAACCATACAAATGATGAGGCTTCCAAAATTGCCTCCGTACTCTCCCACCTTTATAAATGGGGAAAATACAAACGACGTTGGATTGGGCATGTAAGTGTTTTTCCACAAACTGGTGAGTCCAAACATCATTCCAAGAAATCCTCCATATTTTGGTCCAAGAATAATGGCTCCAATTATGACTGGAACTTGAATAATGGTGGCATTCATGAATCCAAGGGGAATATACCCTAAAGGTGTAAATGCCAGAATTACGATAATAGCAGCAAAAACGGCTGCCAATACCAAGTTACGTGTTTTGTTCTCAATGTTCATCTTTCGACCTCCTGTGCTACTGTTCTTAATTAAAGATACAATGCAACTAGTTACCCCAGCATTATACCTACTTTCCATTACATTCGTCAATCCATGTTATTAAAATCACGAAATTTGTTAATTTACATAAAGTTATCAACAAAGTGGGGATAACTTGTGGATAATCCCCTGATATTATCTTGATAACCCCCTATTTGTTCACAAGCCTGTCCTAACATCCCAGAAAAATACAAGTTTTCCACGATGTGAATAACTTGAGTTGTAAAAACCATCGTTTTTGTGGAAAATCGTCTCTCTGGATGATTATCAACATATCATTCACAAGCAATACACACCCTCTACACACACTTATCCACAATTTTTTACTATTCTCATTGAAAATTAATTCAAAATGGTATAAAATGAAGTTTAGATTGGGCAAATGCGCATATTTGCATTTTTTAGATGTAGGAGACTTACAATGTTAGAAAAGTTAAAGGAAAAATGGGACGAAATCTTATTGAATTTAAAAGAAGAGCACGAAATCACAGACGTGTCTTTCAAAACCTGGCTTCTCCCGCTAAAAATGAATGCTGTAAATGGCGAAAAAGTCATCGTTACAGTACCGGATGTGGAATTCTTAGGATACATCCGCAAAAAATACGGGTTTCTTTTGAAGATCACCATAGAAGAAGTGACTGGCTTTGAATGTGACGTTGATTTTGTTGTAGAAAATCTGATTCCAAAAGATTCTTCCTCTGCTTCTGCTGGAAATACACTTATAACAAATTCGGTGAACTCGGTCAGCCAGTCTGCAATCGTCACTGCGAACTTAAATTCAAAATACATTTTTGATACATTCGTGGTGGGTGCCAACAATAACTTAGCCCACGCTGCATCACTAGCGGTGGCAGAATCGCCCGGAGAGATTTACAACCCTCTTTTCATTTACGGAGGTGTTGGACTTGGGAAAACTCATCTGATGCATTCCATTGGGCACTTTATATTAAAGAACAATCCCCACGCAAAAGTACTTTATGTAACCAGTGAAAAGTTTACCAACGAGCTGATTGATGCGATCCGTAATAAAAACAACTTCTCTCCTACGGAATTTCGGGAAAAATACCGCAACAACGACGTTCTTTTAATCGATGACATCCAGTTTATCATTGGCAAGGAAAGTACTCAGGAAGAATTTTTCCATACATTTAATGCCCTTTATGAATTGAAAAAACAAATCATTATTTCCTCCGATAAACCTCCGAAAGAAATTGAGACCTTAGAAGAGCGTCTTCGCTCCCGTTTTGAATGGGGTCTTACAGTGGACATACAGTCTCCTAATTATGAGACTCGAATGGCAATCTTAAGGAAAAAGGAAGAGATGGAAGGCTATAACATTGACAATGAAGTAATCAAGTATATAGCCACCAATGTAAAATCCAACATCAGAGAGCTGGAAGGTGCTTTAACAAAGATTGTTGCCCTCTCCCGTCTCGATAACAAAGAAATCACTGTGGAACTGGCTGAAGAAGCATTAAAGGACATTATTTCACCTAATGATAAAAGAGAAGTTACACCGGAACTTGTAATTCAATTAGTCGCAGACCATTATGGTTTAACCCCACTTGATATTTGTTCCCAAAAGCGTAACAAGGAAATCGTCTATCCACGTCAAATCGTCATGTATCTATGCCGAGAGATGGTTGGAACCCCCCTTCAGTTGATTGGAAAATACCTTGGAGGAAGGGATCACACCACGATCATACACGGAATTGATAAGATTACCGCTGAGTTAAGCAGGAATGAATCTTTAGGTAATACCATTGATATTTTAAAGAAGAAGATTACTCCACAATAATGTGTGTATTAGGTGTTAATATCCTGTGGATAATTAAGTTCCTCAAAACGTTTCTAATCATCTTGTGGATAACTTGATAGTTTTCCTTAGATTCTGTGGACGTTATTCACATCTTTATATACACAGAATTATGAGCCTTTATAAAGGTTATAAGGGCTTTTACACAAACCCACAGCCCCTACTACTATTACGACGAATTTTAACTATATTATTTATCTATTTATTGCAATTTCGAGAGCAAAGGAGTTATCAACAAATATGAAGCTGACATTTCATCAAGATGTAATTTTAAACGGTATTAATATTGTACTAAAAGCAGTTCCCAGCAAGACAACCATGTCTATCCTCGAATGTATCTTTATCGATGCCAGTGGATCTGAGATTAAGCTAACAGCCAATGATATGGAACTAGGTATCGAAACAAAGGTGGAAGGAACCATCCTGGAACGAGGCAAAATCGCCCTTGAAGCAAAGCTTCTTTCTGAAATCGTAAGAAAGCTTTCATCCGCAGGAGATTCCATGGTAACCATTGAAAGCGATGATAAGTTTACAACTACCATCTCCTGTGAAAATTCAGTTTTCCATATTCAAGGACGGGATGGCGAAGAATTTGCCTATCTCCCATATATAGAAAGGGATCATTACATTTGTTTATCCCAATTTTCCCTAAAAGAAGTAATCCGTCAGACCATTTTCTCCATTGCACCAAATGACAGCAATAAGATGATGACCGGAGAGCTTTTCCAGGTAACAGGCAATCAATTAAAAGTGGTTTCTCTGGATGGTCACCGCATCTCCATAAGAAATATTGAATTAAAAGACAGCTATCATGATATAAAAGTCATTGTTCCTGGCAAGACTCTAAGCGAAGTCAGCAAAATTCTTGGTGGAGACAACGAAAAAGAAGTTCTTATTTTCTTTGGGGCCAACCATATCTTATTTGAATTTGATCATACCATGGTTGTATCACGCCTGATCGAAGGTGAATACTTTAGAATTGACCAGATGCTTTCTAGTGACTACGAGACAAAGGCCACCGTAAACAGACGGGAACTTCTTGATTCGATTGACCGATCAACCATACTGGTGCGTGAAAACGATAAGAAACCTCTTATCATCAACATTGAAGAACAGGAAATGCAGCTAAAGATGAATTCCAGCTTTGGTTCCATGAATGCTCAGGTGCCAACGCACAAGACTGGAAGCGACATCATGATTGGCTTTAATCCTAAATTTTTAATGGATGCTTTAAGAATTATTGATGATGAAGAAGTTACACTCTATATGTTAAATCCAAAGTCACCTTGTTTTATGAGGGATAACGAAGGAAAATATATTTATCTGATTCTGCCAGTTAACTTTAATGCAGCATCTGTATAAGAATTGTTTAAGTGCCACCTAGGGGGCACAGAATGGAGAGATCATGGAAACAATCAAGCTGAAAGGCGAATACATCAAGCTGGGACAGGCGTTAAAAGCCGCAGGAACAGTGGAATCTGGTGTTGATGCCAAATACATCATTGAGGATGGTCTGGTATCTGTTAATGGACAGATTGAAATGCAAAGAGGAAAAAAACTAAGGGTCGGGGATGTCGTTACCTATGAAGGTAATACCATAACCATCGAATAGCATCCTACAGGCATACCTTTATGTCCGAAAACATGGACAATAGAGAGGAACGAAGAACCATCCATGAGGATTGAGTCGATAGAGCTTAAGAGTTATCGCAACTATGATGAATTACATATGGATTTTAGCCAGGGGACCAACATACTATTTGGGGACAATGCCCAGGGGAAGACAAATGTCTTAGAAGCCATCTATGTCTGTGCCACAACAAAATCTCACAGAGGCAGTAAAGATAAAGAAATTATACAATTTGACAGGGATGAATCGCATATCAAGCTAAACATCAGAAAAAATGATATTCCATACCGGATTGATATGCATCTAAAGAAAAATAAAGCCAAAGGCGTAGCGGTTAATGGCGTCCCCATAAGAAAAGCAAGTGAGTTGTTTGGAATTGTCAACGTAGTATTTTTCTCTCCGGAAGACTTAAATCTCATAAAAAATGGGCCGGCTGAAAGACGTCGGTTTGTTGATTTGGAGTTATGTCAACTAAATAAACTCTATGTCCACTCCCTGGTTCAGTATAACCGGATTGTTACCCAGAGAAATAAGTTATTAAAGGATCTGGCCTTCCGGCCTGATTATGAAGAAACTCTGGATATATGGGATATGCAGCTAATCCAATATGGCAAAGAAATCATTTATTACAGGAAAGAGTTTATCGAGCGTATGGATGGAATCATAGGACC
Organism: Hungatella sp. UBA7603; assembly: GCA_002478865.1. GTDB lineage: Bacteria > Bacillota > Clostridia > Lachnospirales > Lachnospiraceae > Lacrimispora. Next base: position 462,990 of record DLJZ01000002.1, read on the forward strand.
CATCCACCAGAATCTTTCCGGAAACAAGGAATCTCTACGCATTCTCTACGAACCAAATGTTGAGGCGGATGCGTTTGAAGATACATTAAGGCGGAGCAGGCAGCAGGATCTAAGGCAGAAGACAACCTTATCAGGTCCACACAGGGATGATCTTAGTTTTATTGTGAACGGAATCGACATACGTCGGTTCGGCTCCCAGGGACAGCAGAGGACCGCTGCGTTATCCCTAAAGCTTGCAGAAATAGAACTGGTAGAAAACATTGTACATGATTATCCAATTCTTTTGCTTGATGATGTTCTGTCTGAGCTTGATAGCAGCAGACAGAATCAATTACTTGCAGGGATTAATCACATACAAACCATCATTACCTGTACGGGACTGGAAGACTTTATAAAAAACCGGTTTCATATCGATAAGATATTCCGGGTAATTAACGGTACCGTAGGTAATGAAAATTAACCATTCAGGAGGTAGTGTGGTAAAATGAGTCAAGAATATGGTGCAGATCAAATCCAGATATTAGAAGGGCTTGAAGCAGTAAGAAAAAGGCCTGGTATGTATATCGGCAGTACGTCCGTCCGGGGACTTCATCATCTGGTATATGAAATTGTGGACAACGCGGTAGACGAGGCTTTAGCCGGGTACTGTGACAGTATAGAAGTAATAATCCAACCAGACAACTCCATAACAGTTATAGATGACGGACGTGGAATCCCGGTTGGAATTCAGAAAAAAGCAGGGATACCAGCCGTTGAAGTAGCATTTACCATCCTTCATGCCGGCGGTAAATTCGGCGGTGGTGGATATAAAGTTTCTGGTGGACTTCATGGAGTTGGTGCTTCTGTAGTAAACGCTCTTTCTGAGTGGCTTGAAGTAGAAATCCGTCAAGAAGGAAAGATATATAAGCAGCGATACGAAAAAGGCAAGACCATGTATCCATTAAAGGTAATCGGTGATTGTGGCATGGAAGAAAGCGGAACCAAGGTAACGTTTCTTCCCGATAAAAGTATTTTTGAAGATACTATTTACGATTACGATACTTTAAAAATCCGTCTTAGGGAGACCGCGTTCTTAACCAAAAACTTAAAGATAATACTTAAGGATGAGAGAGAAGAAGGTCGTGAACATACGTTCCACTATGAAGGAGGAATTAAGGAGTTTGTCACATACCTAAACAAGGGAAAGACTTCTCTTTATGATCAGGTGTTTTACTGCGAAGGTATAAAAGATGGAGTCTATGTAGAAATAGCCATGCAGCACAACGATTCCTACACAGAAAATATCTACAGCTTTGTTAATAACATTAATACACCAGAGGGTGGAACCCACCTTGCAGGATTTAAAAATGCACTGACTACCACTTTAAATGATTATGCAAGAAAGAATAAACTTCTAAGAGAAAGCGAAACAAACCTTTCCGGAGAAGATATAAGAGAAGGTCTAACTGCTATTATAAGTATTAAACTTGAAGAACCTCAGTTTGAGGGTCAGACAAAGCAGAAATTAGGGAACAGCGAAGCCAGAGGAGCCGTAGATAGTATGCTCCGCGAGCAGTTTACTTATTATTTAGAGCAGAACCCAAGTCTTTCAAGAACTATCTGTGACAAGTCCATATTGGCTCAAAGGGCCAGAGACGCAGCCAGAAAGGCCAGGGACTTAACAAGAAGAAAGACCGCACTGGAAGGTATGGCGCTTCCTGGTAAGCTTGCAGATTGTTCTGACAAAAATCCGGAAAACTGCGAGATCTACATCGTCGAGGGAAACAGTGCCGGCGGTTCCGCAAAGACTGCCCGTTCCAGAAACACACAGGCAATCCTCCCTCTTCGTGGAAAGATTTTAAACGTGGAAAAGGCAAGGCTTGATAAGATATACGCCAATGCAGAAATCAAAGCAATGATTACCGCCTTTGGTACGGGAATTCATGATGATTTTGATATAAGCAAGCTGAGATATCATAAAATCATTATCATGGCCGATGCGGACGTAGATGGAGCCCATATTGGTACCTTGCTTTTAACCTTCTTGTATCGGTTTATGCCGGATCTTATCAGGAAAGGACACGTTTATATGGCACAGCCGCCTCTTTATAAGGTCGAAAAGAATAAGAGGATATGGTATGCGTACAGCGATGAAGAGTTGAATTCTATCTTAACAGAGATTGGAAGAGATAATAACAATAAGATCCAGCGGTATAAAGGATTAGGTGAGATGGATGCGGAACAACTTTGGGAAACCACCATGGATCCGGAGCGAAGAATTCTTTTAAGAATCAATATTGATGAGGAATCTAAGTCCGAGGTGGATTTAACCTTTACAACCCTTATGGGAGATCAGGTTGAGCCAAGACGCGAATTTATCGAAGCAAATGCCAAATACGTACAGAATCTTGATGTTTAATTGGAGGAAATAAAATGGAACCAAATATCTTTGATAAAGTTCATGAAGTGGACTTAAAAAAGACCATGGAAAAATCATACATTGATTATGCCATGAGTGTCATTGCTTCCAGAGCTCTGCCTGATGTAAGAGACGGTTTAAAGCCGGTTCAGAGAAGAGTCCTGTATTCTATGATCGAGCTTAATAACGGTCCCGATAAGCCCCATCGTAAATGTGCCCGTATCGTCGGTGATACCATGGGTAAGTACCATCCTCATGGTGACAGTTCCATTTACGGTGCCTTGGTAAATATGGCACAGGAATGGTCAACCAGATATCCATTAGTGGATGGACACGGAAACTTCGGTTCTGTGGATGGAGACGGTGCCGCCGCCATGAGGTATACGGAAGCCCGTTTAAGTAAGATATCCATGGAGATGCTTGCGGATATCAACAGAGATACGGTAGATTTCATTCCGAACTTTGATGAGACGGAAAGTGAACCAGATGTAATGCCTTCCCGTTATCCAAACCTTTTGGTAAACGGTACCTCCGGAATAGCCGTTGGTATGGCCACCAATATTCCGCCTCATAACCTAAGAGAAGTGATCGGAGCAGTTGTAAAGATCATTGATAACCAGGTGGAAGAGAACCGTGAAACCACGATGGAAGAGATCCTTGATATTATTAAAGGGCCGGATTTTCCAACCGGAGCGACCATCCTCGGAAAGCTGGGAATTGAAGAAGCATATCGCACAGGAAGAGGAAAAATTCGGGTAAGAGGCGTTAGTGACATCGAAGCAATGCCGAATGGTAAGAGTCGGATTATTATCACAGAGCTTCCATACATGGTTAATAAGGCCCGTCTAATCGAAAAGATTGCTGAGCTTGTAAAAGATAAAAAAATAGATGGTATTACGGATTTAAGAGATGAATCCGACCGTTCCGGTATGAGAATCTGTATCGAGTTGCGCCGGGATGCAAATGCAAATGTAATTCTCAACCAGCTAATCAAGCACACTCAGCTTCAAGATACCTTTGGTGTTATCATGATTGCTTTGGTAAAGAATAAATCAGGAGCTCTGGAGCCAAGGACACTTAACGTCCTTCAGATGTTGAACTACTATCTGGATCACCAAAAGGAAGTCGTGACCAGAAGAACCCGTTACGATTTAAATAAAGCAGAGGAAAGGGCACATATCTTAAATGGCCTTATCATTGCCCTAGATAACATTGACGAAGTAATTCGTATCATCCGTGGATCCCAGAATATTCAGATTGCAAAAGCTGAATTGATGGAACGCTTCGGATTAAGCGATGTTCAGTCCCAGGCGATCGTAGACATGCGTCTTCGTGCATTGACCGGTCTGGAGAGGGAAAAACTTGAGAATGAATACAGGGAGTTACAGGCGCGGATTGCAGAATTAAAAGCCATTCTTGCTGATGAGAAAAAACTCTTAGGAGTAATCAGAGAGGAAATTTCCATCATTTCTGCCAAATTCGGAGATGACAGGAGAACCTCCATTGGATTTGATGAATTTGATATGTCCATGGAAGATCTAATTTCTGAAGAGAATACTATCGTCGCCATGACAAAGTTAGGTTATATTAAGAGAATGTCCATAGACAATTTCAAAAACCAGAACCGAGGCGGCAAGGGGATCAAGGGAATGCAGACCATTGACCAGGATTACATCGAAGACTTGATGATGACAACCACTCATCATTATCTGATGTTCTTTACCAACACAGGCCGTGTGTACCGGTTAAAGACCTATATGATTCCAGAGGGAAGCAGAACCAGCAGAGGAACAGCTATCATCAATCTTCTTCAGATGCTTCCAGGCGAGAGTATAACAGCTATCATACCGATGAAGGAATACGATGATGAGAAATTCTTATTCATGGCGACCAGATCCGGAATGGTTAAGAAAACTCCGATGATGGAATACGCCAATGTAAGAAAGAATGGTCTTCAGGCAATTGTCCTTCGTGAAAATGACGAGCTCATTGAAGTGAAAGCAACAGATAATACTTTGGATATCTTCTTAGTTACCAAGAAAGGTCAGTGCATCCGGTTCCATGAAAAGGATGTCCGCGTGACTGGTCGTGTATCCATGGGTGTTATTGGTATGAGATTAAATCATGACGACCAGGTTGTTGGAATGCAGATGGAGACCCAGGGGCCAAAGCTCTTAATCGTTTCTGAAAACGGTATGGGAAAACGTACCCCAATCGAAGAATTCTCCCCTCAGAGAAGAGGCGGTAAAGGTGTTCTTTGTTATAAGATTACCGAAAAAACCGGAGAAATCGTTGGAGCAAAGCTGGTTGAGGATGAACATGACCTCCTTCTGATCACCACGGAAGGTATCGTAATCCGTATAGCTGCCAATGATATTTCTGTCATTGGAAGAAATACCTCCGGGGTAAAACTCATGAACGTTGGACAGGAAACTGACATCAGAGTAGCGAGCATAGCAAAGGTACGAGATGACGGATCCAAAACAGATGAAGAAGAATTAGAAGAGCTTGATGGAGAGTCAGAAGAGATCATTGAAAACTCTCAGGAAGATACAAGTGATTCTGAAAATTAAATCTTAACAAGATAACTATTGTAATATTTTTAAATATATATTATAATATAAGGCATCAATAAAAGTGGTAAAGGACTTTGAAAGCAGCAATATAATTTACTGCAATCAAAGTCCTTTGCATATTGAAATTAAGCAGGCATAGCCTGCTTGGACATAGTCCAAAAAAAAGGAGGAATACCAGCTTGGAGAGTGACCCAGGCGCGGCGCAGATAGTCGCACAGATTTTATTATTAATTGCCCTCACCATAATGAACGCATTTTTCTCAGGGGCAGAGATGGCCGTTGTATCGGTCAATAAGAACCGGATTCGGATGTTAGCCGAGAGCGGTAATAAGAAGGCAGCATTGATTCAAAAACTATCGGAAGATTCAACGGGGTTTTTATCAACCATCCAGGTAGCCATTACATTTGCAGGATTTTTCTCCAGTGCATCGGCGGCAACCGGTATATCCCAGATTCTTGGTTTAAAGCTTGAATCATTAGGAGTTCCCTACAGCCGTAGTGTAGCAATGGTTGGGGTAACGATTATCCTGTCTTATTTTAACCTGGTATTTGGAGAATTGGTACCAAAGAGAGTGGCGCTGCAGAAGGCAGAATTGTTTAGCTTATTTGCTATCCGCCCTATTTATATCATTTCCAGAATCCTAGGACCGTTTATAAAGCTTCTTTCCCTTTCAACCAACGGAGTCTTAAAGCTGCTTGGCATGAAGACAGACAATCTAGAAGAAGAAGTATCAGAAGAGGAAATCCGTTCCATGCTCCAGACTGGACGTGAAAACGGGGTATTTAACAAGATTGAAGAGGATATGATTACATCGATATTCCTTTTTGATGATAAAAGGGCCAGAGAAATCATGATCCCAAGACAGGACATGGTGGCCGTGGATATCAAACAGCCTCTCGAACTGGTGTTGAAAGAGATTTTAGATAGTCGACATTCCAGAATCCCGATTTATGACGGAGAGATTGATAATATAGTCGGTATTTTGTCCATGAAGGACGTTACCATCGAGATGCATAAGAATGAGCTTGCAGATATTGATATTAAACCGATTTTGCAAAAGCCCTACTTCATCCCGGAAAATAAAAAAACAGATGATCTGTTTTTGGACATGCAAAAGCACAAGAAGAATATGGCAATACTGATTGATGAGTACGGAGGAGTATCAGGACTCATCACCATGCAGGATCTGATTGAAGAAATTATGGGTGATATCCATGATGAATACGAAGATGAAGAGCCTGAATTGATTGAAGTAGAGCCATTTGTATACAAAGCTTCAGGAAGTATCTCACTCTATGATATTGATGAGGTTCTTCATGATGAGATTGAAAGCTCTTGTGATACCTTGTCCGGATACTTAATCGAACTGCTAGGCTTTATTCCAAAGGATTCTCAGATGCCTCTAGAATTAGAGGACGAGAAGAATAAATACACCATTCTAGAGATGAAGGATAAGGTCATAAAGGATATTATAGTTCAGATAAAGGAAAAATCAGATTAATATAATATTAGATTAGCCGGAAGTTACGGTAGGTCAATTATGAGGTCCAGCTTCTTTTTTCAGGAGCTGGATCTCTTTTTTTGCTGGTCCCTTGACAAGAGACCAAAAAATTTGATAAGATACAAACTGAAACCAATATGATTACAGATAAGAAGAATCATATGATGTTCATGAAAATGGGGGGATTCGTATGACAAGTGAATTTGCAGTAGCTGTCCACAGCGTAGTATATTTAAATCAGAGACAAATCACAACTTCCAGTGAAGAGCTGGCCACTAATGTATGCACCAATCCAGCGAGGATCCGAAAAGTGATGTCAAAGCTTAAAAAAGCAGGGATCATTGAAACCAAAGAAGGTCTGGAGGGCGGATATCAATTGATTCAGGAACCATCCAGCATTAATTTAAAGCAGATCTGTGATGCACTGGAGGTAAGCTTTGTATCTTCATCATGGAAATCAGGAGATGAAAACCTTCCCTGTATGGTGGCGTCTGGCATGTCAGCGGTTATGGATGAGGTATATGGAGAATTAAATGAGCTTTGCAGAAACAAGATGGAACAAATTACCATAAAAGATGTGCAAGGAAAATTAATAAGCAATCGTCAAAATTTAGAGACCATGGCAGGGGATGATGAATAATATCATACCCTGCCATTATTTTTTGACTTGATTTCATTGATTGAATCATATATGATAAAAAAATACGATGTAGCCCTATCTTTGGAGGAAGCCATGTTAAGGACAGTTAAAAGTGAGGAAATAACAAAAAGCATCAAAGAAATGTGTATAGAAGCCAACCATGTGTTGTCAAAAGACATGGAGGACGTTTTTCTAAATGCAGTCAACACTGAGAAATCCCAGCTAGGACGTCAGGTACTCTGTCAGCTTCAAGAAAATTTAAAGATCGCTGGGGAAGAGATGATTCCCATCTGCCAGGACACAGGAATGGCCGTGGTATTTATAAAAGTTGGACAAGATGTACATATAGAAGGAGAAAATCTGACTGATGCAATTAACCGGGGAGTATCCCAGGGATATGTAGAGGGTTTTTTAAGAAAATCAATAGTAGAGCCCATTGAGCGAATCAATACCAATGATAATACTCCCGCAGTCATCCATTATGAGATCGTCAGTGGAGATAAGATTGACATCACAGTCGCTCCAAAAGGATTTGGAAGTGAGAATATGAGTCGAATTCTTATGCTAAAGCCATCAGATGGTTTGGATGGAGTAAAAGAAGCCATTTTAACAACCGTAAAAGAAGCCGGTCCCAATGCATGTCCTCCAATGGTTGTTGGAGTTGGAATCGGGGGCAGCTTTGAAAAATGTGCTCAAATGGCAAAACATGCTCTCACAAGAGATCTAAGCGAGAAACCAGAGATTGCATATGTCAGAGAACTAGAAGAAGAGATGCTTTTAAAAATCAATCGTACGGGAATCGGTCCCGGTGGTCTTGGAGGAAGTGTTACTGCTCTTTCTGTAAATATAGAAACGTATCCAACCCATATTGCTGGTCTGCCTGTTGCTGTTAATATATGTTGTCATGTAAACAGACACGCACACCGCGTGATATAATACAGAATTGAATGGGAGGAATTCATGGATTTTCATATTAATGCGCCAATAAAGAAAGAGGATGCAAGAAAACTGCAATCAGGAGATTACGTATATCTGACAGGAACCATTTACACCGCCAGAGATGCAGCACATAAAAGAATGATAGAAACATTGGACCGGAAAGAACCTCTTCCCTTTGATATAGAAAGAAACACAATTTACTATATGGGACCATCTCCTGCAAGAGAAGGACGCCCTATCGGTTCCGCAGGACCAACCACTTCCAGCCGAATGGACAAATACACTCCCACGTTACTTGACCTTGGAATGGGGTGTATGATAGGAAAAGGCAAACGAAGTAAAGAAGTAATGGAAGCCATCATAAGAAATGAATCTGTATATTTTGCCGCAGTAGGCGGAGCAGGTGCCCTTTTATCAAAATGCATACTCTCATCTGAAGTTATCGCCTACGAAGATCTTGGAACCGAGGCCATAAGGCGCCTAACGGTAAAAGACTTTCCAGTCATTGTTGTAATAGACAGCAAAGGAAACAATCTATACGAAACTGCCATAAAAGCCTATGGAGAGGAATCAACATGAACCGAATTGTCTATATGGTAATCAAGAACTTATTGCGTGTACCTGTCTGGTTTCACCGGATCTGGAAATTAAGCCTTCCAGGAGATCAACATACCATTACAGAACGTTACGACTATATACGCAATGTAGTTAAGAAGGTTAATAAGTCTGGTAAGGTAGAAGTAGAGGTTCATGGAGTTGAAAATCTACCATCAGAAAATGGATTCATACTCTTTCCAAACCACCAGGGACTCTATGATATGCTTGCACTTATAGAGGCAAGCCCTAAGCCACTTAGCGTAATCGTTAAAAAAGAAGCTTCTAATCTTATATTAGTGAAACAAGTCGTCAATGCACTCAATGGATTTTTCATAGACAGAAAAGATATGAAAGCTTCTATGAATATTATTATGCAGATGACAGAGAATGTAAAAAAGGGCTTCAATTATGTAATCTTCCCAGAAGGAACAAGAAGCAGGGAAGGAAATAAGCTGCTATCCTTTAAGGGGGGGACCTTTAAAAGTGCAGTTAATGCAAAGTGTCCCATTGTCCCGGTTGCACTAATAGACTGTTTCAAACCTTTTGATGAGAAGTCTTCCAAAAGGCTGAGCGTAAAGATATGCTTCTTAAAGCCCCTTTATTCAGAGGATTATCAAGCGCTGAGAACGACACAGATTGCAGAAATAGTACATGATAGAATTCAGGAAGAAATAAATCAAAATATAGGTTGACAAGTCGAATTATATTATGTATAATTGTCAATGCGTCTGGAAAACCTAATCGTTGTAGGGCGCATCATATGGAAGCTATGAACTACGGAGAAATACTCAAGAGGCCGAAGAGGCGCCCCTGCTAAGGGTGTAGGTCGGGTAACCGGCGCGAGGGTTCAAATCCCTCTTTCTCCGCTTAATTCCAAATGAAAACTTTCTTCGTTTTGACAGTAAAAAAGTTATTGACACAATCGTGAAGATGTGCTAATATATACGAGCTGTCGAAAAACAGCGAAAAAAGAAAATAAAAAAACAGTTGACAAGCTGGAAGCAACATGATAAGATATACGAGTTGC